>NZ_JNAI01000001.1 GCF_000759855.1 Prochlorococcus marinus str. MIT 9107
AATTACTTTCCTATATCTGAACCCACACCTTTGTTATTGAGTTCCTTTTGATATGCCTCTTTGCTTGAGAGTATGAAATCTTTAATCGAGAATTTATTAAATAATGACTTTCCTATATCTGAACCCACACCTTTGTTATTGAGTTCCTTTTGATATGCCTCTTTGCTTGAGAGTATGAAATCTTTAATCGAGAATTTATTAAATAATGATTTTCCTATATCTGAACCCACACCTTTGTTATTGAGTTCCTTTTCATATGCCTCTTTGCTTGAGAGTATGATATCTTGAATCGAGAATTTATTTAACAATGACATTCTTAGTTTGTGAAAATTGCTTTGGAGAGGCTCACTTAAGTTCTCAATTCTTTTATAACGCATAGCAATTTGCACTTCAACTGTGTGAGATCTTTTTTGAAAATCTACATATCGAACTTTTCAATTATCTTGATTTGGTTCTCTTCCAAAACTCTTTTAATGATGATTGCATTTGCCCTGTATTTTCTTTTGGATCAAACTTGTCATATCCTTTCAATTTTTTCCATCTGGTGTAGAGATAACCAAGATAGATACTCTGCATAAATGATTTTGGTCCATTTTTGAGAAACTTACTAGCAAACTTGGATTGGTTAAACTCCAAACTCCCTAATATTTCTTGCTTCCAATTTGTATCGTCAAAATCTTTTGTCATTATTGTTGTTGATCCTCCTGTATTTTCTTCAATCTATTGTATTCCTGATTCAAGGTTTCCTCAACTATTCATTAGGGGAACACTTTAGAGGTGCCAGTTAATATCATTTACCTCCCGAAATTCCTGACGAAAAAGTTAATCAAGAGCAAAAATAAGCACTAAAAATAACCTTTATGTGCGGTTAGTGGGCGGTTAGTTGTTAATTATTATCGCTGAAACTGCAGATAAAGTCTTGTTTTTTAGTATTAATACCCCAATTCGAATCTGGGTGCAACCTTTATTATTTGGGTTAAAAGATTCGCTGTAACCCCTTCCAAAAACTTGAGTTTAGAATATCTATTATTAAATTTCAAAGCGTTTTTAGCGGTAGGTGAGTGATAGGTTAATCGAACTTTTTCCCTTTTTTAATATTATCCCATAAGTTCACCTAACACCTCTCATATGAGAAAAAGTATTTCTGAAGAGAATTCAAATTTCTTTGAAGAAAATTATCTATTTTTAATCATTGTGAGAGCAACTGTCACATGTGACAGTTGACAAAGAATAATATTGAAACTTTAAATTTTAAATAAATAATTTAATGTTGACATGTGTGAGTGAGTTGCTGAAAATATCTTAATTTTTAAAATGAAAACATTTATCGCAATTCTTATATTTGGTTCATCTCTTCCAGTAAATGCTTATGAGAGCATTGGAGATCGCAGTAATCGTGAAGCATATGAGTCACAAAAAGGATACGCATACGAAAACAAGTGTTTCCGTTATGAGTACAGGGAACAATATATTCCAGGCAATTCAATGTCGCCTGGTTATGTCAAATCTTATAACGAGAAAGTTTCTATCCCATGCAATAATCATCGAAAAGTATTTAATTATTATCATCACAAACCTGAACCCCAAACTTCATATGTAAAATATAAACCTGCTCCAAAATGCACTACTAGTAAAACTTTAGGTGGATTGATTGGAGGTGGACTTGCAGCATCTTTATCAAAACGAGATGCATATGGTTGGACTATTCCTTTAGGGGCAGTTTTAGGCGCAGGGATAGGAAATGCTGAATGTAAATAAATTTATTGAAAGTGCTGGTACTAATCGTTTTATTCTTTTTTCATAAAATCCACTAATGAAATCCTGCAAGTTTTTACTTGATCTTTTATAAAGAGATGATGTTATTACAAATCCTTAGATAACAAAAAATATATCAACTCCAAGGTATCCCTTGGGAAATATTTCTTTGTTGAAGTGATTGATAATAACAGCTCCTACTAAAATGCTCTTAAACCATCAATCTCTAAAAGGTAACGAGTATTTTCTAATGGAATATTTTTGGAGAAAAGATTAGTCACTCAAAAATAAATATTATTAAACTATTTTACTTTTACATACTGTTTTGTTTTTTCAATATTTTGAGGTTCTGAAAAATAAAATATGAGGAAATTTGTTTGCCCACTTCAAGTCTTATGCACTCATTATCTAAAAAGTTACAATCACTTATTTATATGTAGAAAAATAACCTTTCTTAATTGTAGATAAATATTAACTTGATATATTCATGTATAAAAAACATTAAATGAATTTATTTATTATCACCAGATTATTTTCTATATATTGCTGAACTATTTTAGTAATCATTATCTGCGACACACATTCCTAGACATCTAACACCATTTGATGATGTCCTTTTACAATGATTACACAAAATCGTATCTTTCTTTAGAGGAACATTAATTTTTGAACTATTTTGAACCTTTAAACTTATAAACCCTTTTCTTGAATCAAATAGAGCCATTCTTGGAGTCATCACTTGAGTCAATACTAACAACAAGTGAAGCATTTGTGTTGGAAGAGGGTATGTCCATGATTTTTACAGTTTCTTTAGGCTCATCAATAATTTGATTTTCTTCAGCACTCTCATCAACTGCGCATGCTTCAAGAGCCTCTCTAAGTAGTGAATCAAAAGTAGCACCTGGCAATCTATGTCTAGCAACCTCAAGAAAAGTTCTAGGTAAAGATTCAGAAGCAGCATCTCTCAAAGCAGGATTATTCTTTCTATGTTCTTGTTCTTCTTCTATGGATTTAATAAATCTAAGTGTGACATCTCTTTTAGTAGAAGCTTTTATCAGCGTATCGTTTTCAGGGTTAATAACGTTAGGCTCATTCTCAAGATCACTCAGCCTTTTTTCCAAACTATTTAAAACCTCATTAGCTTCTTTACTAATATGAGCTAATTGACCATCGGACAAATTAGGCAAATCAGCAACAAACACCTTCCCATGATCCCTCAGTGTCAAAAAAGTAGGTCTTGGACCCTGAGCTTGTCTTCCACTAAATTCAGAATTATTACCTATAGGTCTTTTGGGAGGTGTAGGACCAGCTGAACTACGTCTACGTGTAATTCTTTGATTATTTGCAAAAGGCATTGAATTAAAGGTTAAATCTTAATACTTAAACTTCCGATATAATTCGGTGCTAATTTTATTATATTACACCTAACTTTTTCATTTGTGTATAAAAAAAAATTTTTAAATTCATTTTAGAAATAAGATAAAAAATTTAAGTTAAAATTTCAGGCAAAAATTTACTAACTTTTGAATCTTTTTTTCGTACTATCTGTCCAATCTCCCAACTATCGATTTGATGATCTTTACAAATATTTAATATTGAATCTTTAAATTGTTTATCAATAATTAAACAAAATCCGACTCCAAGATTAAAAGTATTCCAGAAATCTTTTTCAGGAATCATCCCTTTTTCTTTTAAAAATTTAAATAAAGTAGGAATTTCCCAAGATTTAGTATCGATATAGGGAATAAAATGAGAGGGTATGCATCTTGGTAGATTCTCTGGAATGCCTCCACCAGTAATGTGAGACATAGCTTTAATTTCTATATTTTCATTTAACATTTGATTAATAACATTATTGTAGATTTTTGTAGGTTTTAATAACTCATCATAAAAATTTAAGTGAGAAACTTTTTCGAATTCTTTATCTATTTGATTATTATTTTGAATAATTTTTCTTACTAAACTAAAGCCGTTACTATGGATTCCATTACTTTTTAAAGCAATTATTAAGTCATCTTCTGATACTTTTTTACCATTAATAAGCTTGTCCTCATCAACTATTCCTACACAAAATCCAGCTAAATCATATTTATTCTTTGAATAAAATCCAGGCATTTCAGCAGTTTCCCCACCTAGTAATGAACATTTATTTTTTACACAGGCATATGAAATGCCTTGAACAACCTGCAATAATTTTTTCTTATCAAGCTTGCCAGTAGCAATATAATCAAGAAAAAATAAAGGTCTTGCGCCGCTAGTAATAATATCGTTCATGCACATCGCAACCAAATCAATCCCAACCTCAAAGTGAAAATTTTCACTTTGGGCTAATTCTAATTTCGTTCCAACGCCATCGGTTCCTGAAACTAGAACTGGTTTTTTAAAACTATCTATAGGAATTCTAAATAAACCTCCAAACCCACCAATACCTTCAATCACATTAGATGTATGCGTTCCTTCAACTGCCTGTTTAATTTCGGAAACAAATTCTCGACCAGCTTCTATATCAACGCCTGATGTTTTGTAATCCATAAAATAAAAATGATAGACTCTCTCTATATAGATATTCCTACTAAGATTGCTTTTGTCCAGTAATTATTTATCAAATAGATTTATTTTAAAAAAACAAAGTGAAGAAAGTAATTATAAGGAAAACAGAAGAAATAAAAAATTGGAGAAAAAATATAAATAGTGATATTAATTTCATTCCAACAATGGGTAATCTTCATAATGGACATACAAAACTAATATCAACAGCTAAAAATGAAAATTCCAATGTTAATTTAGTAAGTATTTTTGTTAATCCACTTCAATTTGATGACAAGTCAGATTTAGAGAATTACCCTAAAACAATTGATAATGATATTAATATCACTTTTGCAAATGGTGCAGATGCCATCTTCATCCCCAGTACTGAAGATATGTATCCGCCAAATAATAGAAATATTACATTCCTGAAAGCTTCTGCAGAATTATCTTCTCAATTATGTGGATTAAATCGAATTGGACATTTTGATGGAGTTTGCACTGTAGTTTATAGATTAATTAATCTCATCAAGCCAAAAAATCTTTATTTAGGAGAAAAAGATTGGCAACAACTCTTAATTTTAAAAAATCTTGTCCTAACAAAGAAATTAAATGTTACTATCAAATCTATTCCTACACAAAGAGATTTTGATGGAATTCCTTTAAGTTCTCGTAATTTACATTTATCAAAAAACGAAAGAAAATTAATTAGATTTTTTTCAAAAGAATTATTATTAGCAAAAAAAACTTTTCAAGAAGAAAAAAAGATCAGTGTAAAAGAAATAATTAAAAAGCTGTCAGCAAAAAAAATTTCAATCGAATATTTAGAACATTTACACCCTCATACCCTCCAAAAAGCAAGAATTGAGGATAATATTTCTTTACTGGCTGGTGCGATAAGATGTGGAGAGACAAGATTAATTGATCACGTTTTTCTAATGAAAAGAAGACCGATTATTGCAATTGATGGCCCTGCAGGTTCAGGTAAAAGTACCGTAACAAAGTTAATAGCCAAGAAACTTCAACTTTTATATTTAGATACTGGTGCAATGTATAGGGCATTGAGTTGGCTCTTAATAAAAGAAAATATTGATTATAAAAAAGAAAAAAAATTACAAAATGTTCTTAAAAATATTTCTATTGTGTTCAAGTCAAATGAAAATTCACACCAGGATGTTTTTATTAATAACTACTGTGTTACTGAAGAAATTAGGTCGCAAGAGATAAGTTCCATCGTTTCTAAAATTTCCTCAATTAAAGAAGTAAGAAAATTCTTAGTAGAAGAACAAAGAAAAATTGGGGAAACAGGCGGACTTGTTGCTGAGGGCAGAGATATAGGAACTACTGTTTTTCCTCATGCAGAACTTAAAATATTTTTAACTGCAAGCATCGATGAAAGAGCAAAAAGAAGAAGATCTGACAAAAAAAATAAAGACTCACAAGAAATAGATCTTCATATATTAAAGGAACTTATAAAGAAAAGAGATTTTGAAGACTCTAATAGGGAAATTTCACCTTTATTAAAAGCGAATGACGCAATAGAAATCGTTACGGATGAATATTCAATTCATGAGGTAGTAGATAAAATTATTGATCTTTATAATGACAAGATTCCTAAAGAGATTCAGATCCAATAAATTCAAGAAATACTTGCCAAGAAGCCACTTACAGAGTCTTCTAAAATATCAAGAACATAATCAAAGCCCTCATCACCTCCAAAATATGGGTCTGGAACTTCTTGCTCATTAAAAACTGATCTGAAATTTTGTATTTTATTAATTGATGAAAAATCAGTTGAAGTTGTTCTATTTTTAAGATCTTGAATATTTCTAAAATTTGAGTCGTCCATCGCAAGAATATAGTTAAATTGGTCAAAATCTTTACTAGTAATTTGACGAGCCCTGCTCAAGATATTTAGATCTCTTCTTGATGCTGCAATTCTCATTCTCGAATCAGCTTTTTTTCCAATATGCCAACTCCCAGTTCCAGCAGAATCTACAATAAAGCCATCAGTTAATCCATTCTTTTCAATGAGACTTATAAAAATAGCTTCTGCAGCAGGAGACCTGCAAATATTTCCCAAACATACAAAAAGTACAGAAATTTTTTTCATATTATTTCAAATTTAGTTAACTATAAGACTTTTAAGTAGTAAATAAAACTTCTTTAATTAAAGATTCAGTAAATTCCTTGCCAAACAAACTCGATAACATTGGCCTTGCTGGATCGTTATCTCTTCTATATTTCAAGTAATTTTTTTGACCATTTATTAATTCTTTTTGCAGTTCCGTATTAGCTTCCTTACTTTCAAAAAGAATTTCCAAATACAAAGTTAGATATTCCTTAAATGATTTATACAGCTGATTAGCAATTAAAGAATCACTCCTTTCATCTTTTGGCAATTTTGACCAGATTACTCCTGGAGAAAAGAATCTCGCTACATCTGAAGACATTTTTTCAGCTAATGGGAGTGATGAATGACAATGAGTTTTGAGTTTTATAAGTTTTTCTAATAAATCATTATTATATTGATTTTGTATTTTTAATGAAGGCTGGAAATCTAATACTAATAAATGACTATTAGGTAAGGAAACAAAATCTACTCCAAAAAATGGTACGTTATACATAGTATTTGGAATAATTAAAAAATTTAAAACAGAATAATTTGGACTGTTAATACAAACTGCTCTTGCAAATTGAATTCTTTTTTTATGCTTTACACCCCAAGTAGAAAGATTCACATTTTTTTTTGATTTTTTTGAACCATAATTTGAATCTTTATAAGAATATTCGGAGGGTATTATTTTTTCTAAACAATTATATTTACTTAAATTATTAATTAAATATTTTAGAAAATTATGCCATCTCCAATCTGGTCTATAAAAAATAGTATCTTGGATTAACATTCAATGAATAATTTCATTATTTAGTGTAAAAAGAAATTTATTAATAAATTGTTTTGTCCATTTGTCACCAAAAAAAGATTTAAACAATTTATCCGCAGGGTCTTTTTCAAAACTGTACTTATCGTATTTAATTTGATTAATCTTTATTTGTTCAGTATTTAAAAATTGATTAACAGGATTCAATTTATAGATATTCAAATAATTATTTACAAATGAATGGAATATATTATTTAAATCTCTATCAAGGTTTAATTTATTTCCTCTACATATAATCACCCATGGGGAGAAATACTTTTTTGCATCATAGATATTCTTCATTTTATTATTATCAAATGCAGAATATTTTTTCTTAATAATACCTAAACTTGAACAATATTTTTCAAGATACTTGCATTCTTGAATTAAAGGTTGATAATCAAGGATTGCTAATAACTTTTGAGAAGCTCCAAACCATAAAATATCCGCTCCTAGAATAGGCACTTCACTATCAAAATTTGGATATGCAACTGTATTAAACACTTGCAGTTTTTTGCCACCGTCTAATCTAGTTATTCGCCATTTTCTATATTCGGGAGATGAAAAAAGCCAATTCTTAATAATATATTTTGAGTCTTCATTCTGATGTTCTTTGAATTCGCTAGATATTTGCACTTCATGACCATTTAATTCATCAATATTGGTTTTAAGGAAATCAACTAATGAATCAAACATAAATACTAGGTCTCAGTGCTTCCTTTCCTAACTTTTTTTGTAATGTAATTGAATACAATCTTGCCTAAAACAGCAATCAAGTTGCCTTCAAGCTCCTTAAACATTTTCATATTATAAGTAAAAGCTTGATTAGCTTCATCAATAATTTGATCAGCAGTTTTTTGATTTATTGGAAGTTGATTCAAAGTAAGGGAGTATTCTTCCTTGAATTTCTTTTCGTCAGTAATTAATTCAAATTCATAAAAATTTAAACCATCATTTCCCTGCAAATTTAATGCTTTTTTAGCAATCCTTTTTAAAATTTGACCACCAGATAAATCTCCTATATAGCGCGTGTAGTGGTGACCAACCAACAACTCCGGTGAATTTTTTGCAACCTCACGGATTCTTTCAACGTATTCTTTTGCTGATTGAGAAATATTAATTTCATTCTTCCAATTATCACCAAAATAAAATTTAAGATCATTTTCAAGGGTTTCTTTTCTGAATAAAGATTTAAAACCAATAGGTTTTATTACGGGATGTTCCTCGGAAACTAATCTTTCAATTTCTTCTTCCATAGCCTCATAAACAAAATATAAATCACTAATTAATTTTCTATAAGATTTTTTTTCAACAACTCCTTTTAAAAAACAAGCCACAAAACCAGTATTTTCGGCCATGGTATGGGATTTTTTTGTCCCTTCTCTTAGTTGTCCTGCAAGAGCGACTGTCATTTATTTTGAATTAATTTTTTAAGTGTATTTAATCTACAAGGAAAATACATAAAACAGCTAATTTTTGTTACCAGCGGATGTTGTAGAGAATAACTTATAAAGTTCTTTACAAACCAAAAAAAGATTATCTTTCTGTTCCTTTTGCGGTAAATGAGTACCAGTCACTTCCCAGTGGCCGATAGTCGCTACTCTCCATCTCTCGGAGGGTACAATCATACCTCTCATTATTATTCCTAACAATTTTGGGACTCTGTTATTGTCATCATTTTCAATTCTTAATTGTAAAAGTATTGCTCTACATTCAATGAGAGGACTCCAACCAGGGAAATGAAACGCAAAGTCAATGCTATCTTGCATAGATTCATTGTTTGAATTTTCCCAGGGACTAAAGTTTACGCTGGCATCTGGAAAATATTTCCGAAACAACACTGCAGTGGAAGCAATTTTATTAGCTATTTCAACATTACTTACGTTTGAACTCGCATTCATAAATAGCTAAGTGTTTTTTTTGAAAATGACATAATTTCATTTAACTTGCTTATTAACTACTTTTTCTTTTAATAAAGATGTTGATATGCTGATCAATAAAGTATTCCCTATTCACATTTGAATAATAAATTTCTAGCTTTTAAAGAAAATAACTCATCGCAAATTACAATACGAAGAACTTAAATGAGTTATCTTAGTTATTAATTCAATGCTATGCCAAAATTTGAAAAATTAAATTTACCTAATGAAGGAGAGATAATAACTTTTAATGAAGGCAAGCCTAATGTTCCTAATAATCCAATTGTCCCATTTATTAGGGGTGATGGAACTGGAGTTGATATATGGCCAGCGACTCAACTTGTTCTTGATGCAGCGATAAAAAAAAGCTATGGAGATCAAAGAAAAATTAATTGGTTTAAAGTCTATGCAGGGGATGAAGCTTGTGAAATTTATGGAACATATAACTATCTCCCTCAAGATACTATTGAAGCAATTAAACACTTCGGTGTGGCCATCAAAGGTCCTTTAACAACTCCAATAGGAGGAGGTATTAGATCACTTAATGTTGCATTAAGACAAATCTTTGATTTATATAGCTGTGTTAGACCATGTAGATATTATACAGGAACTCCAAGCCCTCACAAAAACCCTCAAAATTTAGACGTTATTGTTTATAGAGAAAATACTGAGGACATCTACATGGGAATTGAATGGGAGGCTGAAGATCATAATTGTATTGAATTAATTAATCACTTAAATAACGTTGTAATACCAAATAGTAAAAATTTAAAAAATAGATCAATTCCAAAGGGGTCTGGAATTGGAATAAAACCAGTCAGTAAAATAGGTAGCCAAAGGCATATTAGAAAGGCTATTGAACATGCAAAAAGGTTAGCAAGAGATAAAAGACATGTAACTCTTGTACATAAAGGTAATATTATGAAGTATACAGAAGGTGCTTTTAGAGATTGGGGATATGAATTGGCAGTGAATGAATTTAGAGAAGACTGCATTACGGAAAGAGAAAGCTGGATTTTAGATAATATTCAGAAAAATCCAGAAATTACAGTTGAGAATAATGCACAAAAAATCGAACCAGGTTTTGACAAACTTACTAAAAATAAAAAGGCATTAATCTGCGAAGAAATTAGAGAAGTTATTTCCTCAATCTCTCATTCCCATGGAGATGGTAAATGGAAAGAACTAATTCTTGTTGATGATCGGATAGCTGATAGTATATTTCAACAAATTCAAACTAGACCTCAAGAATATTCAATTCTTGCAACATTAAATCTTAATGGCGACTATGTTTCTGATGCAGCTGCGGCAATAGTTGGTGGACTTGGTATGGCTCCTGGTGCGAATATTGGTGATAATGCAGCAATTTTTGAAGCAACGCATGGTACTGCGCCAAAACACGCAGGATTAAATAAAATTAATCCAGGTTCAGTAATTCTGAGTGGTGTTATGATGCTTGAATATTTTGGTTGGGATGAAGCCGCTAACTTAATTACTAACGGTTTAAGTAAGGCAATAGAGAAAAAAAAAGTCACCTATGATCTAGCACGTTTAATGGAACCCAAAGTAGAACCATTATCCTGCAGTAGTTTTGCTAAAGAAATTATCTCAAAATTCTAAATTTAAAAATTATTTTTATTTTCAAAAACTTTCCATATATTGACTAATGAATCTTTAGTGCCAATGTTTCCAGGATGTGTAACTATAGGAAGCTTTTCATCATTTTTTAAGTTGTAAGTCACTACAGAAATGCCTGTTAGAATCTGTCCCTCAAGATAAACATAATCTGCATTAAGTCCATTACTAAGAATCACATTTGTTGTTATTCCACCTTTTGAAATCAAATATCCTATCTCATACTTCAAATCTGCGACTAATTCAGCAATAAAAAAAGCAAGTGAATTATACAAATTAAATTGTTCAGAGTAATCTAAGGACAAAATTTTTCTTGAAGTAAACAATACAGGAGTTTTTCCTTGATCAAAAGAAAGTCTAATTTCTCTCAAAAATTTGTTTTTAAAGTAATTCTTTAGCTCCTGATTATTGTCTGATGAATTAATTTTAAAGAATTCAAAAACATCTAATTCAATTGGGCTGCAATTACTTATCTCTAATAAATTTTTCAATTGTATCGTTGAAAGTTCCACATAGGATCCAACAATTATCAATCCTGGAAGAAAACTATTTTCTTTATTTCTTATTCTTAAATTAGAGAAAAATGTTTTCCCCTGAGAGGCGCTTTTTTTCTCAGAAATTGAACTTATAAAACTTGCTGCAGTTCGAAAAAGGAATTTTTTTTGTTTAGTTAATTTTTTAATTACTAAAGAAAATTTTTTTAGTTGAGAATAATTTTCTACATCTACAATTACATGTTTATTATTCTTCAAGTTCTTTAATGTTTTAAAAACAATGTTATTTTCTTCATCATTCAGAATTTCTATATCTGACAATAAAAGATTTTGAATATCTTCAAAATTTATTTGCGATTTACTCTTCTTAAATAAAAGATTCTTGACATTACTTGTCTCATATCCAAAAATTTTATCTCTTGCAAAAATTGTTTGATTGATAGGGGTTTTATCAACAAAGTGTGATCCATTAATTGTTAATCTTTTACCCTCTATAAAAGCTGGAATATGAAAAGTAGCATCAAAAGGACCTAAGCAACTATTTAGGGCACTTGGCTCTATAAAATTATGTCCTCGAAGAGTAGAGTCTCCTCTACTTATAAAAATAATTTCTTCTTCATAAGAATGAGAAGCCATGACGGTCTTAAGATTTTTGCAAATTTCCTCTATAGTTAATTGCGCATCATTTTCCGAAAGTGACCTTGTATTAGCCAAAATAAAAAATAAATTAGATTTAGATTCAAAACCTTTGACTAAAGTTGAGCAGTCCCACTTAAGAAGTAATAAGCAATCATGTACAGTTTGAGAGCCTGTTGGATCATCATCAATAACAACAAATTTCATCAGTATTACATAATTAATTAAGAGATTTTATTTGTATTGAGGCATCAAACCTTTGACTATAATTTGAAGGAATCATAATGTTTCTGAAACCATCAACAAAAGAATTTCGGGGACTAGTCCAAGGTTCAAAACATATCATTCTTCTTGGAGGATCACTCCAAATCACTCCTAGATCAAAAGGATATGGATGATTTAAAGTTACCTGTCTTTTGAAAACTCTATCTCGAAAAGAGCTCCTACCGGATGTATACATAAGAAGATCAACTCCTAACTTAATATTGTTTAATTCATCCAAAGTATTACTTATGACGTTTTTTTCTTGATTCTGACAATTAAGTGGAATATCAATAAACTCTAAATTCTTGAAATCTGAAACATTAAAATAAGGATGCAATCCAAAATTTATAGGCATTGCAGTGTCTGTTTTATTATAAATCTTAATTTCAAATTCTAAACAGTTAATATTTAAGATAACTTCTATTTTTAATTCGAAATCGAAAGGATAATATTTTTTGGTTTTTTTAGATTCATTTAAAAATAAGCATAAAGATTTTTCATTTTCGTTAAAACAGTATTGCCATTGCAAATCCCTAGCAAAACCATGTTGAGTTAATTGCATATAATCTTTTCCAAATACTGAACTAGAGGTATTGAGATTTCCACAAATTGGGAACAAGATTGGAATGCCTCCCCTAATACTTTTTGTTTTATCCATAAATCTTTTTTCATCGAAATAAAGTATCTCTTTACCATCCGAAACCCAATTTGTAATAACACCTCCTCTTTGAGGACAAAATTTAATATAGTTATTTTGATCTAATTGAAAGACAAAAATTCCATTGTCTTTATTAGATAATTTAGTTTGCACAATAATTTTTACTTAGAGAGAATCAACCCAATCCAAAATATGCTGATTAACTAATTCAGGTATTTCATCATGAGGACAATGCCCAGCATCTAGAATGATTTCTTTTGTATTCTTTGGTGTAAATTTATTATATAAATTTCTTTTTTTTGGAGTGTTCATCCAAGGATCTTTGCTTCCCCAGAGCAGTAATAATGGTGAATCGAGTTTTGCGAATAACTTATCCAACGGCAATCCCTGAGGACCTGATGGGTTAAATACACTTCTAAAAACATTAAAAGCTCCGTAATCTAGCGAAGGCTTTCTTATTGACTCAACTAAAAAATCATCAACATTTTTTTTGTCAACATAAACTTGATTCAAAGTTTTTTTAATATTTTTAGGATTTCTCATGTTCTCAAAAATTAAACGTTGAAGAACAACATTTTTCAAAAATATGCCTGCAACTGTTTCAATTGAAGTTTGCAACATATTCTTTTTGATAGTTTTTTCTTCACTAAAATATCCTGCAGCATTAAGTAATATCACTCCTGCGTTTAGCTCATTTAATTCTGAACCAGCTGCTAATGCTGCATAACCACCTAATGAATTTCCAACAACAATTGTAGGTTTTTTTATTTTCTCTTTTACATAAGCGACAACCTGATCTTTCCATAAAGATCCTGAGTATTCAACATCTTGAGGCTTAGGACTTTTTCCAAAACCCAGTAGGTCCATAGCGTGAACTTCGTATTTGTTACTCAAAATAGGAATATTGAATCTCCAATGATCCGTAGAAGCCCCGAAACCATGAATTAATAAAATTGCACATTCTTTTGATATTTGCTCAGGCTTAGCAGAAACAGTATGTATGGGGTAATTTAAAAAATTCCAATCATAATTTACATCACTATCTATCAAAGCTGATTTTTCCATTTATTGAAAATATTATGTAGTTTGATTCTAATAAACTTATTTCCTAAAGAAGACCAACAGGATCAGCTGCAACATCATCTGAAATTTTATTACCATCATTTGGGGGCTTATCTTTTAGAACAATTCTCAAGAGAACAGGTGCAAGAAAAGTAGTTCCAATAACCATTAATAAAATAGCTGCCTCAAGAGAAGGAGTTAACAACTTAGCGCTTGTTCCTAGCCCAAGGAAAATTAAACCAACCTCTCCTCTAGGCATCATACCCAAACCTACAACTAATCTATTTGTAGGTTTATCAATTGAAAATACCCATCCGGCTGCAATTTTTCCAATAATTGCAACAACTAATAAAAATCCTGCAACTACAAGAGCTGATCTACTTGTTGGATCAAGTGGATTGATAACTGATAAATCCATTCCAGCTCCAACTAATACAAAGAAAATAGTTGCGAATAAGGAAACTAAAGGTAAAACAGATTGTTGTATTGCATGATTATTTTTAGAACTACTAAGAATTAATCCAGCTGCAAAAGCACCTAAAGCTGCTTCCAATCCAATGGCTGTTGCGACAAAACAACATAATACAAGTATTACAAAAGAAGCCACTACTACAGCTCCAGGAGCTTTTAATCTATCTAATAACCAATCAAATCCTGGGGCTGCTGTTCGACTTAATGCAATAGCAGCAATAACAAATACTACTGCTGCCGCAACTAATTTAATAATAGGAGCAATTTCTAAAGAACCTCCTGCAGCAAGAGCCACAACAACTGCCAGAATAACAATTCCCAAAATATCATCTAGCACTGCTGCGCCAATAACAATTTGCCCTTCTCTAGTTTTTAAATATCCTAATTCACCGAAAACACTAGCAGTAATTCCTATACTTGTGGCTGTCATAGATGCACCAGCAAAAACTGCTGGAATTAGATCTACTTGGAAAATAAACATTAATCCAAGAGTTCCAAAAGCAAACGGTAAAATTACCCCAGCCATAGCAACAGTAAAAGCCTGCGCACCGACAGCTACCAATTCCTCTAACTCACTTTCTAATCCTGTTAAAAATAAAAGTGCATATAAACCAAGTGTTGCGACTGCTTGGAGAGATGGAAAACTTTCGAAATAAACATCAGGTACTGCTTCCGGAGGAATTGAAGCCAATGAACTAATAACATTTACAAGTCCCTCATTTAGTTCAGTTCCAGCTGAGGGCGGTATCAATAAATGGAATCCTGAAGCCCCTATTACAACCCCTGCCAGAAGCTCACCTACAATCGTTGGTAAACTTAATCTTACTAATACTTCTGCTAATGCTCTTGCTGATAAAAAGATCAGTAGAAATCTTATAACTCCGATCAACGTTTCAGCAACTTCTAAATCATGCGCACTTAATTCAGCAAGTAAAGAATACATATGAAATTCGAGAAAAAATAAACTACATAATTGGAAGATAGTTTATTGAGGGCCCACTTTAAGAAATATGTAAAAAAAAAGCAAAAATACTCAACAAGTGTGGATCTGAAGTTACTACAAAGAAATTTTCTAAAAAATGGCTATTGTCTTAAATATGGCTAATCCAATGAATTCCAACGAACCCTTAGATCTACGCTTGCCTACTCCTGGTTGCTACTTAGATCCTGAGAAAGCTGGCATGGATTCGGATGCTGTTTTTCAAGGAATGACGGCTCATTTATTTTATACTCTTGGGAAATTAGCAACTTCTGCAAGTCCTCATGACTTGTATATGGCATTAAGTTACGCAGTTAAAGACAGGCTAATGACAAGATATTTAGCCAGCCAAGAAGCCATAAGAAAAAAACCACAAAAAACAGTAGCTTACTTATCAGCGGAATTTCTAATAGGTCCTCAATTAAGTAATAACCTCCTCAATCTTGGCATAACTCAAGAAGCAGAAGATGCTTTAAAGAGATTTGGGATTGAATCATTGTCAACAATTCTTGAAGTAGAAGAAGAGCCAGGATTAGGAAATGGCGGACTTGGCAGACTTGCAGCATGTTATATGGAATCATTAGCATCCTTACAAGTACCAGCTGTGGGATATGGTATTCGCTATGAATTTGGAATATTCAATCAATTAATTAGAGATGGTTGGCAAGTTGAAGTGACAGATAAATGGCTTAAAGGAGGATGGCCATGGGAACTTCCACAACCTGACGAATCATGTTTTGTGGGTTTTGGAGGAAGAACTGAAAGTTATAGAGATGACAAGGGAAACTATAGATCAAGATGGATACCTTCAGAACACGCAATTGGAGTTCCTCATGATGTTCCAGTCCTGGGATATAGGGTAAATACATGTGACAGATTAAGATTATGGAGAGCTGATGCGACAGAAAGTTTTGACTTTTATGCCTTCAACATTGGTGATTACTATGGAGCAGTAGAAGAAAAAGTTGCATCTGAAACTCTTTCAAAAGTTCTATATCCAAACGATGGAACCGATGAAGGTAGAAGATTAAGACTCAAACAACAACACTTTTTCGTAAGTTGCTCTCTTCAGGATATGTTGAGAAGCCTTGAAAAAAGATCAATACCAATAACTGAATTTCCTCTACATTGGACAGTCCAATTAAACGATACCCATCCAGCTATTGCTGTCGCAGAATTAATGCGACTTCTTATTGACCAATATCAAATAGGTTGGGATAAAGCTTGGAACATAACAACATCATCGGTTGCATATACCAACCACACCTTACTTCCAGAGGCTTTAGAAAAATGGGATTTAAGTTTATTTAATGATCTTCTTCCTCGCCATCTAGAAATTATTTATGAAATTAATTGGCGTTTTTTACAACAATTAAGGCTACGTTATCCTGGTGATGACAAAATTCTTCAAAAACTCTCAATTATTGATGAAGAAGGATCAAAATCAGTAAGAATGGCACACTTAGCTACAATTGGAGCACATCATATAAATGGGGTTGCGACTCTTCACTCAGATCTCATAAAAAGACAGCTTCTCCCTGAATTTGCAAAATTATGGCCTGAAAAATTTACAAATGTTACTAATGGAGTTACTCCAAGAAGATGGGTCGCCCTCTCAAACCCATCTTTATCTGACCTTTTAGAAAAAGAAGTAGGTCCTGATTGGATAACTAATATGGAACTTTTGAAAAAGTTAGAAGGGAAAAAAGACGATGCCAATTTTTTACAAAAATTTGAGGAAACTAAATTAAATGGTAAACGAAAATTAGCTAGCTTTATCCATTCAAAAACAAGCATACTTGTAGATCCATCAAGTTTATTTGATGTTCAAGTAAAAAGAATTCATCAATATAAAAGACAACATTTAAATGCCTTACAAATTATTGCTCAATATCTAAGAATAAAGAATGGCACAAACAAATATGAAGTACCAAGAACAATAATCTTTGGAGGTAAAGCTGCCCCTGGTTACTTTATGGCAAAACTTATGATTCGATTCATTAATGGTATTGCTGATGTAGTTAATTCAGATCCAGATATGGATGGTCTATTAAGGGTTGTTTTTTTGCCAGACTATAATGTAAAGCTTGGTGAAATAGTTTATCCTGCCACAGATCTATCAGAACAAATTTCAACTGCAGGAAAAGAAGCTTCTGGTACTGGAAATATGAAGTTTGCCATGAATGGTGCACTGACTATTGGAACCTTAGATGGAGCTAATGTAGAATTAAGGGATCTTGTGAATAAGGAAAATTTCTTCCTTTTTGGGAAAACTGAAAGTGAAATTATGGATTTAAAAAACAATAATTACTTGCCCAATACTTTTATTGAGAATTGTCCAGAGCTTAAAGAGGTGATACGCCTAATAGAAATTGGGCACTTTAGTAACGGTGATAAAGAATTATTTAAACCCTTATTAAATAGCTTGACCGGACATGACCCATTCTTTGTAATGGCTGACTTCCAAGATTACTTAAATAAGCAGGATGAAGTTAGTAAATGCTGGAATAATAAAAATTCTTGGAATAAAATGGCATTATTAAATACAGCAAGATCAGGTTATTTTTCATCAGATAGATCTATAAGAGAATACTGCAAATCAATTTGGAAAGTCTCTCCAATGCCCGTAGAGATTACTTGCGATGTCGAAGAATTATCTAATTAAAATTTTTCTTATCTGGAAAATCTGGAGTTTGATGAAATAACCTGTTCAAAATTAATCTATCAACGTTTAAGGGGTCTGGTGCAAGTTCGTTTGCAATTTCTTTGAATTTTAATTCAATATTATTTGAAATTTTTGTATCAAAAATTCTTTCCATTAATGCTTCAATTGAATATAAATAAGCATTAACAATTTCAAGTTCATCTAAAGCTTCAGCAATTTCTCTATCAGAAATATGTTTTTCTACAGAACTTATATTTTCATTAGATTCTCTTTCAGATAATTGTCTCTGTAATTCACTAGTCATTTTATTACAGAGAGTTCTAAAAGATTGAATTGATGTCCAATTTAATTCTTGTTGCTGCTTAAAAGTAGGGAATTCTCTAATCAAACGATCATGCTCTTTATAAAATCTCTGACAATCAGAGCATTGACAGGGTTCTTCAGTCAAAAGAAAATATAACTCTTTCTATATCATCCCACTATTTGGGCATAATTGTAGGTCCATCCAATAATTCGTCATTTTCATCTGGTGAATCTGGACTATCTGGCAAAGGTATCTCAATACTAGTAACCAAGTTTATTACGTCTCTTAATCTCATAGAATCGGCAAACCATCCCATTGCTTGTTCAGCATCTCCTCTTTTTTCAGCATCATTTGCTTGATCTTCATGAGCTTCTGCCAATAAAGCAAGCCAGCATAAGCATCTTGCTTGAACTATTGAAAGATCTACATCATTAGGTTGAGATTTAGAAATGCGTTCGTGCTCTTGTTGAATTAAGAGCTTTAAACGCATATCATGCAACTTAGCCATAAAAGATTTATTACTAATTATACGCTAGCTAGAGAGTAGGAAATTTGCACACATACTACATATAGTTTATTACTTAAACGGGACTGGTGGGAGTCGAACCCACGACCTACGGTTTAGGAAACCGTTGCTCTATCCTGCTGAGCTACAGCCCCATAGATGATTTTTGGGGTATTAAGCACTATGCTAAATGAAAGCAGGAGAGGCAATCGCAAAAAAGTTTTATTTTGTTTCCAAAATAAAACTTTTTTGAGGAAAGTCCGGGCTCCCACATGGTCAGGCTTGCTGGGTAATTCCCAGTGCGGGTAACCGTGAGGATAGTGCCACAGAAACATACCGCCTAATACTTTTAGTATGGCAAGGGTGCAATGGTGCGGTAAGAGCGCACCAGCAACATTGAGAAGTGTTGGCTAGGTAAACCCCGGCAGGGTGCAAGGCTTAGTAGATTTATGACCATTACAAGATCTACTTTTAAGTGCCGCTTGAGACTGTGAAGTAATTCCAGCCCTAGATAGATGATTGCCCATCTTAGTTAAGATGAACAGAACCCGGCTTATGACCTGCTTTCCAATTGATGCGATTATTAAAATCATATGAAAAATACAATTAACGAAAAGAGGATAAATCAAATAGTTACTTTTTTAAAGTACTTAAAAATTAAATCAAAAAGATTTTCTGAGATAATTCAAAAACAAAATATTTCAGTGATTCAAGATTTTAATCAAGCATTAATCCATTCCTCAAATGACAAAATAATAAATTACGAAAACTTAGAATTCTTTGGGGATGCAGTACTCAGATTAGCTGCGTCTATTTTTATTGAAAAAAAATATCCTCAAATGAGTGTAGGAGAAAGATCAGAGCTAAGAGCACAAATCGTAAGTGATGAATGGTTAACTAAATTAGGCAAAAAAATTGGTATAGAGGAACTTATAATTAAAGGCCCTAAAGCTCTAGGTGATGAAAATTCAAAAAACACTATTATTTGTGAAGCTACAGAAGCTTTAATCGGTGCCCTTTATAAGTGCTTTAATTCTATTAAGGAAGTAAATCTATGGCTAGATGATATTTGGGAGAAAGATTCAGAAATTTTTTTAAAAGCTCCATATAAATTCAAATCTAAGACTGTATTACAAGAGTGGTGTCAAAGTAAAGGTTACGATTTGCCAGTTTATAAAATAATTGAAGTATCTAATAAAAATGGCGACCCAAAAAGATTTTGTTGCGAAATATTTATCGAAGGATTAAAAGAATCTTCTGCATTTGGAAAATCTCATAAGGAAGCAGAGACAAATGCAGCTAGAATTTTGATAGAAAAATTTATAACTACAGGTAAAATCTAATTTTTATACTATTTCTAAATTAATTAGCTGAAAAGTTATGAGTTTATCCCAGTTACCCCCTTCAAACAGAACAGCAGCTCTTTTTTTTGTAACTCGCTGTACGAAGCCTTTATATCCTCTATATATGGAGTTGGCATCTTTTACAATAACAAAAGAGCCAGGGAGTATTGGTTTAGTTGATAATTCCATAAATTACTATTAATACAATTTATGATAGATAAAAATGAATGGTTAGTTGTTGGATTGATAACATCATGTCATGGAATTAAGGGACAAGTAAAGGTTAAATCTTTAAGTGATTTTGAAGAAAGATTTTTAAAACCAGGAATGAGATGGTTACAAAAAGAAAATGAACCTCCTTCAGAGATAGAACTCATCTCTGGTTTTAAACAACCTGGGAAAGAAACTTTTATCATTAAATTCCAAGGGATAAATAATAGAAATAATGCAGAGCAACTGAAAAAATATAAAATTCTTGTAAAAACAAATAAACTTCCTAAATTAAAAAAAGAGGAATACCATTTATTAGAACTTATAAATTTACAAGTCAAGACTGTAGAAAATGATGAATTAATAATTGGGAAAGTTACTAATTTAGAAAATGAGAAAAACAATTTACTTGTTATTGAACTATTTAAAAATCAAAAAAAAGTTCTCATACCATTTGTCAAAGAAATAGTCCCAGTAGTAGATATTAAAAATAACTTTCTAATCATCAATCCTCCAAAGGGGCTGTTAGAGCTATAAATCTAAAAAAGATTAATCATTCCACTGTTACACTTTTAGCTAAATTTCTTGGTTGATCTACGTCAAGTCCTCTATGAGCTGCGATATGGTAACTCAATAATTGCAAAGGTATTATATTAAGTAAAGGGGAAATCCATTCATTAGAGGAAGGAATTTGCATTAAATAATCAAAGATTTCAGTTCCATTAATTTCAGGAGCTATCCCAATCAAATATGAATTTCTTGCTTTTGCTTCTTGAGCATTACTAATTACTTTATCAAAAACTTCGCCAGAGGAGGCAATAGAAATTACAGGTACTTTTTTATCTAACAAAGCTATTGGACCATGCTTCATTTCTCCAGCTGGATATCCAGCTGCATGAATATAACTTATTTCCTTTAATTTTAGAGCTCCTTCAAGAGCAATAGGATAATTTATACCTCTCCCTAAAAATATGACATCTTTGATATTAAAAAAATCATGTGCTAACTTTTCTGATGATTTATTATGTTTCTCTAAGAGATCTTCTATTATTGGTGGCAATTTTAATAATTCTGTTATTAATTTATCTATTTCATTTGAACTTCGACTGCATTTAATATGCGCAAATTTTATAGCTAATCCATAAAAAGAAAGTAATTGTGCAAAAAAAGTTTTTGTTGCCGCAACTCCCACTTCTATTCCTGCACAGATATCAATTATATTTGGGATCTGCCTTCCTATCGAGCTTTCTTTTCTATTTGTTATTGCAATAAGATTGGGTTTAAATTTTTTATCATCAATTGAAGACCGTCTTTTAATTTCCATATCGAGTGCTGCAATTGTGTCAGCAGTTTCTCCAGATTGTGTGACGCCAATCGTTAATGTATTTGGGAGAAGTGGAGGTGGTGAATATCGAAATTCGCTTGCGTAAAAGACATTTGCAGGTATACCTGCAAATTGTTCTAATAAAAAGCTTCCCACCATTGCAGCATGTTTACTTGTGCCACAAGCGATAATTTCTATTCTCTCAATTGATTTTAAAAACTTCGTATCAAAAGGATATTTGATTTGATATTGACCATTTTCTAAGTTTTTGATTAAGTAATTTTCTAACCAGTTTTTTGCAGTGCCAGGCTGATCATATATCTCTTTTAACATGTAGTGTTTGAAATTCATCTTATCCATTATTTGCTCTGAGACTTTTAAAGAGACTGGATTTCTATATTGTCTTTCGTTGTTTGAGTCATATATTTCGATCCCAAGAGGGGTTAATAAAGCTATTTCCTCATCTTCCATAGGCAAAATAATATTTGTAAAGTTTGCAATAGCTGGAGTATCACTCGCACAAATAAATTCTCCTTCACCCAAACCAATAATCAAAGGTGCTTGCCTTCTTGCAACTACAAGAGAGGTTGGAGCTTCAGCCCATAAAACTGCCAAAGCATAAGATCCTTCTAGATCAGATATTACATTTCTCACAGCTACTAATAATGTTGAACCATTATTCTCAAGATTAAGTTTACTTAATGTATTTAATTCTCTTTCAATTAAATGGGGAATGACCTCGGTATCTGTATCGGAATTAAAACTAATACCCTCTTTTTCTAATTTATTTTTTAAATCTTGAAAATTTTCAATAATGCCATTTTGAACAACTGCTATGGTTCCCGCACTATCAGTATGGGGATGAGCATTTTTAAGTTCAGGTTTTCCATGAGTTGCCCAACGAGTATGTCCTATACCCACAGTTCCCGGAATATTCTGATCATTAAGATTACTTATTAAATTCTTAAGTTTCCCCTCTGCTTTGTTACAAGTTATAGAATTTGTTTCTGAATTTATAATTGCAATACCTGAGGAATCATAGCCTCTATATTCAAGTTTTTCTAAACCATTAATCAATATTGGTAAAGCTTTTTTATAACCAGTTACAGCAACTATCCCACACATACGAAATTTTTTTTTTTCAATTATATTGAAAAAAAAAACTTATTTCTGAATGTATGGACTCTCTTGAAACTGCACTATAAGTTAGTACGCTAAGCCCATACTTCTAGACGTTTCATCTCCCAAATAAACACGAATACTTAAGAAGTCTGTAGGACAAGCCGTTTCACATCTTTTACAACCTACACAATCTTCAGTTCTAGGGGATGATGCAATTTGGCCAGCTTTGCAGCCATCCCAAGGGACCATCTCTAAAACATCAAGTGGGCAAGCCCTTACACATTGGGTGCATCCAATGCAAGTGTCATAAATTTTAACTGCGTGTGACATGTAAAAATTGTCTTTTGAACCTCGTTATATAATACTATTGTCTTACAAAGAAATTAAAAAAATTAAGATATGCTTCACTCTTGTTAACTCTAGGGCATAAAATCTTATAGATAATTAGTAATTTCCATAAACTATGTCAGAAGAAATCCTCGAAAAAGTCTGTTCTATTGTTTCAGAGCAATTAAGCGTTGAAGCAGGAGAAGTAAAATCAGACTCCAATTTCCAAAATGATTTGGGTGCAGATTCTCTAGATACCGTTGAATTAGTGATGGCTCTAGAAGAAGCATTTGATATTGAAATCCCTGATGAAGCAGCTGAAGGAATCGCAACAGTTGGCGATGCAGTTAAATTCATCGAAGAAAAAAAAGGTTAATCAAGAATGCGAAATCTCCATCGAGTAGTTATTACTGGTATCGGAGCAGTAACTCCAATTGGTAACAACATTGATGAATATTTACTCAGTCTTCAAAAGGGAATGAATGGGGTCTCAGGAATTACTCTCTTTGATCCAGTAGAACATCCTTGCAAATTTGCAGCAGAAGTTAAAAACCTTCAAACTGACAATTTTATTGAAGCTAAAGAATCAAAAAGGTGGGATCGTTTTTCACAGTTTGGTGTTATTGCTGCAAAGCAAGCCTTTAATGATTCTGGACTTGAAATTACTGAAGCTAATGCTTCAAGAATTGGAGTAATTATTGGCTCGGGAGTTGGAGGCTTACTAACAATGGAAAGCCAAGCTCAGATACTGAGTCATAAAGGACCAAAAAGAGTAAGTCCATTTACAGTTCCAATGATGATACCCAATATGGCAACTGGACTAGCTGCCATTGCTTTAGGCGCAAAAGGACCAAGCTCTTCTGTTTCCACTGCTTGCGCTGCCGGTTCTAATGCAATTGGAGATTCTTTTAGATTGCTCCAACTCGGGAAAGCAGATGCAATGATCTGTGGAGGGGCAGAAGCAAGTATTACTCCTCTTGGAGTAGCTGGTTTTGCCAGTGCTAAAGCTCTTTCCTTCAGAAATGAAAGTCCTGAAACAGCGAGTAGACCTTTTGATGCAGAAAGAGATGGATTTGTTATTGGAGAAGGATCTGGAATTCTTATTTTAGAAACTCTAGAAAATGCACAAAAAAGGGATGCAAGAATCTATGCAGAAATTATTGGATATGGAACAACATGCGATGCTCATCACATCACTGCTCCCTCTCCAGGTGGGGTTGGAGGAGCAGAAGCTATCAAACTAGCCATTGAAGACAGTTCTCTAAGCCTTGAAAAAGTTGATTACATAAATGCTCATGGAACGAGTACATCAGCTAATGACAAAAATGAAACTTCTGCAATTAAATCAATATTTAAAGACAGATCTTACCTTATTCCTGTAAGCTCTACTAAGTCGATGACTGGTCATCTCCTAGGAGGTTCAGGAGGTATAGAAGCTGTAGCTTGTATACTTTCTTTGACACATAATTTTATCCCTCCTACAATTAACTACGTCAATCCAGATCCTGATTGTGATCTTGATTATGTACCAAATAATGCAAGAGACGCTCAAGTAGGAGTTGCTCTTTCAAATTCTTTCGGGTTTGGTGGTCACAATGTTTGCCTTGCTTTCAGCAAAATGAATTGAAGACAACCAATTCTGTATTTCCAACTTATCTTATTTTAAAACAATGGTCGCTGCATCTGTTTCATTAGAATCACTCTGTGTAAATAGTATAAGAATGCTTGCTGTAGATGCAGTAAATAAATCTAATAGTGGACATCCTGGATTGCCAATGGGTTGTGCTCCTATGGGTTATGCATTATGGCAAAACATACTTAATCACAATCCTAATAATCCAAAATGGTTCAATAGAGATCGTTTTGTATTATCAGCTGGTCATGGCTGTATGTTGTTATATTCTTTGCTGCATCTGACAGGTTACAAATCGGTTTCCATAGAAGATATTAAAGAATTTAGGCAATGGGGATCCAAAACTCCTGGACATCCAGAAACTTTCGAAACTGAGGGAGTTGAAGTTACTGCTGGACCTCTAGGAGCTGGAATTTCTAATGCAGTTGGTTTAGCAATAGCGGAAACTCACTTAGCAGCTAAATTCAATAAGCCTGATTGCGATATCGTTGATCATTATACTTACGTAATTATGGGTGACGGCTGCAATCAAGAGGGTATTGCATCAGAAGCTTGCTCATTAGCTGGTCATCTTAAGCTTGGGAAATTAATTGCACTCTATGACGATAATCAAATTACTATTGATGGGCGAACCGATGTTTCTTTCACTGAAGATGTTTTGAAAAGATATGAAGCTTATGGATGGCATGTCCAACATGTTGAAGATGGAAATCATGATGTTAAAGGAATAACTGAAGCTATTGAAAAGGCAAAATTAGTTACAGACAAACCCTCAATAATAAAAATCTCAACAACCATAGGTTATGGTTCGCCTAATAAATCAGATACTGCTGGAATTCATGGAGCGGCTGTTGGAGAAGAAGAAGCTTCATTAACCAGAGAGTTTTTAAATTGGGAATATCCTCCATTTGAAATACCAGATGAAGTATATAAGCACTTTAGAAAATCAATAAACAAAGGACAAAACTTAGAGAAAGAATGGGATTCTAGATTTGAAGAATATCAGAAAAAATATCCGTCTGAAGGAGCCGAGTTAAACAGAATGTTAAAAGGCCAATTACCTGAGAATTGGGACTCAGATCTACCCTCTTATACACCTGATGATAAAGGTTTAGCCACCAGAAAGCATTCACAAATATGTTTAGGTGCCCTTGGTCCTAACTTACCTGAATTAATAGGTGGTTCAGCAGACCTAACTCACTCTAACTACACAGATATCAAAGGAGAAACTGGATCTTTCCAGTCTCACAGCCCTAAAAAAAGATATTTACATTTTGGAGTTCGAGAGCATGCAATGGCAGCAGTACTTAATGGGATTGCATACCACAATAGTGGCCTCATACCTTATGGTGGAACCTTCCTTGTTTTCGCAGATTACATGAGAGGATCAATGAGGCTTTCAGCACTTAGCGAATTAGGAGTTATCTATGTATTAACACATGATTCAATTGGTGTTGGAGAAGATGGTCCGACACATCAACCTATTGAAACTATCCCTTCTCTTCGTGCAATGCCTAACATGCTAGTTTTCAGACCAGGAGATGGGAATGAGACGAGTGGGGCTTATAAGCTTGCTATTCAGAATCGAAAAAGGCCTTCTGCTCTTTGTTTAAGTAGACAAGGTATGCCTAACCAAGATAATACTTCAATCGAAAAAGTTGCATTAGGAGGATATATAGTTTCTGATTGCGAAGGGACGCCAGATTTAATCTTTATTGGCACTGGAAGTGAACTAAATCTTTGTATTGAAGCAAGTAAGGAGATTTCAAACTTAGGTAAAAAGACTAGAGTTGTCTCTATGCCTTGCGTAGAACTCTTCGAAGAACAAGAAGAATCTTACAAAGAAAGTGTTTTACCTAATAGTGTAACTAAGAGAGTTGTAGTAGAAGCTGCCCATTCATTTGGTTGGCACAAATATACAGGTTTTGATGGGATTTGTATTACTATGGATAGGTTTGGCGCGTCAGCTCCTGGCGGCGAGTGTATGAAGAATTTTGGATTTACGGTTGAAAACGTTGTTAATAAGACAAAAGAAATTCTATAAATATTAATTAATAACTACACTGAAGTACTACAGCCTTCAAGTTTATTTTTTAGTTGATCAAGAGATTCATCAGAAATTTTTGAATTCATTGGGCAATGCTTAGGTCCACACATTGAACAGAATTCGGCCTTTTTAAAGATTTCTTCAGGTAGTGTCTCATCATGGTATTGCTTCGCTCTTTCTGGATCTAATGAAAGTTCGAATTGTTTATTCCAATCAAAGTTATACCTTGCATGACTAAGTTCATCGTCTCTATCCCTAGCTCCAGATCGATGTCTAGCTATATCAGCAGCATGAGCTGCTATCTTATAAGCAATTAATCCTTCGCGTACATCTTCTGCATTTGGAAGACCTAAATGTTCTTTAGGGGTTACATAACATAACATAGAAGTGCCATACCAACCCGCCATCGCCGCTCCAATAGCACTTGATATATGGTCATAACCAGGAGATATATCTGTTACTAATGGACCAAGTACATAAAATGGCGCTTCTGAACATTCTTCCATTTGCTTTCTCACATTAAACTCAATTTGGTCCATAGGTACATGTCCAGGACCCTCAACCATTACTTGAACATTATGTTCCCATGCTCTTCGAGTAAGTTCTCCCAAGGTCTTCAATTCAGCTAACTGAGCATCATCAGAAGCATCATGCAAACATCCAGGCCTGAGTGAATCTCCAAGAGAAAACGTACAATCATATTTCTTAAAAATCTCACAAATATCATCAAACCTTGTATAGAGAGGATTTTGCTTAAAATGATGTAACATCCATTGGGCTAAAATCCCACCCCCTCTACTTACAATTCCAGTAATTCTTCCTTTAACTTTTGGCAAATGCTCTATTAATAATCCAGCATGAATAGTTTGATAATCTACGCCTTGCTGGCAATGTTTTTCAATAATATGAAGAAAATCGTCTTCAGTTAGTCTATCTATTGAGCCATGTACACTTTCTAAAGCTTGATAAACAGGAACTGTCCCTATAGGCACAGAAGATTCGTGAATAATTGCTTGCCGCACTGCATCTAAATTTACCCCTCCTGTAGAAAGATCCATAACAGTATCAGCACCATATTTAACAGCCAGCTTGAGTTTCTCAACTTCTTCATTGATATCACTTGCATTAGGGGAAGCACCAATATTTGCATTAACTTTGCATCTAGAGGCAATACCTATACACATTGGCTCAAGATTCAAATGATTAATATTCGCTGGAATTATTAATCTTCCTCTTGCTACTTCTTCCATTATTAAAGAAGCAGGTAGATTCTCTTTTTTTGCAACAAAATCCATTTCTTCCGTAATATATCCGTTCCTCGCAAAGTTAATCTGAGTTACATTATTTTTTCCAAGGCGAGGCTTAATCCAGGAACTTCTCATAATTTATAAGTTTTTAAAGTTTTATTACTAAAGTTTGATCAGATTTCCACTTCCCTTCATCAAAATGAATGATTCAGGTTCAAAGGGTATGATCTCAGCTAAGTTAAATTTCCTAGCACCCCTAGTATTAATATTATTAATAGCTCTTTTCTAAAAAATAGTCATCACATGTTGCGTAAAAATAAATAAAAGAATTCTATTTAACTTTTTGATAGGACTTTATCTTGTTTAAAATATTTTTCCTATCCAATCTTCTACTTAGATCTTTCTCCAAAATAATTGAAATCCCCATTAAGCCAATAGGCAAATAAAATATCCTCCTAGTATTATCCCTCAATATTAAGCCAATAGCTGATATGAAAATCATCAAAGGAGCTACAAAAGATAAAAGAAATCTTTTATTAATTTTCATTTATCAACTGCATTAATTGTTTCATTATTTAATTTTACTATGGATTCTGTTATCACTTTAATTCCAACAGCAATAGCTCTTTCATCTGGATCAAATTTGGAACTATGTAGTGGAGCACATCCATTTGGACTAGAAACACCAAGCCTAAACATAGCTCCAGGGATCTCATTCAAGAACTCAGCGAAATCTTCAGCACCTAATGATGGTTTTTGGAGCTCGATAACATTTTCTTGACCCAAAACCTTAATTCCAGAATGTCTGAGGACTCTATTGATTTCAGAATTATTATTAACTGGTGGAGTAATTTCTCTAAATATTACTTTTGCATCAGCTCCACAACTATTAGCTAAATCAGAAATAGTTTCATTGAGCCAATTACCAATATTCTTAAATAATTTAAGATTAGTGCATCTAACAGTACCGATTAAATTAACCTTTTCTGCAAGAACATTGAATGCATTGCCACCATTTATTTTGCCAAAAGTTATTACGACAGGATCTAGAGGATCCAATTTACGTGTTATTGATTCCTGAATTCCCGAGACCACTTTAGAGGCAACCCAAATAGCATCAACCCCTTCATGAGGTCGAGCACCATGGCCTGATTTTCCTTTAATCTCAACCTTAAGTTCTCCAGCGGCCGCAGTTAAACTTCCCTCTTTAATTCCAATAGTCCCTACAGATAAATCGGGGTAGACATGAACTCCAATAATATGAGTTAAACCATTTGTTGCTCCATCCTTAATCATCCATCTAGCGCCACTCGCAATTTCTTCAGCAGGCTGAAAAATTATTCGAGTCCCAAAATTAAGTTTTAAATCCTTAACAATTTTTGCTACACCCAATCCAATCGATATATGCAAATCGTGACCACATGCATGCATAACACCATCAACTTTTGAAGAAAAACTTAATTTAGTCTCCTCAAATATTGGTAAAGCATCCATATCGACTCTTAATCCTATAATACCTTTATCTAAGGGCCCAAAATCAGCTATAACTCCAGTCCTGCCTATAGATTCTCTAACTTCCCAACCAATATTTTTTAAATAACCACTTATCAAAATAGCTGTTTGATTTTCAAGACCACTTAATTCAGGATGTGCATGGATATATCTTCTTAAATTAATTAATTCATCATTAAACGAATCAATTTTTTTAAAAAACTGGTCTCTATTCATTACTTATTTTAAATCGATAAATTTCATTAAATCTTTAATTGGTTTTGGAGGCCATCTTCTTATTTTTTTTAACCATTCCTCATCACTATACCTAGGATCTAATTCAGTTACTGCTATCCAATTACTCTCTGCCTTACCAAATTCACCCTTGGACCAATTCAAAGCTGTTAAAGCTGCCCTAGCATCTGCAAAAGTTGGATAACGTCTAATTAAATTTTTTAATTCTTTTTCAGATTTATCAATATTTCCCAACTGGAAATCTGCTAACGCCATACTTGACCTTGCCATAGCAAATCCAGGATTAGATAAAGCAGCTTTTGAAAATAAATCTCTTGCTTTTTCCCATTCTGATGTAGAGCCTTCAACATTAGCTAAATTGTATAATGCGGAGAAATTTTTACTATCTTGCGAAATAACAAACATATAATCCTTTTTTGCTTGCGACCATAGACCCAATGCTTCCTCTGCTATACCTCTGTTAATGTAAGGATCAATTTCATTAGGATTTAATGTTATTGCCTTATTCTGGTCATCTATTGATCCCTCTATATCACCTATGACAAGTCTTACATTGCCTCTATTGCTCAAACCTGCAGCATCATCAGGATAAGAATCAATATAGCGATTCCATTCTTGTAAAGCGAGATTAAAATTTCCGCCTGAGCTTAAATCTAATGCATTCTTAAATAAATCCTCTCTCAAAGATAATGAATAGGATGGTGCAATATAAAAAATATTGAAAAAAACAAAAATTAATAAAAAACAAACCTTAACTTTTTTAAAAGTTATCATTTTTTGAATCAATGTACTTTTTTCCTAAAGCAGTAAGCACTCTTCCTCGAGGAGTTCTCATGAGGAAACCAATTTGAATCAGATATGGTTCAATAACATATTCTAACATTGAAGAATCATCACCCAATCCGGCTGCTATTGAATCTAGGCCAATTGGAATATTATTGTTTTGGTTGAGAAAAGATAAGTATTGTCTGTCTAAAGAATCCAATCCTTTTTCGTCTATTTGGTATGAATTTAAAGCTTTTTTTATTAAATTTATGGAGACTACATTAGTTTTTTTAACAACTTGAGCATAATCCCTAACTCTTCTTAATAATCTCAAAGCAATTCTTGGCGTCCCTCGAGATATCTTCGCTAAATTATAAGATGCTTCATCATCTAAATTAAGGTTTATAAATCGGGAGAAATTAACAATTATATGTTTTAATTCATCATATGTATAAAATTCAATTTTCTGAGAAATACCAAATCTATCTCTGAGAGGGGCACTAATTGAGGCTAATTTAGTTGTTGCACCGATCAGTGTAAACCTAGGAAGATTAATTGTTCTGCAACGTGCACCTCTATTAGCTCCCATAGTTAAATCTAGTCTAAAATCCTCCATTGCAGAATATAACAATTCTTCAGTTAACCTATTTAAGCGATGTATCTCATCGATAAATAAAACTTCACCTTCTTTTAATCCAAGCAGTAACCCCACAATATCTCTTGGTCTTTCGATTGCAGGTGCAGTAGCTATCCTACATTTTGTATTCATTTCATGAGCTATCAAAAAAGCAAGGGTGGTCTTACCTAAACCGGGCTGTCCATATAAAAGAGTATGCTCTAAAGGTTCTTTCCTATAAATTGAAGCATCTATAGCTATTCTTAAAGAAGACTTAAGTTGTTCTTGGCCAATAAATTCTTTCAAAGAAACAGGACGAGCTAAGTTCAGATTATGTTTTATTTTTTCTTCTGGAATGATTTTAGAATCAACTAACCTAAGCTCTTTTTTACGAAGAGAAAAGTCATTATCGCCTATATTGGAGGAAATTATTGCCATAATGAAAGGTTAATTGCAATTGTTCCGAGTAGAAAGATTTCTTACAACTAAAATGGCAAAAAATTCAAACAAAGTTCAAAAAAATACTAAAAAAGAAAATAATTTTAAACGTTTAGCTGAAAATAGATATGCAAAATTTCAATATGCCATATCTGAGACAATCGAAGCTGGAATTGAACTTTTAGGGACTGAAGTAAAATCTATTAGAAACGGAAAAGCAAATTTAAGAGATGGATACTGTTCGTTCAGAGATGGTGAAATTTTATTATTGAATGTTCACATTTCACCACACAAAAATGTAGGGTCTTTTTTTAATCATGATCCATTAAGAAATAGAAAGTTGCTACTACATAAAAAAGAAATAATAAAACTTAAATCCAATAGTGAAAAAAAGGGAATGACTATTGTTCCATTATCTCTTTACTTAAAAGGCTCATGGATAAAACTAACTATTGGTGTCGGTAAAGGGAAAAAATTACATGACAAAAGACAATCTGAAAAACAAAAAAGTTTAAAAAAAGAAATCAACTCTGCACTAAAAAGATAAAAATATAATTCAAACTTATTGAAACTATGCATCTAAACTTACTGAGCTTGGAGGAGGGGAAGGATCTGGATCAGCAATCAACATATGCTGTAAAACAGTTTCAGGTCTCTCACTATCTCTCCAGCGAATTTTGTAAGCAGGCATTTTGGTACCCCTGCTTGTAGTTTGCTCTACTGGTTCAATAACCCATCCTCTTCTTGATCGGCCTTGAGGATTTCTTTTAACTACTGCATCCGCATGTTTGAAACGGAAACCAACACGTTCACCACTCATTTAAAAATTTCGTATTGGATTAATTTTTTTATTTTACTTCATTCAAGGGTGATTTTTCATTTTTTTTCGAAGTTATTTCTGGTCTTAACAATGGGAAAGGAATTACATCTCTAATGGATGGACTATTAGTAATTAACATTATAAGTCTATCAATGCCTATACCTAAGCCTCCAGTAGGAGGCATCCCAATCTCTAAAGCATTCAAAAAGTCTTCATCTATACAATGAGCCTCAAAATCTCCTTCATCTCTAAGATTTTGTTGTAATTCCATTCTTTCTCTTTGATCAACTGGATCTATCAACTCGCTAAAAGCATTTGCCAACTCTCGGCCAACAATGAATAATTCGAATCTTTGAACTATTTCTTTATTATCAACATGAGGCCTAGCTAATGGAGAAATTTCAATAGGATAATCGATAACAAAAGTAGGTTCTATAAGTACTGGCTCTACTTTTTGCTCGAAGACCTCATTTAAAAGTCTTCCCATAGTATTGATCTTAGTAGAAAATTCAACATTTATACTTTTAACTGCCTTTTTTGCTGCTTGAAAGTCCCCACTGAAAGAATCAAAATCAATCCCTGTATATTTTTTGACTATATCTTTCATAGATATTCTTAACCAAGGTTTAGAGAAATCAATCTCTTTACTTTGATAATTTATTACTAAAGAGCCACATGCATCGGCTACGATATCTTTAATGAGTTCTTCTGTTAAATTCATCATATCGACATAGTTAGAAAAAGCCTCATAGATTTCAACTGAAGTAAATTCTGGATTATGCTTTGTACTTATCCCCTCATTTCGAAAGATTCTTCCCAATTCATAAACTTTCTCAAATCCTCCAACAACCATTCTTTTTAAATGTAATTCTGTAGCTATTCTTAAATACAACGGAATATCTAATGTATTGTGATGTGTAATAAATGGTCTTGCTTCAGCACCACCAGCTTGAGATTGCAGAATTGGAGTTTCTATCTCTAAAAAATTTCTATCATCTAGCCATTTTCTTATAAAACTTATGCATTTTGCTCTTATTTTAAATACATTCTTTGAGTGAGGATTCACTATCAAATCTAGATAACGTTGTCTATATCTTTTTTCAATATCAGTCAATCCATGCCATTTATCCGGCAAAGGCTGTAATGATTTTGATAACATTTCCCACTTTTCAACTTTAATTGAAAGCTCACCTTTATTAGTTTTTTTAATAGTGCCGTAGACCCCTATCCAATCTCCAATATCTACTAGTTCTTTAATATCATCAAAAGAGAGTAATTTTTGTTTTTCTAAATTGCAATTAATAATTCGTTTATCTAAAAAAAGCTGAATCTGACCTTCTTGATCGCTTATTGTAAAAAAAGCAATTTTACCCATTACCCTTTTTGCCATCACTCTACCCGCAATAGAGACACTGAAGTCTTCCTCTTGACCATTTTCTAAATAATCAAATTTTTTAGCAAGAAAATTTATAGTATGGGTAACCCTAAAACTTTCTGCGTAAGAAGCGAATCCTTTACTGAGTAGTAAATTAGCTTTTTGAAGGCGTACTTCTCTTATTTCGGACAAAATTTATCTTAAATGTTTGTTTTATTTAATAAAAGTATCAGACAAATGCTCAACTTGCCAAAGATGTTGCTGTTTCGCCAACTCTCTGAGATGCATAACCAATTCCTCGAACAGTTAATATTAATTCTGGATTTCGTGGATCTGGTTCCAATTTACCTCTTAGTCTTGCTACATAAACATCTACAACTCTTAAATCTGCAGCTCTCCGAGGAGGATAACCCCATAACTGTTCTAAGATTTCAGCTCTTGGGACAACCTTTCCAGGCTCATCGAATAATAACTCTAAAAGGCTAAATTCAGTATAAGTAAGGCTAATTCTTTCCCCGGCTCTAGAGACTTGTCTACGATTAGTATCAACAACTAAACTTCCAAATTTCATAACTCCTTTACCAGATGGAACCTCTTTAGTTTCGTTAACCGAGACAGTGGGTCCCATTCTTCTCAAAATAGTCGCTATCCTAGCTTCTAACTCTTTTGGGCTAAAGGGTTTAGATAAGTAATCATCAGCACCTAAATCTAAACCTGCGACTCTCTCTGAAATTGCCTCTAGAGCCGTTAAAAATATTATTGGGACAACTGATTCAGCTCTAATTCTTCTGCAAACTGCAAATCCATCCATTTTTGGAAGCATAACATCAAGAACTATTAAATCTGGGGAGTCTCTGTGAAAAGATTCAAGAGCTTCTTCGCCGTTAGTGGCTGAATAAACTTGATATCCTGCAAGTTGAAGTCTTGTAACTAATACCTTCAAAACTGCTGGCTCATCATCAACAACTAAAATTCTTGCTTTTGACATAGATAAAAAAGATTTTCAGACATTTCAAAGCAAAGAATTATTGCATTGAATTTTTATTCTAACAATTAAAAATATAACATTAAGAACCCTCAAAGAGATATTCCTTAGATTTACAGAAATTTTAAATAATTTAAAATTATGTATTTTTTTTGCAGACTTTTCATTTCTTTGCAAAATTTATTATTGAAATTTTCTCCCTGAAGATTTGAACATTCTAAAAAGTTGAGAGCAAATAAAAGGAGCAAAAAATCCTGTAAGAAAAACTTCAGCTAAGATATTTTGAAAACTGGGTATAAATAATAAAAAAGTACCATCTGAAAAATTTTTAAATAAAATCTGAAAAAAATAAAGAGTCCCACATAAAAAACTTCCAAAAGAACAAATTAAACCAAACCTAAAATGATTTAACACAATATCACTATGTAATTTAATTCGCCCAAACAAAAATCCACATAAAATCAAACCTGGAATTTGAGTAAAATTATTATCCAGAGTTAAAGAATCTAAAATCAGTCCTAAAAACAAACCAAATATTAGTCCATTAATTGATCCATTAATCATTGACCAAGGCAATAACCAAAATAAAGGCCAATATGGCTGTACTCCTAAAAATCCAAGCCAATTAGGGTGCCATAAAAAAATAATTGGGACAAAAATAAAAAAAATCATAGTAATTTTTTTTGTAAAAAATTTATACATTAAATTTTTACTTCTAAAATTTGAACCCAATCAATTGCGTAAGGTTTTGCTAAAAGTGATATTTTGGCTGTTTTTCTTGCTTTAAATGGCTCATCTATGGAGTGGACAATGCCAATAGGTATATTGGGAGGTAATAAAGTACTCGCAGGAGAAGATGATACAAAATCTCCGACTTTAATATCAGCATCCTTTGAATAAAGTATTAAGCGAGGATAATCATCCCCTAAACCGACCATTAATCCATTAATTTGGATTCTATCCACCCATACTCCCACTTTACTTTCTGGTGAAGTTAATAAAGTTACCGAAGAAGTAAATAAAGAAGTATTTTGTACTCTTCCTAATAATCCACCAGGACCAACAACAGTATTACCAATTTCCACTCCATCTTTTGAACCTTTGTTTAAGATTATTTGTCTCCACCAGCTACCTGTTTTCCTAGAAATAACTGCAGCTGAAATCCTGTCATTATTAGATGAGTCTTGAAGAGATAAAATTTTCCTCAATCTTATATTATCTTTTGTAAGAAGATTGAAGTTTATTAAAGATTCTTGTTTTATACTCTCAAGAATAACTTCTTTTTGAAATTGACCAGGCCAAAAAGGCTTGGAAATAAAATAATAAAAATCCTTATAGATAGATCCTTTTGATATCCTTACAAAAACTAAAAATAAAAAAATTCCAAAAAATATCCAACTTTTCTTTTTATGCCACCAACGACTAGTAGAAATTCGTCGGATACCTAACATAGTTTTAATTTCTTATCGCGTTACTTATAAACTCTGGATTATCCACAACTCTTTTAAGTTTTTTAAAATCATCCAAAACCTCACCACAGCCATTAACTACACACAGCAGTGGGTTTTCTGCTATGTGAGTAAAAATACCCGTTTCATTGCTCAATAAATCATTAATACCTCTTACTAAAGCACCCCCTCCTGCAAGCATAATGCCTCTTTCAACAATATCTGCAGCAAGTTCAGGAGGGGTTCTCTCTAAAGTTCTTTTTACAGCTTCAACTATTTTGATAAGTGTATCAGCCATGGCTTCTCTAATTTCTCCTGACGTTAAAGTTATTGATCTAGGTAACCCAGATAAAAGATGTAACCCTCTCACTTCTAATGTAGTTTTATCAAAATCATCATCTGGAAATGCAGATCCAATTTTAATCTTAATTTCTTCTGCAGTTCTCTCTCCAACAACTAAATTATGAACTTTCTTAAGATACGAGGCAATTGATTCATTTATTTCATCGCCTGCTATTCGAACAGACTCACTTAATACAGTACCTCCCAAACTTAATACTGCAACCTCAGTAGTACCGCCACCAATATCAACAATCATAGTTCCAATTGGCTCAGTTACTGGTAATGATGCTCCTATTGCTGCTGCAACAGGTTCATCAATTAAGTGAACTTCTCTAGATCCGGCTAATCCAGCTTCTCTAACTGCTCTTCGCTCAACACTGGTAACTCCACTTGGAATACCAATAACTATTCTTGGGGCTACTATACCCTTACCTTCGTTACATTTCTGAATAAAAGTTTTTATCATTTGTTCTGCCGCATCAAAATCTGCGATAACCCCATCTCTTAGTGGTCTGACGGCTCTTATATTGCCAGGAGTTCTTCCAAGCATTAACTTTGCTTCTTTACCGACAGCCAACGGAATCCCTTCGTCTAAATCCATTGCGACTACTGAAGGCTCCTGTAAAACAACCCCCTTCCCTGATACGTGTATAAGAGTATTGGCCGTTCCCAAATCTATGCCAATGTCTCTAGAAAATTTAAATCTGTTAAAAATCACAATAAGAACCCTTTCTTAGTAAATGATATAACTATTTTTTGTTGAGCCATGACATTTCTCTTATTTAGTTATGAATAGCACGCAAAACTTTGAGCAGAATCTGAGAATATGAGTAATATTAAAAAAAAAATATTATGACAATCAATTCAGTTAGTTTAGTTGGAAGAGCAGGAGCAGATCCTGAAATAAAAAACTTTGATTCCGGAGCAATGGTTACTAAATTTGCCATAGCAGTCAACAGAAGAAAAGACGAAATGCCTGATTGGTTTAATCTTGAGATATGGGGAAACCAAGCTCAAGTAGCTGTCGACTATGTCAAAAAGGGTTCTTTAGTAGGAATAGTAGGGAGACTAAATATTGAATCATGGTCAGATAGAAATACCAATGAAACTAGATTTAGGCCAGTAGTAAGGGTAGATAAACTTCATTTATTAGGTTCTAAAAGAGATTCTAATAATAGTTCTTCTTACAATAATAACTCTGGTGAAATCCCTTTCTAAGCTCTATTTTTTGTTAAAAACCTAATCAGTAGTTTTATAAAAAAATAAAAGAAAATTAAAATTAAAATTGGCTTCACAACATATTTAATTTGATCTAAATAAGTTTCAATAATTGGATAATTTTCACCAAATAAATAGCCTGAATAAGTGAGCAGCGCGATCCATATCAAGCTACCAAATGTAGTCCAAATCAAAAATTTTCTTAATGGCATAAGTTCTATGCCAGCAGGAACTGAAATTAAAGTTCTTATACCTGGTACTAATCGCCCCCAAAAAACTAAAGAAACCCCGTATTTCTCAAACCACCTTTTGCTTTTATTTAGATCATTAGAAGAAATTCCTAGATATTTCCCTTTTTTATCTAGAAAATTTGAAAGTCTTTTTTCATTAACTAATCTACCTAAGTAATACCAAGGAAGTGATCCTAGAATCGTTCCCAGCAACCCCCAAAAAACTAAAATATAGAAATTTAATTTTTGTTGATAAACAAAAAATCCGCCCAATGGCATTATTATTTCAGAAGGGATTGGGGGTATTATATTTTCTAAAAACATAGCCAAACAGATAGTAAGGTATGCAATTGTTGAATTCTTTTCAACAGCCAAACTGATATATTCTGGAATTGAAGTGAATAAATTTATAAAAATTAAAATCAAGCTTAGTATCTATAAAGTTCTGGCTTATAAGGTCCCTCAACAGAAACATTAATATAATCAGCCTGTTCTTTGGTTAATTTTGTTAATTTTGCACCAATTTTATCTAAATGTAATCTTGCTACCATTTCATCTAAATGTTTGGGCAAAACATACACCTCTTTCTCATATTGCTCTGACTTATTGAAAAGTTCGATTTGAGCTAATACTTGATTAGTAAAAGAATTACTCATAACAAAGCTTGGATGTCCAGTGGCACAACCTAAGTTGACTAATCTACCTTCAGCTAAAAGAATAATTTTGTTTCCACTAGGTAAAGTTATATGATCAACTTGTGGTTTAATATTTTCCCATGGATAATTTTTTAATGAAGCTACATCAATTTCATTATCGAAATGTCCAATATTACAAACTATGGCCTCATCCTTCATCTTGATAAGATTTTCGTGTGTTATCACCTGATAATTACCAGTAGCTGTAACAAATATATCTATATTTTCCACAACATCATCTAGCCTGACAACGCTAAATCCTTCCATTGCGGCTTGAAGAGCACAAATTGGATCAACTTCAGCAACTTTTACAATTGCACCAAGTCCTCTTAATGATTGCGCTGAACCTTTACCTACATCACCAAAACCAATTACTAAAGCAACCTTACCTGCAATCATCACATCAGTTGCACGCTTTATGCTATCTACTAAAGATTCTCGGCATCCATATAAGTTATCAAATTTGCTTTTAGTTACTGAATCATTAACGTTAATAGCAGGAAAAGGCAAAGCATTTTGCTTTTGCAGTTGATAAAGTCTTGCAACTCCCGTAGTAGTTTCTTCAGTGACACCAATAATATTACTCTTAATTCTAGAATAAAAGTTACTATCGGCTTGCAGTTTAGATTTAATAGCGTTGAATAAAGCAATTTCTTCTTCATTACTAGGGTTATCTAGAACAGACAAATCCTTTTCTGCCTTACTACCGAGTATTAATAAACCAGTTGCATCTCCTCCATCATCAAGAATCATATTTGGTGAATCTGAACCCCAATCAAGGATATAGTGGGTGTATTGCCAATATTCATCAAGAGTCTCACCTTTTTTTGCATATACAGAAATTCCTTGGTCTGCAATAGCTGCAGCCGCATGATCTTGAGTTGAAAAAATATTACATGAAGCCCATTTAACTTTTGCACCAAGATCAACAAGAGTTTCAATTAATACTGCTGTCTGAATAGTCATATGTAGACTACCAGCTATTTTTGCTCCCTTGAGTGGCTTTTCAGTTTGATATTTATCTCTAAGTGCCATTAATCCTGGCATTTCAGTTTCGGCAATTTTAATTTCTTTACGTCCAAAATCTGACAAGGAAATATCAGAAATTACGAATTTGGGTGTAGAAGTCTTAACTGAATTTGCAATAACCATTTCTAGCAACATGTTTTTCTATTAAACTATAAATGATTTTTGTGTAATTTTGTGTTTATTGAGAGTTTAAAAGAAACTTTAAATTTAGGGGAACAACTCTCACAAAAATTAAATCCCCAATCAATAGTTTTATTACAGGGTCCAATTGGGGCAGGAAAAACTTCATTTGTGCAAGGCATTGCCAATGGGTTATCTATCTCTGAGGATATTACAAGCCCTACATTTTCTTTGTCGCATCATTATAGTTCAGGAAAAATTCCGCTGATTCATCTTGATTTATACAGGTTAGAAAATATTTCCTCAGCGAAAGAAGTTTTTTTTTCTGAAGAAGAAGAAGCAGTACAAAACCAAGCCATTTTAGTTATTGAATGGCCTGAATTAATAGAACCACTTATTGATAATTTCTGGAAAATAAAAATTAGTTACGCAAGAAATTATGGCAGGCATTATGAAATAAGGGATCCTAAAAATTTATTAACCTTTTCATAATCTGGCTGTTGCTCGATAGCGCCTTCACCAAGACAAGTTAATAATCCGCAAACACTTGCGAACTTAATACAATCTTCTATCTCCATTTTATTTGAAGGATAGCCAGAAGAAATTAACTTTGAAATTAATCCTGCGAGAAAAGCATCTCCGGCACCAGTAGTGTCGACAATCTTTTGTGAATGAGAAGTTTCAGTAGTTCCCTGCAGTCCATTGATATGCCATGCAACAGGATTTTTTCCATCAGTTATTATGACATCTGGTCTTTTTGGCATTTGTTGAGATATTAGCGAAGGATTTTCATGCTCAAAAAATAGAGTCGCTTCTTCCTTAGCAAGTTTTAAAACATGAGCATGATTTAAAAAATTTTTAATTAAATAAACTCTCTCAGTTTTACTAATCTTTGATGAAAAACTTGAATAATCCCAAAACACCTCTCTCCAATTTAAATCAATAATTATTTTGACTTCAAATTTATTGGCCTGTTCTAAAAGAAAAAAGATAGTCTCTGCTGATTTTGGAGATGATAGTACAATTGTTCCCATTACCAAATATTTTGTTTCTAAAAAAATTTTCTCCAAATTTGGAAGTTTCTTCTCGATTAATTTTTTACTCAGAGCCTCGTCAGCGAAGCATGAATAAGAGCTTGGTTCAAATCCTGAAAAGAAGCGATCTCCAAAGTGATCTCTGTCTACATTAACCACGCGAGTAGAAAAAACATTATCTAATTGCAATAAATCTAAATTAACCTCCAATTCATTAAATTGCCTGATAAATTTTTTCCCAAAATCATCACTCCCTAAACGTCCAATAAATATTGAATCTATTTTCAATTTTTTTAATGCGCAAGCAACATTAGCCGGTGCACCGCCCAAAAAATCTGTAAATCCTTGATTTGACTTATTCCTGATCCTGTCTATTAAAGCCTCTCCAATACATACGACCTTAGTCTTTTCCATAAGATAAAACCATTTTTCTTACCTAAGAATAATTAATCAAAAACATTATTTTTTTTTTTGAATTAAAGTTTAATTAATATTCTATTAATAGTGACTTTTACTAAATCTGAAACTTGGAAATGGAAAGATTGGAAAATTTCATGGTCTTTATCCAAAAAATCTACTATCGAAAATAATATCAATATTTTATTAGTGCATGGATTTGGGGCATCAAAAAAACATTGGAGACATAATCAAGATTTTCTTGGCAAAGTTTCTAATTGCTATGCAATTGACTTACTAGGATTCGGAGAAAGCAGTCAGCCTAGTGCTCTACTGAATTACGAACCTTACAGAGAAAATTCAATTAAATATTCATTTGACTTGTGGAGTAATCAAATATCAACATTTTGCTCAGAGGTAATAAAATCTCCTGTTTACTTAGTAGGCAACTCTATTGGTGGTGTTATTGCATTAAAAGCTGCTGAAATTCTTAAAGATGATTGTAAAGGTGTCATTTTGATTGATTGTGCGCAAAGAACTATGGATGATAAACGCTTGAAAAAAAATGATATTTTAATGAATTTATTCAGGCCAGTTTTAAAAACGTTAGTGAGACAAAGAATAATTAGTAGTACACTTTTTACAAGAGCTGCTAATCCAAAAATTATAAAGAAAATACTTAAACAAGCTTACCCATCAGGGAAAAATATCGATGAAGAATTAATCGAGATACTTTATCAACCCTCTCAAAGGACAAACTCTAAAGAAGCGTTTCGTGGCTTTATTAACCTATTTGATGATTATCTTGCTACAGACCTTTTCGATAAGGTTATGATTCCAATCCAAATGATTTGGGGAGAAAAAGATCCTTGGGAATCCTTAAGTGAAGCAAAAGAGTGGAAGAAAAAATTCAGAAATATTAAAAGATTAGATATTATCGAAGGTGCTGGACATTGTCCTCATGATGAAGAGCCTGAAAAAACAAATAAGTTAATATGTGAATTTCTTCAGGAAACAAAATAAGCTTCCACATTATCACTAAGTCTTCTTAAACCTCTTAAACCATCTCGTTCCAGGTTTCTAACTCTATCTCTACTTATTCCTAGCACCCTTCCTATACCTGTTAGAGACATTGGCTCGTCACCATCCATACCGTATCTCATTCTTAAAACTCTACATTGCAGGTCTGGTAATTGATGCAAAAGAGAATGAAGATCGCCTCTCATACAATCCATCTCAATTTGTTCATCTGGCAAATCCTCGCCGCCTGCTAGTAAATCTAATAAAACGGTGTCTTCGCCATCACCGACTTTTGTTTCAAGACTAACTGGCTGCCCAGCTTTACACATCAAATCTTTAACATCTTCTTCAGGAAGCTCTACGTATTTCGCCAGTTCACTAACTGTTGGAGTTCTAGACATTTCTTGACTCAGCTCTCTTTGACCTTTTTTCAACTTATTCAGCATTTCAGTTATGTGAATTGGTAGTCTTATTGCCCTACTTTTTTCAGCAATTGCTCTAGTAATACCTTGTCTAATCCACCAGTATGCATAAGTTGAAAACTTATAACCTCTGGCTGGATCAAATTTTTCTACTCCCCTTACCAGACCTATTGTTCCCTCCTGGATTAAATCTAATAATTCCATATTTCTTTTTGTATATTTTTTTGCAACACTTACTACTAACCTTAAATTAGCTGCAACCATTCTTTCTTTAGCCCTTTGTCCAGCCCTCAATCTTTTCTTTATTGTGGCAGCAGATAAATTTAACTTACTTGATAATTCTTCAATACTTGGCTTATCACCTGTTAAATCAATAATCTCTAATTCTGCTCTTTCGACTTGCATATACTCTTGCACCTGCCTACCAAGGGTAATTTCTTGCTCATGCGATAGTAATGGAACTCTACCTATGTCCCTCAAATATGATCTAACAAGGTCGACATCATTACTAGCCTTTAAAGTCGATATTGTCGCTAATTTATTCTCACTTAATGTTTCAGAAGGCATGAAAATTAAAAGTTGTTCTGTAAACAATACCATTAAGAAATGTAAAGTTAAACAAAAAAATCCACATTTTTACAAAAATGAGAATAAATACCTAGTGAATTTAGCTCAATGAAGAGCTTAATAACCATTTTGCTGTACTTAGATAAATAAAAACACCTGCAATGTCAGTAACAGTTGTTATGAAAGGGGAAGACATTAAAGCTGGGTCTAATTTCATTCTGTCAAACAACAAAGGTAAAAGAGCACCTGTAGTGGCAGCCAAAGTAGTTATGCATATTAAACTTATTCCTACCGCAGAGGCTATTAAAGGACCTTCCCCCTGCCACCAAGCAAAGGGGAATACTACTAGCATCATCAAAACACCCAAAATAGCGCCTGTTATTGCCTCCTTAACTACTGCCTTAATTGCACCAAGAGACTTCAATTTTTGAGTACTTAAACCTCTTATTACAACTGTTGAACTTTGAGCGCCAACATTCCCCCCAGTACCTATCAGCAACGGAATAAATGCAGCTAGTAAAACTATTTCTTTTAAAATTTGATCATTCATTGCTATAACCTTTGTCGTCAAACCATTTGCTAACACTAAAATTAACAGCCACAAAATTCTTCGTCGAGCGATGGTAAACAAACTACTTTGAAAATAATCATCTTCATCTCCAGGTTGAACTGCCCCAGCTGCATAAATATCTCTTGTTGCTTCTTGCTCTATGACGTCAATTAGATCATCGACAGTTACTATCCCAACGAGTCTTTTTTCTTTATCAACAACTGGTAGGGCTAAAAAATCATATCTTTGTATTGCTCTTGCGACCTCTTCTTGATTAGTATTCGTAGAAATATTAACTACATCTCTTGTCATAACATTTCCAATTGGCTTAGAGGGATCGGCAGTTACAAGGTCTCTCAAAGATAGAATGCCCGTTAAATGTCTTTCTTTATCCGTAACATATAAACTGTAGATTGTTTCTGTAAATGGAGCTCTTTTCCTGACTAAAGAAAGAGCCTCAGCTGCTGTTTGCATCTCTTTAAGGTCTATGAATTCAGTCGTCATTAATCTTCCAGCAGTTTCAGGCTCATATCCAAGCAATTCAGCTGTTACTTTCCTTTCTCCAGGACTAAGAGCAGACAAAAATTTTCGTACAACTTTTGCAGGTAATTCGTCAAAGAGTTGAACCCTGTCATCAGGAGACATTTTCTCAACGATTTCTAAAACTTCTCCTGAACGAAGTCTGTCTAATAAAGTTTGCTGAACTATTGGATCTAAATATTCATAAACTTCAATTGCCTCATTTTTCTTTAACAATCGAAATGCCAATGCCTGCAATATTAAAGGAAGACTTCCAATAGCATCTGCAATATCAACAGGTTGGGAAGGTTCTAAAAGTAACTTTGCTTCATCATAATTACCTGCGACGAGCAATTCTTCTAATTGAATAGTAATATTTTCTCGTTCACTTAAGTCTGAAGATAATGATGTAACCGGTTCAAGATTATTTTCATTCATAAAATATAATCCCTATTCAAAGTACCAACACCATTATATGAAATCTAAGTAATTTTTCTACTTATCCAGAACCCCAAATACATTGTGAATAGATTTACAATGATTATTAAATTAAAAAATATTATAAATTTTAGCCAATCCTTTTGATTAAGAATTTCATACAAAAAATATATAAATCCGCTAAAAGATGTAAAGCAAGAAAAAAAACCGCTTAGTAAAATTTTTTTGCTTGAGAAACTTAATTTCTTACTAGTAATAAAACCAACGCAAAATGATCCTAGAATTGAAATAACAAAGTTATTAGCTATAAATATCCTTAAAAAAGTGGCTAGATAACAAGCTAAAAGAATATAAATAACACTTTTTATTTTCACTTTAAAAAAATTCAATCAGAAAGTAACCTAGATAAAAGAAAAGAAAAGAAAGAAACACTACTTCTAAATAGTGAATAAATAAAATTTTAAATTTCCTCTTCTGAAAAAGAATAAATAGTTGATATATAAATGAAGAAAATGTGCTAAAACATCCTAAAAATCCAGTATAGAAAAACAATAATATGTAATTATTGGTGGGGTTTAAAGCTACTAAATTTCCCAAAAAAAAAGATGCTACGATATTCAATATTGAAGTATTTTGAATATCAAAACCTATCTTTAATTTTAAATTATTTTGTATAAATATTCTTAGTATTAATCCAATAGTACTCCCAACTAACAAAATAACTATTGAACGAAAATCCAAAATTTACATTTTTATCCAACCTTTTGTGATTTTATTAGGATCTTCGAATATTTTATTGGAAGCCACTTTCACCCTGACCCAAATTTCTCTTTCATTTACTTTCCAATTACGTAATATATTGATTGAAGTTCCTGGGTTAAGAACCATTAGTTTTTTTGCCTCTTGTTGAGGAAAAGAATAAAGAGAGGTATTAGTGGTTATAATAATTTCTTTAGAATTATTGAAAAACTTATATTGATTTAAACTTTTTTGAATTCCACCAGCAGGTAAGGTGATGGGACCAATTAGTGCAAATATAATTAAACAAATATTCTTTAGCAGGTTTTTGATCATATATCTAAAGTTGCCAGATCTAGGTTAGAACTATGAGTTTCAATAAACTCTCTTCTTGGTGCAACTTTATCTCCCATCAATATATTGAATATTCTGTCAGCTTCAAGTGCATCTTCAATTTCAACCCTTTTCATCATCCTAGTCTGAGGATTCATTGTTGTATCCCATAACTGTTTTGGCATCATTTCACCTAATCCTTTAAATCTTTGAATATTATAATTAGCATTTTCACCAAAACCTAAAATTGTATCCTTTAATTGATTCTCGTTATAACAATATTTATGATTTTTACCTCTTTCAACTTTATAAAGAGGAGGACAAGCTATGTATATAAAACCTCTCTCAACAAGTTCTCTTTGATATCTATAAAAAAATGTCAATAATAAAGTTCTAATATGGGCTCCATCAACATCAGCATCTGTCATGATTACAACTCTGTGGTATCTCAAAGAACTAACATCAAACTCTTCTCCCTTAATTCCTAATCCTAGAGCTGTTATTAATGATTGAATTTCGGTATTTTTATATATTTTAGAATCATCAGTTTTTTCGATATTAAGAATTTTACCTCTTAGAGGCAATATAGCCTGAAAATTTCTATCTCTGCCTTGTTTTGCCGAACCTCCCGCAGAATCTCCCTCAACTATATAAATTTCTGATTCCGAAGGATCCCTAGAACTACAATCTGCTAATTTACCAGGCAAAGTTGAACTTTCAAGCACACTTTTTCTTCTGACTAATTCTCTAGCCCTTCTTGCAGCTTCTGCTGCATTAAATGATTGAATTGCTTTTTCAAGAATCAAATCCAAAATTCCTGGATTGAATTCCATATATTTTGTAAGAGCCTCCCCAATAAGGGAATCAACTATTCCTCTTACTTCAGTGTTACCTAATTTTGTTTTTGTCTGTCCTTCAAATTCGGGATCTGGAACTTTAACCGATAAAACTACGGTCAAGCCTTCTCGAATATTTTCGCCAGCTAAATTTTTTTCAATATCTTTTCTTTTGCCTCTCTTTTTTGCAAGATTATTGAAAGTTCTTGTCAAAACAGTTTTTAATCCCTCAATATGAGTACCTCCATCAATAGTTCTAATATTATTTGCAAAACCTAAAATATTATCTGAATATACATCTGAGCACCATTGCATAGCTGCTTCTACATATACGCTTTCTTTCTGTGAATCAACATAAATTATCTCAGGATGAATAGAATCCTTCTCCGAATTCATATACTGAACATATTCTTTAATACCTCCTTGATACAAATAAATTTCTTCCTTAAAAGAACCATCGGATAATTCAGTTCTCTCATCTCTAAAAACAATTTTTACACCACCATTCAGATAAGCTAGTTCTCTTAACCTAGAGGAAAGAAGAGTATATTCAAATTCGATTCCTCCAGAAAAAATCATTTTATCTGGTTTAAAACAAATAGTAGTTCCTTTTTTAAATGGTTTTTGAGACTGCTTTTTAGCTTGCAATTCTCCCTTTGATAACCCTTTTTCAAATCTTTGATTAAACTCACTGCCATCCCTATATACAGTCACATTTACCCATTCGCTTAAAGCATTAACAACAGATATTCCTACTCCATGTAAACCGCCTGAAACTTTATAGCCACCACTTCCAAATTTACCTCCTGCATGAAGAACAGTTAGGACAGTTTCTAATGCACTTTTCCCAGTCCTTGGATGAATATCTGTTGGGATTCCCCTTCCATTATCAGATATTAAAGCTGATCCATCTGCTCGAAGAACTATTTCTATGTGATCACAATGTCCTGCAAGTGCCTCATCAACTGAGTTATCAACAACCTCATAAACTAGATGATGCAAACCTCTTGGGCCTGTAGAACCTATATACATCCCAGGACGTTTACGTACAGGTTCTAAACCTTCTAAAACCTGAATCTGTTCCGCACCATAGTCATTTGAGATTTTATTAGATCTTTTGTCCGCACTCATTTAATATAAAAAAAAAACATTAAACTTTTAAAAAATATTTTAAAAGGTCTTACTATTAAACTTACCACCGCAATAAGAGAAAGGCTCGAAGTCTATGAAAAATTTAATCACTTTAATTATATAGCTAATATATTAATCCTCAAAAATTCATATGTCTTCTTATCTACCTCATGTAATAGTTTTAATTGGACCAACAGCAAGTGGCAAGACAGAATTAGCTATTGAAATTGCAGAATATTTCAAAACTCGTATACATAATATCGATTCAAGACAAATTTATAAGTCTATGGACATTGGAACGGCCAAACCATCTGAAAATCAACAAAAACAAATAAAGCATTTTTTAATAGATATTGAAGAGCCCGTTAATCCAATTAATGTGAAACAATTTCAAGAAATTGCTCAAAAATCAATAAAAACAGAAATCAAACAGAAGAATTTACCTTTTCTTGTTGGAGGAAGCGGGTTATACATGAACTCAATAACAAAAGGGTTGTTTCTTCCAAATATCCCGCCGCAAAATAATTTAAGAGGACAATTAGAGGAACTTGGTCAGAAAAAGTGTTGGGAACTTTTAAAAAATTGTGATCCAATTTCAACAAAGAAAATTAATTTTGCTGATCAGATTAGAACAATAAGAGCTTTAGAAGTTTTTTACGTAACAGGTAAACCTCTGTCAACTCTTCAATTTCAAAAACCACCGAAATGGAAAATACTAGAGCTTGGATTAGATAGAGATAACTTAAAAGAAAGAATTTTACAAAGAACAAAAAGTATGTTTTTATCTGGAATTCTTGAAGAGACAAAACAACTGATTTCTCAATATGGTTCTGATTTACCAATTTTGAAAACTATTGGATACTGCGAAGCTAGGGATGTCATAAACAATCGTTTAGCGATTGATAAAGCGATTGAGTTAACCACTACAAAAACTATACAATTTGCCAAAAGACAAAAAACATGGTTTCGTAATAAAAATAATCCTATTTGGCTTAATAACAAAAACCTGCTAAAAGATGCAATAATTAAAATAGAGTCTTTTTTAGGCTAACTTTATAAATAATAGATTTTGTTCATCATCTAATCAATTTATTAACTAAACTGAATGCCCCCACGCCCACGCTTTGACCGCCGCGCTCCTATTAGAGAGCTCCCAAATATAAATGAAAGAATAAAATACCCTCAACTGAGAGTCGTTGATTCAGATGGTAAACAATTAGGAGTTATAGATAGATTAAAAGCATTAGAAGTAGCCTCTCAAAGAGAACTTGATTTGGTTTTGGTAAGTGAAAAAGCGAATCCACCTGTTTGTAGAATTATGGACTATGGAAAATATAAATTTGAACAAGAAAAGAAAGCAAAAGAAGCAAGAAAAAAATCTCATCAAACAGAAGTTAAAGAAGTAAAAATGAGGTACAAAATTGACAAGCATGATTATGACGTTCGAATAGGCCAAGCTACTAAATTTTTGAAATCAGGAGATAAAGTAAAATGTACTGTAATTTTTAGGGGTAGAGAAATTCAACACTCAAATTTAGCTGAAACACTCCTATTAAAAATGGCTAATGATTTAGAGGAGCAATCAGAAGTACAACAGAAGCCAAAAAGAGAAGGGAGAAACATGATTATGTTTTTAAGCCCTAGAAAAACTCCTCTTATAAAAAAAGAGGCAGAGTGAAAAATTGTTACCAAAAACTATGCCGAATGTTAAAGTGTCACTATAAATAAAAATTAATTTGTCAGGATTTTTTTAAAGTGAGATTCCATATTCATCAAGAAAGTGATATACCTGCATCGACTCAACTATATAATCAAATTTGCTTTGCAATAGCAGCTAGACATTTTCCACCTGGTCACAGGCTTCCAAGTACTAGGCAACTAGCAATGCAAACTGGACTCCATCGCAATACAATAAGTAAAGTTTACAGGCAACTTGAAATAGACGGGGTTGTTGAAGCGATAGCTGGATCAGGTATCTACGTAAGAGATAATCTTACAAAAAGAGACTTAAAAAAAACAATTTCCCCAGGTAAAACGCCATATCAAGAAGCAAAAAAAACTATTGATAACTTCATAAATATTGGATGTACCTTACAAGAAACAAGAGAAATCTTAACTAATGAAATTGATTGGCGTATTAAATGCGGAGCAAGAATTATCGTCAGCACTCCTAGAGAAGATATAGGAGCTTCTATGCTAATAGCAGAAGACCTTTCTCCAACAATTAATGTACCAGTAGAAGTTGTTCCTATGGAAGAATTAGAAAAAGTTTTAAGTAGTTCGAATAATGGGACTATTGTCACAAGCAGATATTTTTTACAGCCCTTAGAAAAAGTTGCCAAACAATATGGAGTGCGAGCTATTACAGTTGACTTGAGCGACTTTCAAAAGGAATTGAAAATTCTCAAAGAATTAAATACTGGAAGTTGTGTAGGTATTGTTAGCATTAGTCCTGGTTTATTAAGGGCAGCAGAAGTTATCATACACAGCATGAGAGGTGGAGAATTAATGTTGATGACAGCAATTTCAGATAATAACAATAGATTACTATCGCTTTTAAAGGCTGCAAGCCATATAGTTTGTGATGGGCCTAGTCTATCAGTTGTGGAAAACACATTATTAAAAAATCGTTCTCAGCTTATAAGGTTACCTCAAATAATATGCGCTAAAAATTATTTGAGTACAGAGACTATAAGTCAATTAAAGAAAGAAATAGGAGTTATTAATTAGACCATAATGCTAAGAACTTTTAAATCCGATATAGAAATTATTAAGGAAAGAGATCCTGCTGCTAGAGGAATATTAGAAATTTTTCTTTGCTACCCAGGCTTTCAATCAATTGTTATTCATAGGTTTACCCATAAATTATGGCAATTAAAAATTCCTTTAATTCCCCGCGTATTAAGTCATTTCAATAGGCTAGTTACAGGCATTGAAATCCATCCTGGAGCCAAAATTGGTAAAAGGGTTTTCATTGATCATGGAATGGGAGTTGTAATTGGAGAAACAGCTGAGATAGGCAATAATTGTCTGCTTTATCAGGGAGTGACATTAGGAGGCACTGGTAAAAGCAATGGGAAAAGACACCCAACCTTAATGGAAAATGTTGTAGTTGGAGCAGGGGCTAAAGTTCTTGGATCCATCACAGTAGGATCTAATACCCGTATTGGTGCTGGTTCAGTTGTTGTACGTAATGTAGAAGGGAACAGTACTGTGGTTGGAATTCCTGGCAGAGTAGTACATCAAAGTGGGGTTAAAGTAAATCCATTAGCTCACTCAGCTTTACCAGATGCAGAAGCTAATGTGATAAAAAATTTAATGGATAGAATAGACTTACTTGAAAATGAAATTCTAAAATTACAAAAAACTCTTCAATGCCTAGCCAACTCAGAATCTATTGATATTTCCAAACTAGGAGAGGCGCAAAACCTCAAAGACAAAGAAATTATAGAATTTCTTGGAGATGATTAAATCTTGCTTTAATTTTTATCATCCACTTCAATTTTAGGTTCAAACATAAACATTGAATAAATAACATTGCGTCTCATATTAGTCATCATTTCAAGGAACATATCATATCCTTCGTTTTTATATTCTATTAAAGGATCTTTTTGCCCATAACCTCGCAATCCAACAGATTCCCTCAAGGAATCCATGGATTGAAGATGTTCACGCCATAAATTATCAATTTGCTGCAAAATAAAAAATCTTTCAGCTTCTCTCATTAATCCTGGACGAATCTTTTCTATTTGCGATTCTTTTAAATCATAAGCAATTCTCAACTGCTCTTGAAGATAATTCTTTAATTCTTCTATTGACAGTAAATTGACATCATCTGCTTTAAGGTCGTCTAATAAATAAATAAATTCTTTGACTTTAGAAATTAATTGATCAATATTCCATTCTTCCGGAGGAAGATCAGGATTAATATAAGCCTCTACAATTTCAGACATTGTTCTTTCTCCATATCCTATTACTTGTCTCTTTAAATCAATTCCTTGCAAGACTCTTATTCTTTCGCCATAAACTGCTTTTCTTTGATTGTTCATTACCTCGTCATATTCAAATACTTGTTTTCTAATATCGTAATAGTAGGTTTCAACTTTCTTTTGAGCACTTTCCAGAGACCTAGTAAGCATTCCTGACTCGATAGGCATATCTTCATCAACCCTAAATGCATTCATTAGATTTGCCACTCTGTCACCTCCAAAAATCCTTAATAAATTATCTTCTAAGGATAAAAAGAATCTGGTGCTTCCAAGATCACCTTGTCTTCCTGATCTACCTCTAAGTTGATTATCCACTCTTCTTGATTCATGTCTCTCAGTACCAATAACATGTAAACCGCCAGCCTCTCTTACTTTTGCTTCTTCATGAATCAAAACTTTTTCATATTCTTTTTTTACATCTGATAAAGATTCTCTCAAACGCTTTATCAAATTATCCTCGGTTGGTGCTTTTTCTGCAGCTGTAGCTATTCTGTCATCTAGCTCCAAGACAGAGAGTTGTCTTTCTCCCCAATTCTTAACAAGTTCATCAGATAAAAGAGAGAGTTTCTTTTCAATTTCTTCATCGAGGTTGCAAGGGAAAAGACTAGTTGAAGAATTTGGAATATTCTTTTTCAAATTTGATCCGAGCTTTGAAGAAAAACCAGCCTTAGTTTTTGAATTTCTTTGTTTAGGGATTGGTGGTTTATGCTCATTAGCAGGCTTTACTAGCAAAGGAATTAAAATTTCTTTTAATTTAAGTCTTGCCATATAGTCACTATTACCGCCAAGAATTATATCTGTACCCCTTCCAGCCATATTAGTCGCGATAGTAACAGCCCCCGCTCTTCCTGCCTGGGCAACAATTTCCGCCTCACGTTCTACGTTCTCTGGTTTAGCATTTAACAAATTATGTGGGATTCTTTCTTCAGATAAAAGTGAACTTAATAACTCACTTTTTTCAACACTTGTTGTACCAACTAAAACAGGTCTGCCATCTCTATGGATTTGTGCAGTTTCTTTAGCAACGGCTTTCCATTTGCCAATCTCTGTTTTGAATACTTGATCAGGCCAATCTTGTCTCTTTCGTATTTGATTTGTTGGTATAACTGTTGATTCTAATTTATAAGTTTTTTCAAATTCAACCTCCTCAGTTTTTGCAGTTCCTGTCATTCCTGCTAGACCAGGATATAAGAGGAAAAAATTCTGATAAGTAATGGATGCTAATGTTTGAGTCTCAGGCTGAATTTTAAGACTCTCTTTTGCTTCTATTGCCTGATGCTGTCCGTCACTCCAACGCCTTCCTGGCATAACCCTGCCAGTAAATTCATCCACAATAACAGCCTCATCATTTTTAATTATGTAATTTACATCTTTAATAAATAATTCTTTGGCTTTTAAAGCGTTGGTTATATAGTGCGCCCAAGGATCTTTGGGATTATATAAATCATTAACTCTCAAATACTCTTCACACTTAGCGAAACCCTGATCAGTTAATATACAACTTCTCTGCTTTTCATCAACTTCATAATCACCTTCTGGATCAATACCATCTTTACTTAATTCTTTTGCTTTAACTAAAGTCAGAGATAATTCTGCAGCTTTTTGATATTTTTCCTGTGGTCTTTCAATTTGACCAGAGATAATTAAAGGCGTTCTAGCTTCATCAATTAATATTGAATCAACCTCGTCAATCACACAGTAATTAAATTTTCTTTGCACTACCTCATTTATATCAGTAGCCATATTATCTCTCAAATAGTCAAATCCTAATTCGGAATTAGTGGCATAAGTTATATCACAATCATAATTTTTCTTTCTCTCAACTGGACTCATATCTTGCTGAATCAAGCCAACTGAAATACCTAAGAAACGATGAACTTGTCCCATCCACTCTGCATCTCTTCTAGCTAAATAATCATTTACAGTAACAACGTGAACACCTTTTCCAGTAAGAGCATTTAAATAACAAGGTAATGTAGCTACAAGAGTTTTTCCCTCTCCGGTCTTCATCTCAGAAATTTGACACTCATGTAAAACCATCCCACCAATTAACTGAACATCAAAATGTCTCATATCAAGGACACGTTTACTTGCTTCTCTAACGATTGCAAAGGCTTTAGGAAGAGATTCATCTAAGAGTTCCTTTTGTTTCTTAAGATCTAATTCTGATGAGATCTTTGATTTAAGATTATGAGTCTCTCTTCTTAACTCATCATCAGTCAATTTAGAAATCTCCTCTTCTAAAAAATTTATCTCTTCAACTATTGGTTGATAGCGCTTTAACTTTCGTGTATTCGGATCTCCTAACAAAAGTTTTAGCATAAGTAACAGTCCAAAAATTTATCTTATTACAAACATTATAAATTAGTGCGTTACAACAGAATGAAGAAAACTTCTATCTCTTTATTTTTTATAAATGATCGACTAAGGTATTTAGATTGAAATTACAAAGATTACCTAGTTATCTGTACTTTTCTAAAACCTTTATAAAAAATGAAAGAAATATCTCTAATCCAGCATTCCAAAGGAGCTTTAGGATTAAGGTTATTTGGATTAGGTCCTAATCTAAGACCGACAAATGGATTAAGTAAGCTTCAAAAATTATTAGATACTAATACTTTCTGGGCAAAAAATAGAACAATTAACGATCTAAAAAAATCTCTTGCAAACAGTGACGTTGTAATAAGTCTTTGGGTTGGGAAAGAAATAGTTGGTTTTGGTAGAGCTTTAACCGATGGGATTTACCGCGGGGTGCTTTGGGATATTGTTATCGATCAGAATCACCAAGGGAAAGGGTTTGGCAAATTAATTGTAAACAATCTTTTATCCTCTAAAAAAGTTAAAAATACAAAGAAGTTATATTTAATGACGACGAATAAAAAATTATTTTATTCTCAATTGGACTTTAAAGAAGTTACTTCTCAAAATTTATTAATTCGTGAAATCTAAAGAACTTTTTATTTAAAAAACTCAAATAATTAAGATACTCAATTTATCAATAAAATCAAGAAACAAACTTACTATAAAGCCACCTTATAAAAGAACCTAAAATAGGAACTGGTCCAAAAGTTGGTCCACAAAAATCAAAATAATCTCTGTGCTCTTTTATTAAGCCATTTTTACTAAATAATAAACGAGTAGTTCCAGGATAAATAAATTCTTTACCCATAATTTTTAAAACCATTGTCCATTCAACAAATCCACAATTTCCACTTATGGAGATCGCATGAGTTTCTAAAAAGACATCATCACATCTTTTAACTAGCTTTTCTTGAGCTTTGATATAAGAATCTAAACCCTCTGTTTCCTGCGTTGGGTCAATAAAAATAACATTATCATTATAAAATTCAGCCCATTTTTGCTTTGTTGGTGCAGATGCACCATAAGGTTTAGTAAATAATTCTCTTAAATCATCTATAGAAATTACTCTTGACATTACAAATTTATAATTATTTTTACTTTAAAAGATACAAACATTAAAAGCGGATGAAGAGATTCGAACTCTCGACATTCTCCTTGGCAAGGAGATGCTCTACCACTGAGCTACATCCGCAGATTATTGACATTTTATATCAAAGAAGGGATCAATGATAGAAATAATTAAATTTTTTCAATTAATTTAAATTTTTAATTAAGGATCCCATCTCAATTGCTTGTAAAGCATAATTCCAACCAAGATTGTTTTTAATCCCTGCTCTTTCTAGAGCCTGCTGCATAGTATCAGTAGTTAAAACTCCAAAAATAATTGGAACATTATTTTCATTTGAAACTTGTGAAATACCTTTGCTAGCCTCAGATATAACTACATCATAGTGGGAAGTTTCACCACGGATCACAGCCCCAAGAGCAATTACAACGTCATAACTCTTTTTTTTCATGAGGGTTTTAGCTGCGATTGGTAATTCGAATGAACCAGGAACCCAAACTATATCTACTTGATTGCTTAATTCAGAAGTATCTAAACCATGTCTTTTTAGACAATCAAGGCAACCAGAAAGTATTTTATTTGTAATTAAATCATTAAATCTTGCTATTACAATGCCTACTTTTAAAGTAGATGCATTAGTAAAAGACCCCTCAAAAATAGCCATTAAATTTTACTTCGATATATTATATAGACTCTCACGAAAAGGTATTAAATTCAAACCAAACCTGCAATAACACCATTAATTAGAACTAGATGGAACCAAACTCCACCAATAATTTCTACTTTTTTGATTTCTGGATTACGACGATCAGAAGGATCGGTTTGAGTTGCATACAAATAAGGTACACCCACCACAAGAATTAAAGATGCGAACAAAAGAGCATTTATAAAGAAAAAGTTAACAGCCTGCATAATTAAAAATTTACATTTATGGGTATTATATTCTCATGAAAATGCTTTTTTTGGTAAAAGTTTACATACTCGTAGTGACTTGTAAGATGCAAAAAAAAAAATTCTACCTAATATCTATTTAGGAATTAAAAAAGTATGCAAGAAGATACGATAATTCAAAAGAATTTATTTGCTATTGAAAATGAAAATAATGAGCAAAAAGAAATAACACAAATTCCAGAAGATTTATCTTGGGAAGATTTAAAAAAAGAATCGCAAAAAAGACCCAGACAAAGAAAAAATTCAACTAATTTAACAAGTAAATTCAAGACTAATTTAATTTCAAATAACAAAAATGTTTGCATTAATGAAGAATCTTATAGTTACAAAACAGTCTCAAAACTGAAATTAACTCCTGTAATGAAGCACTATGTAACTCTAAAAGAGGAAAATAAAGATAGGTTATTGCTTTATAGATTAGGAGATTTTTTTGAATGTTTTTTTGAGGACGCTGTATTAATATCTAACCTTTTAGAAATAACACTGACCAGTAAAGATGCTGGCAAAGAGATTGGTAAAATCCCCATGGCAGGGGTTCCTTATCATGCAATGGAGAGGTACTGTGCTGATTTAATTAAAAAAAATTATTCTGTAGTTATATGCGACCAATTAGAAAAAAGTTCTGGCAATTACGGGACTCCAATTAAAAGAGGAATAACAAGAATCATTACTCCTGGAACTGTAATTGAAGAGGGGATGTTGATAGCAAAGAAAAATAATTGGATTACTGCTATTTACTTATCAGAAGAAAACTCAGATGAATCTTATGAATGGGGTATATCAAAAGCTGATGTAAGCACAGGAGAATTAATAACTTTAGAAGGACAATCTCTGTCAAAACTATTTGATGAAATTATTAAATTAGATTCTTCAGAAATCATTGTGGGCAGCAATGAAGTAAGGAATTTATTAATTAAAGGAAATAGTCAAATTACTTATACTGTTTCTCAAGAGACTAATTTTGGCATTAATGAAGCAAATTATCTAATAAAAAAATATTTCCAAATTGCAACTCTAGAGGGAATAGGGCTTAAAAATTTAAACAATGCAACTAAATCGCTTGGGGGTTTATTAAATTATTTAGAAAAAATTAATCCTTCAAATTTAGATAAAGATTCTTCTGTGAAAATCTCATTAGACTTCCCACAAATTCAATTTGGTCACAACAAATTAATTATTGATTATCAAACTCAAAAAAACTTAGAAATCAAAAATACACAACGAGAAAATAATTATGTAGGTTCGCTACTGTGGAGTATTGATAGGACTTATACTTGCATGGGTGCAAGGTGTTTAAGAAGGTGGCTAGATTCACCACTATTAAACGTTAATGAAATTTATAAAAGACAAAATATAATTACAAACTTTCTTGAATCTAAACAATTACGTATAGATACCCAAAATTTGCTTAGAGCAATGGGCGATTTAGAAAGGCTTGCAGGTAGAGCTTGTGCAGGTCATGCGAGTCCTAGAGACTTAATTGCAATAGCTGAAAGTTTAAAAAAATTACCAAGGCTAAAATCAATTATTGAATTATTTAAATATGATCTACCAGATTGGACTGATCAATTAAAAAATATTGATGAAGGACTCTTAGAATTAGCTGATACTATAAGTTTTAAACTAATAGAGAATCCTCCTCTAAACATAAGTGAAGGAGGCATGATCCACGATGGTGTTGACAATATATTAGATGGTTTACGCAATTTAATGGATGATTACTCTGAATGGCTAAATAAAGAGGAATTAAAAGAAAGGAAAATTAGCAAAATTTCGAATCTAAAAATTCAATTTCACAAAAATTTTGGGTACTACATATCTATAAATAAGTCAAAAGTTAATTTAGCTCCACAACATTGGATCAAAAGGCAAACACTTACTAATGAAGAAAGGTATATCACTTCAGAAATTAAAAATAAAGAAAATAAGATTTTCCAAATAAAAAGTAGAGCTTCATCAAGAGAATATGAAATTTTCTGCGAATTAAGAAATATTGTTGCTGAAAAAACAAAACAAATAAGATCAATCTCAAAATCCATAGCATCTCTTGATGCATTGCTTGGTTTATCAATTACTTCGGTAGAAAACAATTTTATAAAACCTTCATTAATACCAATAAATGATTCATTGACAAAAAATAGTACAACAATTAAGGCAGGAAGAAATCCAATAGTTGAGCAATTGTTAAATGATAAAAAGTTTATAGCGAATGATATTTCTTTTGATGATAATCAAAAATTAATTATATTAACCGGTCCCAATGCAAGCGGAAAAAGTTGCTTTATAAGACAAATTGGTTTAATCCAAATTCTTGCACAAATTGGTAGCTTTGTTCCTGCTAATAATGCTGAAATCAAGATTTCAGATAGGATTTTTACAAGGATTGGGGCAGTTGATGATCAATCATCTGGCCAATCAACATTTATGGTAGAAATGTCTGAAACTGCATCAATTCTAAATCAGGCAACTTCCAGCTCACTAGTTTTACTTGATGAGATAGGTAGAGGGACATCTACTTTTGATGGCCTTTCAATAGCTTGGTCGGTAAGTGAATATCTTGCAAAAAAAATTAAATGCAACACAATTTTTGCTACTCACTATCATGAATTGAATTTTTTAAAAAATTCAAATAAGAATATTGTAAATTTTCAAGTTTTAGTAGAGCAAAATAACGATCAGCTAATTTTTAGTCATAAGATTGCAAAAGGAGGCTCAAACAAAAGCTATGGTATAGAAGCAGCAAAATTAGCAGGAGTTCCTAGAGAAGTTATAGAAAAGGCAAAATCAGTTTTAAATTCTTTAGAAGAAAACAATAAATTAAATCATAATATTGATTAGATTATGGACATTTTCATAAGTATAGATGTTTGTCAAATAGATTCCCTCAATAACGCATTAATCGCAGCAGCTGCCATAGCAGCCCCTCCTCTAGTTGAATTCACAATAATACTAGGAAGATTGGTAGAAATCAGTTTTTTTTTGCTTTTTTCTACTCCTATAAATCCAACTGGCATTCCAATGATTAAACTAGGTAAATCGTTAGTATTCTGTAAAATATCAATTAAATACGATAAAGCTGTTGGCGAGCTGCCAATTACTACAACAGGTGACTTTTTCCCAGAATTTTTAACAGATAACTCCTTCCAACCTTCACTCAATCCATATGCTGTTTTAGTTAATTTTGTGTGATTATTTTCTCCAAACCACATTCTAGCGGTGAACACTTTATTCCTAGTGGTATTTTCTGCCATTGATTTTATAGCTGCTGCAGCCATATCGGTATCAGTTAAAATCGGAGCACCATTTTTAAGAGCCTGAAGCCCCTTCTCACATGCACCTTCACTAAACTCTATAAGATTTTGAACAGAAAAATCTCCCGAAGTATGCACTAATCTCTCTAAAACTTTTTTTTCCAAATCATTTAAATCATTGGCTCCCAAATGAGATCTTATGAATCTGATACTTTCCAAAAAAATCGGATGATCTATTACCATTGAATTTAATTTGTGTTAAAAGTAATCATAGTTAATATAAGATTTTTTATTGAGCGATTATGCCAATACAAATATTATGGGGCAATGATTTAAATGCACAAAATACATTTATCCAAGAATTAATTGAAAAAGAAGTATCCAAAGAATGGAAAGAAATAAACGTAACTAATTTAAATGGAGATGATGATGAGCAAGTAAATAAAGCTTTTGATGAAATTCTTACACCGCCTTTTGGAGACGGATACAGAATTGTTACTTTAAAAAATAATCCAATTTTTACTACAAAAAATGAGTTTTTAAGAATTAAATTTGAAAAAATTCATGGCAATATTCCTACAAAAACTTATTTGATTTTACAAAATACAAAAAAACCTGACTCAAGGCTTAAGAGTACTAAATTCTTACAAAAACTTATCAAAAATAATTTAGCCAAAGAAAAATCATTTTTATTACCAGAAATTTGGGACTATGAAGGACGCAAAAGATTTTTAGAAGATGCAGCAAATGCAATGCATATCAAAATTGATAAAAACGCAGTCGAATTAATTATTGATTCTGTTGGAAATGATAGCTTTAAATTGAAAAATGAATTAGCTAAAGCAAAAACATATCTTTCTGCATTAGCAAGTGATTCGAATTCACAACTTTTTCTAAAAAGTATTGATGTAAAAAAAATATTTAGTGATCATCAATCCAACATTTTCAAAATCATTGATCTTCTCTTACAAAAAAATATTAATGAAAGCCTTATTGAAATAAATTATTCCTTACAGAAAGGAGAACCTGCTTTAAAACTAAATGCAGGTTTAATTAGTCAAATAAGAATTCATACCATTATAAAATTAGCAATTAATTCAGGAAGCGATAATTCAGAAAAGATTTGTAATCTTGCAGGTATTTCCAATCCAAAAAGAATTTTTTTTATTCGAAAAAAAGTAAAAAATATATCGCAAGAATATTTAATTAATTTACTTAGTAAATTATTAGATATTGAATCATTACTAAAACAAGGTAATAATCCTATAAATGTTTTTACCGAGAATTTAATTAATTTAAGTTAACCAAATTTTAAGTTCACGAATTTACATTATGATTTAAATATGGCTTTACTAGTAAAAAAATTTGGCGGTACTTCTGTCGATGATATTAAAAAGCTTCAAGATATTGCAACTAGTATTTGTCAAAGTAAAGAAGCAGGAAATGAAATTGTCGTAGTTGTCTCTGCAATGGGGAAAACTACAGATGATTTAAATTGTTTAGCGGAATCAATAAGTAAAAATCCTAATCGAAGAGAATTGGATATGCTTCTCTCAACTGGAGAGCAAGTAACCATAGCTCTTCTCTCAATGGTATTAAACGAATATGGAGTACCTGCAATTTCAATGACCGGGAGCCAGGTAGGAATTATTACTGAATCTATACATGGGAAAGCAAGAATTCTAGATATTAAAACAGAAAGAATCCAAAATTATGTAAATCAAGGTTTTGTAGTTGTAGTCGCTGGATTTCAAGGAACAACATTAAGCCATACTGGATCAATGGAAATTACAACTTTGGGTAGAGGTGGTTCAGATACATCCGCAGTAGCTTTGTCAACAGCGTTAGGAGCTGAGACTTGCGAAATTTATACAGACGTTCCAGGGGTTCTTACTACTGATCCAAGAATTGTTCCTAATGCAAAACTCTTAGATGAAATTAGTTGTGAAGAAATGCTTGAACTTGCAAGCGTAGGTGCTTCAGTTCTGCATCCAAGAGCTGTAGAAATTGCCCGCAATTATGGAATTAAATTGTGCGTCAAATCTAGCCATAGTGACTCAAGTGGGACTTTCCTAGAAAGTCAAATCCAACCTCTCCCACTGAAAAGAGGAAGTTTAGAATTAACAAAAACAGTAAATAGTCTTGAAGTATTAGAAAACCAAGCAGTATTCAGTCTTTCAAATATTCCTGATAGACCAGGGATTGCAGCACAAATATTTGAAAAGCTATCAGAAGCATGTATCAATGTAGATTTAATAATACAAGCGACAAATGATGGAAATAATAACGATATTACATTTACTGTAAATGAAATAGAAGTTAAAAAGACTGCAGAACAATGTGAACTTATAACTAGTCAATTAGGAGGAGAATACAATCTAAAAACAAACATGACTAAATTAAGTATTCAAGGTGCAGGCATTATGGGTAGACCAAGTGTTTCAGCTGATTTATTTGATACTTTATCTCAAGCAAATATAAATGTCAGGTTAATAGCTACTAGTGAAATTAAGATCAGCTGCGTAATTGAAATTAATAATATCCCAAAAGCTATTAGATTTGTTGCTGAGAAATTTAAATTATCTGATACACAAATATTTGTTAATCCAATCAATGAAAAACAAGATCAACCTGAAGTAAGAGGAATTGCGTTAGATAAAAATCAAGTTCAAGTAAGTTTTCGGAAATTGCCTGATCGTCCAGGTGTTGCAGCATCGATATGCTTAGCATTAGCTGAGAATAATTTACTTTTCGATACTATCGTGCAATCTGAAAGAATTTCTTCTTTAAAAACTAAGGATATTAGTCTTACCATGAATAAGCAAGATAGAGAAAAAGCTAACTTAGTTTTTGAAGCCCTAACAAAGAAATTACCTGGTTCATACATTGAAGATGGCCCTGCAATTGCTAAAGTAAGCACTGTAGGAGCAGGAATGGCATTTAAGGTTGGAACGGCTGGAAAAATATTTAGAGCATTGGCCAACCAAAATATCAATATTGAAATGATTGCCACTAGTGAAATTAGAACTTCTTGTATTGTCCTAGAAAAAGATTGTGACAAAGCAGTTAATGCAATTCATGATCATTTCGAATTAGAGAAATAAGTTTTCTTTAGTTATTTCTTGCCAATTTTTGTCTTAATTTTTTAATTCTATCTCTCAAATTTGCTGCTTCTTCAAAATTTAACTCTTTTGCCGCATCTTTCATTTTAATTTCTAACTTGTCTATTAAGTCAGGCAATTCTTCTAGCAAACACTGATTATCGCTAGCATTCAGAATTACATCAGTTTTGTTATTAACTATATTTATTAAATCTTTAGATAAACCATTAGCATCTAATTTTCTGGAAAGTTCTAGAAAAGATAATATTGAATTTTCTATTTTTTTACCTGCAGGTTTTGGAGTAATACCATTGACCTGATTATATTTTTTTTGAATAGTTCTTCTTCTGTCAGTTTCAGATATTGCTCTTTTCATTGAATCTGTGAAGTTATCTGCATAAAGCAAGGCAACTCCCTCAACATGTCTTGCAGCTCTTCCTATTGTTTGAATCAATGATCTTTCTGCCCTTAAAAAACCTTCTTTATCTGCATCTAAAATAGCGACTAATGATACTTCAGGAAGATCTAGTCCCTCTCTTAATAAATTAACTCCTACCAAAACATCATATTCGCCCATTCTAAGGTCTTGAATAATTTCAATTCTTTCAATTGAATGGATTTCAGAATGCAAATATCTAACTCTTACTTTATTTTCAGCTAAAAAATCAGTTAGATCTTCAGCCATTCTCTTTGTAAGTGTAGTGACTAGCACTCTTTGATTCTTTGCAGCTCTAATTCTTATTTCAGATAAAAGATCTTCTATTTGGCCCTCGCTAGGTCTCACATCAATTACAGGGTCTAATACCCCAGTTGGTCTTATAACTTGCTCAATAAATTCACCATTACATTGATCTAATTCCCATTGACCGGGAGTTGCACTAATAAATAATGTCTGTTTTGATTTTTCCCAAAACTCTTCACATTTTAAAGGTCTATTATCTGCAGCACTTGGCAATCTAAAACCATGATCTATTAACACTTTTTTTCTAGATTGATCACCATTGTACATTGCATGAAGTTGAGGGCATGTTACATGACTCTCATCGACTACCAACAACCAATCTTTAGGAAAGTAATCTATTAAACATTCTGGCGGTGAACCTTCCTCCCTACCTGATAAATGACGAGCATAATTCTCAACTCCATTACAATAACCAACCTCTTTTAGCATTTCTAAATCATATTTTGTGCGTTGTTCAAGACGTTGAGCCTCTAATAATTTTCCTTCATATGTAAATTTATCTAGTTGAGTTTTTAATTCACTTCTAATTGCACTGATTGCACTCTCCAGTCTTTCTTTTGGAGTAACAAAATGCTTTGCTGGGTAAACGCTAACTTGTTCTAAACTTTCAATTATTTCTCCTGTAGTAGGGTCAACATATCTAATAGCCTCGACTTCATCCCCAAATAATTCGATTCTTATTAATCTATCTTCATAAGCTGGACCAATTTCTAAAACATCACCTTTAATTCTGAATCTTCCTCTAGTAATTTCAATATCATTTCTAGTATATTGATTTTCAACGAGCGACCTTAAAGAAGAACGTAGATTTATAGATTTTCCAACTTCAAATTTAACTGCAGCTTTTAAATATTCACTTGGTATACCAAGGCCATAAATACAACTTATAGAGGCTACAACAATTACATCTTTTCTCTCAAATAATGAGCGTGTTGCAGAATGCCTAAGCATATCTATTTCTTCATTAATTGAAGCTGTTTTTGCTATGTACGTATCACTTACAGGGACATAAGCTTCAGGTTGATAATAATCATAGTAGGAAATAAAGTACTCAACAGCATTTTTTGGAAAGAACTCCCTTAATTCATTACATAATTGTGCAGCTAATGTCTTATTATGGGCCAATACAAGAGCTGGCCTTCCTGTTTGATTAATTACATTAGCGATAGTAAATGTTTTACCAGTTCCAGTAGCTCCTAAAAGAGTCTGAAACTCTTTTCCGCTATTAACTCCTCTAACTAATTTTTTTATAGCTTCAGGTTGATCTCCATTTGGTTCGTAAGGAGCTTGAAGCTTATAGTTGTTCATCAAGCTAGTAGCTAAAGTTCTTAATATACTAAGAAATTTTTTCTCTAATTATTGAATTTTTCAAAGATTCTTTTAGGCCCCTAACAACCGCAATCATCGATATTAAATCATCTAATTTATTAACTGCAGATCCAACCCCAACTGCTGAGGCGCCGCAAGATATTGCTAATGGACAGGTTACTTGACTTAATCCAGAAGCACTCATAATTGGTATATTGACAGACTGTTTCTTAAATTCCTGATTAATAGCATAGGTAGCTGCAAGAGTTGGTACTGACTTTTCAAAAAAACCTTGGATTCCAGATGAATAGGGGCTAGAACTGGTGCCACCTTCTGTTTGAATAATATCAACACCTTCTTGAGCTAGCTTTAAAGCAAGATCAACTTGTTTATCAATAGGCATAGTATGAGGAACCGTTACCGATAGGGGAACATTAGGTAATAAATCCTTTGTCTCTTTAGTTAGATTTAAGACTTTTTCTTCTGAAAAATTAATACCTTTTTCATAAAAAGTGTCATAATTTCCTATCTCAATTAATGAGGCGCCTGCTTTTACAGAATCTATAAAAATCTGAGGCACTACTGAACTCACACATACTAGTAATGAAGAATTCTGACGTGCTAGATGAACGAGTTCAGGCTTACAAGCAATATCAACAAGATCTGCACCTCCTAATGAAGCAGCCTCAACAATTGTTTTCACAGATTGAACATCGAAATTATTCAATCCAGAAATTACCTTGAGTAAAGATTTACTTCTCAACTCTTCTTTAATTGTTTGTGGCAAAAGATTAATCAGACTCATTTACTTAATGAATTTATTACCCGATTGTGACATTGTTTTAGTAAAACAGTGCATTTTTTAAAAAATATTATCTGAGCAACACAAAATGTCTGATAAAAATTTCACTCAGAAAAATTGGTCATCATGGCATCACCTCCTTCATAAGGAGATTCTTAGCAAAAAAACATTAATTCCCACAGGATCGAATATTTTAATCAGTGTTTCCGGTGGGCAAGACTCTATGGCCTTATTAACCCTAATTAATGACCTAAAAAAAATTCATAATTGGTCAATTAGTGTTTGGCATGGAGATCATCAGTGGCATCAAAAATCATCAATATATGCTTTTGAATTAAAAAGTTATTGCGAAGAAAAAAAAATCTCATTCTATTTTGATAAAGCAAATAAAGAAAACATTTTTTCTGAAGAAAAAGCACGAGATTGGAGATATAAAAAATTATGTGCAAGAGCCAAAACTTTATTAAAAAAGAATCAGGAACAAAAAAATATTCATTTATTAACTGGTCACACTAGTAGTGATAATTCAGAAACATTTATACTTAATTTAGCCAGAGGCAGCAATTTTGCCGGTCTCAGCAATATTGAGAGCAAAAGATTACTAGAAAATCAAATTTTTTTAATAAGACCAATATTAATTTTCAGTAGAGAAGACACAAAAAAATTCTGTAATGATTTGAACATCCCATTCTGGGAAGATCCAACAAATTCAGATCTTAAATTAAAAAGAAATTTAGTTAGAAAACAAATTATTCCTACCTTAGAAAATATCTATCCAGGGTGTTCTTCAAGGATAAATGATTTTTCCCAAAAAATGAGCAACTACAATAATGAGCGTAATGATCTTAGTGAACTAGCGTACCTCTACTGTAAAGACTTAAAAGGTATTAATAGAAATCTTTTAAATAACATGTGTGTTGAAGCAAGGTGCACTATCTTAAATAGATTTTTAAGGGAAGCATGTAAGAAACAATATAGTTCTAAAAATTTAGAAAAATTAGCAACTTCAATTTATTACAAAAACAAAGGTCAAGTTAACTTACAAGAGTCTTTAAAAATTATTTGGAATAAAAATTATATTGATATTCAGGAAATTTAAGATACTACGGCAGATCTTCTTCTTCGTGTACGACCCGAAGAAACTTCCTCTTTATTTTCTACTGATTCTTTAATAGGTTTATTTTGAGATTGATCATTCTTAGATGACTGATTTTTGAAGTTATTTTGGTTGGTAGCTTTGGGTTGATTATTCACATTAGGATAATGTTTATGTCTCGGTTGATGTTTTACTTCATCATCTAATTTAGGCTGATAAGCACGAGTTCCACTTGGTGCAGGCTGAGCCAAACAAAGAATTAAAGGCTCTACTTGTAATTCTCTTCTCATTCTTCTAGATAAACCATTCTCAATTTCTCTTTGGACACCTATCCAATCAACTTCAAAATTGTTTGGTCCAGTTTGTCTTGATAATTGCTTCCATCTATTTGACAATACCCAACTTATCTCTCGTTCTGTCCACATTGACATTTTTCTAGGATCTGCAGAGATTACAACTCCTCTAAGACTTACCCTTGGTGGTGCAACCATATTGCCGTCTGTACTTATAGGGGCTAAAACAGTAACTATTCCATCATCAGCTAGTTGCTGTCTCTCTTTAAGTGCTCTTGCATCAACGACACACGTTCTAGTATTGTCAAGCATTTCGATACCTGACTTGACAGGTTCTCCTTGAATCATAGAATCTGATCTAAGTTCGATCGTATCTCCATTATCGAGAATTAGTACATTATTCGGATCAACACCCATCGAAACCGCAGTTTTACCATGTAAAACTTGCATTCTATATTCTCCATGCACAGGCACAAAGAACTTTGGCTTAATCAACGCTAGCATTAACCTCTGATCGTCCCTACATCCATGACCAGAAACATGAATGCCATGTTCTTTTCCATAAATAACATTAGCTCCTAGTTTGATTAACTTATCAATACTATGAACAACTGAAATAGTATTTCCTGGAATGGGGCTAGAAGAGAATATTACAGTATCAGTTGTTTTGAGTTTTACATGAGGGTGCTCATCTCTTCCAATCCTGCTTAAAGCTGCCATGACTTCACCTTGGCTCCCTGTCATTAAAAGCAATGTTTCTCTATCTGGTAAGTCTCGAATACTTTTGATTGGAAAAAAAAGGTCATCTGGACACTTGATATAACCCAATTCTCGACATTTACCAACAACATTCAACATTGATCTGCCCATTAATCCAATTTTCCTTCCATGCTTCATCGCAAGCTGAATGACCATTGCAACTCTATGAGTTGAGCTTGCAAAAGTAGTAAGCATTACTCTTCCTTTAGCTTCAGAAATTAATCGATCTAAATTCGGGAAAACAGAAATCTCAGAAGGAACAAATCCCTTTACTTCAGAATTAGTTGAATCTGAAAGCATACAAAGAACGCCTTTCTCTCCGTAGTAGACCATTCTTTCAATATCTGCATGTTTTTTATCTGGCGGAAGATGATCAAATTTAAAATCCCCAGTAAAAAATACCACTCCTACAGGCGTAGTCAAAGCTAAGGAGAAACTATCCCCAATAGAGTGAGTATTACGAATAAACTCAACTGAGAAATTTTGGCCAAGTTTAACAACTTGTCTTGGTTCGATAGTTTGTATAGTTGTTCGATCTGCCACGCCAGCTTCTTCCATTTTGCCTTTAAGCATTGACATCGCCAAAGGTGGGCCATAGATAACAGGGATTCTAAATTTCTTTAAATGATGTGATATTCCTCCAATATGATCTTCATGGCCATGAGTTACTATCATTCCTCGAAATCTATGTAAGTTAGCCTGCAAATATGTTGTATCTGGCATTACAACATTTACTCCATGCATGCCATCACTAGGAAAAGCTAATCCACCATCTATAAGAATAATATCGTCTCCATATTCAAAAACACATGTATTTTTTCCTATTTCATGAAGTCCTCCTAAGGGAATAATTTTTAAGCAAGGACTGTTTGTTTGTGTTTTTGATTGTTTATTATTTGTTTTGATTTGATTTGTATTCATGATGATTATTTTTTGCGAGCAAGCAAATTTGTAGTTATTTTAATTAAATTAAGCTTATCAAAGCTTTGAAGAAGTATTTACAAAGATAGATTTTGAATTATCTTGGATAAATTTTCTTTTTGATCTTTATTAAGTGGTGTCAATGGATTTCTTGGGGAACCCACTTGCCAGCCTAAAAGCTCTAAAGCTGCCTTAATTGGAATTGGATTAGTTGTCTCAAAGAGTGCTTTAAAGAGTGGTTGAAGTCTTTCATGAATATTTAACGCATTAGAGACCTCCCCATTCAGAAATAAATAAATCATTTCTTTTAATTGCGTGCCAACCAAATGACTAGCCACACTTACAACACCAACAGCACCGACAGACATCATAGGAAGCAATAAAGAATCATCGCCACTATATATAGAAAGTTCAGAGCCGCAAGCTGCCCTTAACTCCGTCACTTCTTCTATTCTACCGCTTGCCGCTTTAATACAGCTAATATTTGAGAAATCCATAAGTTTATTCACAGTATCAGGTAATAAATTGCACCCTGTCCTTCCAGGTATGTTGTAAAGCATCAAGGGTAAATCCTTTGCCGAATTAGCAATAGAACTGAAATGTTGATAAAGACCTTCTTGAGGAGGTTTATTATAGTAAGGAACAACAACCAACGCACCGTCCGCCCCAAAGTTGTAAGCTTTTTTTGTAGCTTCTACAGCCTCGCTTGTGCAATTACTACCAGTACCAACTATTAACTGACATTTTGAATCCAAAGATCCTTTTACTGCGATAAATAAATCATGCTGTTCCTCCCATGAAAGAGTTGGAGATTCTCCAGTGGTGCCACAAAGCACGATGCCATCAGAACCATTATTAAAAAGATAATTTGAAAGTTTTATAGCTAGTTCATAATCTACATCTCCATTTTTGTTGAATGGAGTAACCATTGCAGTCAATATTCTTCCAAATAATGGATTAGTAAACTTAGTTTTGTGTGTAGTCATTTTTTTGGAATTAATAACTCAGCTATTTGAACAGCATTAAGAGCTGCTCCTTTTCTTATTTGATCTCCACATAACCATAATTCTAATCCATTTGGATTGCTTATATCAGTTCTTAACCTACCAACAGCAATATTATCCCTTCCCATAACATCATTTGGCATTGGAAATCTGTTACTTTTATAATCCTCGATAATTTCAATTCCAGGAGATTTTTTTAATTCATCAAGAGCATCTTTAGGTTCAACTGCACCAGCAAATTCAATATTGATAGATTCTGAGTGGGCTCTCAGTACTGGAACTCGTACACATGTAGCAGAGAGCTTTAAATCAGCAATATTTAATATTTTTCTGGTCTCATTAACCATTTTCATCTCTTCTTCGCAGTAATTATTTTCAAGCATAGTTGAATTATGTAGGAACAAATTAAATGCCAAAGAGTGAGGCAAAGCTTGACTTTTTTGGGGATCACCCTGGAGATATTTTTCAGTTAAAAATTTTAATTCCTCCATAGCTAATTGACCTGCACCACTGACGGATTGATATGTTGAGACAATGACCCTTTGAATAGTAGAAAGTTTATTTAACGGAGCCAAAACTAATGTCAACAAAATGGTAGTGCAGTTTGGGTTCGCTATTATCCCATCATGATTAAGTGCATCACTAGCATTTACTTCAGGAACTACAAGAGGTACGTTCTTATCCAACCTGAAAGCACTCGAATTATCTATCAGTACAGCATTTTGATCCATAATGGTAGACAACCATTTTTTTGAGATACTTCCACCGGCTGAAGCTAAAACTAAATCAAGATTTAAGAATTCTTCTTTGGTAGTTTTTTTTGTAACTAATTCTTCATCTTTCCAAATAATTTTTTTCCCTTCCGAACGCTCAGACGAAAGTAAGACCAATTCTGATATTGGAAAATCGCGTTGTTCAAGAATTCTGAGTAATTCAGATCCTACAGCACCTGAAGATCCTAAAACAGCAACTTTTAATGGCCTATTAGGCAAAAACTGAGATTTTCTCACACTTAAAAAAGTTTTTTATTAATGGATTGACTATTTTTTTTACTTTATCAAAAAATTAACTTTCAAGGAAATCATATAATGTGAAATAATTAAGTTTCGGCTTATAGTAATAATTACAAAAGACATGGCTAAAGAAGCTTTAATAGTCAAAACAACTCCTCTGCCTCAAAGTAGAATTTCATTTGAATTAGAGATACCATCTGAGACATGCAAGACGTGTGTAAATGAAACAATCAATGCTATTAGTCGTTCGGCTAAAATTCCAGGATTTAGACTTGGTAAAATTCCTAAACAAGTCTTAATTCAAAGAATTGGGATCATGCAATTACATGCTTCTGCTCTAGAAAAAATAATTGATAAATCATGGCAAGAAGCGTTAAAAATAAAATCTATAGAGCCTCTCAGTGAGCCCGAATTGGTAGATGGATTTGAATCTTTACTTGAAAAGTTTAGTCCTGAAAAATCACTTAAAGTAACACTCCAAACTGATGTTGCCCCCGAATTAAAACTAAAAAAATCCAAAGGACTTAGTATTGAAATCTCAAAAAATAAATTTGATCCTAAGTCAGTAGATGAAGCGCTAGAAAAATCTAGAAGTCAGTTTGCAAATATTATTCCAGTAACCAATAGAGCAGCGAAATTAGGGGATATTGCTGTAGTTAGTTTCAAAGGGAAATATAAAGATTCTGGTAAAGAGATTGATGGTGGGACAAGTGAATCAATGGATCTTGAGTTAGAAAAGAACAAAATGATTCCCGGTTTCGTTGAGGGGATCGTAAAAATGAAAATTGGTGATACTAAAACACTTAACCTTAAATTTCCTGAAGATTATTCCCATGAGGATTCAAGAGGCAAAGAGGCAATCTTTGAAATAAATCTTAAGGATCTTAAGGAAAAAGAATTACCTGAACTTAATGACGATTTTGCGAAACAGTCTGGCAACAAAGAATCATTAAAAGAATTAAAGAAAGATATAGAAAAGCAACTTAAAGAAAACTTCGAAAAAACTCAAAAAGATATCAAAATTGAGGCTTTATTGGAGGCCTTAACAAATGAATTGGTTGCTGAAATTCCAAAATCTATGATTGATATTGAGGTAAGGAATAATATTGAACAAACCGCGCAAAGATTTGCTCAACAAGGTCTAGATGTTAAATCTACTTTCACTCCGGAATTAGTTAAATCATTATCAGAGTCCACAAGACCTCAGGCTGAAAAAAATGTTCAAAGAAATTTAGCTCTAAAAGCATTAGCTGAAAAAGAAAACATAACAATTGAAAAAGATGAGATTGATTTAAAAATGAAAAATTACGAAGATGCAATCTCTCAATCTTCAAAACAAATCGATATAAAAAAATTAACAGAAGTAATACGTGACGATTTACTCAAAGAAAAATTAATCATTTGGCTTGAAGAAAATTCCCAGGTAAAAGAAAAAAATATAAAAGCCACAAAAAAGTCAACAAAAGCTTCGAAAACAGTGAAACAAGCGACAAAAACTACAAAAACTAGAAAAACGACAAAAAATCAAAATAAAAAAGAAAAAAATTAATTTATGAAATTTCCTACTAATTAATTAAAAACCGCTTAAATTATCTATAAGACGAAAATTATTTTGTGAACTCAGAAAAAAAACATTTAATCCAAAGCTCAATAAGTTCTTACAAAAGCATTAATAAAACTAGTGCAGCTGTTCCTACTGTTATAGAACAATCTGGGCGAGGAGAAAGAGCTTTTGATATTTATTCAAGATTATTGAGGGAGAGAATAATTTTTTTAGGTACTGGAATTAATGATCAAGTATCTGACTCTCTTGTTGCACAATTATTATTTCTTGAAGCTGAAGATCCTGAAAAAGACATCCAAATTTATATAAACTCGCCTGGTGGCTCAGTAACAGCGGGAATGGCTATATACGATACTATGCAACAAATATCCCCTGATGTAGTAACAATATGCTTTGGAGTAGCTGCAAGCATGGGCGCATTTCTACTTTCTGGTGGAGCAAAGGGGAAAAGATTGGCTTTGCCTAATTCTAGGATAATGATTCATCAGCCTCTCGGAGGGGCACAAGGTCAAGCAGTAGAGATTGAAATACAGGCTAAAGAAATACTCTTTCTCAAGAAGACATTAAATTCGCTCTTAGCAGAACATACTGGTCAACCTATAGAAAAGATTAATGAAGATACAGAAAGAGATTACTTCTTATCTCCCTCAGAAGCAGTCGAATATGGATTGATTGATAAAGTTATCAAAAAATGACAAGCGATACTTATTTTTTAAGAATAAGATGACGAATCGATGTTTATAAGCAATCCTAGGGAATAGGGAATATTTAACCCTTTACTTTAGACTTTATAATCGATGGCTAAATTCGACGCCCATCTTAAGTGTTCATTTTGCGGGAAATCACAAGATCAAGTTAGAAAGCTAATAGCTGGTCCTGGGGTTTATATCTGTGATGAGTGCATAGATCTTTGTAATGAAATTCTTGATGACGAACTAATTGATAATCAAGCGAACACAAACAACACTCAGCAAGTAAAAAAGAAATTACCAACTGATAATCCCCAAAAATCTATTCCTTTAGAATTAACCTCAATTCCTAAACCATTAGAAATTAAAAGTTTTCTTGATAATCAAGTAGTTGGACAAGAATCTGCGAAGAAAATTCTATCAGTAGCGGTATACAACCACTACAAAAGATTAGCTTGGAAAGTTAAAGAAGAAAATAAAAATAGTAATTCAAAGGATTCACAAGCAACCAAATTACAAAAATCAAATATTTTACTGATCGGCCCAACTGGAAGCGGAAAAACATTATTAGCACAAACTTTAGCTGAATTTCTAGATGTTCCTTTTGCAGTAGCTGATGCAACGACTTTAACGGAAGCTGGATATGTTGGAGAAGATGTTGAAAATATACTTTTAAGACTTTTACAGAAATCAGAAATGAATGTCGAACTAGCTCAAAAAGGAATTATATACATAGACGAAATAGATAAAATTGCCAGAAAGAGCGAAAATCCTTCAATTACTAGAGATGTCTCTGGTGAAGGCGTACAGCAAGCATTATTAAAAATGCTTGAAGGAACAATTGCTAATGTTCCACCGCAGGGAGGTAGAAAACATCCTTATCATGATTGTATTCAAATTGATACAAGTCAAATTTTATTTATTTGCGGCGGGGCTTTTATAGGTTTAGAAGATATAGTGCAAAAGCGTTTGGGTAAACACTCAATAGGATTTACCACAAATTCAGATCAGAATAAAGTTGATACTAAGAAAATAGTAGACCCAAGAGATGCACTAAAAAATTTAGAGTTAGATGATTTAGTTAAATACGGACTCATTCCAGAATTTATTGGAAGAATTCCCGTTTGTGCTGTGTTGGAGTGTCTTACAAAAGAAACTTTAGAATCTATTCTAACTCAACCAAGAGATGCACTAGTAAAGCAATTTAAAACTTTACTAAGTATGGATAATGTTGAATTAAATTTTGAGCCTGATTCTGTAGTAGCCATAGCAAATGAAGCATTTAAAAGAAAAACAGGTGCAAGAGCATTAAGATCAATAATTGAGGAACTAATGCTAGACATAATGTACACTTTGCCTTCTGAAGAAAATGTAAAGGAATTCACAATTACAAAAAAAATGGTAGATAATTTATTTTCTTCCAAAATTGTTAAACTACCTTCAGGGTCAAAAAGGATCATTAAAGAGTCTGCGTAAAATTTAGAGCTTAATTATCGCAATTTAAGCCCTAATTGTTCTAATTAATGAAGAATAAATGTCTAATATACATAAACCTTTTCATCAAAAATATAGACCCAATAACCTAGATCAACTGGTTGGTCAAAATTTTATATCTATTACTCTAAAACAAGCATTATTAACAAAAAAGATTGCTCCTGCATATCTTTTTAATGGTCCAAGAGGTACTGGAAAAACATCAAGTGCAAGAATATTTGCGAAATCTTTAAACTGCCAGGCATTCGAACAACCAACGATTAATCCTTGTGGTAAATGTGACTTATGTCAACAAATTACAGATGGGAATGCTCTAGATATTATCGAGATTGATGCAGCGTCTAATACAGGAGTTGAAAATATAAGAGAAATTATAGAAAGAGCAAGGTTTGCACCTACTCAAGCAAGATGGAAAGTATACGTTATTGATGAATGTCATATGCTTTCCACAGCAGCTTCAAATGCTTTACTAAAAACTATTGAAGAACCGCCTTCAAGAGTTGTATTTATCCTGGCGACGACAAATCCTGAGAGAGTATTAAATACAATCCAAAGTAGATGTCAAAAGTTTGATTTTAGAAGAATAAGCCCTAGTGACATTGTTCAACATTTATCAGAAATAGCAAAAAAAGAATCCATTCATTATGAAGTTCAAGCATTAAAAATAATTGCAAAAAGATCTAATGGAGGAATGAGAGATGCACAAAGCCTTCTTGAACAGCTTAATTTACTACCAGAGGGTATAACAATAAGAAATATTCAAAACTTGCTAGGAGAAGTTTCAGAAATTGAGTTAACCAATTTGATTAAATCATTAATTGAGAATAATGCAGCGTCATTAATAATCGCCTGCAACAAATTATATGATGCTGGAAACGAACCCCATCAAATAATTATTGGATTATTAAATATTACAAGAGATTTACTACTACACTCTTCAAATAATAAATATTCAGATCTTTACTATACTTCTGATGAATTTCAAGATGAATTAGATAAGATCTCAAAAACAATCAATAAATCAACAATAATTAATTGGCATAATAATCTGAGAAATATTGAATATCAAATCAAAACAAGTGATAATCCAAGGCTTTGGTTTGAAATTCATTTAACTGGCCTTCTAGATAATCAAGAGGTAGATAGTATTGAGAATAAGCAAGAAAATAAAAATAATTCGACTAAAGAGAAACATGAAAACACAAAAAACAAGGAAACAATTAATAATGAAAATATTTTCAATAAAACTCCAGAACCAAGAATAAAAGAGAATATAAGCGGCATTGAATTCAATATAAAAAGAGAGACTAAATTAGAAACCTTTAATGAGCTTGAAAAAGAAAGTATGAGCAATATTTCAGATGAAAGACAAAATGATACTCAACCAAATAATTTAAAAGATAAGTGGGAACTAATTCTTTCTAAATTAGAATTACCATCTACAAGAATGTTACTTTCTCAACAAGCCGAACTTGAGAGTTTTGATTCTGAGAAAATCACAATTGCATTATCTCCAAACTGGGAAAATATGATAAAAAGCAGAAAAGTTATAATCGAAAATACAGTAAAAAAGATATTTGGAGATCAAATAATACTTAATTTTTCCACCAAAGAATTAACTAAAAGTAACCCACAACACTCTACAAAAACTAACAAAATTGAAGCAAAGGATCTAAAACCATTAATGAAAATAAAACCAAACAATAATTCCTCAATAAAAATATCCAAAGAGGAAATTTATGATGATAGTCCCAAAAACTTAGCAAATTTCTTTAATGGAGAAATTATAGACCTTGATGAATAAATTAAACTCCAGTATGAATAGTTTTTCGCCAAAGAATCTTTTTGGGAAAAATAGACATTTTTAGTGTTACCCAAGGGATTACTAGAAACCAATGTGATAAATAAAAAACTGATACAAATGTCATCAGAAAATTTCCTTTTTGCAATACCGGGACTTCGCTTTCACATGAAGATCCGTACCAAAAAGCAATTCCAGATAACATAAAAGCTGTGAATGAAATAGGCCAGTAAATTGGTGAATCTAATAAAACGATACTGAGAACTAAATCAAAAATAGAAATAATTGGTAGTGCATATTGCAAAATGAAAAAATAAGTTAAATCAAATTTCTGAAAAAAATCAATTTTATTAGTAAATAATTGATCCCCATAATCAAAAAATCTTTGCAAGCCTCCCTCTGCCCATCTTTGCCTTTGTGCTAATAAAGCATTTAAATTCTCAACTGCCTCTTCCATAACTGGAGGATCCCATAAGATTCCAATTCTAGATTTTGATAATAATAATCTTAAACTTAAATCTAAATCGTCCGTAACTGTGTCTTCATTAAAGGAACCACACGACACTAAGATATCTTTTTTTATTAATTGACCATTCCCCCTTAATTCAGAAACTCCAGCAACTGATAATCTTCCATATTGAAAGATTGCATCCATAGCCATCTCCATAGACTGACATGAAGTTAAAAAATTCTTACTCACATTTATTACTGATTTTCTTAATTGAACTGCGGACCAATCACCCTCTTTTACAAAATTAAACAACCTGATCAAAGAATCTTGCTTTAATTGAGCATCAGCATCCAAAACTAATAACCATTCTCCATGAGTAAACTTTAAGGCATAATTTAAAGCTCCTGACTTCCCGCCTCCTGCATTTGGAGAACGACTTACTACTTTTAGCTTGTCAAATTGTCTGGATAATCGATTTAGAATTAAGGGCGTCTTATCTGAACTACCATCATCAATTATAAAAATATTTAATTTATTTTTTGGATAATCTAAGTTAAATAACCTTTCAACTAATCTTGCTATAACATTCTCCTCATCTCTAGCTGCGACTAAAACATCAATTATAGGTAACTCTTTATTAGTAACTCTACTGCTAAAAGTATTTGAAAGCTTGTTCCTTTTGAAATTTCTAGAGATAACTATTAAACCATAAAAAGAAATGACGAAAGCAAGAATCCATATAAAGTAAAAAAAGCCTTCGATATTATTAACATGAGGAATAATAGCTACTAAAAAACAAGAACTAAGAAATAGCAACGACTTTAATCTTCGATTTTTATAAAAACCATTACTCATAAAAGTAAATTGCTAATTATTGAATTTTCATTGAGACAATATCTCAATTTTTTCAAGTTTTGCATCTTGATAGTAATGATTCAATATTTGTTCATAAGAAAATCCTAATTCAGCCATCTCAATTGCTCCTGCTTGTGATAAACCTACACCATGACCGAAGCCTCCTCCCTTCAAAAGCCACAAATCATCACTTAATTTATTAATAGTAAATAAATTACTAGGGATGAAACTTAATACTCGTCGAATATCATCTTTAACTAAAACAATAGATTGATTAACTTTGTTCGTCTTTATTTGTAATTTTGTTACTCTGCCGCTTGAACCCCTTTCAATAACATTTAAATCCAAAACATTTTGATTAGAGTTTATAAGTTTATTTTTAATTAAATTTTCTTTAATCATAAGACTTGAAATTTTTTTATTCCAGCGAAAAAGAGAATGATTGCTCCCATAAAATTGTGCTTTATCAAAATCTAAAAAATGATTTAATTCAAATTCACTTGGAATTGGAAGTTTAAAAATTTTTTTTAATGATTTAGAGCCATCTATGATTGAATTAAAATAAGAATAATTTTGCATTTGCCAAGACTCTCCCGAGGTAGCAGATACGCCACCATTAGAACCATGATAAAAAGCATTTATTGGTTGATTTTCATATGTGAGAATTAAATTTGAGGTTGCTTCTATAGCTTTTTGTACTTTCTTATATTTAGTTTTAGGAGGCTTATAAACTTGGCATTGAGTGCTTATACATAAATGATATTTATCCATATTAAATCTTTCAGAATTGTAAATTCCCCACGTTCGTGCAATAACTGCTTGTGCTTTAAGTGCTTCTAGAGGGGAACTCGGTCCAATTTCGTATGGTAAAACACCTTCCAAATAATCATCAAACTTAATTTTTTGAATTAATGTCCAAGTGCCATATGAATCTTGTATTAAATAAAAATTTTGACCAAAATAAACATCATTTATTTTTATATCCTCGTCAGCATAAATATGTATGGGTCCTTCAAGTTTCTTAAACCCATACTCACTATTAAGAAAAGGAGTAATTTGAATATTTTTTATTTTCCTGAAAATCTTATTTTTTAATTCAAACTCTGGCAAATCATCTTCAAATGGAATCCATACCTCCCAATTCTCAGGGTAAGCAACAGTAGTCTTAAATCCTTTATCTTTTAGTTTCTCTGCTTGTTTTTTTGCTGATTCATAGCTGGCAAAAGGGCCAAAAACAATTCTTTCTATTGTCTTTGGATTTTTGATTGGTATATCCCTCCAGGTAATATTTATTTGTTTTGAGTTATGCTTGATACCATTAGAAGAATGCAAGTTTAAAAAACCTTTATCAGTTTTAAAATTAATATTCTTTTTTATAGAAAAACTATCATTTTCACTGCCAAGATATTGCTTTAAACCAATTAAAAATTTTCCTTTTTTAATTTCTTTATTTAGTTCAACCTTTATCAGTTCTTCTGAAATTACATTATAAGCAACTTTAGTATTTATTAAAAGGAATATAAAGCTTAAAAATAAATTTAAAAAGGTAAATTTAAGTTTCATAAGTAAGAGATTTCTTTATCAATTAAAAACTTTAATTTGCACCAATGCGTATAAAGGTTTAGATTATTCTAATTAAACACATTTGGCTTAAATGTCTAAACTAAAAACTCGAAAATCAGCTGCCAAAAGATTTAAAGCTACTGCGACGGGTAAATTCATGAGAAGAAGGGCTTTCCATAATCATTTACTTGACCATAAAAGCTCAAAATTAAAAAGACATCTTTCAACAAAAGCAGTAGTTGATGAAAGAGATGCCGATAATGTAAGATTAATGATCCCCTACGCATAAAGTTTTAACCCATTTTCATTTATAATTCATGGCACGTGTAAAAAGAGGCAATATAGCCAGAAAAAGAAGAAACAAAATCTTAAATCTTGCAAAAGGTTTTAGAGGAGGAAACAAAAATCTTTTCAGAACAGCAAATCAAAGAGTAATGAAGGCTCTTTGCAATGCTTACAGAGATAGAAGAAGAAGAAAAAGAGATTTTAGGAGACTTTGGATTGCTAGAATTAATGCTTCAGCCAGAATAAATGGAACTAACTATAGCAAATTAATAAATGGCATGAAAAATTCCGAAATTATCATTAATAGAAAAATGCTTTCTCAATTAGCCTTGAACGATCCAAAATGTTTTGAAAAAATAGTTTCTTCCGTTAGTAATTAGAAAAAAAGAATATAATCTTAAAAAGTAATTATAAATAATGGAAATATCTTCCTTTCAATCCTATTTAATAATTCTTTTTGTTGTATTAATAATAATTTCTATTTTTGTATTCAGACAATTTTTTAGAACAAGAAGTGAAGAATTAAATTTAGTGAAATTCGAACAGAAGGGTTTAGATTCTCTAACTACAGCTACAGAATTATATGAATTTGGGTCTATTCAAATTAAAAAAAGATTATATTCTGAAGCAACTAAGACTTTTTTAAAAGCTATTGAAAATTATGAAAATGAACCTGATGAAGCCAAAGCCATAATAAATAATGCTTTAGGCTTTTCTTATGCTGCTCAAAATGAATTTAAAAAAGCCATTAAATACTATAAATATGCACTAAAAACACTCCCAGAATATCCGATAGCCCTAAATAATCTCGCATCAGCACAACAGCTTTTATTGGAATACGAATCGGCATATGCCACTTATCAAAAGGTTTTATTGATAGATCCAAAAAACAAAACAGCAATTAAAAAAAGCAAGGAGTTAGAAAAAAGAAATGATTACAAACCTTATAAAGGAATACAAGATAAGGGATTCTAAATATGGAAAATTTTTCATCTTTACTAATCGGAGGAAAACAGTTTTCCAGTAGATTGATGGTAGGTACTGGTAAATTCAAATCTGCACAAGACATGGAGGAAAGTTTGTCAAAGTCAGAAACAGAAATTATAACAGTCGCTGTTAGAAGAATTAAAAATGATCAGACTGGAGAAAATTTACTCGAAAAGATTAACTGGAAAAAATACTGGATGCTTCCTAATACAGCTGGTTGTGTAAATGCTGATGAAGCAGTCAGAATAGCAATTTTGGGAAGAGAGCTTGCAAAATTATCTGGACAAGAAGAAAATAATTTTGTCAAATTAGAAGTTATTCCTGACAAAAAGTATTTGCTCCCAGATCCAATAGAAACCCTAAAAGCAGCTGAAGTTTTAATAAAAAAGGGTTTTGCTGTACTTCCCTATATAAATGCAGATCCTATCCTCGCAAAAAGACTAGAGGAAGTAGGTTGTTCAACTGTAATGCCATTAGGCTCCCCAATTGGCTCCGGACAGGGTTTATTAAATTTGTCAAACATAGCAATTATTATTGAGAATGCCAAAGTGCCAGTGATAATTGACGCTGGAATTGGGGTACCTAGTGAAGCTTCTCAAGCTATGGAACTTGGAGCTGATGGTGTCTTAATAAATAGTGCAATCGCACTAGCTAAAAATCCGCCTCTAATGGCTCAAGCTATAAATTATGGAGTAAAAGCTGGCAGGCATGCTTTTCTTGCAGGAAGAATTGAAAGGCAAAGTTTTGCAATTGCAAGTTCACCAGAAAAAAACATATCTATCTAATTCTCGAAAGTTAAAAAATTTTAAAAGATAGTAAAAATTTATTATTTGGTTTTATTTATTGTATTTAAGAAAGAAGATTTGAAACTTTTTACAATATTTTTTAGCAAATAGGAAGCACACTGTAGTAATTTAATAAATATATTATGAATCTATTAATTCTGGAGTTTTGAGTGAAAGTTATTGTTCTTGGTGGAGATGGTTTTTGCGGTTGGCCTTGTGCGGTAAATTTAGCAGAACAAAATCATGATGTAATTATTGTCGACAATTTAAGTCGTAGAAAAATAGATATTGATCTAGAAGTAGAATCTTTAACTCCGATTTCTTCAATAACAGAAAGACTTTCTGTATGGAAAGAGATAGGAGGTAAACCCATGAGATTCCTTAATATGGATATCTCCAAACAATATCAAAAATTACTTAATTTGCTTATCGAAGAAAAACCAGATTCAGTTATCCATTTTGCAGAACAAAGAGCAGCACCCTACTCAATGAAATCGAGTTTTACTAAAAGATATACAGTCGATAATAATGTTAATGGGACACACAACCTTCTTGCTGCAATCGTAGAGAGTAATTTAGATATTCATGTAGTTCATTTAGGAACGATGGGAGTCTATGGATATGGATCCCATAGAGGTGCAACAATTCCAGAAGGTTATTTAAAAGTTGAAGTTCCACAACCTGATGGAAGTCGCTTTGAAGAAGAAATATTACACCCAGCTAGTCCAGGTAGTGTTTACCATATGACCAAAACTTTAGATCAATTATTATTTCTTTACTACAACAAAAATGATCTTGTAAGAATCACTGATTTGCATCAAGGTATTGTTTGGGGAACAAATACGGAAGCAACTTTGAGAGATCCTAGATTGACAAACAGATTTGACTATGACGGAGATTATGGAACTGTTCTAAACAGATTTCTAATGCAAGCTGCCATTGGATATCCATTAAGTGTTCATGGTACAGGAGGGCAAACAAGAGCATTTATACATATAAAAGACTCTGTAAAATGTGTACAACTTGCTCTTGAAAATCCTCCAAAACCAGGCGAGAGAGTCAAGATCTTTAATCAAATGACTGAAAGTCATCAAGTTGGAGAACTAGCTAAAAAAGTTGCATCTTTAACCGGAGCTGATATCAATTATCTACCAAATCCAAGAAATGAAGCAGTTGAAAATGATTTAATTGTTGATAATAAATGCTTTATAGAATTAGGTTTAAACCCAACAACTCTCGATAATGGCTTACTAGAAGAAGTGGTAGAGGTTGCTAAAAAATACTCCAAGCGATGTGATTTAAAACGCATACCGTGTGTTTCATCATGGACCAAAAAACAAGCTGAAGCCATAAAGACTAATTAAAATTTCTGAAATATTTACCTTAAGAAAGTGAAAATTGCATTGTTTACTGAAACTTTTTTACCTAAAGTTGACGGCATAGTAACAAGACTGACTAAAACTATTGAATTTTTAATAAAAAATGGTGATGAGGTCATTGTTTTTTGTCCCGAGGGATGTCCAGAGTCATATATGGGAGCAACTGTATTTGGAGTTGCTGCAATGCCACTACCTTTATACCCAGAATTGAAGCTTGGTTTGCCAGGTCCTGCTGTTTCAGAAAAGTTAGAAAAATTCAAACCAGATTTGATTCATGTTGTTAACCCAGCTGTACTTGGCTTAGGTGGTATTTGGTTGGCGAAAACTAATAATATTCCATTAATTGCAAGCTACCACACTCATCTCCCTAAATATCTTGAATACTATGGCATGGGTATGTTAGAGCCACTTTTATGGGAATTACTCAAAGCAGCTCATAATCAAGCCTTGTTAAATTTATGTACTTCCACCGCTATGGTGGATGAGTTAAAAGAAAAAGGTATTCAAAGGACTGCTCTATGGCAAAGAGGAGTAGATACTTACAGTTTCCGTCCAGATTTGAGAAGTGAGAAAGTGAGAGAAAAATTATTTGGGAAATATAAAGACGCTAATTACTTATTGATTTATGTAGGAAGATTATCAGCAGAAAAACAAATTGAGAGGATTAAACCAGTCCTAAAAAGTATTCCTAATGCTTGCCTAGCACTTGTAGGTGACGGACCATATAGAAACCAGCTTGAAAAAATCTTCGAAAATACCAAGACTAATTTCATAGGATATTTATCTGGCGATGAACTTGCTAGCGCCTATGCCTCTGGAGATATATTTTTATTTCCCTCGAGTACAGAAACACTTGGGTTGGTTTTACTAGAAGCAATGGCGGCAGGATGTCCAGTTATCGGGGCAAACAAGGGAGGTATTCCGGATATAATTAGCGATGGGATTAATGGTTGTTTATATGATCCTGATGAAAAAGATAATGGGGAACAAAGTTTGATTCAAGCGACAAAAAAAATTCTAGAGAATGAAGATAAAAGAGAAGTTATGAGGAAAGAGGCAAGAAACGAAGCAGAAAAATGGGATTGGAATCAAGCAACTTTACAACTACAAAATTATTATTCAGATACTCTCAGAGAAATAGATTAAACTCAATCTAAATTATGCTACATGTGGAGGCGTAGGATTACTAAACGAACTTAAAGGAAGTATTAGAGTAGCGATATTTTGATTCTTTTCAGGTCTTTTTTTCTTTGAGAATCTTTTACCAAAAGGTACTCTTATAACATTAGTTCCCTCAATAGAACAAATATGAGAGTTATCTCCTGAAGAATTATTGACAAAATTTGGTAAGTCGACATTTTTAACTGGCAGATGCTTAACATTACCAGATTTAGAATCTTTGGTCATAGCTTCAAATACCCCAAAAAATTTGATGCTCGAATATTTTAATAAAAAAATTTAAAAAAATTCTATAAGAAAATATTAAATTTTTATTCACATTGATAGTAACTAAGTAAATACAAGAACGCTAGTCCTTTAAGCACATTTTTTTTCTTCTAAAGTCTCTTCTTGATTTACATTGCAAGAACAAATTAAATTACGATCGCCATAGGCATTATTAATCCTAGAAACTGAAGACCAAAACTTAATAGTAGTTGGAGTTTTATAAGGAAAAGAAGCTTTTTCTTTTGAATAAGGATAATGCCAATTATCAGCAATTAACTCTTTCAGCGTATGGGGAGAATTGCTTATTACATTATTATTCTTTAATTCATTATTATTTTCTATTTCACTTATTTCTTCTCCTATCAATAGCATAGCCTCACAAAATCTATCTAATTCTGCCAAACTTTCACTTTCAGTAGGCTCTATCATTATGGTCTCTGGAACAGGCCAACTTATAGTTGGGGCATGAAAACTATAATCTATTAATCTTTTAGCTAAATCATTTACACTCAAACCAGTTTTAGATTTTAAATCTCTAAAATCTAAAATACATTCATGTGCGACAAAATTATTTTTTCCTTTATAAAGAATCTTGAATTTATGCTTTAAAGAATGCGCAATATAATTTGCAGATAAAATTGCGTGCGCAGTTGCTTTCCTTAAACCACTAAGACCAGCCATTTTTATGTACATCCAACTTATTGGAAGAATACTCGCACTCCCATGCTTGGCAGAAGATACGTAATTAGAACTAATAGATAAATTATTATCCATTAAAGAATGAGTAGGAAGAAATGGGCTTAAAGTTTCTGATGCGGCAACTGGACCTACTCCTGGACCACCACCTCCATGAGGAATGCAGAATGTTTTATGTAAATTCAAATGACAAACATCAACCCCATAGTTCCCAGGTTTGCATAATCCAACCTGAGCGTTCAGATTTGCTCCATCTAAATAGACAAATCCTCCAACAGAGTGAATTAAGTCACATATCTTTCTGATTTGTAATTCAAAAACTCCATGAGTAGAGGGGTAGGTCAACATAAGGGCTCCTATTTGGTTATCAAATTTCTTGACCTTGATGGACAAATCTTGAAAATCAATATTTCCTTCGTCATCACATTCAACAGTTAAAACATCAAAACCTGCCATAACGGCACTAGCAGGATTTGTTCCATGAGCACTTTTGGGAATTAAACATTTTTTTCTTAAAATTTCTCCTTTTGATTCAAAATAAGAATTTATTGCCAATAAACCTGCAAATTCTCCTTGTGAGCCTGCATTTGGTTGAAAAGAAACTGATTTTAAACCAACAATATCACTTATCCATTTTTCTAGGTCAGATATTATTTTTGAATAGCCTTTAGTTTGATCTGGTGGAGAAAAAGGATGAATGGAAGATAAATTAGCCCAAGAGACTGGATTTAACTCTGCTGCAGAATTTAACTTCATGGTGCAGCTTCCTAATGGCATCATTCCATCTACCAAAGAAAAATCTTTTTCAGCAAGTCGGAATATATATCTCATTAATTCAGTTTCACTTTGGTAATTTGTGAATATATCTTGCTGCATCCATTCACTGGATCTCAAAGCTAAACTTTCAAGATGAAATTTTTTGTCAAATTTTATATGCTCTAAATCTTCTTTTTTTTCTATAAGGTTTGCTATGAAAGTCACAATATCTTTGATTTCTTTTTCATTACTTAGCTCATCTAAAGAGATCCCAAAGCCAGTTGAATCTTCAATAGTTGCTCCCAACGGCAAAATTCTTAAGTTATACCCATTTTTTAAAGCTTCATTATGGATCTTTTGGGAGTGCTCAGAATAAACGTCAACACTATCAAATCTAATCCCATCAGGAATATCAAAACCTAAAGCAACCAAACAAGATTCTAAATTGATTCTCAACTCCACTAATCTCTTAGCAATTTGCGTTAATCCAGAGGGTCCATGATAAATAGCATAAAAAGAAGAAATTATGGCTAACAAAGATTGAGCAGTACAAATATTACTAGTGGCCTTCTCCCTTCTAATATGTTGCTCTCTTGTTTGCAATGCTAGTCTTAAAGACTTTTCTCCATTTTTAGAGAGAGTTTGCCCAACAATTCTTCCAGGTATCAGCCTTTTATATTTTTCGCTACATGCAAAATATGCAGCATGAGGGCCACCAAAACCCATTGGCACACCAAATCTTTGCATACTACCAACTGCAACATCAACACCAAATTCAGAAATTGGTTTAATTAAAACTTGTGCCAGTGGATCAATACATGCCGTTACAATAATTTCTGATCTATGTGCTTGGGATATTAAGAATGTGGGATCAAATAATTCCCCATTTTTGCCGGGTAATTGCAACAAAATGCCAAAAACATCATCATGATTAGGAAGATTACTTTGAGTAAAGCGTTTTAAGGATATTCCCAAAGGTTTTGCTCTGGTTTGTAGAACATTAAAAGTATGATCAAAAACATTTGATTCCACTAAGTACACTTTTGAAGATTTATTTTTTCTTGCGGAAAAACTCATGGCCATAGCTTCTGCTGCTGCAGTACCCTCATCTAACAAAGATGCATTGGAAACAGGGAATCCTGTTAGTTCACAAACAATAGTCTGAAAATTAAATAGAGCTTCTAACCTTCCTTGCGCAATTTCTGCTTGGTATGGAGTATAAGATGTGTACCACCTAGGATTTTCGAGAACATGTCTTTGGATTAATTTAGGCATGTGATTGTCATAATACCCAAGGCCTATTAGTGATCTCATTTTGGTATTTTTCTTTGCAATCTCGTCTAATTCATTTAAAGCCTCAATTTCTGAACAACCTTGGGGCAATATTTCTGAAGATTGACCTTTAAGCTGAATATCTTCAGGAATAACTTGATTTATAAATTGATCAATATTATTAAAACCAAGCTTGTTCAGCATAATTCTTTGATCATTATCTCCTAACCCAAGATGCCTATCTATAAACAAATCGGACCCAAATTTGGATGTCATATTAAAATATTTTTCTTTAAAATAGCTCTTTTTAAAAAGTTTGCCTTATTTTGGTACAACCTTTGATTGATATTCCTCAGAAGTCATCAAATCAGCAATTGATACTTGTGATTCTGGTTTCAAAATGACTAACCAACCTTCTCCAGTAGGATCATTCTGTAAAAGCTCAGGATTATCAACAACACTTTCATTCACAGAAACTATTTTCCCTGAGAAAGGCAGATAGACTTCCTCAACGGCCTTAACAGATTCTATTGTTCCAAAAGTCTCACCTTTCTCTAAAGTAGCTCCTTGATCAGCCAACTCAACAAAAACAATATCTCCTAATTGATCTATAGCAAATTCACTAACTCCAATTTTTAACAATCCGTTTTCTTCTAAGACATATTCATGGGTATCAGCATAGTTGAGGTTGTCTGGAAACTGGTAAGACATGATTAAATTGATAAAGAAAGTAGAGAATCCTTTGAAATTAATTTTTCTTCTAATAATTCAGATAATAATTGAATTAATGCAATTTTGATATGAGCTATGTGAGAACCACCTTGAACAAAAATATTGTAAGGATCTCTAAGAGGAGCATCAGCGGAAAATTCACTTGTACTACCTTCAATAAATGTACCTCCTGCCATTAATAATTTTGAATCATATCCATACATTGGTGATGGAACAACATTTAAAAAAGAATCTATTGGTGAAGAATTTTGAAAAGATTGACAAACTTTTTGTACCAAATCAGGATTATTCAATCTCACTGCCTGAATAAGATCAGATCTATAAGTTGCTGGCTCTGGCAAAACCTTAAATCCCAAATTTTTAAAAACTGCGGCAACCATATCAGCACCTTTTAGTGATTCGTGTACAATTTGTGGTGCTAAAAACAAACCCTGCAAAATTAATCTTCCTAGTCCAAAATTTATTCCTGCTGATGAACCAATACCTGGTGAAGTTAATCTAGAACATGCCATCTCAACCAACTCAGCATCTCCTGCAATGTACCCACCAGTAGGAACAATTGTTCCTCCCAAATTTTTAATCAATGATCCAGCAATTATATTTGCACCTTTAGAAATTGGTTCACTGTCTTCAACAAGCTCCCCATAACAGTTATCAACAAAGCATATGCAGTTAGGATCAAGGGAATGAATCAGACTACAAATTTTCTCTATCTGATGATTCGCAAGAGATTTCCTCCAACTATATCCACAACTTTTTTGTATGAATACTAATTTGCATGAATTTTCATTAAAAGAATGAAGAATTTTTTCTTCAAAAGAATCGAAATTCTCGCAGACATTTATTTGCTTATATTCAATCCCAAAATCTTTAAGTGAGCCTTTACCTCCTCGCCTTATTCCTATCACTTCTTCTAATGTGTCATATGGTTGACCTGTAAGAGATAACATCACATCTCCAGGTCTAAGAATTCCAAATAAGACAGAACATATTGCATGCGTTCCACTTACAAATTGCATTCTCACAGCTGCCTTCTCAGCGAGAAACAATCTTGCAAATACCGCATCAATTTTTTCTCTAGATATATCATTATGACCACTACCAGAAGATTGATTGAAATGACTAGTAGAAACTTTTTCTTCATTAAAAATTGTCAAAATATTATCCAATTTCTCGTAAACATGTATAGACCTCTCTTGAAAAACTTTTATTAAACCCTCTTCTATAGAGAGCACAGCATTTTCAGCCAGTTTAAAGTTATTGTTTTTTATCATTATTTATGAAAAGTCATCTTTTTTCTTAGAAGCTAAATTTCTTAATTCTGCGAGGAAAGCATTAGGGCCTCTACCTTGAAAATAAGAGAGTTTTTTTGAAGCCTCATATAAATCAAGTAGTTCTCCATCTAATTCTTCTGCGGTATAGTCTCTAATTCCTGCTATTACCTCAGCAAAGCGTTCTCTACGAGTAGATTTATTGACATCATAGGCTTCCATTACTTTAATTTTACATGATCTCCAAGCCATATTCTGGCAAAAATGCGCTGATAAGGCATCACTTAAAGCAGAAGCTTCTTCATCTTCTATATACCAGTCAAAAGATGAAGGCAGAGATTTTAATCCTGAAAAAATCTCAAATAACTCTCCTGCCGACAATGGATTACCTGAATCATTTTTCAAGGGTAATGCAGACTCTTGCAAAGATTTCCATAAATCTGGGTAATTATCTTCTAAACGATCCCTGATTATTTCTATACCTTGATCAAGAATCGTATTAACTTGAGCTAAAGCAAGAAAAACTTCAGGGCCTGGCGAAGATAACTTTCCATTCCTAAGATTAGAAATTTGCGAATTATGAACTTTACCTAAGTCAAGAATTTCAGAAAGCATTGGCAGCACTTTATGTGACCAACCATTCCTCTCATGCCAGAGATGTATCAAATGAGCCATAGCCCTTCGACCATTTGATAATTTATCGCGATATCCGAAACTCACAGATAATAAAACTTATCAATAGTATAGTATGATAATATTACATATCGGTAATTTTGAAAATAGTATTTCAATATCATGAATTCAGTTATCTTCCAAGAAACAGCTAAATTAAAAAGACCTGTACCCGCAGAAAAAGTTGCAGAGCTTCATTATAAATTCCTAGCTCCATCTAGTCACTCTAAGAAATACCCTCCTAGATTACACAAAACATGGGGAACCATCGTTTTTATGATTGCTATACATGTATTATCTTTAGTGGCATTACAACCCCAGTTTTGGAGCTTGCCAGCAGTTACAGCTTTATTTTTCTTTTACTGGTTAACTGCCTGTCTAGGAGTCACACTAGGTTACCATCGTTTACTTTCCCATAGATCTTTTGTCGTTCCAAGATGGTTGGAAAGATTCTTTGCTACTTGTGGTGCTATCAGTTGCCAGCATGGTCCAATAGATTGGGTTGGTTTACACAGGCATCATCATTCATTCTCAGATACAGAGGTGGATCATCACAACAGTAAGAGAGGATTTTGGTGGAGCCATATGGGATGGATGTTTAAAGATGTAGAAGCTCTTAAAGCAGTACCCAAATTAAGTGCAGATTTAATTAAAGATCCATACTACAGATTCCTAAATAAATATTTCTTATTTTTACAAATCCCTATTGGACTCACATTATATGCAATAGGTCAAAAATTAGGAGTTGGGGGATGGGCTATGGTCTTATGGGGAATACCTTTAAGGCTTGTAGTCGTTTACCACATTACTTGGTTAGTAAACTCAGCTACTCATTGCTGGGGAGAAGCTCCTTTCGAAAGCGGTGATGAATCAAAAAACAATGCTTGGGTTGCAGCTTTAACATTTGGTGAAGGATGGCATAATAATCATCACGCATTTCCTAATTCAGCAAGGCAAGGATTATTTAAAGGACAAATTGACTTAACTTGGGAGCATATTAAGATTCTTGCTAAATTAAGACTTGCAAAAAAAGTAAAATTACCCTCTAGGTCTTATTATTAAATATATCGTTAAATATTTTCATGGCTAAAAGAGTACAAGTCGCATTAGTTGAATCAATCGTCTCGCTCGGTAAAGAAGGCGACCTAGTTGAAGTCGCACCAGGATATGCAAGAAATTTTCTCTTACCTTATGGCAAGGCAATGACTGTAACACCTGCTGTTCTTAAACAAATTGAAAGAAAAAAAGAAAAAGAAAAAATTGCTGCCGACAAATTAAAACAAGAAGCTTTAGATTTCCAAACAGCCTTAACAACAATAGGAAGATTTACTATTAAAAAACAGGTTGGAGAAGATGGAGTACTATTTGGAACTGTAACAAATGGGGATGTTGCTGAAGCAATACAAGCAGCAACAAAAAAAGAGATCGACAGAAGAAATATCACAGTTCCTGATATCCATAATTTGGGTTCCTTTACGGTAAAAATAAAATTACATCAAGAAGTTAATGCAGAAGTAAATATTGAAGTAACAAGTTAATCAATTTGTTGCATTATTTTGAAAAGTAGCCAGAGTATATATCTAAGCAATTAAAGATATGGTTTCAGTACCTTTTCCAAATAATGGGCAAAATAAAAACTTTAAAAAAGATTTCAATAGCGAAAATGCTGGGTTAGTACCTCCTCAAAATATTCAAGCGGAGGAAGCTGTTCTGGGAGGCATTCTCCTTGACCCAGATGCTTTCGGCAGAATTGCAGATTTAATTAAGCCTGAAGCTTTTTATATAAATGCTCATCAAGAGATTTATAAAACAGCATTAATGTTGCATTCACAAGGCAAACCCACTGATTTAACGTCTATGAGTGCGTGGTTAGCAGACAATAAATCACTAGAAAAAATTGGAGGTAATAACAAATTAGTAGAACTAGTGGAAAATGTATCCTCTACAGCGTCTATAGAACAAGTTGCTAATTTAATTAACGATAAATTCATGAGAAGGCAACTCATAAGATCTGGGAATGAGGTGGTTCAATTAGGTTTTGATCAGACTCAAGATACTAATGAAGTGTTAGATAAAGCTGAGCAGAAAATATTCGAAATCAGTCAAGAAAAACCTTCAAAAGGTCTGACTCAAGCAGCTGAAATCCTTACAAGTACTTTCAATGAAATAGAGTCGAGATCATTAGGAACTTCTGTAGCTGGAATTCCTGTAAATTTTTACGACCTTGATGCGATGACTCAAGGTTTTCAAAGAAGTGATTTAATAATTGTTGCTGGAAGACCTTCAATGGGGAAAACTTCAATAGTTCTTAACCTGGCTAAGAATGTTGCACAATCTCAAGATTTACCTGTGTGCGTATTTAGCCTTGAAATGAGTAAAGAACAGTTGACATATAGATTACTCTCTATGGAAGTTGGAATCGAGAGTGGCAGGCTAAGAACAGGAAGATTACAGCAAGATGAATGGCCTTTACTTGGAGAAGGTATCAATTCACTAGGTCAATTACCAATATTTATAGATGACAAACCTAACTTAAGTGTTTTAGAGATGAGATCTCTTTGCAGAAGATTAATAGCTGAACAAAAAAAAGAATTAGGATTAATTGTGATTGATTACCTCCAGTTAATGGAAGGATCAACCCCTGATAATAGAGTGCAAGAACTTTCACGAATAACAAGAGGTCTTAAAAGCATGGCTAGAGAATTAAAAGTACCAGTAGTAGCTTTATCTCAGCTTAGTAGAGGAGTAGAGTCTAGAACCAATAAAAGACCAATGTTAAGCGATCTAAGAGAATCAGGATCTATTGAACAAGACGCAGATTTAGTATTAATGATTTATAGAGATGAATACTATAATCCAGAGACTGAAGATAGAGGAATTACAGAGATCATTGTCACTAAACATAGAAATGGGCCCGTAGGAACTGTTAAATTATTATTTGAACCTCAATTTACGAGATTTAAGAATTTAGCTAATTAAATCGATCCTAAAATGCAAGATCATCAAGCAACAAATGAATCTTTTGACATCATAGTTATTGGAGGAGGACATGCAGGATGCGAGGCAGCTATTACAACGGCAAAATTAGGATTTTCTACAGCCTTATTTACAATCAATTTAGATAGGATTGCCTGGCAACCGTGTAATCCAGCAGTTGGCGGGCCAGCAAAAAGTCAGTTGGTTCATGAAGTTGATGCATTAGGTGGAATTATTGGTAAGTTAGCTGATGAGACAGCTATACAAAAAAGGATATTAAATGCAAGTAGAGGCCCAGCGGTATGGGCGTTAAGAGCTCAAACAGATAAAAGAGAATACTCAAAAAGAATGATTGAAATACTACAAAATACAGATAATTTATCTTTGAAAGAAGCAATGATTACTGAACTAGATATTGCAAAAACTGAAGAAATTGGATTGAAGTCAAAAAAAATCGTAAAAAAAAGAATAAAGGGTGTGAAAACATTCTTTGGTAGTTATCATTCAGCGAAATCAGTTATCATCACAGCTGGTACTTTTTTAGAAGGCAAAATATGGATAGGAAATAAATCAATGTCAGCTGGTAGATCGGGCGAACAAGCAGCACAAGGTCTTACGCAAAACTTACACGAAATTGGTATCAAAACAGAACGTTTAAAAACAGGAACTCCAGCAAGAGTTGACAAAAAAAGTATCATTTTTGATGAATTAGATATTCAACCCAGTACTGCAGCTGATAAATATTTTTCATTTGATCCAGATATCAAAAATAATATGCCCCAAGTTAGTTGTCATATCACAAGAACAACTTCTAAAACACATCAACTCATTCGAGACAATTTAGATTTAACTCCCATTTACGGCGGTTTTATTGATAGTAAAGGGCCAAGATATTGTCCATCTATAGAAGATAAAATAGTTAAATTTGCTGATAAAGAATCACATCAAATTTTCTTAGAACCAGAAGGAATTAATACCCCTGAAATATATGTGCAAGGATTTTCTACAGGTTTACCAGAAAATATACAATTGGAACTTTTAAGAACCTTACCTGGATTAAGTGAATGTAAAATGTTGAGGCCAGCATATGCTGTCGAGTATGACTATATTCCTGCAACACAGCTCCAAACATCACTCGAAACGAAAGAAATTGAATATTTATTTAGCGCTGGACAAATTAATGGGACAACTGGTTATGAAGAAGCAGCAGCACAAGGATTAGTTGCAGGAGTTAATGCAACAAGAAAACTAAACAAAAAAGATCCAATAATCTTTACTAGAGAAAGCAGCTATATAGGAACAATGATCAATGATTTAATTACTAAAGATCTTAAAGAACCATATAGAGTTCTCACTAGTAGGAGTGAATATAGGTTAACTCTTAGAGGAGATAATGCAGATAGGAGATTAACCCCATTAGGTTATCAAATAGGACTAATTGATGAGAAAAGATGGGCGTCCTATCAAGAAAAAATGAAACTCCTCGAGGAAGAGAAATTCAGATTAAATAAAACCCGTTTGAAAAATACCGATGAAATATCAAAAAAAATAGAATTAGAAAAGGGATCCAAAATCAAAGGCTCGACAAGTTTGAAAGAACTCTTAAAAAGGCCAAACTTTCATTATTCAGATCTAATTAAATATAATTTGATTAAAAAAAATCTAGATTCTTCAATACAGGAAGGTGTTGAAATAGATATTAAATACGAGGGTTACCTTAAAAGACAAAAAAACAACATTGAACAAATAAATCGTCAAAGCTGTAAATCTCTTCCTCAAGAAATAAATTATGAAAAGATAGATACATTATCTTTAGAAGCGAGAGAAAATTTGAATAAGATAAAGCCAAAAAATTTTGGTGATGCTTCAAAAATTCCTGGAGTAAGCAAAGCTGATTTAACTGCATTACTTGTTTGGCTAAAAATAAGAGAAATAAAGAAAGAAAAGGCAAATATTTTTGTCGAAAAAAAGTTATCATCTTAAAAGCAATACGTCAGAGCACTGAATAATAAACTTTTTAACTCACCAAAAATTTTATGGGAAGAAAAAGCCTCTACTTTTTTAGTGAAAAATTCATTACCAAAAATATCTGGTCCATGGAAATTAATGCTGCTTGGGGATGGAAGTCCAACTAGACATCTACAGCTTTTAACTAATAAAGAGACGAAAATTAAATTAATTTCAATGCAAGTAGATCCCCTATTCATTGAAGAAGGTCCTACAGAATTAAATCAGCTAAATGGCCCCTTAATTAGAAGACAAGTATGGATTAAAAACAATAATAAAAACCTAGCATGGGCTGAAAGTTGGTGGAATGCAGAACAAGTGAATGAAAATTTAAAAGCCAAAGAGGAACCAATATGGAAGAACTTGACACAAGACAGATCAGAGTTGTTTAGAGAAGTTGATCGAATTGCACTTGTTAATTCAAATTGGCTGGAAGATCAATTTTGTTTTAAAGGGCCATTCTGGTCAAGAAATTATAGATTTTTTCGAGACAAAAAGCCCTTAACAATTATTCGAGAAGTCTTCAATCCCCATTTAGAAAGTTTATTAGGTTATTCAGGAATTAAAGAATTTACAAATCTATACTCTTCTTCTTCTTGATCTGGGAAGATTTCTTGATTTTGATTGACCTTGTTGGTTTGATTGATCTCTTGATGTATTAATATCTTTTGCTGAAGCTCTTTGCCATCTTTCAACTTTGAAATCCATTTCATCTGGCCAATCATCATCTTTACTCTCTTTCACATAAGGTAATTTTTTTTGCTCAGTTGTCTTTAAATTTTTTGGATGCCTTAAAGATATTGCTTCTAAAGGTCTTTTTGAGTACGGTTTAGCAAATTCATAAGAATTTGATTCTCTAGTAAATGTCTTAATATCGCTGTTTTCATCGCAAAAATTATCATCATACCAATCATCATTATCCTCATCGAAGAATAAATCCACTTTTTCAGATACCCATCTTCCTACTTTTTTAACACTCTTACTTGTTATACCTTGAAAATCTGAGTTTCTTCTTTTACCTGGCCTAGCCCCAGATACTCCATCAACGAATTGTCTTCCAGTTTCAAAAATTTTATCAACTTGTTTATCAACAATATTTCTATCAAAATTATTTTTAAGATTTCTAATTCTCCTTGAATCCATAAATGATTATGCTTTTTAAAATATAAATTACATTAAAAAAATAAATAATTCCAAATATAGAAACAAAAACACATCTTATATTTTTAATCAAACAAAATTAAACAGTTTTTATTCCATGATCCATTAAAAAAATTTACACAACATTTTTTACAGGCAATATTCTTTATTTTTTTCCTATAGAAAAATTTCTCACCACAATTTTGACAAGTTCCTATATATTTTAATTCTCTCCTTTCAATAGGAAATGAGTGCCTTACTGAAATTTGAAAATTCTTCTCTTTCTCATTAATTTCATTCATCTTTTCTAAGAAATTTGGACCATGTATCTCATTTTTTTTTAATATCATATCTACCCATGCATGAATCATTTCATGACATAACGTACTATTTATTTCGATAGTAGATAATTTACTCAAAATAGGTTTCGATAAGATAATTTCAGAATCTACAAGACCATTAATTCGTTTTCTTTTATAAAAACCAGCAGTAGTTTTTAATCTATTGTCACTCCATCTAACTTTTACTAAAGGTTGATTATTAACAGCTAAAGAATTTTCAAAATATTGGCTATTAAATCTATGAAATAAAGGTAAAAGAGGAATTAAAGGCATTATGAACTAAAATTATATTATTTTGACAAAAAAAGCCATCAAAAACGATTTAATTTCTTAAAGTATAAAAAAAGATAAATGAACATGGATGCAACACTAGTTAAAGATATTGGAATAAAAGCATTATTAGTTGGTGGCGCAGTACTAGTTTCTTTTTGGACTTTTAATGCAGTCAAATTAGTTATAAGTGCCAGAGGAATTAATCCATTAGTAAGAAAGTTTTTTGATCAAATAGCTGCTGGCAGAATTGATGCAGCTTATGGTTTGACTACAAAAACTTATAAAACTCATGTTAAGCGACAAGACTTTCTTAAATTTTTAGCTAGTTTAAACCTCAATAAATACAGGAATTTAAAATCAGGAAGACCTAGAGTCCAAGAAGATCAAATCATAATAACTTTGAATTTAAAATCAGAAGACAAACAAGATGAGCTCCCATTAGACTTTACTTTCGCAAAAACTGACAATGACTGGAAAATAGACAGAATAGCTAAAGTGAATTAATAATTTCTTGGGAGGCAAAAAGAATTGTTTAAAGAAGAAATAATACATCAACTAGAATTACACCCAAGCAGATTAGATAAAGAAAAAATCATTTCAGAAGCAATGAAAGAAGGTCTAGATGATTTTTTTGAAGGAATTCGTATGGCACTTGATCCATTAGTAACTTTTGGTGTAAAAATGGTTCCTGAGAAAGATAATAAAAAAAGTCAAAAATTTTTATGGAAAGATTTTAAAGAATTAGCCAATAAGCTTATTCAAAGAGAACTTACTGGTCACGCTGCTCGCGATGCAATTCTTGCAGCTATGGAATCTGCAAAAAAAGAAGAGTGGAATGGATTTTATAGACGAGTTTTAATTAAAGATCTTAGATGTGGTGTATCTGAAAAAACAATCAACAAGATAGCAAAGAAATTTCCCAAATATGCGATTCCTATTTTTTCTTGTCCTTTAGCTCATGACAGTGCAAATCATGAAAAAAAAATGATAGGGAAAAAGCAAATTGAAATCAAATTAGATGGTGTGCGCGTCTTAACTATTATTAGACAAAATAAAGTAGAAATGTTTTCTCGCAATGGGAAGCAATTCCATAATTTTGGCCATATTATCTCAGAAATAGAAAACGTCTTAAAAGAAAATCCTGCACCTTATGACTTAGTCCTAGATGGTGAAGTAATGAGCGCTAACTTTCAGGATTTAATGAAACAGGTACACAGAAAAGATGGCAAACAAAACAAAGATGCAGTTCTCCACCTGTTTGACTTATGTCCCCTTGAAAACTTCCAAAAAGGGAAATGGAACACTAGTCAATCAAAAAGAAGTTTATTAGTAAAAGAATGGGTAGCAAAACATTCTATGCTTCTAAAACACATTCAAACACTTGAATGGGAAAATGTAGATCTTGATACCATCGAGGGACAGAAAAGATTTGTAGAGCTGAATAAATCAGCCGTGGAAGGTGGATATGAAGGAGTAATGATTAAAGATCCTGATGCTATGTACGAATGTAAAAGAACACATAGTTGGTTAAAAGCAAAACCTTTCATTGAAGTCACTCTAAAAGTTATATCGGTTGAGGAAGGCACAGGTCGCAATAAAGGTAGACTTGGGGCAATCCTGGTAGAAGGGGAAGACGATGGTTTTGAATACAGTCTTAGTTGCGGGAGCGGATTTAGTGATATCCAACGTGAAGAATATTGGTCAAAGCGCAATCACCTCGTTGGCCAACTTGTAGAAATCAGAGCTGATGCTAAAACTAAATCCAAAGATGCAGTAGCTTTTAGTCTTAGGTTTCCTAGGTTCAAATGCTTTAGAGGATTTAAAGCTGATGAAAAAATTTAAATTTTTTTAAAAAGTGTATAAAACAAATTAGTCAATGGAAAATTTGGTTGTAAATTAAAAAAACTTAAAATCTTGGCTATAAAATATATAAATAATTATCAAGACTTTTTGCAAAACTAATGAATAAAAAAGCTGTGTTCAACTACATCAAAACACCCTGTGGACAGGCAAAATATATCAAATTAGAATCCAACAAAACTTTATTAGGTAAATTTAGGCTTATTTGGTTTGTCTTAATTGCATCTATTAGAGATTGGAATATTAAAGTTTAAATTCTTCAGTTTTATCAAAATATTCTCTTGAGTATTTAGCTAAGAAATAAACAACTAAAAAAGTTGAAACAACTCCTATGAAAGTCATAAATAAATTATTTGGTGATTGCACATTTTTTAATTCCTGAAGATTTTTTGCCAAACTACCTATTGAGCAATAAAGAAAAGTTCCTGGAATTATTCCGAGAAGACCAAGAACGAAATCTCTGAATTTAACATTATTCAAACCATAAAAATAATTAAGAATACTGAAAGGAAATATCGGTGATAATCTCGCTAAAAAAATCAATTTAAGTCCGCCTTTTTCTACTACTTTCTCCATAACACTTAATTTTGGATAACGGCTAAAAAGGTTTTTTAACTTTTTAGCAAAAAAACTTTTTGATACAAAAAATGCAACTGATGCTCCTATGGAAGCCGAAATGAAAACGATAATTGATCCTAAATATGAGCCATATAAAAAACCTGATAATAGAGATAACCAAGAAGCTGGAAGTATTAATAAAACAATTAAAATATAAATGCAAACAAACGAAAAAACGCCAATTCCAGTATTAAAAAAAAAAGATAAATTATAAATATTTTCTAGGAATATATTCATTTTCAATTCAAAAGTTCGAGTTTTTTGGTAATTCTCTCCATTTTTACCGAACCCTCATTAAATTTAAATCTACATTCATCAACAATATCTTTTGGAGCTTTATCAACGAAATTTTTATTAGATAATCTCTTATTCAAATTATCTAATTCAATAGTCACCTTTTTAAAATCCTTGATTAACCTTTCCTTTAATGCATCTATATTTACAAAATCCTGAAAAGGTAAGTAAACTTCTAAATCACTAATTATCCCAGAAAAAGATTTAGCAAACTCTGTTTTATCAACAGCATTAGTTTTAAAAATAAATACTTCAGAAGATTTAGTTAAGGTTTGAATATCGTCAACTAAAGTTTTTAAAAAATCAATCAATTCATCATTGTCTGAAATCAAGTAAACAGGAACTTTTTCTGATGGCTTGAGACCTAATTCAGCTCTCAAATTTCTAATCAACCTAATAATTTCAAAGAGTTGCTGAAAGGAATTATCAAGCTTATTATCAACAAATTTATTTTCGTGAATTGGCCATTGTTGAAGAGATAATAATGCATTATCTGGTTTTATTTGCAATACATGCCAAAGTTCCTCAGTAATGTGCGGCATAAAAGGATGAATCATTACCAAAATATCATTGAGCACTTTTATTAAAACTTTTTCAGATATTTGTCTATTTTTAGTCTCTTTATTATTAAACCTTTGTTTAGCAAATTCTACATACCAGTCACAAAAATCATTCCATGCAAATTCATATAGAAGTTTCGCAGATTCTCCCAATTTATATTCTTTCAACAAAGCAGCGACTTTTATATTTACCTGATTCAATTTCGATAAAATCCACTTATCACATAACTCTAAAGAATTTTCATCACTCTCTTTAAGCGAATAATTATTGTTAGAAGTTTTATTAATTAACACAAATTTAGTTGCATTCCATAATTTATTCGCAAAATTTCTTGAAGCTTCAACAGTTGAAGATGTATCTTTTTTTCTATCAAAATCAAGCCGGATATCTTGTCCAGCGCCTGCAACTTCTCGAATTAAAGCAAATCGTAGAGCATCAGAACCATATTTATCAATTAATAATATTGGATCAATACCATTACCTGAACTTTTACTCATTTTTTTATTGTTTTCATCTCGAACTAGACCATGGATATAAACTTCCTTAAAAGGAATATTATTCGTAAAAGTATTCCCCATCATTGTCATTCTGGCCACCCAGAAGAAAATAATATCGAAACCAGTAACAAGAACATTATTTGGATACCATTTTTTAAAATCCGGATCATTTGTATTTGGCCAACCAAGGGTTGAGAAAGGCCATAAACCACTTGAAAACCATGTATCCAAAACATCTTTATCACGAACCAATTTAATATTTAATCCATATTTTTTATTAGCTTCTATTAAGGCATCTTCTTCATTTCTAGCAACGATATATGGAGTATTTTGTTCTATTGAGTCTTGAGAGTTATCTAAAACGTACCATGCTGGTATTTGGTGCCCCCACCACAATTGGCGACTGATACACCAATCATTAATATTCTCTAACCAATCCTTATAAACTTTCTCCCAGCGTGAAGGAATAAACGATGGTTTTTTAGAATCAATTTCATTAAGACATCCTTGTGATATATCATCCATTTTCAAAAACCATTGTGTTGACAATAAAGGTTCAATTGGCACCTTACCTCTATCAGAAAAAGGAACAGTATGTTTATAATCCTCTATCTTTGTCAAAAGGCCTAAGTTATCCAATTCTTTGATAATTTTCTTTCTAGCCTCATATCTATCTAAATTTTGAAAAACACCTGCATTAATATTCAAAGTTCCATCTTTGTTCATTACATTAATCTGTTTTAAATTATGCCTTTTTCCTATTGCAAAATCATTTGGATCATGGGCTGGAGTAACCTTTACACAACCAGTACCAAAATCTTTATCAACATTTGAATCAGCGATAATAGGTATTTCTCTATCAACGAAAGGGACTTTTACTTTGACACCAATAAATTCTTTATATCTATCATCATTAGGATTAACTGCCACAGCAGTATCACCCAAAAGAGTTTCTGGTCTTGTTGTTGCAACTTCTAAGTACTTATCTAACTGTTCACCACTTTCAGAAATTAAAGGGTATTTAAAATGCCATAAATGGCCATTTACTTCTTGCATTTCAACTTCAAGATCACTTACGGCAGATTGAGATTCAGGGCACCAATTAACCAAATATTCGCCTCTATAAATTAAATTCTTTTTATAGAGAATATTAAAAGCTTCAATAACTGCTTCATTTAATTTTTGATCAAGAGTAAATCTTTCTCTAGTCCAGTCAACTGAATATCCTATCCTTTTTAATTGAGAAACTATTCTTCCACCACTTTGTTCTTTCCAGTTCCATGCTCTTTTAAGAAATTCATCTCTTCCAATATCCTCGCTTGTTTTGCCTTCACTTTTTAATTTTTTTTCGAGAATAGTTTGAACAGCTATTGAAGCATGATCAGTTCCTGGTAAACACAAAACATTCTTACCTAAAAGTCTTTGAAAACGTACTACAACATCTATCAAAGCCGTATTAAATGCATGCCCCATATGCAAAGATCCAGTTACATTTGGTGGCGGAATAATAACACAAAAAGGCTCCCCATCATCCTCAGGGTTAGGACTAAACGCCTTTAAACTTTCCCATTTTTCTTGCCACTTTTTCTCTACTTCAAAAGGTGAATAATTCTGTAAAGATAATTGATCATTCATCTCCGTCATGTTCAAATTTTATTTCAATAAACTTTTTGTTTATTTTATCTTGATAGCAGCCAATTAATGAAAATAATATTAGTTTGCAAAAAAAGACAAATCCATTCTACAAAAGTTTGAAGCCAGAACCACAGGAACAACGTTTTGCATTTTTTGGTGTTGAAATAAGAAATCCACCTCCGCTCAAATCACCGTAATAATCTAATTTTAAATCTTTCAGTAAATTAAACTTTTTTACATCCGCGTATAAAGTTACTCCTTCAGTTCTTGAAATAGGGGATCCATTACATGTACCTGGCCTTAATTTAATATGCATCCATCCTTCTGAACAATTTTTATCCTCTACCAAATCAATCGACATTTCTCCTGGAGAACCTCCAAAAGAAGCTTGCCTAGATAGTTCTGAAGCAGCGCTTTGACTGATTGAAAGATTGACGATCTCAGTCATTAGAAAAATAATAAATGGGCGATCCAGGGTTCGAACCAGGGACATCCTGCTTGTAAGGCAGGCGCTCTACCGCTGAGCTAATCGCCCTCATAATAAATCATTCTAATAGATGAAGTTGAAAAATTTATACTAAGTATTTAAATATTTCATGATTGAGGCAAAATTTAATTAATAAAATATATCCTATGTCCTCAAAAAAAAGATATAAATTGGGAAAGAATTCCGATTTAGAGACTATAAATAGTTTTAAAATCTTAATATCTAATATCAAAGCATTAAAAGATAAAACTTGGGGCTGCCCATGGCAGAAAATACAGTCTCATATATCGTTGATCCCATTTTTGTATGAAGAAAGTAATGAATTTATAGATGCGATATATGAAAAAAATGCAGATAACATATGTGAAGAGTTAGGAGATCTTTTATTACAAGTAATGCTTCATGCTGAAATCGGTTACGAAGAAAAAGAATTTACACTAAATGATGTTATAAAAAATCTAAATAAGAAAATTATTAATAGACATCCATATATTTTTAACAAAAAAGAAAAAGTATCATTAAAAAAATCACAACAGATTTGGGGAAATATAAAAAATTTAGAAAAAGAAGAACCTCATATGGAATCTTCAATTAGTAAAAATTTAAATTTGAAAATTAAAAATTTACCTCCAACGATTGGTACAGATAAAATCACAAATGTTGTTAAAGAAAATGGTTTCAAGTGGGAAAGTACTGATGAGATTTTTAAAAAGTTAGAAGAAGAGATAAATGAATTAAAAGAGGCAATTAAATGCAAAAATGATTCAGATATAAAAAATGAATTTGGGGATATTTACTTTACCCTTCTGAATCTCTCAAACTTTTTAAAAATAAATCCTGAGTTAGCTCTTCAAAAAACTAATATAAAATTTTTAGACAGATTTTCAATCGTCGAAGAGCATGCAGGAGATAATATTAAAAAACAAACTCCCAAAGACTTTCAACGGCTTTGGCAAATAGCCAAGCAAAAACTGGCGGGAAAAATTCCTAAAAGCAAATGACAAATATTACAACATGGATAGATGAATATCATAAAGGCTCAAGATTCGGCCTAAATGGGAAAATTCTAATTAAAAAAACCTCAAAATATCAAGAAATTATTGTTATTGAAAATGAATATTATGGTAAAGCTTTAATGTTAGATGGTTGCTGGATGACATCATTAAAAGACGAGAAATATTATCATGAGTGTCTTGTTCATCCTGCATTAAGTAGCATTGACGAAAAATCTAATGTACTAATTATTGGCGGCGGTGACGGTGGTACTGTAAGAGAATGCGCTAAATATTCTCAAATATCAAAAATTGATCTAGTAGAAATTGATGAGGAAGTAATCAAAATATCTAAAAAATTTCTAAAAGAAATTGGAGGCGAAGCATGGAATGACAAAAGATTAGAAATACATCTTGATGATGGTGTTAAATGGGTAAAAAAAACAAGAGATAATTTTTACGACGTTATATTTATAGATTGTTCAGATCCCTCAGAATTTTCAAATTTATTATTTTCAGATTTTTTTTATGAAGAATGTAAAAGAATACTTACACCAAAGGGGATATTAGCAACACAAAGCGAATCACCTGAATCCTTCAAAAATATTCACATAAATATTTTGAAAAGTCTAAAAAATTTATTTAAAGTTTCTGAAACTATGTATTCCTTTGTGCCTATATATCCAAGCGGGATTTGGAGTTGGACATTCGCTTCTTCAGAAGATCTAAATTTATCAAAGCAAAATTATGATGAAGCCCTAAAAATAGAAAAAGGATGTGAAATTTGGAATTTAAATTTTCAAAATGCAGCATTCAAAATGATGCCAAATAAAATTGTAAAAGAACTAGATTCATAAGATGACAAAAAATTTATTTGATAACGAAAATGCAATTTATATGGGAGCAAAAAGAAGTCCTGAGAATTGCTCAATTGGTATATTTGGAGTTAATTATGACGGGACATGTTCGTTTAAACCAGGAGCAAGATTTGGTCCAGAAGCAATAAGACAAGTCAGTTCTTGTTTAGAAACATATTGTCCAAAACTAAAAAAAGACTTAGAGGATATTATGTATGTTGATTTTGGATCAATACTAATTGATAAAAATGACTCAAAGTCCGTTATTGAATCGGTTATATCAGCAACAAATTATTTAATTAGTAAACGCCTTAGTCCTATTATGCTTGGAGGCGAACACTCTATTACAAGAGGTGCTATTGAAGCATTAGTAAAAAAATATCCAGATTTGATATTGGTTCAACTTGATGCTCATGCAGATTTAAGAGAATCATATATAGGAAATAAACATAGTCATGCTTGTACTATGAAAAGATGCTTAGAAGTGCTACCTGAAAAGAAAATTTTGCAAGTAGGAATAAGAAGTGGGACTAAGGAAGAATTTGAAATTATGCATAACAACAACCAATTAGTTAACTTTTGTCCAGGCGAAAATGCACATGAGTTAAAACAAGCTCTTCTACCATACGCCAAGTCTCCAATCTATTTAACAATAGATTTAGATTGGTTTGATCCCAGTTTATTAGCAGGGACGGGCACTCCAGAACCAGGAGGATTTTTTTGGAATGATTTTGAGGAAATCCTGAAAACTTTAAAAGACTTTAGAATTGTGGCTTCAGATATTGTGGAATTATCTCCAGGAATTGATAAAAGCGGAGTAAGTAGCATAGTTGCAGCCAAAGTACTGAGAAGCTTAATTTTGTCATTATAAAATATGCAATAAAAAATTTCTAAACTACAGTGTAAAAATACTAAATACAAACTAAATATTTCATGGATTTGCTAAAAAGTCCTCTTTATTCAAAATATGTTGAATCCAATGCAAAATTAGTGGATTTTGCAGGTTGGGAAATGCCCATATCATTTTCAGGATTAATTAAAGAGCATGAATCAGTAAGATCTTCAGCAGGATTATTTGATATTTCTCACATGGGTGTGATATCTGTTAAGGGAATCAATCCAAAGGATTATATTCAAAAATTTTTTCCTACTAATTTATACTCCTTTTCTGAAGGTCAGGGGCTTTATACAGTAATGCTCAATGATAAAGGAGGAATAATAGATGACTTAATAATTTATGACCTTGGTATACAAGAAAATGACATATCAGAATTATTGTTAATAGTTAATGCAAGTAGATATGAGGAAGATTTTCAGTGGATAAAAAATAATGTAAATAAAGATGAAATTTCGATAACAAACTTTAAAAAAGACAAAGTACTTTTAGCACTACAGGGAAAAAACTCATTCGATTTATTTGAAGAATGGATTGAATCTTCGATCTCACATATCCCTAACTTTGGATGCGAATATAAAATTTTTGAAAATATTTCGCCTAAAGAAAAAATTTTCTTTTCAAAGACAGGATATACAGGAGAAAATGGTCTAGAAATACTTTTATCTAAAAAAGCAGCAATTAATTTATGGGATTTCTCAATTTCCAAAAATGTTGAACCTTGTGGTTTAGGAGCTAGAGATACTCTTAGACTTGAAGCAGGCATGCATCTTTATGGTCAAGACATAAATGAAGAAACTTCTCCATATGAAGCAGGTTTAGGCTGGCTAGTACATCTAGAAAATAATCACGAATTCTTTGGAAGAAGATTTCTTGAAGAGCAGTCAAGATTAGGTATTCAAAAAAAGTTAGTTGGTCTATCTATAGAAGGTAAAGCAATAGGAAGAAAAGGTTGCTCAGTTCTTAAAGGTGAAGAAAATATTGGGACTATCACAAGCGGCAGTTGGTCTCCAACTAAACAACAAGCTATAGCTTTTGCATACATCAATACTTCGCATGCCTTAATAAATAATGAAGTTCAAATATTAATAAGAGGCAAAAAATTCAAAGGGGTTATAACAAAAAGAGCGTTTTATAAAAAAAATTATTAACTAAATTTACCCTTAAAGAATTATTATAAGTTATTGATAAATAAATCATACTTAGATGAGAAACAAAATTTGCAAAGAACTCAATAATACAGATATTGGTAAATTAGTTAATTTATGCGGTTGGGTAGATAGAAGAAGAGATCATGGTGGTGTAATTTTTATTGATTTAAGAGATCATAGTGGATTCCTACAAATAACAATTAACCCCGATGATGGTGCAGATCTATTTAAACAGGCAGAAAATCTAAGAAATGAGACAGTAATAATGGTTAGCGGAATTATTAATGAAAGACCCAAAGATTCCATAAATACAAATTTAAGTACTGGAGAGTTAGAGCTCAAGGTTAAAGATTTGCAAATTCTCAACCAAATTAAAAAAAACTTACCTTTTCCAGTTTCTATACATGATTATGAAAATACAAAAGAGGAACTCAGGTTAAAATATAGATACCTTGATTTAAGAAGGGGAAAATTACTAGAAAATTTAAAAACAAGACATAAGATTATTAAAGTTGCTAGAGAATTTCTTGATAATTTTGGATTTACAGAAGTAGAGACCCCATTACTTACAAAATCAACTCCAGAAGGCGCTCGCGATTTTCTTGTTCCTGCACGTCTTTCAAATGGAGAATTTTTTGCTTTACCTCAATCCCCACAACTATTTAAACAACTTTTAATGGTTGGAGGCCTGGACAAGTATTATCAAATCGCAAAATGTTTCCGTGATGAAGACTTAAGGGCAGATAGACAGCCTGAGTTTACTCAATTAGATATTGAGATGAGCTTTATTAGTGAAGAAGAAATAATTTCTTTTAATGAAAGTCTCATAAAAAAAATATGGAAAGAAGTGTTAAGTCTTAATTTTCATAATGCTTTTCCAAGAATGTCATGGCAGGCAGCAATGGATAATTACGGCACTGATAGACCAGATACTAGATATCAAATGTTATTAAAAGATTTAGGAGGAGTATTAGGTGATATTGGATTTAATATTTTCACCAAGGCAATTAAGTCTGGAGGTTATATAAAATCCATAACAGTCAAAGGAGGTAATTCAAGTATTAGCAACGTAAGAATTAAACCAGGAGGTGACATCTTCCAAGTAGCTCAAGATGCAGGAGCTGGTGGTTTGGCCTTTATAAGGGTCAAAGGAGATGAGCTTGAGACTATTGGGGCAATTAAAAATAATTTAAGTGAAGAGGATATAGCTGATATTTTAAAAATCACAGAAGCAAAAGATGGAGACTTAATCCTCTTAGGAGCTGGAGATAAACAAATTGTCAATCAGTCATTAGATAGGGTTAGACAATATATCGCAAAAGACTTAAATCTCATTGATAAAAGTAAATGGAATTTCTTATGGGTAACTGACTTCCCGATGTTTGAGAGAAATGAAGAGGAAAATAGGTATGAAGCTTTACATCATCCTTTTTGTTCTCCAAAAAATATAAAATCTAAAGATTCTGAAAACTTGCAAAAAGAAATTGAGAGCTCTACAGCAAATGCATATGACTTAGTTCTTAATGGATTGGAGTTGGGAGGTGGCTCTTTACGTATTCATGAAGCGAACTTACAAAGAGAGGTTCTGAAAACGGTAGGACTTACTGATAAAGAGATTGATGAAAAATTTGGATTTTTAATAGAAGCCTTAGAAATGGGTGCTCCTCCTCATGGTGGAATAGCGTTTGGATTGGATCGTATTACCATGCTAATCATTGGAGCAGATTCAATCAGAGAAACCATTGCTTTTCCAAAAAATCAACAAGCAAACTGTCTTCTCACAAATGCACCTTCAAATGTCTCTGAATCACAATTAAAAGAATTAGATATTGAAATAACAATTGATGAATAAGAATATATATGGATGTTCTCAAAGTTTTTTTTTTAAATAAAATATAAGGAGGTTGTGCTTAATTAAAAATATTTAATGTCAAAATTTGTATTTGTCACCGGAGGAGTAGTTTCTAGCATTGGTAAAGGAATTGTAGCTGCAAGCTTAGGAAGATTATTAAAGTCTAGAGGATATAGTGTTTCAATATTAAAACTAGATCCATATCTAAATGTTGATCCAGGCACAATGAGCCCTTTCCAACATGGAGAAGTATTTGTAACCGAAGATGGGGCTGAAACTGATCTAGATTTAGGTCACTATGAAAGATTTACTGATACTGCAATGACTAGGTTAAATAGTGTGACTACGGGATCTATCTATCAAGCAGTTATCAATAAAGAAAGAAAAGGTAGTTATGACGGTGGAACTGTGCAAGTAATACCTCACATAACGGGAGAAATAAGAGAAAGAATTCATAGAGTAGCCGCCAACAGTAATGCAGATATTATTATTACTGAAATTGGTGGAACAGTTGGTGATATTGAATCTCTTCCTTTTTTAGAGGCAATAAGAGAATTCAAAAATGATGTCAATAGGAACGATGTTGCATACATACACGTAACATTACTTCCTTACATCAAAACCTCTGGCGAAATAAAAACTAAACCAACACAACATTCAGTGAAAGAATTAAGATCAATTGGAATTCAGCCAGATTTACTTGTATGCCGAAGTGATAAATCTATCAATGAAGCTCTTAAAAAGAAGCTTAGTGGTTTTTGCGGTGTCAGTATCAACTCTGTAATTGAAGCTTTAGACGCAGACAGTATTTATTCTGTACCTCTTTCTTTAAAAAAAGAAGGTTTATGCAAAGAAACTCTGAAGTATTTAGACCTTGAAGATAAAAAATGTGATTTGAAAAATTGGGAGCAACTAATACACAACCTAAGAAATCCTGGAGCTCCAATCAAAGTTGCTCTAGTAGGTAAATACATTGAACTTGGAGATGCATATTTATCCGTTGTTGAAGCTTTAAGACATGCATGCATTGAACAAAAGGCTTTATTAGATTTACATTGGGTGAGTGCTGAAATGATAGAAAAAAATTCAGCAGAAACTTACTTAAATGAAGTTGATGCAATTGTCGTACCCGGGGGATTTGGCAATAGAGGAGTCAATGGAAAAATTTCGGCTATAAAATTCGCAAGAGAAAATAAAATTCCCTTTTTAGGTTTGTGCCTTGGTATGCAATGTGCAGTTATAGAATGGGCCAGGAATGTAGCTAATCTTCAAGATGCATCTAGTTCAGAACTAAACCCAAACACTTCCAATCCAGTGATACATTTATTACCAGAACAGGAAGATGTAGTTGATTTAGGTGGAACAATGAGACTTGGAGTTTATCCATGTAGATTGACAAAAAATACAACTGGGAAAAACTTATATGATGAGGATGTTATTTATGAGAGACATCGACATAGATACGAATTTAATAATTACTACAAACAAAGTTTTTTAGATTCTGGATACAAAATTAGTGGTACATCGCCAGATGGCAGATTAGTTGAGTTAATTGAGTTAGAAAATCATCCTTACTTCTTAGCATGTCAATATCATCCTGAGTTTTTATCACGACCTGGCAAACCTCATCCTTTATTTAAAGGTTTAATAAAAGCCTCTCAAGATAAGTTAACTCAATCAAATTAATATTCTTTATTTTTTTGAATGAAAAAATGACAAATTTTTTACCCTTAGTCGAACAATTTCATTCATTACAAGGTGAAGGTTATCACGCTGGAAAAAGTGCTTTTTTTGTAAGATTAGCGGGATGTAAAGTTGGATGTTCGTGGTGCGACACCAAGAATTCATGGGACGAGAAAAAACACCCTTTTATATCAATTGAAAAAATAATAGATCGCATAAAAATTGCCAGAGAAAAAGGAGCATCTTTTTGCGTTATTACAGGTGGAGAACCTTTACAACATAACTTGGATAATTTTTGCAAAGCCATAAAAAAAATGACGATGGGAGAAGAACAAAAGCCAATGAAGATTCATATTGAGACAAGTGGAGTTAATTCGATATCAGGAAGCTATGACTGGATTACTTTATCTCCAAAAAGACACTCACCTCCAAAAAATTATTTTTTAAAAAACTGTAATGAAATCAAAATAATCATAAATAAAATAGAAGATATTGAATTTGCTATTCAAATCAAAAAAGAAACTTTAAAACAATATCAACTCTCTAAAAACGAAAATAGCTTAAAAAAAGAAGATAAAATTTTTTATTTACAGCCAGGATGGAACAATGCTATTGGTTGTTCTCTTGCTATTGATTTCGTGAAAAATAACCCCGATTGGAAATTGAGCCTTCAAACTCACAAATACTTAAAAATTAATTGAAATCATATGACTCTTAAAAATAAATCGATAGTAGTTTTATTATCTGGAGGTTTAGATTCTTCTACAGTTACTGGTATCGCAAAAAAATCCGAAGCTAAAATTTTTGGCCTTTCATTTGACTACGGTCAACGTCATAAAAAAGAATTAAATTCTGCATCAATAATTGCAAAACACTTTGATATCGAAGAATTTAAAATCATTAAGCTTGACTTATCTTTATGGGGAGGCTCGTCATTAACTGATACTCAAAAAAATATTCCGATAGAAGGAGTACAAACTAATAAAATTCCTAATACTTATGTTCCTGGGAGAAATACTATATTTATTTCCGTTGCACTAAGTTATGCCGAAGCAATAGATGCTGATTTTATAGGATTAGGAGTTAATGCACTAGATTATTCTGGTTATCCAGATTGCAGACCTGACTACATTAAAAAATTTCAAGAATTAGCAGATTTAGCCAATAAAAGAGGAAGAGAAAATAATCCAATAAAACTTTGGACACCACTATTAGATTTAAATAAAGAGGAAATTATTAAATTAGCTTTTAATAATCATGTCCCTTTAGATAAAACATGGAGTTGTTATTCGGGCAATTCAAAACCATGCGGTAAGTGTGATAGCTGCAGAATTAGAAATGCCGCTTATGAAAAATGGCTTAATAACAATAATAAAAAATGAAAATAAAAAAAATAATTCTAGAAAAATGGATAGATCCAGCAATGATTACGCATCATCTAACAAAAAATTTCGGAGATGAAGGATTAGCTTGGCTAGACAGTGATGGTAAAGAAAATGGGGAATGGTCAATAATAGGAATTAAACCTAAAAAAATAATCCAATCAAGAGATATCAATAACTTAGACAAAACTAATAATCCATTTAACAATTTAAGAAATATTGAAAAAGGATTTTGGATCGGATGGTTAAGTTATGAAGCTGGAGTTTACATAGAACCCAAAAACCCATGGCGAAAATCTAATATGGCAACTTTATGGATTGCATCATATGATCCAATCATTAAATGTAATCTAATAAAAAAAGAAATAATTATCGAAGGCACAAACTCATCTGAACTGATGAATTATAAAAATATAATCAACAATATAAAAACTATTGAAGAAGAAAATATTATTAAAACAAATTTGAATTTTGATTTTTCAAAAATAAATTTGGACGAAATGGCTGAAAAATTTCAGAAAAATATTCTAAAATTGAAAAAATTAATTTCCCTAGGGGATATATTTCAAGCAAACCTAACAACTAAATGCGAGATTGAATCTTCCAAAAACTATAATCCTCTTGATATTTATTTAAAAATAAGAAGCAAATTAAGAGCTCCCTTTGGAGGAATAATAATAAATAATGATAATTATAAAGAGGCGGTATTATCTACCTCGCCAGAAAGATTTATAAAAATAGATAATAAAAATTTTGTAGAATCAAGACCTATCAAAGGAACTAGATCCAGAGATAAGGATTTAAATCAAGACGCACTTAACGCTATCGATTTAATAACGAACGAAAAAGATAGAGCGGAAAATATTATGATTGTTGACCTAATAAGAAATGATTTAAGTAAAGTTTGCGAAACAGGAAGTATTATTGTGCCAGAAATATTAAAACTTGAAAGTTTCTTAAAAGTTCATCATCTAACTTCAGTAATCAGAGGCAAATTAAAAAAAGAAAAGAACTGGATTGATTTACTAAAAGCTTGTTGGCCTGGGGGCTCTATAACAGGAGCACCTAAATTAAGATCATGCCAGAGACTTTTTGAATTAGAAGAATTTGAACGCGGACCATACTGCGGCTCGTTTTTGAAGCTTGACTGGAATGGAGAGTTTGACAGCAATATACTAATAAGATCATTTTTAATTAAAGGCAAAAAAATCAATATATATGCTGGTTGCGGAATAGTTATTGACTCAAACCCTGAAGAGGAAACTAATGAACTAAAGTGGAAACTTTTACCATTAATTGATTCACTAAAATGATTGAAACATTAGGCTGGCACAAGGATCAATGGTTGGATATTGATAGAATATTTATTGCTGCTAATAATAGAGGATTAAAATTTGCTGATGGTATATTTGAAACCATTTTGATAAAAGAAAACAAACCTATTCTTTTTGATGAACATCTAAAAAGGTTAGAAAAAAGCAGCAAGATTTTAAATATTAATCTCAAAATAAATAAATTAACTTTGAGACAACTTATTCACGATGGAATTAGAAAGTTATCGCTTAAGAATGATCAATTTGCTTCAGTAAGAATAAACTATAGTCGAGGAACTAATGAAGGTCGAAAACTAAAAATTGATAGCACTTCAGAGAGAAAAGATTTGGATAATTTATGGCTTGAGTTCTATAGAATTAAACCAAATTTCAATCCGATAAACGTTTGGATTAGTCAAACGGAAAAAATAAATGAATTCAGTGTTATAAGTAAATGCAAAACATTTTCATATAATCAGGCAATACAAGTTTTGACAGAAGCTAATGAAAAATCATTTGATGATTCTATCCTTTTGAACACGTCAGGTGAACTTTGTTGTGGAAGTACATTTAATCTTCTAATTAAAAGAAATAATCAATGGATAACTCCTAGAAAAGAAAGCGGCTGTTTAGAGGGGATTATGGTTTCTAAAGCTTTAAAATTGAAAATTGTAAAAGAAGAATTAATTCCTCCAGAATTTCAAAATGATGACATAATAGTTGCAATTAATAGCTTATCTTGCAGACAAATTAATCAAGTTAATGATTTAAAGCTTAAACCTAAATTCGATCCAATTTACTTTTGGGATTTATTATATTGTTGAACTTTATTAATATCTGGTAAATAGACATCAGATACTTTAGTTATATTGTTATTAACCTTAAATTCAACAATTTTTCCAATAATGATAATTGATGGAGCTAAAAATTCTTTATCTTTGATTTTATCTGGGAGATTATCTAATTTCTCTATCAAACATTTTTGATTTTTTAAAGTAGCTTCTTGAATAACAGCGCATTGAGTATTCTTATCTAAACCACCTAGTATTAATTCTTCCACAATAAATTTAATATTTTTTATACCCATAAAAATTACTAAGCTATCTGATGATTTAGCTAAATCTCTCCAATTAACTGTCTTTTTTTCCTTATCTACACGCTCATGTCCAGTGACGAAAGTTACAGAACTTGCAGCATCTCTATGAGTAAGTGGAATACCAAAATATGAAGGCGCAGCTATACCAGAAGTAATCCCAGGTACTATTTCAACTGAAACTCCATTTTTTTCTAAGAACGAAACTTCTTCACCACCCCTAGAAAAAACGAATGGATCTCCCCCTTTAAGCCTTACAACATTTTTGCCTTCTTTTGCTAATTTTAAAATAAGAGCATTAATTTCATCCTGAGGTACAGAACACTTCCCAGCTCTTTTGCCTACATGAAAAACTTCTGTATTTTTTCCTGCTTCTTTTGTTATTTCATCTGGGATTAAAGCATCATGTACTAAAGAATCACAATTTTTTATTAAACGTAAAGCTTTAAGAGTTAAAAGCTCAGGGTCGCCAGGACCTGCTCCAACTAAATAAACAATACCAGGCACATTAATCTCCATTAACAAGTATGGTAGTAGAAGTTAATCGTAATGAAGGTAAATATTGTGAAAGAAAGTTTATTGAAACCAAACAAAAAATTTACTCTACTAAGTGCTTTCGTGACTCTTTTAAATGATCGATTAAGCGAAAGTATTCTTTTGCCCATTTTACCGTCATTTGTCTTACTATTTGACTCTAAAGCAAGTACCTATGGCTTACTATCGTGCACTTACCAATTAGCTCAATTTACAGCTTCTCCTTTTATTGGAGTTATGAGTGATAGATACGGAAGGAGACCTGTAACTCTTTTTTGTATAACTGGCTCAGTAATAGGAATTTCCATATTATCCTTTACGGTTCTTTTTAATTGGTCTAATTATATAGCTTCTATCCCTTTATTTTTATTATTCCTAGCAAGGCTTATTGATGGTTTAAGTGGAGGTACTGCAGCCACAGCAACAACTATTCTTGCAGATATCTCAAGCCCTGAAAAAAGAGCAAAAACATTTGGGCTGATAGGTGTAGCTTTTGGTTTAAGTTTTTTCTTAGGAAATATTTTCGTTGTAATTTTTGCAAAAAATACAAATAATAATTTTATTATTCCAGTTTTGATAGCTTCAATTATTCCAATAATAAACTTTATCTTAGTATTCTTTTACTTACCAGAGACAAAACCTAAAAGTAACTCAAACAAATTAAAAACACTTCTTAAAAACCCCTTAAAACAGTTATTCACAGTATTTGAAGAAGAAAAGATTAGAAAATTATCATTAGCATTTTTTATCTATTTTATTGCTTTTACTGGATTGACAAATATACTAATATTTTTCCTTCAAGAATCTTTAGGTTGGACAACTAAGGCCTCAAGTGGAACTCTTGTGGTAGTTGGAATTATTGCGATTATTGTTCAAGGAGGACTTATTGGGCCTCTCGTAAAGCAATTCGGCGAAATGAAATTAACACTTTTAGGGTCAGGCTTTATTCTTGTAGCATGTTCACTTTTAATAACTGCTCCAAAAGAAAATGCGACAATTAATATTTATTCAGCTGTCTCATTTTTAGCCGTTGGAGCTGGTTTAATTACTCCCACTTTAAGAGCACTAATATCAAAAAAATTAGACGTTGATAAACAAGGATCAATTCTAAGTAACCTTCAGGGACTTCAGAGTCTTGGAGGAGTTTTAGGAATAGCAATGGCGGGAAGAGTTTATGATAGCTTTGGTCCTAAATCACCGTTTATTGCTGGTTCCATTATCTTAATTTTCATGATATATCTTATTGCAGAGGGTAAAACTAAAAATTCTATTTATGATCAAAAAACAGAAGTATTTTAATGAAAACCGAGTCTGATATTTTTATTAATCGAGAATTAAGTTGGATTGAATTCAATAAAAGAGTATTACTTACTGGGATGGAAAAAGATTATAAAATCCTAGATAGAGTAAAATTTTTTTCTATTTTTAGCAATAATCTTGATGAATTTTTTATGGTAAGAGTAGCTTCCTTAAAAGCTCAAGTAGAAGCTGGAATAACCAAAAAAAGTATTGATGGACTTACCCCTAAGAATCAATTAAAAAAAATCAACAAAGAAGTTAAATTTTTAACTTCTCTTCAAGAAAACTATTTTAATAACGAACTAAATAGTGAATTAAAAAAACAAGGAATAATATTAAAAAAATATAAGGATCTTAGTGAGAATCAAAAAAATTGGTGTAATAATTTCTTTACATCATCTGTATTTCCTTTATTAACCCCTTTAGTTGTTGACCCAGCACATCCGTTCCCTTTTATAAGTAATTTAAGTCTAAATTTAGCCGCTTTAATAAAGGATGGAGAGGATTCTAGAAGTCAATTCGTCAGAATTAAAATACCAACAAAAAATATAAATCGCTTTATAGAAATTCCTTATGAAATGATTGAAGAAAGTAATGAAAGCTCTCACTTTTTCATAAGTGTTGAAGATTTGATTGGAAATAATATAAATACTTTATTTAACGGAATGGAATGTATTAATTACTCTTTTTTTAGAGTAACAAGAGATGCAGATTTAGAATTAAAAGAACTTGAAGCTGATGATCTTCTTCTGGCAGTTGAACAAAGCTTGCAGAAGAGAAGATTAGGTGGAGATGTAGTTAGATTAGAAGTTGAATCAGATATACCAAAAAACATTCTAAAATTACTTATTGAAAGTATCTCTATACAAGAAGAGTATATATACTTTTCTAAAAGTTTATTAGGCCTTGACGATTTAAATCAGCTAACAAAAATTAATAGAGATGATTTAAAAGACAATCTGCTAATAGGGAAAACCCACCCACAATTAGAAATTTTGAATTCCTCTTTAAACAAAGACTTTAATTCTATTTTCAAAATACTTAGGAAAAAAAATATTCTTCTTCATCATCCATATGACTTATTTAAAACTTCAGTTGAAGAATTCATTAATAGAGCAGCTGATGATCCTCTGGTTATGGGTATCAAAATAACTTTATATCGAGTTTCAAAGGATTCACCTATTATCACAGCTTTAATGAAAGCCGCAGAAAATGGGAAAGAAGTAATGACACTTGTTGAACTCAAAGCGAGATTTGATGAAGATAATAATATTCAATGGGCAAAACAACTTGAACAAGCTGGAATCCATGTTGTATATGGAATTATAGGATTTAAAACTCATACTAAAATAGCTTTAATAGTTCGAAAAGAAAAAGGATGTTTAAGAAATTATTTTCATATTGGGACGGGAAATTATAACTCTAATACTTCAAGGTTTTATACAGATTTAGGATTACTTTCAACAGACCCCGATATCGCATCAGATTTACTTGAGTTATTTAATTACTTATCAGGTTTTTCTAAACAAAAATCCTATCAAAAATTATTAGTATCTCCATCATCACTTAGAGATAAATTTATTTTTCTAATTAAAAGAGAAATTAAACATGCGGAGGAAGGCAAAAAAGCTGAAATTATTGCAAAAATGAATTCTCTTGTAGATCCAGAAATAATTCACCTACTTTATTTGGCTTCTCAGGCAGGAGTAAAAATTAGTCTTATCATTAGAGGTATTTGTTGCTTGTATCCAGAAAGAAAAAATTTAAGCGAAAATATTAAAGTCATAAGCATTATTGGACCTTTTCTTGAACACTCAAGAATTTTTTGGTTTTGTAATGAAAATGATCATGAAGTTTTTATTGGCAGTGCAGATTGGATGAGAAGAAACCTTGATAGAAGAATAGAAGCTGTTACTCCAATAGAAGATTTAGCATTAAAATCTCAACTATACTCACTTCTTCAGACATACATTAAGGATGATTATTTTTCATGGACAATGAAACAAGATGGATCTTACGAAAAAGCATTTAACTCTGCTTTTAATAGATCGCAAATTGACCTTATAGATAAATGGCAAGAGTATTGATTTTTATAACATTTTAAAAAAAAAACTTAATCTTTTAAAAAATTTTATATTTAGTAAAAGCCAATCATATTAATAGGTTTAGAGGAATCAGAATAAAAAAAGATTTTTTTGTCTTTAAAGTTTCAACGTAAAAGTAGTTTTTATTTCAATTTCAGTGCTAGTTTTTTAAAAAATCCATTTATTAGGAGGCCAGGGTGATGGGGATCCCTCTGGAATCTGTAAAGAGCTCTTCAAATAATACTGATGAGCCTAGATTACCAAACACTGCGGGCAAGTCTCGTAAAACAAAATCCAGTCTAACTTCAAAACAAAGTCAAAAAAAATCTGGGAGAGTAGCTTCAGATTCTATTGGTAGTTATTTGAGTAGCATTGGTAGAGTACCTCTTTTGACTCCAGCAGAGGAAATTGAGTTAGCTCATCATGTACAAAACATGAAAAAACTACTGCAAACTCCTGAAAGTGATAGGACGCGACGGAATCTTTATCAAATCAGAATAGGTAAAAAAGCTAGAGATAGGATGATGTCAGCCAATCTGAGACTAGTAGTATCTGTTGCAAAAAAATACCAAAATCAAGGGCTTGAATTATTGGACCTTGTCCAAGAAGGAGCAATTGGGCTAGAAAGAGCTGTAGATAAATTTGATCCAGCTATGGGATATAAATTCTCAACTTATGCTTACTGGTGGATAAGACAAGGAATGACAAGAGCTATTGATAACAGTGCAAGAACAATACGTTTGCCTATACACATAAGTGAAAAATTATCAAAAATGAGGAAAGTATCTCGAGAATTATCTCACAAATTCGGGAGACAACCTACGAGATCAGAAATGGCAACAGAAATGGGAATTGATCAAAAAGATTTAGAAGATTTAATTTCTCAAAGTGCCCCTTGTGCTTCTCTAGATGCCCATGCAAGAGGTGAAGAAGACCGAAGCACTCTTGGCGAGCTTATACCTGATCCAAACTTTGAAGAGCCTATGGAAGGCATGGATCGAACGATTCAAAAAGAGCATTTAGGGACTTGGCTGGCTCAATTAAATGAAAGAGAACAAAAAATAATGAGATTAAGATTTGGGCTAGATGGTGAAGAACCTTTAACACTTGCAGAAATAGGAAGACAAATTAATGTTTCACGAGAAAGAGTAAGGCAACTAGAAGCTAAAGCAATATTAAAACTTAGAGTAATGACCAATCATCAAAAAGCAGCTTAATCAAATTGATAAAATTTACGATAATTTTATTATATTTATTTTTTATTTTTTTAATATCAATTGTTTTTAAAAGATTTAATGAAGACAGCAGAGAAATTGTCAGAAAAATAATCCATATTGGAATAGGACCATTAATACCAATTGCACTATTTCTAAAAATTGATCAAAATTCAGCTCTTATTTTCACAGGAATTATTTCATTAACGGTTCTGATAAATTACGTATATAAAATACTTCCAATAATTGAAGATATTGAGAGAAAAAGTTATGGAACATTATTTTATTGTCTTAGTTTATTTATTTTAATTTCTCTTTTCTGGAACAAAGATCCCTTTTCATTAATTACTGGATTTTTTATAATGACTTTTGGGGATGGATTGGCTGCTTTAATAGGCAAAAGCTTTAACTCGAGAAGTTGGATTTTTTTTAAACAAAAAAAATCTTTATTTGGTACTTTGACGATGTTTTTAACAAGCCTACTAGTAGTTTTCTCATTGGGATACGCCCAACAAAGTAGTTTTAATATAAGTTATTTTGCAATAGCTCTTTTGGCCACTGTTCTTGAACAATTTAGTGTTCTAGGAATAGATAACTTCATTGTTCCAATCACATCAGCATTATGTTTTAATTTTTTTATATCTAATTAAATTGAACTATACAAAATAGCGAGTAATTCTTTTGTTGTTTCTATATCTATGCATGCATCTGTAATACTTCTGCCAAACTCAAGATCCTCTTTTTTTAAAAGTTTTTGATTACCTTCTTTCAAATGACTTTCAAGCATAACTCCTAAAATATTTTTTTCACCTTTACTTATTTGAGAAGCTATATTTTTTAGCACTTCCGACTGCTTCCGGAAATCTTTATTGGAATTTCCATGACTGCAATCAACCATAACTTTATAAGGTAGGTTACATTGCTTTAATTCAGCTGAAATTCTTTGAATATATTGACTTTGAAAATTTGGACCTTTTGAGCCGCCTCTTAAAACTACGTGTCCATCAGGATTTCCTGTAGTATTAACGATAGAAGCCATTCCATTGGAATTTACACCTAAAAAATGATGCGATTTTGAAGCTGACTGCATTGCATTTATTGCAGTAGTAAAAGAACCATCCGTTCCATTTTTAAAACCTATAGGCATTGATAATCCTGATGCCATTTCCCTGTGAGTCTGACTTTCAGTAGTCCTTGCACCAATGGCTGTCCAACTTATCAAATCGGCAATATATTGAGGAACAATTGGATCTAGTAATTCTGTAGCAGAAGGTATTCCACGAGTTGCTAGATATGAAAGCAAACTTCTTGCCCTTCTTAAACCAGTATTAATATCATAAGAATCATCTAGATGAGGATCATTTATAAGCCCCTTCCAGCCAATAGTTGTTCTTGGTTTCTCAAAATATACTCTCATTATTATTTCTAATTTATCTTTATAAATTTCTCGAAAGTTTTGAATATATTGTGAATATTCCTTTGCCGCCTCTAGATCATGAATTGAACATGGACCAACAATAACTAAAAGCTTCTGATCATTATGATGCAAAATATTTTGTATCGATCTTCTTGTTTTAGATACTGTAGTGGCAGAGGTGTGATCTAAAGGTATATCATTGTGTAATCTGCTTGGAGGTATTAATGGACGTGTTTCAACAACATGTAAATCTGATGTCTTTTCTAAAGCTGAATTATTTGATGATGTCGTCATTGATTAATTAAGAAGTTTGAATATTTAAAAAAGCATTTATGAATACTCTCCTTTTCAATATTAAAAATAACAATAGATTAGGCATTAAACCTTACTAATGAAGAATTTGGAAACATTGCTAAAAGATTATGCAGATCACGTAGCTGAAAGAGCTGCAAAAGGAATACCTCCTTTACCTTTAAATGCTGAGCAAACAAATTGTGTTACTTCATTATTAGAAAAGGATAGTAAATACGATTCTTCATACTTACTTAATTTATTAATAAATAGAGTACCACCTGGAGTTGATCAGGCTGCTTATATAAAAGCAAGCTGGCTTACAGCTATTGTTAATTGCGAAAAATATTGCAAAGCAATAAACCCTGAGAAAGCAATTGAAATACTTGGGACAATGATAGGGGGATATAATGTAAATTCTCTTGTTCAAATACTTAAAAACGAAAATAGTTTACTAGCTAAAAAAGCAGCAGAAGTTTTAAAAAATATTATTCTTGTTTACGACTCAGCTAATGAAATTTATGAATTATCTCAAGTAAATATTTATGCAAAAGAGGTTGTAAATAGTTGGGCAAATGCAGAGTGGTTCAAAAATAAAAAAGTTCTAGAGAAAGAAATTACTTGTTTAGTTTTTAAAGTTGAAGGAGAGACAAATACAGATGACTTATCTCCTGCTGTGCATGCGACAACACGCCCCGATATACCGATGCACGCATTGGCGATGCTGGAATTTAAAAAACCAGATGGACTAAAGATTATTGATAATTTAAAGAAACAAGATTTACCAATAGCTTATGTTGGAGATGTCGTTGGAACAGGGAGTTCTAGAAAATCTGCTATTAATTCACTGATTTGGCATATAGGAGAAGATATCCCTTTTGTTCCAAACAAAAAAACAGGTGGAATAGTAATTGGCAACAAAATAGCTCCTATTTTCTTTAATACCGCACAAGATTCAGGAGCTTTACCTATAGAAGCTGACGTATCTCATATGCAAACAGGAGATATTATTAAAATTTATCCTTATGAAGGCATTATTAAAAAAATTGAAAAAGATTCAAATACTGAAAAAGTAATAAGCCAATTCGACCTATCTCCATCAACTCTTACTGATGAAATACAAGCTGGCGGCAGAATTAATCTCATGATTGGAAGGTCTCTTACAGATAAAATTAGAAACAAATTAGATTATAAACCGAGTAAAATATTTATCCGACCACAAAATCCAAAAGAAAGTAATTATGGCTTTACTCAAGCTCAAAAAATAGTTGGAAAAGCATGCGGTTTAGATGGAGTTAGGCCAGGAATGACCTGTGAACCAATTATGACCACAGTTGGCAGTCAAGATACTACTGGGCCAATGACTAGAGATGAACTGAAAGAATTAGCTTGTTTAGGATTCACTGCAGATCTAGTTATGCAAAGTTTTTGTCATACTGCTGCATATCCCAAACCAGTAGATCTAGTTACGCATAAAGAATTACCTGATTTCATATCTCAACGAGGTGGAGTGGCTCTTAAACCTGGTGACGGCATAATTCATAGCTGGCTGAACAGAATGCTCCTCCCTGACACCGTTGGGACTGGTGGAGATAGTCATACAAGATTCCCTCTTGGAATCTCATTTCCTGGAGGCTCAGGCATCGTTGCCTTTGCCGCTGCAATAGGATCAATGCCATTAAATATGCCAGAATCTGTGCTCGTAAAATTTAACGGAGAATTATTGCCAGGCATTACATTAAGAGATTTAGTAAATGCGATTCCTCTCTTCGCAATTAAAAAAGGCCTTTTAACTGTTGAGAAAGCAAATAAGAAAAATATATTTAACGGAAAAATTATGGAAATTGAAGGATTACCTAACTTAAAACTTGAACAGGCTTTTGAACTAACTGATGCTACTGCCGAACGCTCATGCGCTGGAAGCACAATACTTTTATCCCAAGAAACTGTTCAAGAATATTTAAAGAGTAATATTTGCCTTCTAGAAAAAATGATTGAGAGCAATTATGAGGACTCAAAATCAATTTTAAGAAGAATAAGCGATATGAAAAATTGGTTAAAAAAACCCTCATTAATTCATCCAGATACAAACGCTCAGTATAAAGAAATCATTGAAATTAATTTAGAAAAAGTAACACAACCTATAGTTGCTTGCCCTAACGATCCAGATAATGTAAAGGAAATCATTGATGTTGCTAATACAAATATTGACGAGGTTTTTATAGGTTCTTGTATGACAAATATTGGTCATTACAGAGCAGCTGCAAAAGTTCTTGAAGATGTACAAAATTTAAAAGCTAAATTATGGATTTGTCCACCAACAAAAATGGATGAAGAAACTCTAAAAAGAGAAGGTTATTATAAAATTTTTGAAAATTGTGGAGCAAGATTAGAGTTGCCTGGATGTTCTTTATGTATGGGAAATCAAGCCAGAGTAGATGAAGGGTCTGTAGTATTTTCTACTAGTACAAGAAATTTTGATAATAGACTTGGAAAAAATGCACAAGTATTTTTAGGGAGTGCTGAATTAGCAGCAGTTTGCGCACTTCTTGGAAAAATCCCTGAAGTAGAAGAATATCAGGATATTACTAAAAATAAAATTAATCCATATTCAGATGAACTTTATCGTTATCTTCAATTTGATGAAATACACGATTTCAGTTTGTCAAAATGATCATGGATTATGCCAAACCTCATAAAAGAAAATCTTCAAAAAACCAGTAATAATTCTTCTCGTAGCATTAAAAAATTATTAAAACAAAGATCTTTCGTCGTTGCATTTTCACTCTTATTAACAGGTTTAGGAGCTTCAATTACAAGCATATCTTTTAAAACTGGAATCTACTTTATTAACAATTGGAGATTAGCACTATTAGACCAATTCCCATCTTTTACAGTATTACCAATTTTTGGAGCTGTAGGAGGTGCTCTTGCAGGATATTTGATCAAAAATATTGCACCTGCTGCAAAAGGTTCAGGTGTGAGTCAAATCATGGGGTTCTTGAGGCATAAAAAAGTGCCAATGAATTTAAAAGTAGGATTAGTAAAGCTCATATCAGGAATTATCGCTATTGGTAGTGGATTCCCTTTGGGTCCAGAAGGGCCATCCGTTCAAATGGGAGGATCAGTTGCTTGGCAAATGGCTAAATGGCTCAAAGCTCCTACAGCCTTCAGAAGAGTAATAGTAGCAGCAGGTGGTGGTGCTGGCATAGCTGCAGTTTTTAGTGCTCCATTAGGAGGGTTTATTTATGCAATAGAAGAGTTATTAAACTCTGCAAGACCAGTAGTTTTGCTATTAGTATTAATTACAACTTTCATCGCAGATTCATCTGCTGATATTATTCAAGCCTTGGGTTTAGATCCTAAAGCTGGAGGCTTTGATTTTAACCTTGGATTTTTGATTCAAAAAGAATATGACCCATCAGTTTTTTTCTTACCTATAGATTTTATTTACCTAGTTCTACTAGGAATAATTATTGGGATCTTTGCAGAATTGTACAGCAGATATGTTTTATTGATGCAAAATCTTGGGAAAAAGTGGTATAAAAATAAATTTGTTTTAAAAATGAGTATCTGTGGACTTATTTTAGGAAGTATCTATTCTTTTTTACCCAGTACATTTCATAATTTAGATGAATTACAGAAAATAATAGCTGAGCAAAATACAAGTATTGGAATTGCATTACTAGCAGTTTTAGTATTATTTGTCACAACAGGTTTAGCTGCAGCATCTGGAGCTCCTGGAGGATTGTTCTATCCAATGCTTACTTTAGGAGGGTCAATCGGACTAATAATGGGGAGCTGGGTAGAGATTGGAACAGGGCATGCTCCGAGTACATACATCTTTGCCGGCATGGGAGCTTTCATAGCAGGATGTTCGCGAACCCCTATAACAGCTATGTTTTTAGCTTTTGCCTTAACAAAAAATTTATTAATAATGAAACCTGTCTTAATCAGCTGTATTGCCAGTTTCTTAATAGCAAGAGCTTTTGATGAAGAATCAATCTATGAAAGACAAATACAAATAGAATTAGAAGACTAAGAAATTATTTTCAATCAAAAACAGCAGTTTTACTGTTGTAAACAAAAACTTGATGATTTAGATGTAATCTAACCGCTCTTGCTAGAGCTATTCTTTCAATATCTCTTCCTTTTCTAATCAAATCATCTACTTCATCCCTATGACTAACATTAACTGTGCATTGCTCTATTATAGGGCCTTCATCAAGATTTTCAGTAACGTAGTGAGCAGTAGCACCGATTAACTTAACTCCTCTTTCCCATGCTCGATGATATGGTTGAGCACCCTTAAATGCAGGTAAAAAAGAATGATGAATATTTATTATTGAAGAAAACTTTTTTAAAAAAGAGTCACTCAAAATTTGCATATATTTGGCTAATACAACAAGATCAATTTCATATTCTTTTAGTAAATTTAAAAACTGATATTCGACATCAGATTTATCAATATTAAAGGTATCAATATGGACAAATTTTGCATTAAAGTCATTTGCAATGTTCTCAAGTTCAGAATGATTTGAAATTATTAACGGCACTCTCATTTTGAGTTCGCCATTTCTTACTCGCCAAAGTAAATCGATCAAACAATGATTTTGTTTGCTCACGAAAATAGCAACATTTGGAATCTCATCAGAATAATTTATGTTAAATTTTCCATTTACTTCAACTGCAATTTTTTCAAATTCATTATAAATTTGATCTCTATTAAAAGATGCATTTCTAGTATTCCATTCAATTCGACTAAGAAACAAACCAGCAGCTTGATCTGTATGATGATCAGAATGCTTTATATTTCCACCGTAATTTGAAATCCAACTTGTAAGTAAACTGACAAGGCCAGGACGATCGGGACAAACAATTTTGAATATAATTGAAGGATGTTCCAAAGAATCTTAAACTTTTTAATCAAATAAGCAGGCATATCTAATATATCAATGAAAAGCTTAAAAGAAAATTTTCAAAAAGGACACATAGTTATTATTGGATCGGGAATTATTGGAAAATTTAATGCCTTAGAATTATCAGAATTAGATTTTAAAATAACAATAATAGATCCAGCTCAATACAAAAATAGTAGCAATGCAGCTTTAGGCCTGCTCATGGGTAATATGTATCAAAAAAGGAGAGGTAGAAGTTGGGATCTAAGAAAACAAAGCATTGAATTATGGCCAAAATGGATTAAATTTCTGAAAAAATTTAATTATGAATTAAATATTGAAAAGCCATTAATACAACTAACTAACAAAGAAGAAAAGTTTAAAAAATTAGAGAAATTTATTCATGCAAATCATGATCTAAACTTACGAATTTTAAAAAGAGACTCAATATTTATCAAGAATATAAATAAGGCCTTCCAAACAGAAAATATTAAAGGAATGATTTCCTTAAATGATGGAAGAATAAATGCAACTTTGCTACTTAAGACATTAGATAAATATCTAAAAAATAAAAAAATAAATTTTTTAGAAGAAGAAATAATAAAAATTAGAAAATCAAATAATCAATGGATTTCTATAACGAGGAGCAATGAAGAAATCAAATCTGACGTAGTTATTTTATGTAATTCTCTGAAAGCGGTTGATTTAATAGATAGCGTATCTAACAACATCAAATTAAAACCTGTTTTAGGTCAAGCTATAGAAATTGATATAAATGATACAAACGTTAATTTATTATCACTTCCAAAACAATTCAATATAGATGGTAAAAATATAATTCCAAAATCTAAAAATAAGCTCATTATTGGTTCAACTGACGAATATAGTACTAATCCAGAAGAAAATATATTCGAAAAACTCACAAATTTTCTTGATAAAAAACCAATTTGGCTTACCAAAGCTAAAATTTCTAAAAAATGGTTTGGAATAAGATCAAAACCCGATGGGGAACCTTCACCAATAATGAGAAATTTAGAAAATGGATTAATTATATGTACAGGTTTTTATAAAAATGGTATTTTACTTGCTCCAGCTTGCTCTAAATGGGTTGCTAACGAAATTAAAAATTACCTTTCTTAATCTTTTGTTTCAGTAAAGTCAGCATCAATTACATCATCTCCTCCTTTTTCATTTGATACATTCTGATCAGGTCCACCTGCTGAGCCAGGAGAAGGAGGCTGATTTCCGGGTTGCTGATAAACCGATGAACCAACTGCATAGAGCTCTTGCTGAAGCTCTTCAAGAAGTTTTTTCATTGATTCATAGTCTTCTTTTGATATTGCCTCTTTCAAGGCATTACTTTTTTCTTCAACTTTAGACTTTGCTGCAGAATCGATTTTATCTCCCAATTCACCAAGTTGCTTTTCTGTCTGATATACGAGTGTTTCAGCTTGATTTTTTAAATCAATTTTTTCTCTTTTTTCTTTATCTACAGATGCATTTGATTCAGCATCTTTTACCATTTTTTCTACCTCATTATCAGATAAAGTAGAAGCACCGGTGATAGAAATGCTTTGTTCTTTACCACTTCCCTTGTCTTTAGCAGTAACACTAAGAATACCGTTTGCATCAATATCAAATGTTACTTCAATTTGCGGAACGCCTCTTGGAGCTGAAGGTATCCCATCCAATCTAAAAGTTCCTAAACTTTTATTATCAGAAGCTATTTCTCTTTCACCCTGCAATACGTGAATTTCTACATTTGTTTGACCATCTACAGCAGTTGAATATGTTTCAGATTTCTTTGTAGGAACTGTAGTATTTCGATTTATCATTTTTGTCATAACTCCCCCTAAAGTCTCTACGCCTAAAGAAAGTGGAGTCACATCAAGCAATAATATATCTTTAACTTCTCCTGCTAAAACTCCTCCCTGAATCGCAGCTCCAACAGCTACTACTTCATCAGGATTAACAGTTTGATTTGGTTCTTTACCTATTATTTTTTTAACTAAATCTAGAACAGCGGGGATTCTGGATGAACCTCCAACCATTACAACCTCATCAATTTCACTAGTAGAAACTTTTGCATCACTTATAGCTCTTTCAACTGGAGTCTTGCACCTATCAATTAAAGAAGCTGCTAATTCCTCAAACTTTGCTCGAGTTAGATTCAAGTCCAAGTGTTTTGGGCCTTCGGGCGTCGCTGTGATAAAAGGTAAATTTATTTCACTTTGAGTAGCATTTGAAAGCTCAATTTTTGCTTTTTCAGCTGCTTCAGTCAGTCTCTGTAGAGCTTGCTTATCCTGTCTAAGGTCAATTCCCTCATTTGACTTAAAAGTACTTGCTAAGTGATCTACGATGCATCTGTCAAAATCATCCCCACCAAGATGGGTATCTCCCGAAGTAGAGAGAACTTCAGTTACTCCATCACCAGCTTCAATCACTGAGACGTCAAATGTTCCTCCCCCTAAATCAAAAACAAGAATTTTTTCATTTTCTTTATCTAAACCATATGCTAAAGCTGCAGCAGTTGGCTCATTGACAATTCTAAGAACTTCTAAACCTGCAATCTTTCCTGCGTCTTTTGTAGCCTGTCTTTGAGAGTCATTAAAATAAGCTGGAACTGTGATTACAGCCTGTGTAACTTTTTCACCAAGGTATTTACCTGCATCATCTGCTAACTTTCTTAAAACTTGAGAACTTACCTCTTCAGGAGAAAACTGCTTATCCAAAATAGGACATTTTAATTTGACACTTGAACCAGACTTTTCAACGGAATAGCTAACTTCTTTAGATTCTTCATTAACTTCATCTACTCTCCTACCAACAAAACGCTTTGCGGAATAAAAAGTATTTTCAGGATTCATAACAGCTTGTCTTTTTGCTATTTGTCCAACAAGCTGATCTTGATTTTTTGTATATGCAACAACTGATGGAGTAGTTCTGAAACCCTCAGCATTTGCTATTACAGTGGGTTTACCACCTTCCATTACAGCGACACAACTATTAGTTGTTCCTAAATCGATTCCTACAACCTTACCCATGGGTAAATTCTCATATTTAATATTCTCCATAATCGGTCATCGGCGTCATTATTGTTACTCAATAACGGGGTGTGGTTCCCGAACAGGCCGTTATTTTTTAAGAAAAAATTTCTAAACATGATTTCAAGTAAGACATCTTTTATTGCATTAATCGGCAATCCAGTAAGCCATTCCTTGTCACCAATTATGCAAAATGCTGCCCTTCAATATTTAGGCTTAGATTTAATTTATATTGCTATACCTTGCAAGGATGAAGATCTAGAATTGGTTCTGCATTCTTTAAAAAAAATTAATTGTAAGGGTTTAAACATTACTATTCCCCACAAAGAAACAGTATTTAACCTTTGCAGTGAGATTACCCCTATTGCTAAACAACTGAAAGCAATTAATACTCTTAAATTGAATTCTGAAAAAGAATGGAGCGCAACTAATACGGATGTAGACGGATTTATTTATCCATTAAAAACATTAAACTTAACAAAAAAACAATCGATGGTTCTTGGCTCAGGTGGCGCAGCAAGATCTGTTATTCAAGGATTAATAAATTTAAATCTTTCAAAAATTTCAGTAGTATCACGTAACAAATCATCACTAGATGAATTAATAAAAAATTTTAAAAGTCAAATTAAAATTCAGGGTTTATCAAGTAATGATAATCAAGCTCAAAATTTAATTGAAGAAGCAGACTTAATTGTAAATACAACACCAGTAGGAATGAAAACAAGTAAACATAACATGAATGTATTGCCCTATGGGGAGGCTTTTTGGAGATCTCTTAACTCGAAAACAATTATTTATGATTTAATCTACAATCCTGCTCCAACTCATCTATTGAAATTTAGCGCTAAAAAAGGATGCATGACTATCGATGGTTTGCAAATGCTTGTTGCACAAGGATTGAAATCATTATCATTTTGGACAAATGGTTTAGAAGTACCTTTTCATATTATGAATGACACGCTAAAAAATTATCTTTAAAAAAATGATGCTGATTTCCAAGGAACTGCACATCATGATGTATCGTAAAATATAAACAGACGCTCATCAAATCAATTTATGAGCCAAAGACCTCGTCTGAAACTATGAACGATCAACAATCCTATTACGAAACTATGTACATCCTCCGCCCAGACATTGCGGAAGATGAAGTGACCAATCACATTGATAAATACAATAAACTTTTAGAAGAATTTGGCGGTACCATCCTTGATAGTCAAATGAGGGGTAAGAGAAGATTAGCCTATCAAATAGCAAAACATAGAGAAGGAATTTACGTCCAGCTAAGTCATCAGGGAGATGGACAACATATTTTCAAAATTGAAAAAGCAATGAGACTAAGTGAAGATGTAATAAGGTACATGACCGTTAAACAAGAAGGACCTTTGCCAACCCCAAGACCTTCAACTAAGAGTTCAGCTCAAGCAGAAGATAAAGATAATCCAGAAACTAAAGTTGAACCTACAGAAAAACAAACGGTATCAAGTGCTGATAGTTCAACTTCGGAAAAAGCTGATACTGAAATCAAAGAAAACACAAAATCATAGACATTATTAATCTATTGTTTTTGATTTAATTCTGCCCATATTTTGTTAGACATACCCCACATATAAATAAAACCCTCTGCTAAAGAATGATTAAAAATATCATCTTTGCTATAAGTTGCCAAATCTTCCCTATAAAGTGAATTATTTTCAGACATTCTCCCAATTACTATTGCGTTTCCCTTATGTAATCTAATCTTTACTCTTCCATTGACTGAAGTTTGAGTCGATGAAATAAATGCATCTAAACTATCTTTAAGAGGTCCAAACCAAAACCCTTGATAGACTAATTGCCCCCATTTTTTTTCCACTATTCCTTTAAACTCGACGACATCTGGGTTTAATGTAATGCTCTCTAACTCTTTGTGAGCTTTGATTAAAAGTAAGAGGCCAGGTGTTTCGTAAATCTCTCTACTCTTAATTCCTACTACTCGATCTTCAATCATATCTATTCTTCCAAAACCATATTTACCAGCAAGATCATTAGCTTTTTGAATAATCTCTACTGGAGTTAAAAATTCATCATTAATTCCAACTGGAAACCCATTTGTAAAGACAATTTCTATATCTTGAGGGGAATCAGGTGAATTATCAATTGATGATGTCATCGCAAATATATCTTCAGGTGTTTCTTGCATTGGGTCTTCTAAAATACCCGCTTCAATGCTCCTACCAAGTAAGTTAACGTCTATTGAATATGGAGATTTTTTTGATACTGGTGCAGGAATACCAAATTTTTCTCCATACTCTATTGCCTCTTCTCTACTCATGTTCCACTCCCTTGCAGGAGTAATTATTTTCAAATCAGGTCCTAAAGCATTAATTGCCAAATCAAATCGAACTTGATCATTGCCTTTACCAGTGCATCCATGAGCTACTGCATCAGCATTAATCTCTCGTGCAATACTTACGAGATTTTCAGCAATTAAAGGCCTTGCAAGAGCTGTAGATAAAGGATATTTATCTAAATATAATGCATTTGCTCTAATAGCTGGAAAGGCGAATCTCTCAACAAAACTATTAACTAAATTACCGACGATTGATTTAGATGCACCAGAATTTAAAGCTTTTTGTCTGATAAGATCTAAATTCTCGCCTTGCCCAAGATCTGCTACAAAAGTAACCACTTCTGAAATTCCATATTCATTCTTTAGATATGGAATACAAACGCTCGTATCTACCCCGCCAGAATACGCTAGTACAATTTTTTTTACCTGCTGCATCTAAATTTGCTCCATAAATTTAAATTTTTGACGTAATTAAGAATTTGAAAACTTATTAAAAACTAATATTATTGTAACTAAAAGAGCTGGGCCAAAAACTAGTAACAAGAGAAGAAAGTTATTAATTATTAAAACATTAGGATGCAAGTATCCAAAAAGTTTAAATAATCCAGACAGCAACAATGAAAGTAGCCAGATAAAAAAGTATTTTAAATTTCCTTTATCAAACAAAGTTTTTCGTGTGCATCATTATGTATTATCTTATATATAGAACATACCCTTTAATGGACTCAAATAAACTAAAACTAAGATTAGACGATATTTCTGAAGTCAATCCTGCTTTAACTTGCTACCACAGAAATGATCCAGCTCCTGTTTTACCATTAAGAGATGAGCCTGATCTACTTTCTTGGCTTGAAAACACAGGAAGACTTGTTACTGAAAAAGAGGGAGATTCCCAAGAGATTAGTACAATAGAAGAAGAAGAACTTTCAGCACTTATGGGAGAAAAAGAAGATTACAAAGCTGAAGAAGATCCTTCAGAAGATGATTGGGAAGATTAAAAAGTTTAACTTTAAATCATTATTAATATTAAATACTTTTTCTCTAATAGTTACTTCCTATTTTTTTAATAATTTTATTTTTATAGGAATTTACACATTATTTTTTTTTATTTCTTTATTTGCAACAAAGAATGGTTTAAAAATAATCAAAAAATTAGATTTACTTCAAAATATTAGAACTGAAGGCCCTCATAATCACTTTAAAAAAAGTGATACCCCAACAATGGGGGGGATTTTTATGATAACCCCTTTTTTGATTTTTCTTTTAATAATAACTTTAAAATTAGGCTCCTTAGAATTATTTCTTTTATTACTTACAATTTTAGGTTTCTTTTCTACAGGATTTTTAGATGATTATTTAAGCATCAAAAACAAAGAAAACACAGGCTTAAAAACAAAAGATAAATTTATCCTACAAAGTATCATCTCGATAATTTTTATATTTTTAGCATATGAAAAAAATTTAATAAATCCATTAATTATAGTATCTGACTCCTGGGGAATAAATATGAATATTTTCATATTGCCCATTTCATTTTTAGTCCTTGTTGGAATCAGTAATTCAGTAAATTTAACTGATGGACTAGATGGATTAGCAGCTGGATGCAGTGGGATTGTCTTTTATGGATTAGGAACAGAAATATTAATGAAAGAACAGCAAGAGCTTATTGTTTTTAGTATTTTATGTTATTCAATGTCCGGCATATGCTTAGGATTTCTCAAATATAATAATTATCCAGCGAAAATATTTATGGGTGACACAGGATCTTTAAGTATTGGAGCAATTCTAGGCTCTATAGCGTTATTAACTAATAGCGTTTTTACCTTATCTATTTTCTCAGGAATTTTTATTATTGAATCTTTATCAGTAATAATTCAAGTAGGGTTTTTTAAAATTTCAAAAAAATTATTTCTCAGAGGTAAACGCATTTTTTTAATGGCGCCACTACACCACCATTTTGAACTTAAAGGAGTTAAGGAACAAAAAATAGTTGAAAATTTTTGGAAAATCAACATTTTACTTGTAATTTTAGGTATAGTTTTAAAAATCAACCTTTAAAAAATTTGTTATGAGTTTTTTTACATGGAAAGATAATGGATTAACAAGTGACTGTTCAAGTCTTGATGCAATGGCATCAAGATTTGAAGAAACAGCTAACTTATTGAAAAAACTATCCAAGAAAGGCTTCAAACTAAAGAAAAAGCATAATAATCAACTAATTCTTCATCCTGATCCAAAAGTATTCGATCAATGGGGTTTTATAAGTGAAGAACTTCCTTTTAAACAACTCTGTTTAATATCAGATGAAGAATAACTATTTGGGCTTGAAGAATGTTCTTTGAGTATTGATAAATAATTTTGCACATGAGTGTTCCAACTAAAATGTCTATTAACACCCTCAATTCCATTTCTGCTCCATAATTTCCACTGATCGCTATTTGAAATTCCTTTTTCAAGAATAACTTTCAACTTATTAATATCAGTAACATCTACTAGAAGTCCATTTTCACATTTTGTGCAAATTTCTTTTGGTCCTCCATCATTTGTTGATATTATTGGCAATCCACATGAAGAAGCTTCAAGAAGGGTTAATCCAAAAGGCTCTGTTAAAGCTGGATTTACAAATACACCCCCTCTGCTAGCAGCCCACCTATATAAAGCGGGAATTTGACTTGGGAGATGTTTTTTAGGATAAGCTACCTTTCCATACAAATTATATTTATCAATCATTTCAAAAATATTATGAAATACATCTTTTTGTTGAGGATCAAGTTTTGAAGTGCTATCTCGACAACCCAAAATCAAAATTAAATTAGTTTTTCTTTTTAATTTTTCAGATTTTCCATATGCCTCAATTAAAGAAGGAATATTTTTTCTTCGTACAGCTCTAGATATAGTCAATAATGGAGGTTTTATAGAATCCTTCAGGAAAGGTTTCATCATATTGTCAATTTCAGCTGTCTCTGTCGTCGAGTGAATATGGTGAAACTTGTTATGATCAACACCGGGTGGAATAACTTTAGCTTTATGAAGTGAAAAAGAAGAATATTGAGAATATTGATAAACTGACTCTTGTTTAGTGCTTGTAACAACAATATCTGCAGACTTTAAAGCTTTTTCTTCTGCATCAATTCTTTTGCTTATGGAATAAAGCTTTTCAATTTGATTAGTTTTTAAACCAGTATCAAGCAATTTCCTCTTTTTTTCTCTTCCTAATGAGTGACCAGTAAAAATAAGTGGAACGTTTAGAGATTTACTAAGTTTAACTCCTACATATCCAGCATCTGCATAATGTGCATGAATAAAATCAGGCTTATTATTTTTTTCATAATAAGAGATAAGGCTTTCAGTTAAATCATCTAAATAAGGCCAAAGTAATTCCTTTCTTAAATATTTATTAGGTCCAAATTTAAATCTTAAAATTCTAACTCCAGGGTCTACAAATTCTTCTTCTTGAGAATATTCATCGTCAACTTTAGAATCGTTTATTAAACGAGTAACTAAATCTACTTGGTCAACATCCGAAGTATTAGCCAAGCTTTTAACTAACTCTAAAACGTATTGTGTTTGCCCTCCAGTATCTGCATCCCTTCCTAATTCAAGATTCTTGGAACGTATGAGACCATGTAAATGTAAATGTAAAAATTTAATCCTCATTCAGCAAATCCTCAGATCAAACGCCTTTAATACAAATAAGCTGAATTTCTAGAGTAAATATTAAGAAAGCATTATGATTTTAAGTTTTTTAATCCAAAAGTTTTTCAAAAAGCAGTTACAGACATGAATTATCGTCCTTTAAAGAGAACTTTAGTTTTAATCAAATAATTAAAAATAAAAAGAAATACAACAAAGATTTCTTATTTGAGAACTTTTTTCAGATATTTTGCTGTATAGCTTGTGGGATGTTTAGCTACATCTTCAGGAATACCTTCTGAAATAATTTCGCCACCTTTATCTCCTCCATCAGGTCCTAGATCAATGATCCAATCAGAACATCTAATTACATCTAAGTTATGTTCGATAACAATTACAGAATTCCCTTTATCTACCAAGCGTTGAATTACGTCCATTAATTTATGAACATCATAAAAACTTAAACCTGTAGTTGGTTCATCAATCAAATATAGAGTTTTTCCAGTAGCCCTTTTAGATAATTCTGTAGCCAACTTAACTCTTTGCGCCTCTCCACCAGACAATGTAGGAGCAGGTTGGCCTAATTTGACATATCCTAAACCGACATCTACTAATGTAGATAATCTATCCGCAGCTTGCGGTATAGCAGAAAAAGTTTCTGCAGCTTGTTCAACAGTCATCTCTAAAACATCAGATATATTAAAACCTTTATATTTAACTTGAAGAGTTTCCCTATTAAAGCGAGCACCTTTGCATACTTCACATTGAACATACACATCAGGTAAAAAATTCATTTCTATGACATTAACTCCCTGTCCTTTGCACGCCTCGCATCTTCCTCCTTTCACATTGAAACTAAACTGACCAGCCTGATAACCCCTTGCTTTGGCTTCCACTGTGGCAGTAAATATCTGCCTTATAGGATCAAAAGCGCCGGTATAGGTGGCAGGATTTGATCTTGGTGTTCTCCCTATTGGAGATTGATCAATAACAATAACTTTATCAATTGCCTTTATACCCTTTAACTCTTTAACACCTTGAGGAAAAGGAACTTTTAATCCTAGAGAATGACACAAAGCAGGATGAAGCAATTCATTTATCAATGTACTTTTACCACTTCCACTTACACCAGTTACAGAAACTAATCTTCCCAAAGGGAATTCTACAGATATATTCTTTAAATTATTTTTTGAACAATTATTTAAAATTAAGCTTTTTTTAACAGACGATCTTCGTTCTTTTGGAGTAGGAATCGACTTCCTACCACTAAGATAAGCTCCAGTTAATGACCTATCTGATTTCAAGACATCTTGATATGATCCTTTAGCAATAATTTCACCACCATAAACACCAGCTCCTGGACCAATATCCACTAAATAATCTGCAGCTTTCATAGTATCTTCGTCATGTTCAACGACAACTAAAGTATTTCCTAAGTCTCTTAAGCTTTTTAATGTTTCTAATAATCTATCATTGTCTCTCTGATGTAAACCAATACTTGGCTCGTCTAACACATATAAAACACCCGTAAGACCTGCACCTATTTGCGTAGCTAATCTAATACGCTGAGCCTCTCCACCAGACAAAGTCATTGCTGGTCTATCTAAAGTTAAATAATCTAAACCTACGTTAATTAAAAACTTCAAACGTAAACGAATCTCTTTTAGAACCAATTCACCTATCTGCTTTTGTTTTTCTGACAAAGATATCTTTTCATTATTAGTCAGACCTATTCCCATGATTCGCTCGACATGAGTCAAGGTATCAGAAACACTTATAGAGGTTAAATCGGTTATGTTGTATGGACCAAGTTTTACTGCCAAAGCCTCAGGTCTCAATCTTTTTCCAAAACATGTTTTGCAAGGTACTAACTCTAAATACTTTTCTAACTTTTGTTTAACAGATTCTCCATTAGCTTCATTCAATTGCCTTTCTAGTATTGGTAAGATTCCCTCAAAAGGCCTTTCAAAACCACTAGAAGTTTTAAAACGACTATCAGCTTGAATTAATATTGGTTTATCTGATCCTAAAAGTAAAACTTGTTTTTGCAAATCACTTAAATCTTTCCAAGGAGTTTTTAATTCAAAACCATAAGCTTGACCTACAGAATATAGTAATGAAAAATAATAAGTATTATCTTTTTCGCTCCAAGGAGCAATTGCAGCATAAACCGGTAATGTTTTATCTGGTATAACTCTATCTGAAGTAAATTTTTTTAAATAACCAATCCCATGACAATCTTGACAGGCACCATATGGGCTATTAAAGGAAAATAATCTCGGAGAAAGTTCTTCTACGATAGAACCATGTACAGGGCAAGCATAATTTTCTGAGTATAATTTTTCCCTCTCTAAATTAGAAGGCAAATCTTCTCCTTTTTTTGGAACAACTTCTACTATTGCTAAACCATCACCTCTTTTGAGACAAGTTTGTAGAGAATCATTCAATCTTTCTTGTATTCCATCTCTTGCAATTAATCTATCAACTACTACCTCAATATTATGAATTTGATTTTTATCTAATTCAATACTATCAGCAAGTTCTCTTACCTCGCCGTTGATTCTTACCCTAGCAAATCCCTCAGCAGCTAGTCCACTTATTAATTTTATATGTGTCCCCTTCTTCCCTCTTACAACAGGAGCCAACAATTGGTATCTCGTACCTTCTGGCAATAGAAGAATTTGATC
>NZ_JNAI01000002.1 GCF_000759855.1 Prochlorococcus marinus str. MIT 9107
ATATAAAGTCATTTTATATCTTGTTGTAAGCCTTGAGCGAACGCAATAATCTTTGGCCTAAATTTATCTTTAGCAAAAAACAATAAATCAACTAAATTTGTTTATCAAGATAGTTTTTCATTCATAAGGTAATTTTTCTTATAGAAATTTTTTTTAAGTTCTTTAATAATAAAAGCAAATCTTTCTTAATTGCATCAATGGCTTCTTTATACTTTTCAAGTTCAGCTATAAGCTTTCTTATCAAATTATATTGACTTTCAATTTCTTAAGAAAAGAATTTTTCAAAAAAAAAAAAAAAGAGGGTTTTATCCCTCTAAGTTAGATCGACTGTCAATCATATGACAGATTAATTACTAATTCGAGGCTGCTGCAATTTGTTTATGGACGGAGAGAAATTCTTGATCTGTTAAAACTGGAGTCACTTCAATTTCTACGCCAAAATTATCGACCCAGATATTACACCATTTCCAAATGTTCTGATGGTTTGAAGATTCAATTATTGCCCAACCATTAGCTCCTTCAGGATTTACAACTCGATTAACAACTTTAAACCCATCAAATTCATCACCTTCACATCCTGCTTCCACAAAACCCGCGAAAGCTTCAGCCCCTTGCATATGACTTTCTTGATCTGGAAATTGCCAGTGTAAGAGGTATGATTGCATAATAAAATTTTATTTTTTTAAATATTAATTATCAAATTAAAAAATTAAATAAAAAATCTTTAAATACTAATCAAAAAAGTAATTAAGAGTAAATAGCGAAAATAAGCAAAAAAAAAGACTCTTACGAGCCTAGGTGATGGGGATTTCTATCATGACAAATTAAATAAAAACAAACAACCCCATCAATAGGTGATTTTTATTACTTACAAACACCATATGTAGTGCTAGGATTTTACAAAAGGCTGGGTGATGGGGATTATCCCGCTTTTTTTTAATTAGGGCGAAGCTAACGCCCTTTTTTTTATGGAAAAATTCACTTTAATCAATCAGGAAAGATCGAGGATTAAAGTATTTTAAACTTTTGAAAACAGTTCAAAGCCCTCTTCTATCATTAATGCAATTTGGATTTCTTATAGTTATGTTTATAAGCGATCAATTAATCCATTAATAAAACGCTCTAGGGTTTAATCATTGAAGAATCGAGAAAGGATATTAAAAAATTATTGGAGGATGGATGGGGAAACTTATAGATTCAATAGTAATAAAATATTGAATAGGCACTTTACCTAAAATTTGACCTTATTAAAAAATAACTGCTCGATAAGCTTCAGAGTGGAGGAATATTTATGAGAAAAGACATTTATTCGAATATTAAAGATTCAGAGGCTTTGCAAAGTTTTTTCGAATTCATAACTTTAATATCAGTAGTTAGGGAGTTGATTGCACAACAGCATGTTATGTAAGACATTTAGAACCAAAAAATATTGATTACCTTTTAATGTTTTTATAAGCAAAGCTGATCGATAATTGTTATATTTCGTTAATGATACTTCCACCTACTCAAGTTGTTTTTGGTCTATTGCTTTTTTCGATAGCAGTAGTGCTTATTTGGGATATTAGATACAATCCTTTTGGAGAGAAAGAAGATGAAATTTAATCTTTAACTAGGAAGCTGATTTGTTGGTGGTGCATGAAATTTCCTTTTCTTTCTTTTGAATCTTTTGTAAGCAAATAAAAAGCCTAATACTAATAATGGAAATATTATAGAGTTAATCATTTTAATTACTTTTATATATATAGAAGCAGATTTGGATTATAAATCAATGATCAAAATTAATTGCCTAAAAAAAGTATATATTTGCCCATTTCTTAATTTTCAGATTGAATGTTAAATATTCAAAGCCTGCAAGCAATAACAAACCAACCGCACAACAATTTAACTCTTCAAAATAGGTATGGCTACTTTTTCCTATTTCTCATTTGATATTGCAGGATAGCTTTTAAGTGTTGTACTTCTTTTTCTAAAGTATCAATTCTTTTTTCTAATTCTTTATTAGTAGCCATATTATTTGGGAGTAAAAAACCTTGATTTTTATATTATTAAAAAAGGGAACTTATTAACAATGACTTATTATAAATAAGTATTAGGACCTATTGATAAGGATAATTTCTCCAGATATTTTAGGCAAAATATAAGTTTGGGGGATTTATGAGTGGAGATTATGAGACACTAGAAATCAATCAACCAAAAATCTCATATTTTCAGAAAAGATCAGAAGATAATACAGAATGGTTAAATGATTTAATTAATAAAATTGAAGATATGAAAAACAACATATCCAAAGCTGCTTCAAAAAAAGAGAGCAAAAGGATTTAGATAAATTTGTAAAAGAGAATAGCTACAATGTCGAGCTAAAAGATGTATATTTAAGAGAAATTTATACGAAATAAAGAATATAAATGAGATCAAAATTTTTCCTCAATACAAATATTTAAGTTGAAGAGATGCATATTATTCTTAGAAAATTAAAATTTTTTATTTTTTTCTTTTTCTTAAATTTAAATTTCAATTTTTTTTTACATGCCCATATGAGAGGCATATTTTCTTATGAACAAGACGCTGCAAAAAGATCCTTAGAACTTGGTTGCGAAGGTACACATAAGAATCAAGATAAATGGCTCCCATGCGAAAACGAGAAAGAATTGCATAAGTACTTAAGAAAATAAATGAAAAAATTGAAATCAAGAGACAGGGAAATACATAGAAAAGTAGCTTCAATATCTGCAATCCCTCTACTAGTTACTATTGTATCTGGGACTATCTATAGTTTTCTTCAACCCTTAGGAATAGATGCTTTTTGGTTGATCAAATGGCACACAGGGAATTTTGGGATGATAAATTTGCAGCCTTTTTATTCAATATTTCTTGGTATTGCATCTATAATTTCACTAATATTTGGCATTAAACTTTTAAAAAGAAACTATTAAGTTAGGTTTAAAATATTTTAAGAATTTATTTATTTAATATTATTTGCTCCACCGCTTACTAAGAAAATAATAACTCCAAGTGCCATAGTGGCTACCCCCATATAAGGCTATTTTTTATTCTTGATTTAGTAATTGGAAGCTATTAAAAATAATGTTCATATTTATTTAGTTCATCTTCTTTTTTCTAGATGGCGAATCCAACTCTTTACTTCTTTTAGCCCCGACCATAATCTTTAAATCCATTAATAATCAAATATAAAAAATTAATTTCTACTATTGCGAGTCAATATTAGTTAAAAAAACCTCATAAAAAAGAGATTATTTACAATTTATTTAGCCTTCTTCAAATATAGATTCTTTGTATTTGCCTGATCTGATGTAAACAACAAAATCAGTATGGTTCCAACTAAAAATGAAAAAATCATCGTTAAACCTAAAACTTCCACCACTTCATTAGGTAGATAATTTACAAACATAATAAATAGATCACTTACATTAAACCTAGCAATTGTATTTATTATGTAAAGTAAATATTCTTCTTTAAATTTCGCAAGAAACTTAGAAAGGATTCCAAATCTTTATCAAATTTTTATTAGGTTTGAATAATATTTTTGCTCTTATACAATTTTCTTACTTAGCTATTCCTATTTTCTTAAGCAACTTCAGGTAAGGTAAAGCCCAATTCCCAAAGGTAAAAGATATTGTCGTATTTCTTGTGCTTGGAAATAATGTTTTAAAACATCGAGAAGCTATTTTTGAGAATAGTTTGAGAGTTTTTGCTTCTAAAGAATTGATATACAATTTTTTTTGAACACCTCTTTCTTTCTTCTGAGGCAAATAATTTTCTACAAACCATAAGAATTGATCTAACTTTGATTTGTTGGGTGAGTCTTTAAATTGTTTAGATTTAACTTGAAACATGTTTATTTAGCTCTTAACTCCTTAATTAAATTTGCCATTTATATATTGAAGGCAATAGTAAAAAAATCAATCTTAGGTTCTTTTAATAATTAGGCTTCAGGAGTAATGACTTATTCAGATTTCTTAAAAAAAGATATCTTAAAAAAGAGAGGGTAGAAACCCTCTCTTTTTGATCAGTCATAAAATAAGAATTTAGTTTTTAGAATCTTTGAATTTCATTTCTTTTTGTGCTTGCCAGATTCTTTCTTCAAAGACTGATCTTCTATATGGAGTAACTCTTCCATTTTTAGTTGCCAAAAGCTGTGCTTCATAAAGCCTATTGGCTCTGTTAATTTTTTCTCTTATTTGTAAGAGGTTATTCATGGTATTATGCAGTTAATGAGAATCCCGTTCCCTATTCCCATGTCATGCGTCCAGATATATAAAATTGGATGAACGTCTATAAAGAATAACATCTCCAAAGAATTTATGCGAGAGTAATTTTTACTAATTTTTTATAAGCCCAAAATAGTAATGAATGTAAAAATTAATCTCTTTTATTTTAAGTTTTTAATTTAAAAATTATCCTAAACTTAAATTCAAAAATTATGAGTTTCAGAAAAATTTTAAGAATCAATTTTTTAATAGATTTTTTTCTATATCAAGTAGATTAGGATAAGAAGATTGTCTGGGAACCATCATTATTATCTTTTACCAATATTTGTTTATCTGGAAAAATTTCTGATAATATTCTTTTCAAATTAGAATTATCTGAAGGAATTATATTATTCATATTGTTTGAATTAATTCTCCAATTTTCATCTACAAATAGTTCTTTAGCATCATTATTTTTTTTTTCAATGGAAGCGGCATTTAGAATATTAAGTAACAATTCAGAATTATAATCTCTTTCATTTTTAGAGTTCTCTTTGAAGTTTTCAATCATTCTTAAGAAAGCTTATGTTTCTAAATCTTGATAGAAAATTTTTGTGAATACAAGGTATTAATTACCTAAAAATTTCTAAAAAAAAAAAAAAAAAAAGGGTTAATTATAATCTTTTTCATGGCAAAAACTTAATATTAAAAATTGCTAGAGAACGATAATAAATAAAGATGAACAAATCATTTACACCTTTTATTAACTTGTTAATTTTCAAATAAGAGATAATTAAAGTAATGCCAAGAGTAATCAACAAAAAAATCAGATTTTTGAGATGGTTGAACTCCGGAATGATATTACCTTTTCTCTTTATGGCAACTACTTCCACTATCCTTCTTTATGTTTTTTTATTTATTCTTATAAAATAGTTTCTTAATTTATGCAGCTAAGTTTTCCTCTAATTTTGTCCTGATAATCGCAGCTTTTTTTAATAAACTAACTACTTCTTTTCTTCCAACGGCTTGATCAGCTTGACGCATTATTTCAGCATATTTTTTATTTATTTTTTTCATAAAAGTTTTATATTAAACCAAAATTACAACAAGTTCAGAGGGTGTCAATCGTAAATAATTCTCATATTTGTATATTTCTGTATATTTATTCGAGCACTTGATTCTCTTTAAATTGATAATTCCAAATAAGCGTAAAAAATTTAAATCCATCGAGAAATTCTTATTAAATTAACAAAATGTTATTACTAAGCAATCTTAAAGGATTTAAAAACATAAATTAATCCTCCTATTAGGATCAGTATTGCAGCTCCATAAAAAAGAAAAGGAATAATTGGATATTTATATAATGTAGACCTAACTTTTTGTTGTATGGCTTTCTTATCGAGTTGAGGCACCTTTATATCTTTAGTTTTTTCTCTCGGTGGAATTCCTAGATTTTTTCTTCTTTTTGCTTCTCCCATAATTAATACTGAGGCATACCAATACATTTTAAATAATTATTATCAGCTAGATCTAAAATCAGATCCCATTCTTCAAGAGATATTCCTAAAGGATTTTTAAAATCTTTTTCAAATTTGTTCATACATCTTTTTTCAATATTTTCTAAAGAATTATAATTTAGTAAAAAATTAATACTCAAATACGAAAATGAGAAAAAAGCTATTAATATCCAAATAATTCTTAACCTATTCATATCCAAGAAGATTCTTCCATAGTTGAAAAATCAACTTTGTGACTTTTGATCCACTCACTATTTGCTTGGACAAACTTTTGAATATTTCCTTCCGGAGCCTGGTGTATACATATCACTTTTTTGGGATCATCCATACAGAGACCTCTAAAAAGGGGCTTAATATCAAATTCGGAATGTCTTCTTTGTGCTTCTTGGCTATCAAAAATTTTTACCCATTCTTCAAATGTACTTTCAATTCTAAAAGAAATTACAGTGGTTATGATTCTAGACATAAAATACAAGTAAATTATTATTAATTCTACAATTTATATTAAAAATCTCAATTATTAAAACCAACTAATTTTTAAAAACAAGGTATTTGAAAAAATATGAAGCCAAAATTTTTAAATAAGTTAATTAATTGTAATCCTGTAAAAGCTATATTATTTACCAATTAAATACTATATTAATAGAAACAAATTAGTTATCAGTAAATAATATCTAATTAAAAGGTGAAGTATTATTCGTAGGAGCTATTAATAGTATTTCAAAAAGTATTCCAGTTAAGGCAATTGGTAAAACCCAAATACCAATAAATCTATGATCAAAAAATCTCAAATGATCTTCACCCTTGAAAACGTTTTGTAAAGCAGTAAATAGAGTTTCTGGTTGCTTATAGGATGGACCATTTTCAGAAGGAGAATATGGCTTAACAAATGCGGATGCATTATAAAACTTCGCAATCTTTCGAATAAAGTAAATTGGTAAAACCCATATAGCAACAAATCTTCCTCCTAACCATTGCCTCGCATTAGGAAGGGAATATTCTTTTATAGATTTATTATCTGGCATTCCAGACTCTAAATCTTTATAGATATTTTCTAAGGAATTATTATTAGATTTATTAATCATTAAGTTTGCCGATGTAATTTATTAAATTCTAATATAATAATTTATCTAAAAGTTAAATAATTAATAAAAATATTCTTAACTACAAAAATAACTAAAACGTAGTTAAGAATATTTTCTTTGGCTAGGTTCATAAAGACGGATTGTAAACCGTTGCAGATTCGCCAAACATCTACATATTATTTATAAATAAAAAACTATTTTTTTTAAAGTAAATAATATACACAATAGTGAATAAATTTTAATACAGAATTCTGATTTAATATTTGAACTTCTTTAAAAATATTTAAACCTCATTTTCTAAGATTGCGAAAAAGAAAATGAGGTTAAAGGGAGGTTCTCATTACAAACCGTACTTATCAAAGCTAGCGGCTAGTAGATTTCCCTAACATCTACTTCTATATATATATAATGATTTTATAAATTTAGAAAGATTAATTTTATACAAATAAGTGTTTGATATTTTATGTAATTAAATTATTTAGGAAAAGCTGATTAATGAGCTAACTAAGCTAATTGAAAGATGAAAAAAAGCATAAAGAGAAACTGCAAAAAATAAATACTGTTCTATTGGGATCATGACAATGTATTAATTAAGAATAGATAAATTTAGATTAATGTTTTGGTAAAAAGATATTTTCTAAAATAAAATTATTTTCTAATGATTCATTTTTAGGAGTCATTTTTTTTGACAAATTATCATTATTTGAATTAAAAGCACCCCATTTTCTCAACCAAAATAATGTATAGAAAAAGGCAATAATGAAAGGGGAGCCAACAATTAAGTATCTTATATCCATCACAGCCCTTACTAGTAAGCTTTAAATTGCATCGCTAAAATAGCTCCTAAAAAGAAAACAGTGGGAATTCCTAAAGCATTTACAGCTGCAGTTCTTACAGTAAATACTGGGTAACCTTCTGCTGGTCTACCAGTATCAGGAACTATTGCAGAATCTTCCCATACTTGATAGTTTTTGAAAGGAGCTACTCCCTTCTTGGGCAATCCTAGTGGAGTTAATCTAAATACATCCCATTTGCCTAACCAAAATACTGTGAAAATCCATGCAAATACTATTGGGGTAATAACTAGTACAACTCTGAAATCCATTTCTATAAAGTAATAATTAATTTTCTAATTATTTTGCCTGTTTTAAATTAATTATTTATTAAATCATTAACTTATATTTAAACAAAACTACTTAAATAACATTATTTCTAATCATTAATCACAATCAATCATGACTAATTTACTTATTTAAAGTATATTTTTTAAAATTTAGATATTTGGATATTTTGGTTGATGTAGATTTAAAAAATAAATAATTGAGCAAAATTTTAATGGATAATTTTAGATTTTTACTCTTTGGTATAGCAGGTGTAAGCGTGGTTTTTTGGGTAGCAGTAATAGCGTTGTGGCATACTTATATGTTTCCAAAATTCTTTAATGAAGATAAAGGTTTAAATTCTATTATCAATGAAGAAACAAATGCTTCAACAGCACCGATTTTAGGTAGTTTGGTTAGCAACAGCAATTTCAAAAGCAGAGACAAATATTCAATGAAAAATTTAGTTGTGGCTGATTTTTCATCCACAAATAATAATTTCAAACTAAATAAACTCTATACAACAGTAATGATTGGAGTTACATTTGCAAGTTTTATTTATCTTACTTATGGACTAAGTAGCTCATTTACTACTGTAAGTTAAATGGAATCAATATATGTAATTATTTTTTTAATTTGTTTTGTTTATTTTGTTTTTGACTCAATAAACAATACTATTATTAAATAGATTGCTAATGTTTCTCACCCTTTAATAAGATTTTTCTTCTTATATAAAAAAAGATTAATGTCGTTATTATCATCACTGGTGGATGAAATGAAATTGAATTCAGATATTCGTAATAACTAAAGTCTTCCAATTAATTAAAATCAATTTTTAAAACTATATCCTACATTTGTATCTTTAATTGATATAAATAAACCAACCTCATGTATAAAATGTTAATTTAATTTTTCATATTTCATTGCAACTATTAGATCAAGCATATTAATCAATATATTAATGTTTATAACTTTGCTTTTTTTTATTAAGAAATCAAAGAAAAATAAAAGATAGTTGTGTGACTTTATAATTTTAGTATTCCTTTATCTATAAATTATCAAATGATAAGTTCAATTAATTTAAGTCAAATACCTATTCAGGATTTAGTTGTATCAGGGATAATAATTTTTATTATGTCAACAATTATTGCCAACCTTTATAACCCATTATTAGGAATTACTTACGCACTTGGAAATATACTAACTCTTACTTTTTTGAGTTGGTTATATCATGATACTTGGAGTGATCAAAGTAAGTAAATTAATCTAATTTATAAAAATAAGCTAATGCTACTTTTGTGGTTTTAAATTTGATGAATATTTTAATTTCACAATGTATGTTGCCACAAGCGATAGGATCATAAAAAATAATAAGCTTTCCAGAGTAGATTGAGGCATAACCATAATTAATTACAAAATTATATATCTCTAAAGAAACTAATTCTGAAGAAAAATCAACCCTTTAATTATTTTTTGTTTTCAAATTAATAAATTTAATGAGTATAAATAAAAGCTTCCTGATGAAAGTATCTTAATTATTGACAATTAAACATTTCCAACGCCAAAGAATGAATTTGCAATAAACAATAAACTAAATAAAGTGAGGAAAAACAACCCTATCCAACAAATTGTTTTAAGAAACAATCCATATCTATTTTGAATTGGGACTAGATTGCTATTGATAGTATCCATTGCCATCCATGCAAATAAAGGGGCGGTAAGGAAACTTCCAGTCATTGCAGCAAATACAAAATCTTTTACACCTATACCTCCAGACCTTGCAATTATCAAGGCTATAAAGGAAGCAAGAATATGCACAATCATCCACCTCTGAAATCTAATTCGCTCAGTTCTAGAATTCAAGTGACCAATATCAGTACCACTTAATAAACCTTGAATAGCAGAAATACTTCTTGGATATGCATCTAAACAAGTAATTGTGGTACTAAACATTGCGGCAAATGCTGCAGGTATAATTATCCATTTGGACCAATCGCCAATGGATTTAGTGTAAAGGAGTATTAACTTTTGAGCAAAAGATACTCCGCTCCCAGAAAGCAATCCATCGCCAGTGCCATACATAGTTATAGCCCCAAGAGTAAGGAAGAAAACCGCTGTAACCACTGTTATTAAATAGCCAAGATTAAAATCAAATTCTGCCTCACTGATACTTGGTGTATAGTTTGAATCTTTTGCTCGAGAAAACATCCATAAGGAAGGCCAAACGCATAACTCTACTGGGCAAGGCATCCATCCCATTAAAGGGATCAAAAAAGCTAAATTTGTTAACTTCCATGGGCTTATTTCTGGCTCAAAAAAACTAATATTTAGAGACTCATTTATTGAACCTTTTAATAAAAGCGATAAAACTGCAAATAATGTTAAAAAAGTTAGTAGAGCTACTAAAAATTTTGAGATTCTATCGAGAGCTTTATATTTTCCAAGAATTAAAATCATTCCAGAAACGCCCAGGATTCCTATAGACAAATCCATCGCTGGGAAAGCAGAGAAGATCGGGATATTTGTTAAAAGAACACCAGAAATAAAACTTACAGCAGCTATAGTAAAAGTACCTGTAATTAGACTAACTATTAGAAATAAAGGAAGATAATTAGAATTCCTCTCTTTGAAACCTTCTAATAAAGATTTGCCAGTAGATGCTGTAAATCTAGTCCCAACCAATAAGAAAGGATATTTTAAAAGATTAGTAAGAAGGATTAGGCCTACTAATGAGAATCCAAACCTCGCACCAGCGGTAGTTGATGACAACAAATGTGAGCCACCAATAGCCGCCCCAGCCAGCAAAATACCTGGACCTAAACTTTTTTGTATTCCTTTTGTTAAATTCATGTTTTTAGTTGAATCATTTAATGTACTTTTTTAGCCCTTCTAAATTTATTTTTTAATACTCTTTTTTTTACTGCAATATCAGATATTGAATATGAAATAAAAAGTATAATTAGTAATCCTATTTGCACCTTCATAAGATATCTTGAAAATATTCTTTTATTAAATATTTATTTTATAATCAACCTCTTTTTTCCATAAGATTCTTAAAAACCTTTCAAGAATATCTAGTTTTTTATTATCAAACTTTCTAAGTTTCTGATTTTCATGTTTTTGCATAAATTATTACTCAGTTAATCCAAATTTAAATGGAGTTAAAAAAAACACAATAAGCAAAACTTCTTAAAACCTTTAAAATTCATTGTGATTTGGTTTTTTCTTAATTTGATAAATATTTTTCTGCCCTCCTTAAGGCTTTTATTGCTCCTTTATAATCAAGATTTCTTAACTTTTCCTTACTTTTATCTTCTAACATTTTTACTATTTCATTTATCTTTATTTCATCAATTTTCAGCTTATGATCGAATATAAGATCGAATTTTGAGGAATATAATCTAGATAATTCCTCTTTATATTTCTCAATAGTTTTTTCATCACAAGATTTAGATTTTAATATTGCATTGGCCTTCATTTTGTCATCTATAGCTCCTTTGAAATTACCTTGCTTAAATTTCTTTTCACTTGATCTAGTAAGCTTTATAAGATTTTCCAATATCAATTCATCAAAATCTTCCATTTTTTTCTAACCTTTAATTAATCCTATCAGCACAAATCAAAAACAACTCATTATTTTAATACTCAAATAACTTAATAATTAACCAATAACAAGTCCTTTTTCAAGAAGCAAATCGAAAACCTCTACACTTTTTGTTTTACCTGATTTAGGAGGCCTATGTAAATCTAATATTTCAGCAAGACACATAATCCAAAAAGTATCTTTTTTTAAATTAAGCCCTTCACAAATATGGGAGGGAGCGGATTTAAAACAGCCAAATTCTGATGATATATTAATATTCATGATTTGAGTTTCAAGTTCCAAGCTTAAGAGTTCTATTTCTTGCTCAGAAAGGGATGTCCCAAATGAATATGATTCAATTAAAAGTTGATAATTCATAAAAAGTTTTTTTATGATCTCCAGCGAGTTATTTTTGTTTCATCAAAAATCTTTCCTGAAGCATCAGCTATAGGTTTTGTTTTAGGATTCATAAAAATATCGTATAGAACATTTTCTGGTCCTTAAAAAATTACAGTCGGTCTTTGAGGATCATCTAATGATTTACCAATATAAAATGTTTTAACTCCCATTTCTTTAAACATCGTCTGCTGTTCCTTAGCATTCATATATGATTCATATTATTCAAAGTATTACTCAATTGAAAATCTAGAATAGTCGTTTATATAGCCATAGGTATAATAAGGTATTTTTAGATTCTAGATCTTTTTTTTTTAAATAATTTAAGAAAAATTAGTTTTTATTAAGCAAAGTATTAACTAATTTTTGTTTATGAGTTATAAATCAACTATAAAAATCGATTTTAATTTTGGACTCAAAAATTTCTCAAAGAGAACAATGGTCTAGTAAGCTGGGATTCATTCTTGCAGCTGCTGGTAGCGCAGTAGGTCTTGGTAACCTTTGGGGTTTTGCCTACAGATCCTCTCAAGGTGGAGGAGCAGCTTTTGTACTTTTATATATATTGATCGTTTTAATTGTATGCCTTCCGGTATTAGTTGCTGAGTTAGCTTTAGGAAAGAATTCGATGGTAAGTTCATTACTTGCACCAGTAAAGTTAGCTGGGAAAAATTGGTATCCATTAGGAATTCTTTTCTTCATAGCTCCTATAGGAATTCTTTCTTATTACTCTGTGATAATGGGTTGGGCGGCTGATACTTTTTTTCATTCTTTATTTTTTGGATTACCAAAGGATCTCAGTGAAGCAGAAAAATTTTTTGGTTCTTTAAGTTCCGGTAGCAGTGTTCTTTTAGGACATTCGTTAAGTCTTGTTTTAACAGCTTTAATAGTTTCATCAGGAGTAAAAAGAGGTATAGAAAAAATAACTAAAAACTTTATGCCTATACTTTTCATAATTCTATTTGTACTTACTATTTGGGCAGCCTCTCTTCCCGGAGCATGGGAAGGTTATAAAACATTTTTATTTAAGTTTGATTTTGATCAATTAAAAAACCCTCAAACAATACGAAATGCCTTTAGCCAAGCCTTCTTCTCATTAAGTTTGGGTATCGGAATAATGGTAGCTTATGGTTCCTACTTAAGTAAAAAGAGTAATTTACCTAAACTTAGTTTTGGAGTTGCTTCTTTAGATACTCTAGTAGGATTAATGGCTGGACTTATTACTTTCCCAATATTTCTAACTTTTGGTTTAAGCGATTCAATATCAGCATCACCAATTGGAGCATTATTCATATCAATCCCTACTGGGCTAGGTGCGGCAGGAATACTAGGCAGAATTGTGGGTATTGCATTTTTTGGATTAGTTTATATCGCAGCGATTACCTCTTCAGTTTCATTATTAGAAGTCCCTGTTTCCTCTTTGATGGACAAATTAGGATTTGATAGAAACAAATCAGTTTGGCTCATAACTATTTTTGTTTTTATATTAGGAATTCCATCAGCCTTAGATACGGACATTCTTGGGACTTTTGATTCAGTATGTAATGTATTACTTATCTTTGGTGGATTCTTAGTTACTTTCTTTATGGGCTGGGTTGTACCAAAGAAATTAGACTCAGAAATTGACGTTTCAAAAGTTGGAATTAAAACATTTCTATATTTAAAATTTATGACTAAATGGATATGCCCACCTCTCATTGCTTTTGGTTTACTTATTAGTATCTTTGATTTATTAAAAGGCTGGGTAAGTTAAAAAACATGCAAAGTATTTAAACTTTTACTTACAATATACTTCGGAAATAAGGGGGTGGTGTATGAGTAGATCAAGAAATTAAATGGTTGATTTTTAAATTATTTTTAAGCATCTTAAAATAAATATTAATGGATAAAGTAAGTATTTACAATGGTTTTTGGTTGAAAAATTGATGTAATGGTAAAGTTTTTTTTATTTATAAAGCCTAAAAACTTTTTCTTAAAAAATGTTTTACTGCGATACCTTTTTTTTAAATAAATATTAAATTTTAACTTCTATTTAATCTCAAAAGTATCTGCAAAAACCATCCCTAATAGAATCTATATAAAATACCTTTAAGTGTTTAATTTATAGAAATTACAACGCAATCAAGAATAGATAACAAATTTGATGTCAACCAAATCTGATTCATTAAAAGTAAAGCTTACAGAAAATTTTTCTGAATTTTCTCAACTATCTGACTATTCTTTTATGAATTCTCTTAAAGCAGATCCTCAATCAACAAAAGATGGAAATGATCATAAGCCGCGTTCAGTATATTCAGGTCATTACGTACCAGTTCTACCAACTGCTATTCCAGAACCAGAATATATCTCCCATAGCAAGAAACTTTTTAAAGAACTAGGACTAAGCTCAGATCTTACTAGAGACCAAAAATTTTGTCGTTTTTTCTCAGGCGATATTTCTGTTGCTGATTATCCAATGAGTCCTGTTGGTTGGGCAACAGGTTATGCATTATCAATTTACGGGACTGAATATACCCAACAATGTCCATTTGGAACTGGTAATGGTTATGGAGATGGCAGAGCAATTTCTGTTTTTGAAGGTTTATTCAATATGAAAAGAATGGAGATGCAACTAAAAGGTGGAGGCCCAACTCCCTACTGTAGAGGGGCAGATGGTAGGGCTGTCTTGCGATCTAGTGTTCGAGAATTTCTTGCACAGGAATTAATGGATGCTTTGGGAATCCCAACTTCAAGATCTTTAACACTTTATGTCTCACGTTCAGAAAGAGTTAGAAGGCCATGGTATTCCAAAGGGTCCAAGTATTTTGAACCTGACATCATGATTGATAATCAAACGGCAATTACTACTAGGGTTGCACCATCTTTTTTACGTGTTGGCCAGATTGAACTTTTTGCAAGACGAGTTCGCAATAATGCTCATGATGAGGCCCTTAATGAACTAAAGATGATTGTTCAACATCTTATTGATAGAAACTATAAAGATGAAATTGAATATGAGATTTCACTTGAAAGTAAGGTAATAAAACTGGCTTCTTTATATAGATCGAGACTTATATCTCTCATGGCTAACTGGATGCGAGTTGGTTATTGCCAAGGCAACTTTAATAGTGATAATTGTGCCGCTGGAGGTTACACCTTAGACTATGGACCCTTTGGATTCTGTGAATTATTTGATCCAAGATTTCAACCATGGACAGGAGGAGGTGAACATTTCTCATTTTTTAACCAACCTTCTGCTGCAGCAATAAACTTTAAAACATTCTGTTCTTCTCTTAGCCCCTTACTTTCAGAAAGCAAACAAGATCAAGAAAAGTTAGATCAAGTCGAAAAGGATTTTTCAGAATTGATGAACAAAGAGTTGAAGAAAATGTGGGCAAAAAAACTTGGTTTAGAGCAATACAACGGAACTCTTATTAATGAATTTTTTAATCTTATGGTCATTTCAAAAGCAGACTATACAATATTGTTCCGTAAACTCTCTGACATACCTAATAACTTAGATTCTTTAAAAGACAGTTTCTATTTACCAATTAATGATGAGCTCAAGATTAAATGGGAAGTCTGGCTTAAAAACTGGCAATCAATCTTGAAGAATGAGGTAGATTTTAAAGCAAAGTCAGCTTCAATGAAATCTCTTAACCCAGTTTATACATGGCGAGAATGGATGATCGTCCCTGCATATGAAGATGCCGAGAAAGGAAATTACACAAAAATAAAAGAGTTACAGGAAGTTTTTAGCAATCCATATATAGAACAACCCTTAGAAATAGATCAAAAATATAATCGTCTAAGGCCAAGCCAATATTTTAACTATGGAGGAGTATCTCATTACAGCTGTTCTTCATAAAGATTGAATCCTCAAAGTACAGATTGAAAACCTTAGAGAAATCTTATTTATTTTTTATATAACTTTTCTAATTGCTTAATTTCCTCTCTTAGATCCTTACCTCTCTTATTAAATTTATTATTTTTATTTATTATTGGGATAATCCACCAAGCTTGAAGACCTAAAAAGATAAATATTAGAATCAATAATTCAAAAGTACCAGGCTGCATTTGATAAATAAACCTTCTATGTCAATAACATTATTCTAAAAGTTATTAAGCATTCATCAGATACTCAATATTTCTAGGCTGCCTCTAATTCAATATTAAGTTCAATACCCTTTGAAATGATTGCTTCTTTAAATTCAATAAGTTTGAAAATTATTCTTTGTTTCTCCTGATCAGTTTTATAGATATCTTCTATAACTTCCTGAATAGCAAGTGTTACTTTTTGCAGTTTAATTTCTAAATCTTCCCTGTAATTCATAAGCTTAAAGAAATTGTCTTTTTTATTAAAAAACAAAATAATCATTAGTAAATAAGTACTTAACCTTAAATGGATTAACAGAATCAGCTCACAATTATGGATAAGGAATCCTTTTAAGAAAACGCATAGAAAAGCAGCTATTTAACCTATGATGTAACGTATTTGGTACAAAAATGTAATATATATCTTGAAAATAACTTTATTTCTACCTATTACTTTACAATTGTTAATAATAGTGTTACATTAGTTAACAATTACATAATTCCAATGGTTAATTCAAGCGTTACTACTGAATCAGGTGGCAGACAGAATATGTTTCCTACTGAGACACGTCCTTACATAGATAAGTCTGTTTCATACGACAGCTACCCACAAAATGCTGAAAAAGTTAATGGTCGTTGGGCAATGATCGGTCTTGTTGCATTATTAGGTGCTTACATCTCAACTGGACAAGTTATTCCTGGCATTTTTTAATGAGTCCACTTTCAGGTTTCTTAGCCGTAATTGTATTCTTTACAGCCATCCTCGTTGCTTATCTAACCAAGCAATTCCAAAACGAAAATTTAAACTATTCATCTCCTAATCAAATGAAAAACACAAACACAAACACAAACACAAACACAAAAGTCAAAACAATCGAGAAAGAAAAAGTTGTTGCTGAAACTCTTAACGGCAGATTCGCAATGCTTGGATTAATTGCTGCTGTTGGAGCATATCTAACAACAGGTCAAATAATTCCTGGTTTCGTTTAAAACTTACTATTTAATAAACCTATAACTCAGAAAAAATGGAAAATTCAAAAACAACTTATTGGCAAAACGCCGAGAGAACTAATGGAAGAATGGCAATGATGGGCTTATTTGCATTGGTTGTAAACTATGGCTTTTTCGGCTGGATTATCCCAGGAATTTTTTAAAATGAATTTAGGCTTACTTTTTCTTAAAGTAAATACTTTAGTTTCTTAAAGTAAATACTTTAGGCGTAATAACTACTTCTGAACTTGATTGGATAACTAACCATCAATCTGAATTTTCAAGATTAGAGATGGCTTTAGTTATTAAAATTGGTCGTCTTATGGATACTGGAGTGGTGGAAATCGATAATAGATTGCCTATTTAAATTTTAAAAATTGGTCGTCATGAGTGTTTGTCAATAGGGATACTGACAAGCACTTTTTTATTAGCTAAAAACAATCTCTAAATTACCTAATTCTTACATGAAAATTTTAAGTAAGCTAAAAGGTTTTAACTGATTTATTTTTTAATAACTACATAAAAATGTTTTTTTGTTTATCTTTTTAAACCACCTCTTTTTATCCATAGGAACCATGTGACCCAAATAGGGGGGAGTAATCTGATTAAAAAAGAAATTTTATATATATAAAATGGGGCATTTTCACTTTGAAATAAATTTATCATAAAAGAAGATATTGTTACCCAGAGTAAAATTATTAATATATTTGCTCCCAACAAAGCGAACTTATTTTGTTTGAATATTTTTGGCATAAGGCGAATTTTTTATATTCTTAATTTAAAATAATCTTGGGAAATTATCTATACATTTTCAAAAAAACTTCAAATTTAAAATCCATATCCAAATAAAAAAAATACTAAATTTTAATCCCTCTCCAAATAACATTCCAAAAGCAATAGGAGGCGAAAATATAAAAAAAAGAATAGAGAATAAACTAAATAAAGCAAATGATCCTCTTAGAAAAAAATTCTTTCTTTTTGTTCTTCTTAGATTTTTTAAGGTATTCCACTCCCATTCGATAAACCTATAGAACTTTTCTGATAATAAAAATAAATACTTCATTAATATTATTAATTTCTATCGGCTATTACTATTTATAAAATTAATTGCTCCTGTTAGCAATAAACTTTATCCCCTTCTTCAGAAAGATAGTAAATTCTATTTTCTGAACTTACAAAAAAAGTTAATCCCTTATATTGTGATCTTTTAAATTTATCTAATCTAAGTTTGTGTAAATCCCAGTTATCAGTACTTATATCAGGATTAAATTCTTGTTCTTTTAAGAAAGGTACATAAGTTGGACTAATTTTTGTTTTTTTGGCTAACCTTTTGTTTAGTTTTGAATAAAAAAATAATAAAAATAAAAGTACAAATAAAAGAATTAATAATATATTTGTCATAGTCAATTTTTCTAGTTTGAAAAACTTTATTTTGGAGAATCAAGAACCTTTCACAATAAATTTTTTAGTAAGTAAAAAATCCTATTTTTATATTCTTGTATTTTTGAATACTTATCAAGGGTTTACTTAAATCAGATTATAAAGTGAGTCGCATTTTCAACATGACTCAAAATTCTATGAATACTCCTTATGCAAAAAGAGTAGCTGAAAAATTTAGAGAGGCTCAAAACTATTTAAAAACTAACGGTTTTAGTAGATCAACTAAACATTTACTGGAAGATATTGAAAATTCTGTTGAAAAATAATGCAAATACCTCTCACTTAACGTAATTACAATATGGCTATGATGATGGCTTTACAACCATTGTTTTTGGGTAAATAGGAAGTTGCTTAGGATGTATCTTAATTTTATTAATTACATTTTTTGAATTTAAATTCAAAAAGCAAAATATTAAGCCTTAAAAGACTAATTAAACATTAAATAAGAACTCCATTACATCACCTTCTTTAACAACATATTCCTTACCTTCACTTCTTAAAAGACCTTTAGTTTTTGCATTGGCAATTGAACCTGAATTAATTAAATTTTGATATGAAATGGTTTGAGCTCTTATAAATCCTTTTTCAAAATCAGTATGAATTACTCCTGCTGCTTGTGGCGCAGTCATCCCATTTTTTATGGTCCATGCTTTTGTCTCCTTTTCTCCAGTAGTGAAATAAGTTTTTAATCCCAATAATTTATATGTTGATCTAATTAAAGAACTTAATCCCCCTTCTTCTACTCCTAAACCCATAAGGTAGTCTTTTTTATCTTCTGGTTCTAACTCTATTAATTCAGATTCAACTTGTGCTGATATTTTTATACATTCTGTATTTTCACTGCTTGCAAAACTCTGCACTTTTGATGAGAATTCATTACCTTCAGCTAAATCATTTTCATTCAAATTTGTTGCATAAATAATTGGTTTTGCAGTAAGGAAGCCTAATTGCTTAATTATTAAATTTTCTTCTTCGCTAAGAGATATTGATCTAACTGAAAGTCCTTTCTGTAGCCCTTCTTCAATTTTTTCTAGTAAGGTATCTTCTTTTGCTGCCTCTTTACTAGTTCTAACCTGTTTTTTAATTCTTTCTCTTCTTTTTTGGAGTTGGGATAAGTCAGCTAAATTCAATTCTAGATTAATTATCTCAATGTCATCTAAAGGATCTACCTTTCCGGAAACATGAATCACATCACTATCTTCAAAGCACCTTACAACATGAACTATTGCATCAACCTCCCTAATATTTGATAAAAATTTATTCCCTAAGCCTTCGCCTTTACTGGCTCCTTTTACTAATCCTGCAATATCTACAAATTCAATTTTTGTTGGGATAATGTTTTGACTAGAACTTAAATCTCCTAGCTCTTGCAACCTTTGATCAGGGACTGAAACGATGCCTTTATTAGGTTCTATAGTACAAAAGGGGAAATTAGCCGCTTGTGCTTTAGCATTTTCTACAAGTGCATTAAATAAAGTTGATTTTCCAACATTTGGCAATCCAATAATACCGGCTTTTAACATTTGAAAAAATTTATGGAAAAATTATCAAGAAAACATCTTCTAGTAATATAGTATTTACTTAACCAATCTTGGATAAGTTAATTATAATCGTTTTGATTATTTATTTAGTTTCTAAATATTCTCTATTGCTATTTTAAAAAGAAATGTTTGATTTAATAAAAAAAAATATAAATCTAAGAAGTGGAATTATATTAATTTCTTTAACTATATTTTTTATTTTTATAACCAATTCCTTCAAAAAAAATAAGTCAAAAGATATTTCTGATTTTGTAGTTCAAGTTGAGAAAGGGATCCTCTCAGATTCAATTAACACTAGTGGTGAAGTAAAAGCAATCAGAACAAGCAATATTGGACCTAGGAAGCAAGGCGTAATAAAAGAAATCAAAGTAGAGGAGGGAGATCTTGTGAAAAAAGATCAGGTTTTAGCTTCTCTTGATGATGAAGACTTCATATATAAAATTGAAGAGCTTCAATTAAATTTAGAAAAACAAAAATCTGAGTTTTTAAGAAGGGAATACTTATATCAAGAAGGTGCAGTAAGCAAAGAAGATTATGAAAGTTATAAAAATAACTACAACATTAGTAGCGCGAAGCTTAATGATGCAAAAGCTGAAAAAAGTTTCTACTTAATTAAAGCTCCTTATGGAGGAAAGATAACTGCAAAATATGCGGAGATAGGATCTTATGTCACCCCAAGTACAAATTTAAGTTCAGACTCTAAAACTAAAAACTTTATTTTTGAACTATCAGAGGGTCTAGAAATTGTTGCCAAAGTTCCTGAGAGTGACATTGGCAGAATAAGAATAGGCCAAGAAGCCTCAGTAAGAATTGAGGCTTATCCCTCGAAAAAATATAGTGCAATAGTTAAAAAAATAGCTACAAGAGCTGTAAAGGATAATAATGTAACCTCATTCGAAGTAACTTTAAATTTTAAAGATATTTCTGAAGAAATAAAAATTGGAATGACTGCTGATCTTGAATTTAGAGTTGAAGGTAAAGAAGAAAAAATCCTAGTGCCAACGGTTTCTATTGTCACAGAAAAAGGTGAAAAAGGAATTTTGAAAGTTGATAAAAACAATTCTCCCAAATTTGAAAAAATCGAAATTGGTATTAGTAGTGGAAATAAAACTTCAGTAATTGATGGATTAGAACCTGGAGAACAAATCTTTATTGATATTCCACCTTGGGCTAAGAAGAGAAAATGAGTTTAAAATCTGAAAACTCTAAAAAACCAATTTTACTTTTAGTCGATGGCCACTCACTTGCTTTTAGAAGTTATTACGCATATAGTAGAAGTTTTGAAATTCTTGTAACAGCGAATTTAAAATTAAAAAGTGAAATCAAGGAAGGTCTTGCCGGAGAATTAATAATTGAGAATCCGGATGAAAAGAAATTTAATGTTCAAATAAATAAAATATACTCAAGAGATTTAAACTATGAAGATATAAGTTATTTCTATCCAGAAAATTCAAGCGAGAAAGATAAATTCTTTCAATTTACCCTTAAGTTTTCACCATCTTTATCAAAAGATGATGAAAAGCAATTAAGAAAAGCAATAAATATAAGTTTAGATTTACAAAATAATAATTTTGAATTTTATGCTGAACTTGTTCCTGCTAATAGATTAACCACCGACTCTGGGATCCCTACAAATATTACCTATGGATTCCTGAAAAGCCTTTTAGAGAATTGCAAAAAACATTCTCCTCAAGGTGTTTGTATAGCATTTGATACTAAAGAACTTACATTCAGACAGGAACTTGACCCATCATATAAAGCAAATAGGGGAGCACCTCCAAGTATTTTTTTAGAGGATATAAAGAGGTTAGAAAATATTCTTAGAAGTCAATTAAACCTGCCTATATTTAAACTTCCAGGTTTTGAAGCTGATGATATTCTTGGAACAATATCTCAAAAAGCATCAAAAGATAATTGGCACATCAAAATTCTTTCAGGAGATAAAGATCTATTTCAATTGGTTGATTCAAAAAAAGATATTTATGTCTTATATATGGGAAGTGGTGGTCCATTTGCAAAAAGTTCTGAGCCAATTCTTATGAATGAAGATGGTGTTTTAGATAAATTAGGAGTTGTACCTGAGAAAGTAGTTGATCTAAAAGCATTAATGGGAGATAGTTCAGATAATATTCCAGGAGTTAAAGGAATTGGTCCAAAAACAGCCATTAATTTATTAAGTGAAAATAATGATTTGGAGTGTATATTTGAAACCCTAGATGAAATAAATTTAGGTACAAAAACTAATTATAATGGTTTCATAAAAGGTTCAGTCTTAAAGAAATTGGAGAATGGTAGAGATTCTGCTTATAAATCTCAATTACTAGCCACTATCAAAACTAACCTCCAAATAGAAAATGATAATTATTTTTTATCTGAAGTAGATTCGGATAATTTGATAGCCAAACTAAAGGAATTAGAACTTAATTCTCTTGTAAAACAAATAGATAAATTCAATTCAACCTTCAGTGAAGGTGGTTTTCAAAAAAATGATCAGAATAAAGAAGAGGAAAAAGAATCAAAAATCTCAAAAAAAGTTGAATTAGAAAATAGTGAAAATAAAATCCCTAAAATCAAAGTAAATATTATTAATGATCATAAATTACTTGATAAATTAGTTAAAAGACTAGACAAGACGAATGGGATAGTTTCTTTAGATACAGAGACTAATAGTTTAAATCCAATCGATGCGGAACTTATTGGGATAGGATTATGTCTTGGAGAAGAAATTGATGATTTATTTTATATACCTCTTGGTCATCAAACAAAACAAGAGACTCCCAATCAATTATCAATTGAAGATGTTTTCTCAAAACTAAGAACTTGGATAGAAGATCCAAAAAAAGAAAAGGCACTCCAGAATTCTAAATTTGATAGGCAAATATTTTTTAATCATGGACTCGATCTTAAAGGGGTAACCTTTGACACCCTAATAGCAGACTACCTTCTAAATAATCAGGAGAAGCATGGGTTAAGTGAAATTAGTTTTAGATTATTTGGATTTAAGCCCCCTTCATTTAAGGAAACAGTTGGAAAAAATAAAGACTTTTCATTTGTTGATATTGATGAAGCAAGTATTTACTGCGGTTATGATGTATTTCTAACTTTTAAGATTGTCAAAATTTTCAAAGAAAGATTTTCAACAGAAAAAGATAAATTAATCAAATTGTTCGAAGAAATCGAGCTTCCTTTAGAGCCGGTATTGTCACAAATGGAGATGAATGGGATCATAATTGATGTCTCTTATTTAGAGGAACTTTCAAAAGAGTTAAAAAGCACATTAGAAAATATTGAAGCTAAAGTTTATGAACTGGCAGAAGAAATTTTTAATTTGTCCTCACCAAAACAACTTGGTGAAATTTTATTTGAGAAGTTATCTCTAGACAAAAGGAAATCAAGAAAAACAAAGACCGGATGGAGTACAGATGCAGTAGTTCTTGAAAAATTAGTCGACGAACACGAAATAATCCAACATTTAATAAAACATAGAACTCTTAGCAAATTACTTAGTACTTATATTGATGCACTTCCAAATCTTATTAACGAAAAGACGGGAAGAGTTCATACAAACTTTAATCAGGCAGCTACTTCTACTGGAAGACTAAGCAGTAGCAATCCTAATCTTCAAAATATCCCAGTCAGAACTGAGTTTAGTAGGAGGATAAGGAAAGCCTTCTTACCGGAAAAAGGCTGGAAACTAATATCAGCTGATTATTCACAAATAGAATTAAGAATACTTGCTCACTTAGCAAATGAAGAAATACTAATTAATGCATTCCAACAAAATGATGATATTCATTCTTTAACTGCAAGACTAATTTTTGAGAAAGAAGAAATATCAGCTGACCAGAGGAGGGTTGGTAAAACGATAAATTTTGGAATTATTTATGGAATGGGGCCTAGAAAACTAGCTCGATCAACAGGAGTAAGTACGGAAGAAGCAAAAGATTTTCTAATAAAATATAAAAAAAGATACGCAAAAGTTTTTACATTTTTAGAACTTCAACAGCGTCTTTCCCTTTCCAAAGGCTATGTAGAAACTATTTTTGGAAGGAAAAGGGAATTCAAATTTGATAAAAATGGATTAGGTAGATTATTAGGGAAAGATCCATATGAAATAGATTTACAAAGTGCTAGGAAAGCTGGAATGGAAGCCCTATCATTATTAGCTGCCGCAAATGCACCTATTCAAGGTTCAAGTGCAGACATTATTAAAGTAGCCATGGTTCAACTTAATAGGAAATTTATAGAAATGAGCGTCCCAGCAAAAATGCTTTTACAAGTACATGATGAATTATTATTTGAGGCTGAACCAAATTCTTTAGAAGAAATAACTAAATTAATTAAGGAAACAATGGAAGGTTGTGTAAAATTGAGTGTGCCTCTTGTAGTTGATATTGGAATTGGAGACAATTGGATGGAGACAAAATAACCCTTATGAAATACTTAGTTTAAAATGATCAAACTTTTTAATACTCTAAGCAAAAAAGTTGAGGTTTTTAAGCCTATTGATGATGTAGTAAAAATTTATTGTTGTGGAGTAACTGTTTATGATTTATGTCATCTTGGTCATGCCAGAAGTTATATAGCTTGGGATGTATTGAGAAGATTTTTAATTTACAGTGATTTCAAAGTAAAGTATGTTCAAAATTTTACAGATATAGATGACAAGATCTTAAAAAGAGCGAAAGAAGAAAGCAGTTCAATGAAGGAAGTATCTGAAAAGAATATTATTGAATTTCATAGAGATATGGATTCTTTAGGGATAATGCGTCCGGATAGTATGCCAAGAGCAACGAATCATATATGCAATATCTGCTCTTTCATAACAATCCTTGAGGACAAAGGTTATGCATACTCTAAGGATGGAGATGTTTATTATTCTGTTTTTAAAAACAAAAATTATGGAAAGCTAAGTAATCAAAATATAAAAGAACAAAATATCAATCAGCAAGGAAGAATGGATAATGAGGAAAATAATAAAAAACTTAATCCTCAAGATTTTGCACTATGGAAAAAAGCCAAAGATGATGAACCATTTTTTGATTCGCCATGGGGTAAAGGTAGGCCAGGATGGCATATTGAATGTTCGGCGATGGTTAAAGATGAATTAGGAGATACTATTGATATCCATTTAGGTGGTTCTGATTTGATTTTTCCACATCATGAGAATGAAATCGCCCAATCAGAAGCAGCCAATGGCAAAAAGCTCGCGAACTATTGGTTACACAATGGGATGGTCAATGTAAATGGACAAAAGATGAGTAAATCCCTTAAAAATTTTAAAACTATCAGAGAGCTAATTAAGTCAGGTATAAGCCCTATGACTTTGCGATATTTTGTTATGACTGTTAATTATAGAAAACCACTTGATTTTACTGAAAAAGCTTTAAGGAGTGCTTCAGATGCTTGGAAAAATATTAATGTAGCCCTTTCTTTTATGGACCTTACAAAAGGTGCTTTTAGATCTATTGATAAAAATGAATCTATCGAAGAAGAATATAAAGAGAAAATAAGTTTTGAATTATCTCAAAAAAAGCTTAAATTTTATGAGGCTCTGGGAAATGACCTTAATACCGCAGGTGCTATTGCAATTATTTACGATTTAGCGAAACCATTAAAAAACTTTTTAAACCAATTTCAAAGGGTTGAAGGTTTTAAAATAGAACTAAATGAAAAATTCTTTCTAATTGAGAATTTTAAAGCTCTTGAAAAGTTGACTGAGGTGCTTGGTCTTAAAAAAGAGGTTTTAGTAAAAGAAAGTAAAATAAAAGAAGAAGAAATATCATCGCTTATTAATGAAAGATTGAAAGCAAAAAAGGAAAAGAATTATTCGAAGGCTGATGAAATTAGGAATTTGTTAAAAGAAAAAGGTATTGAACTTATTGATCAATCAAAGGAAATAACAAAATGGATAAGGGTCTAAATTTTAAGAAAAAAACCAATTTGAAATTTTTGTTTTTTAAATACACCTTTAAATGGGAAGATATTAGAAATATCAGAGAAATTTGAAATACATTACTGTGCTCGGTTCGACTGGTTCAATAGGGACTCAAACTCTCGAAATAGCTAGTGAGCAGCCTTATAATTTTAAAGCTGTAGCTCTTTCCGCAGGAAGAAATATTAATTTATTAACTGAACAAGTTAAAACACATAAACCAGAAGTAGTTGCAATTGAGGATGAAAATCTTATAGAAGATTTAAAAGATAATATTAATAACTTAGATTTAGATAGTGCTCCCTTGGTGTTGGGTGGAAAGGAGGGGATTAACGCAGTTGCAGCATGGGACAAGGCAGATACTGTGGTAACAGGGATAGTAGGCTGTGCAGGCTTAATTCCAACAATGTCAGCAATTAATGCCGGGAAAAATATTGCACTTGCTAACAAAGAAACTTTAATTGCGGCAGGGCCAATTGTTATTCCTGCATTAAAGAAAAATAATAGTAGGCTTTTACCTGCTGATTCAGAACACTCTGCTATCTTTCAATGTTTACAAGGATTACCTAATTATGAAAATGCAGATTTTTCAACAGGAGAGACGCCTACTGGTTTAAAAGCCATACATTTAACAGCCTCTGGTGGTGCTTTCAGAGATTGGGCCGTTGAGGATTTAAAGCATGTCACAGTGGAAGATGCGACTTCACATCCTAATTGGGATATGGGAAAAAAAATAACTGTAGATTCTGCAACTCTTATGAATAAAGGATTAGAAGTTATTGAAGCTCATTATTTATTTGGGACTTCTTACGAAAATATCGAAATAGTTATCCACCCTCAAAGTATTATTCATTCAATGATTGAGATGGAAGATTCTTCAGTATTAGCTCAATTAGGTTGGCCAGACATGAAACTTCCTATTTTATATGCAATGAGTTGGCCTGAAAGATTTAAAACAAATTGGAAAAGATTAAACCTAAGTGAAATTGGAAAATTAACTTTTAAAGAGCCAGACGAGTTTAAATATCCATGCATGGGACTTGCCTATGCCGCAGGAAGATCTTCTGGGACTATGCCTGCAGTTTTAAATGCTGCTAATGAAATGGCTGTTGAACAATTCCTTAAAGAAAAAATTTCTTTTCAAGAAATTCCAACATTTATAAGTAAAGCTTGTGAATCACATATGGAGAATTTGAATTTGAGTCCAGAATTGGAGGATATTCTTGAAGTAGACAATTGGGCCAGACTTTTTGTTAAGCAAGAAATTAAAAAAGGGAAAAAATACGTAAGTATTGGATAAACTCTTTTACTTTCTGATCCCTTCTACTATTTCTTGTGAAATGACATAGAAATACAAAATTTTTATACTGGATCGGATACATCCAATAATTTTATAATGTGTTGTAAATTTTTAAATTTGTTTATAAATCTCATTAATCAATGGTCTTTTAATTTCAGGCAATATTTTGCCATACCCTACCCAAATAAATCCTATTATTTCCTCTAATAAAGGATCCATATTAAGGATATTATAAATTCTTTTACTTCTAATTATTTCTCCAGAAGACCATTTAATATTAACTCTGCTCGAAGCAAGAGATATTGCCAAATTTTGGATAGCACATGCACAAGCTGCGTAATCTTCCTTTTTTATTAATTCATCTTTATTTAAAATTTGACTTGAAATTAATAAATGAGAAGGATTCAGAAATTTATCTCTAATAATTTTCTTGGAATTCTCATCTAACAACTTTTTTGATGATTTAATATCAATTGCTAGTTTTAAGATTTCATTTCTTTTGCTTATGCCAATTGAATAAAATCTCCAAGGAAAAGTTAATCTGTGACAGGGAGCCTGATTTGCTGCATTTATAGCATTATAAATTAATTTCTCGTCAACTTTTTTTGAATTAAAAGCATGAACAGTTCTTCTCTCAAAAATAGCGGCATTTGTATCCATAACTAAATAATAATAGCTTACTAAGCTCTAAAAAAAAGGGCTAAACGATCCTTTTAGCACTTTCGCTGTGGGTTGTTCATACGCTCTTTTTTTGTTTAGAATCGTGGCAAAACGATTTTGAATAGGTCTAAAGCGATATAAAATGATTTAGAGAGAACCAGAACCAAGCTTTTCTAGATATTTATCAGTATCAAAATCCCTTAAATCAATAGTAAAAACTTACTTTCTAAGTTGTTGCACTACGGTATTAGCATTAATTCTTATCATATAGTCCTAGATACTGACAAACCAATTCTTTACAGCTTCATCTGACCAGCAGCCATTTATAGAGTGAAAACCATTATGACCTCCTTTTTTAGTTATTAAAAAAGTAAATTTATCTATAGATTCTTTTCTTAAATTCATAGTGGTCTTATATGGAACCCAAGGATCATCTTTAGCATGAATAAAAAGCATTGAAGGTAATTTTTTTATTGATTTCTGAATTCTAAATATTGGAGAAGCTTTAAAATAATAATCTTCTAAAGAATTAAATCCCCAACTAGGAGCTGTAAATTTTTGATCAAATTCTCTTATACTTTTTAAACTTCTAATTGTTTTACTTAATTTCTCGTTTTTAAGAATTTTGCCCTCATCATTATATCCATCCCATAATTGATTTTTTAAGCGGTGAAGTAACCATTTTTGGTAGACATAATTTCTAGGTTTTTCAATACAGAGACTACATGATGATAAATCTAAAGGACTACTTACGCAGGCTAGACCATCTAAAAGTCTTTCTCCATTGTTTTCATCATAATCTAAGCAGGCATTTAAAAGAATTGTTCCACCTAAAGATAATCCAACTCCGTATATCGGAAGACTGTTATTTCTTATAATCAAATCTTTAAACTTTGAATTAATTAATTTTTTAAAATATTTAATTGTTGAAATAACATCACTGGAGCATCTAGCACAATAATTTCCTTTAGCCAAATATCTCGCAGACCCAGATCCTCTTAGATTTAATTTAAGAACTCCAAAACCATTTTTTGCTAATTTCCTAGAGATTCGTCTTAAACCAAACCTTTTAGTTGAACCCCCTAAACCATGTGTAACGATAACAAAACCCTTTAAAGAGGTTAAGTTCTCAGGTAATTCTAAAAAACCCAGAAGGTAATCACATTCAAATTTTTCAGAAAGAATTTTATTAATCGGAAAGAATATTTTTTTATTTTTTATTGATTTACCAAAATCAATAACAAAAGTATCTCTCAAAGTTTGTAAATCGCCACCTATCCAAGGTAAGACTTCTTGAAATGGCTTATTTTTTAAGTAATCTGAAAAACTAAAAGATATACTATTATTTCTCACCAACTCCAAGATCCTTTAATTCTCCAATTAAATCACTCAATACCTTCTTTGCATCACCAAAGACCATTGAAGTATTTGGCAGATCAAATAAATCATTTTTTATTCCGGAGTAACCTGCACTCATACCTCTTTTAATTACAAAAACCGTTCTTGCTTCCTGCACATCAAGAACTGGCATGCCATATAAAGGAGAAGAACTATCATTTTTAGCCTGAGGATTAACTACATCATTTGCTCCTAAAACTAAAACAACATCGGTTGCTGGAAAATCAGGATTTACAGCATCCATCTCTTTAAGTTGTTCGTAAGGAACATCTGCTTCAGCTAAAAGTACATTCATATGTCCAGGCATCCTACCTGCTACAGGATGTATCGCATAAACAACTTCAATACCATTTTGCTCAAGTTTTTTTGTCACTTCTCTTAAAGTATGTTGGGCTTGAGCTACTGCGAGACCATAACCAGGAACAATTATTACCTTGTTAGCTGCCTCTAAAGTCAATGCACATTCTTCAACACTACAAGAAGTTATATTTGTGTATTCTCCTGATCCAGAAGAGGCTGTAGTTTGTGCAGATAAAGATCCTCCAAAAAGAACTGAGACCAATGATCTATTCATACCCTTGCACATTACTTGAGTAAGTATTAGACCTGCTGCTCCAACCATTGCACCTGCCACTATCAAAAGCTGACTATCAACAACGAAACCTGCTGCTGCTGCTGCGATCCCTGAATAGCTATTCAATAAAGATATAACAACTGGCATATCGGCTCCACCAATTGGCAAAGTCACTCCTATACCTAACAAAGAAGAAACTATAACTAAAAGCCAAATAGAACTGGTATTGCCGTTTATCAAGTCAAGAAAGGCTATCAAGGAAGCGACTACAAAAACAATATTTACAAAATGTCTAACTTTGCTCTGAGTCCATCCTGGAGTTGACAACCAACCCTGTAACTTTGCCATTGCCACAATTGAACCAGTGAAAGTTATTGCACCTACAAATATAGAAACAGATATAGAAACTTGGTTAATAAGTGACTTAAAAAAATCAAAATTTTCTAGACTATTAGAAATAGGAAAAACAGCCACTCCCAAGGCCACTAAAAGTGATGACATTCCACCACAACCATTAAACAATGCAACTGTCTCAGGCATGGAAGTCATCGGTACTTTTTTTGCAAGTATTGCTCCGAGTAAACTACCTATAATTGATCCAATTATTATCCAAATCCAAGACTGAATAGTAATTCCAGATGTACCCAAATAATAGGATAGTAATCCTATTACTGATAGGGACATTGCAAATGCAGCTAATCTATTAGCATCCCTAGCTGATTTTACTTTTGACAATCCTTTTATTCCCAAAGCAAGAAAAAGAACAGCTAGAAGGTCAATAACGAATTTAATGATTACGGGTAGATTCATACTAAAAATTACTTTTTATTTGATGGTTTACGGCTAAACATTGCGAGCATGCGATCAGTTACGAAGAAACCTCCCACTACATTGAAAAGAGCGAATCCAAGAGAAACTGAACCAATAATTAAAAGCGGAACGTTACCTTCTGCTTTCACAATTAAAGTCAATGCTGCCAGCATTGTTATTCCTGAGATTGCATTTGCTCCACTCATTAAAGGTGTATGAAGAGTAGGCGGAACTTTTCCTATTAACTCTAGGCCTAATAAACTACCAAGTAAAAGGACCCAAAGGAGACTTATAAAAGACATAATTTTAAAACCTCAATTTTCAAAAACTTTATTTTGAAGGACAACTCCTTCATCGCTTAATAAACATCCTGAAATTAGCTCATCCTCTTTATCTAATTTAATTACACCATCTTTTATAAATGGTGTAATCAAAGATGTTAAGTTCTTAGCATAAAGTGAACTCGCATCATAAGGCACTGATGAGGGTAATTCGCCAGCCCCTATAAGTTTTACTCCATCTTTGATAATAGTTTCATTTGATTTTGTTCCTTCGCAGTTACCTCCTTGTAAAACTGCCAAATCAATAACTACTGCTCCAGGTCTCATTTTTTCAATCATTGGAGAGTCTATTAAAACAGGAGCCTTTTTACCTAGAACTTGCGCAGTACAAATAGCGACATCAGCTTCAGATAAATATTTAGTTAAAGTAGCCTTCTGTTTTGAGAGGAATTCAGGAGTTACGGCTTTTGCATAACCCCCTGACTCGCCTGGTTTTTCGTCCACATCAGGAAGTTCTATAAACCTTGCCCCGAGTGACTCTACTTGCTCTTTAACAGCAGGTCTGATATCTGATACAAAAACTATGGCACCAAGCCTTTTTGCAGTAGCGACTGCTTGCAATCCTGCAACACCTCCACCAAGAACAACTACTTTGGCGGGTTGAACAGTTCCTGCTGCAGTCATAAGCATTGGGAAATATCTATCCAACTCACTTGCAGCTAAAAGAACTGCTTTATAGCCTGCAATATTAGCCTGTGAAGAAAGAACATCAGAAGATTGAGCTCTACTAATTCTAGGCAGCAACTCTAGTGATAAAGCTGAAATCCTATTACTACTTATAATCTTAAGAAGCTCCTTATTACCATATGGGTTAAGAAGCCCAAGAAGAACAGCGCCTTTCTTTAATTTAGTTAAATTATTTTCAGAGGGAGTTTGAACACAAAATATGATGTCCGCTTCACCCCAAATGTTTTGATCTAAGTCACTAATTATTGTGCCGCCAGACTCTTTATATGATAAGTCACTAAATCCTGATAATATTCCTGCTGAACTTTCAATATAAACATCACATCCTAGGCCTTTTAATTTCTTTACCGCTTCTGGTGTAGCTGAAACTCTCCTTTCACCAGAGCTTGTTTCGGAAGGAATAAGTATCTTTGTCAATTTATTTATTTTTTTAACATCCTAAATATAAATTGAAGAAAGTCAAAAGTCTTGGATTTTTGTTAAAAATATATTTTCTTTTCTTAAAAAAATAGCTATGTAGAATATATGCATTAAAAATCCAATGAGTATAAAAGCAATCGAATGTCCTGATGGAGTATGTCACAGCCATCATGGTGGTCATGCTGTTCCCAGACAAGCTATGCAGAAAAATCTAGAAAAGCATGGTAGAGACTGGTGCGAAAAATTAGCAGAGAGAATTTATGAAATGTCAGTTGATACTTATTCACAGACAGTAATGCCTAGTCTCCACTCGGCAGGTTGGCAAAGAAGACATTTAGATTGGGAATTCAAACTAGCAGAAAATGATTCTGAACCTGATGAAGCTCTTGTTGAAGGGATTATCAATGCCACAGAAAGCTTTTTAAGGAGTAGTGAAGTTCATCGATTATTTATTCAGGAATTAGTCCAGGGAACATTTGAAGAAGCAAATGACAAAAAAATAATTTCTAAAGCCATAAAATCTATTATTGAAGAGGAAATTGTTAGTTCACTAAGAGAGAAGAAAGAAATTCTTTTGAAGAAAATATCTACAAAATTAGTATCAGAAGAAAAAGTTAGCGAGGAACTTGCAATAAATTCAGCCAAAGAGGGTTTTGAGGAAGTTGAAAGGCTACTTGCTAATCACAGCGAGGCGGTTTAATCCTAATTCTTTATATTTTCTTTATAATTTCTATTAAAATCAGCTCAAATATAAACTAAACATTAAATTATTGTTTGGAAGTACAAAGTTGTAACTTATTAAACAGTAAATATATTATTTCATGTGTTTATCTATATACAACATTCTAAATTTTAATGGAAAACTTCATTAGAAAAAGGATTGATATTGCCACCTGTTGGGCTACCAACAGAATTATTGCAATGGATACCCTAGAAAGATATGAAGACAGTTATGCAATCGCAGAAGAATTTAGAGAGTGGATATTACATATTGGGGAAAAGAACGAAAATTTAAAAGATTCTGTTTTAAATTTCCCAAGGGAATTAAAAGAATTATTAGACCAAAAAGTCAATGATTAAATAATAAATCTATCCTGTGAAACCCTACCTTCATTATTTGGGTTTATTTATTATTATTAGAAGTATAATTTGCAAATAAATGGAAAATAAAGACAAAAATTCAAACGTAGAAAATATTGTAATTATAGGCTCAGGCCCTGCAGGTTATACAGCTGCAATATATGCAGCAAGAGCAAATCTTGAACCTTTGCTTGTAACAGGTTTTAATTCAGGTGGAATTCCTGGGGGTCAATTAATGACGACAACATTTGTTGAAAATTATCCAGGATTTCCCGATGGAGTACTAGGCCCAGAATTGATGGACCTAATGAAGGCTCAAGCAGAAAGATGGGGTACGAATTTATATGAAAGTGATGTTGTTTCAATCAATACAGGATTACATCCTTTTGAATTAAAAACCTTAGAAGGTACTATAAAAACAAACTCAATTATTGTTGCAACTGGAGCAAGTGCTAATCGATTGGGTGTGATAAATGAAGACAAATTCTGGAGTAAAGGAATAAGTGCTTGTGCGATTTGTGATGGAGCAACTCCGCAATTTAGGGATGAAGAATTAGCTGTCATAGGGGGAGGGGACTCTGCATGTGAAGAAGCAGCATATCTCACAAAATATGGGAGCAGAGTGCATTTGATTGTTAGATCAGAGAAATTAAGAGCTAGCGCAGCAATGGTTGATAGAGTAAAAGCCAATCCAAAGATAGAAATCCACTGGAATACTCAAGTAGAGAAAGCTAATGGTTTAGAATGGCTTGAAAAGATAGAAACTATTGACTCTAAAGGAGAAAAAAAGGAAATCAATATAAAGGGCCTTTTTTACGCAATAGGACATACACCAAATACAAAGTTCTTGGGGGATAAAATTGATTTAGATAATAAAGGATATATCGCTTGCAAATCAGGCAGACCAGAAACATCTATTGAAGGTATTTTCGCGGCAGGTGATGTTGTTGATTCAGAATGGAGACAAGGAGTTACTGCTGCAGGAACAGGATGCATGGCAGCATTAGCTGCTGAAAGGTGGCTAGCGGAGAAAAACTTAGCAAAAACCATAATCAGAGAAAAACCGGAGCCAGAAAAAAAACTTAATTCATCAGATTTTAATGAAGAGGAAGTCAATGAAGATACCTTCGATTCAAACTCTGAGTGGCAAAAAGGTAGTTATGCATTAAGAAAACTTTATCACGAGAGTAAAAAACCTATCTTAGTTATTTTTAGTTCTCCAAGCTGCGGTCCATGTCATGTTTTGAAACCTCAATTAAAAAGGATAATTAAGGAACTTGATGGTGCAGTGCTGGGCGTTGAAATAGATATTGATAAAGATCAAGATATCGCAAAACAAGCTGGTATTAATGGCACACCAACAGTTCAACTTTTTAAAGAAAAATTATTAAAAAAACAATGGCAAGGAGTTAAACAAAGAAGCGAATTTAAAGAAGCGATAAAAAATATTATTTAAAATTATCTTTAGACTTATTTATTCCTCTTAGGATTATTTTTATTAGTCGTAGGTCTACCACCACCTGCATTCCTCTCTCTATAGGTAATCCTCCCTCTAGAGAGATCATAAGGACTAATTTCCACTAATACTTTATCTCCAGCCAATAGTTTAATTCTAAATTTAGTCAATTTCCCTGCGGCTCTGCACAAACATTGATGTCCTTCAGGTTGCTCTAAGGTAACCAAATAAAATCCATTCCCCTGCTCTTTTTCTATTACACCAGAAGTTTCAATCATTAAATAATTCTTTTCTAGATTTATATTATCAGAAAAACATTGGCCAAAATTAATTTCAGAAAGATTACCTTATTAAAATAAGGAATTCAATTTAAATTAAAAATTTAATTTCATTAATTATTTGAAGTTGCCCATAATAAAAATTAGCTTTGGCAATTTTATCAGAATCTTCTAATTGATCAAAAAATACAAATCCAAGAGTTTCCCATAATGAAGTTCCGCAAACGTTATTCAATTCATTTTTTGCTTCTTTTGCAAAATTATCCAGTTTTCGTTCAAGATTTTTAGATTTAGAAACAGACATAAACATTTATTAATTCATAGTACAAAAATACTACACAATCCCAGAAATGCAAGGCTAAAAGGGTAATCTCTTTTTTTCTTCAATATTTAAATCTACTTCCATTTCTTTTAGTCTTTTAAGTATTTGTTGGTAGTAATCCTTGATATAACTCTCTAGTGATGTCATATCTTCTTTTTTAAGATCCAATATTTCGTAGGTTTTGCTCATGTCAGCATCTAATGATTCTCCACTACTCGTTACTTCAGCAAAGGCTAATCTTTCAGCGACATTCAAAGAATCCTGAAAAAAAGATACAACTTTTTGAGTAACAGTGATAAGAAAAGGTGAAACCCTAAATATCTTTGCCTTTTTATTACTAAATTTCTCACACAAAGAGATCACTTCATTAGAATCCCAAGCGGCAGGACCAACTAATGGTAAGGAAGTTCTATGAGTTTTCGGGTTATTTACTGCTGATACAATCAATTTTGCCATATCTTGAGTATTCATATAAGCAATTTTCGTTGGAGTTCCACTCATCCATACTGCTTGACTGTCTAAGATTGGAATAGCAAATTGACCAATAACTCCTTGCATAAAAGCTGCACACTTAAAAATTGTATATTCCAGATCAGATTTCTCAAGAAGTTTTTCGGTACAAAACTTAATGTCCATTAATGGAATATTCCTAAATTTTTCTGTATGTAGTATTGAGAGAAAAATTACCCTTTTTACATTTAAGGATTCACAGGCATTGAATAAGTTAAGTTTTCCATTCCAATCTATGTCATAAATACTTTTTGGATCATCAGGTCTACTGGTTGCCGCATCGATAACTACTTCAATATCTTGCAAGGCATACTCAATATCAGGAGAATTTAATAAATTACCTTTTGTTAGTTCACAACCCCACTCCTGTAGAAAAGAAGCTTTTCTTGGGTTTCTAACAAAGCATCTTACTTCATGTCCATCTTCTATAGCTTGCTTTGCTATTTGCCTCCCAAGAGTCCCTGTTGCTCCTACTAAAAGAATCTTCATATTTAAGATTTACTAAACCTGTAGACAATAACTTACTTTGTTATGTATTCGTGAGAATCAATCTCCCTGAAACTTTAATAATAATGCACCACCAACCAATCCTATTGGTATCAATATCCAAAAAACAGCCGCAATACTAAAAATTTCTTTAGCCATAGTAAAATTTAATCATTACTATAATTTACATTCAATATACATTTATTTGTTAAAAAAGTAGATAATGCAAATATCTTGAAAATTTTTAAATATATGACTAATAACTTTAAAAAAGAAGATATTAACTTTCCTAATTACTGGAATTGGAATGGTTTTAAAATTTGTTGGAGTGTTACAGGCGAAGATAATAAAATTCCAATTATCTTTCTCCATGGATTTGGAGCTAGTCGAAAACATTGGAGACACAATTTAGATTATTTTGCAAAAAGGAATTGTGCCTCTTATTCTATTGATTTGATAGGATTTGGTGATTCTGATCAACCTGGGATAAGACAAATTGAAAAATTAAATAATGAGATTTGGTGTAATCAAGTGAAAGATTTTATTAAACAGGTCATAAGGCCAAAGAATTCTGGAAAAGTTATTCTTATTGGCAATTCCCTTGGATCATTAGTAGCCTTAACATGTGCTGTTTCATTAGAGGATCAAATTGCAACAGTTATTGCATCTCCTCTACCAGATCAAATTCATGAAAACAAAAAGTCGATAACAAATAAACCATTATTTAAGAAATTTAAAAATAGATTTATAAAAATATTTTTTATTTTTTTTCCTTTGGAGATTATTTTATTTTTAATAACCAAATTTGGTGTTATAAGACTGGGTCTAAATTCTGCCTATTTCAAGAAAGATAATATTGATCGCGAACTAATAGATTTAGTAACAAAACCAGTTTTAAGAAGAACTTCAGCTAGGTCATTAAGAGCAATGTGTATTGGAATGACTTCAAGAGATGAAAAATTTCAATCTTCTTACCTTTTAAGTAAACTCAGCGCCTCAAAAAAAGTTCCTTTTTTATTAATTTGGGGAAATAAAGATAATTTCATTCCTTTGTTTCTTGGTAAAAAGATTGCAAATTTCCATAGATGGGTAAAATTAAAAATAGTATCCAATTCAGGGCATTGTATCCATGATGAAGATCCTTCAATATTCAATAGGATTTCTTATGAATGGATTAGAGATTTAAAAACCTTTTAAAATATGAAACATACACTATCAGTTCTTGTAGAAGACGAATCTGGAGCTTTGAGTAGAATCTCAGGTCTTTTTGCTAGAAGGGGATTCAACATAGATAGCCTCGCAGTAGGGCCTGCAGAATCTAAAGGAATCTCGAGGTTAACCATGGTTGTAGAAGGTGACGATGAAACTCTTCAACAAATGACTAAGCAACTCAATAAGTTATTTAACGTTCTTGGAGTTGTAGATTTTACTAATCTCGCTGCTGTCGAGAGGGAATTGATGTTACTAAAAGTTTCATCGAAAGAAGATACTAGAAGTAATATCTTAGATATAGTTCAAATATTCCGTGCAAAAGTTGTTGACGTTTCAGATATAGCCTTAACGCTCGAAGTAGTAGGAGATCCTGGTAAGCTAGTTGCTTTAGAGAAATTACTCGAACCTTATGGCATTCTTGAAATAGCAAGAACTGGCAAGGTGGCGTTAAAACGCTCTTCCGGAGTTAATACAGAAATGTTAAAAATCAACAAATATTCACTAGAAATTTAATTAGATATCTTGACTTTTTTAATAAAGTCTTCTTTGTTGATCTTTTCAAGTACATCTAATCCTTTAATAATTTTTCCAAAAATTGAATATCTTCCATCTAGTTCTGGAATCTCATTAGTTACAAAAAAAAATTCAGTAGAGGAAGCTTTGTTCTTACCGTTCCTAACCATGGCGATTGAACCACTTTCAAAAGTATTAACTAAATTATCAGTTTCATTCGGATTTTTTATTTGATAGTTATATCTTGGATTAATTTCTTCTTTAAATTTTATCTCTAAAGGTATTGAAGGAGTTTTCTTATTTAAGGTTTGATTTTGTTCAATATAAAATTTATTTTCTGGATTGACACCCCCGTGTATAAATTTTAGTTGGGGATAATATATTACTTTATAAAATTTTTGATTTTCATAAATATTATTTTCTATGTTTTCTATAAAGTTTGATACGGTAACTGGATTATCTTTACCAAATAATTTAACCTCGAAATCGCCTTTTGAAGTTCTAAAAAGAACTATTTTATTAGCTTTGATACAACTGAATTTAAGTTTTTGGCAGTAATAATTTGAATCAATCTCATTTTTTAAACTACAAGCTTGTAACAAGAACAAGACTTGAATGAAAATTAATGCTTTTAATAAATATTTTATTTTTATTTTAAGCCCTCCAAATTAACACTTAAAAATTTAGCCAGACGCGCTCCTTCTTCTTCAACTTGAAGTAGTGGTTTAAGTTCACCTGCTCCGCTTAGAGGGAGAGGTTTTTTTCTACCTTTGAGTACTAAAGCAATTCTTCTTCTAGGATTAAATCCCTCACTTATATCCAACTTAACTGATTTAATTTCATCGAAATTCAATTTTACTTCAATCTCTTTAAATAATCCTTTTCTTTTGATTTCTATAGATTTTGATGATTTATCAAATGAATTACTTCCTGACCCAAAGTTTATGTAAACCAAATACCATAGATAAAAATTCAATAAATTGGCTATTATTCCATATGCACCCATTATTATTCCTTGAGGTATAAACAATAATGTTGAAGGATTTCCCAGAGGTAATAGATCCCTTCCTAAATAGCTAGATATAGAAGCCAAAAGAAAACCAATACCCCCAATCGTTAGCATTCCACCAATGATATAATTAGAAATTTTTCTTGATCCACCAATTTTTTGTTCGATTTTATCAAAAGACGTGAGGTCTGAATTCATTTTTATTTTTTTTAGAGCCTAGTTCAGATAATTTAACAAAATAAGGGGGTATTCTTACCTAATTTTTAATAAAAAAGTCAGGAAAGCTTTACAAGGCATTTCAGATATACAAATATTTCCCCACATTACTCTCAATCTTTGTTAAAGTCACTGCGTATCCCGAAGCTAAAAACGATTTCTCATGACGATCGCAGTTGGGAGCGCCCCACAAAGAGGATGGTTTGATGTCCTCGATGATTGGTTAAAGCGCGACCGCTTTGTATTTATTGGTTGGTCCGGACTACTTCTACTCCCTTGCGCATATCTTGCTATAGGTGGTTGGTTCGTCGGAACAACATTTGTTACCTCTTGGTACACACACGGAGTTGCAAGCTCATACCTTGAAGGTTGTAACTTTTTAACAGCAGCTGTAAGTACCCCTGGTGATGCCATGGGACACAGTCTTCTATTTTTATGGGGTCCTGAAGCCCAAGGTAGTTTCGTAAGATGGCTACAACTTGGAGGTCTTTGGAACTTTGTTGCATTACATGGAGCATTTGGCCTAATTGGTTTTATGCTTCGTCAGTTTGAAATTGCTGGCCTTGTTGGAATTAGACCCTACAATGCATTAGCTTTCTCAGCAGTAATTGCAGTTTTCACAAGTATTTTCCTTATTTATCCTTTAGGACAGCATAGTTGGTTCTTCGCACCTTCATTTGGTGTTGCAGCAATCTTCCGTTACATCCTTTTCATTCAAGGTTTTCACAATATCACTTTAAATCCTTTCCACATGATGGGAGTTGCTGGAATTCTTGGTGGTGCTCTACTTTGCGCTATTCATGGAGCTACAGTACAGAACACACTGTATGAAGATACAAGTATCTATACAGATGGTAAGGTTCAAAGTTCGACATTTAGAGCTTTTGATCCAACACAAGAAGAAGAAACTTATTCAATGATCACAGCGAATAGATTCTGGAGTCAAATCTTCGGTATTGCTTTCTCAAACAAGCGTTTCTTACACTTCTTGATGTTATTTGTACCTGTTATGGGTATGTGGACATCTTCAATTGGTATTGTCGGCTTAGCACTAAACTTAAGAGCTTATGATTTCGTAAGCCAAGAAATACGTGCAGCAGAAGATCCAGAATTTGAAACTTTCTATACAAAAAATATACTTTTGAACGAAGGTATGCGAGCATGGATGTCTTCTGTGGATCAACCACACGAAAACTTTGTATTCCCTGAGGAGGTTCTTCCACGTGGAAACGCCCTTTAATAATTTATTAAGAGCTCCAAACCAAAGTATTGAGGAAACTGGTTATGCCTGGTATGTAGGTAATGCTAGATTAATCAATTTATCTGGACGTTTATTAGGAGCTCACATTGCTCACTCTGGACTAATAGTCTTTTGGGCGGGAGCAATGATGCTCTTTGAGGTTAATCATTTTACTTTTGATAAACCAATGTGGGAGCAAGGCTTAATCTGTATGCCACATGTCGCAATGTTTGGTTATGGAATAGGTCCTGGTGGTGAAGTTACTGATATCATGCCTTTCTTCCAGGCAGGCGTGGTTCACTTGATAGCTTCTGCTGTTCTTGGTTTTGGTGGTATTTACCATTCATTAGCAGGTCCAGAAAAACTCGAAGAAGATTTTCCATTTTTCTCTACTGATTGGAGAGATAAGAATCAAATGACAAACATTCTTGGATATCATTTGATTGTTCTAGGTGTAGGTGCATTAGCATGGTCAGTTAACTGGTGTTTTATTGGCGGTGCATATGACACATGGGCACCTGGTGGTGGTGAAGTCAGACTTGTTAACCCAACTTTAGATCCAAGAGTTATTCTTGGTTATCTATTTAGATCTCCATGGGGAGGAGCCGGTTCAATAATCGGTGTTAACTCCATTGAAGATATTGTTGGTGGACATGTCTATGTGGGTGTAACTGCAATTATTGGAGGAATATTCCATATCTTTACCGAACCTTTTGGATGGGCACGAAGAGCATTCATTTGGAACGGTGAAGCACTGTTAAGTTATGCACTTGGTGGGATTTGTGTAGCAAGTTTTATTGCTTCAACATTTATCTGGTTTAACAACACTGCTTACCCTTCAGAGTTTTACGGTCCAACAAACGCTGAAGCTTCACAGGCCCAAAGCTTTACTTTCCTTGTGAGAGACCAAAGAATTGGAGCCAACGTAGGTTCAACAATGGGACCAACAGGTCTAGGTAAGTATCTCATGAGATCTCCTACTGGTGAAATTATATTTGGTGGCGAAACAATGAGATTTTGGGACTTCAGAGGTCCATGGTTAGAGCCTTTAAGAGGCCCTAATGGATTAAGCCTTGAGAAAATCCAAAATGATATTCAGCCCTGGCAAGTAAGAAGAGCTGCTGAATATATGACTCATGCTCCTAACGCTTCTATCAACTCTGTTGGTGGAATCATTACAGAGCCTAATGCTGTTAACTTTGTCAACTTAAGACAATGGTTAGCTGCAGCTCAGTTCTTCCTAGGATGGTTTACATTCATCGGTCACCTTTGGCATGCTGGACGTGCTAGAGCAGCCGCTGCCGGTTTCGAAAAAGGAATTGACAGAAAGAGTGAGCCAGTTCTAGAAATGCCTGATTTAGATTAATTTCTATCTCATCAAAAAAAGCCCTATCTTTTGATAGGGTTTTTTTTGTCAATTTTATTATCTATATAAATTTTCTCTTAGCCATGGCAAACTTAAACCCATTACATTACTGAAACAACCCTCTATTTTTTCTATATATTTGCCTCCTATACCCTCTAAGGCAAATCCTCCTGCACAATATAAAGGTTCATTTGTATCTACATAACTCTTGATTTCCCAATCTTCCAAATTAGAAAAATAAACTCTTGAACTTACTGTTTTTTTTATTATTTCAGTGATTTCAAAAATTTTGGAAGTTGAATGAAAATGCCCAATTATTAGAGTATGACCAGTATGTAAAAATCCAAATTCTCCAGACATTTTTTTCCATCTAATAAATGCCTCCTCTTTATTAGATGGTTTTCCATAAGCTTCTCCTTTAAATTCAAAAATTGAATCGCAACCAAGTATTTCCAAAGGACCATAATTAAATTCTTCGGGCAATGATATGTTTTGAATATTTTCAGATAAACTATTAGCCTTTTGAAAAGATAATTCCAAAGCTAAATTAAATATATTCTTTTCTTGAATAGTAGTTTCATCAAAGTCACTTGATATTTGGATAAATTCGATTTGACAATTTTCTAGTAATTTCTTTCTAGATTGAGAAGCAGAGGCTAGAATTAACACAAATTTTTTACCAAATTATAATTCAATTTAATAATCAATAAATTTATAAATTAATATAAATTACTAATGGAATTAGAAGCAAAATTACATGAAATAAGGAAACCAATAATGGTCCTAGGTACTTCCAGTGGAGCAGGGAAATCGTTAACAGTTACTGCTATTTGCAGGATTCTTAAAAATTTAGGAGAAGAACCAATACCTTTTAAAGGACAAAATATGAGTAACAACGCTTGGATTGATTGGGAAGGTGGAGAGATGGCATATTCACAAGCACTTCAAGCTTTTGCTTGTGGTATTAATCCCTCTGCAGAGATGAATCCCATTTTATTAAAACCACAAGGAAACTCAACAAGCGAGTTGATTCACCTTGGCAAAAGCATAGGGACCACAACCGCAAAAAATTACTATAAAGATTGGTTTATTCCTGGTTGGGAAGTAATTAAAAAAAGTTTAAAGTCTATTTACGAACGTAATCCGAATTGCCGTCTAATTATCGAAGGGGCTGGAAGTCCGGTAGAGATGAATTTGATTCATAGAGATCTTACTAATTTAAGAGTTGCCAAGTATTTAAATGCAAACTGCATTTTGGTTACTGATATTGAAAGGGGAGGCGTATTTGCACAAATAATTGGTACTCTTGAATTAATGAAGCCTGAAGAAAAGAAGCTTATTAAGGGAATTATTATAAATAGATTCAGAGGAGACCTTTCATTATTTGAAGATGGGAAAAAATGGATAGAGAATAAGACTCAAATCCCTGTTATTGGAATTATTCCATGGTTAAATGATTCATTTCCTCCAGAGGATTCTTTAGATTTAATAGAAAAAAAATCACTTTCTAAAAATCCTGAAATCAAAGTTGGAATTATAAAATTACCATCTATTAGTAACTTCTCGGATTTTGATCCACTAGAGAATGAAGAAACAATATCAATTGAATGGATTAGAAAATCACAAAACCTAAGTAAGTATGACTTCATTATTCTGCCAGGCAGTAAACAAACGATTAAAGATCAAAAATTTCTTGAAAACTCTGGCTTATCTCAAGATATAAGGGATTATTCAAATAACGAAGGAAATATTATTGGAATATGTGGAGGTTTACAAATGTTAGGGACTACACTTGAAGATCCTTATTTTAAAGAGGGTGCCAAAAATTATTCTGAACAAAAAATTAACGGTATTGGATTACTGCCATTAAAAACGACTTTCTTTAAAAAAAAATTAACACGTCAAATCAACTCTAAATCTATATGGCCATGCCAATCAGAAATTAATGGATTTGAAATTCATAATGGTCAAACTGTATTAGATGACATCCAATGTTCATTAAAGATTAATCCTATTTTTGAAGATTCAGATCTTGGTTGGTACAAAGAAAATAATAAAGGCGGAACTATTGCAGGAACATACATTCATGGGATCTTTGAAAATGACATTTGGAGAGAGCAATATCTTAATTTAATAAGTAAGAGTAAAAATCTACCAATATTAAATAAGAAATCAATATCTTATAAAGAGAAAAGACAATCTATTATTGATAATCTTGCAAATGAATTCCACAAACATTTAAATCTCAAATCATTTTTAAGTTGAAAGAAACAAATATAAAAGTAATATGGCCAAACAATAAAGAAACATTAGTTTCAGAGGGAGATGATTGGTTCTCTTCTGCTGAAAAAGCAGGTTTAGAAATACCGACTGGCTGTCTTACAGGAAGTTGTGGAGCCTGTGAAATAGACGTAAATGGTGAAACGATAAGAGCTTGTATTAGTGATATCAAAAGTAATAAAAAATGTTCATTAAAAGTTTCTTTGACTACAGATCCATTTTGGGAAAACTAAATTTATTTTCTTTAATATAAAAAATTCAACCTCATACCAAATCTGAATTCATTATTTTCAAGAAGTTGTCCAATATCTTGAATACCTGGAGCATTAGAATAATATAAATCAACTGACTTATCCTTTGCATAAGAATATCTAAATGCATAGGTTGTATTTAAATCAGAATTATTTTTTAATGAAGTATTTATTTCTGGAATAAACTGTAAATTTTCCAATAAATTTATATTACTTGAGATACCAAGACCTCCCAAATTTTCCACCCCACTAAAAAAATATTTAGGGCTAATATTTAATACCAGCCATTTATTTACCCTAAAAGTATTTATTAATTCTGAGAACATGTATCCTTGATGGTTTGCACCTTCGTTCCTTCCTAAAGATGTTCTTAGTGTCATCCAAAAAAGATCATTCTTTTGAGGACTAAAAAGTAGTAGCTTCGCTCCGAATCTATAATTAAAAGTATTTTCGTTCAAATATACGCTTTGCAATGAGGAGTTATCCTTATTGATTAAATTGGTATCATTAAAAGAACCAGTACTTAATTCTAATTGAAATAAATTAGATAAAGAGTATCCATAAAAAGCAAATAAATTTCCTTGTTCGTCATAATTAAAATTTATCTGACTAATACCTCTTTCAGGGAATAATGCATTATTTACCGTCAATCCTCCAAAAAGTAATAATTTATTTTCTTTTTCTAGTGGAACAAATTGAGTATCAATCAAAGAAGGTTTATATTTCCCACCTAAGAAATATAGTGGCTTATTATCTGAGGGAATTGTTAACAAAGAAGTAGATGGTGTACTTCCATATCCATTAGTAATTTTGCCTTCAATGCCAATAATAGGATTCACATCCCAATTAAAACCATAGCTATAAATAGAATTCCTATGGAACTTTAGATTTTCATCGAAGCTATTATCTCCAGGACCAACTATATTTGTATATGAACCGATCAATTGAAAATTATTTGCAATATCAAAGTTTATGCCTGACGCTAAAAAGTAATTATTCCCGTAAAAGTTTTTCCCGATATTTTTATCTCCCAATTTGTCTGGAATAAAAGTCATTCCTGGAACAATAGAGAATTTTATTTGATTATTTAATTGCCTAGTGAATGGGAAAGAAAATGAATAAATAAATTTCTCGTATCTATCATGGCCAAACGAATTATCGGTCTCGTTATAAATACTTTTTTTATTACCATTTCCACTACTAACAACCCAATACTCTAGGGAGCTTGAGAAAGCCAATGAATTTTTAGAATCTTCAGACTTGAAAATTTGATTCTTATAAGCGAGTGCAATACTTGCCCAATTATTTGGAATCAAGTCTCCATTAATCAAATTATAGAGTGGATCATCAGTCTCAGATAAATAAAGTGAAAACAAAGAGTAATCGCTTAAACCATAATGAAATTTAAGTCCATAGTTTTGATGTCCAGTTCCACCGCCTGCACCCCCACTAAATGCTGACACCAAATTACTGGACAAAATAAAATCACCAGAATCCAGGAAATTATTTAAAGGAATATGTGGTAAAATTTCGAGTAATTCTTGTTTATTTGCTTGCTGATTTATAAATTTAGTTTTTTCTGTTTTCTTATTAAATAATTTTTTATCTGAACTATTATCTATATTATTGTAATTTTTTCTTTCAAAATAAATCTCATCATCATTATATGATTTCCAAATAATATTTTTCAAATTATTTGATTCTTTGTCATCTATCCTCTCCCACTTAATTTGTTTATCACTTTGTTCTTTATTAATTTTCTCTGCTAAAACATCAAGTAAATTAAATAATTGACTGAATACAAATAGGTAAAATATCAACCTCATTTTAATAACTTCAAAGAATTGCTTGATAATTTCCAATTATATGCAAAAAAAACTATATTATTCAAACTGAAGTTTTCCAAGATAATAATTCTTAAGGTTAAAAGACTAATCTTTTAAATAGTTCAACATTTCAGTTTAAATTCATATCTCAATACAGTGAGACAAAAAGTAATTAAAATGAATTTTAAAGAAAATTATGCTTCAAGAATAAATTTCACTAAACATTCCCGATTATTAAATAAAGAAAAATATAATAAAAAAATGAGCCTAAAATGTATTTATTAAGATTACTTTGTTTTTGGTTTTTGAAGAGGCAATAATATAGCTTCCAAAAACGTGAGGTATTATTGGAAAAGATCTCATGATCAAAATATAAAAACCTCTAAAACTGATATTTCTCAACTTTTTGAAGATATCTGACGATTATTTTTTTGTATATAAATAATGAGAGGGTTAAATTCCATCTCGAGGAATATGGGTAGATACTGGACGAATTTATACTCAAAAAAATTTAGTCTATAAAGGTTTATCTATGAAGGTTTGCTGAAAGCACCCTTGACCTTGAATACATATTTGTAAGGTATCACCACGATAAAACCATGCATTTGAAACAGCAAACTTATTATTTTTTGAGATACTAGAAGGAAGCATTCTTAAATTAATTGGATTGCAATCTGCAAGATATCCTTGCTCTAAACGTACATTCCCAACTGCGGTTGAATAAGAATCACATATATTGATCACTGCAGAAATTTCTGAATTTGTTTGGTTCTCAACATCAACTTTCCATATAATCTCTTTATTTGTTCCATTTTTGGGAAGATAGTAGAAATCTCTAGAAGCTCTCATCTTAGTAATAGTCAAATCGCCAATTTTATAGGGCAATTTTAATGTCTTTTTGCTTAGTGCAAGATTTAAATTTGCTTTCCTTTGATTACTGTTTGTACTTGTTTGGGCACTTGAAGTATTGTTCAACTGAGATCCTGATGAATTCTTATCATTATTCTTGCTAACTAAAAGAATAATTAATATTGCCCCTAATGCAATTCCAACTTGTTTTGGTCTACTTAAACTTTTGAATTTAATATAAGGAGATTTTAAAATGTCGAGTAGTTTTTCTTTATTGATCATTATATGATTTAAAAGTAATTTACTAATATTAATATATTTTTATAAAATTAAATATTATCAATACTCAATATTTAATTTTTAGATACTGAACTATTGAAGAATTATTCATATTAAATAAATTCACTTCCACAACTTAAACCCGCTGCGACTTTACTCTTTTCATGATTTTGTTGAAGATAAATCGGGATAAATTCCTTATTAAGATCTCTGCAGTTTTCAGGTAATGAATTTGTTAGATCTTTATCAAAAATGCTGGTTTTTCAACGTAGAGGAATTCTGGTTGAGACATTATTTAGACGTTTACCCTTTTATGACCTGAAAGAAGATCTTGAGAAAGAGAGTTCTTAAGTAATAGATTAACCTTTAATTTATTCCTAGAATATTTTATTAATTCCTCAATTGCTTTTAAAGAACTAACAATCTGATTTTGCTCTTCAATTTTTGGTAAAGGTATTCTGATTTTCATAACATCTGATCCTGGCAAATTAGAAACAGTTCCTTTACGAACAAACTTTTGTATTTGTCTTTTTGCAATTTCAGATTGAAGAAAATAAATACAAAAATTTGAGTTTACTTTTTTATTAGGTTCTAATCTAATAGCATATGCACTACATATATAAGGGATATTTTGTTGATTAAATACAGCAGAACAACCACATTCAGCTGTAGTTATCATGACGATATCTCCATGATTCAGAGAATGATTTGAGATCATCTCCGTATCAAGTTTTGCAAGCGGAACTTGTTCATAATTAATATTAAAATTTTCAAGTATATCTGTTCCTCTAATTGTTTTAACATTACCGTCTTGAGCATAATTACTAGCATTGAATCTTGGACCATAAGTATTTTTGCTAAAGATATCTTTGAAATCAACAATATCCCAATTGTTAGGAATCTTTCCTAATTCAGAATCCTTAAAAATATAATTTTTTATACCCTTTTGAATCAAATTATTAATTAAAGAAATTTTTAATTTTTCTAATTTCTTTATTTTTAATTTTATATTTTCAATTAATTTATCTATCCCAGAGAGTATTTCAGCAATCTTCTTCTGCTCGGGGAGAGGGGGGAGTTCAATTTTCACAAACTCTGTAAATTTGCTGTTAAGTCCTGGTTGGGCTGAACCAGTTATTAATAACAAAATCTGTTTTTTTGCTAATTCTGAGTTGAGATAGTGAAATAAAAATTCCTGATCTGCAGTTCCATTTTTGCAACGAAGTCGAAACAAATGCTCATTGATTGTTGAAATCTTTTCCCCCACTGGTCTGTTGTAAATTGCAGTTTTACCAGTATTTGCACCATCCTTATTGATTAAAACATCTTTATCATCAAGAATACCTTTGGTCATCCCTAAAGCAAACTCATTAGGAACCGTTCGGACTTTATCGTATAACATCTCACCATTCATAGATATATTTTCGCCTCCATAACTGGGCACGCCTTTATTATTCTCTCCAATTCTGACGCCACCTTTAGGACGAGAACCGCTCTCAATAATAAAGAGAATTTCTTTTAGCGTCGTTGATTTCCATTCACTCATATCCCAAGTCCTTTAGGAATTCATGAATCTTCGCCTCAGATTCTCTCACCTCAAAATTTATCTGAGCAAGTGAAATTGCATATTTATCCCACCATCTTTCGACTTGCTCAACAACAGAATCAGATACTTCTCCAAGAAGTTGTCTAATTTGAGATTTATCTATTATCTCATCTTTAAACTTCATGTATTCTTCATCCTTGGAGACTAAAACAATACTTAAATCAAATCCACCAAGAACTTCTTGTATATATTCATCTTCAATTTCTCTAATTGGAATTCCGCCATCCAATATCCCTTTTACGTCAAAATTCTCAGTTGGCAGAGAAGTATCTGAGTACCTTCTGATGTTGAGATTATGATCGTTCACTTTAATTTCTTCTAAAGAGATAATTTTAGAGAAGCGTTTAATTTCTACGTAAGAATTAAAACAATTGACTATCTTCTCTATATCTTCATCTCTTAAGTTATTTTGATTTTTACCTTCCTGATATTCAAGTTCAGCATTAATAAATAAAACCTTACCTTTTTTAAAAGCATCTTTCTGTTTATTGATAATCAAAAGTGCTGCTGGTATGCCTGTTCCATAAAAAAGTGATGAAGGGAGACCAATAACTGCTTCCAAAAGATCACTATCAAGAATTCCTTTTCTAATTTCACCTTCTGAAGCACCTCTAAACAAAACTCCATGAGGAACCACAACTCCCATTATTCCTTCATTATTTAAAGAAGCGATCATATGTTGAACAAATGCCAAGTCGCCAGCATCTTTTGGAGGCAGTCCGAATCTATATCTTCCATATCCATCTTCTTCAGCGATATCTCTACCCCATTTCTTCAATGAAAAAGGTGGATTTGCGATCACTCGATCAAATCTCATTAATTCACCATTCTCAATATGTTGTGGATCACCAAGAGTATCTCCTTTTCTAATATCTGCTCCACGAACTCCATGCAAAAACATATTTAGTTTACATATTGCCCAAGTACTTAAATTCCTCTCTTGACCAGAGAGCATAAGATTTGAAGGGTTTTCTCCATTTCTTGTTAGATAATTTCTTGTTTGAACAAGCATTCCACCTGAACCACAAGTTGGGTCATAAACATTCATACCCGCTTTTGGTTTTATAAGTTCAACCAATAATCTCACGACCTCACTTGGGGTATAAAATTCACCACCTTTTTTGCCTGCTGAATCAGCAAACATCTTGATCAGATATTCATATGCAGCACCTAGTAAATCAGGTCTATCAAAATCAGAAGTTCTTAATCTATATTTCGAGTAATGAGATAAAAGATCCCTCAGTTTTCCATCGCCGAGTTTATCTTTAATGTTGAAATCAATGGATACCAATACACCTTCAAGTGTAGGATTTTGTTCTTCAATTGCTTCAGTTGCCTTATTAAGTTCTGAACCTAAATCATGTTTTAGGTCTTTCAGATTTTTCCATCTTGCAATTTCAGGTACGAAGAATGTTTTGTCGTACTCATCTTCCTCTGACGCAAATTGTTCTGCTTGCTGCTGAGTTTTACCAGTATCTAAGTAATGTTTAATAACATTTTCTCGCTCCTCATCAAAAGCATCAGATAAATGCTTTAGAAATAACATTCCAAATATATAATCTTTAAATTCAGAAGCATCTAAACTGCCTCTCAAAATATCGGCACTTTCCCAAAGGAATGCCTCTAATTGTGAAAGAGTTAATTTTTCAGTTAATTGAGTGGAAGTAACGCTCACTTAAAACTCATTTTTTAATATTTTATCCTTCTTTTTTTAGATGTCTTTTCTAATGCTTACAATTGACGTTAAATTTGTTAGTTTTCAATTCAAAGAGGAATTTAAATCATGGTTAGTAATAAAATATCCCAAGAGTTATTAATGCTTGCGTCTACATGTAAACCATTAAATAAAGACGCCACAGAAGAAGAATGTAAACATGACTATGAAGTTATGCATGAAACCGCCAAGAAACATGGCATAAAGAATTTAATTTTAGAAATACCAATGGAAATAGATTTCTGATGCAAGTGTATTTAAAGGACAAAACAAAAAGATTAATCATGAATTAAAAAAATATTTTAGTTATCTTTTTTTCTTAATAACTAAAGGATAATTTTTCATTCATTTTTCAAAACATGTCCCAATTGATATTTCAAGAGTTGTATTTATCTCTAAAGTATCTTTTTCTTGATCATTAGAACTTATTAAAAATATTGAAGTCTCTTTTGTGATTTTTTTTACATCAAAAAATGGAGTAAATGTAGCATTTGGGTAATCAATTCTTAACCTATTTTCCTCTTGTTCAAATGTATAAAAATCAGAAAGAAAATCTTCAGTAACGTAATCCTCCGCACCAACTAAAAATTCACTCTTTGTGTCTTTAGCGATGGAATCCCAATTTTGGTAAAGATAAATTGGAGGTCTATAATTAGAGATTTTTTCTTGGATATTTTTTGTAATGACAGGCAATTCCCTAATCAGTAAAAGATTAACATTTTCAATACTCGCAGTTCCTTTCTTTAAGTCATAAGAGATATTAAATTTTTTTTATGATCTTTTTTTTGTTTTCTTTAAATTTAGTGCGCCCAGAAATCAAGTTATCATCTTCAGAAATATAATCGTCATAAGAAGATTTCATTTTCTTATTAATGGAATGATGAAGACTTTTGAGTTCTCATTAAACTATTCAGCATTACTGGAGATATTGGTTTTAACTCCTCTGGAGGTTCTCCATTAATTGGATTACTGATTTTTCTGTGTGATACCATTCATTTTGGACAATTTAACTATCCCTGACTACGTTCTGTCTATATAAAAATACGGAGAGGGTGTCCTTCCGATTGAGCATCCCTGAACAGGTATGAACAGGTATGAACAGGTATGAACAGGTATGAACAGGTATGAAGACAAAGAAAAACGGAGAGGGTGAAATTACATCTTATCCCGCTACGGCAGTTATAGAACCATATAGGAAGCATTTTTAGAACAATTCATATTTACCCACCACCACATCCACCACCACATTTTTGGTATTTATAGGGACCACATGGAACGATATAGGAAAGTCAATAAAAGTAATAAAACTGCAAAAAAAAGACCTCTATTTCTAGAGGTCTTTTTCTGGTTTTACTAAATGAAGTGTTTCCTTGTTTCCACTATTTCAGTAAAACCTCTCCTACACACACCCATAATTTATTACACATTTTTCTTTTTTGTGAAAGGGTTTAGGTAATGTTAGTTATTCGACACATATACCAATTAACTCTTACAGGACTTAGTTTCATTAAAAAAACGCCCTTATTCTTACGAATCAGGGCGTTTAATTATCAGAAATTAGTGTGTGAGGAGTTTCTGATCAATTTAGTCTACTTGAACAAGGATTAAAGATTTAATTAATCATGATTAAATCAATCTTAAGGATTCATGCAAAATTTTCGAGACCGATTAATTTAATAACACGACAGTTCTGGTGATCGAAATCGACCAAGGTCGACCAACTAGATCTTCACTAATCCATGGTCTGTAATACCAAGGAAATTAACTCTCTAACCTTTCAGGAAAGAAAGTTAAGTAATCAGAAATTAAACTTTCGAGATTAATTCTGAATTATCTTAAAAATAAAGTCGTTAGTAAAATCTGAAGAAGTGAGTAATCACATTTACTAACAAAACTAATTTTTAGGAAAATTCTTAATCTGATTAACAAATAGATCTCCTTCTGTCGTCACCAATAAAAAGACCCTGAAAGGGGTCTTTTTTAATGCCTTAAATTTTATATTGTATTTAGTAAACTTTGCAATGAGAACTTGTTGGATGGTCTATGCATTCTTTTTCCCAATAATCTTGTCTTAGATCTTTCGGTAATTGATAGTTAAAGTCATGCATTCTCCAAAGATCTGAAGTTGCATTTTTTAAAGCAGTGAACGGAGTAGTGAGTTTCATAAAACCTCCTATATCTCTACTCCTTAATTATCCTCCTATTTAATTGAAATTAATAGAGTATTAATACCTGAGTAAAAGTCCCTTATTATTGTATTAATTTGCTCAAAGTAAAATCTTTCAGTAACAGAATCAGTTACTTGATTATGCATAATGCATAACCAAGGGATCACCGCAGTATTTCCCTCACCAAGAGATGAATTAATAGTATATTTCTTATTATCCAAAAAGGACATAAATACTTCTGGTAAATCGTCTATGAAGATTTTGTGAGCATTATGTTCTTTTGTATTCCTAAAATATTCCTTTCCATTTTCTTCAACTTTTTATTGAGCAATATAAGATTCCCAACTTTGACTAAAAGAAATTATATTTTCTTTAATGGAATAATTCATAAAAAAATTATGTCATGAACTTGGAAACTTTTGAGAAATTTATTTTTATAAGATTTATCTATATTACGATAATTATTGATTAGATCCATCAAAAGAGTATTTCAGAAAGAAGAAAAAAGGTAATGATGAGGATACCTATTTCCCTCCAGAAGAATCAGAACCACCTCATTATTAACAATGGATCTTGAGGAATCCACCAACACATAATTCGTAAATTAAATATCCACCAACACATTAAAAAATATCCACCAACACATCCACCAACACATTCAGGCATAAACTAGTAAATATTGGACTATATAGGACAAGCAACTTCTTTAAAAACAGATTTTGACTACATTATTGCCCATATAGCACTTTACAGGAAGATAATTAAACGGAGAGGGTGGGATTCGAACCCACGAATAGTCTCCTATTAAACGATTTCGAGTCATTCGCTTTCGACCTCTCAGCCACCTCTCCATGTTTCTTGATTATCTACAAAATCAAATGAAAAAGTTATGTTCTTTTATTTATCTTAATCATTAATTCCAACCGGCATCTTTCATTAATTTTATTGCAAGAGAGTTATTAGCTCCAAGATCATCTACTGTAACCTTATCGGGTGTAAATTCACCAAAATCTTTAACAATAGGGTTTTGATTTACCTCTTTCAATGGATGTTCAAAGGTAGGGGCAGCTAAACCTTTACTACCGACTGGAGAAGCTAAATATTCAAGAAGCTTAACAGCATCAGCTTTATTTGTTGCATATTTTGCTACTCCCCCAGCACTTATATTTACATGTGCAGGGTTTGGAGTAATAACGGAAGTTTTTTTCGCATAAAGAGCATCTCTTCTACCATTTACTCCATCCAACATCCTTGCAACATAATAATGATTAACAATTCCTACTCCACATTTTTTCTTAGAAACTGCCCTTATTATTGAAATATCTCCTGGGAAGAAAGGTTGAGAAACGTTAGAAATCATTCCATTTAACCAAGCTTTAGTTTCTAATTCCCCTTTATTCACTATTTGGTTAGCTACTAAGGATTGATTATATGGACTTTTTCTATTTCTTAAGCATACTTTTCCTTTTAAGGATGGATCAGCTAAATCTGTATAATCTTTTATCTTACTGACATCTACAACTTTTGGATTAGCGACCATAACTCTCACTCTTCTAGTTAATGCATACCATTGCTTAGAAGGATCTTTCAATCCATCTGGCACATCTTTCTCTAGAGTTGTTGAGTTTATGCTTTGAAGTAATCCTGCTTTGGCAGCATTAGTTATCCTTGCAGCATCCACAAGTAAAATTAAGTCTGCGGGAGAATTTTTACCTTCTCTCTTTAATCTCTCAATTAAAGAGATCCCTGTAGCTTCAATAAGTCTTACTTTAATACCAGTTTCTTCTGCAAATTTCTTAAAGATCGTTCTATCAGTATTGTAATGCCTTCCAGAATAAATTTTAACCTCTCTTTCTGTTGAATTTGCAGGAATATTTAAATTAAATAAGAAAGTAAATGTTAAAGCTGAATAAATTAATTTTCTTAGGTTTTGCACTTTTATCAAATAGTATCTATGGTTACTTTATATATATCCAAAGCATAGGAATTCCAAAAGATATCTTCTATACATACATTTGTATCATTTTTTATGCTCAAAATGAATTATTTAACTCACCAACTTCTCATTCAAGAAGAAATTGAACAATTTATTACAAATTTAAAAAAAGAAAATAATCCTTGGGAAGACGGAAAAAAAACGGCTGGGAGTCATGCATCAAAAGTAAAAAATAATCTGCAATTAGATAGAGGATCAGAAATCTCAAAAAAACTCTCTAATTTAATTAAAAAGAAACTCCTTTCTAACTCTCTAATAAAAAGTTTCTCTCTGCCAAAGAGCATACATGGAATTATGTTTACAAAATCTTTAAATAATATGCAATATGGCAGACATATAGACAATCCATTTATGTCATCAGGAAGATCTGATTTATCTTTTACTATTTCATTAACTGAAAAAAGCAACTACAACGGGGGAGAGCTCATTATTGAAGAGATGAGTTCAGAAAAAGAATTCAAACTAAATGCAGGAGAGATAATTATTTATCCAAGCACATACTTGCATTCAGTTAAAGAAATTAAAAATGGAGAAAGGATAGTATGCGTTGGCTGGATTGAAAGCTATGTTAAATCAATAGAACAGAGGGAATATCTATTTGATCTTGATGCAGGGGCAAGAGGTTTGCTTGCAAAAAATGGGAGGTCAGATGAATTAGATCTTATTTTTAAGTCATACTCAAATTTCCTAAGATTGCTTGGCAATTAAAGAAACATTTTATACACTAAATAGAAAATTGTTTTGAAAATATTTAAAATAAACTTAACGATATAAGTTTGAAATGCCAAAAAAGAGTTCAATTGGAATATTTATCGCAGCCACTAGCGCAATAGCGATATCTTCATCTGTTAATAGTGGAGAGAATGATATGGGTGGCCTTAAAGAATGGAACACCGACATGGATATCAATGCAGATTTTGTACTAGATGCGGAAGCACAAAAGTTAGCTGATGAAGCTGCAAAATCTAGTACCTGTATTCCTATTGGAGAGGGGGAAAATTGTTGGTAAATAAATAAAATTACTCAGCAAAAAAAAAAAACTTATTAAAGCAAAAAAAAAACGCCCTTTTAGGGCGTTTTTTATTGGTATTAAATTCAATTAGAACTTAAATGTAGTTTCAACTAATGCACCAAATATATCGGCACCAGCTGTTCCATTTCTGTCAGATCCACCAAAGATAGCAGGCTTAACTGTGACTGAGTCATTAGGCTTGAATGAATAATAAGCTTCATAAGCAAATGGATCGTTTGCTGCGTCTTCGTTACTTGTAGGCTGACCGAATGCTACACCGATCTTATCATCTGCTTGGAATATATCCATCCAGTTAAGACCGACAAAGTAAGCATTAGAAGTTTCAGTAGATGAAGTTGCATTTTCGTAAGTAGTTACATCGTAACCAAGAGAAATTGCGGGGACAGCAGTACCTGCATCATCAGGTCTCCACCAACCTCTTAAACCTATTGAATTAAAGTTGTCGCATGTTTTGCCAGACTTACAAGTACCTTCATGACCTGAAGCATGATAGTAAGTATCACTCCAACCGTTAGATTTAATGTTATAAATTAGTGAAGCAGAGTAATTTGGTTTTGTATAACCAATTTGAGTAGCCCAGCTAGTTTTACTGTCGTCAGTTAAAAGACCAGTGTTGGTTCCAGAGGTAGTAGTATGTGACTTAGTACCTACGTTTGAACTAACAGAAAGACCACCGTCTCCTTTATAAGCCCAACCAAAACCGGTATCAGTACTTGCACCATAAGCTTCACCATTACCACCTAGTGTAAATTGCTTTGTTACAGGCTGATAAATTGAAGGTGTAGCACCATGCATGTAATAGTTCTCAATCTTAGGTCCAACCCAAACTGTATTACTATCACCTACTGGGAATTCGTACCAAATTTTGTCAACTTTTAGAGTGTCGCCATTACCATTACCAGACTTTAGGTAAGAACCATAGGTCTTATTAACAGACCAATCAGAATGGTTTCCTGTTTTAATTCTTACGTAAAGATTATCATCACCTGTGAAACTTGTATTAAGATTCATTTGGTAGGTGTAACTTGCTTGAACAGTCTCTTTTCTGGAAAGACCTCTTGTAGGGGCATCTTCATCATACTGAACTGCACCTATAGTAAAGTAAGCTTTACCATCAAGAGTAGTAGTATCAGAGAAACTACCAGCTTCAAAATTGTTTTGCTTAGCTTCTAGGCCATCAAGACGACCTTTGATAACTGCAAGATCTTCATTAACTTCGTTAACGAATGTATTACTGTCAAATCTTTTAGCAGATGATCTACTACTACTGTAGTCGTTCATCCCTTCAAGATTAATTGCGTCGGAAGCTTGTGCGGCTAGAGGAGCAACAAAGCCCACTGCAGCAGTAGCAACCAACATTTTTTGGAAAAGTTTCATTTTACCTCACACGGAAAAAGCCCATATATTATGAGCTTATCTATTGTATCGAGAGTTACAATTCAAAAAAGAAATATTAGATTCCTAACGGTGTGACAAATTATACGTAATTGCATAGTTAGGTTATTTTTTTCCTTTTAATAACGGGAATTTTAAAAGCTCTCTTTCTTCTATCCATACAGATGCCACTTTTTTAGCTAGTTGTCTAATATTTTCTATATATTGCGCGCGATCTGTTACTGAAATAACGCCTCTCGCATCTAACAAATTAAAACAATGGCTGCATTTAAGTACAAAATCTAGGGCGGGATGCGCAAGTTTTTTATTGATTAAAGAATTTGCTTCTTCTTGATAAATAGCGAATAGCTTTTTCATGTTTGCAGGACTTGACTCGTTAAAGTTAAACGAGCATTGATTCCTCTCAAATTGAAGCCATATATCCCCATAATTGAAATCTTTATTCCAATCTAAATCCCAAATACTCTCTTTATCTTGCAAAAACATGGCTATTCTCTCAATTCCATAAGTTATCTCGATGGGGATTGGATTACAGTCCAAACCTCCACATTGTTGGAAATAAGTAAATTGAGTTACTTCCATTCCATCTAACCAAACTTCCCAACCTACTCCCCAAGCCCCAAGGGTAGGAGACTCCCAATTATCTTCTACGAATCTTATATCATGTTTTTGAGGATTAATTCCTAAAAATTTCAGAGAGGCTAAATATTTTTCTTGAATTTCATCTGGTGAAGGTTTAATAATTACTTGATATTGAAAATAATGCTGTGCCCGGTTTGGATTATCTCCAAATCTTCCATCTGTAGGTCTTCTGCATGGTTCAGCGTAAGCAACACGCCATGGTTCTGGTCCGATAGCTCTTAAAAAAGTATGAGGATTCATTGTCCCAGCACCTTTTTCAGTGTCATAGGGCTGAAGAATTAAGCATCCTTCTTTTGACCAAAATTTATTTAAATTTTGAATTATGTCTTGAAAAAACATCTTTTAGAAAGTTGAAGATTAAAAAATCAAACCTTTGTCAATAATAACAAAGCTTCTCTGAAGAATAAAAATAAATATTTTTAAAGAAAATTTTGTTTCTATTGCTGAAAATATTAATTATTTGCAGTCGTGATAATTAATTAAAAATAATATAGAGAATGACAAGAATTATTATCAACTTTAGCTTCTTAAGGAGTCATGATAAGAAAGTCTCAAGTTACAAGATTATTGATCAAGCAAAAATTACAATTTTATTTAATAGGTGAAAAAATCTAGTGGGAATGGTCCATAAGTGAACGACTCTACTGATTCCTTATCATGTTGACATGTTAATAAAATCCCTTCCCCGAGACAATTCTCAGATCTTATGAAAACATTTCCAGTTTTTTGATTACCTTTTAAAAAAACACTTCCATCAGCATGTAAAGAGTCTAAGTCCCTAAATTTAATTGAGATATATTTTCTAGAGATTGATTTTAATGCCTCTATAGCCTCATAGTCACTTGCCGCCATAATTCCAATTGTCATCCAATCGGCTTTTTGAATATTAGTTTCTAGCTCTTCAAGCAGTTTTATTGTTTGCCTTTCACTTAGTTGAGGTGCAGATCTATGACTAGATAAATCAAGTAAAGATTTAATCTCCATTAATTAATTTTTTTAAATATAAATATTATCCAAATGTTCTCCCATTCCATCCCCACATTTCTGCAGGCACATCCTCAAAACAAATATAAATTTTATCTATTGGGATACCAATCTTTTCATAAACAAAATTGCATATTGGCTGCACCATTTCAGAGGGATTTAAGGACCCTATCGACTTTATTTCTAAGTAGCAGCAGGGAAGTTCGTTGTCAAAAATTAATTTCGATTCGTCTTCAAATTTTGCCATCACAAACTTTTTTGGTTTATTCGTTAGCTCTGAAATTAATATTGAAATTTCTTGAAGTAATTTTTTCTTATCTTTTACTTTAATTGAAGTCGAAATATTAACAAAAGGCATATTTAGGCAGCAAAAAAATGTTTTTTAGAATCATTTTTCAAATGAATCTTTTTTTTTCTCATTCCTCTTTTTGAAGATAAATATGCCAAATCGTAAGAACTTATTCCATTTGTATATGGATTAAAAAGTGAATTTCTTGACCAAGTTTTTTTACTTCTTTGCAAGATAATCATATTATTTAGAATAGTTTATAAATAATCTAGCTTTTTTTGATTAATTGTCTACTTAATATTTTGCGTTTTAAAAAACTTATTTATCAAAAATATTTATTTCTTAGACCCAAAAAAGGAATTCTTTAATTAAATTGATATAAGCAAAATTTATGTTTTGGAAGTTTTAAGCAATTATCAAAGACAAAAACTTGACGAGAGCAATGATGAAATTTTTTATTCTGATCCAAAATTTGTTTATCATTTAGACGCAAACTTCAGAAACTATTTATCTTCTATTTATAAAAAAGAAATCATAGATCACTCTATTGTTCTTGATTTAATGTCTAGTTGGGATAGTTATCTACCCTCAGAAAAAAAATACAAAAAAATTATTGGTCATGGCTTAAATAGAGTTGAATTAGAACGAAACAAATCTTTCAATTCTTTTTGGATTCAGAATTTTAATCTAAAACAAGAGATTCCTTTAGATAGTGGAAGCATTGATTGTTGTTTAATGGTCGCAGCATGGCAATACTTACAATATCCCGAAAACCTTACTCAAGAAATCGCAAGAATCCTAAATAATGAAGGGAAAATTATCGTTTCTTTTTCAAATAGAGCTTTTTGGCATAAAGCACCCAATATATGGACTACTTCGAATGAAGAGGAGAGACTTAAATACGTAAGAAAAGTATTAATTACAAACGGATTTAAAGAACCTAAGATAATAAAAAAATTTAATAATGAAAGTTTTAACTTCTTGCCTTTTTTAAAGAATGATCCTTTTTATTGTTTAATTGCATGTAAAGAATAAATATAATTCTCAAAATAAATTACAAATATCTTCAGAAAATTGACTTCATAGCCTAACTTGCAATTATTGTTTAAAATTGGATAGTAATAAAAATTCAATGGGTTCAAAAAGAGAAAAATATCCTGAAAAATGTCCTTGGGATCTTGGCCCTAACCAACATTTAGCAAAAGCGCCAAACTGGACCTTAAGATTAGGTGAAGCAAATGTATGTTTTAGTAAAAACAAATTAGACAATAATTACTTTCATGTAATTAGTAATGAAAATGAGGAGCAAATTCTTGCTTTCAGAGCTAGGCTACTTTATCAAAAACTACTTGACAAAGGTTTTCGACTAGTTGAATGAAAAACTTAATTTATGGAAAATCTGATCGAATGATCTTAAGTATAAATTTTTATAGGTATTAATTTAATAATGACAATTCTTCAAATATAAACTTTTGTTTTTCCTCTTTACCATTGTTATTAAGGTATTTAATAGATCTTGAATTAAGTATCCAAATATTTTTAGACCCAATTCTAGTAAAGCTGTCTTCATATTCCAATTTCAAAGAATTTGGCCTGAGAGTATTTGGATCAATTTGTTGACTTGTATATCTTTTACTGAGAATGCCACTTCCAGTATCAAAGAATTCTTCGATAAAAATTTCAATTATAATTCCATGAATTTTTCGGTAGACCATATTAATACATCCATTTTTGACTCTATATTTGTCTCCATTGTTCTTGCCAGATACACTCATTAAAATCCCACTTTCAGAACTATTAAGTAAATTAAAATTATTCTCTGAATGTACAGATTGAAATTCTCTTTTTACCCTGTGTATACATACTTCAAATAATTGAGAGGCAATACTTTTAATAATTTTGTCATCATCTATTTTTTGGATATGAGGTTTAAAGTCTTTCCCTAAGACAAATTGGCCTTCATGTCGATGTTCATTTATCGAAAAAATACATTTACCTTTATAACCATTAAAATCATCGTTCCAGTTATACCTATTTTCATAAGCCTTTCGAAAAATCTCCTTATAATTAATTTCTGTTAGATTCTCCATTAATTTTCTTAACTTATAGGTTAATTCTACAAAAAAAAACCTCTCTATTAGAAGAGAGGCTTTTTTTTACAAAATTAAATTAGTTTTGACTAATTTTTGTATTCTCTATATTGTCAAATGCTTGACCAATTTTCTTAAAGTCGAATCCCATAGCTCTTAGTGCGTGCCATAGATGACCTTGTAAGAAAAAGAACCCTAAGTAGAAATGAACATTGGCAAGCCAAGCTCTTGAACTATAAGCACCTGTTCCATAATCACCTGTATCTATGAAATAAGGGGCAAACTCAAACTGGAGCTTTAACGGCTCTCCATATAGATCAACTGGATAAATGGTTGTATTTGAAGCACACCAGAAAGCGGCTACAAAAGCCATATAAGAAACACCAACTACTGAGTATGACAAGATAGCCTCAGCTCCAAGTAAACCTTTACCTTTAAATTCTGTATATTCTCCAAATTGTTTTGTAGCAATATGGAAAGCTCCACCAATTATTTCAAGGAAAGCTAGGAAAGCATGTCCACCCATAACATCTTCTAAACTATCTATTTTTAAGAAATCAAATTGATGATTCCATATAGCAGCTATATCTAAATTGTAAACAACTTGTCTTGTAGATCCAATTGCTGGGTCATAGATTCCATGTATACGAGCCCACTCCACAAACATAATTGCACCAAGACCTAAGAAAATCAAATGATGTCCTAGGATAAAAGTTAATTTATCTGGATCATCCCACTCAAAATCGAATTTTTGTGGCTTACTATTTTCTGGATAGTCTCCAAGATCTCCTGCAAATTTGTTGGAATGCAATAAGCCACCTGCACCAAGTACAGCTGAGAAAATTAGATGTAATGTGCAAATTACAACAATTCCATATGGTTCTGTAATAACTCCATTCTCAATTCCACCAATTCCAATACCTGCTAGGTGAGGTAAAACAATTGCCTTCTGAGCACCCATTGGGATACTGGCGTCGTATCGAGCCAATTCAAATAATCCAAAAGCACCTGCCCAGAACATCATTAGTCCTGCATGAGCAGCATGAGCAGCTATGAATTTACCTGAACGTCCTACAACACCAGAATTACCTGCGAACCAGTCATAGGTGACATCAGATTTTCCGTAAGTTTGTAACACTTGATTTAAATAAACAGCAAGTTGAGCATATTGCTGATCAGTATGTTTTTTTACATGTTCTTTACAGATTTAATTACTTATGTAAATAAAACAACTTTCAAAGGAACAAATGTTACAAACAAAGAAAGTATTGTCTTTGAAAGCTTACGCCAATGAAGGAATTTCGCCCTTTAGTTGAGAAGCCCATGTTTCCAGACGTGAATCAGTCAAATCAGATTCACTATCCTCATCAAGAGGTAATCCACAAAAGCTTTCCCCAATGACACTCTTAGACTCATCGAAAGTATAAGAAGATTTATCTACATAACCAACCATTTCTGCGCCTGCTTTGGTGAAGTAACTATGTAGTTCTTCCATGGCATCACAATAATTTTCTGTGTAGGTAGAAGAATCTCCTAAGCCAAAAATTGCAACCTTTTTGCCTGATAAACTTAATTCCCCAATATCCTCTAGGATAGAATCCCATGCAGTTCCTGATCTTTCTTCATCTGCTCCTGTGTTCCAGGTGGGTATCCCACAGATAATTCCATCAAGACCTTCTAATTCTGAAAGATCATCCACATCAGATACATCTTTAGGTGCTTCTGCTGAAGAAATAAAGTTGTGAAGACGATCTGCTACATCTTCTGTTTTTCCAGTTGTAGTTGCGTAATAAATTCCTACGGTCATAACTTCAAATTGTTTACCTTAAAATAATAAAATCTAAAAACATTAAATTAATTTCTTTAAAAACTTTTTCATGTAAAATTTTATACTAATTAACGTAAGATTTTTTTTGGGAATAATTTGTAAAAAACATTTCAAACATCGTGACTGACAAAATTCAAAATGAAATCAATAATTTTGTAGAAGAATTTAAATTAAAAGGTAGGAGGGATTTTAAATTAATTGTTTTATTTGGATTATTGGGAGATTTCGATAGTTTTGAATATGCAATAAATTTAAAAAACTTTTTAGATAATCATCCAGATAAAAATTTAGATGTTTTTGCCATTGCAATAGGGAACCAAAATGGGAAAGAAAAATTCTGTAACTTTACTGGCTTTAATGAAGACAATTTAGTAGTTGTTTCTGACAATCAAATTCACAATGATTTAAAAGTCTCAAAAGGTTTAGATATAGGTTTAGGGGGTTGGATCAATATGCTTTTAATGCTATCAGGTATAAATTCTTTCAAAACAATCAGAGAAGTTATTAGGGGTTACACAGGAGACCGTAAAGCAAAGCAAATCTATTCAGAATTTGACAAAATTGACGTTTTAAAAATACTAAAGTTTTCAGGTAATTCTTTTAGGAAGTTTTTTGGCGATGGTTATTTAAGACCATTTGAACTTGCGACATTTAGGTTAAATAATATGAATGAAATAATAAAAAATTGGGATGATTATATTCTTAATGAAAAATACCTTCCGCAAAGAGGGGCTTCTTTTTTATTAAATGATAAAAATCAAGTTATTTATAAATTTTTCTCTAGTGATGTGCTGGGATATTCTTCAAACATGAGGGACCCTTTAGAATTTTTATCTAATTTAATGAAAGAATAGTTTTTAAAAGGCTTTTTATGAATGTAGACATATTTGGATATTTTGCAGCAATTTTAACTACAGCCGCATTTTTACCTCAATTGATAAAGACCTTAAAAACAAAAAAGGCAGATGATGTTTCTTTGACAACATTAATAATGTTTATTATCGGAGTTTTGTCTTGGATTATTTACGGTTATAAAATTTCCTCTACACCAATATTTATAGCTAATTTAATTACACTATTATTAAATTCATTGATATTAATTTCAAAAATATATTTTTCAATAACCTTGAGGAAGCAATAATCACCCTATTATTAATTTCTATAGATATTACTAAATTCTCATTTATCATATAAGTAAATTTTGCTGATCTTGAAAACTTCAAAATGCTGGGTTTGGTTTAAAGGGAGCCTTAACAATGGTGGTTTTTGGAAAGAAGGATTTACTTGTACTTTTGATGAAAAACCAGGGGTTTTAATAGAAAGTCCTGCTTATGTCACTTGTAGAGTCCCAACTTGGAGAGTTTTGACTAAAGAACCAGAAGATTTATACAAATCTCCTTTAATCCCTGATAAAGCAATATGGAAAATAATTTAAATTATCTATGAATAATAAAAACGCTTTTAACTTTGCTATGACAAGTTAATATTGCTTTATTAAATATTTAATAAATACCATCTACTCTCTTTTTATAAATATTATTCCTTTCTTAATTTTTGGTTTTTTTCTTGGAAAAAAAAATCAAAAGATTTCTACATATATTGCAAGACCTTTAATAAGATTTGGCATTCCATTAAGTGTAATGGGTCTTTTGTTAAAAGAAGGTATAGATATAAACCTTATCAAAAGTGCATTTTTAGCATTCTCAATAATTGGATTTTTAATAGTTCTAATTAATACATTACCAATATTTAAAAATAGGCTGCCAAATTACACTTTGCAACTTGCAGGTCTAATAGGCAATACATCATTCCTTGGAATACCAATTGCGATAGCTCTTTTGCCTTCAACAACCATTAACTTCACTATCGGATTTGATTTAGGAACAACCCTATTCGCTTGGATATTTGGACCATTTTTTCTTCAAGATCAATCAGCGAAAAAGAACTTCCCAAATATAGAAGGCTTATTAAAAGCATTGCTAAATAGCCCTGCATCAAGAGGAATCATTGGAGTACTTTTGGCATATTTTTTCCAAATAAATGAGATATTAGGCAATTACCTTTGGGTTCCTGCAAGAATAGTTATTGCTTTGGCAATAGTAATTGTAGGAACAAGACTTGGGATAATAACGAATCAAAAGAATAGAATTTTTGATCTGAATGAAGAAATTAAATTTTCAATTTTATTAAAATTATTTATTCTTCCTTTTATTGTATTTTTAATCATCAACTTTTTAAATTTTGATTTTTATCAATCATCAGCATTAATTCTACAAGCAGGAACCCCAACAGCAATATCAACAATTTTAATGGCAGAGGCTTATAACATAAAACAAAAAATCGCTTCTAAAATACTTTTTACAACAACTTTAATTTCAATATTTACAATTCCTCTCCTAAAAGTTCTTATGAATGCATTGAAGTGAAAATCTAGAGACCAAACGCATGATTAATGAATATTGTAAAGATAATATCCTCATAAATACATAATGTCTTAAGATTTAAAATATGAAGTCAGCAAATCCTGAAAATGAATATATCCCTATAGATCTCAGGATTTCTGTGAGGAGGGAGACTCTAAGGCTAATCTCAGAGATGGCTGAAGATATGGGCATAAGCATTAATGAAGTTTTTAGTTTTTTAGCCGAAGATTCTGTTATTGATCTCGCATTACTCGAAGACTTAAATGAAATTGAAATCCCTAGTAAGTGCAGCCTTGATGATCTAAAAAACGCGATTATAAAAAAAAGACTTTGTTAAAATTTCTCAACTTTTCTATTTTCCCAGTCAGATTTATAACCACTATTTACTAAAAGTTCCGAATATTTATTTAAATCACTTTTCTGAATTCGCCATAAATTATAAATCCCATATTCGCCCAATTTTTGATGATTAATATTTGACCAATGCTCTTGGCGCGAGGAGTATTCATCTATTACGACCAATAACGATTTGTATTCATAATCAGGTTGGTCCTGATAATTTTCTCTCCTATCAGTATTTAGCCTGTCTGTAAGATTAATTAATCCCTCTTTAGTATTTGGTTCATAAAAAACTATTTGTCTCGAATAATAATGCAAAGACGGTTTTCTTATCCCAATCATTGCTAAAGTTTCCTTCCCCTCTCGAATTTCTGAAATTAATTTTGAGATATTCCTCAAAGGTAATTGCCTAGAATTATCTGCTACTTTTCTAATTGGCGACATCAAAAAAGATTGTCCAATTAACAGTAAAATTTGAAGATAAAGAAGGATATTTTTGGATTTTAAAGAAAATAAAATTATTGCAATCAGTGTAAATGAAGAGAAGAATAATTTGGCTTTGAAAATTATCCCGGAGCTCACTAATTCAGAAAGAAGATTAGGCATTTCAGGATCATTTATTGAACGCAACCAAATATTTGAGAAAAAGAATGCTATTGAGAACCCAAACAAAATTAAAATGTTAAAAAGCCATAAATAGAAATAGCTTTTATTTGCATTTTTTAAGCTTATAAAGCTGTTACTGATTAAGATTGCCGCTGCTGGAATAGCTGGCAACCAATAGCTCGGTAGTTTCGTAGCAGAAATGCTAAAGAAGATTAAAACTGATATTAACCAACATAAAGAATATGTATAAAGGGTTTCAGAAAAATTGCTACCTTCTTTTGAACTTTTCAAAAAATCCTTTAAAGCTTTAAATATTCCGTGATATAAAAAAGGGGTGAATGGTAATGAAGCCAATATCATTATGTAAAGAAAAAACCAGAATGGTTCTGCGTGATTATTTACAACAGAGGTATATCTTTGAAGATTATGATAACCAAAAAAATTGTCCCAAAAAGGCTTCCCTTCTTTTAAGAGTTCTAATATATACCATGGGAAACTTATTAATATTGTTATTAAAAAACCTTTCTTAGGTTTTATCTTGAAGAGCAAAATTTTCCAATCCTTCTGACTAAATAAAAAAGATGCAAGAGTCAATGTTGCCAAAACAAATGCAACAGGTCCTTTAGTTAAAATTGCTAACCCTAAAAAAAACCACGCGGAAATGCATTGATCATTGTTTTCACTTGCCATTCTTCTCCAAAACAAAAGTAGGCTGATCCCTAAGGTTCCAGTTAAAAGAGCATCACTCACCGCAGTTCTACTCCAGATAATTATTAATGGAGACAGCGCGAAGCCTAATGATCCAACTAGTGGAGTGATAAATTGCTTATCACCCTTCTGTGGCCAACAAAACAACGTATCTCCAATCATTAACATTAAAAATAATGATCCCAAAGCTGAAGGCAGTCTTGCTGAGAGTGTCCCGAAACTATCCCAAATGTCGTTTTTCGGTAATGAGTAAAAAAAACCCATTAGCCAGTATATGAATGGAGGCTTGTCAAAACGGGACATTCCATTAACTTTTGGAGTTAACCAGTCACCAGATTCACTCATTGCCCTTGCAGCAGCGGCAAATAAAGGGGGAGTCTCATCCACTAGTCCTGTACTGCCTAAACCTAAAATAAATATAATGATCCCAGAAACTAGCACTACCAATAAGGTTATGAGCCTTTTTTTTGTGTTAAACAGAATCATTTAATATATTAATTTTAATTATATTAATTAATTACCTTATTAAGCCAGTTCACAACCTTGTTAGCAAATATATCTGTGGAAGCATTTTTTTCTACCCATTCTCTACAATTCCTACGTTTTATTTTTTCAATAATCTCTACATAGAAAAGCAGATTTTTTTTATCATCAGGATCAGCAAGATACCCTGTTTGTCCATGCTGAATAATTTCACTAGGCCCTCCCCTTTTATAAGCTATAACTGGCACACCGCAGGCTAAAGCTTCAACAATTACGTTCCCATATGCCTCATTCCATTTCGGGGTATTTAGCAACACCCTACATTTACCAAGTTCTTTTTGTAATTCGTCGGTTGATAAAAAACCCATCCAATCTATAGTTCCTTTAGGAAATAATTGCTCTATCTTTGAGGCATAGCTAGCATCTTCTATAACTCCCCAAACATTTAATTTTTCGCCAAGTTCATTTGCTACATACACAGCATCCTCTAAACCTTTCTCCGGCGCAACTCTTCCAACCCAAGCTAAGGGTCCCTTCACTCTATCTTGAAAAGTATAGTTATCTAATTTAAACCCATTACCAATAATTGTTGGTTTTTTTATAAATGGATAATCATCAGCTTGTATTTTTGAATGAAAAGCAAAATTATCTGGATATTTAGCATATACCTTTGAGATTAAATTACTAATCACCGAACTTTCAGAACCCATACTTATAATGTGTGCTATGGGTATCTCTACATTTAGTGTCATCCAAATAGGCAACCAATCATAAGACATGTTCAACAATACATCTGCTTTTTTAGCAATATCTAATCCCTTCTCAAGCATGCCTGCAAGAAGCGAATTGTCGGGGATAGTTACTGGAGAGTTGTAATTTTGATGCTGCCAACTAATTTGATCTTCACCTTCTACAAAATGTAATTTTGCTTTTTCGTTGCTTTTATATAATTTAGAATTTCTAGGAGCTATCACCTCTACAGAGTGACCTAAAGAAAGCAAACCTGAAACTAAAGAGTTTAAAGTTAATTCAACTCCTCCACCTTTGCCGCTTCCTAGGAAACCTATTGGAGTACTAATCAAAACTATATGCATTATTTAGACTTTTACCACAAATACTCTAATTAGATAGTATTGTCTGAATATTTATTTTCCCATAAAGATCTTCTCTGGCTAACAAAAAATACAGAAATAAGAACAAAAACCACCCCTACCCATTGAACAATAGTAAGTCTTTCATCTAACCAAACACCTCCACTGAGAAGAGCAAATACAGGAGTTAAAAATGCAAGAGTACTAAATCCAGTTATTTCTTTATTATTGGCAAAGTAGAAAAACAATCCATATGCTAAAGCTCCTCCAAAAATACTTGCAAATGACATTAGACCCCAATCAAATATTGACCAGTTTGGGATAATTTGAAAATTTGATTGTAAGCAATGCTTAAAAACTAAAGGCACACTACCTAAAACCATATGCCATCCCGTAACTGCAACTGGATCACTTTTAGTACAGGTGAATCTAATTAAAATAGTTCCTAGTGCCATTGCGAGAGAAGCCGCAAGCATCCAAAGTTCTCCAAAGTTAAAAGCAACATCACTAATAGCCTTATCAGACATTAACCACCAACTTTCTAAAAATTCCTGCGGGACCCCTAACAGTATTATTCCTCCCAAGCCAAAAAGTAAGCCTAGCCAGCCTATTGGATTAATTAAATTCCCAAAAATCGCCCTTGCCAAAATTGCCACCAAAAGAGGCTGAGAATCAATTAATACAGAACCAAGACCTGCTCCAGTTTTTGCAATACCATATGTCAAAAACAACTGAAAAAAAGTTGCGTCGACTATTGTAAAAATAAAAAACCACTTCAAATCACACCTGTAAATATTTAAATCTCTTTTAAGCAAATATGTTGTAATTAGAACAAGTATTCCAGCAGGGAATAATCTTAAAGAAGCGACTAACTCTGGACCAGCACTAGCGACTAAGGGAGTCATTGCTGCCATTGAAGTGCCCCAAAGTGCAAACGGTAGTATCATTAAAAACCAATTTAGGATTGAATTCATTAGGTCTGCTGATAATCTTTTTAAAGTAAGTTTATGTTTTATCTTAAAAGAATGATTTGGCCTTTTAGACGAAAGTCAAAAAAAAGAATAGCTCGTATTGTAATTGATGAGCCAATAACTAGTTCAACAAGGGTTTCTGTCCTTAAAGCACTTAAGCAAATAGAGGATAGGGAATTTCCTGCATTGATCGTAAGAATTGATTCCCCTGGCGGCACAGTTGGAGATAGCCAAGAAATCTACTCTGCTATTAAAAGACTTAAAGATAAGGGATGTAAAGTCATTTCTAGTTTTGGGAACATTTCAGCTTCTGGAGGAGTTTACATTGGAGTATCCTCCGACAAAATAGTTGCGAATCCAGGCACAATCACAGGATCTATTGGTGTGATAATTAGAGGAAATAATTTATCTGAATTATTAGACAAAATTGGCATTAAGTTCGAAACTGTTAAAAGCGGTGTATTTAAAGATATACTTTCTCCTGATAAACCTTTAAGTGAAGAAGGCAGAATTCTGCTCCAAAGTCTTATAGATGAAAGCTACAAACAATTTACTGAAGCTGTTGCTGAAGGAAGAAATTTATCTGTGGAAGAGGTAAGAAAATTTGCCGATGGAAGAATATTCACTGGCACGCAAGCAAAAGAATTAGGTCTTGTTGATGAAATTGGAGATGAATTTTATGCGAGGGAAATTGCTGCAAAAATGGTTAACATTGATCCTAAAATTCAGCCCATAACATTTGGGAAGAAAAAAAAGAAAATCCTTGGACTTATTCCTGGAAGTAAAATTATTGAAAAAGTTTTCAATAATATCTTTTTTGAGATTGAGTCATCTAATAAAATACTTTGGTTATATAAGCCTTAAGTCAATAGGTACAAAAAAATGAAAGAGGATTATAAAATTACGTTTATAAGAGGTGCTACGACAGCATCTGGTAATTCTGTTAAAGAAATTGAAGTTGCCGTAGTTGAATTAATTAATGAATTAATTTCACGAAATAATTTGATCAAGACAAACTTATTGTCAATTACATTCACTGCGACAAAAGATTTGGATGCATGTTTCCCTGCTTCAATTGCAAGGAAATGTAATGGGCTTGATTCTGTTGCTTTTCTAGACTGTCAACAAATGAATGTCTTGAATGATGTCGATTATTGTATAAGAATAATGGCACAAGCTTTATTACCCGCTAATTTCCCAATTAGGCATCCTTACCTAAGAGGCGCTTCAAAATTAAGGAAAGATAGATGTTAACCTTAATACAACAATTTTTCCACTTAAAATTTGGATAGACCTAATTAGTCCTTTAAAAAATTAATCAATGTTAAAACAAACAAAGAAAGTTGCTTTAAATTCTCAGATTTTAAAATTTTTACTTATCCCTACGATTTTACTTTCAACTCCATTCTTTTACAAAAGTCAAGAGGCTAAAGCAGGATTAGAATTCCAATGGGACCAAGACTCTGGATTTAGAAGATTAAAGTGGCTGCAAAAACAAAATCAAAAAAGATTAAGAAATACAATTTATTTTTTCCTTAGGCCAGCTGATAGGCAAACTGAACTTTTAAAAATAAATCTAACTATACCTAAACCTTTTAAATCTCCTCTAAACAAAGAAAAAATAAGTTTTTGTAAGGTAAGAATAGGTGGCTTTGAAAATAGAACAAAATGCTTAGAAGATATTCCAGCCGATATTGAAATCAATACGGATGAATCATCCCTTCGTTCAATAAACATCTATCCCTACAAACCAATTCCCAATGATAAAGAAAGTTATGCAATTGTCTTAAAAGTATTTAATCCAAATAAGACTGGCCTATTTCAATTCCATTCATATGGGCAATATAAAGGGGAATCAGTTTCAAGTTATTTAGGAAGCTGGACTATAGTGATCGATTAAATGATAAATTAATTAGGGATAATAAAAAAAATGACTAAAAGAACTTTTGGCGGTACTTCAAGAAAAAGAAAACGCGTATCTGGTTTTAGAGTAAGAATGCGTTCACATACGGGAAGAAGAGTTATTAAAAGCAGAAGGCAAAAAGGTAGAGAAAGGATAGCGGTCTAAATCAAAATAAGATATGGCCTTACCTAAAGATATGCGTTTAAAAGGTCATAGGACTTTTAATTATATTCATAAAAATTCCATAAAATTTCATGGAAAATTAATGACATTTAAAGTAGCAAAATCAAATCCGGAAATCCTCTTATCCCATAAACTCACAAATACATCAAACAAATTTAGGGTGGCAATTGCTATTAGCAAAAAAGTTTCAAAAAAAGCTGTAGAAAGAAATAAATTACGAAGGATTCTGCAAGAGTGGTTATTAATAAACATTAACAAAATTAATAACCACAATCCTTATTGGTTACTTGTTAACCTTAAGTTTGGAGATTTCTGCAATGATAAAAATAGACTTTTGGAGGAATTTCAAATCTTAATGTTAAAATCTCGTCTTATCAAATGATTAGCATAAATGAAGAAACCTTTTACGAAGGGGGTCCTGCAAAAAGTGATTTAATAATAAATCTACTGGCAGGATTTACCATTCTTGGTTTGCCATTTACCTTTGCCGCAATAGTTAGGGCACTGTGGTTGAGATACAAAATAACAAATAAAATAATTACAATTGATGGTGGTTGGTTTGGTAAAAACAAAACCAAAGTTTCATTAAGTAACATTGAAGAAATTAGATCTATCCCAAGAGGGTTTGGATCATATGGGGATATGGTTCTTATTCTTAATGACGGTTCAAAAGTTGAAATGAAATCATTACCTCTTTTTAGAGAAAAGCAAAAATTTATCGAAGAAAATATAAATAAGAGATCACAAATTCCGAATATCAACGAGGTAGAAGGATTTGCTACTAAATCCTAAATAAATTAATTACAAAATCCTTTTTTTCCTGTAAAATAAAATGTCTAGTAAAATTACACTCTTTTTAATATCGTGATAGGGTTCATTTCTGAAAAACTACTTATCCCTATTCTAGATTTTTTCTACGGTTTAGTCCCTAGTTATGGGTTAGCAATTGTTGCATTAACAGTCGTAATAAGAATTGCGCTTTTCCCTCTAAGTGCTGGGTCTATTAGAAGTGCAAGAAGGATGAAGATTGCTCAACCAGTAATGCAAAAAAGGCAAGCAGAAATAAAATCCAAGTTTTCAGCTGATCCAAAGAAACAGCAAGAAGAATTAGGAAAATTAATGAATGAATTTGGCAGTCCTCTTGCTGGTTGTCTTCCATTGATTGTGCAAATGCCTATATTATTTGCATTATTCGCCACATTGAGGGGGTCACCATTTGCTGATGTGCCTTATAACATAAATCTTAAGGTGGTTCCCCAAGATCAAATTGCGACTATTGACCCAAAACCTTATAAGTCTCCAAAACATTCTATATTTATTACAGAGAAATCTCATTTCCCTGTAATAGCTACCATTCCTAATGGAACAAAATTAGGAACGGAAGAATCAATAAAAATAAATTTGCAAACGACAAATGGCAACAGCTATTCGGACGTTTTATCTAAATATGACAATGGGTCTAAATTTCTCCCTACTTGGAAAGTTTCGAAAGGTTCTGAGAATTTAAAAGTCTCACAAGATGGCACGGTAACTGCTATAAAACCAGGTGATGCAACAATAGAAGCTAAAATTCCAGGCCTAGCCGCTAAAAGTGGATTTCTTTTTATAAAAGCACTTGGCCAAGTTGGATTTTATGTAGATGGCTCTATTAATTGGGACATTGCTACACTTGTTGGAGCATTCGGGTTAACTTTACTACTCTCTCAAGTTTTATCAAGTCAGGGAATGCCTGCAAACCCGCAGCAATCAACAGCCAACAAAATTACTCCAGTAATGATTACTGGTATGTTTCTTTTTTTTCCACTCCCAGCAGGAGTATTACTCTATATGGTTGTTGCGAACATATTTCAGGCATTTCAGACTTTTCTTCTTAATAAAGAAACCCTTCCTGAAAATCTCCAGAAAATTTTGGATCAACAATTATTGGCAAAAAATGAAGTAATTACTACTACTGCTTCAACTATCTCCGACAAGAGATTGCCTTTTGAACCCAATAGTAAAAAATAATCTTAATCTTAAAGAATGAATTCATGGTGTAAAAATTTAGAATTACTTATTAAATCAAGAACTTCATTAATTTGGATAAGGACTAAAGAAGAAGAAAGATTAGAAAAATTAGTTAATTTCTCTTGTGAAAGATTACATATAAAAAGATTCATTCGCTGGGATTGTGTCAACGGTATTAAAGGATTAATAAATGAAGAAGGTAAATTTTCTAACAATCCGTTAGGAGTGCTTAATTGGCTTAAGGAACAAAGTTCTGAAGTTTCAACAGTTTTATTATTAAAAGATTTTCATAAATTTTATGATGATCCATCAATTAATAGAACTATTAAAGAACTATCTTCATCACTTAAGGAAACTACTCATAATTTAATTATTAGTTCTCATATATTGCCATCTTCAGAAGAGCTTGATGAATTAATGGCAATTGAAAACTTACCTTTACCTGATCAAAAAGAATTGAAAAACCTAATAGAAAAAATTGCTAATAATACCAATTCAAATCTTGATGAAAAAGACTTAAACGAACTTTCTCTTGCTTCAAGTGGACTAACTGAAATAAAAGTCAAGCAAGTCACTGCAAAGGCCCTTGCTCAAAGAGGAAAAATAAGTAAAGAAGATATTAAAGATATCCTTGAAGAAAAGAAAAAAGTTATAGCAAGAAGTGAAATTTTAGAATTTTTCGAAGCCAAATCAGGTCAAGATGATATTGGTGGTTTAAATGTTTTAAAAGGTTGGCTGAATCAAAGATATAGAGCCTTTTCTAAAGAAGCCAGAGAATATGGATTACCTATTCCCAAGGGGGTCTTACTTGTTGGAGCGCAAGGAACAGGGAAATCACTTACAGCAAAATCAATTTCAAAGAATTGGTCCATGCCCTTACTTAGACTAGATGTGGGAAGACTCTTTTCTAGCCTTGTTGGTTCAAGCGAGGCAAGAACAAGAGAGACAATATCAAGAGCTGAGGCCATGTCACCATGTATTCTTTGGATCGATGAAATTGATAAAGGCTTTGGGGGCGACGCCAGAAGTGATGGTGGTACAAGTCAAAGGGTTTTGGCAAGTTTGCTAACTTGGATGGCTGAAAAAGAATCCGCGGTATTTGTAATTGCCACTGCTAATGCTATAGATAAGCTTCCTGCAGAATTATTAAGGAAAGGTAGGTTTGATGAAATATTTTTTCTTGATTTACCAAATTCAGAAGAAAGATTAAGCATTCTGGATTTGCACTTAAAGAAAAGAAGACCAAGTTATAGTTTTCCTCTCTCTACTATTATTGATAGAACAGATGGATTCTCTGGCGCAGAACTTGAACAGGCAGTAATAGAGGGGATGCACATTTCATTTTCAGAAAATAGAGAGCTTATGGAGAAAGATTTAATAATGGCAGTTTCTGAATTAGTGCCCTTATCCAGAACTGCTAAAGAGCAAATTGATTTACTAAAAGAATGGTCATCTACAGGGCGGGCGCGTTCTGCATCGTAATTAAAATTTAATCCATTAAAAATGAGTTATGAGTAAGTAATCATTAATTTAGTTAATTTTTTATTATAAATCCCAAATATTTAATTCTTATTAACTATCTTAATTAAGGTATAAAAAAAAAGAGTGTTAGACCAAAAATTAATAAGAGAAAACCCAACGTCTGTTGAAGACCATTTATCCTTGAGAGGAAAAATTTATAAGATTTCCCACATACACGAATTAACAGTTAAAAAAAAAGAAATTGATATAGAAATATCTAGCCTTCAATCAGAAAGTAAAAAATTAAGCAAATTAATAGGTCAAGTTATTGGCAAATCACAAAACAATAATCCAGAAGAACTTAGTGATTTAAAAAAAAAGGGAAACGAATACAGAATAAAAATTTCTGAACTTGAAGAGAAACAAAGGATATTAGATAAGCAAGTAGATGATGAGATTTATAATTTACCAAATTTACCTAGTAAAGATGCTCCTATCGGTAAAGATGAAAGTGATAATGTATCAATAAAGACTTGGGGAGATCCTGTTAGAGAAGAGAATATTAAATCACACTGGGAAATAGGCGAAAGTCTAAATATTTTTGAATCTGTAAAATCAACAAAAATATCTAAAAGTCGTTTTATTACTCTTATTGGTAATGGTGCCAGACTAGAGAGGGCATTGATTAATTTCATGATAGATATGCATACTAAAAATGGTTATTTAGAGTTAATGCCCCCAGCTTTAGTTAATTCAGAAAGTCTTAAGGGATCTGGACAATTACCTAAATTTTCAAATGAAAGTTTTAAGTGTTCTAATGACGATTTGTGGCTTTCTCCAACAGCTGAAGTTCCTACGACTGCTTTTCATAGAAATGAGATTATTGATCATAAGCAGTTACCTTTAAAGTATGTTGCATATAGTCCATGTTTTAGAAGAGAAGCTGGAAGTTATGGAAGGGATACTAAGGGTTTAATAAGACTTCACCAATTTAATAAGGTTGAGCTTTATTGGTTTTGTGATCCAAGTAAATCTTTAGAAGCTCATAAAAAGATTACTTCTGACGCAGAAAGCATTTTGAAAATGCTTGATTTACCCTACAGATTAGTAGATATTTGTACAGGAGATTTAGGCTTCTCTTCTAGTAGAACTTTTGATCTTGAAGTTTGGCTACCCAGTAGTAAATGTTATAGAGAAATTTCAAGTTGTAGCAATTGCCTTGACTTTCAAGCACGCAGATCGTCAATAAGAACAAAAATTGATAAAAAAAATACATACTTACACACCTTAAATGGTAGTGGTTTAGCTATTGGAAGGACAATGGCTGCAATTCTTGAGAATTGTCAACAAAAAGATGGGAGCGTCAAAATTCCAGATGCTCTAGTTCCATACTATGGATCAAATTTTTTAAAAACTGCTTAATATAAGAAAATGAATGTTTTAACCTCAATAACGGTACTTGGATTTCTCATTTTTTTTCATGAGATGGGACATTTTCTTGCAGCAATTTTACAAGGAATTTATGTTGATGGATTTTCAATTGGATTTGGACCATCAATAATTCAGAAAAAATATAAAGATATCACCTATTCATTTAGAGCCTTTCCTTTGGGAGGCTTTGTTTCCTTTCCTGATGAAGAACTAAATAATATTGATCCTAAAGATCCAAACCTTTTAAAAAATAGACCAATCTTTCAAAGAGTCATTGTAATCTCCGCTGGAGTATTCGCTAATTTATTACTTGCCTACACAATTTTAATTGTAAACGTAACTGCCGTTGGTATTCCATTTGATCCAGAACCAGGAATTTTAGTTTTGGCGACTCAACCTGAGAAGGCTGCCTCGCTTGCTGGCCTAGAACCAGGAGATAAAATATTAGAAATTGAAACTAGCGCACTTGGAGTGGGAGACCAAGCTGTTTCTACTTTAGTAAAAGTGATTCAGAATTCTTCGGAAAACCCAATTTCAATAAAAATCGAAAGAGATGGACTTTTAAAAGATTTAACTTTAATACCCAAAAATGTAGATGGGAAAGGTACTATAGGAGCTCAATTACAACCAAATATAAGGAAAGAAACTAAAAAGACAAAAAACGTTTACGAACTTTTTAAATACACGAATCATGAGTTTTCATCACTTTTAGTAAAAACAATCCAAGGTTATAAAGGTTTAATAACAAATTTCGCCTCAACAGCTCAACAACTCAGCGGCCCAGTAAAAATAGTTGAGATTGGCGCTCAACTATCACAACAGGGAGGTACGGGGATATTATTATTTGCGGCTTTAATTTCTATTAATTTAGCAGTTCTTAATTCTTTACCTTTACCATTACTAGACGGAGGGCAACTTGTTTTCACTTTGATTGAGGGATTTAGGGGAAAACCTGTCCCAGTGAAATTACAAATGGCAGTCACACAATCAAGTTTTTTTCTTTTAGTTGGCCTTAGTGTTCTTCTTATTATTAGGGATACGAGCCAATTATTAATAGTTCAAAGATTACTCAACCAATAACTAATTTTATAGATTTGCAGGTTGAGCTGTTAATATGTTCTTAGTTTACGAAAATTTTAAATGGCGAAAAAGTCCATGATTGCTAGGGAAGTTAAACGCAAAAAACTTGTTTTAAAATATGCTGCAAAAAGAAAATCTTTATTAGAAGAATTTAATGCGGCTAAAGATCCCATGGAAAGATTAGAAATTCATAGAAAGATTCAAGGACTTCCTAGAAACTCGGCACCAAATAGAGTCAGGAATAGATGCTGGGCAACGGGTAAGCCAAGGGGAGTTTATAGAGATTTTGGTCTTTGTAGGAATCAGTTAAGACAAAGAGCTCACAAAGGTGAACTTCCAGGGGTAGTAAAATCTAGTTGGTAATCAGATTTTAATTTTTAAATATTCTTTTACAATAATTTGATAATTTAAGATATTAAAGTTTATTTTTAGGAAAATTTTAAAAGATTTTATAGTTTATCTAAATAATTTACTCAATATGTCCCTATTAAATGTAAGAATAAATTATGTATAGATTTATAATTTAAACAGTGGAAGGACAAAATAAGTCGATCACGTTTGACGGACGAGAGATACGACTAACTACAGGACTATATGCTCCTCAAGCAAGCGGATCAGTAATGATTGAGTGTGGAGACACCTCATTATTAGTTACAGCGACAAAAACTACCAAGAAAGAAATACCTGACTTTCTCCCTCTTATATGTGATTACGAGGAGAAACTATATGCTGCCGGGAGAATTCCTGGTGGTTTTATGCGTAGAGAAGGTCGTCCACCAGAAAGAGCAACTTTAATTTCAAGATTGATTGATAGACCTATGCGTCCTCTTTTCCCATCTTGGTTGAGGGATGAAATACAGATAGTTGCTTCTTGCCTTTCTCTGGATGAAAGAGTACCTGCTGACGTTCTTGCTGTTACAGGAGCATCAATTGCAACTTTGCTTGGTGAAATACCATTCTATGGGCCTATGGCTGCAGTTAGAGTCGGATTAATAGGAGATGATTTTATCCTTAATCCAAGCTATAGAGAGATAGAAAAAGGTGATCTAGACATTGTTGTTGCAGGCTCACCTGAGGGTATTGTAATGATTGAAGCAGGTGCCAATCAGTTATCCGAGCAAGATACAATTGAAGCCATAGATTTTGGATATGAAGCTGTTACTGAACTCATTAAATCTCAAGAAGATTTGTTAAAAGATTTAGGAATAAAACAGATTAAACCATCCGAGCCTGAAGAAGATAAAACATTGCCTTCTTATTTGGGAAAAAATTGCACAAAAGCCATTGAGATAGTTTTAAAGAAATATGATCAGTCCAAAGAAGAAAGAGATCTTGAATTAGAGAAAATAAAACTTGATATTCAGGGCAAAATAAATTCTCTTAAAGAAGATAATCAATTAAAAGTTTTAATTTCAGAGAATGATAAATTAATTCACTCCGACTTTAAAAAATTAACCAAAAAATTAATGAGATCTCAAATCATCAATGATGGGAAAAGAGTTGACGGAAGAGATCTTGATGAAGTTAGAAAAATATCTGCCAAAGCAGGAATTCTTCCTAAGAGAGTTCACGGTTCAGCATTATTTCAAAGAGGCTTAACCCAAGTATTATCTACAACTACTCTTGGAACCCCAAGTGATGCACAAGAAATGGATGATCTTAATCCAAGTACTGAAAAAACATATTTGCATCACTATAATTTCCCACCTTATTCAGTTGGAGAAACTAGACCAATGCGAACTCCAGGAAGAAGAGAAATAGGCCATGGTGCATTAGCTGAAAGAGCAATCATACCAGTATTACCTGGCAAAGAGACATTTCCATATGTACTTCGTGTAGTTAGCGAGGTCTTAAGTTCCAACGGTTCAACTTCTATGGGATCTGTATGTGGGAGTACACTTTCTCTACTTGATGCTGGGGTCCCTTTGAAAGCTCTTGTTAGTGGAACTGCCATGGGTTTAATAAAAGAGGACAAAGAGGTCAGAATCCTTACAGATATTCAAGGGATTGAAGATTTTCTTGGAGATATGGATTTTAAAGTTGCAGGCACTGAGAAAGGTATAACTGCTTTACAGATGGACATGAAAATCACGGGACTACCAGTATCTATAATTTCAGATGCGATAAAAAAGGCTCGTCCTGCTAGGTTACACATTTTAGAAAAAATGCAAGAGGCTATTGATAAACCTCAAGAATCCCTATCACCACATGCTCCAAGACTTTTAAGCTTCAGAATTGATCCAGAACTTATAGGAACAGTTATTGGACCTGGAGGAAGAACAATAAAGGGAATAACTGAAAGAACTAATACCAAAATAGATATAGAGGATGGAGGCATAGTAACTATCGCTTCTCATGACGGAGCAGCAGCAGAAGAAGCTCAAAAAATTATTGAAGGTTTAACTCGCAAAGTGCATGAAGGTGAGATTTTCTCGGGTGTTGTAACTCGAATCATTCCAATTGGAGCCTTTGTCGAAATCCTACCGGGTAAAGAAGGAATGGTACACATATCACAATTATCTGAAGCAAGATTTGAAAGAGTTGAGGATGTTGTTAGACAGGGAGATGAAGTTACTGTAAGAGTTAGAGAAATAGATAGTAGAGGTCGAATAAATTTAACCTTAAGGGGAGTCTCTCAGAATGGAGGAATGTCTTATCCTGAACCAACTCCAACTCCAGTAGCCCCACTAAATTAAATTCATAAGGGATATAAATCGTATCTCTTAATAATTTGTCTAATCTCAAAACAGACTTTTTTATGTGTCAATTTATTGTTTGATGCAATTATTATTCCCTCTTGCGCAAAATCTTTCTTTCCATAGGATAAAGATTTATTTTCTAAATTTGTAATTGCTCCTCCAGCAGCTTTTAAAATAGCTTCTGGAGCAGAGAAGTCCCAATCTTTTGGGGAACTTCTATCGGGCAAGCTTAAGCATATGTATATATCACTTTCACCTCTTATAATTGAAGCAATTTTACAACCAATACTTCCCATGATTTTGACTTCCTTAAAGCCGACTTTCTTTATTAATTTATTGAGATTTAAATTCCTATGATTTTTACTAGTAACTATTACCATCTCTTTAAGATCTTTACTAATAGAATTGCAAGAAATAACTTTTTGACTGCCACGATTTTCACACCATACCTTTTCTCCATCTGCAATCCACAGTTCATCCCTTTCAGGGATTAAAACCACTCCTAAATAAGGACTTTGTTTATAGTTTAATGCCAAATGCATAGCATAATTTTCAGTACCTTGTATAAAATCCTTAGTTCCATCAAGAGGGTCCAAAACCCAAACCCAATCAGAATTTAAATCGCAATATCCAGATTCCATTTTTACATTTTCTTCGCTTAAAATTTTCCAACCAATATCCTTATATTTTTCATTAATTCTTTGAATAATTAATTTATTAACATTCAAATCAGCCAAAGTAACTGGATCTTCAATATTATTATTTTTAATAATATTGCTTTTATTGCTTGAATCTTTTAGTATTTGAGAATAATAAAGCAAGATTTCAGAAGCTTCCCAACTAAATAATTTCAAATCATCGATAAGATCTTTTATTTCTACACCAGATGGTAATTTAATCACAAAATGAATATTAAATATTCATCTTCTCATAAAAACCAAGAACCGGAAAGTGGTTTTTTATATATTGTTGGGACACCTATTGGAAATTTAAATGATATATCAATAAGAGCACTTACGATTTTAGAAAATGTCTCTTTAGTTATATGTGAAGATACTAGGCAAACAAAAAAGATAATGAGCAGATATGAATTTACTAACAATCTCATAAGCTTCAATGAGCATAATTCTTTTAAAAAGATCCCTAAATTGATTGATAATTTAAAGTCGGGCAAATCTATTGCATTAGTTAGTGATGCTGGCATGCCAAGTATTTGTGACCCTGGTGAGAACCTTATCAAAGCTGTAAGAAACCTAGGTTTAAATATAACTTGTATACCTGGTCCATCTGCGCCAATAACCGCTTTGGCATCAAGTGGTTTTCCATCTTCAAAATTTACATTTGAAGGTTTTCTTCCTAAAAAAAGTTCCGAAAGGAAAAAAATTCTTCTTAATATAAGCAAGAATCAAAAAACAACAATTTTATTTGAGTCACCTAATCGCTTAAAAAGATTATTGAGTGAATTAAAAGAATATTGTGGAGGGGATAGAGAAATTCAAGTTTCGAGGGAATTAACAAAAAAATTTGAAGAACACATTGGGTACAGCATCAATGATGCGATAGATTTTTTTGAAAAAGAAGAAGTTTTAGGTGAAATTACATTAGTAATAAAAGGCACATCTCAAAATCCTAAAGATTTTGAATTTGATTATATTGAATTAAGGGAAGAACTACATAATTTAATAAATGCAGGTTTAAGCTTATCTGCAGCTTCTAAATATCTGGCAAAAAAAAATAAACTTACTAAAAGACTAATTTATAATATGTTTTAAGATCTTATTAATTTAAATTTTCATGATTTTACAATTTAGAAAAATATTTCTGAACTTTACTTTTAATCTATGTTTGTTTTTAATTCTTATAATTGGTATACAAAATAGTTCTGAAAAGCGAAAAGTCAATTTAATAATAAGAGATACCATAAGATTACCAGTGAGTTTTATAGTTGGTGTTAGTTTCATAAGTGGATCTTTAGTTGGAAGTCTTCTATTACTAAATCCAAAAAAAGATATTAATTAAGGGCTCTTATAAAGCTATCAATTTTTCTTCATTTACTATTCTTGTAATCCCTCTAGAAATTAATATAGGTGATACAATTTCAAAAACTTCTGTGTTAGGGACTTTAATTACTTTTTGATCTTTATTACAAAACCTTTTTGCAATTTTTATATCATTAAAAATTTCAATTGTCTTTCTATTAAGCTCTTCTGGAGCAAGAAAATGCCAATCTGGATAATCTTTAAGAAACTTCGTTTCCAATTCAATTTTTTTATCTACTACCAGATAAACGATCTTCGGGAAATCAACCTCCGCAATAGGTATTGAAGATAAATCTTTTTGCTTCGAACTCTTAATCTCATAATTTAAAGGAACTATTTCTGTAAAGGCATTTTGTGATGGCGATAAATCTTCTACATTTTTATGTAATAAATCTTTATCAGGCATATTTTTATGCTGGTTTTTTGTATCTAAATAATCCTTATCATAAAGTTCAGATTCTTTTTCTTTGAAGTTAATAATCTGTTTGTTTAATTTACTTTTTTTGAATAACTCTTCATATCTCTTTTCACCAAGATTTTTCTTCAAATTCCTAACTATAGTTAATTTTGTAAAATTAAACTCTTTGGATAATTGATCAACAGATTTTCCTGAGATAAAAAATTTAACGATCTCTTCCTTTTGTTTCTCAGAAAGCTTTTTAGCCAAAATCAATTTGCGACTGTTTATATTCTATTAGATATCCTAAAAAGTTAATTTAACCTAGATTTCTTTAGTAATAAAATATTTAAAAGAATTAGTATTATTGTTTGTGTAATAACTGTCAGATATAATAATTAAATGCTTCCTTAGCTCAGCTGGATAGAGCAACTGCCTTCTAAGCAGTGGGCCGCAGGTTCGAATCCTGCAGGAAGCGTAAGTTACATAAAATGAGTTGGTGAAAATGATAAATATTCTTATTGAGTTAAATTTTCTGAATATTCTGGAAAGCTGATATAGAAAATATTTATGAAATCAATAAATATCAATACTTTTTTATTCAAAAATATTAAAGAGGACATAGAAAATAAATTTTTTTTATTAGGAATTTTCTTTCTAGCATCAGCACCTTTTGTTGGAACTATCATTCTTTTATATCCTTTATCAAAAGGTATCATTAAAAAAAGGTCTGAAATTTTTAAAGATAAATACAATATCGCTTTAATTTTTGTCTCTTTAATTATGGTTTTGAAGTGTATATTATCTCAATTTAGTCAAATAAATAATTTAGATTCTTGGGATCCCATATTAAATTGGATTGGCTTATTAAATTGGATTCCACTTTTTCTTTGTTTTATTGGTTTTCAACCATATCTAAATTCAGCACAAAAAAGACTTGTTTTATCCAAAGTATTCATAGCAAGTTCTATACCAATTTTGCTAAGTGGTTTTGCTCAATTTTTCTTTAAAATTAATGGTCCTTATCAATTAATGGACGGGCTTATTATTTGGTATCAAAGACCTATTAATGGAGGAGGATTAACAAGTGTATTTAATAATCCAAATTATGCCGGCGGATGGCTTACTTTAATTTTCCCTTTATGCTTATCTGTGCTTTTCATAAATAGCAAAAAAAGATCAAGAATTAAATCTATAGTGAGTTTAATTATTTGTATATTATTTACAACATGTATAGTCCTAACAAATTCTAGAGGTGCATGGATTGGTCTCATAGTATCTATACCAATTGTTCTAGGAAAAGTTACTTTATTTTGGTTAATTCCATTAATAATTATTTTCGTAGTAACAATCCTAGTTACTTTAATACCTTCTATGCCGATAGAATTTAAAGCTTTCATGGAAAATTTTATTCCTGATAAAGTCTTTTCGAAATTCAGTGAAATTTTTCTTAATCTTAAAAATTTTCCTAGGTTAGATATTTGGAAAAATTCATTTTTATTTATTAGAAATCGTCCATTATTAGGTTGGGGGGCATCAACTTTTTCAATATTATATTTTCAAAAAACAAATTTCTTAAACAATCATGCTCATAATCTGTTTTTGGAATTATCTATAAATTATGGAATTATTGTTTCACTTATAATTTTTCTCACGATTTCTTCAATTATAATAACCTCTTATTTTTTTATTTTTAAAAGAGAAAATAATTTAGAAATTATCAATGACAGATCTTGGTGGGCAGCTACCTTTATTTTTATTTTATCTCATTTGTATGATGTTCTTTATTATGACTTAAGAATAAGCATTTCAAGCTGGATATTCATCGCGGGATTAAGGGCTATAATAAGTGAAAATAAAAGCCTCACAAATCTTAAAAAAATTTAATTTGTAGATAAGTCTTAAAGTAATGAATCAATCCATTTTATATAAGAATAATTTTTCCTAAGGACCTATAATCTATGATTAATTCAAATAATAGAAGAAAGGGAATCATTCTTGCAGGCGGCGTAGGTTCAAGATTAAGTCCCTTAACAAAAGCAACCAGTAAACAATTACTACCTATATACGATAAACCAATGATCTATTATCCTCTTACGACTTTAATGATGTCTGGGGTAAATGAAATACTTGTTATATGTAGAAAAGATCATCTCTCATCTTTTAAAAAATTACTTGGTAATGGAAATAGTTTGGGCTTATCAATTGAATACGAGTGTCAGAAGAAACCAGAAGGTATAGCACAAGCCTTTTTGATAGCAGAGCAATTTCTTCATAATTCCACTTGTGTTTTGATTCTTGGGGATAATTTATTTTATGGTAATGATTTGATTTCTCAACTTCAAGATGCGAATAAAAATGACAAAGGGGCTACTCTTTTTGTTTATCCTGTTAGCGATCCATGGAGATATGGCATAGTAAATTTTGATAAAAATAATAAAGCTGTAAATATTGAAGAGAAGCCTAAAAAGCCATCTAGTAATTTTGCTGTCACAGGTATTTATTTTTTTGATAATAAAGTAATTAACTTTGCGAAGGAATTAAAGCCCTCTTCAAGAGGAGAATTAGAGATAAGTGATATAAACCAAAGATATCTTGATGAAAATGAATTAAATATTCAAACTCTTGGAAGAGGAATTGCATGGCTCGATACAGGCACATTTGATGCACTGCAAGAGGCAGGAGAATTCATAAGAACAATAGAAAAAAGACAAGGTTTAAAAGTTGGATGTCCTGAGGAGATTGCATGGAGAAATGGTTGGATAAACGATATTGAACTTAGAAAACTTGTGAAAAAAGAAAAAAATAAGGAATATGGAAAATATTTAAAAAATATATTAGAAAATTATTGAATGAAAATTGAAAAGATCATTAGTAATAAAGGGAATTTACTTTCAGGCCCCTTCTTAATCAAACCAGATTTAATTATTGATAAGAGAGGGATTTTCTTTGAAAGTTGGAATAAGAGACTTTTCGATGATGCGATAAATCAAAGAGTTGATTTTGTACAAGAGAATGAATCCATATCTTTTATTGGAATTTTGCGAGGATTACATTTTCAATTAAACCCAACTGCCCAAGGAAAATTAATAAGGGCAACAAACGGAGAAATATTTGATGTTATGGTTGATCTAAGAAAAAATTCTTCTACTTTTTTAGATTGGTTTGGAACAGTACTTAATGAAGAAAATAATTTTCAATTATGGGTTCCGCCTGGATTCGCTCATGGATTTCTTACTCTGAGTGAGAAGGCAAGAGTCTGCTACAAAGTCACTAATTATTGGTCGAGAAAGGATGAGCGATCTTTGATTTGGAATGAGAATAAAATTGGAATTAAATGGCCACTTAATAAAATAAACGAAACTATTCCTAAGTTATCAAAGAAAGATATGGATGCTAAAAATATTGATTATTTAATTAGAAATGGAGAAGTTTTTTGATTAAGGTTCTTCTCACTGGCGCATCAGGTCAATTAGGTCATAGCCTGATAAAAACAAAGCCAGCAAATATATATTTAATTACCCCTAGAAGGGAAGAATTAGACATAATCAACACTAAAGCATGCTTTGAAAAGACTTTAGATATTAAGCCAGATTGGATTTTAAATTGTGCGGCCTACACATCCGTAGATTTAGCAGAATCAAATCATGAGATTTGTTTTAAAATAAATAGAGATGCTCCAAAATATTTTGCAAAAGCATTAAATATTACTGGGGGTAATTTAATTCAAATCAGTACTGATTATGTTTTTAATGGTAATCAAAATTACCCTTATTTAACTGATCAAATAAAAACTCCCATAAATATATACGGCAGAAGTAAAGCAGAAGGAGAAGATGAAATTCAAAAAGAAATGACTAATTTAAAAAATTACTACATCTTGAGGACAAGCTGGCTGATGGGAGAAAAAGGGGTTAATTTTGCATCAAAGATTATCAACTTACTTTCTAAAAAAGATAAAATAGATGTTGTTTCAGATCAATTTGGTTCTCCAACTACTACATTATCACTGGCAAATGTAATATGGAACTTCATATCAAAAGATAAATTTATAAAAAAACATAAACCTAATAGATACCCTATTTATCATTGGAGTGATGATGGTATTACTTCATGGCATAAATTAGCTCTTGAAATATACTCAATAGGATTAAATTTAGGTTTAATAGAGACAAATAAAACAATAAATCCTACCAAGAGTTCAGATTACGAAACAAATGCGCTAAGGCCATCATTTTCAGTGCTTGATTGCAAATCCACCCAAAACTTATTAAATATTGAGAGAATACCTTGGCAGAAATCTATCCATCAAATGTTAATAGAAAAATTTAAAGAAAAAAACCTTAATATTTAAAATTTATTTTTTTAGTTATTTTATAATAATATTATGAATAAGAAAATATTAGTAACTGGTGGAGCAGGCTTTATAGGGGGGGCATTAATTGAAAGATTACTTAAAGAGGAACAAAATATCATTTACAATATTGATAAATTATCTTATAAAAATGGATTAACTAGAATTAGTGAGTTTAATAAAAACAATAGACACAATCATTATTTAATTGATTTAACTAATAAAGAATTTTTAATAAATTTATTTGAACAAATTAACCCTGATGTTATTTTTCACCTAGCAGCTGAGAGTCATGTAGATGTCTCTCTAATTAATCCTGCAAAGTGCATGCAAAGCAATGTATTGGGCACATTTAATTTACTAGAAGCAACTAGGATATATTGGAATAAAATAACAAGTTCAAAGAGAGAAAATTTTAAATTTATTCATGTAAGTACAGATGAGGTCTTTGGCAGCCTTAGTAAGGATGGCAAATTTAATGAAGGTTCGAATTATGATCCTAGAAGTCCATATTCGGCATCAAAAGCTGCTAGTGATCATTTAGTTAATGCATGGTTCCACTCTTATTCAATACCAACAATTATTACAAATTGTAGTAATAATTATGGGCCTTTTCAATTTATAGACAAACTAATCCCACTAGCCATAACAAATGGGATTAATAATTTACAAATTCCTTTATATGGTGATGGATTAAATATTAGAGACTGGCTATTTGTAGAAGATCATATTGATGCATTAATTCTTGTTTACAAAAAAGGCAGAATTGGAGAAAAATATTGTGTTGGAGGTTATGGTGAGAGAACTAATAAAGAAGTATTAGAAAAAATTTGCAATATTCTTGATATTTTTGTTCCTAAAGAATATCTACATAGGGAATTAATTAAGAAGGTTCAAGATAGAGCTGGTCATGATAGGCGTTATGCAATAGATTCAAATAAGATTACAAAAGAGCTTAATTGGATACCAAAAATATCATTTGATAAGGGTATTGAATTAACTGTCAATTGGTATCTAGAAAATAGAAATTGGTGGAAATATTTAAAATAAAATGAAATCTAACCTTCCCTATACTATAAAAGAAAATATCGCTAATTATTTTGGCTTATCATTACCTATATGGATGCAAAGTAGAAAAAGTTTATTAATCTATTACTTCTTAGACCTAGCAATATTTATATTTTTTTATTTAAGTAATTCTATAAAAACAACTTCAATAGATAATTTAAAGTTAATTAGCTTATCATTATCATGGGGATTATTTAGTTATATATTTGGAAGATATAGTAAGGAAAATAAATACTCTAACGCAATCATTCAAATTTATTACTTATTAATAAAGACAATATTTGTTTTAATATTTGTATACATTATTGATAAAATTATTTTAATATTCATACCATTCTTATTCCCTATTGGTCGAAATTCGTTTTTATTAATTGGGATATCTAGTGCATTTATTCAATCATTAAGATTAATTCTTCTTAATTCTTTAAATAAAAAAAATAAATCAATTTTTATTTTTGGCGAAGAGGATGATATCAAAACATTTAAAAGAGAATCAAAAATTTTTTTAAAAAACAAAAATACAAATATTTTAAAAATGGATTGCATTAGTGATCTTTTTTTAATTAAAGAAAGAGACTTTAAAACTATCGTTATAGCTTCAGAGGGTATAAAATTTGACAATAGCGAATTTCTTATTAATGAGACTTTTAAAAATAATTTAGAAATACTTAACAAATCTGAATGGTTCGAGAAATATGTCCATAAGATTCCATCTCAATTCATCACATTAAATTTTATAAATTACACTAATAAATATATAAATAGCAATAAAATTCATATGAGGATAAAAAGGATGGCTGATGTTTTTTTGAGTCTTATATTATTATTCTTAACTTTTCCAATAATTTTTGTTGTAGCACTATTAATAAAATTAGAAGATAATGGGCCTATATTTTATAACCAAGTTAGAACAGGTCTTTTTGAACAGCCGATAATAATAAGAAAATTAAGGTCAATGAAAATCAACTCTGAAAATAATGGAGCCGTTTGGGCGAATAAAAATGACAAAAGGATTACAAAGATAGGAAGATTAATAAGAAAAACAAGAATTGATGAATTACCTCAATTAATAAATGTTTTAATTGGAGACATGAGTTTAATTGGACCACGACCAGAAAGACCTCAACTTGAAGAAAAGCTTAACGAAAAGATTCCTAACTATAAATATAGGCATATTATTAAACCTGGTCTAAGTGGGTGGGCTCAGGTTAATTTTCCATATGGTTCATCAATATCTGATTCTTCTGAGAAACTAAGTTATGATCTCTTTTACATACAAAACAAATCTATATGGTTAGATTTATTAATATTTATTCAAACAATTAAATTAATTTTCAAAATGAAAGGTTATTAATTTGGAATGATTTTTGATTGCTTTTTATTTTTCCAAGAATTAGATTTACTAGAAATCAGATTAAATTATTTGTATGAATATGTTGATAAATTTATTATTGTAGAATCTTGTCAAACATTCAACGGTAAACAAAAGAACTTCAATTTCGAGAATTACAAAGATAGGTTTGATAAATTTTCTAATAAAATAATTTATTATAAAATAAATGATTTCCACCATACTCCTGAAGAACTATATCAATATCTTGCAAATCATAAAAATTCGAAAAAAAGATTTATATCAAAATTGATGGAAAGTCATTCGCACTATAATAAAAAGTATTTATGGTGGGTACTAGATTCATATCACAGAGAATGTATACACCTAGCATTAAGAAAAATTTGCAATTCTAATGATTTAGTTATTTTTTCAGATTTAGATGAAATTCCTTCATTAAAAGTATTTGATCTAATTAAAAAAAACGAAGGATTAATTTTTCCATTAGTTTGTGAACAATATGAATTTAAATATTATCTAAATAGTCTTAATAATTCAAAGTGGCTAGGTTCGATTATATCTCCATATTCATACTTAGAAAATAAATCACTAAATCTTATGAGGAAAGAATCTGATAGATTTAAGAAGATAATAAATGGTGGTTATCACTTTACTTCATTAGGGGGCGCAATATTATTAAGATCCAAGATTGAAAATTGGGGGCATCAAGAATTTAATCTAGATGACATAAAAAATAATCTTAAACATAATTTATTAACTGGTAGAGATGTTTTTTATAGATTAGGAATTCCGAAAAATAAGGTAATTGATATAGAAAAGGAGAAGATTTTTGATATTAAAATTAGAAAAATCCTTATGAAATATAACCAATTGCAAATCAAATACATTATCAAGGAGGATTTATTTGATGTAATGAAGTATAGATATATTCAATTAAAAATATATATATCATTAATAAATAAAAATCCTTTAGGGGCATTTAAGAAATTAAAAAAAATTTTTATTGAAAAAATATCAATAGTATTAAATATTTTTTCTATGGTATATAAATAAAAATGAGAAGTTTAAAAAATGAATATGAGAAATATAAAGAATTAACTTTAAGTCTTCTTTCACATAAAAATTTAACTGTTAACACAATTTCATTATTTATAATTTATGGATTTAATTTTCTTATTAGTCTATTAGTTCTTCCGCATCTAATAAAGAGTTATGGCATTTCTAAATGGGGAGAAGTAGTTTTTCTTCAATTAGTTCTTAATTATTTAATTTGGATAATTGATTGGTCATTTAATCAATATAGTTCTAAATTTATTTCTATAAATTCTAATAAATTTAAAGAACTTAAAAATGTATTTAGAGAAACTTGGACTGCTCAATTTATTCTCACGATTTTAAGTATTTTTATAAGTTTTTTCCTATTATATTTTTTGGGGGAAGAAACGCTTTTCTTGCCATTTTTTTTAATTCTCATTGGTAACTTCTTACAACCATATTGGTTTCTAAATGGTTTAGAAAAGATCTATGAAAGCGCACTCCTTCAATTATTTCATAAAGTTTTTTTCGCTTACCTAACAATCTCTTTTATAAATAATTCTTCTGAAGTAAAGACATATTTTCTCTACTATAGCCTTAGCTTTTTTATAACTGGGATTTTCTATCAAATTAGAGTTTCAAGTAAATATAAAAATTTAATAGGATTAATTAGCTTTTGGAAAGGTTTTCGTACTATAAAAAAAAGTTCAGGCTTATTTATTTCGTCTATTTTAGGCTCTTTAATAAATTCGTCATTGCCTCTTTTAATTAGTAGCTTTCTTGGCACTGGGAAGCTTGGCATGTTTAATATAGCCGACAGAATCAAAGGGATTTCCGTTCAATTATCACACCCTCTTAGCCATTCCCTTTATCCAAGAATGACAAAAGAATATTATAAAAGTAAAAATAAAGGTAATAAAATTCTTAAATATTTTTTATACCTTTTCCTTTCAATAACTATCGTTAGTTTTATCTTTTTAAATTTATATATTAAAGAGGTAGTCTCTTACTTCACAAATGAAGATATCTTAAAAATAATTAGTATATTAAGAATACTATTATTTTCTTTTGTGATAAATGTAATAGAGGAAATTATGGTATATCAATATATGATTCCTAATGGAATGTATAAAGAAATAAATAAACTAAGAATATCAATTCTTACAACTATTATTTTAACTGGGGTCCCCTTTATATATTTTTTTGGAATTATCGGCGCTGCTTATTCAAATTTAATTTCAGAATTAGTTGGATTAATCTATGTCCTAACCAAATATAATAGAACTAAAAAACAGCCCTACAAAAAAGAAAGTTTTTAATATGATTTTATTAAAATTCAAAAAAGGGCAAGGTCTTGGCAATCAACTATGGAACTATGTCGTCTTAAGATCTATTGCAGATTTAAATAATTTTAAATTTAAAATTATTGACTACAAAAACTTTAAAGCAAAAGATTTTTTAGATATTCAAATATCAAATACAGAAGAAAATTATAAAAATGAAACTTATAAGAAATATAAGGAGAGTGCAATATTTGATAGTGATTTAAAATGCTTAATACATTCTTTTGATGAAAATATTTTAAATATTTCGGATAATACAATATTAGAAGGGAACTTACAGTCGGAAAGTTATCTGAAACCAAATATAGAAATATTAAATAAATATATTGGTTTAAAAGGTGTAAATAAAAACAAACAAATCAAAAAAAATACTTGTATCCTGAACATAAGAGGTGGTGAATATAAACTACATAGGAATTTAATACTTCCAAAAAGTTATTGGTTAAATGCAATAAATAATATGCTAAAAATCAACAAAGAACTTGAATTTAAAATTATTACCGATGATATCTTGTACGCTTCTAAACTATTACCTAATTATGAAATAATACAAGGAGGAATAAAAGAGGATTTTATTAACCTTTATTTTTGTAATTATGCAATATTATCAAATTCAACATTTGGTTATTTCCCAGTTAAATTAGGCATGAAACCTGAAAAAGTTATAGCACCATACCAATGGGCAAGATTTGGAAATACTAAAAATAGATGGGTCTCCCCTTGTAACTATTATAAGGATTGGTTATGGCAAAATATAGATGGTAATTTAGTAGATGAGAGAGAGATAAATAACTCCATAATAAATTCAAAAATTATTTATGAATCTTATAATATTAGAACAAATTCTGAAGCACTTAAGAGATTAAATTTTAAAGATTTAATTCCAAGCAAATTTAAAAAGCCCGTCAAAAAATTACTTTCAAAGATATTTCCACTTTTAATTGGGTGATCGCTTAATACCTTATGGAACAAGTTAAAGAAATAAAAAAAAGATTTTTAAGGGAAGTCGAAAAAAATAATATATGTATTTCAGAAAATCCTAAGGGGACTGATATTTTTTGGCCTAAATCATTTGCAAATTTATATTATCAAGATGCATTTTGTAAAATTTATGCTCAAAATAAATCTCCAGTTATCTTGCAAATAAACGAGTCCAACGAAATCATACATAATTTATGGATTGGTTTTTTTAAAAATCCAGTAATAAAAAATGAATTTTTAAGTAATAATCAAAGTCTAATAAAATTTAAGGCATCATATACAGATTTTACTTTTGACATCGTAATTATAAAAAATTACAAGAGAATTGCAGATATCTACTATTTTATTGATTTTCTAAAATCTAAATTAAAAAAAAATGGGATAATAATTATTGAAAATATAAATTTTGATATTAAATTTGTTACTAAATTATTTTTGCGACATGCGTGTAAAATTTTTGATTTTAGATTTAACCGATTTCTAATTGATAACTCTATTATTGAAATAAAAAGAAATTCTCCTTTCAAAAATACGTTATTCAAAATAAACTATATGCCGCGATATATTTTTCATTTACTTGTGGAACTTGTTTACTATAGTTTATATATTTTGAATTTACTTATTCAGCAGCAAAAATAAAAAAAAATCATATATAATAAATCAAAATATAACTTGATTTTTTGAGAAAAAGCTTAACGATTCTTGCAGTAGCTGATACAAAAATAACTGAGACTATCAATTCTCTTAAGATATCTTCAAAGAAGATTAAGTATAAGAAAGTAGTTCTTTTAAGTTCAAAGCATATAAATCGCTCCTATATTTTTAAGGAACTGGAGATTATAAAGATTGAGCCCCTAAAATCTTTAAAAGATTATAATCATTTCATAATATATCATCTTCACAAGTATGTTTCATCTTCTCATATACTTCTGGTTCAATGGGATGGATTCATAATTAATGGAAAAAAATGGGAAGATAAATTCCTCGATTATGACTATATTGGGGCTCCTTTTATTCCAAGAGCAAAAAATTTTGATTATTCAAGAGATCAGTTTGGAGACTTTTATAGTATTGGTAATGGAGGCTTTTCTCTTAGAAGTTTAAATCTATTAAGAGCGGCTTCAAAATATGAACTTAGTGATGAGAAATCTCGAACTCAGAATCATGAAGATGGTTTTTTTTCCGTCTATCATAGAAAATTTCTAGAATCAAAAGGATTCAGGTGGGCTCCATTCTCTCTAGCAAAAAAGTTTGCGATTGAAACTCCTCTGAGCTTTCGTGATTTTTTTGATTTACCCTTTGGTTTTCATGGGAAAAAATTATTTAAAATTCATCCAAAAATTTTATTTATAAGATTTATTAGTATTTTTCTATAGAAAAGATAAATTTATTGTCACTTAATTCTAAATAAAAATAATAAATTATCTTTTTTTCAAGCACTTTAATCGTATTATAATATCAATTCAAATTATGAAAAAATAATCTAATGGGGAAGTTTGTACCGCCAAAAGATATAAAAAGAATATGTTGTATTGGAGCAGGTTATGTTGGAGGTCCATCAATGGCCGTTATTGCTGATAATTGTCCTAATATCAAAGTCACTGTAGTTGATATAAATAAAGAAAGGATCCAATCTTGGAATAGTGAGAATTTTGAAGACTTGCCAGTATTCGAACCTGGTCTAAAAGAACTCATAAAAAAAAATAGAGGTAAAAATCTTTTCTTCTCAAATAACGTGAAGAAAGAAATTGAATCATCGGATATGATTTTTTTATGCGTGAATACTCCTACAAAAATAAAAGGAATTGGCTCTGGCAAAGCTAGTGACTTAAAGTGGCTAGAAATATGTGCTAATGAAATTTCGAATCATGCTAAAAACAATACTATTATTGTAGAAAAAAGTACGGTTCCAGTCAAAACAGCCGAAATTCTTGAAGAAATCTTAAGTGAAAGCAATTCTGGAAACAATTTTTCCGTATTATCAAACCCAGAGTTTTTAGCTGAAGGAACAGCTATAAATGATTTGCTGAATCCAGATAGGATACTAATTGGTGGTAAAGACAAAAATTCTATTGAAATCCTCTCAAAGATTTATATGAATTGGGTAAGCCCTGAGAAAATAATAAAAACAAATATTTGGAGTAGTGAATTATCCAAACTCTCTGCAAATGCGTTTCTCGCACAGAGAATTAGCTCAATAAATTCAATCTCTGCTATATGTGAAGAAACGGGTGCTGACATTAATGAAGTTTCAAAATCAATTGGTGCAGACAGTCGTATTGGTTCTAGATTTTTACAGTCAGGGCCTGGATTTGGCGGAAGTTGTTTCAAGAAAGATATCTTAAATTTGATTTATCTTTGTGATTTTTTTAAACTGCCTCAGATTTCTAATTATTGGGAAAGCGTGCTAAAAATAAATGATTGGCAGAAAAGAAGAATCTCAAAAATTATAGTTGAAAAACTTTTTGGAACTGTTAGTGAAAAAAAGATTGCAATACTTGGTTTTGCTTTTAAAGCGGATACTAACGATACCAGAGAATCGCCCTCAATATCAATTTGCCAAGATTTATTAGAGGAAGGGGCAAAACTATTTATTCATGATCCAAAAGTAAAGTCTGAACAGATAAATTTCATACTTAACGAATCTCTTTTAAATTGTGATACTAAATTTGATGGTACATGGGAGTATTCTCAAGACATAGATAATGTAATTAAAGACGCTCATGCAATTATTATTCTGACCGAATGGGAAGAATATTCAAAAATAAAATGGATAGATAAAGAAGGTTTACTTAAAAAACCCTTGTGGATATTTGATACAAGATCAATAATAGATATTGAAGAAATTAACAAGACAAAAATTAAACTATGGAGACTTGGTAGTAAAACAATAAATTTAAATTCATCGCAAAAAAATTAATCAAACTTCAAAATGTCACTTAATCAAACACGCAATCTAGTTACTGGTGGGGCAGGTTTCCTTGGATCACATCTTATTGATAAATTAATAGAATCAGGACAAGAAGTTGTTTGTATTGATAATTTTTATACTGGAAGAAAAAGCAATCTTAATCAATGGGTAGGCAATCCTAAATTCGAATTAATCAGACATGATATTACAGAACCTATACTTGTAGAAGTTGATAGGATTTGGCACTTAGCATGTCCTGCTTCTCCAATTCAATACCAATCCAATCCAATAAAAACAGCAAAAACTAGTTTTTTAGGGACATACAATATGCTTGGTTTAGCAAGAAGAACAAGAGCAAGAATTTTTTTAGCATCTACAAGTGAAATCTATGGTGACCCTGAAGTACATCCTCAACCTGAAAACTACAGAGGAAATGTTAATACCATTGGGCGAAGAAGTTGCTACGACGAAGGCAAAAGAATCGCAGAAACATTATGCTTTGATTATAAAAGAATGCATTCAACAGAAATAAGAGTTGGGAGGATATTTAATACGTTCGGACCAAGAATGTTAAAAGATGATGGAAGAGTTATAAGTAATTTTATAGTACAAGCATTAAAAGGTAATTCTTTAAAAATTTATGGCGATGGGAGTCAAACGAGAAGCTTCTGTTATGTCTCAGATTTAATAGAAGGTATTTATAAATTTATGAATAGTGATTTTTCAGGCCCAATAAACTTGGGAAATCCAGAGGAATTTACAATCATTGAACTCGCAAAAATAATTATTGATAAAATTAATCCCTCGTTGGAGATTGAGTATAAAGAACTACCTGAAGATGACCCTAAAAAAAGAAGGCCTGACATTAAACTTGCGAAAGAAGTAATTCAATGGGAGCCTAATATCAGTCTTTCTGAAGGATTAGATAAGACAATAGAATATTTTAAAAGTTTTTACTAAAAATTATTTCGCCCTAAGAAACTTTTTATAAAAAACAACCACTAATCTGCTGGGCAAAAGTCGGATGGATGACCTTAATAAGAAAGAAGGTAAAAAAAAGATAAAATCTTTAAAAGAATATTTCCAAAAAGTTTTAAATAATCTCATTTCATTAAACACCATATTTAAGCCAATTCTTCTAGAAATTATTTGATTTGATTTCATTGCCACTAAATATTCCTCTAAATTAGAACATCTTAATCCACTATGAATTGCTCTAATCCATAAATCATAATCTTCATAAAAAGGAAAATGTCTATAGCCTCCATCTAATTTAAGAATTGAGTCAAGTTTAAAACAAATTGATGGGTGATTAAAGGGATTTCTAAATGGAATCATATTTTTTATTTTCTCTTCACTTGTAGGTACCTTTTTAATGGAAATAATATTATCCACATTATTAATGAATTCAGAAACATAAGATCCTGAAATATCATAATTTCCTTTGTTCATAAAAGAAATTTGTTTTTCTGCTCTTGATGGCAAATTATAATCATCAGTATCGAAGCGAAGAACATATTTTGAGTCGCATAATTTAAGTCCTTCTCTTAGTGCAATACCCAATCCATAATTCTCATCAAGCTCTAAAAGATCAATTTTTAAATAGACTTTAAAACTATTAACTATTTCAAATAAATCATATTTAACCGGTCCATCAAAAACTAGAACAACCTTTTTTGGTTTTAATATTTGTTTATGAATTGAAATTAAAGCATAATTCAATTCTTCTGAAGAAGTTTTGAAGTAAGCTGAACCTAAAAAATCATAAGTCATATAATAAATTTTTAAAAATATATTTATTGATTTATAAGTAACCTATTTTTTTTTTCAATAAAATAATTTTCATCTTCTAGAATTTAGATAATTAATTACTAAAATAGGCTATCTTTATAAAAAAAATAAAGTTAGGAAAATTGAATTTTTTTTGCATTTCTTCGTATAATAATAACCTAGATTGGTTAAATAATTATGATAATCCACACTTAATTTACGATAAAACTTGGGATGGAGGTTACAAAGATAACGATAGTAAAATAAGAATACCGCCATCAAATTTAAAAGAAAAATATCCTAGATTCAATGTAGTTAGAGGCAATTATAAAGGTTATAATGTGACTGATTATTTAACATTTATAATTGATAATTATTATTCACTTCCAGATATAACAGTTTTCCTGAAAGGTAATACAATCGGTAGGCATGTTAGGGAAGAAGTTTTCAAAAGATTAGTAAATAATAAATACTTTACTTGTATTGAAGACTGGGGAAATTACGACTTAAAACAAAGATCTTTGAGTAATGGTTATGCGATGATTTCCTGTGAAGGAGGTTGGATGGAAAAGAATACAAGCTGGTACCTTCGACATCACAAACATCCTACAAAATATTTTTTAAGTTATAACAAATTTTTATCATATACTTTTAATAACCCAGTTTTCCCAAAATATATAAGATTTCCACCAGGTGGTTGTTTTGTAGTACCAAAGGATTACATTATTAAATATAATAAAAATTTTTATAAAAACTTAAAGTTATTTGCTGAGCATTCAAGAGTATCTGGGGAGGGGCAACTTATAGAGAGAGCTTTGTATACTATTTGGAATTGTAATTTCGATGTTTCAGAAAAAATGCAGAGACCTTTTGATGAAAAAAGTTTTACCTTTCCTCCTCATAAATTAAGAATTTTTTATAACTTTTTAAGTAAATTCAAATCAATTATTAATTAAGAGTAGTTAATGATTTTTTTATTTAAAATATTTTTCATATTTAAGTTTATATAAAATTTGAATTAAACTTTTAAAATATTTATTAAATAATTCATATAAGATTGATAATAATAACCTATCAAATTTAATTAATATACGAAGATAAAATATAGTTAAAAAACTCTTTTTTTTATATTTATGCTTATTTATTAAATATTCTAATTCTTTCTTTAGTTTTATTTTAGTAGATTTATCTTTATCTAATAGCAATGAACTGAACTGTTTTTCATGAATCTCATTTACTATGAAAACATTTTTAATATATTGCGGTTTACCTAATTTTTCAAATAAAGAGAAATAATAATCTACGTCTAATCTCATCCAAGATTTTTTATCAAATAAAATTTTTTTGTTATTTCTTAAGGCTATTGCACTTGGTGAGCCAATAGTATTAACTTCCAAAATATTTTCTTGAAAATAAGGTATTAATGGTTTATGAATTTTTTTTGAGGCTTGGTCGTAATGTAAAGAATTCATTACTGCCCAGTTTTTATCATTCAACATTAATTGTAAATTTATTTTGAATAAAGAATATTTATCAAAGAAAAAATCATCTGAAAAAAGAATCTTTATCCATTCTCCAGAGCAATTTTGCATAGCGTTATTAATATTACCTTGAATAAATCCTCCAATATTTTCTGCATTATATATATTTATCATCTTGGCCTTCAAGAAAGGGTCAGTGTTTAATCTATTAAAGATATTTTGAGTGCTAATAATAACCTCATAACTTTTAAAAGTTTGTTTTTTCACAGAATTTATACATCTATACAATTGATTTATAGAATTTTCATCTCTGTAGTAAAAAGGTATTGCTATAGAAAAAAATGGCTTTGAGATCACTTTTGGTTCATACGATCAGATATCCATGTTTTTGGAGTTAGATCTGAAATTATCTCAACAGGAATATGTCTATTAAACTTGGATACCCCTCTTTTTTCAATATATTGAACCATAGATTTTAATCCATCCTCTAAATTAACTTTAGTTCCATAATCGAGTATCTTTCTCGCTTTATTTGAGGAGCAAACAGCATGTTTTACTTCTTGAGGTCGTGCAGGTAAAAATTTTGGGGCACCATTAAAATTAGTTAATTCGCAAATTTTCTCTGAAAGTTGATTTATCGTTATAACTTCCTCATCTGGACCTACATTAATAACATTTCCAAGAGGTTCGTCATCTAAGCAAGCTGTCATTAAACAACTTAATACATCTTGTATAAAAGAAAAGCACCTTGTCTGCATACCATCCCCATAAATAATTGGAGGCAAACCTTGTAAGCATCTGTTAATCATAATTGATGCTACATTTCTGTAGGGATCATCATATTTTTGTCTTGGGCCAATAATATTATGTGGAACTAAAGTTACATATTCTATTGAATGAACTTCAGCAAGGCATTCTAATGTTTGTTCAGCAGCATACTTTGCTATGCCATATGGATCTTGTGGTTTAGGAGTCATATCTTCAGTAAATGGGATTTGAATTGCTCCATATCTTGCCATTGATGAACAATTAACTATTCTTTTAACTCCACTTGCTATTGCAGCGCTAAAAACAGAGATAGAAGCCTCATAAATATTTGAGGTGACAAAACTTGGAGAAAAAACACTTAAACCCTCATAGGCGGTAGCAGCGGTATGGACAAGGATATCTGGTTTAAAATCATTTAGGATTGTTTTTATTTGTTCACTCCTACAATCGAAAGGAAAGAAAATCGCATCCTTGGGAACATTATCCTCGTAACCTCCTATTAAATTATCATTTCCTGCTACTTCATAACCTTGATGCAGGAATTCATCTGCAACATGAGATCCTAAAAAGCCTGCTATTCCTGTTATAAATACTTTCTTCATTAATAAATTTTTTTTATTTTATTCATTATAAAACAAGCTACAAACAAAATAAAAATTCAAAAGAATCCTTAATTTAAAATTTCTTCCATTCGGGGCAGTATATCTCTTTAAAAATAAAGTTATCTGTCACAAAAATTTGAGATTCAATATCTAATCTTTTATTTAAAAATTTAGAAAAGATTGCACCCCAATAATAAAATGTACTGTTATTGAAAATATGATGTTTGCAATGGGCTTGAGAGGCAAGTCTTGCCCAAGATCCCCTAAAACCTTCATCATGCGAAATAATATAAAAAGGTGAGTTGAATTTTAATTTATCAGTAAATTGATTTTCTTCCTGAACAAAGACAAAAAAAGTTGGATTTTCAACTGATTTTTCAAAATTTCTTATAACCTTGTTAAATATTTCAGGACTTTTAAACTTTGAACTTTTTGAAGCATGAATATTAGGATTCTTAGATTCCTCGTAAAATCTTACACACAAAGCAACAGAATTTTTGCATGAATCAATACGATCTATCAGTTCTTTGAATTTACTTTCTTTATTTATAATTAAATTTGATTTAACTAAGTTATAGATATTAATTAAGTTTGAATTTATTAATCTATAGTCTTGAAAATACCCATTATAAATAACTAGATTACTTTTTTGAATTTTATTTTGTTCTTGATTATCATCTATTATTTTGATCTTAAATAAATGATTTATATTAGGAAAAAGTTTTTCAAAGATAAGAAAAATAGCAGAAAATAAGCATAAAAAAGTAGGATTTTTAAATTTACTTTTCTTTAATTCTTTGATTTCTAATTTTCTTTTATATTTAAAATCAAATAGGAAACCTGTATTAATGTCTATTTTAATATGATTATTTTTAGTATAAAGTTCATAAAATTTGGCAAGTTGACAAAGTTGATTTCCTAAACCTCCTTTTAAGATAATAATTTTCATACAAATTTATCTTTAAGTCCGCCATAAACATCTTCAAAAATATTAGTTAATGATTTTGTAATTTGCCAATTAGGATAATCTCTTTTAATTTTTGTAAGATCGCTATAGTAGCATATATGATCGCCTATCCTTTCATTAGGATCATAATCATAAACCATTTCATTTCCTGATAAAGATTCAATCATATTAAATGCTTCAAGAATAGAAATGCTGTTATCAAAACCTCCTCCAATATTATAAACAGCTGCTAATTTAGGATTTCTGGAAAATAAATAAATAAAATTTGCGACATCAAAAGAATGGATATTATCTCTAACTTGTTTTCCTTTATAACCAAAAATTGTATACTTCTTATGCAATAAGTTGCACCTTATTAAGTAGTTCAAAAATCCATGTAACTTTACTCCAGAATGAGATGGGCCAGTAAGACAGCCTCCTCTCAGGCAACATGTTGGAATTTTAAAATATCTGCCGTATTCCTGAACTAGTAAATCTGAAGATAATTTTGAAACTCCAAATAATGAATGAGTAGATTGATCTATAGTTAAATTTTCATTAATCCCTTTTTTAAAAAATTTATTTTTATACTCCCAACGTGTCTCCTCTTCTGTAAGTTTAATTTTATTAGGAGTATCACCATAAACTTTATTTGTAGAGAGATGAATAAAGGGCGATTCAGAACAATATTTTCTTGTAGCCTCAAGAAGATTCAAAGTTCCCATAGCATTCACTTCATAATCTAAGAATGGTATTTCAGCAGCCTTATCATGAGAGGGTTGTGCAGCAGTATGAACGATTATATTAGGTTTCTTGTCTTTAATTAATTCATCAATTAATTTTCTATTTCTTATATCAATATTATGACTCTTAAAAGAACTAAATTTATTTTCTAATCTTTTTAAATTAATTTTTGTACTTCCCTGACTTCCAAAGAAGATTTCTCTCATATTATTATCTACACCAATAACTTTAAATCCCTTTTCACAAAAGAAATTAACTACTTCACCCCCTATTAATCCTGAAGAACCAGTCACTAAAATTGAATCTTGTTTCAAAATTTTTTAAAATTTATAAATTTCACTATAAGGTTTTACAAGACTTTTTATGTCTATAGTAACTTGATAAGAATATTTTTAAACAACTCCTAATAAAGTTTTTTATTTTTTAAGATTAAAAAATAGGCTATATTAAATCTAAGAATGATGTTTTACTTAGTAAAAAAATAGTTTTAATAATTTTAGGAATGATAGCTTTTATACCAATTGATAAATTCATCTAATCCTTTTTCTATAGAGGTTTCTGGATAAAAATTAATCCATTTTTGCAATTCTGAAGTGTCAGCAAAAGTTTCTATGACATCACCTTTTTGAATAGGTAGATATTCTTTGATAGCCTCAAAACCTAATTTACTCTCTAATGTTTTAATGAAATCCATTAATTGAATAGGATTACCATTACCTATATTGAAAATTTTAAATGGAGCTGATTTTTCTAAATAAGAAGAAGATTTATTATCTAAGACTGGCTTAAAACAGCATCTAAATAATCCTTCTATTACATCATCAATATATGTAAAATCTCTTCTCATTTTTCCGTAGTTATATATTTTGATAGTTTTATTTAAAAGCATAGACTCTAGAAAAATATATGGAGCCATATCTGGTCTACCCCATGGGCCGTAAACAGTAAAAAATCTTAGTCCTATTGTGGGAAGCTTATAAAGGTGACTATATGAATAAGCAAGTAATTCATTTGATTTTTTTGTTGCAGCGTAGAGGCTGACTGGTTTATCTACAAATTGATCTTCCTTAAATGGTAAATCTCTACTTTCGCCATATACGGAACTACTTGATGCAAAGATAAAGTTTTTAATACTAATCTTTCTTAATGATTCCAGAATATTTCCAAATCCTATTAAATTACTTTGAAAATAGGCATTAGGATTATCAATCGAATATCTGACTCCAGCCTGCGCAGCCAAGTGAACAACTATATCTGGTTTTTCTTTAACAAAAATACTTTCAAGAAGAGATTTATCTTCTAGTGAACATTTATAGAAAGTAAATTTACCTTTAAATTTAGATGAAATTAGTTCAATATTTCTTAGTCTAGATTCTTTTAAAGATTTATCATAATAATTATTCATATTATCTAAGCCTACTATCTTATTCCCATTCTTAAGTAGTCTTTTTACTAAAGCTGATCCTATAAAACCAGCAACACCAGTTACTAGAAAAGATGATTTATCATTTAACATTTATATTGACTAATTTTAATTTTTATCCCCCCAAATATTATAATATTAACTACATAATGTTTACGGAATTGTAAAACGGCTTAAAAGAAAATCTGCAATTATTTTTTTTTTCTTAATCGAGAAATTAATTTTTTTGTTAAAAATAAAATAAAATAAAATAAAAGCCATTTAATTTTTATAAACTTTAAATTCTTCAATAATTATGAGAAAAAAAAACAAAAAAGCTCTAATAACAGGAGTAACTGGACAAGATGGTAGTTATTTAAGTGAATTTCTTTTAGAAAAAGGTTATGAAGTTCATGGTATAAAAAGAAGATCAAGTAGTTTTAATACTGGAAGGATAGATCATCTTTATCAAGATCCTCATGAAGAAAATGTAAATTTCATTTTGCATTATGGCGACCTTACAGATAGTACAAATTTAATAAGAATTATAAAAGAAGTTGAGCCAGACGAAATCTATAATTTAGGTGCACAAAGTCATGTAGCTGTAAGTTTTGAAACTCCTGAATACACTGCAAACAGTGATGCATTAGGAACTTTAAGAATTCTTGAGGCCATAAGAATACTTGGATTATCAAAGAAAACCAAACTTTATCAAGCCAGTACCAGTGAATTATATGGAAAAGTTCAAATGAGTCCTCAAGATGAAAATACTCCTTTTTATCCAAGAAGTCCCTACGGAGTAGCCAAATTGTATGCATATTGGATAGTTGTTAACTATAGAGAAGCTTATGGTATTTTTGCCTGTAATGGTATTTTGTTTAATCATGAAAGTCCAAGAAGAGGAGAAACTTTCGCGACTAGAAAAATAACTAGGGGGCTCTCTAGAATAGATTCTGGTTTAGATGAATGCTTGCATATGGGAAATTTAAACGCCAAAAGAGATTGGGGTCATGCAAAAGATTATGTAGCTATGCAGTGGTTAATGCTTCAACAAAAAGAAGCTAAAGATTATGTTATTTCTACTGGAAGAATGGAAACCATAAGAAAGTTTATTGAATTAACAGCAAAACAACTAGGTTGGAACAAAAATAAAAATGAACCTGCAATACTTTGGGAAGGTGAAGGAGTAAATGAAATAGGAAGAAGAGCAGATAATAATAAAATTGTAATTAGAGTTGATCCAAAATATTTTAGGCCCACAGAAGTTGAAGAACTAAGAGGAGACTCATCAAATGCGTACAAAGATATGGGATGGAAACCAAAAATTACATTGGAGGAAATGATTATGGAAATGGTGGAGACGGATAAAAAAGAAGTTCAAAAAGATTTATAAATAAAATCTATATCCTAATAATTTACAAAATTTTTTTCTTAAAATTTAATAACCATTAACGTTATTTTTTTTCCAGTTCCATCCATCAACGCACATTTCCTCTATAGATTTTTGCGGTTTCCAGTTTAATAAAGAACTTGACAAAGAATTATCCGCGACTATTTCTGCGATATCTCCAGCTCTTCGAGAGCTAAATTTATAATCAACCTTTATATTATTGATCCTTGAAAAAGTCTCAATAAGTTGAAGAACAGTTGTGCCAAAACCTGTTCCGATATTCATCTTAAGAATATTAGATTTATTATGTATTAAATACTCTAAAGTTTTTAGATGTCCTTCTGCTACATCAGAAACGTGCACAAAGTCTCTAATACACGTTCCATCAATAGTATTCCAATCAGAACCAAAAATATTTAATTTATGATTATTATCTATAGCAGCGTTACATATTAATGGGAATAAGTTATTTGGAGTTCCAAGAGGGTTTTCACCTATTAAAGAAGAGGGGTGAGCTCCAATAGGATTAAAATATCTTAAACAAGCTATTTTCCAAAGATTTTGATTTTCATTATATAAATCGCTTAATAATTTCTCAATTGTTAGCTTTGTATTACCGTAAGGATTTGAGGGATTTAGATAAGAATTTTCTTTTATTGGTGATATTGCTTCTTTGCCATACACGGTCGCACTACTACTAAAAACCAATATGTTGCAATTATATTTTTTCATTACGCTCACAAGATTAATTGATGAAAACATATTTTCATACCAATAAAGTAGAGGATTAATAACTGATTCATTTACAGCTTTTAATCCCGCAAAATGGATTACACCTTCAATAGGTTTGCCAAGCTTCTTCGCATTAGAAAATATATTCTCTATAAATCCTTTATCTTTCAAATCGCCTTTAAAGACTTTTAAATTTTTTGCCAATTTTGAATTATATAAATTACAAATTGAAGAAATTCTATTAATAACTTTTGGAGAACTATTGACAAATGAATCCACCAAGTAAACCTCATAATTATTTTTTAATAGTTTTATACACGTATGACTACCTATAAAACCAGCACCTCCAGTTATTAAAATTCTTTGCATAAAATTATTATTATTAAAATATATAATAATATTCAATTTCAAATTATTTATTAAATTATTAAAAATTATTTTTTATTTATAAACTTATATTTAATATTTAATTAGCAATTTTTATAATTTTTTAGGTTGAGAAATATAAATTTTTATTTCTTTTAAATAAAATTCTTAATTTAATAATCTTAAAATTTTTATATGTGATTTAATCCTATAATTTCATGAATAAAGATATTTCTTATGATGATAAAATATTAATTGCAGGAGCCTCAGGATTAGCGGGTAATGCAATATTAAGATCTTTAAAAAAATCTGGATATGGAAGAGAAGAAATAGGTGGAAAATTATTTTATCCAAGTAGAAGTGAATTAAATTATCTTTATAGAGAAGAAGTAAATGATTGGTTTAAAAAAAACCAACCAGATGTGGTGATCATTGCTGCCGCTAAAGTAGGAGGTATTTTCGCAAATGATTCATTCCCTGCTGACTTTTTATTAGAAAATTTAAAAATTCAAACTAATTTAATTGAGATCTCTTGGGAAAGCAAAGTCAAAAAATTACTATTTTTGGGAAGTAATTGTATCTATCCAAAGTTTTCTCATCAACCTATGAAAGAGGAATCATTATTAACAGGTGAACTTGAAAGCACAAACCAATGGTACGCAATTGCAAAAATTGCTGGAATAAAACTATGTGAATCTTTAATAAAGCAACATGGTTTTAACGCAATAAGTATAATGCCAGCTAATCTTTACGGTCCAATGGATAATTTCCATCCAACTAATAGCCACGTTTTACCAGCATTAATAAGACGTTTTTATGAAGCAAAAAAAAATTCTGTTAAGGAAGTTATCTGTTGGGGCAGTGGGTCTCCTAGAAGAGATTTTTTACATGTTGATGATCTAGGAGATGCTTCTGTTTTCCTTCTTGAGAATTGGTCGACTTTTGCAGAGAACGCTCCAAAAAGTTTAAATGGAGAAAGAATTTCATATCTTAACGTTGGATCAGGATCTGATATATCTATCAAAGAATTGGCTATTTTAATTGCTAAGAAGACTGGTTATAAAGGTAAGATAATATGGGATAAATCAAAGCCTGATGGGCATCCTATTAAAAGAGTTGATATTGACAAAATTTCAAGTCTAGGTTGGTCTCCAAATATCACTCTAGAAGATGGTATTATGTCTACTGTTGAGTATTTTAAAACTTCAATAGAAGAAAGTAAATTTCTAAGACTCTAAATTATTTATCAAGCACACGTTAACCATAAATATTAAATGAAAAGTAATTCAATTAAAGAAGAGGAAATATTAATAGGGAATGATGATATTCTTTACAAAGATTTAGCTCTTTTTTTTATACGAAATTCTAGAAAGTTTATTTATATTTTAAGTATAGGGTTAAGTATAAGTTTAATTTATGCTCTTAGGCTGAAAAATGTATGGCAAGGTGAATTCCAGATAGTTCTTGAAAATGAAGAAAGCCCAATAAATAATGTTTTCCAATCTGCTAATAATAATTTTGATTTTATTTTGGATAAAAAGACATCCTCCAAACTTGATACTGAAGTTGAGATTCTTAAAAGTTCTTCAATACTTATGCCTATATATAAAAAATCAATACTTAGAGATGAGAATCATCCGAATAATAATAAACCAATATCATTTAGGGATTGGAAAAGTAACTTAAAAGTTGAGCTTGAAAAGGGTACCAGTGTACTGCAAATAAAATACAAAAATATAAATAGGAAATCTATACTTCCTATTTTGAATGATATTTCAGAAGTGTACCAAAAGTATTCGAAAGTAAATATGGACCAAAAGCTTTCAAGGGGTAAAAAATACCTTAAGAATCAAATAAAAATTTATAGGGAAAAAAGCAATATTTCTTATGAAAATTCTCAGAGATTCGCATTAGAAAATGACCTTAAAGTTGTAAATAATCCTCCCCTAGACTTCTCATCAAAGCTTAATAAACCTTTTTCATCTAACAACTTGAATGTTCAAGATAAGACTACTCAAGCAGCTATTCAGAAACGATTGCTTTATCAATTAGCTGAATATTTTAAAAAAGAAGATACTGATAATGAAAAGTTATCATATCTAGCTTCTACTTATGAATTAGTTGATAAATCTACTCTTGACGAATTAAAGATTCTAGATAACAAAATAAGTGCTTCAAAAGCAATATTTACAGATAATTATTCTAAAATTAAACAATTATATAGACAAAAAGAAGTCATATTGGAGAATATAAAAAAAGCATCCTTAAAAGTGATATTAGCCAAGATTGACGCAGCAGATATAATGATCAAATCAAATGAAAGGGAGGATGGAGTCTATGTAAAATTTAATAGATTAAATAATGAATATATAAGAGATAGTTATACTTTAATCGATTTAGAATCTCAATTAAGATTACTTAATCTTGAAAAAGCAAAAGAAAAAGAACCATATAAGTTAATAACAGAACCTACTCTTCTGGATCAAAAAGTTGGTCCTTTAAGATCCAATATATTAATAATTCATAGTTTATTTTTGTTATTTTTTTCAATCTTATATATATATATTGAAGAGAAATATAAAAACTATGTTTACTCTTCAAAAGAGTTTGAAAATTTAATTCCATATAATTTACTTGAGAAAATACCTTCTAATCTTTCGGAAGACTGGAACGAATATTTAGACTCAATTTCTAAGATATTTTTTAAAAATACTAACAAAATAGAATTAATAAAATTAGGAGATATTGATAATAAATTATTAGATTTTTTATTATCAAAACTCCAGAAGAATAATCCAGAGAAAGAATTTAAAATAGTAAATAATATTTCTAAAATCAATACTAAAAGTACTCAATTACTTTTAATTCAATCTGGGAGAGTTACAAGAGATGATATTGCAAACTTTAAAAGAAGAATTAATTTTGTTGAATTTAGTTTAATAGGTTGGATATTATTTGAAGAAACTATATCTTTTAATCAAGTTAAGTTAAAGAATTAGATTTATGTTAAAAATTTTAAATTTCAATAAAAAAAACTTTCTATTTTTTCTAATTACAACTCTTTTATTTTCACAATCAGAAATCAACAAAGTTTATTCAGATGTCAAAAATGATCAGAATTCGATAGATGTTGAATATTTAGAAAAAATAAATGATGATTTTTATATTTTAGATGAAGGTGATCTTTTAGGAATACAAATTATAGATCTTATAGAAGAACTTGAAAAAATACAAGTGGTTATTGATTCTCAAGGTAATATAGTAGTTCCAGAGATAGGAAGGGTTTTTGTATCTGGTCTAACAATAAATGAATTAGAAAATTTATTAAATAAGAAACTGCTTAAAATAATAAGAGAACCTGATGTTAAAATTTCTGTAATTGCTCCAAAACCCCTAAAGGTATCAATAAGAGGCGAAGTAAAAAATCCAGGTATGTATACCTTTTTCTATGGCGATCCACAAGTTGATAATGATAAAGCAAATTATAGCAAAATAGGCTTTACCCCAACAGTATTTAATGCTATCCAAAAAGCTGGGGGTATTTCTCCATTCTCCGATTTAACAAATATAGAAGTTATCAGACAAAATCCTATATCAAATGGAGGAGGTCAAATAAAAACGAAATTGAATCTTCTTAAAGTTCTTACTACTGGCGATAAATCGCAAAATATAAAATTAAAGAATAATGATAATATTTATGTTGCCAAAGGAGATGAAAAGATAACCTTTAAGATAAAAGAGGCTTTAAAAAGTAATATAAATTCTCCATTTATAAATGTTTATATATCTGGCGATGTAAGAAATGCAGGACCACTTAATTTAAAAAGAGATACAGATTTAAACACAGCCATAATAATTTCAGGAGGACAAGGGTTTTTCAAAGGTAACGTAACCTTAAGTAGGTTTACAAGTGATGGAGGTTATTCAAACAAAACATTCAGATTCAATAGAAATAATAAAAGAGGCTCAAAAAAGAATCCCTATTTAAAGGAGGGCGATATTATTTTTGTTGGAAAACATTCTCTTAAAGTAGTTAATGAAATTGTTACTGATTTAACGAGACCATTTGTAGGTATTTATTCAACTTATAAGATATTTGATTTTTAAATTAAGTTTGACTTACAAGCATAGAAGCCATCATACAGGTAATAATTGAAAAAAAATAAAATATAAATATTATTTTTTTATAATTAAATCCTTTATCTCTTAAAACATGATGAAAATGAATTTTATCAGGATAAAATGGTGAAAACCCATTAATAATTCTTGTAAAAATAACTCTTACCATATCTATTAAGGGAATAAATAATAAAAAAACAATGGCAACCAAATTCACTATGCCTGGTAAATTTTGAGTATTTGAGGAAGATGAATATATTATTGAAAGTGATGCTAAAGAAAATCCTAATAAATAAGAACCAGAATCACCCATAATAATGGAGGCTGGATGAGAGTTAAATCTTAGAAAAGCAGCGCATGATCCTATTAAAGAAAAAGCCAGAAATATATATGATGGTGATATTATAAATGTCATTGTTGTTAAACTGATAATCGAAATACCACCAGCTAAGCCATCTAGGCCATCAATCCAATTCAAAGCATTTACAATTCCCACAATAAAAATAGAGGTGAAGATAATGCTTATAAAATCTGAAAATATTAGATTGTTATAACTATTGCCAAAAATATCCAAGGAAATTCCATTTATTCTCAACCCCTGACTCCAAATCAAAAAGGTAAAGGCAAATTGAATAAATAATCTTAAAAATGGATCAATATTTTCTAGTAAATCCTCTGCTAATCCAATTAGAAAAAAAATTATAGATCCTATTATTATGGTAAAAAATAATTTACTATCTAAAATTGAATCTCCATCTAATTTAGAAATTATAAAGAAAACTGAATTAGATATTATAAATCCAGAAAATATCGATACACCTCCTAATCTTACTATTGGAATCTTATGATCTTTTCTATCATTTGGAATGTCCAATAAACCCTTTTTTATCGAGAAATTCCTAATAAATGGGGTTAAAATATATGTGACTATAAAAGAAGAAAGGCTGCCTAATATTAAAATCAATATAAAATTCATCAAAATATTTATTGCATTAATTATTAATTTACCACTTAAAATTTATCTTAATTGTATATTATTAAATTTTAAATATAAATTATGCAATAATATTCTTTAGAGTAAACAAATAATATGAGTTTTAAGTCTAGTTATATTTACGTATTTATAATAATTGCATCTATTATTTTAGTAAGAGAAAATTTTGATTTCACCACAGGTGATAGAGATGCTTACTTTTACTTAACCGGTTGGAATAGTGTAAGAAATATAATTACTGGTTTTATATTCAAAAATTTAAACATTTTTGGAGAAATTTTATTCTCATTTCTATACTATAAAAATGTTTTTAAATTATCATCACTATTATTCTTATCTACAAAATTAAAAAATTATTTCAATTCAAAATTAGTATATTTTTCAATACTACTTTGTCTTTTTGCTCCCGTTACATTAGTTTTCACTAGTTTTGCAGGAAAAGATATTATAAGCATCTTTTTAGCATCCGAATTATGTATAGAAATAGCAAATTACAATTATCAAAAAAAGTCATATAGATTAAATATTTTAAAAATATCTAAATTTATAATTTGCACAATTTTATTATTTATTATGAGAAAATTAACGGGATTTTTCTTGTTAATTTTATTACTTAATTTTATTATTTTATTTAATAAAAATAAGTTTAAAAATTTATCATTAATATTATTTCCAATTTCAATAATTGTTCTTTTTTATAATTGGGATTTTATATACCAAGTTTTGAACGAAGAGTTGTATTATCAATGGATGGCCTCCTATACTGATAATGCTACTTTTAGTTCAACGAATCCAGATTTTAATTTAGATAGTTTTTTTAAAAATTCTTATCAAATGATTACAGGGATATCAATAATTCATTTTAGTGAATCTTTTACCAAAGCTTCATTTCTTCTATTTAATAGTTTTTCAACATTTATATTCACTATTGGATTAAGTCTTAATTACTTTCTAAAAAATTTAAAGATTAGGAATTTATTTTTTTTCAAAGCATTTTTCTTAATATCATTTTTTATACTTAATGGTTTCTTATCTCAAAATAATCCAGGAGGAGCGATTAGATATATGTCATCTACTATCCCCATATATACAACATTTATATTTGCAGTATTACCTGAGTAAGATTTAAATTTTTTGTTTTTTAATATCATTTTCATACCAAGAATTTATTTCTAGAAGAAGTTGTTTGTGATTTTTTGCAAACCTTGTTGAAAATCTGTAATTTTCTTTATTTATAAGCCACCTGTGCATAACACCACTTGTAAAGGCGCACATCATGTCGCTAGGTTGGTCTCCTATAAAAATATCTTCTTTTGTTCTTAAATCATTATCTATCATTCCAGTTTTTGGCTTTCTACATTTACAGTTGCAGCTGGGTGTATGAGGACAAAATCTTATCTCAATGGCTAAATTATTCAATCTAAATTTTTCTTTTATAACATTATTAAGTTGATCAAACTCCTCAAATGAATAATATCCTCTTCCTATTCCAGACTGATTAGTTACCAAGATAAACTTATAATCGAATCCTTTTAAAATTTTTAAAATTTCTATAATCTCTGAGTGCCAAAAAAACCTTTCTAAAGTACCTACATATGGTAAGTGATGATTTATAACTCCATCTCTATCTAAATAACAAATAGGCATATTTCGAATTAATTAGATATTGTTTTAACTATTTTTTCTGATAAGGCTAAACAAGACGTAAAAGCAGGACTTACAGCATTCACAATATTTATTGATGATTCATCAATATCATACATAAAGTCATCTACTAATTTATTTCGCTGTTTATCATAAAGTTGTGGTCTAATTCCATAATTTTTTTTAGACATGAACATATTCTCGATACTGTTATCAGAAAAATCTAGAAATTTAGCAGTTTCTTTTTTGAATTTATTTAGGACGGAAAAACTTAATTCATTTAAAGCATGTTTTCTATAATTTTGTGCATTAGATAAAAATAATTTTGAATGATAAAAAAGATTTGGGAATAGTGAAATTAAGTCACTTAATTCTTTTCCTTGTACATCTTTGTTGAAAACAGGAATAGCATTAGGTCCAATAAGTATATTGCCATCGTTAAGGGGTGTGATATGAATACCTAAGAAAGGAAGATTTGGATCAGGCACAGGATAAATATTAGTTTTCAAGTAATTTTTTCTTGGTATAATTCCATATTGTCCAAGTATTGGCAAAACAATGAGATTTCCATATAATTTTTTTTTATTTTCAGCAAGTTTCAGAGCGCCAGGTCCTGCACAATTAAATAAAAAACTATATTTTAAATTGTTATTTCTCTTTGTTTTAATAGATAATCTCTCGAAATCTATTTCATCTACACTATCCAACAAAAACTTTGCTCCTGAATCAATTAATTTCCTATAAAAAAAATTTAATACTTTTTCCGGATCAAAAACACTTGTCTTGGGTGACCAAAGATATTTATTTAATTTCCTAATTTGAGGTTGAATTTTTGAGGCTTCTTGATGATCTATTATTTTTACAGTTCTTCCACAATCTGTGGCATTTAAAAATAAATTATCTAGGTTTTCTTCATCTCTTTTACTAAAAGGTACTATTAACTTTCCACAATTGAGGACAGGCAAATTATTATCTTTGCATAATTTAAATAAAATCTCACCTCCTTTTATGCATAAATTAGATTTATCTGAACCTTTGGGATAATAAAGTCCTGCATGAAGTACCCCACTATTTCTTAAAGAAGTACCTTTTGTTGGGGTATTATATTTATCAATTATGACAATGTCTTTTGCTGTCTTATATTTTTCTAGAAGTTTATAAGCAATACTTAAACCTACACATCCAGCTCCTATTATTACCTTCATCTCAATTCACTAACTAAATCATAAATTAATTATAGCTTCCAATAATAAAAGGTATTTCTTTTTGTGCTCTTATAAAAGATTCTTTTATGCCTATATCGATAAAAGGTGTGTTTGATTCTAAACAATACCCATTAATTGGTTCTAAACCCAAACAATCATTATCATTCAGAAGTGGGAATTTCTCAAATTTACTAAATTCTTTAAAATTGAATTCAGAACTTGTCGATAATTGCCACCTATTAATTAATTCAGAATTAGATATAAAGTAGGCCCCTAATGAAATATGTTCAGCAAGGTTATTTGAAAGAATAAATTTTCCATTTTCAATTTTATATCCTCCATATCTATCGTTATGATCTGTTTTCTTTAATATCAATAAAGGGAGCTCGTTTTTTGCTAAAAAAACTTCATATATGGATTTCAAATCAGCCTTAAAAATTGTATCTCCATTTAAAATTAGATAATTATCAGAAGGATAGTCAAGAGCTGCTTTGCAAACAGCGCCAAAAGTACCATAAGCTTGAGAATCTACTGTAAAGTTACAATTAATCCTATGCTTTTCAATAAAATTTAAAATTGGAGCATAGTTATAATGAACTGAAAAAATAAGCTGAGAATTATCAATAGTTAGGACTGGATCTAACCATTTTAAAAAATATTCAATAAAAGGGATTTGATTTATTGGAGCTAGAATCTTAGGTGTATTTCCAATACTAGATTTAATTCTTGTCCCAAAGCCTCCACATAAAATAATTACTTTTAGTTTTTTAGACATTATTTATAATATTCGCTAACCAACTTATTTCGTTGTTATCTAAATCTGGAAAATTGCCTATATACATTCCATAAAAATGAACATGGTCTGTAATTGGAAAAAGGTTCTTTATTTGATCTTCTGAAATATTTTTAAATGCTTTTACATAAGGCTGTCTAATTTGATTTCCACCGCCAGCACTTCCAATTCTATATTCAATCAATTTCTCATCAAATTTTTTACATAGTTTACTGAAAAGTACCTTATCAGGATCTTTAAGTATAAGATTAAAAGCATAATTACTTTGTCCCTCTAAATTGAAATCTTTAAAAACCCAATTAGGCATAAGTTCTAAAAACTTTTCAAAATTTTCAGCTCTTTTTATTTTTATTTGATCCAAGCGTTTAAGTTGATTTCTTCCGATAATTGCGCCTATCTCATTATTTCTTACATTGAATGCTGGACGTGTAAATATAAATTTTGGATTTAAATCCCTGTGTTTTAAAACGAATTCATTTTTTAAAACTTGATTAGTCGACTCTCTTAACATCCCATGGCTTCTTAACATTCTTAGAGTCTGGTAAAAAGATTCATTATTTGTGCAAATCATTCCTCCCTCAATAGTGCTCATATGATGGGCATAGTAAAAAGAGAAGCAAGAGAGGTCACCAAAAGCTCCTGCTTTTTGACCATTTGGTAAACGTACTCCATGAGATTCACAAACATCTTCTATTAAAAAAATGTTATTTTCTTTAATGTAATTAATTAGATCTTGTTCTAAAGCATTCAAACCCTGAGCATGAGTTATAAAAATAGCAACAATTTCTTTATCTTTTTTAAGCTGATCAATAACCTGACTTGAATCCAAACCAAGAGTTTCTAATTTTATATCCACAAAAAGAGGTTCAAAGCCCATCCAAATTAATGAAGAAATATCTGAACTCCAGGTAAAAGGGGGCACAACAATTTTTCCACCACTAGGGAATAGTTCTTTCAATAATGCTAAACAAAGAAGATTTGCAGAAGAGCCACTATTTACAAATACGCTATATTCACAGCCAAGCCATTCACTCCACTCTTGCTCAAACTTAAGAACTTCAGGACCAGAAGTTAACTTTGGCTCATCCTTACTTAGAAGATCTATAACTGGAATTAGGTCTTCTTTCAGAATATTATTTCTCATCAAAGGATAATTCATACTTTTTCTAAAGTATTACAAATAGAATGATACATGATCTGGGTTACAGTTTGAATTATTGAAGTTTCAACAGATGGGATTCTAAAAATCTTCTTAACAAAATCATGCTCAGGACATCTTTCACCAGAAATCAATACTGTTTTAATATCTAAACTATTTGAAAGTTTTAAGGCATTTAGAACGTTCTCACTTTTACCTGAGGTACTTAAACCAATCGACAACCCAACTGCGGGATAAAGTGCTTCAATTTGACGACTAAAAATAGAGCTGAATTCAAAATCATTAGACCATGCAGTAGTAAAAGAAGTATCAGTAGTAAGTGCAATGCTTTTATAAGGCTTTCTATCTTTTCTTAGATATGTTCCAATAAGCTCAGCTGAAAAATGTTGAGCATCTGCAGCAGATCCTCCGTTTCCATATATTACGACAATTTTGTTGTCAGAATTGGAAGAAATAATATCTTCAGATAATTCATCAATTATCTCATAGAAGTCATTTGAACTAGAAATTATACCAATGGTATTTTTTAATCTCTCTAAATAATTAAAATTTTCTGATTTTTTCATTGATCACAAAAGATTATTTGACTTCCTGAGGAGCTAAATTTTACATCTACCCAAGTTTTTATTTTTGCAGAATTTTTTATTGATTCATGGCTGGACTTCGGTGCCCAGCAAATAAAGAATCCCCCACCACCTGCACCCATAAACCTAGTACATAGTGATCCAGAAGATTCAGTATCAAAAATTATTTTATTAATTTTATCAATATTCCTATCACCGTTCAATTGTAATTTAATATCCCTTATTTTTTTTGTTGTTAAGGCATGTTGATCAATACTTTCTTGGGCTGAAAAGAAGTCTATCCCTTGAGAATTCAAATTGGCTAATTCTAAAAACATATCATTTTTCTCTTCTTCTGAAATTGAAGCTACTACATTTTTTGCTGCGACCTGAGAGTTCCTTGATATTCCATCAAATCCCATTAATAAATTATCTTCCAGGTAGCTCAGGTAATCAGGATTAATGATAAATCTTCTAGGCCTAATACTTTGTTTATCAGCCTCTATAAGAATTAAACCTCCAAATGCTGAAGCACACTGATCTTGTATACCTACAACTTCATTCAAGACATTCTGTTCAAAGTCAATAGCTTCAAGAGCTAACTCTGTTCGACCAATATATTTATTATTTATTGCTCTCATTGAGTTTATTAAGCCTACAGTAAAAGCAGATGAACTTCCTATGCCACTTCGAGCTGGTAAATCACCTGTATATGATATTTCACAAGGATAATTATTAGAGTATTTTCTTATAATTTCTCTTGCAGAAGGATGCTGAATATCATCAATACTGTTAGCACTCTCAATTTTTGAATAACAAATCCTATATTTATAATCAAAGAAAGTAGGGATTCTTCTTACTGACTGATAACAATAATAATCTAATCCAGCACATATGATTTTCGTGGAATTCTTTTGATACCAGCCTTTATAATCTAAAGATCCTCCATAAAAAGATAATCTATAAGGTGTTCTAGATATAAACATCAAAAAGTTTTCCTAACTGTTTTTATCATATCGCAAATAATTTATTTATAATCAGAATATATTGCTTGTTTGTATTTGAAAAATATTTATCAAGGTTATCTTTAGAGTTATCAATTAAAGTTCTTCTTAATGAAGAATCAATTATGAGATCTTTTATTTTGTCTAAAATTTGTTTTGGATTATTTTTTTCTACAATTAGTGCAGTCTTATAATTTTCATAAAAATCTACATAACCAGGATTCTTAGTAGTAATAACAGGAACTCCGCAAGCTGCAGCCTCTAAATAGATTCTTGGTAAACCCTCGCCATAAACAGTTGGATGAACTATACATAATGAAGTGTCATATATTTTTCTAACATCTAATGAATATGGCACTATTAAGAGGCATTTCTTTATTATTTCATTTTTATTAATAAGTTTATTAATTTTACGAATATCTTTCGAAGGTACTACTACCCTAAATTTGATTAATTGATCTGGGATAATATCTTTAAAAATCAAATTATAAATATAAACCAAAGCCAGGAAATCGTTTATTCCCTTAAGATTATTTAACCTACTTATCATAGTAATGTATTGTTTATTGACATCAATTTCATACTTTGGATTGAATTTAAAAAAGTTTTTATTAATTCCGGTTCCTGGCAAAATTGAAATATTTGACGGTATGTTTATGCCTTTATTCAAAAAATATATTAAATCAGAACTATTTAGAACTATCGTATGATCAAAAAAGAAATTATGTAAAATTAAATAAGCTTTTTCAAAAAATCTTCTAGCAATTCTTTCACAAATTGACCTTGATGAAAAAATCCTTCCAAGTCCATCATAATTTGCAATTTTTAGATTACATTTATAAAAAAATAATGGAGAATACAAAATGCACTTAATAGTATAGGAAAGTAAGATGTTGTAGAAATTAGTATTTAATTTATAGTTTTTTAGTTTAGAGACTTTAATCTCAGATAGATTAAGTTTTTCTGTAACTTCTTTTTTTTCGCAATTTGATAAGTAATTCTCTTTTAAATATACGAATTCAACACAAAATCCATTTCCTATAAATTCTTTTGCTAATTCATATTTGAAATTCCATAAAAACCATAAAGTATTAGCGAAAAATATTATCTTCTTTTTTTTATTAGTATTAACCAATTTCTAGTAAATATATAGTTTTATTTAATTAGACATTTGAAAATTGATTCTTCTTTAATAAAGGCAAAGCTTTTATCAATTCACTTACTCCTTGTTCAACTGATCTACTAGCTTTAAAACCAGAGGTTTCTATTTTTTCATTACTTACAATATAGTTCCTTTTATCTACATCCTCTCCTATCTCAGAAATAAGATAAACAAATTTGGGTAATTGTTTTTGTATTAATTGACATAATTCCCTTTTTGATAGATTTGCCTTGCTATACCCTAAATTAAAAGTGTTACCTTTTAATTGTTGATTATTCATTGCGAAAATGAAGCCATCCACGGCATCATCAATATGCAAGTAGTTTCTCTTGAAATCTGCCTCGAATAAAACTACCGCCTTATCAAAATATGCTCTATAGGTAAAATCATTTACTAATAAATCTAACCTTGGCCTTGGACTTACTCCAAATACTGTGGCTAATCTAAAGGTGATTGCATTCCCCTTATCTAAAAGTACTTTTTCAGCTTGAACCTTCATTTTTCCATAAAGAGAGATAGGGTTTAACTCAGATTCCTCATTACAAAAAATGCCCTCTTGCCCAATACCATAACCACTATTGGTACATGGATATATTATGAGTTGATTAGGGGAAGATAATTTAGAACATAAAACTACAGAATCAAAATTGACAGTTTTTGCAGCAATTTTATCTTTATCACAAAGCGGCGCTCCAGTCATACAAGCCAGTGGAATAATTACGTCAGATTCTTTTATTAGAGGAGCCATTAAGGCTTCATCTCTTGCATCGCCAATAATTATTTTACATTTTGGATGTATTGAAGGAATTATGAGACTTGTTCTTTCATACATTAAATTATCAACACAAGTTACTTCATGCCCCCCTTCCAAAAGTTTAGGAATTAACTTTGATCCGATATAACCTGCAGCTCCTGTTATTAATATTTTTGCCATGAATGAGTTTTGAATATTTATCTTAAGAATAAAACGACATTTAAACAAAAAGTTTAATTTTTTACTTTATAAGACAATCTTAAACAATTTTCATAAACATCTTTCTTATATAAAGGTTTAGACTTCCAAGTTTCAATCGCATTTTTTCTTAGAAATAAATACTTATCATGATTTCTTGAAATTTCTAGAATTTTTCTCGTTGATAATTCATCAATAATAATAGAATTGAAATTATCTTTACAATAATTCTTTATATTTCCTACATCAGTAACTATTGGAACTAGTCCAAGTTGCATAGACTCTAAAACTGAAATAGCCATGCCCTCTGAGAAACTACTTTGAATGAAAAATGAGGAATCTTGAGCAAAATTTTTTATTTTATCAAAACTCATTTCTTTATATATTTTTACATTGTTTTCTAGACCTAATTCAATTATATATTTCTTTAAATTCAAATAATCGCCATCATCGGGACCAATTATTATAAATTTACTATTCTTTATTTGTTTATATATTGAATAGAAAATATCTATTGACCTGCTTATATTTTTAATTCGATGTAATCTTCCCCAATATATAAAATTTGTTTTAACTGAATTAAATGGTAATGGTTTTTCCTTATTCAAAATCAAACTAATTACCTTTTTAGTTTTTCCCTTATTTATAAAGATAAAAGAATTCAATCTATTTCTAAGAGTACTTTCAGAATCAGCCCAGATTTCAAATGCTGTAATTGCTAATAAATTATTAAATAAATAATCTATAAAGTTTAGATTTGAACTATGAAGAAATAAAATTATTTTAACTTCTGGCTTTAAAATTTTAATAAAAATGCCAACAATACAGCTCTTCCATAAGGAAATTATTAATACATCAGGAGAACAATTTACTATTTTAAGTACTGAAGAAAAAGAGTCTCTAAGGAAATCTAAAAAATCTAATAATTTAGATTTATAATTTCTAGATTTTTTTGAAATATATAATAAGGAAAAGCAAATATTTCCCTTTGAAATATTTTCCGTAGTTTTTGCTGCGCATTCTACTCCCCCCATACAATCTAAGGGTAAAAGATGAATAAAACGAATTAGTTTATTTTTCAAAAAATCTCAAGAAATTTTAATTAGCGTATTATAGATTATTTATTATTTATTGTTGACAAATTATTATCCTTAAAATAATTCAAAATATGACAATAAAAAGAAGTTGTATCAATACATCCATTACTTTTTTCATTATATATTTTTATATCATAAGGATCATTAGATATAAATATACCTTTTGGAAAATGGTACCCAGTACCAAGATCTCTTTCAACAAAGGAAAATCCAAAATTACTAAGACCGTAAGTAATATTATTATATTTTAATTTATTTGTTTTACTTAAAACTTTTGAAGAGTTTAAAGTGAAGTTTATTGTGTTGTTTACTGGTTCATATCTTTCAATAAATAATTTGCAATCATCAAGATCTGTAAGAGAAGCAAATGAACTTCTAAGATTTTTCAAGGCTAATTTATTTTTACATTCAACATTTATATCCGGATGCATTGAAGGAACAAATTTATAATTTGTTTTTTCTAGACCCATCAAATTAAGCAAGTCATCCTCTGAATCTAGAGTGATTTCAGGTATATACTCGCCCCAATTTATTGCTTTTTGCCCTAAGGCAGACACTACCCAAATTTTACCTCCTCTATTATTTTGAAAATCTAGCAATAAGCCTATTTGATAATCAGCTATATTAAGTGCGATATCAAGCGATGCTGCATTAAAAGAATCTCTTAAATATTTGTTCTTATTTTCTTTGAAATCCTCTGGGAAAGAATCTTTCCAATATCTATGCATTATGCCGGCAACATGATTTGAAAAAAAAGTAGAGAATTGAGGCTTATGCTTTTTTAAAAGTTTAAAATATACATCAAATCCAAGAATAGGCTGAATTAAAGATCTTCTACTTTTAAATTTTGTGTTTAATATTTCCAGAAAAACATGGCTGAAAATTTTATATAAAGTTTGAATTGAAAACATTCCATTTAAAATGAGTTTTAAAAATTTTCTTATATCCCTATATTCAATTCCTCTTGTATGAGCTTTGTTCCTCATAGTAAGAGCAAGATTAAAAGTTTGAAAATCCTCTAAATACTTTGGATATGCATTTGGATAAGGAGCAAAGGTATCTGGCAAAAAGAATTTTACATTTTTTCCTTTGAGAGGAGGGAAAGATTGAAGAGATCCAAAAATACCTATTGAGAAGCCTTCTTCTTTAAGCTTTTGCCATATCGGTGGAAATTTAGTTGCTTTTGAAATATCTTGATTTAAGAATTTTATTTTATGTTTTTGTGAATTAACCCCCCTATGAAAAGTAGGCCAAGAACTCCAAGGATGGAGTTCACCCGCATCACTTGTGAAAGTTTCTGAATATCCATCCTTTCTACAAAGTTTTGCCAAGTTACTTCTAGGATATTTATATATGTAATGCTCTAGAACTTTTTTAGGTATTTCATTTAATTCGTAGATTATTAAACTTTTGTTATTTTCATTTTTCATATCAAAATTTAGAAATTCAATAAATTTCTTTGTGTAATATTAACTTAATCATAAATTAATAACAAATTTTGAGTGATTTGTTTTAATTAAAAATTTGAAAAATTATTAAAATTCAGTTTTTTAAATAAAAAGTACTTGTTATTTTTAACTTTAAAGGTCAAAATTATAAAAAAGAAAAAATAATAATTTAAATGAAGGCAGTAATTTTAGCTGGAGGATTAGGGACAAGGCTAAGTGAAGAGACTCAAATAAAACCAAAACCAATGGTCGAAATCGGAGATAGGCCAATTCTTTGGCACATAATGAAAATCTTTAGTACATATAACGTTAATGAATTTATCATTTGTTGTGGATACAAAGGCTATGTAATAAAGGAATATTTTGCGAACTATTCTATGCATTCAAGCGATATAACATTTGACATGTCATTAAATACAATAAAAGTACACAAAAAGAATGTTGAGCCATGGAAAATAACCCTTGTTGATACAGGCAAACTTACAATGACTGGGGGTAGATTAAGAAAGATTAAGGATTTCTTGAACAATGAAACATTTTTCATGACATATGGTGATGGCGTAGCGAATATAAATATTGATGAACTTTTAAAATTTCATAAAACAAATAAAAAGAAAGCTACGCTTACTGCTGTTAAACCTCCTTCAAGATTTGGAGCTCTTGAAATTAATGAAAATAATCTTGTTTCCCAATTTAAAGAAAAACCAATAGGTGAAAAAGCATGGATTAACGGAGGTTTTTTTGTTTTAGAACCTCAAGCCTTAGATGATATATCTGGAGAAGACTCAGTTTGGGAAAGAGAACCATTAGAAAAATTAGCTAAAAGTTTACAAATTAGTGCCTATAAACATGATGGATTCTGGCAACCAATGGATACATTAAGAGATCTCATTTATTTAAATGAATTGTGGAGCTCAAATTCAGCTCCCTGGAAGATTTGGTAAATGGTACGCAAAATTACATTTTGGGAAAATAAAAAAGTATTTATAACTGGCAATACTGGTTTTAAAGGGACTTGGTTGACAATTTTATTATTAGAATTGGGGGCAAAAATAAAAGGATATTCTCTAGATGAAGAAAAAGATTCATTATTTAATAAAGTATCTAAACAATTAAAAAATCAAATAGAAAATGTTAAGGGCGATATTAGAGATTATGATCTTCTTAAAAAAGAAATATCTGTTTTTGGACCAGAAATAATCATTCATTTAGCTGCACAACCATTAGTTATAGAGAGCTATAAAAATCCACTCCAAACTTGGGATACAAATTTGATGGGTACCTTAAATTTATTAGAAGCAATAACTAATACGAAGTTCTCAGGTACCGCATTAATAATTACAACTGATAAGGTTTATTGGAATAATAATTCAAATCAACAATTTAAAGAAGATGATTTTCTTGGAGGGTATGACCCTTATAGTGCGTCTAAAGCAGCTACAGAGATTGCAGTTGCAAGTTGGCGTTTATCTTTTCTGGATAAGAACTCTATAAAATTAGCCACGGCAAGAGCTGGGAATGTAATTGGCGGTGGAGATTGGGCAAAGAACAGAATAATCCCTGATGCAATTATCAA
>NZ_JNAI01000003.1 GCF_000759855.1 Prochlorococcus marinus str. MIT 9107
TTTTGCCATCCTCTTTTGGTTCAATGTTTCCCTCTTCTGTAACTTTCTCCTCTTCCTTCCCCTCTTCTGTAACTTGCTCCTCTTCCTTCCCCTCTTCTGTAACTTGCTCCTCTTCCTTCCCCTCTTCTGTAACTTGCTCCTCTTCCTTCCCCTCTTCTGTAACTTGCTCCTCTTCCTTCCCCTCTTCTGTAACTTTTCTCTCTTCCTTTATTTTTAATTCACTTCCTTTTCTTCCAAAATCATCTTTACCTGCAATAAAGAAAATAAGTGCGCTAATAAAGAAAAGTGCAAAAAGCAAAATTTCCATTTACTAATACCATTGAATTAAATACAAACTAGTTTAAAAATCTAATTTTAATCAACATCAAATAATACAAATCATAGTAAATTTAGTTAAATCAAAGTATTAATATAAACTTCTTTAATATCAATCAATTTAAATATTTAAAAACCAAAGAGTGTTATAAATTTTACTTTGATAAATATTTTTAAAATATAATTTTTGTGATTATTAAGTTTAATATTTACCTATTTTATTACATCTAGATCATTTATTCTTTATATTTAGGGATGATTTTCCCCTCCTCTATTTATAAATTTTGCTCTTGAATAATTCGTTGAAGATCATTACTGTTACTTCAGTAATTAAATTTATATAACATGATAGAGACAATCCAAGATCCAACATTATTTTTACTTTTCGGTAGTGTTGGACTTTTACTTTTTGATTCAATAGGTTATGGAATTTATACAACAGTTGGACCATCCTCCCATAAGTTAAGGGACACAATTAAAGATCATGCAAGAATGCATGAATTAGGGTTTGCCCAAGATCACAATGGTCAAAACGAAAATGAAGCAGAACATATTCATTGAAATATATGTATTTATATTTCTTTGATTCGGAATTAACGACGCAATTCTTCTTTATTTCAATTCTCTCAGGAGCATTGTTATCATTCTTTATTTTTCTTCTATTTTGGTTGCCTAATCAAAATGCCATGTTTACAAAACAGTAGCTTTGCTTTTAGGGATTTTAAAAATTTAACTATTTAATTTTAAATAAACCGTTTGAAACCTTAAAAGTTGCTACATTTCTGTAACATTGAATCATTCTATACATTCATTCCCCGATTATTGTTTACAATTAGTAATATTTTATTAATATATCTTTACTTAAATGAACACAAATAAGGACATCCTCGATCGAGCCATAGGGAGACCAGCAATGATGGCTTTCATGCTCTTAGTGGGAACATATGTAACAACAGGTCAACTTATTCCAGGTATTTTTTAATGGAAAATCAAAAAATAAACATTGATCCTCAAAAGACAAAAGCAGAGAAATTAAATGGTAGGTTTGCCATCATTGGTCTAGTTGCTCTTGTTGGAGCGTACATAACAACCGGACAAATAGTTCCTGGGGTTATTTAAAGGCTTATTTTTTTCTAACTTTCTAGGTCAGCTTTTTAAAAAAGTTGACTTTTTTTTATTAAAAATAATTTTTTTTAAGTCTTTATTTGAACAGAACTTTTAATCTGAGATGTTTGATGATTTGATGATTTCCCATGCTTCTGATGCAGAATCTGCATATTCAAAAAGATTTAAGTGGTCATCTTCAATTAATCCAAGATCAGCTAGATATTCGAAATTAATTATCTTATTCCAATAATCTCTACCAAAAAGTATGATTGGGATTTTAGTTTTCATGCCTGTTTGACAAAGTGTTAATAGTTCAAATAATTCATCAAGTGTTCCAAATCCTCCAGGAAAAAATACAGCAGCCACTGATCGCATAACAAAATGGATCTTTCTTAATGCAAAATAATTAAATTTAAAGCAAAGTCCGGGAGTTATAAAAGCATTTGGGATTTGTTCATTAGGGAGACTGATATTTAAACCTATAGACTTACAATTAGCTTCAAATGCTCCTCTATTAGCAGCTTCCATAATTCCTGGCCCCCCACCTGTCACAATCACATGAGAATTACAGTTTTTATCTTGATTACTAATTGAAGCAAGTTTTGAAAACTCTCTTGCGGATTGATAGTAGTGACTCATTAGAAGCAAATTTTCTAATCTATTTAAATTTCGTTTTAGAAGTATCGATTTAGGACTTTTTTTTATTAACTCTTCTATATTTTTAATTCTCTTTTTTGTATTTGTTTCTTCTCTAATGCTTGCGCCTCCAAAAATAATTATGGTTGAAAGAATTTTATTTTCTTCAAGGATTAAATCTGGTTTAGTAATTTCAAGAAGCATTCTGACTCCTCGCATCTCATTTCGACTAAGTAAATCAATATCTTCATGAGCCAATTTATAAGTATCAGAATTAATAATTAAATTCAGGTTTTTTAAATGATTTGTTTTAGGCGACATCTGCTTTTTTGTTTTTTTCATTTCAAGCAAGAGTTTTAACTTTTCTTTCTAGAGGATTAAAACAGACTCTTTTAATTTTGTTATTTTCGTAAATCCAATAAACAGGTGGACTTTTTCTTGCCTTAACTAAATTAATTTTGTCTAATTTTTGAGGGATAAATTCTTTAGCAGGATCAAAAAATTTATCTCTTTTGGGTTGGTTTAAAACAATACTACCTTCTTTACCTGAGATTGATCTATGATAAGTTCCTATAGGAATTTCTAATGCTCCCATAGCTCTATTTAAATAAATCACATGATGAGGTTCATCCCAGGAAGGATTTATTAAAACAAATTTCCTTTCTCCGGTGATAACTAAATTGTGATCAATTTGATGATTGTGAACGTAATATTGCTCTTCATTAAATTTAACTGGTGGAGATATAGCTTCTCCAGAATGAATCACAACATCAGAACCATTAGAGATATCTAAGCCTGCATCGAAAAATGTGACCTTTGGAGTCTCTCTAAAAACATTTATTGGGAAGAATCTTAATTTCATAGTGCTAACTCCCTTTTAGAAAATTTACAAATACGATTAAAAAATTATTTACTTTTAAAAATCACTATTAAATTATTTTTAATTGCAACAAACCAAGCAATCTTCTTTATTTTTATAATCTATACATTCTTTATTTAAAGTTGCTTCTAGAAAATCCACTTTCTTAACATAATCAATATCTTTTAATTCTTTGTTTGGAACAGTGAATTGTGTTTGTAGTTTCATTTTCTGTTCTCCTAATTAATACTGTTTTTTGAATCCATTCCAAGTTTGAGAAAACCTTAATCCCATATAAGAAATTAAAATTGTCCAAAATAAAATCTCTATACCTAAATTAGTCATTTGCCTAGCCTCCTTTCTATCTGATTAATCTTTAGTATGTTTATTATGTAAAAATCAAGCGTAAGAATACCTAAAAGTTAAAGTGTTAATCACAAAAAATTTTGCAATGGTTGTTACTTGGATGCTCTGCACATTCTTTATGCCAATAAGCTCCAATTTCTTTTGGTTCAATATCATATGTAAGGTCTTTTTTATCCAAATTAATTTCTTGGATAGTAAATTTGTCTTTTAGTGCCATAAGACTTAACTCTTCACTACATCTATTTTCTAATTCATTTGAATAGTTAATTTCAAGTTTTATGTGTGCGGTTAGAGGAACAAAATTGTACGGATTAAGGATCAAAAAAACCTCAAATTAAAAATAATTACAAGGAAGATATTTTAAAAAATATTGATTTCAACTTTAAAAAAATTCGGATAAGTTTCCATATAAATTCTGTTCCTTTATATCTTGTCTGAGATCAGCCATTATTATTCATCCATCTAATCTATCTGCATATTCTCTTAAAACCTCAGCCATCTTTTGAGGTGGAATTTCTTGTTGATATTCTCTGCATAAATCAAAAAATTTATCCAAGAAATCTTTCATTAAAGAGGACATGAAAATTAGCGTTTCATTTTAAAAGTAAAGTATGCAAACCCACCAAGAAATAAAAGACTCAGAACCTCATAAGTAATTGCTATTTCGTACATGTGAGTCATTTATTTATAAAGACATAAGCAGAATATAAATAAACTAAGAAAACTCCAATAGCAATCGAAGTTCCATAAATAAGAAAGTTCCAAATTTTATATAATTTAGGTTTTTTAAATTCTTTTTCTTCTTCTTTAGTAATCATTTATTTCGTTTTTCTTTTCTGGCAGCATTACCTTTTGCTCTTAATACCAAAGTTATTGTAAGGGCAGCACTTAATATCACAGCATCAATTAATAGGTGTGGGGAGATATTCATTAGCTCATAAGAGAAATAAGAAGAGTCATTATCTTTTCAGTAATAAATCTTTTATCCATTAAAAAAAGGTATTTTATTTATCTAATTTTAGTTGTAATATCCTATCGTTTCAAGTTTTAAATGCAATAATTTTAAAAATAATTCGTTAAAATAATTTTATATTATTAAATTGTTAATGCAAACTACAGATAAGCCTTTTAAAAAATTATTACCCGCTGGGGAAAAGATCAAAAAATATTTGCCTTTTTTTATTGGATTTAAATTGTTTAAATTTACTGGTTTTCTTACTTACATTATAAATCACTAAATGATATTAACTGCATAAAAAATTGTATTTGATTTTCTCGCAGCAAATTTTTCTAGTTTTCAATTTTGATTTTAGATTTGATTTATTGAAAGATAAAAAATAGAATTTGATAAAGATCCAGTTTATAAAGAACAATGAACAGAAATATTCAATCATATTTCTAATAGAGAAATAAAGGCATTAATTTGAAATAAATTTAAATTGCTAATTGCTTGAATTAGGAGAAAATATAAATAAAAATGATATATTTAAATTCTGAATAGCTTCTGCTTGCTCTTATTTTTGATAATTTGCAAACTAACTGAAAATTTTTTTATAAATAAAAAATTATTTAGATTTATTTAATAAGGCTATTTATATTGGTTCTCTCAATGCAGTAATAACTAATCCACCTATCAATCCTAGATTCATAAGTACCGCTCTTTGATGGAAAGGGAATACATGAAAAATTATTGTAGTTGGGATGAGAAAAAGTAATAAAAATACTGAACCAATCTTTTGATTTTCTCCAAAGATAAAAAATCCAGAACCCAAGATAAGACATATAATTGCTCCCACTAGGAGTACAGATGATAATGGTTCAGAAATTCCTTTTGATGAAATATAGTCAACTGTTCTTTCAAAATCATTTATTTTGCCGTGGATTGCTGAGATAAATATAGCCGAGATGGCTAATCTTGAAAAAAAATCTAAAAGAGATTTGATACGTTTATTTTTGAAACTTAAATTTCTCATAGTTTTATTATATTAAAAATATTATTTGTTAAACAAATACTTTGTTATTTATATAAATCTTTAGAAGATTCTCTAATAAGTTTTCTATATTAAAAAAAGTCTCCTAATTAATTTAAATCTTTTAAATATAATTTAGAGTATTTTTTATTTGTCTTTTTGTTTTCATGTAATAATGAATATAAGTTAAATTAAAAATGTTTAATAAACTACTTTTATCTTTATTTTTACTTTTTAGTTCCTTTATAACTATTTATCCTTCAAAAAAAGAAAATACTAATTTATTAGATTATTGTTATTCTCTAGAAAAAATAATTTCTAGAAATTCAGTAGAAAAAAATCAAAAATTATCAAATAAATTTAAGCCTTTTGCAAAAGATATTACTGCATTTGGTTCTAATAAAACTAAAGGATCTTTGGCTAATAAGATAATTGATCAATATAAAAATTCGAAAAAATTGTTTGTTATAACTCTAGTTCCTAATAAACTTTATTGTTTCGCTGGGTATTGGATTGAGGAGGTCAATCCAGGAATATTTAAAGCAATTTTCTATGAGAAAAGCAAAGAAAGAATAAATGAATATAAAAATATAAAAAAAGAAGTCGATGAATTTATTAAGGATATTAATACAAAATATAATTCTATAAACATAGAAATTAATAATCTTTTTTAATAAATTAAAATGCTTTTTTGAGGCTGAAATTTTTTTTTATATTTGATTAACTTTTTCTAGATGTCGAAATAAAAATTTTTCAAAAGCTAAAAATAAACATAAAGCAAATAATTGATAAAGAATAAATAAATTTTTATTGATTCTAAATTTTAGTTTGCCTTGTATAAGATTTCAAATAAGCTAAATTTTATATGTTTATAAATTATATTTTTTAATTTTTTTCTGATTTAAACTTTCTATAATTCTGACTATATTATTAATTTATTAAACATATTTTTAAAATTTAATTTAAGTAAAAAAATTAGTGAGCGATTATACAAGTAAATTAGAACTTTAAAAAGAAACTCACAGATATTATTTGATAGACTTTATTATTAATTAAACGTAATTGCATGTTATGAACATTTACCTTTTCTAGATTCTATTTTTAGCACTATGGGCAATAGTCCCATTAATTATTATTAAAGGGAAAAAAGACCAATCACCCAAAGTTCAGACTTCTCCTGAAGTTAAATCAAAGAAAAAAGGATGGTTTAATTAAAGAACTATTTGAATTTAATTTAAACTTTTTAAGATTTAATCTGAAATTTTAATTATCATCAAAAACGTTTACTTAGTTAATTGACAGTTATAAAATTATTATTAAAGATTTAATTTTAATTTAAATGAATGAAATAAGAACACCTTGGGGCTCAATTTCTTCAAAAGTTAATTTATTTCCAATTTATTACTTAATATTTATTTACGGGTTTGTATACATACTACCTTTTGGTAAAAATTTAATTGGTATAACTTGGTTTGATTTATTGAAAAAAGAAGATGGGCCATTGGAATGGTTGCAGTTTAGTGAGTTTTTTGTTTCCTTTCTAATTGGACTTTTTATTTTCTATAAATCAAAAAAAAAGAGATCAATCAATTCGTTGATTTGGTTATTTTTTAGTATATTTTGTTTCTTGATTGCTGCTGAAGAAATAAGTTGGGGGGAGAGAATTACAGGCTTTACTTTGAATTCAATCTCAGAGTTAAGTATTCAAGGCGAGACAAATTTTCATAATCTTCCTTTTTTTCATAATCTTTTTCTTGATCCTTTATTACATATTTTATGTATTTTCTTAGGTTGGGTTGGATGGAGAAAATGGTCACATTTAAGTGCGTTACCAAGTAGAAAATATAGCTTATTTTTTTTATTAGTATCTTTATATTTTGCCTACTATGATCTCTCCTGGGCTTCAACAATTCAGCATATTAGAAATGATCAAGAGATTTTCGAATTTCTCTTGTCTACTGGAATTTTTTTGCATTTTTTGCAGAATATACGATTATTAAAAAATTCAAAAAAATAAATTTTTCATTACTCAAATAGATAATTAAAAATTCCTTTTAAGTTAAAATGGTTTACATATTTGAAGTGCCATTCAAAATATGAGAAATTTTAATCTTTAAAATACTTTTATAAGGTACTTAAATAATTATGTAGATGTCCTTTTTAAAAAATAAAATCCACCACCTAGAGAAATTACTAATGGAAACCAAGCTGCAATTATTGGAGAAAGTAATCCCTTAACGCCAAAAGAACTGCATACAAATGAAATTACATAATAAACCAATATTAGAATTACACTCAATCCAAACCCCTGACTTTTTGAAGATCTTAAATTAGATTTAGTTCCCAAAATACTACCTATTAATCCAAAAACCAAACATGCACAAGGCAAGGTAAATTTTTCTTGAATTCGTACTTGAATTTTTCTAATCTCTTTTTGATTTCCTATCTTTTTATATATTCTTTCAGCCTCTAAAGCTTCTTGTAAAGACATGTCACTTGCATCCTTTGGGACTTTTGCTAGATCTAATGGACCTTCAACGAAAGGATATATATATTGTTTGAATTTAATACTTGTTGTTTGGCCAATAGAGTCAGTTGAAACAATATTTCCATCTTTGAATATCCAAGAAGAATTGGATTTATCAAAGATGGCATTATTAGCAGTAAGGATCTGTTTTATATTTTCTCTTGAAAAGTCTAAAACTGTAACTTCTTTCATCATGTTATTTTCAAATTTGGAAGCATAGAAGATATGAGTCAAGAATGTATTTGTTTTTGTTGGTTTATTAGTAATGGGATCTATTCTTGATCCTTTTCTAGAAAAAATAATGTTATTTTTACCTTTCCCTTTATTGAAAGAACTTCCTATTCCGGATCTTAAAGTTGATTCAGCAAGCTTATTACTAGTGGGCACTAATTTATCATTGAAATAAAAAGTTAATCCTGTCATGAAAATTGAAACTGCAATAGCTGGAGCAATAATTCGAGATGTTGAAATTCCTAATGACCTTAAAGCTAATAATTCAGAATTGGCTGATAGTTTGCCATAAGATAATAATGTTGACAATAAGACAGCCATTGGAAAAGATAAAACTAAAAAACTAGGAAGGCTATAAATTAAAGCTTGTATAGCTTGTAAAAGAGGTAAACCATACTCAACTATTTTCCTAATCAGATCAAACATTACACCCACAGAGAGAGAAATCACAGTAAAAGCAGAAATAGCAAATATCATAGGTGGTATTATTTGCCCTAACAACCATCTATCTATTAGGGGTATTGAATACCAAGGAATAATTATTTTATTGATGGTTTTTTTTATTAGTGATTGATTTGAAAGTTTCAAAAGAAATTTATGTTATTTATACGTTCTTTTCTCTCATTATAAAATATCAATGATTTACAGACCAATATTACAATGCTTATTTAAAGCCTATTTTTTATATGTAATCCCTAAAGTAAATCAAAAAATGATTTTTCATACTTGCAGTTAAACAAAAGATTTGGTTTCTTTAGTATAAAAAGCAAATTAATGCAAAATAAAACTTTTTTAAAAGAATGTAAGTGCATGCATTGCCAACAAAAATTAGAACAGATTAATATGTCAAGATTATATTGGAACAAAATAATTTTAAGAAAAAATAAAGCCCAATTTATATTCTAAATAATCTGGAATTTGCAAGTAATTCCACAATAGCAACTTTTTAAAATATATATGAAATGAAAGACATTAAAGTTGTTGAAGCGAGTCTTTAAATGCTCTTTTCAAGTTATTTTATTACTTAGCTTTTTGATTTCTTTTGTAGATTCTATTTTCTCTATTTAAAAGAAAAAGGATAATAAGGATAAAAGAAGGAATGAGAATAAAATCTAAAGACACAAATTATATAGACTCTATTTTTTATTTAGCAAAAAATTTAAACTTTGACATTCTTTTAAGGCCTGAAAGCTTTTTTTTAATAAAAAAAATCTAATCTAATCTAATCTAATCTAATCTAATGGTTTTTATATGGGTTGCTTTAAAAAATTAAAAGAGCTTGCAAGTATCCCACCGGCAAGCTCATGACGACCAGGTTAATCACATTTCTGAGAACAACCAGCTAAGCACTTCCTAAATGCTATACATATATTACTAAGTAAAATTACTTACTGTGAGTATAAATGCTTATTTTGCAAATAAATCCGCAAAATAGATCAAAAGAAATAATTTAATTAGATTGTTTGGAGCAACTAGTTTTTGTCATAATTGTCACATATTGTTCAATAAGTGATAGGTATAAAACCTTTTATCGCTTTCTGGTTTACGAAAATTAATATTTGTGTTACATTATTTAACAATTCAAACTTCTAAATGTCAAACTCAGAAATTACAACAGAATCAGGTGGGAGACAAAATATGTTCCCTTCTGAAACAAGACCTTACATAGATGAAACTGTATCTTACGATGGATATCCTCAAAATGCAGAAAAAGTAAATGGCAGATGGGCCATGATAGGATTAGTTGCACTTCTAGGGGCATACATAACAACAGGCCAGATTATACCAGGTATTTTTTGAAAAAATCTTACTAACTTTATAATTTTCTCCTTTAAAAAAATAGTAAATGTTTTCATAATTAATGATCAAAAAAAATTAATTATAAAATTATCAATTTCATACGTATATTTAAATTCTATTTAACTTAATTTTGAAAATGAAAAAAACCAAATAAAGGTTATTGCATTAAGACCAAATATTATTCCTAGAAATAAATATGCAAATTTTTTGCCTATAAATGCTGTCTCAGGCTCAAGCTTTACTCTCATCTAACCCTTAAATTCTAATTATTAAGATAGCATTATTTATAGAACAAAATTAAAAATGATTAAATTAATAGTTTTTGCCTAGATTATTTTTTAACTTTAATTTAATTACTATGGAGTTGTTTAAATACTTTAGTTAGGTAAAAATTTCTTAATATTGTTGTTTAAAAACCTTTTTAGTTTGTGTTAATCTGGCACCTATGTAAATTAGTAAAATTAGCCAAAATACTATTTCCAATCCTAGGTTTACCATTTCATTTAACTCCAATCAATATCATTAATCTAATGCTATTTCTACTATTGCGGTAGAGTTTTTATACTGATTTTGAGAATGTTATTTATACTTGACTTTAGAATTTTTAAAAATCAGACAATTTAAAAAATTTTATTTCGATTAACTAGAGAAAAAAAAAGAACCAAATTTAATTTTAAATTTGGTTCAATATATGAGTTTTTAAGTTTTTCCTTAAATGAAACCTGGAATAATTTGACCTGTTGTCAAGTAAGCTCCAACAAGTGCTATAAAACCTAACATCGCAAATCTCCCATTTAGCTTTTCAGCTACTATTTTTTCTTTTTCTATAATTTTGGTTTCCGTGTTTTTCATTAGAACCAACCTGGAATAATTTGACCAGTTGTTACATATGCGCCAACTGCTGCGACGAAACCTAGCATTGCTGCCCAACCATTAAAACGTTCTGCTTCTGGAGTCATTTTTTTGTGTAATTTGTAAACAAATATAACATATTTATTTATTTTTGTAAACAAAAATATTAAATATCCCCTTCATCTCTCTTAATTTGTCAAATATGAGTCAAATATGTATCAGAATATACCCCTCTTGCGGTTTGCTTTCAAAGCTATTATTTGTAAATCATAAATAAAAAATATAAAGTACGTCCTTTTTATTTTTATGGTTTAATCCTCATCTAGAGGTAATTTAAATTATTATAGATTTTAGAGTTAGCTAGTAGGTATACAGGCTGACTCTTTATTATGGATTTTAAGGTTTATACAAAGAACAGTTTTTATAACTCAAATAATTGCTATTAATAAATAAGATGTTTAAATACTTATGTCATTTGCAACTTATTACTTTCATTTAATTTTTGCGAGAATTCCTTCTCTATTAAGTTCTGATTTAATACTTTATATAGTGCCCGCTCTTACAATTTTAATATTATTCTTTAGCTTCAAAATAATGTTTTTTAAGACTCCTAAGTTGAGAAAAGTTAAATAAATTAGGATTTTAGAAGAATTTAAATTCATTTCCCATTTTTAAAATTTTGGACAATAGACTTTTTTTTTCGGCTACTGAGAGAAATAGAAACTGTATTGGAGATGTTCTATCTAGAGTTATAAAAAAAAATGGTTCAATATTGGAAATTGGAAGTGGAAGTGGTGAACATGGAGTATTCTTTCAAAAACGCTTTCCTAAAATAATATGGCAGACAAGTGATCCGGATTTATTACATAGAACAAGTATAAGTTCTTGGATTAATCATGAAGAATTAAATAATAAAATGCCTCAGCCTATAGTTATTGATTTAGAAAAAATCCCTTGGATAATTCCACTGAAGATATTAAATTCTTTGCAAGGTATAGTATGCATTAATGTGATTCATGTAGCAAAATGGACTAGTACAATAGCGCTCTTTAAGGAGTCAGGAAAATTACTTAATAAGGGACAATTTCTGATATTCTATGGGCCATTTAAAATTGGTAATAAGCATACAAGTCAAAGTAATTATTCTTTTGATAATTTATTAAAAATAAAAAATGATCTTTGGGGTATTAGAAATCTTGAACATGTAAGTGATGAAGGTAAAAAAAATGGTTTTTTAAAAGAAGATACAATTATTATGCCTGCGAACAATTTTTTAATAATTTACAGAAAAATTTTTTGATTAAATTAAATTAAAAATATCAATAATTAATAAAAAGTATTTTTTTACTTGTCAAGCTGAGAGTTTTCTTCTCCATTCTTTATGCTTCTCATCTAAATCTGATACTTTTTCACCTAAAATCAACTGTTTTTCTAATAATTCCACTTTTGTAAGAGTTATTATCTCTGAATAAAATTTAATAGGTTGTTTCCCAAGAAAATTGTCTCCACTCATAAGATTTTTATTAACCAATTAATTTTTAAGATGAAAATTTGGTTATTGCTTGTTCTTTAATATTTATTTCAGGTTTGTGTAAATTAATGTGATAAAAAAATTAATTTTATTATGTTTATAATCCTCTTTTATTGTATGAAGATTGCCAGATATATCTCCCTTCTTTGAGGTCTGACTTAACAGCAACGCAATTACAAGCAATATTCCAGAGGGCTTTGGGTATAGGATCAGGATTAAAAAGATATGCTTTTTTAAAGGCTTTTTTAATTAAGACAGTAGCCTTTTTAGCATGATAATGAGGTATAGCTGGACAGACATGATGAACGACATGGCTAGAACCTATATTGTGATGAAGGAAATCAAGTATTTTACCGTAAGGCCTGTCGATAGATAAAAATGCTCCTCTCATAAAGGAAAATTCTTGATTAGAAAGATGAGGTACATCTGAATCTGTATGATGAAGCCATGTATAAACTACCAACCAACTATTAACTACTAATAAGGGGCCAATATACATTGCAAGTACTGGAAATAATCCATACTTAGAAACAAAGAAGAAAATACCCAATAATGTGACAACTACACCAATATCTGATATCCAAACTTTTTTAGTCCAAATTGATGGCCATAAGGCTTTGGAAAATGGTTTAATTGGCCAAAAATGATTTGAAGTTCCATATTTAATACCCCCAGTACTCCCTGTAAGTAAATAAGCAGGCCAGCCAAATACTAGATGAAGAAGTAGTTGTAAAATTCCATAATTTTTCTTTCCTATCGAATGTGAAAAATGTAATTCTTTTTCTCCGCCAATCTTCTCTGTCACTCCATCCCCCTCAATTACTAAAGGAACGTGAGTTTCACCATTCGTTACATTATTTGTGAATCGATGATGAACAGCATGTGATCTCTGCCATGAAAAATAAGGAACTAGCAGTAATGAATGTAGTAAATATCCAGTTATAGTTTCCAACGCTTTGTTTTTAGAGAATGCTCCATGCCCACATTCATGGGCAATTACCCAGAATCCCATAGCAGTGGTACCTGATAATAATGAGTAAATGATCCAAATTGGGATCATTTTTGCAGTAAATGGAATAGATAAACCTATTACGACTACTAATGATTGAATTAAAGTTGATTGTAAAAGATACCTCAATGAGGTTTTGGTATCGCACTTAAAATAGTGTTTAGGGATAACATCCTGAAATTCTTTTATGCTTGGAATATCTTTGTTTTCTATTACAAGCGCTTGGCCTTTAAGACCTGAAAATTTTATATTACTCAAATTTTTATAGATAAGAATTTAGTTTAATAAAAATGGATATACATATTCTATTATCCATCAAAGGATCTCTTAATGAAAATTAATGTATAGTTTGTTTTTTTCAATGGAATTTTTACATGCCTATTTTTTTCTTCAAAAAAATTAATTTGAGTAGAACATTTTTGCTTTTATACTTTTATCCGAATCTCTAAATTGCTCAATATAATCAGTTTTTGCTGTGCCTGACTTTCTTCTTCTTTAGAGCTCATTTAATTTAAAGACCGCGTATATATCTTTTTGGGAGTCCTTGTTGTTTTCTTGGTTTTACTAAAATAGGTAAAACAATTACTCCTACTGTAAAAAGACAAATTGGAGCCACTACCATTAATATAGATTCTAAAGACATGAAAATATTTTGAATTTATTAATAAATAGCAGGATTTTTTTTTAAAGTCATGCGTATTTATATCTATTTAATTCGAATTGCTGCAAATCCTCCACAAATTATTAAGCAAAAAAGAAAAAAATATTAAAAAACATCGATTTTTTCATAATTCATCCTATTTATTTATTCATCTGTTTCCCTAAAGTGAAGGTATCTCTCATGGATGAAGAAAAAAAATGGATGCTAATGACTTATTATTGTCCAACACATGGCGATTCAGCCATAGCAAAACCGATTCAAATAACAAAAAAAGAAATTAGTGAAACACTCTTTAAAGAAGGTAAGTCCTCTAAAAATTAATTATTTAGAATTTACTTAATGTCTTGAGAAAGGATTTAATGCATAGTTAAAAATCTTATAAAGTATCAATTTATCTTGTTCAATCGCCTAAGTTTTTTAATAAGCCATCTAAATAAAGCTATAGGAAAGGAAATTTTGAAATTCGATCCTTTTTTTTATTAAAAACATAGCTTAATACAAATTAATGTTTTTAAGAGTAATAAATAAAAAAAATTTTATCTAAATTCGACTTTAATTTCTGTGCGTAATTAATAATCTATTAACCTTAAAAAGGTTTTATTATGCTTAATTTTTAAGCTTGATCAGAATCGCAGGTTAATTTACATTGACTTAGCTCATTAGATGATATCCTCTCTAAAATTCTTAACATGTCAATTTCCGAAAGCTCTCCATTAGAGTTCCATTTAAGAGTTGTTTTCCTTTGCGGGGAATTTCTTTTATTCATTTTGATAACCTCCCTTTAAATGAATTTCTAAACAACGAGTAATACATTTTTGATGACCATCTACAATACTGCATTCAGTAATACATTCAAAATATGAATTAATAGGATCTTTTTCTGTATTCTCGTAAGCAGAAATAAATGAATTATTCATAAATTTTTAAATTTATTTGAAAAAGATATATAGCACGAAATTATAATTAATAATTAACTTTATGAAGTAAATTAGAAAAAATAAGTATTATTTACTAAATTAGGATTTCACCTCATTTGCCTTAAGAAGGTTTGTAATAATATTCTTCTAAAAAATGGTGGAAAATAACAATTTTAATTTTACGAAGTAAATTCTCTGACTTTCGTTTCTTCCAATTTTGATTTTTGAATATTAATTTTTTCTAAATTAAACTTTCAAAAAATCAGCATAAAGACTGATTTACTTTTGAATAATTTAATTAGATGATAATAAAATACACTTTTAGATTTTCAAATGAAATCAGCAACTTATTGGCTTTCGAAAATGTTTGAGAGTATGGCAAATGCTTTCATTCATCCTATAAAGAATGACTTGCCTCCATCTATTGGAACACACGCATATAGTAGTATTCCTCTTAAGAGAAAATTTAGACGAAGATATAATTAAGTACTAACTTATTGAAATTAATCTTTCATTTTTATTATCCCAAATAATATATTTGAAGCAGTTTGGAAAATCGCTTAATTTTAAGAACTTTGATTGCTTAAGCGAATGACTATTTGCGTTATGACAGGCTATTAAATTATAGTTTGGGATTCCTTCAGAAAGATGATGAATGCTATGGAATGATATGTCTGCTAAAAACCAATTTAGCAAATTAGGTATATTTAAATTGCTACTACCTAAAATTGCACCTTCCAAGATGTCCCAATTTTTTGTATTTTTAGCATATGCATTTTTATAGTTATGTTGGACGAAAAAAATACATATTAGAATAGCGGCTGATAATGTGGATACTAAAGAATAAAATAACAGGAAAAATACTATTCCCAACCATTTAGACATAAACATCCATCCTGTTATTACTATGACGTTATTCGTTATTAATTCAAATAGCTCACTAAAATTATCACCGTAATCAGAAAAAGGGGGCTTGACTCTGGATTTGATAGCTAATAATTCAGAAAATTTTCGTTTCTTAAGTTTGATAAAAGCCTCTTTTACTAAATCATTAGAAAAATTAAGAATTATAATCAGCAATCCTAATCTAGGTTTCAAAACTAAATAATAAAATCCTCCAGGGAAAAGCATTATCCAATTTCTACTTAATCTGTAAAATAATTGTTCTCTTTTTGAGAGATGATTATAATCCTCAAGACTTATAAAATCTATGGGACCTTTATAGATTTCCCAATTACCATTATTTCTATGATGAAATGCATGGTCAATTGACCATGATTTTTGAGGAATGCCATTTACTAGGCCAAGCAAAAATCCAAAGAAGCTGTTTAACTTCGTTTTGTAAAAAGAGAGTTATTACCGCAATCATGCATTAGTGAAAATGTTCTAGATGAAAGTAGCGTTAGAAGACAGAGAATAGGTCCTAATAAGAAAACTTTAATTAAGAAAAAGAAAGGCGAATTTATTATTTGGTTAGCAATTAACCAAAGAGAGATAATTGGGACTATGGTAGAAGCGATTTAAAAAAAAGCTCTACAATTATCTCTTTGTTAGAAATGGCTTTATTAAAAAATCACTTCTTCTTATTTTGGTCATATTTTTTCTAGTACCTTTTAATGAAAATAACAAATTTCAAAAAAATATTTATTATTAATTAAGAAGGGCAATTTTTTTGATAAATCACTAAAGAATAAATTCTTTAGACATAGTTCTCAATTGATCTAAATTTAATCTCTTTAAGTAATTCTTAAAATCACAAAGAGTCTTCTTTGATTCAGAATCTTTATTCTTATAAAGAAGGCTATTAGAAATTAATTCTACAAGATGATCTTTATCCATAACTCCTTATAGACCATATTTCCTATTAAAAAAAATAAGGTCTTGAATTCGAGATCATTAAGTTATGTTTTAATAAGATTATTTTTAAAAATTATTATTAATTAAATTTTTATTTCATAAATTTTTTAAATCTTGCTCTATTTTTTCTAGTCTTTCATTTAATTCTTTTTGTTCCATAATTAAGCCTCTCTTATTTTTGTAAGTTCTTTGTTCAAAGGTGAATTCAAATATTTTTGATATGCGACAAAAAAAAACTATTATTGCTACTGCAATACCAAGAGCACCAATAATTAAAATTGGAGATGAAGGAAATTCATAAAACGGAATAGACAAAGTTATTTAATAAAATTTAAGTTTAGCTATCTCTAAATAATAAAAATAAGTAATAAATGCTCATTCTTGAGGGAATTTCATAGATAATTATTTTATATATTGTGCAAACAAAAAAAATTAAGGTTTTTCTTTAATTTAATTTAATTTAATTTAATTCATAAAAATGAGTAATTGTACAGCTGTCAAAGGAAGAAAAGCTAATAATGATTAAATTAGTAAAAATCTTTTCATGAATAAAATCATTAATAAAAATCATAATAAATATGAACCTTGGTTTAAATGGTTAACTAGAGAACTTAATTCTTATGAGGCTTTTAATGATTTCGACTCTGGTAAAAATCCAGAAGATGTTGCAGAGGATTTTATCTCTAATAATAGGATTGCTATTTCGCAAGTTTTTGAGAATTTTGATGAAGAAGATAAAGATACACTCGATCAGTTTCTTAAATTAACAGAATGTGAATGGCATGTTTTTAGAATTCTTGAAAAGCAAATAGCGTTAAGAAATAATATAAAATTTGTAGATTTTAAAAAAAGAAAAAAAATAAAGAGTTGATTTTCATTGAATTAGCATATAAATATTTTTTAGATAAAGTTAAATTAACTTAATTTAAATTTTTCTTTAGGATAAATTCAGCTCATATATAAATTAATTAATATGCTCTTGAATAATCTTTTAATTTCTATATAAATTTATTTTTGCCATTACCAGACTTCCCAAATCCTAACCAGATAAACCATAAAATCCATCCAAATATTGGTATTAAATTTATAAAGATCCATTTCCAATTCTTACCAAAATCTCTGATTCTTCTTATATCAATAGCTATTGTAGGAATAATACAAACAATTCCATAAGCATTGAAACCAAAAGTCTTTAAAAATATTGGGATAGTAATGAAATAAATTATCAGATTTGCTAATTGAACATACCACCAGTCTGACCTTAATGTGAAACCTGTGAAGTCTGTAGCTTTAATCCAAAATTGTTGATATGCATTTAAAAAGTCTTTAAGCATAAATTAAGATTACAAGAATTTAATATTATCAATTTGATCTTTAATTTATCAAAATGTTATTTATTTACTAAATAGGATCAAATAGATTCATATCATTTGTATCTTGTTTTGTGATCTCTTCTCGATTTGGTAATGAACAGAATCCGTCTTTGCAAATCATCTTTTCTTTTGCAATATCTGTAGTCTCCGAGAATGTATTTTTATTATGGTTATTTGAAGATTCTTTCAGCATTTATAATGGAAAAATTAAAGCCAATATTAAATTAATAACTTAATTTATATTGATAGGCAACAAAATTAATATTAATCATTTACTTTTTTTGATTTGGTAAGTCTCTCCAAAATAGTGCCATTATGTAAATGAATAAAGATATAGAACAAATATAGAGTAAAGAATTTAAATGCATGTTTATTTATGAAGGGAATAAAGCATAATAAGTCTCTCTTTAAAAAAAAGGAATAACTATGAATAGGTAATTGTTTGATTAAGCAATAAGATAAATTCTAATATTTATTTAAGGTTTTTATGATTTTCCCAAACTTTCAAAAGTTCAAATAGTTATTTATTAGGAATATATTTAAGATAGTAAAACTTATAAAGCCTTTATATAAATAATGCTAATAAGAAAATTCTACATTTTTAATTTCTTTTTTGATATTTAGGATGAATCCTTATTTATTTCTTCTAGAGCTTTTCTACCCTCTTTTAGAGTCTTTAAGACTAGTAACGATAGAGAAGAGATAATCAGAATGGCAAGTGTAACTAAGGAGATAAGATTGGTATTGACATTATGAGCCATTTAACTGACGTTAATTTGCTGCTGTGATTTAGAAGATTATACGTTAGATCTCGAATAAGCAGGAATTAGCATTCCACCATCTTGGTCATCATTATTATCATCATCGAAGCCACCTCCAAGAAGTAACTCTATAATTACGAGTACAGCTACGGGATAAAAACACCATAATAATGCTGTAAAAGGAATTACTGAGGATGAAGCTGAATACAAGTCTGTCATATATAGATCTTAATCAAGAGAAACAACAATTGTGGATTCCTTGGGTAGTGGTATTATTTATCTCTATAGATATTTTTTAAAACTTTTTCTGTCATACTAATAAACCTTAGGTATATATTGACATTTTCATACTTGAAGATGAATTTGAATAATAATTGTCTTCTACACTACTAAGAAACTCATAATGACATAATGAATCATGCAATTGTTATTTTTTATACTTAACAATAATTGTACAATTTTGAATCAAAAACTATTATTTATCTTGATTTTATTAATTCTATGTTTTCTTTCACTTTTGATCCTTTGGCTGCGATATTTGGTATATCAGGAATTGTAGGCTTCTTTTTCTTCGTTTCTGCTGCTAAGAAAACTTCAAGTATGAATACTAAGCCAAACAAGCAATTAGATTAGAAATTCTCAGTCAGAAAAATAAATTGAGACTTTAAATCTATTATTTTTAAAGGGCTTGTTAATTATTATTTATTCCATTTTCTAGAAATAAACTCAAGAAAATCTTTTAGGTCCTCTTCAGGACAATTTGTTTGTTTTTGTAAATCAATGCAAATTTGTTTAATATTTTCATATGCTTCTTTTACTGTTTCGTTTTTCTCGATAACCTCAAAATATTCTTGATCAGTAAAAGGCATGATATTAGTTTTCCTTTTGGAAATTATGTATTAACTATATTTTATCTGCATTGACTTAATAATAAAACAAGAAAAAACTTTTTTTCTTACATTTTACTTCTCAACCGATAATTTTTTTTAAATACTTTGTTTAACGCCCACTTGCAGTAAAGCCCATCTTGAAACTCAACAAGAACTCCAGCTTTAATTCAATTACATAAATTGCACCTTTTGGGGAACTTATATTAGCTTGGAATTCAGTAATTTAGCAAATTTACTTATTATCTTAATTCCATTGGAATTTGCTTAGCTAACATTCCCAAATAGGCCAACTTTTTATTCCATACTTAATTATTACGCTTGCACTACATTTAGAAGAGATTAGAACTTTCAATAGTTCTGATATATTTTTATTTTATTTTTTTAAATAAAAGAAATCTTTATTTTCGAGAATGTATATTTATTTACTGTCTTTTATTCTTTTTCGTTTATTATTAAAAAAATCTAAATTTATGGATGAGCTTTCTGTATTATCAATTTCTTTATCTATAGCTTCTCTTGGGATATTTTTTTTATTTTTTGGGTCAAATGATGATGATGATCAAGAAGGAGGTAAGTTGATTAAATTAGCCCAAAGAATTAATTAATTTAAAGTAAATAGAGCGTTCAATAAAGATTTATAACCTATAAAGCCTGCATAAATACAGCTTAGAAAAATAACATAAACTTCAAAAGTTCCAAGTTTTTTCTTCTTTAAAATTTTCATTATTCTAAGTATTTACAAGACAATTTTATTTAATCTTATTTCTATTAACATGAGTATTTATTACATTAACCCCGACATTACAGAACTATTAATATCAAGCCAAAGAATAAAAAACAAGTAAAAAATATTATTTTTTTAGTAATTTCTCTTTCCTCATTCTTAGCAAAAAATAAAGAAATTACTGGAGATATACTTAATAAAGCCCATCCCACTCCTATGGGAAGTGTTTTAAATACAATTTGTTGTAGCAATATTCCTAAATTGGTTCCAAGCAATATTGAAACCAAAAATCTTTTTCGTTGATTTTTTTCCATTTTTTTTAAGAAAAAATTAATTTTAAATCTTTCTAAAGTAATTAAAAAAATTATTGCACCTAATAATCTAATCTCAGTTGTAAGGAGAGGAGATAAATTGCTTTGAAGGAAAACTATCCTTGAAAATAGACCTCCTAAAACAGCACATAAAACTGATAAAATAGGAAATGCATAAATCTTAAATTTATTTTTTTCTGAAAAAGGTGAGTTTCCCTCCTTATAATTATTCCCTTTTTTGAGAATTATGAAAAGCGAAATCGATACAATGATTATTCCAATCCATGATTTGGGTTTTAAATTTTCATTAATAAAAATTTCACCCGATAAAGCAGCCATTAAAGGAGAAAGAGTTTCTACAGATAGAGTTTTTCTTGTGCCAATTGTTTGTAATGACTTTAGGTAGAAGGTATCACCTAAACCAATACCTATTATTCCACTAAATAGCAGGATAAATATGTATTTCAATTCAGTTGAAGAACTGAGATTTACAAAAGACGGAATAAAAATTAAAAAAGCTATTGTATTTTTTATTAAATTTATATCTATTGCTTTATATTTTTGAGTTTGCGATCGCCAAATAAAGCATGCATAAGTCCAAGATGTAGCAGCTCCAAAAGCAGAAAGGATTCCAATCAAAACGAGTAATCTCTAGAAAATTTTATTTTATAAATTGAGTTAGTGCTAAAAAAAATACATACATAAGAATTAAGACTCCAGGCAAGTACTGAATTAAAGATTTTAAATTATTTATTTTCATGTTTACGTAAAATGAATTTTTATTTTAAAAATTTTTTTTTCTAATAGGGTATAAACTTTCTAATTTTTTTCTTCTTTGCACTTTTGCATTAATTCTTTCTTCTTTTTCTTTTTTCTTGATTTCATCATTTATCTTATTTTGCCTGTATCCAAACCAGAGCAGAATCCAAATAAAAGAGGTTATTAAAAGAAGAACTGTATATTGACCAGTCATGGGGAAGCTGGCCTCAGAATATTTAACGTAAGAAAATATTGGACTCATTTAATTAAAATAGAGCATAAAAATACCGACTGCGTTGATTTTTTTTAAAAATTCAAAATGACAATAAATTGCTGCTATGTAATTTATGGTTTCTTAAGTTTTTATATATTTTTTTATAATTTTCGGGAAGAATCTTTCTAGGTATCACCTTGCTATTATCAGATTAAGGAATATTGTAGGATAAGTTTTTGGAACCTTTTGATTTAGCAGTTGTAGGCGGCGGTGCAGCTGGTTTTATGACTGCAATAATTGCTGCTGAAAATGGAGTGAAAAGAATAATAATTCTTGAGGGGACTTCAAAACTTATGGAGAAAGTAAGGATTAGTGGAGGTGGAAGATGTAATGTAACCAATGCAACATGGGTACCAAATGAACTAGTTGAGAATTATCCTAGAGGTGGTATTCAGCTCTTGGAAGCATTTAATCGCTTTGCGGCTGGAGATGTATTTGATTGGTTTGAGAAAAGAGGGTTAAAGTTGAAAATTGAAGATGATCTAAGAGTATTCCCTGAGTCTAATTCTTCTTCAGATGTTATTGATTGCTTGAGAAAAAGTGCTTTATCAAAAAAAGTGGAGATATTAACAAAATTTTTTGTAAAAGAAATTTTGAAAACTCCAGATAATATATTTAATATTTTTAGTCTTAAAAAAGAAAAGGTAATTTCAAAAAATGTAATTCTCTCAACTGGTGGCCACCCTAGCGGATATAAATTAGCTGCAAATCTTGGGCACAGTATTGTAAAACCAGTACCATCACTTTTTACTTTTTCTACAAAAGAGCCAAATTTGGAAAAATGTAGAGGTGTATCTATAAAGGATATAGATATTGAAATTAAATTAAAAAATAAGACCTTTTATAATAGAGGTGATTTACTAATTACTCACTGGGGTTTTAGTGGACCTGCTGTGTTAAAACTTTCATCAATTGCAGCGAGGGAACTTTTTAGTCAAAAATATAAATTTAATCTAATAATAAAATGGTCAGTTTTAAGTTTTGAAGAGTTAAAAGAAAAAATTAATTATTTAAGATTAAATAAAGGTAAGGTGAATTTAATAAATAGTAGACCTGTTCCATTATTAACAAAAAGATTATGGATTTTTTTATTAAATAAAATAGGTCTTGATAAAGAGAAAAAGTGGTCTGATTTAATGGCGGATGAAAGAGATAAAATGATAAATATTCTTATGAAGGATAAATATATTATTTCGGGCAAAGGTCCATTTGGGGAGGAATTTGTTACTTCTGGAGGCGTAAAAATTAATGAAGTTAGTTTTAAAAGTATGGAGAGCTTAATTTGTCCAGGATTATTTTTTTCTGGAGAAGTTTTAGATGTTGATGGGATCACAGGTGGATTTAATTTTCAACATTGTTGGACAAGTGGATGGATCGCTGGAATTGCAGTTTCAAAGTTAAATAATAAAGTAACAAATCAATAAGTTTATCTTTTTTTATTAAGTATTAGCTGGAAAAAGTTTTTTGGAGAAAATTTAATTTTAAAGTTTTAATTATTGGTTAAGATTAATGAAGAATCTTGTATCAAAGAAAGAAGAAGAGGAAAGAAGACTAAAAGCTTTAGCAGAGTACAGGATTTTAGGAACCAAGCCAGAATCATGTTATGACGATATTACCAAAATTGCTGCTAAAACATGTAATGTCCCTATTTCTCTAATGACTTTGGTAGACAAAGATAAGCAATGGTTTAAATCTAAAGTTGGACTTCAAATATCAGAAACTAGAAGAGATTGGTCTTTTTGTACCCATGCAATAAAAGAAAATAGTCCATTAATTATTCATGATGCTTTCCAAGATGAAAGATTTATAAATAATCCATTGGTAACTGGAGATCCAAAGATTCGTTTTTATGCAGGTTTTCCTCTTAGAAATAGTGATGGTAATAAACTCGGAACTCTTTGTGTAATTGATAGAAAGCCAGGAAATTTAACTACGCAACAATTTAATATTATGGAATTATTATCCAAGCAAATAGTTTCATTTTTAGAGCTTAGAAAAAAATCATTAAACTTGCTTGATGCATTGTCTAATTTGCATAAACAAGAAGGGATTTTATCTGTATGTTCATATTGCAGAGAAGTAAAAAATAAAGAGGGCGATTGGATGCATTTGGAAAAATATCTCTCAAACATTAGTGATATTAGATTTAGTCATGGGGTTTGTGATAAATGTATGGAAAAACATTTCCCAGATGTAATAGAGGTATGGAATAAAAAGGATTTTTTTGAAGATGTTCAAAAAAGGTATTTAGATTCTTAGATTAAATACTTTGCTTTTAAATTATTAATATATTTCCAAGCAAATTATTCATTTGGTGGTTAGTATTGTATAAATTTTGACTAGAGAATGTTATTAGGAACTTTATTTACAGGTGAAATTGTTAAAAGTGCATTGGTAGCATATGTTCATTATTTAGGAATTATATTGTGTTTTGGTTCTTTATTGTTTGAAAGATTGACTCTCAAAGTAGGTCTTAATAGAAATGAGACGATCTCAATGATAATTGCAGATGTGGTTTATGGTTTGGCCGGAGTTGCAATATTAGTAACTGGTATATTGCGAGTTAAGTATTTTGGCCAAGGAGGTGATTTCTATACAGCTAATCCTGTGTTTTGGATAAAGGTTTCTCTTTACATTTTGGTAGGATTACTTTCTTTATACCCAACAACAACCTATATCTTATGGGCAATTCCATTAACTAAGAATAAATTACCTGAAATTTCTGTGAACCTTGTTAAGAGGTTTAGACTAATTATTACCACCGAATTAGTTGGTTTTGCAACAATACCTTTGTTTGCAACTCTTATGGCTAGAGGTGTAGGTTTAGGTTGAAAAATTTATTTCTAGAAAGAAATTGTTTAATAAGTAAAAACAAAAGATATAGATGGAGTTTAAGTTATAAGATTTCTAAATCTATTAAAGAAATTATTTTTATTGGTTTAAATCCTTCATTATCGGATGCAGCTTTTTTGGATAATACAACAAAAAAGGTAATCAAAATTTCGAAAAACAATAATTATGGCAAAGTAAAATTAATAAATCTATTCGCTCTAATTTCAAGTAAGCCAGATAAACTTTTTAATCACAAAAACCCTGTTGGTTATCTAAACAATAAACATATTGATAAAAACTTAAAACACTGGTCTGAAAATAAAAATTGTGATTTATGGTTAGGTTGGGGCAACAAAGGAAAATTCCTAAATAGAAATAAAAAAATATCAAAAAAAATAATCCAATATAACTCAATTAGGAGAAATAATTTTGAAAATCCTCTTGGACCGCTTTTTATTAAGAAAACAATCAAAGATAATCCAATACATCCTCTATATTGTTCCGATAATTCTATCTTCAATTCTTATTTTTAGGTAATAAGGATGAAATCCAAACCATTACTTTTAGCTATTCCATTTGATATGTGTTATTTTTTACTTGGTAATTAAAACTTTTATGAAAGTTTCAAAGCAATTAAATAAACTAAAAAACTTAAATGTTGAGGCAGAAAAATGTTCTACAAGAGAAGAAGCAAAAAAAATAATTAATAAAGCGAATAAAGCACAAAGTAAAATTAACAAATAAATAAAAATAATTTTCCTTATTCATTATTTATAAATCTCATAAATATTTATTTAACACAAGAATACAATATTTATTTCTGATCATTGATGTCTTTGAAAATAATTAAAATGAGGAAATCGGCTGAAAGATTTAGATCAAATATAGAATGGTTAAATTCTATGCATTCATTTTCTTTTGCAGAGCATAGAGATCCAAAATGGGATAATTTTGGGAATATTAGAGTTATAAACGAAGATATTATTTCTCCTAATGCAGGTTTTAATACACATTCTCATGCAAATATGGAAATAATTAATGTCGTAACAAAAGGAGTAATAACTCATAGAGACTCTTTAAACAATCTTGGAAAGATTCACCAAAATGAAGTGCAAGTTATTTCCGCGGGTACTGGAATATCACATAGCTAGAAGAATGAAGAAAATGAGACCTGCAAGTTGTTCCAGATTTGGATATTCCCTCAAAAAGAAAATATCAAACCTCGCTATGACCAAATATCATTAAATGAAAAGTTGTGTGATAATATTATTTTTGATTACAAAAACGATAAAAATAATAAACTTTTCATAAATCAAAATATCTCTTTATGGCGTTGTAAATATAAATATATTAAAGAAAAAAATTACCATTAAAAATCGATAAATATAATTGGATACAAATAATAGAAGGTAATCTTTTATTAAAAAGTAAATATCCTAATTCTGATATATGTCTCTCTTCTGGAGATGGCTTGGGATTCGAAGTTATTAATTTTAAAGATATTTCTATAGATACAGAGAAATAACTAGATTTTCTTTTATTTTCAATGCCTTCATTATAGTTTATTTAACTTTATTTATTACTGATCAACTCCTTTATTAAATGCATTTAAGGCTTGCAAAGCCATATTAAGGTGAACTTCCATAGCTCCAAGAGCAATTAATGAATTAGGTGATTTATCTTTTAGTAAGTTTTCTTTTCTTTTTGATAGCACTTTAACTAATTTCTTAGTTGAGGCTTCCCAATTGTTTGTTAACTCGTCAAATTCTCTTTTTTCGGGGCTTTCTATTTCTGCTAATTCATCAGAAAAATGAGAATCTTTTTGCGCCTTCAGCATCAAGTAACTTAATTTTTTATGACTTATTGCTTGAGGTAATTTGTTAGATTCACTCATTGTTAGAAATAAATTTATATTTAAAATCTAACTAATTAAGCAAATATTTGCTAGTGGGGAAAGGGTTGTAATGACCGACCTGAAAAATACCTAATGATCTTTAAATAAAAACTGAATTAATTAATCTTTAATCTTTCACTTATTAGTTTCTTGAAATAATCTCCTCGCTCTTCATAATTTTTAAATTGATCAAAACTTGAGCATGAAGGTGAGAATAATAACGTCCCAAACTTATTATTTCGTAAATAATGAAAAACAAAATTTAAAAGCTCTTTGAGTTCTGAAAATTGAAAAATATCTTTTTTAAATCCTTCATTAATAAGCGCCATTTTTAGAACTTTTGAGCTTTCTCCAAAAAGAAAAACACACTTAACTTTTTTCTTTACAACTTTTATCCACTCGTTGTATTCATTGCCTTTTAATCTGCCTCCAGAAATTATTATAATTTGACCTTCAATTGAATTTATTCCCGCAATAGATGAATCAAAATTTGTAGCTTTACTATCATTAATTATTTCCAGATCATTATTCTTGTAAATTGTTTCCATCCTATGTGGTAATTGTTTGTAATTAGATAAAGAATCTTTAATCTTCTTTCCAGTTAATCCAACTTTTCTTGCTGCTGCTATTACTAATAGAAGATTTTGAAGATTATGCATTCCTTTTAAAGAAAAATGTTTAAGTTTGAATAGTTTCTTTCCTTTCTCAACAATGAATGCTTGATCATCTATCCAATAATCACATTTAATGTAATTTGATTTATCTAAACTAGTTGTTATCCATACCCCTCTTGATAATGAACTATAGTGATTTCTTAGATTTTTATCATCATAATTATAAATTCTAAAATGTGATTTTTCTAGCAAGCTTTTTTTTATGTTGAAATAGTTTTCAAGTGTTTTATGTCTTTCAAGATGATCTTCTGTGAAGGTTGTCCAGATTCCAATATTAGGTTTTACTTCTGGAGATATTTCTATTTGATAACTACTTAATTCAGATACAATCCAGTCAATTTCTTCGTGTTTTTTGGAGTAAGCATATTTACATAAAGGGGTACCAATATTGCCAGCAAAAGGAGCATACAATCCATTATCGCAGAGTATATGGCTTAGTAAATGAGTAACAGTAGTCTTGCCATTAGTGCCAGTAATACCTATACAATTTGTATCTTTTAAAATTGCCCATGCAATATTAATTTCTCCAATTACTTTAATTCCATTTTTTTTTAATTTAATAATAGTTTCATGGTCATAAGGTATTGATGGACTTACAACAACAGATTCAATCTCTTTCACAAAAGGATGAATTTCTTCAAAAACAAATTCTTTATTCAGCGAAACTAGTATATTAAGTTCTTCCAATTCTGTTTTTCTTTCTAAGAATTCTTTCCCATCTTTACTTTCCCAAACAATTACTCTCTTATTTATGCTTCTCAAATATTTGGCAGCCCAAAATCCAGAGTTACCTAATCCAATTACAAGATTAATATTTTTTCTTTTAATTAAATGATTATTATCTACCATTAAATTTATAATTGCATTTATATTAAGTGTGTTTGAGTGTTAATTCAATCATGAGATGTTTCTTAAGTATTTATATAATTTGCCAAATAAAAGTTAATTAATGGAAGATAATACTGCAAAATATTGGTTCTTTTGGTTTTATGAAAAGTGGGAGAAAAATGCTCCAGGTGAATTAATAGAGAAGGGTTTAACTCCATCTCAGATTGCTGAGCGCTTTGTTAATGAAAATAATGATGGTTTTATTGAATTATCAAAAAAAATTGATGAAAAAAATTATGTTGCCTTAACAGAATTTATGAAACTTTCAGAGAGTAAATTACATATCTTGAAGTATTTTCTAAAGTTAGTAAAAATGAAAAATTTATAAGAAGTCACAGAGTATTTCAAGGCTTTTTTCCCACAAATTTTTTCTTTCTTTTTTATTAATAGCGAAATGAGAAGTAGGGGATAGTTTTGGATGACCTCTGAAATTAAATTTAGGACCATAATGATCACCGCCTCTTGCATCTGGTGAAGTAGCTGCAAAAAGTTGAGGTAAAGCACCCATCTCAGCAGATTGAAAAATAGGGCTAAATAATTCCATGGAGAATGTTTCTATTGGACTAGGTTTAGGTTTTTGAGCAGTAAAGAGATTTGTTTTTGCAATTCCTGGGTGAGCAGCTAAAGAAAGTATATTTTTGTGTTTTAAGTTCTCATTGAGTTCAAAAGCAAACATTACGTTTGCCAATTTGCTATTGGAGTAAGATTCCCATTTGTTGTAATAGTTCTCTGCTTTCAGATTTTTCCAGCCAACTTTGCCAAAAAATTGCGCACCAGAAGTAACTGTTACTATTCTCGATTCATCTTTTTTTTCAATAATTGGGAGAAGCTTTAGGGTCAAAAGCATATGAGCTAGATGATTAACTGCAAATTGTATTTCATATCCTTGGACACTTAGTGTTTTAGGCGGATGCATTATGCCTGCATTATTGATAAGTAAATCCAAATTTTCAAAATCATCAAAAATTTTTGACTGAGCTTCAATAACATTTTTTAAATCTGACAAATCTAACTCTAAAGATGTAAATATTCCTTTTGGATTAAGACCTTTAAGTTTTTTGATAGTTTGATTAGCTTTTTCAAGAGATCTACAAGCTACAACTACATGAGCATTTTTTTCGGCTAAGGCCTTTGCGGTGTAGTATCCAAGACCACTATTTGCACCAGTAATTAGTGCTGTTTTGCCTGTAAGGTTTGGAATATTAGATGTTTCCCAGTTAGAGATTTTAGGTCTTGAAATAGTGGCAGTCATTTAGTAATCGTGCAAGTTGCTTTGGGATTTAACCAAAATTTAATTACTTTTCCACTGTAAATACTGTAAGTCAGTATCGTGAGCTCTTTTTGAAGGTACTATTTAATATTATTTTTCAATTGCATATTGCCATTCGTTATTTTGAGATAAACTTTTCTCTCTAAGTAACTGTAGTTTCCTACTATTTATTTTAATAACTATCCCATTAGTTGGATATTTCGCAAATATTTTTCTCTCTAACCAATTTTTTTTATATATTTCGATTTCGCTTGTAAGATTTGTGAAGTAACTATGAGGGGTGCTGAAGCCACATTTTTTAAGATAGTTAAGGGTTTCATATTGGTTAAGTCTTCCATTAAGTATTTGGAAACAGCAAAAGCTGAGACTTTCTCCAATCCCTTTCTTCTCATTGAGGTATTTTCTTGCAATTCTTTGGGAAATTCCGGCAATTTGGTTTGGAGTGTAAAGTTCACCTCTAATTTGAAAATCTCGTTTGATAGGAATACAATCGGGGACATTTTTAATTTGTTTAATCTTGCTTGAGACATTAAATCCTCTTTTTGTAATAGCTTTATTAAACTTGCCATTTATATATCTAATTGCTATAGCGCAACCGTCAATTTTTGGTTGAATGCTTAATCTTGTTTTTGTTAATAAACTTCCCAAAAAATCTTTGTAATTTTCTTTAGCTAATTTCGGCAGGATTCTATTATTTTTTTGACTAAAGTAGTCATATTTTGTATCAGCAGGTATGTAAAGTTTCTCGAGTTGTCTAAATGCTTCATCTGATATTACTTCTTCACCTATTCTATATTGCTCATCAAGATACTTAACATCTCTCTCTAATAAAGTATTCATAATATTTTAAAAAATATTTAAATATCTTCTAGAAAAAATTTTCTCTTATTTAAAATTTTTAAGATTAAAATTAAAACTAGATTTAAAAAGTGATTAACAACTAAATATCCTCCTACGCAGAGAGCAAATTAAGAGTATAAAATGAACATATTGAGAGTTTAAATTAAATACTTCAATCAAACATATTTACCTAAATTTGAATAAGGAAAATTTCAATGCTTAATTTTTAAAATAGTTTTTGAGGTTACTATTTATCCAAAAAAATTTAAATTTATCAGAAAATGTCATTTTTATTAAAAGCTCAAAGTATCTGGGATAATTTTGCGAAATATAAAATTAATCATTATGCAAAATTAAGAAATTTTGACTTTGGCCCAAATAGCGAAAGTTCAGTTTCAAAATTATCACCTTTCATTACGCATAGAATATTATCGGAATATGATTTGATTTATGATATTAAAAGTAAATACCAAAGAAAAAATTCAACTAAATTTGTTGAAGAAATATTTTGGAGAGTTTACTGGAAAGGGTCGATGGAAAATAGACCTGAAGTTTGGCAAAATTTTATTTCAGAAAAAAATCTTGATTTTGATTATGAGCTATATGAAAGTGCAATTAATGGTAATACAGAAATAGATTTTTTTAATGCCTGGGTTCTTGAATTAAAGAGGTACAACTATCTGCATAACCATACAAGAATGTGGTTTGCAAGTACTTGGATATTTAATTTAGGCCTCCCATGGCAATTGGGATCAAAGTTTTTCTTTAAATATCTTTTTGATGGTGATGCTGCATCTAATCTTCTTAGCTGGAGATGGTTCGGAGGATTGCAAACTAAGGGAAAGCAATATCTTTTTTCATCATCAAACCTCAGAAAATTTTCAAATAATAGATTTAATGCAGAAAAAATAATTAATAAACAAATTTTTCTTGAGGAATTGAATCAAATTCCATTAGAAGATGAGATTTATAAAAGTAATATGGATCCTAAATCAGATAATCTGATTATGTTTGAAAATGATCTGCACCTTGCAACCCTTAAAAATTTAATTCCAAGCTATAAAAAAGTATTTATTATCCTTCTAAAGAATGAACAAAGACAAATTAAATTGTCTGAATCTGTTTTGAAATTTAAACAAGATTTGGTCTCTGAATTTGTAGAGCAATTTGATAATGTTAAACAGATTGATCCATTTTCACTGGAAATTACTTTTAAAAATAATAAAGATATAGATATTATTTATCCTGGAGTGGGAGAAAATTATGATTTCATAACTGAGTTTAAAAATTTAAATAATAAAAAAATTTTTAATCTTGTTAGAGATGAAGATTTATTTGCGTGGAAATTTGCCAAAAAAGGGTTTTTCAAATTTAAAGATAATATTCCGAAAATCAATCAGAGAATATTCGAAAATTATTCAAAAAATAATTTTTAACTTAGTTGAATTCTTAATCAGAAAAAGAATCCCTTATTTAAGTAAGTATAAATACTTAATTAGGCGCGACTTTTGCTTTTTAATCCACGATGGATACTGTGACTAGTTATTTTTACTTAAGGTTAATTTTTTTATAGTGCTTTCAACAATTCTTACTAAGTCGTTTAGCAAAGATACTGCTTTATTAATTCTTAGAGTTATAACCGGAACTGTTCTTATTCATCACGGTTATGAGAAATTAGCAAATATAGAAAATTTTGCTGACGCTTTTGTTAGACCACTACACCTTCCATTCCCAATATTTTTATCATACATAGCGGCATTCTCAGAGATAGGTGGTAGTTGGTTACTAATTATCGGTCTAGCTACAAGATTCGGAGCTTTGGCAATTGTTGGAACAATTTCTGTAGCTATATATCATGCACTTGTTACTGCAGGTTTTAATATTTTTTTACTAGAGCTTTTACTTTTGTATTTCTCTTCAGCAACTTCAATTGCTTTAACAGGGCCTGGTAATTTCTCCTTGGATGAAGTTATTATTAGAATTTTGAAATCAGAAGATGAAGAGGAAATTATATCTTCAACAAGATCAAAATCTTTTAAGGAAGTTGAAATTAAAGAAGATACAAGCGAAGGTGGTTTATTTCAATTCCTTCAAGAGAACCTATTCTCAGATATTTCAAGCTAACTTTTTAGGATAAAGGCTATTTATTAGTTCTAACCTTTTGCGATAACTGTTTCTCTTCTCGAGTTTTATCTTAATTGTTGCTTCAGAAAGACTTATAAAAAGTCCTAAAGCAGTCACCCAAGATAAGAAAATAAAGGGGTTTTCTGGAATTTCCGAGAAATTCATATGAATAATACTTCTTTTTTAAAACTGACCGATCACTAAATGTTTTTCAACCTAAATATACAATTTAGAAATATTTAAGGATTAATTTCAACCTTTTCCCATTTCTTAATCTTTTCCCAAAGATATCTTTTATGAATAGGCTGTTCTAATTTAAGAAGATCTACTGAATCGATTTCAAAATTTAGAACTACAAAATTTTCTGACTTGGGTAGATTGGATAATATTTCATAACCAGATTGAACTTTTGGGTTTACTTTCTCTCCAGGAGATCCCCAAAACCAAGGAGATTTTGATTTTTCTGATAATGAATCCCAATAATTTTTGTTATCAAATAATTCACGTATTTTCCCTTTGAATCTATATTGTGATTTTGTTTTCAAAAAGAACCATAATATTTCTGCATTAGGGTTAGATTTTAAATGCCCAATTTTTTCACTTCTTCTATCTGTAAAAATAATCATTGAACTATCTTTATGCCATCCTCTGAAAACAACTGTTCTTAATCTTGGCTCATTTTCTTCGCTAACTGTTGCAAGCTGTATCCATCTATTAGAGGTTGATTTGCCCTCTTTTTTTCTAGAAGATTTTAAATCTTGTCTCCAACTTGGTAAGTGATTATAAAGCATTTAATTTAGGCAAAATAAGACCACTTTTCTTTTTATATTCTTCGAATGAATCATATTTTGAGAGCGATTTATCTTTTTTTGTCATTCTTGGTAGAAAAACTATAAAGAAAAATATTGCAAGGATTACTAATGGAATGAAACTCATTGAGAGGATAGCGAATGATAGATAAATTAAAATTTCACCTAGATAATTTGTATTTCTTATATTTTTGAAAAATCCTTCTTTAATTAGATCTTTTTTTAATTTAAGAGAAAAATATTTTTGGGCATCACTAGCGAAGTGTAAAAACACCCCAACTATATTTGTAGATATAGATACAGCAATTACCACATTTGGAACAGATTTCTGAGATGAGATAAGAATGAAGGGAGCTATCCAGTAACTCCCAAGGAAAATAAAACCAGTAACTGAAGTTAAAAAATTGATTTTTTCTTTAAAATAGGGATCTGGAAATATCTTTTCTTTGAGTAGCCAAAGCAATCCATAAGTACCATGCAATGCTAAATAAACGTAGGGCGCGATTGTAAAATTATCAAAAAATATCATAAGTCCTATCACTACAAAAGCAGTGAGCCCTTTGTGAAGATTAATTATTTGATTAAGTTTCATCTTTTTTAATAATCTAAAAAATGAAATTATTTTCTGTGGATATAACCTAAGTCGCCAAAAAATTTCATGGGCGATACTGGATTCGAACCAGTGGCCACTACCGTGTCGAGGTAGTGCTCTACCACTGAGCTAATCGCCCAAATTGAAGAATTTTTAATCCCCCTTATATGAAAATAGCAGGTTGCGTTTCATTTTCTAAGTAATTTAACTTTCCATCGTTCTCTTTTGGTGATTTCTAAATTTAGAATTTCGATAAATCCTTTATTTTCAAGTTCTAGTTTGTCGCCAATTTTTAAATTAATAGTTGGCTTATTAACTTTGCTTCCATTTAATCTGAGCATTCCATTTTCTATCCTTTCAATAATTTTGGTTCGTGATATCCTAAAACCTGCTGAAGCTATAGCGTCTATTCTTGTTGAAGCTTCTACTGTATTAACTAGTTTTTTTGATCTTCCAGAAGGTATTTGTAATTCGTCTATACCAATCAAATTTATTTTTACTTTTACGTCTCTCAAATAAAAAATCTTTTCATTTAGATATTCAATATCTAAACTATCTATTATCCCTTGTGCTCCCCTATCGCCAATAGTCCATATATCTCCAACTTTTATTTTATTTACCCCATTTTCAATTAAGAGGGATCTAAAATCGTCTTGTGAAGCATTATCAAATAAAAAATTGCCATTAATTTTTAACCCTTGAGCAGGAAAATTATTTTTTAGCGCATTCTCTTCAGGAATATTATCTCCTCTATAGCAAGCTATTCTAGATCTTTGAGAAGAGGAGAATCCTCCATAAATAAAAAATTTAAAATCATTTAAATTTTCAAAATCTTTTAAAATCTCTTCGCAAATATAAGTTGAATTAAATCCAGTCCAATAAGTTTCCCAGTGTTTGTAAGCTAAGCTAGCAATATTTATTAATTCCTCAGTTTCTTTTTTGTAGTTTGAATTTATTAAGATTTCTTTTAAGTCAATCATTTAACCTTCTAAAAAAATTATATCTTTTGCTTCTGATTGTTTTATCAAAGCCCAAGGTAATTCGGTCCCAATTTGATTTTCAATTAGAACAAGCCATTTGCCCTCTTTATTAAAGTTAATAATTGATCGCAATTCTTTATTTCTATTGATGTTGATACTTGCAGCAGAAACAATGCTTCCTAAATATCCTGAACCCATGCCTAAAAGACCTCCAATTAATGATTCCCCTATGTTATTTAAACCAAGAAAGCTGAAGGTAGATAAATTTGTCATATTAGAAAAAGCTATTCCAGCTATAAACCCAAATGGCATCAGCCATCTACTCATTTCTTTTTGTCTAATCTTTCTATCAAGTTTAGGATTTAAGATTCTTATATCTTCAAAATTTTGAGATTTGAATAAGATATTTGCTTTCGCATTTAGCAATTCTGTTTCGTCTGATGATATTTTCTCACTTATTGGTGGGATCAAAATAGCTTCTGAAAGCATTACTGATTTTTCTTTGAAAACATCAAATAGTTGAACACATTTATCGATGTCTTCAAATATCACAATACTTTTTGTCAAATCTCAATCCTCAAATGTTTGTGTGTTATTCAAATTAATAAAATAAGATACATACACTATAGATTAAGTTAAAGTAAAAGATTAAAGAACCAATCTTAAATGACAAAAGTTCTCATTACAGATCCAATTGATCAAACAGGAATCGATATTCTTTCACAAGTTGCTCAGGTTGATGAGAAGATAGGAATCTCAGACTCTGAGTTAGCTTCCATTATTAAAGATTATGATGCTTTAATGATTCGCTCTGGTACTCAAGTGACTGAAGAAATTATTAACTCTTCAAGCAAACTGAGAATTATTGGAAGAGCAGGAGTTGGAGTCGATAATGTAGATGTTAAGTCTGCTACGCAAAAAGGCGTTCTTGTTGTTAATTCTCCAGGAGGTAACACAATAGCCGCTGCTGAGCATACCATAGCTATGATGTTGGCCTTATCTAGGCATATTCCAATAGCTAATAGCAGTACTTTGTCAGGTAAATGGGAGAGAAAGAAATTTGTTGGAAATGAGCTTTATGAGAAAAAATTAGGAGTCGTAGGTTTAGGAAAAATTGGTGCTCATGTAGCGAAAGTTGCTAATGCATTAGGAATGGAAGTTTACGGATATGATCCCTTTGTTTCAAATGAAAGAGCTCAACAAATACAAGTTAAACTTTCTGAACTAGAGGTCTTATTCCAACAATCCGATTATGTGACTTTGCATTTGCCTCGCACACCAGAGACAGAGAATTTAGTAAATATGAAGGTGCTTAAAAGTATGAAAAGTAGCGCAAAATTAATTAATTGTGCTCGAGGAGGCTTGATTGACGAAGAAGCATTAGCAGAAGCTTTAAATAAATCCTTGATTGGAGGAGCAGCAATAGATGTCTTTGCTAAAGAACCTTTGGAATCGAATTCACCACTTCTAAAAGTTAAAAAAAATCTTATTCTTACCCCTCATTTAGGAGCATCTACTAGGGAAGCACAAGAGAATGTAGCTGTTGATGTAGCCGAACAAATAAGAGATGTCTTGCTTGGTTTATCTGCTAGAACCGCCGTTAATATTCCTGGTTTAAGTCCTGACATTATGGATAGTCTAAAACCTCATTTGCAGTTGGCTGAAACAATGGGACTGCTTATAAGTCAGCTTTCGGGCGGACAGATACAGAAACTAGAGGTAAAGCTTCAAGGTGAATTTGTTCAACATCCTTCCCAGCCATTGATAATAGCTAGTTTAAAAGGGCTACTAAGTAAGGCTTTGGGAGATAGGATAAATTATGTGAATGCTTCTCTAGAAGCAGAATCTAGAGGTATTTCAGTTGTTGAGAGTAAAGATGAGGCAAGACCTGAATTTGCTAGTGGATCGCTTCAGTTAACTACTTATGGGAATAATGGCGACCATAGCGTCGCAGGGAGTATCTTTGCTGATGGAGAATTAAGAATTATTAGTATTGATCAATATCCAGTTAATGTATCGCCAAGCAGATATATGTTGGTTACAAGGCATAGAGATATGCCGGGTATTATTGGCAAGCTGGGGTCTTTATTAGGTAGCAACAATGTAAATATTGCCTCTATGCAGGTTGGACGCAAAATTGTTAGAGGAGAAGCTGTTATGGTTTTAAGTATTGATGATCCAATACCTAATAAGTTGCTTGACACCATTATTGATGTAGAGGGTATTACTAGTGCTAATCCAGTTACTTTGTGAAAGTCTTATTCTAGTTAATGGCAATTAAAGACTGGTATAAAATAACCTTTCAGATAGAAAGTGATTTAGAAGATATTATTATTTGGAAATTAAACGAACTAGGAATTTTCAGTTTTTCATTCGAATATTTAAAAAAAACTGAAAATAAAAAAGAAGTGAATATTTGGCTTCCAATTGATGCATGGGACAAGAATTCTAGAAGTGATTTTGAAAAAATAATTAGCAAACTTCTAAATATTAACGACTCTAAAAATCAATTTTTTAACTGGAGTCTTATTAAAGAAGAGGATTGGTTAACAAGCTGGAAAAAATATTGGGCTCCTGAATTAGTAGGGAATCATTTTTTAATATTGCCTTGTTGGATAAATTTGAATGAAAAATTTAAGGATAAGCAAATTATAAAAATTGACCCCGGTGCGGCCTTTGGTACTGGTAGTCACCCTTCAACCTATCTTTGTTTAGAAAAAATGGAGAATATTCTATTTTATGATAAAAAGGTATTAGATATTGGAAGCGGTAGCGGGATTTTGAGCATTGCTGCAAGATTACTTGGAGCAAAAGAGGTTTGTGCATTAGATAATGATTATCTAGCTGTAAATTCTACTAACTCTAATTTTCAACTAAATTTCGGAAATTTAAATAACCTAAAAACATATTTGGGATCTTTTGATGAGGTAATTTTAAAAAATCAACTCGAACAATTTGATTGTGTTTTATGCAATATTCTTGCTGATGTAATAAAAGGAATGATTCCAAATATTTATAAGTGTTTAAGAAATAATGGGGAAGTCATTTTCAGTGGAATTCTGAATTCACAAAAAGATGAAATTATAAAAATATTAATTCAAAATAACTTGAAATTATTGGACGTATCATCTAGAAAAGATTGGGCGTGTATTTCTGCGCAAAAAGCCAGTAAGTTGCCCTAAGCATAAGTTTTACTTATCGATACTCTTAAATACATTTTATTGTGTCATTTTTTACTTCAAAATCTCACATATCGTCCTAATCGATGTTAAAAATGTAATTGATAGGTATTAGTTACCAACAATTTTTTATTAAAATGGCTTCTTACAAAGTTACATTCATCAGCGAAGGCGAAGGTCTCAATTCAACTATTGAAGTACCTGATGATCAATACATTCTTGACGCAGCTGAGGAGCAGGGTATAGATCTCCCTTATTCGTGTAGAGCTGGAGCATGTTCAACATGTGCTGGGAAAGTGACTTCAGGGAGTGTTGATCAATCAGACCAGAGTTTCTTAGATGATGATCAACTAGCAGCTGGTTTTGTACTTACATGTGTTGCTTATCCAACATCTGATGTAACTATTACTACTCACGCTGAGGAAGAATTGTATTAATTATAAAAAATTAACTTTTTTAAGTTGATAATTTATTATTTCTCTGCCACCATCTATGAAGGTGGCTTTTTTATGTAAATGAATAAATTTGAATTTTTTAAAACTGGAAGTATTCAATCAAGTTACGGTGGCCAGTACAGTTATAAGGTTATTGGACCATGCTGCAGACTTTACGATAGGGAAGAGTTACCTTGGCCCTGTTCAAGGCTTGCTTGGAGAAGTAAGGAACCAAGTTGGAGAAGGATAGGGTCTAGGTTTGTAGCAGATATGGCTTCGAGAAAATGTCCATCTTATTCGGTTAAGATCTTAGAGCCTGGTTCAAAACAAGTTGAAACCGTAATTACCCTTTTCTCAAAGAAATTTTCTTCTGATATACAGGAATGGTGGTATAGCAAAAAGCCAGCCTCAAAAGAGCCTGGCAATATCTTCCCTTTTGAAGTTAATTAGCTTTAATACTATGCTTTTGGTTTAGGAGGCATATAACCTTTTAAACCAGTGCATTCCAGACTATCTATTGTATCAACTCCAGTTTTCGGGTTAGTTCCACTAGCTCTTTCACATAATGATTTTCTCTGAGAAAGATCAAGATTTGCATCAGTAAAGTCTGCCCCATCAATAATTGCTCCATCAAAAACACTTTTCATTAGCTCTCCATTAGTTAGATTTGCATCTGTAAAATCAGCATTATCGAAGCGGGTTGCATACGCAATAAGGTCCTTCATGTTGGCCCCTTTAAAACTAGAGTTTTTTGCTGTTGTTACGCTCATATATGCGCCTTGTAGATTAGCTTCACCTAAATCTTGATTAGACAAATCATACTTAACATATTCAGTATTATGAAGGTCGGCACCGTGAAGATCGTCTTTTAGTACGTCAACTGATGAAGGATCACTAGGATAAAGAGCATTAGCAGAAATTGGATTAAGAAGTAAACCAATAATTAAGGGAAGAAAAATAAGTAGTCTTTTACAAGACTTATGTAGTGATGAAAAAATAGAAACCATTTCGATCAACATCAATATAGAAAACCTATGACTATTATTCCATGGGTTGGTCATTTACGACTCTTCTTCTCACGAACTGTTGCAGTTTATTTAATTTCTGCAGTAAGAAAATCTTTTGCAAGTTGAGTATTTGGAAAAACTTTTTGCGCCTCTTTAAGCAAATCGCTTGGCGTAATTGCATTTTTATTAGAGTATCTCGGACTTAAATGAGTAATAATTAATTTTTTTGTATTAGATAATAATGCTGTTTTAGCAGCCATGATTGTTGTGGAATGTAATTTTTCGTAGGCCATGCTCTCATCTTCCTCTGAAAATGTCGATTCATGTACCAATAAATCGGCATTTTCTGATAATGAAACCGCTGATTCGCTAAAGACAGTATCTGTACAATAAACAAAACTTTTACCCTTCCTAGGAGGTCCACAAAAATCTTTTCCATTAAATGACCTGCCATCCGCCAATACGACTTTTTTACCTTGTTGCAGTTCTGAATAGATTGGCCCAGGTTTTATATTCATATATTGTGCCTTTTTTATATCAAATATACCCGGCTTATCTTTTTCACTTACTCGATAACCATAAGCAGGTATTTTATGTTTAAGGCGAGCGCAATTAACCTTTATAGCGTTATTCTCAAATAAAATTTGATTTTTTGATGCACAATTTTCAACTTCCACGAAATGCAATGGAAACGATAATTTGCAAAAACTACTTCTAAGTGCAGAATTTAAAAACCCTCGCAGCTCTGAAGGACCGAAAATTTCAATACCCTTACTATTTCCTGATAAACCTAAGGTAGCTAAAAGTCCTGGTAAACCATAAATATGATCTCCATGCATATGGGTAATAAATATTTTCTTGATTTGTGAAGATTTAATATTACTTTTCATTATTTGATGCTGTGTTCCCTCTCCACAGTCAAAAAGCCAAACTTCTGAAGATTGTGATAATTTAAGTGCTAATGAAGAAACATTTCTAGTTAAGGAGGGAACTCCTGAACTTGTTCCTAAGAAGGTAACATTCACTTATTATGATATTTTTATTTGAAATATGGATTAAATCTAGACTTTTAGTCAAACTTAGGCAAATTAAGAATTCGTTTTTCAAACAAAGTGAAATTTAAATATATAAAAATTACTCATAATTACTTTTTAATATTTATTTTAAATTTTTGCGTTTTTCAGACAAGACCTTTACTTGCTTCAAGAATACCTACTATAAGGGTTTTAATTTCAAAAAATAAAAAAATCAGGATTAGAGCTGATAGAGCAATCCCATTGACTGTTGAAGGGCAAAAATTTTCTAATAAAAAATTTAAAGGTTTAACTTTAAAAATGGAAAGTAATAGAAAATTTATGTTTTTTGATAATAACAAACAAAAAATTTATGATCTGAAGAATAAAGATAAATTTGTAATTAAAACTTCAGACCTTAGAGGTATTTGGGTTGGTCAGAAAAGATATGCAGGAAAATTGAAGATTTTTGTAATTGATAATGAGATATTGGTAGTTAATGTTCTTGGGGTTGAGAATTATCTGAGTAGTGTTGTTGGTTCAGAAATGCCAACTAAATGGCCTATTGAAGCATTAAAAGCACAAGCAATTGCTTCAAGAACTTATGCTTTGAAGCAAAAAGGCAATGCTCAATATGATATTGATTCGACAAATAAGAATCAGGTTTATAGTGGCCTTGAGGCAAGAACTTATAAAACTACAAAAGCTGTAAATAGTACAAAAGCATTAGTCTTGGTCTATAAAAACAAATTAATTAATTCTTTATTTCATAGTAGTTCAGCTGGAATGACCGAAAATAGTCAAGATGTATGGGAGAATGAATACCCATATTTATCAAGCGTTAAAGACTTTGATAAAAACAACCCTAAACTTCGATGGCAGAAAAGATTTTCAAATAAACAATTACAAAAATTATTTCCAAAGATTGGAGGCATAAAACAAATTGAGATTTTAAAAATAACGGATACAGGAAGAGTACAAAATGTAAAAATTCAAGGTGATTATGGATCGGATCAAATTTCAGGAGTAAATATACGAAAAAGATTGAATCTTAAAAGTACTTTAGTAAGATTTAAATTAACTGAAGATAATGGAACTAAATCAGATAATGAGAATAACAAACTATTATCAACTACATTATTAGAAGACAAACCCTTAACCCATATTGTTAAACCAGGCGATAGCTTATTTGATATCGCGGATCAATACAAAGTAAGTTTTCATGAAATAGTTACCTTCAATAATATTAAAGATCCATCAGTAATAAATATAAATCAAAAATTATTAATTCCAAGAAACCCTGGAAATAATTTACCCAACGTAGAAAAGATTTTAGTGGTTTCAGGATATGGTTCTGGTCATGGTGTAGGAATGAGCCAATGGGGAGCAAAATATATGGCTACTAAAGGAGCAAAAGCTAAGGCAATATTAAAACATTTTTATAGAGGAGTTAAAATAAAACCTTTTAAAAGATATTTTTTATAAAAATCATTTTGCATTAAGTACTAATTTTGGACTTATATAAGTTTGTTCTTCATTTAGGAAGCCTATCCCAAGAAGTGTTTTTCTTTTATCTATAACCTTTATGGGTTTTTTATAATCAAAAGTATTGCTTTTACTTAAGTAATTAATATCAATTTGAATAGCTCTTCCCGTTTGCCAAAAATTTAGTTCCTCTTCTTTATTTATGACTAATGTTGAAATATGATTAAGAGCAGAAATTGTTGGAATAATAATATTTCCCGCGTTTTTTTTACCGATTTCTTTTGCCATATGAGATATTTTTATAGAGTTTTGTTCATGAAAACCACAAGCTGAAATTCTTTTTAATTGAAGAAGGCAACCCTCGGAATTGAGAATTTTACCCAAATCTCTTGCAATTGACCTTATATACGTACCTGCGGAACATTTGATTTGTGTTTCTATAATTCCGTTTGATTGGTCCCATTTTATTAAAACAAGTTCGTCTATTTTTACTTCTTTTGGAGCCAATTCAAAATTTTCATTATTAAAAGATTTTTTATAAGCTCTCTCTCCATTCACATGCACACTAGATACTTTTGGCGGAATTTGTTTAATTATTCCTCTAAATTGATTTAAATATTGATCTAATTTCTCATCACTGATTTTGGGCCAACCTTTTTGATTTATTATTTCTCCATGAATATCATCAGTGTTAGTTCTTATCCCTAATTTAATCTGCCCTATATAAGTTTTCCCCTGAGGAAGATATTGAATAAATCTGGTTGCACTGCCTATCGCAATTGGTAATGTTCCTGTGACCTCTGGATCAAGAGTTCCAGTGTGCCCAACTTTTTTTGTATTTAGTAATTTCCTTATTTGTTTTACACAATCATGGGAGGTACAGCCTTTATCTTTATTAATTACTAAAAATCCATCTTTAGTTTCCATTTTTAATATTAAGAATACTTTGAGAAAGATTTATTTCCATCTTATGATTTTTATATTGGAAATTAAAAGTAATAAATTGAAAAAAGATAGTTTTATATTAAAAGAGTTTTTAGAAAATGCTTTTAATTTGAAATCACATTTAATGGAATTCTTTTCAATGAAAGAATCTGATTTAGATGGATTCCTCACAAACGCAAAGATGAATTTGGCAAATTTACATCCAGGAGTTGCTTTAAGTGATGTTTCAGATTTTTATACGGAGATTGTGGGAGATCGACATGTTGCAGATTTAGCTGCTTGGCATATTACAAGTAAGGATTATATCTCTGATACTTTAAAGCTTCAGCAGAGATTTTCTAGAAATTTGGTTTTAGATTTTGGAGGGGGAATTGGAACACATGCCTTAGCTAATGCTATGTCTTCAAAAGTTGAACATGTTTTTTTTGTAGATATAAATGAAACAAATAGAAGCTTTGTTGAATACAGGGCTAAGAAATTAGGAGTCAATAAAAAACTTACTTTTTGTCGAACAATCAAAGATACACAAATATCAAAATTTGATACGATAGTCTGTCTTGACGTTTTAGAGCATCTTGCCGATCCATCTTCTCAAATTGAGATTTTCAATCAGATTATGGATTGTGATTCTATTGCTATATTTAATTGGTATTTCTATAAAGGAGAGAAAAATGAATATCCATTTCATATTGACGATAATCAAATAGTTGAAAGGTTTTTCAATACACTGCAATCAAAGTTTTTAGAAGTTTTTCATCCCATACTTATAACTACAAGAGCTTATAAGAAAATTAGATAACTATATTAACTCTTTTTCTATTCCTTAAATTCCTTTTAATGCTTTCGAAACTTACGGTTCCTTCTTTAAGTGCAAAAAGCGTGTCATCTTTGCCTTTGCCAACATTTATTCCTGGCAAAAAGGATGTACCTCTTTGGCGGATTAAAATTGATCCAGCAGTTACTTTTTCTCCACCATAAGCTTTTACGCCTAATCTTTTAGAATTTGAATCTCGACCGTTTCTGGTGGAACCTGTTCCTTTTTTATGTGCCATTAGAAATTTTTAACTAGTAGATTTTTCAGTTTTGGGTTTAGTTCCCTTTTTAACAGAACTCTTTTTAGAGGGAGACTTAGGAGCACTTTTACCTAATGTTATAGATTTTACCATAACTCTTGTGAGTTCTTGTCTGTGACCCATCTTTCTTCTTGTCTTTTTTTTAGGACGCATCTTGTAGACAAGAATTTTTTTATCTCTTTTGTGAGAAACGACTTCTAATTCAATTTTTGCATCTTTAATATAAGGTTTACCAATAGTGATGGTATCTTTATCTTTTAAAAGTAAAACTTTTTCTAGTGTTATTTTATCTTTTTCTTTTGCATTTAACCTGTCAATATCATAGTATCTATTAACTTCAAACCAAAATTGTTGACCTGAGGTTTCTGCTATTGCATACAATTCATTATTTTTAGAAGAATTGTTTAGAGAGTTTTTAGAATTTGTCATATTTTAGAGACACTATTAGGCTCAAATTTATAATTTGATTTAGCCAAATAAGCAGTCATGATTGTTTGTTTATTTTCTTATTTTGTAGTGTAATAAGTCAAGGGCTTTTTTTATCTTTTATATCTATTTCAGGAATAATAACAATGGCAGCAAGAAAAACATATATTTTAAAACTCTATGTTGCTGGGAATACTCCCAATTCAATGAGGGCTTTAAATACTTTAAGAGAAATTTTAGAAAATGAATTTAAAGGAGTTTATGCCTTGAAGGTTATCGATGTACTTAAGCAACCTCAACTTGCAGAGGAAGATAAGATTTTGGCTACACCAACCTTAGCTAAAATTTTACCTCCACCAGTAAGAAGAATCATTGGTGATCTTTCAGATAGAGATAAAGTTTTAATAGGTTTAGATCTACTTTTTGATGAATTAACTGAAACTCAATATAGTGGAGATAAATAACTTATAGAAAACTTTTATCATTAAATATAAATTTAATGTTTATGTTTTATTAAATTTTATTTGAACAAAACTATGAAAGATAAGAAACTTGGTAAATCAAATAAAATGCAAGTACAAAAACTACCTACTGGCATAGAGGGTTTTGATGATGTTTGTAGAGGTGGGTTGCCTGTATCTCGAAGTACTCTTGTTAGTGGGACATCCGGGACTGGTAAAACTGTTTTTTCACTCCAATACTTACACCATGGAATTTGTAATTTTGATGAGCCAGGGATTTTAGTTACTTTTGAAGAATCACCTTTAGATATAATAAGAAACGCTGCTAGCTTCGGATGGGATTTACAAGAATTAATTGATCAAAATAAGTTATTTATATTGGATGCTTCCCCTGATCCTGATGGTCAAGATGTTGCGGGCAACTTTGATTTGTCTGGTCTTATTGAAAGAATAAGTTACGCTATAAGAAAATACAAAGCTAAAAGAGTCGCGATAGATTCAATAACTGCTGTTTTTCAACAATATGACGCTATTTACGTTGTTAGAAGGGAAATATTTAGACTCATAGCAAGATTAAAAGAAATAGGAGTAACAACAGTTATGACTACAGAAAGGGTCGATGATTACGGACCTATCGCGAGATATGGAGTAGAAGAATTTGTTTCTGATAATGTTGTCTTGTTAAGAAATGTTCTAGAGTCAGAGAAGAGACGAAGAACTCTAGAAGTTTTGAAGTTAAGAGGTACTGTACACATGAAAGGGGAATACCCATTCACTATGGGTGCAGATGGTATAAGTGTATTTGCTCTTGGTGCAATGAGACTTACGCAAAGATCTTCAAATATTAGAATTAGTTCTGGAGTTAAAGATCTCGACGATATGTGTGGAGGGGGTTATTTTCAAGATTCCATTATCCTCGCTACAGGAGCTACCGGTACAGGTAAGACAATGCTTGTATCAAAATTTGTAGAAGATGCTTATAACAATAGTGAAAGAGCAATACTTTTTGCATACGAAGAATCTAGAGCTCAATTGCTTAGGAATGCTACTAGTTGGGGAATAGACTTTGAAAAGATGGAAAGTGATGGGTTATTAAAAATTATTTGTGCATATCCTGAGTCAACTGGCTTGGAAGATCACTTGCAAATCATAAAAACGCAAATTAATCAATTTAAACCAAAGAGAATGGCAATAGATTCTCTCTCAGCATTAGCCCGAGGTGTCAGTTTGAATGCATTTAGACAGTTTGTAATTGCAGTCACTGGTTACACAAAACAAGAAGAGATAGCGGGCTTTTTTACTAATACTGCAGAAGAATTCATGGGAAGTCATTCTATTACTGATTCTCACATCTCAACAATTACTGATACTATATTATTGCTCCAATATGTTGAAATAAAAGGAGAGATGGCTAGAGCTTTAAACGTTTTTAAAATGCGAGGATCATGGCATGATAAACGAATAAGAGAATTTATTATCACTAATAGAGGTCCTGAAATAAAAGATTCTTTTTCAAATTTTGAACAGATATTTAGTGGTGCCCCCCATAGAATTGTTCCTGACCAAAATGTTCAGAATATTTTTAAAGGGGTAGATAATAATTAGATTATTTTACTGACTTCAGAGTTTGAAAAATTATCTGTATTATTTATAGTTTGAGTCAATAATTCGTCTTTATCAGATTGTGCAAGCGCTAAATCAAACCAGAATGTAGTTCCAACTCCTAATTCACTAGCCATTCGAATTTCTCCACCATGTTTTTCAATTATTCCTCTCACTATAGATAACCCCAAACCAGTCCCTTGCTCAGTATGAACGGCATTCTCCACTCTATAAAAACGGTCAAAAATCTTTTCTTGGTCCGCTTGAGATATCCCAGAACCTGTATCTGCAATCTCAATTCTTACTTTTGGTAATGGAGAAACTAACTCACATTGAGGTGCCCCATCATTGTTATTACTTGGTGGAAAAGCAGGGCATGAATCTGGCCAAGTATAAGCTCTTATAATTAGGTTGCTGTTTTTTGGACTAAATTTCAATCCATTACCTAGCAAATTATCAAAAACTTGTAAAAGTAAGTCAAAATTTCCAAGAATGGAAGGGATCGTTTCTTCTATATCGTGGGCCAATGAAACATTTTTTTCTGTTGCATTAAGTCTGTAATTCCTAAGAGTTTGTTCTATTGCAGATTTAATATCCATTTCCTCTAGTTGAATTATTTTCCCGGACTCCAATCTTGATAAATCTAATACATCATTAACGAGTCTTGTTAACCTATCAGTCTCTGAATTTGCAATACCTAGAAATTCAAGTTGTTCTTCATTAGAAAGCTGATCTTTTAGATCATATAAAGTCTCTACGTAACTTTTAATATTAAAAAGTGGTGTCCTTAATTCATGAGAAACATTACTAATAAATCTATTTTGTGCTGCATTGAGTTCTACCTCTCTTGTTAGGTCTTGAATTGTCACGGCAATTCCTTTTAATTCAACTTTGTTTGTATCTAGTACTGATTGTAAGACAATTCTTAAAGTTCTAGCCGGTTCTCCTAAGCTAAACCTTAAATCATCTTTTTCCTTTTCTCTGTTTAAAATTGATTCTATGTTTGTATGTAAGTCATTAGATAAAATTTCGGGGATTTCATTTAAAAAATATTTTCCTTCTAGGAATCTTCCTTCCCAACGAAATAATCTTTTTGCTGTCGGATTAGTAAGTACAATTTTACCTTTGGAATCCAATAATATCGCACCATCAGCCATAGTGGCTATTAGTGACTCCTGCTTTATTTGAGCTGCCTTAAGTTCTTCAATATTTGCCTCGTCATAGTTTTCTAACTGAGTAGCCATTCGGTTAAATCCATTTAGAAGTTCTCCTAGATCTCCAGTCATAGGTAAAGAAATTCTTGATTTAAAGTTTCCTTTTGAAATTTCCCTAACACCTCTCACTAATTCTCTTACAGGCCTAGTAATTGTAAGTGCATTGAATACTGCTCCAAGTATTACTAAAACCCAAATAGAGATGAAAACTGCTATTGTAACTTCTCTTGTTAATGCAGCACTGGCGAGGGCTTTTTTATTAGGTGTAACTCCTAGAGCCAAAGTTCCAAGATATTTTCCTTTCCATAGCATTGGGACAAATACATCTGTTACTTGACCTTGAGGTGTAACATGCTGTCTGACTAGTGGGAATTGAGGCCGTTTCTTTAATTCTGATGGTAGTTTTAATCTTCTAGTGAGTTGGAATTGACTCTCTGAACTTGTTGGCGTAGCACTAATCGGTATCCCAAGTTGAACTATGTCTTCAGCATCAGTAAAAAATATATAACGTAAATTTCTACTAGATCTCCAAAACTTTTCAGCTACATTTGAAATTTCTTTTTTTTGGTTATTAGCAACTAATTCTGTCACATTCCCCGATAGCAATAATCCGAGATCTCGAGCATATCTTGTATCATTCATTCCTGCATCTCTTTGAATACTATTTAGCGCAAAAAACGTTATTCCTGTCATTAAAAGGCTTACAACTAGAGTGGCTATTGCTAATAATTTTGTTCTTAAACTAAAACCGCTCCACCAAGAAAAAAGTCTATTAACCCAATAATTATTATTAATATCTTCATTATCTTCGATGTTATATTCTCTACTTTCTGGATTCTTTATATCTAGCATAAGCTTAATTCTCCTTCGAAAGGTTTCCCCTCACCTGATGACCTATATCTCTTCTGAAGTAAATACCATCAAAGTTTATTTCTTTTAAATTTTTGTATGCTTTTTCAAAAACTAAATCGAAATTTATATCTTGACAAACAATACTTAAGACTCTTCCCCCATCAGTTAGTAATTCCCCATTCTCATTTAAAGAAGTACCTGAGTCAAAAATTTGACAATCGCTTAAGTCAATTTTTCCAATTTTTATTGGAAAGCCAGTTTTATATTCGTGAGGATAACCTTTTGAGGTCGCTATTACACAACCACTAACCTTGTCAGAAATATCAATTTTCTCCTCACCAGTTAAATTTCCCATTGAACATTTTTCTAAAAGAAGTACAAAATTTTGATCCATTAAGGGCATTATTGTTTGGCATTCTGGATCTCCAAATCTGCAGTTATATTCTATAACTTTGGGCCCATATTCTGTGATCATTAAGCCAAAATAAATTACTCCTCGATAATTAATATTTTTTTTATTTAGTTGATCTATTGTCGGTTCAATTATCTCCTTTATGATTTTATCAAGGTAAGTCTCTGTTAATAGCGGAGCAGGAGAATAAGCTCCCATCCCTCCTGTATTTGGACCTTTATCTTTCTCCTTTAATCTTTTGTGATCTTGTGCTGAAGGAAGTAATATGTACCTCTTCCCATCACATAGAGCAAAAATTGAAACTTCTGGACCCTCGATTTTTTCCTCTAGAACTACCATATTTCCAGAGTTGCCAAACTTACCATTAAAGATTGATTCTGCTGCTCTAATACATTCTTCTTTTGAATCGGGAATAAAAACACCTTTTCCTGAAGCGAGACCATCCGCCTTTACTACCAGAGGAATCGATGATGAATCGATAATTTTTCTTGCTTCCTCAAGAGAATTGACTTTCCAAAAGTTTGCAGTTGGAATATTTGCGTCATGCATAAATTCTTTTGCCCAAGATTTGCTATATTCCAATTTCGCTCCATCTTTATCAGGTCCAAATACTTTAAAGTTTTTTTTGCGAAGCAAATCTGCTAATCCGTTCGCTAAAGGTATTTCTGGGCCTATTACAATTAAATCTGTCTCTAAAAATTCAAGCTTTTCTACTAGTTCATTTCTATTGTTTATATCAATTTTTATTCTTTCACATTTGTTTATTCTTTCTGATCCTGCATTACCAGGTATTAAATAAACTTTTTTGACTAATTCATTTTTTTGGATAACCCAAGCCAAAGAGTTTTCTCTTCCTCCATTCCCAATTATTACAATATTTCCTAATCTACTGAATCTTTGAGAACTTGTTGAATTAATGCTCATAAATTTTTTTTGGAAGGTTATGAGGTCTAGATAAATAATCAGTTAAAATGAAATAAACTATTTGAAAAGTTAATCTCTAATAAATATGTTAATTATAAATTGTAGTTTTAGTAATCAAATGAGGTTTTAAATTAATGAATGATAAATATAGATTGATCTATGAAGGTAAAGCAAAAAAAGTATTTTTTCATGATGATGCAGATAAAGTAATAATTGAATTTAAAGATGATGCTACAGCTTTTAATTCTCTTAAAAAAGCTAAATTTGAAGGAAAGGGCAAACTTAATTGCTTAATAAGCGCAAGAATTTTTGAACTTCTTATAAAGAATAATATTCCAACTCATTTTCTTGAACTTAAAAATGAAAATACAATGATAGCAAGAAAAATAAAAGTAATTCCTTTAGAAATTGTTCTAAGAAATACTGCTTTTGGTTCCTTGTGTAAACAAACGACTATTAAACCTGGAACTGTCTTAGCAAAACCGTTAATTGATATCTATCTTAAAAATGATGAACTTAATGATCCTTTAATTACAAAAGATAGAATTGAATTAATGAACATATTAAGTCTTAAAGATTTAGATTTAATAATAGATTTAACTTTAAAAATTAATGTCATCCTGAAAAGTTTTTTTAAGAATATTCAGCTTGACCTTGTAGATTTCAAATTGGAGTTTGGTTATGATTCTAAAAAGAATATGCTTCTTGGTGACGAAATAAGTCCTGATAATTGTAGATTTTGGGATCTTAAGCAAAAAAATGATACAATTGTAAGCTTAGATAAAGATAGATTTAGAAATGATTTAGGTGGTTTAATTGAAGCTTATAGTGAAATCAACCGAAGAATAAATGATTTCATTTAGCTTAATTCAATAGATAATGCTCAATTAATCTTAATTCAAAAATACTATGCAAAAACATTTTTTAAAATCTAGAAAGTTTTTCACAAGTATTGCTTGCTCTCCCTTGATTTTCATATCAAATAATTCAGAACTGGCTGCTAAGTACTTGTTAAGTGATGATGACCAATTAAGCACAACGTTTGAAATGAAAGATATTAATAATGGTTTATTTCATGGGGTTGATATTAAACAAGATAGAAACTTCTTTATTGCAGAAAACAAAAAAAATACTAATCAAGAAAGTGTTCTTATCTCAGAAATAATTATTGAAGGTTGGGAAAATCATCCTGAGGGCAGAAAGCTTGAATTGGCTGCATATGATTCTATGAGTATAAAACCAGGAAGTATTGTTGATAATAAGATATTAAGTCAAGATCTTAATTCAATATATGCTAGTGGTTGGTTCTCAGGAGTCAAAATAAAGTCACAAGAAGGGCCATTAGGAGTAAGACTAATTGTAAATGTAGTACCTAATCCGATTTTGAAGAAAGTTGAACTTAAACCAATAAACTCTGTAATTACTAATGAATACTTAGACAATATTTTTAATAATTTTTATGGTACAACTTTGAACCTAAAAGAATTACAAAATAAAATAGAAATAATAAAAAAGCGTTATGAAAGTGAAGGTTATTCTTTAGCTAGAATTAGTGGACCTGAAAGAATTTCAGAAAATGGGATAGTAATATTAAAAATTTCTGAAGGTATAATATCTGATATTAAGTTGAGATTTCCAGGCGCTGATGGCGAATCTATTATCGACGGAAAACCTAGAAAAGGGAAAACAAAAGAGTGGGTTATAAAAAGAGAGTTGAAAACCCAACCCGGTACCATATTTAATAGAAAAATATTAGAAGCAGATATCAAAAGACTGTATGCAACATCATTATTTGATGATGTCAAGGTATCCCTTGGTCCTGATAATTCAAATCCTGGCCAGGTCATAATTTTTTTAGATTTGAGCGAGCAAAGAACAGGCTCATTAACTGGAGGTCTTGGTTATAGCAATAGTTCAGGAGTTTTTGCCTCAATTGGTTTGCAGGAAACAAATGCGTTTGGTAGAGCATGGTCGACAAAGGTCAACCTAAATTTTGGAGAATATTCAACAACCTATAATTTTTCTTTATCTGATCCATGGATCAAAGGAGATAAATATAAAACTTCTTTTAGAACAAATATTTTTCTAAGTAGAGATTATCCACAAGAATTTAAAAGTGAAAAGAGTGGAAAGTTATACGCTGTAGATGATAAAACACCCTCTAGCACAGACACTTTTTCATCAATAGTTTTGCAAAAAACTGGAGGTGGATTTTCTTTTTCAAGGCCTCTTAATGGTGGAGATCCATTTAAGGTTTCCAAATGGAGAGTTCTTGCAGGTATGAATTTTAAGAAAGTAGAGATGATTGATGGTAGTGGTAACAAAAAACCTTATGCTGATAAGACTCCAACTACAACAAGAGAAAATTTAACAGATATTATCTGTATTGGATTCACTCCAAATGAAGGGTCATGCCCAGCAGAAAACACATTATTAAGCTTTATCGCAACTACATCTAGAAATAATTTGAATAATTCTGTAAACCCAACTTCAGGAAATAAATTAAGCTTGGGTACTGAACAGTTTGTTTCAATAGGAGAAAACTCTCCAACTTTTAATAGATTGAGAGCCTCATATTCATATTTTATACCAACAAAATTGATCAATTTAACCAAAGGATGCAGGTCTTCTAGTGATGCTTCTAATGAAGATTGTCTGCAAGCTTTAGGGTTTCAACTTAAGACTGGAACAATTATTGGGGAATTGCCTCCATATGAAGCATATTGTATGGGTGGAACATCATCAGTAAGAGGTTGGGGTTCTTGTGAATTAGCTGTAAGTAAAAGTTTTGTTGAGGGTACAGCAGAGTATAGAGTCCCTATTTGGAGAATGATATCAGGAGCGTTATTCGTTGATGCAGGAAGTGATTTAGGTTCTCAAAAGGATGTTCCTGGAAAACCTGGGAAATTATTGCGAAAATCAGGTTCTGGTTTTTCACTAGGAGGGGGAGTTGGAGTGAAAACCCCAATTGGTCCACTCAGATTAGATGTTGCTAGTAAGGATCTAAGTGGAGATTGGAGGTATACACTTGGTGTTGGATGGAAGTTTTAAGTGTTTTCTTGGCCAACTAATTATGATTCTTGTTATACCTTGGCTGGTGTTATCTCCAGAGAAGGTGTAGGCCTTCATAGTGGAGAAAAAACGAGAGTTTCAATCTCACCTTATGATAAAGAAGGATATTATGTTTCTTTTAGGGAAAATCCTAAAGAGATTTTTAAGTTAACTCAAGATTTAATTGGAAGCACGATGCTTTGTACGGCAGTTAAATTAGGAGGGAGAAATTTATATACTATTGAACATTTATTATCTTCAATGGCAGGTTGCGGTTTAAGTTATATACATATTGAGGTTGATGGCAAAGAGATCCCGCTTTTAGACGGATCGGCAATACAGTGGGTAAGGTCTTTTGAAGAAGTAGGGATAAAAAAGGTGCTTAAACCAGATAATTTTTTTCGAGAGATCAACAAATCAATAATCTTAAATAAAGAAGGCTCAGTTATTGCCGCAACACCCTCTGAAAAGACTGAAATTATATCCACCATAAGTTTTTCCTATAAAGCAATTGGAAATCAAACTTTTGTTATAGATTTAAATCCAAAAACTTTCGTTGAAATGATTGCTCCAGCAAGAACATTTGGTTTTAAGGATCAATTTCAAGAATTAAGTGAACTTGGATTAATTAAAGGCGGAAATTTAGAAAATGCCCTTGTTTGTGACGGTGATGGATGGGTTAATCCACCATTAAGATTTGATAATGAACCAATAAGACATAAAATTTTAGACCTAATTGGGGACTTGGCTTTGGTAGGGTTACCTAAGGCACAAATTTTAGTTTATAAAGGATCACATTCTTTAAACGCTTTGTTAGCCTCATCGCTTAAAAATCAACTTTATCTTTAAATAGTTTTGGAAAAGAAATTATCCAGTGAAAATAATCAAATCTCCTCTGAGAAAATACTAGGTTTATTACCTCACAGATATCCTTTTGCTCTTGTGGATAAAGTTATAGAAAATATCCCTGGGGAGAGGGCTGTCGCAGTAAAAAATGTGACTATAAATGAGCCTCAATTTCAAGGACACTTTCCTGAAAGACCCTTAATGCCTGGAGTTCTTATTGTTGAATCAATGGCTCAAGTTGGGGGAATAATAGTTACGCAAATGCCCGATCTCCCTAAAGGACTTTTCGTTTTTGCGGGAATCAATAATGTTAAATTTAGAAAACCTGTTGTACCTGGAGATCAATTGATAATTACTTGCGAATTACTCAGTATTAAAAGACAAAGATTTGGAAAGGTTAAAGGAGAGGCACATGTTGATGGGAATTTAGTTTGTGCTGGAGAATTAATGTTCTCATTAGTTGATTAAGTATATGGAGAATAAAAATATTGAACTAATGTCAAATTTCGGGAGTGTAAAAGTCCACCCAGATGCTTTTGTTGATCCAAGTGCCGAATTACATGATGGGGTTATTATCTCTCAAGGAGCTATCGTTGGTCCTAATGTAACAATTGGGAAAGGGACTAAAATAGGACCAAATGCTGTTATTTCTGGCAGAACTAAAATTGGTAACAATAATAAAGTTTTCCCAAATGTTTTTATAGGGCTGGATCCCCAAGATCTTAAATATGAAGGGGCGCCTACTGAAGTAATTATTGGAGATAATAATACTTTTAGAGAATGTGTAACTATAAATAAGGCAACTTATGAAGGAGAAAAAACTATTATTGGTAATAATAATTTGCTAATGGCCTATACTCACATAGGCCATAATTGTGAACTTGGAAATAGGATAGTTTTATCAAATAGTGTGCAAGTTGCAGGCCATGTAAAGGTTGAAGATAAAGCTATTATTGGAGGCTGTTTAGGTGTGCATCAATTTGTACATATTGGATATTTAGCGATGATTGGAGGGATGACTAGAGTAGACAGAGATGTACCTCCTTTTTGTTTAGCTGAAGGACATCCAGGAAGATTGAGAGGTTTAAATAGAATTGGAATCAAAAGGAGTGGTTTGATGGAAAATAAGGATTTTGATTTAAAAAATTTGCAAAGTACCTGGAATCTTCTGTTTAAATCTAAGGATGCAATTTCAAATTCATTAGAAAAAGCATTAAAAGGAGAATTAGATCTTTCATCTTCAAAATTATGTAGTTTTTTAAAAGATTCAATATCAAAAGAAAGACGCGGCCCAATGCCTCTAGCAAATTAATGAATAAAAAGATATTTATCAGTACCGGAGAAGTCTCTGGAGATTTACATGGGAGTTTGTTGTCAAAAGCATTATTTGATGAAGCTAGAAAATACTCAATTAACTTAGAGATATATGGACTAGGCGGCCAGAAGATGAAGAATGAAGGAGTGCAAATTTTTCAAGATACAACATCCATAAGTTCAATAGGGATATGGGAGGCTTTACCACTAATTATTCCAATAATGAAAGTTCAGAAAAAATTTTATAAGTTCATAAAGAAATATCGGCCAAATTGCTTAATATTGATCGACTATATGGGCCCCAATATTAAAATTGGTACAAAATTAAAAAAATTGAGAAATAATATTCCTATTTATTATTACATTGCTCCTCAAGAATGGGCTTGGAGAGTTGGTAATAATAGCACTACAAATTTAATAAATTTTTCAGATAAAATTTTTGCGATTTTTAAGCAGGAAGCAATTTTTTATAAAAGAAGAGGTGGAAATGTATTTTGGATTGGACATCCAATGATTGATTTGACTAAAAACCTACCCTCGAAGAAAGATTCGAGAATAATATTAAAACTTCGAGCAAATCAGAATATCTTACTTTTAATGCCTGCATCAAGATCCCAAGAGTTAAGATATATATTACCTACCTTCTTAAAAACTGCAAAAAAACTACAATTAAGATATCCAAGTCTTGTTGTTTATATTCCCTCCTGTAGGAAAGTTTTTGATAAAAAATTTAGAAAGGGTCTAGAAAAATATGGAATCCAAGGTAAGGTTATTTCTCAACAAGATGATTCTGAATTGATGCCTTATATTTATTCATTATCAAAATTAGCTTTATGCAAATCAGGAACAGTTAATATGGAATTGGCATTACATGGAATACCTCAGATTGTTGGATATAGAGTGAGTAGGGTTACTGCTTTTATTGCAAAAAAAATTCTTAATTTTAAGGTAAAGTTTATTTCTCCTGTGAATCTTTTATTAAAGAAATTAATCATACCTGAGTTTGTACAGCAAAATTTTAATGAAAAGAAAATTTTTAATAAAGCTTGCAGACTTCTCAATACGACATCAGAAAAAGCAAAAGTCAAAAAAGGTTATGCTCTTTTAAAAAAAGAATTAGGGGAGGAAGGAGTAGTTGAGAGGGCAGCTAAAGAAATTATTAATTCTATAATTTGAACTTTATAATAAAAAAATGAAATATTTTTTACCTCTATTAATTGTTTTTTCAATATTAATAAACCCTTTAAATACTCTTGCAGAAGAATTAATTCTTGGAGGAGGTTGTTTCTGGTGTTTAGAGCATGACTTAGAGTCCCTAGAAGGTATAAATTATGTACAAAGTGGATATTCAGGAGGAAATTTACAAAATCCTACCTACGAAAATCATGATGGGCATCAGGAAGTAGTTCTTGTTAATTATGACTCTAAATTGGTAACTTTACCTGATATACTCAGGCTATACTTGAGAAATATTGATCCTCTAGACGGTAAGGGTCAATTTTGTGATCGTGGAGATTCTTACAGGCCAGTTATCTTTTTCAAAGATTCAATGGAGCAAAGTGATGCAAAAAATGCACTTATTTCGGCCTCTAATGAATTGAGAGTGCCATTGGAAAGAATATCTGTAGAACTAAAATCTAAAGATCAATTTTGGTTAGCTGAAGAATATCATCAGAATTTTGCTGAGAGAAATGAATTAAAATATAAGTTTTACAGATTCTCATGTGGGAGAGATCAGAAATTGGATAAGTTATGGAGGGATAACGCCAGATCTACCAATCTTTGGTCTGAATGATTCCAAATTTATTTATTTTTAATCCATTGAACTAGAGTTTTAACTCCAAAACCAGTTGCGCCTGAAGGATTAATCCCATTATTTTTATCAGTCCAACAAGTGCCAGCTATATCAATATGAGCCCATTTTATCTCTTTATCAAAGAATTCCTCTAAAAATAAAGCAGCAGTTATTGAACCACCTGCTCTGGGCCCTGTATTTTTCATGTCTGCTATATGAGACTTTAAACCTTCTTTATAGGATTTCTGTAAAGGCATTTGCCATAATTCTTCTCCAGCCTGAGTTGATGCAGTTTTTAGATCATCTGCTAGATCATCATTATTACTCCAGAATCCAGCTACATCATTCCCTAATGCAATAACAATTGCTCCTGTTAACGTAGCAAGATCTATAATTGAATCCGGTTTTAAATTTGATGCGTAAGTTAAAGCATCAGCCAATGTAAGCCTTCCCTCTGCATCAGTATTATTTATTTCAATTGTCTTACCATTTGATGCTTTAACTACGTCTCCTGGATGAACTGCAGATCCATTTATCATGTTTTCGCAAGCTGCCACAATAAAATGTATTTCTAATCCCTTTGGTTTTATAGCTCCAAGTGCTTTTGCCGCTCCTAAAACTGCTGCGCTGCCGCCCATGTCATATTTCATCATCTCAATTTGAGATGCTCCTACCTTCAGATTGTATCCTCCAGAATCAAAGGTTAAACCCTTCCCAACAAGAGCTATCTTTTCTTTAATAGGTCCATCTGCCTTTAAAGTAAGGTGTATAAATTTAGGTTTTAGATCAGAACCTTTTGCTACAGCTAAATATGCACCCATTCCTAAATCTTCACATTCTTTCGCATCTAAAATTTTTACTTCTAAATCATGTTCTTTTCCTATTTTGGAAGCTATTATAGACATTTCTTGGGGCGTAAGACTATTTGGAGGGGCCGCTACAAGTCTTCTGGCTAGTTCTACACCTTCACATATGTTTTCGGTCTCTTCAAAGCTAATATTCTTAAATTTATTTAAATTCAAAAACTCTATTTCATTAAGAACATTCTTTTCATCTTTTTTCTTATTGAATCTATTGTCCTTGTAAGCTGATAATCTTGCTGACTCAGCTAGATTATGTATTTCTAGTTTTGAATTTATTAATTCCCATGGCAACAAGATGCTTATTTTATCATTTTTATCAACAAGCTTTCTTACTAGATCTCCTAAGGAGTTTTTAATGAGGCCTTTATTCAGGTCTCCTGATTTGCCAAGGCCTATTATTATTAAAGTTTCTAATTTCTGATCTAAAAATTCAAAATCTAAAATTTCCCCTTTTTCTCCTTTAAATTTTTTTTTGGTAATTTTTTTTAGTAGTAACTGTGGGTCAAGCACGAATTTTATCTTTTCTACTTGGATTTCGATGTCTTCCTCTACAACTCCAAATATTAATGAATTACCATGCCAGTCATTTAGATCGTTTTGGAAAGTGGAAAATTGCATTGTTGAAATGGATTTAATTAACTTTTAGTTATTTGTGAAAGTAGTTGTCCACCTATCTCGGGTTTCTTTATTAAAAGGCGGCAACCATAAATATATCAGTTGCTGTTCTAATTTACGTCTTAATTTTACTTCTTTGGGTACATCTAGGTAGAAACGTATATCTTGGTGACTTGAGAGATTGTTATCAGCTAGGGCTTCTTTATAGTTAGTGAGGTAATTTTTACAGTCATGCTCTCCCTTCCATCTTTTATTAGCTGAATTTGTTTCTCCTATATAGAGTATTATTTTAGAATTTATCATTGTGTCAATTACAAAGTACATAGCTGGACCATTGTGTATATGTTGATTCGTTCTCCAGAAGTTCAATGATAAAGGCTGCAGAGAAAACGGATCAATTTTTTTTTCATAAGAAATTTTTTTAATAGGAAGAATTGTTTGTTGCATATTTTTATTTTGACTATCTTCCGAAATTTTGAGTTGGTGATTATGTATTTTTTTTCTCCATTCAGTTAAGGTCTCACCTTCTATTTTTAGATTATTTGTGTGTTGAAAATTAATTGATGTATTTGTATTTGAACCAAATAATTCAAATTGTCTATTTTGGTTTGAAATATTATTTATGTTGAAGTTTTCCAAAAATTCTGATTCATGTTTTCTAAATTTAATTCTGAATAAATATAAATCAGAGAATTATTTATAAACTTAAATTTTATTAATGCTTTAATAAATTTTTAAGATGATTTCGTTCTTTTAAATAATCTTTTGTCCTCGCGAAGTTAAACAATATAAATGGGATTTTATGAGTCTAAAAAAACTTATAAATTAATCTTTTTGTTTAAAAAATTTAGGTAGTACTTTCTACCTTTCAATTCTTGTTAATATAGATTAGTTTAGGATGACATAAGTTTAACTTCAATCCAAACCATATGGTGTCAAGGTGTGCAAAACATCAAAAGTTTCACCGTTGCAACAACTTATTTAAAACATGCAAATCAGGCAAGTCAGTTGTAATTTTGTTACTCAGAGATTAGAGGGAGGAACATAATCATGGGATTCTTCGAGTCAGACATCGTACAAGAAGAAGCTAAAAAGCTTTTTACTGATTACCAAGAACTTATGAAGCTTGGTTCTGATTATGGCAAATTTGATAGAGAAGGGAAAAAAATGTTTATAAAAAAAATGGAATCTCTCATGGATCGTTATAAGGTTTTTATGAAGAGATTTGAATTGTCTGAGGATTTTCAAGCAAAAATGACAGTAGAGCAATTAAAGACGCAGTTAAGCCAATTTGGTATTACGCCTGATCAGATGTTTGATCAGATGAATAAAACCTTAATTAGAATGAAGGATGAACTCGATAAAACTTCTTAAAGTTTACAATTAAAGCTTCATGTCCGATAAATTAATATTGCCAAAATGGATTTCGAGAGGAATCGAAGAATACTTTCCAATTAAGGGTACAAATCAAACTTTTGCAGAGATAATCGATGATGCCGAAAAAAACAATAGAAAATTAAGGATTAAACTCGGAATCGATCCGACTGGAACCGATATTCACCTCGGGCACAGTATATTGTTTAAAAAACTTAGGGCATTTCAAGATAACGGACATATTGCAGTTTTAATTATTGGCGATTTTACTGCTCAAATAGGAGACCCAACTGGAAAAAATAAAACAAGAGTTCAGTTATCTGAAAAACAGGTTAAGGAAAATGCAAAAACATACTTAACCCAACTAGGGATGGGGAAACCATCTAATGAATCTATTTTAGATTTTGATTCAAAAGATAGAATTGAAATTAGATATAACAGTGAGTGGTTAAAAGAATTAAATCTTAATTCGATAATTGAATTGATGGGGAGTGCAACGGTTAGTCAAATGCTAGCTAAGGAGGACTTTAATAAAAGGTATAATGCACAAGTTCCAATTGCTTTGCATGAATTTTTATATCCACTATTACAAGGTTTTGATTCGGTAGCAGTTCAATCAGATATCGAGCTTGGTGGCACAGATCAGAAATTTAATATTGCAATAGGTAGGGATCTTCAAAGGCATTTTAAACAAAAACCTCAATACGGCATTCTGTTACCAATTTTGACAGGTTTAGATGGAATTAAGAAGATGAGTAAATCTGAATTTAATACTGTAGGTTTGAGCGAAGATTCTCTTTCAATGTATTCAAAATTAGAAAAAGTTCCTGATAATATAATTCCTACATATTTTGAATTACTTACAGAATTAGATTTAAATATTCTCAAGGACGAAAATCCTCGCGAGTTGCAGAGAAGAATGGCTTTGGAGGTTACTTCTTTATTCCACGGCGCTGAAGAAGCATTAAAAGCACAATCAAACTGCGAGAAATTGTTTCTTGGACATAAAGAGAAAGTTGGAGACATCCCAGAGATTTCATTAAAAGAAATAGTTTTCCCCGTTAAATTTTTTTACTTACTGAGTGCTTTAGAGTTATTTAAATCTAGCAGTGAATCCAAAAGATCTATTAAAGGTGGCGGTGTAAAGATTGATAGCCAGAAAGTAATCAACCCTGATCTAGTTTTTGACTCTAAAAAAGATTTAGAGGGTAAAATTTTGCAAATTGGAAAAAAAATAATTAAGAGGTTTGAAAACTAATAAAGAAATGAATAACAGATTTAATTCGGGAGATAAGATAATATTGGCAATTGATGGCCTAGATGTAAGTCAAGCAAAATTACTTTTAGAAAAATGCCCTGATATTAAGTGGGTAAAAGTTGGTTTAGAGCTTTTTGTTAGAGAAGGCCCAAGAGTTATTGAACTATTGAAAGGTTTAAATAAAAATATTTTTTTGGACTTAAAGTTTCATGACATTCCAAATACTATGAGTGCAGCTTGTTATCAAGTTTCAAAATTAGGAGTTGATATAATTTCTGTTCATGCTTCGGCAGGTCTTAAGGCTCTGAAGGATTCGAAAAAAGCATCTTTAGAAGGAGCAACTTTATCTAATGTAAAAGTTCCATTAATTGTAGGCATCACTGTATTAACAAGTTTTTCTCTTAAAGATTTTCAAACTGATCTTGATAGGAATAATTCAATTGAGGATAATGTTTTGAGACTTGCAAAGTTGTCTTTTGATGCGGGATTAGATGGATGTGTCTGTTCCCCATGGGAGGCGAAAATGTTGAGATCAATCTATAAGGATAATTTTGAACTAATTACTCCAGGTATCAGGTTAAAGATTGAAAATAAAGATGATCAAAATAGAATTATGACTCCCTATGAAGCCATATATAATGGTGCTTCTAAATTGGTCATTGGTAGATCTATATCAAAAGCCACAGATCCTAATAAAGCTCTCACAGAAATATTTAAATCTATTAATTCTGGTTGATTTTAGATTCTTCTCCCTTAAGCAATCTTATTATGTTTGCTCTATGTTTCCAGATAACTAACAATGTCACAATTAAACTTATAAAAAAGTACGAGTCCATAAAATTATCGAGGTAAAAAAACATAAAAACAGGAAGTAAGATTGCAGCTGAAATACTGGATAAAGATACAAATTTAGTTTTTGCTAATACGATTAAAAAAATGCCAAGCGATGCCAATCCAACTTTCCAAGAAATAGCTAAAAACATACCTAATCCAGTCGCAACAGCTTTTCCTCCCTTCCCTTTAAGCCATATTGGCCATATATGACCTGTTATAGCGGATATGCCTGCCATTACTTCTATAAACCCTTGATCAGTAAAAGTTTGAGCAATTTTTACTGCAAAAAGACCCTTTCCAACGTCAATTATAAAAACAAAAAGTGCTGGCCATTTCCCTACATTTCTTAAGACATTTGTGGCACCTGTAGATCCAGAGCCTATAGTCCTGAGATCTATATTTTTGAGGTATTTCCCAATTAAAAAGCCTGTGGGAAGAGATCCTAAAAGATAACTTACAGAAATTATTAAAATATTCATAAGTATCAGTTTAGTTCAAGATCATCGTAAATTTCACTATCCGAACCAGCGAATGCAAGCCATAATGGGAATTGAAGTATTGGAATTTCAACAGATGTTTCTGCTGCATCAATAATAATAAATGGCAATTCTTCATTGGATTCTAATCTATCAGCTCTTTCGATAACTCCCTCAGGTCTTTCAAAAAGTACAATCCCACTATTAGGTCCAAAGTCATCTCTTGTAAGACCAAGTGAATCTTGAAGAATTCTTCTCCACTCTCCTAATCGTTCAGGCTGGGAAGCTAAGATAAGCGTCTGAAACTGATCTCCATATAATTCGCCAAGAATAGATATTAAACCAGCTGATAATAAGGCATTTTTTTGTCGAGATCCTCTACTTTCAAGAGAACCTCTCCCACCCATATTGAAGAACCAATCTTCCATGATTTCTATATCTGATGAATCAAGACTTCGTCTTAATTTCCATGGTTCAGCATAAAAATCAGGTTGTTCTGTAAAAGCTGAAAAGCAGCTTTTTATAATCTTTTCATCTGGCTTAAATGTTTCAGAGAGAGCAGGAACATTAACCGAATTATTTATGCTAATGTCCTGCTTTTTTTCATCAAGCGGAGATGGCTTTACAATTATTGGTTGAGAAACTAATTCAAGTTTCTCCACATTTTGTGAAAGGTTCTGCAAAGATCCCGTTAAATATTCTTGAAAGCCTTTAACTCTTTTAGCAATATTATCTGACTGTCCTTTAAAATTTGACTCAATATCTTTTTCTAGTTCATTTTTTTTTGTTTTTAATTCTTTTATTTCTTTAACTAAAGAGTCTTTTTTTGAAATGAGATCGCTAAAGATCTCATTAGAAATTTCATCAAAGGATTTAATTGACTTGTCGTTTTTTGAAGTATTTTTTCTATTTTGAGTTGACTTTTTCTTATTAATTTGATTTGTTTTATCATCTGAAATCGTCTTGTCTGGGATTAACTCCTTCTCAGGATGATTGTTTGAAATTTCTGTATTGGTCATTTAAATAATTTTGATGATTAAGCAAATACTGGATTTTAGGAATTTTTAATTTCTAAGGAGTCAACTTTTTTTAAAAGTTCATCTTTTAATTGCTTTGGATTAAATAATATTGGTAATAAATGGGGACTGGACTTTTCTCTAAAATAAAAAATACCCGGGATTACAGGAAAAAAGAATTTCCAAGATATCCAGTTCTTGAATGGGAAAGTTCTAATCTCTTTTCCTAGTTGTAAAACGACAAAATCATCACTTGTTATTTTTATTCTTAGGGTAAATGATTGCAGTAATAAAAAAAAGCTAAAAGATGCAGAAACTATTGTTGGCAAAGAACCAATATTCAAGAATAAAAGCATAAAACTTAAAACTATCAGAATAATTGGTAATTGAAATGATGGTGATATTATTACTGGCTCTTCTTTTTTTGATTTAGTGTTAATCATAGAATCATCCAAATAAAATTTGTGTTAGTAATACATCCATTAAAGATACAGTAACGAGAGTCATTACAACTGCCCCTGTAGTACTTGTTCCAACTTCTTTTGGACCACCTTTAGTTGTAAGTCCATATCCACAAGAAATAATTGAAATAAGTAATCCGAACACTACAGATTTTATTAACATTGAGTTTAAATCTGTATTTGTCAAACTTACATTACCTGATCTTACAGATGTCCAAAAAACTATTGGAGGAACGTTATAAAAAATTGTGCTCCAAATTTGTCCACTCCACAAAGCTACAGATAAAAACAAAAGACACTGTATCGGAGACATTATTACCATCGATAGTAACCTCGGGACTACCAAATATTGGACTGGTTCCGTTCTTAACATTGTTATAGCCTCAATTTGTTCTGTAACTTTCATAGTGCCTAGTTGAGCAGCATAAGCGGTAGCAACCTTCCCTGTCATTAAGGTAGCAGTTAGAAGGGGAGCCATTTCTCTTGCCATTCCTACTGCTAATAAACCTCCTATTTCACTTGAGACACCCATACTTGTAAGTTGTGATGCAACTTGAATATTAAAGACTGTACCTGCAGCAATTCCTGTAATTAAAACTATTAATAAACTTCCAGGTCCCGACTCCATTAGTTGCTCATAGAGATCATTTTTAGAAATCTTACCTCTAAAGATAAAATTAATTGCTTGCCCGCCAATGATTAAGCTGCTTAGAAGTCTTATAAAAAACTTAGGGTAATTCATATCTCTAGATTAGTTTGTAATTAATTCTTGATCCCATTTTCTCATAATTAATAGGCCCCAATAGACAAGAATTGAAGGTATTAATCCCATACAAATTCTTACAGTTATTAATGCGGAATCTGGTTGAGTGATGTCTAAAATTCCTTGACAGGCTGCTTGTTTGAAACCAGTAAGAGTTAGTAGATATCCAAATAATCCTACGCTTAAAGCTATACCAAGTTTTTGACATAAAACCATCCAAGCGGTGTAGATCCCTGCTGCTTTGTCTGGATCATGATCAATAGCATCTGGCAATAAAGACCAAGGTATTAAATATGCTGTTGATGCTCCAAATCCAACAAATAATATTGTTAGAAACAAAATTAACATTTTTATAGAATCTATATTGAAATTATTCATTTCAAAATTATTTGACAATGAAGGTAATATCATTGCGATCAAGCAACCACCAATCCATATAAATCCTCCTATTTTTAGTGCTTTAATTCTTCCATATCTATTGGAATAAAAACTCCAAACCTGCAATCCTAAAAGAGCACTGATTTGAAAAGGAATGATGATCCAAAAAGATATCCCTCTTGGTAAATTCATCACTTGTTGCAAATATATTAATGAAACTGTTTGCATTAACTGCAATCCGCACCAAAGCAGTAAATAGAGATAGATTACTTTTATAAAAATTTTATTATTGAAAATGCGCTTGAATTGATTTTTTATTGGTTGTATTTTATTAATGGGTTTTCTCGCATTTTTTGCAAATGGAGCTAAACCCCAAGTTGAAAGTAGAGTGATTAGTGCAACAATAGTACCAGATGTTCTTCCCATTGTTAGGTACCCAATATCCCCTTTCGTTAAGAATATTGCTCCTACAGTTAATCCCGATAAAGAAGCTAATATTGAACCAGTAAATCTCGCGGCGTTAAGTCTAGTTCTAATATTTTCGTCTTCACTAATTTCTGTTGCTAATGCTCCATAAGGAAGATTTACAGATGTATAAGCTGTCATGTACAAAATTGATGTACATATGTAGTAAAAAGTTTTTTCTTTTATGCTGTAATCATTGGGAATCCACCACATTGCAGCTAAAAAAATTCCTAATGGAAGTGATGCCCCAATCATCCAAGGTAGTCTTGGACCCCATCTTGATTGAGTATGGTCACTCATCCAACCAATCAAAGGATCATTAATTGCGTCCCAGAGCTTAATTGTCATCAAGATAGAACTTGCTACCCATGGGGGTAAACCTGCCGCACAAGTAAAGAAAGGGAAGAGGTAAAAACCAAATTGAGCATTAGCAAGTCCTGTCCCAGCATCACCAAGCCCATAGGAAAGCATTAATCTAGTTCTTGATCCAGTTATATTTTTTGAGTGTGAATTTTCCAATCTTTTTAAGTTGTTGATTGTTTGATAATGTATTATTGCAATTGTAATTCTATTACGTATTGCGGGCGTGGTTTAGTGGTAAAACCTCAGCCTTCCAAGCTGAAGATGCGGGTTCGATTCCCGCCGCCCGCTTTTAGAATATATTTTTCCTTCCTCCAAATAATTCTTCTGAAATAATTAAAAGAGAGCTTCTACTCTTTATTAAAACAGTTTTTTCATTAACAGTTTGGGGTTCAAAAATCTCAGACATGCTAGTATCAATTACTTTTAACCAATTATATTTACATTTTGGTAATGGGAAATCGATACTTTTTGAATATGCATTTAAACCTATCCATACAAGAGGATTAGTTTTGCCTTTATTAATGCTAAAAGCAACTGTGTGCGACCAACTACTCCAATCGGGGCTATCTAACTTTGTTCCATGCCAATGATATCTTGGAATATCTTCATGGTTTTGATTGTTAGGTAAGAATAATGGATTGAAAATTTTTATAAGTTTTTTTCGAATTTTTATAACGTACTTTAAATAGTTTAATAATTCTAAATCTTGTTGATTATGATCCCAATTCATCCAACCCAATAAGGTATTTTGGCACCAAGAATTATTATTGCCTCCTTGGGACCTTCCTATCTCATCTCCCATAAGTAGCATTGGAACACCTTTTGAAATAAGTAAACTAAGAAGAAGATTTTTTTGTTGTCTTTTTCTTAGGTCATTTATAAATGAATTTGTAGTTGGACCCTCTATCCCATGATTCCAGGAATTGTTATGGTTATCTCCATCTTTATTCTGTTCTTTGTTCGCGAAATTATGTTTTCTATTAAATGTTACTAAATCTTTGAGAGTGAATCCATCATGAGAAGTAATAAAATTTATAGATTTAGGAAATATATTATCTTGTTTATAAATAGATGGGCTACCTTTTATCTTATCGCTCATATTCCAAGCTGTATCTTTATCTCCTTTCCAAAATCTCCGTAAGTCATCTCTAAAGTGACCATTCCAAGTGAAAGTATTCCTAGATGGGAAATTACCCAATTTATATAGGCCACCACAATCCCATGGTTCACTTATCAATTTGATGTCAATAAGCTCTGGTTCACATTCTATATCTTCAAAAATTGGAGGATTATCTAGTGGCAAAAGATTTTCTCCTCTTGATAGTGCAATTCCTAAATCAAATCTAAAACCATCAACTCCTAATTCATTCGCCCAACATTTTAATGATTCAATTATTAGTTTTCTAACTAATCCTCTGTTTGCTGCAATAGTATTCCCACAACCAGATACGTCCTGATAATTTTTGTCTTTTCCAATAAAGTAATAAAGATTTTCATCTATCCCTTTCCAAGATATTGCAGGCCCTTGAGAATCTCCTTCAGATGTATGATTGTAAACAACATCTAAGATGACTTCAATTTCTGCATTATGACATTCCTCTACTAATTTTCTAAATTCCTCTCTATTTTTTTCTGCAGATTCATTCGACAAATATTCAAAGTGCGGCGTAAACCAATTGATTGGACTATAACCCCAAAAATTTTCTAGACCATCTGGAGCATCAGTGGGATCAAAAGAAAAAATTGGAAGTAATTCTATTGTTGTGATACCAAGTTCTTTGAGATATGGAATTTTTTTTAAAAATCTCTTAAAACAACTTTCATCTTTATCCGTTGATTCAGTGAAGGCTTTGATATGGAGTTCATAAATAATTGTTTCTTCCCAAGAATGTTTTGGTCTTGGATAATCTTTAAAATTAAATAATTTTCTATCGCAAACAACGCTTTTAAGACAAGAATTGGTATTTTCATGCTTTTCTAATGCATTTTCTCTCTTATAACTTCCCCATCCAGTAATACCCCTTGAACATGGATCAAGTAAAACTTTTTTTTCGTAGTTATTGTTGATTCCATTATTTTTTTGTTTTATTCTAAAAGCATAAATACAGCCTTCATTTAGATTCCTTATTTCAGCATGCCAATAGGGACCTGTATTATGCTTCCTATCTAGTTTTAATATATTTTTTGGGCAAATAGAGTCCTCTTTCTCAAACAATAAGATTTCTACATATTCTGCATTTGTTGCTATGAGGGAAAAATTCACTCCTTGTGAAGTTAGAGAACTGCCTAGAGGGAATGGTTTACCTTTATTAATATGAGTCACTGTCTACTTATCATTGATTAGTTAAATATGAGATAAATTTATTTAAATTAGTGATATTGGAATAATAGATGCAAAATTTAAAAAAAAACTCAAATTTAAGGTTTCACTAATCAACTTCTTTAAATCTTGAACTATATTAATTTTTAACTTATTGCAATTTGCCCATATATCTGTTCAGTGAATTAAACCATTTAGGAAGAAAGATTGATTAAAAAAAACAGATTTTTTTTATTTCAAAATACTAATTAAGCTTTTTCATGTGATGAGAAGGAAATATATCTGAAAGTTAATAAAAAATAATATAAAGTTCAAATTCTTAAATTCATTGCCTTTGGAATATTTTTTCTTTGATAAATGAAGTTAACTTTTTTAAGAATAAGGCTAGTATTACCAATGGATTTAGCTGTTTTCTAGGTGTAGAGCTAATGTTTAATATAAGAAAAATTTGCGACTATAAACATAAACAATACAGCTAAAAATGTCCCTAAAGTTTGTATAAAGCTTTGCGCCGCCGGGATTTTCGGTTGCCGTATTCGTATTTGCTCCATATGATGTGCAAGTTCGAGGTTATAGGCTTGATTAACACTCTTGTCTTTTTGAATCTCTGCTTTATAAACAATTCAATGAACAAAGCTGATTTAGTAAATCTTGTTGCTGCTCGTACCGAGCTCACAAAAACGGATGTTTCTTTAGTTGTTGATGCAGCTATTGAAACTATTGTTGATTCAGTAGTGGAAGGCAAAAAAGTCTCCATACTAGGATTTGGTTCTTTTGAACCAAGAGATCGTTCTGCAAGACAGGGATTAAACCCTAAGACAGGCGAAAAAATAGCAATACCTGCTAAAAGAGTTCCTACATTCTCAGCCGGTAAACTTTTTAAGGATAGAGTTCAAGGGTAATCTTTTTTAATCTAATTCTTCCCTTAATACTAAGATGCTCTTTTAGAGCATCTTTTTTATGTCTTAATAAGTAATGAAATTTTTAACTATTTTATTCCTGAAATATTTGTTATTCTCTAATTTCGTTTTAGCAGAGACAATACCAACAAAGTTCAAGGTTTTAAAACAATCGAGTGAATGTATTAAATATTCTCAAACCCAACAAGTATGTATAGAGTTAGTTTCTCAAATAGAAAAACTCCAATTATTAGTATTTGATCAAAATAGATTCAAATGTCAATCTAGTTTATTGGGATTACAGGCTGAACTTATTGAAGCTTATTTTCTGAAAAATTTATCCAAGAAAAGAACCTCATTTATGATTCCGTATGTGAATAAAAATTGTTAATTATTAAAATAATTTCTTTTTTTGGAATATTATAAATCTGATATTTAAGTTGTAATGGTTAAAGGTTTCTCTGAAAATGAAGGTAAGAATGAAGATCAAATAAAAGATTCAAAAAAAGAAAAAAAAGGATTAGCTTCTTTTCTTAAAGGCAAGAAATTTACTTACACCTTGCCAGGGAAAAAACAAATAAATATTTTTGGATCAATAGTACTAGGGTTGAATATGATTTTGTTGCTGTTAATTATCCTGTATCTAAATAATCAAAAATTCCACGATTTTATTTTTAATGTCGGCCGTTAACTATATTTTTTGATCGCAAATTTTTTCTAAAATGATATATTTAAATTTTAGAAATTCTTATGAAGTTAGTTAATTTGGTTTCTCAAGTATTTTTTTTGTTAGTACTTGTTTTTTTCTTGATATATTTTCTAACAGGTTATGGCTCTGCTTTTGAAGCGGATCAGTATTGCCATTCATATCTATCAAGTTTCGAAAACGTTTCTAGTAATTATGGTTGTGATCATGATACTGAAACACATCAGTGGATACTTTATGAGTCAAATGAAAACAAAGAACCTGCTAAGGTTATTAAGAAATTTAGGTACAAGTTTTTATAAATCAATTTTTTTAAAAATAAATTTTGCACATATGACTGAAAGTATCGCTGTAATTGCGAAAGTAAGATATTGATATAGGCTCCCTTCTAAATAAATTTTATTTGTATATAGAGGATAATCTATCAAAGAGCCTAAAGTCCCCCAAATTATTACCCATACAGAAATGTATAAGAATACTTTTATTGGATTAGATTTTTTTTCTTCCATTTTTAATTAATACCAAAGATTGAAGATGTAACGGGTCTGCCGCTAAAAACCAACTCTGTTAATATGAGCATCAAAAATCCGATCATTGCTGCTCTACCATTAACAAGCTCAGAACTATTATTAAATCCAAATACATTCTTTACTTCATCTCCCTGATTGTCTACCCAATTTGAGAATTCATTATTAGTTGATGATGTATTAGTAAAATCATTATCTTGATTTTCTATTGGAGAATTTTGTTCTTGCATAAAGTCTTTTTGTTTATATTAATATTTTTAAAACTAATTTATTATTAAATTAAACTCGAAACTATAAAAATTAAGATAAAAATTATTATCCATAAAAATTGTAATCTCAAAATTAATTGACAAATTAAGTTAATTTTCTCTCCAGTACAAATACCTCCATTTGCATTGATTATTGGCTTTTCAATAATTTCATTGTTATATACACTTTTTCCTCCCAATTTAATGTTAGAGATATAAGCAAATATAGCTTCTGAAATCCCAGAATTAGGCGAATCATACTTTTTGCCATCAAGATAACTTTTTTTTATGATTGATTTATAATCATTAACTTTAGAACCAACTATAGGTAATGTGATCAAAACTAATCTTGAAGGAATAAAAGTACAAATATCTTCAATTTTTGCACTAAAAAAACCTAAATATTTAAAGTAATCATATTTGTAACCTATCATTGAATCCAAAGTGCTTATAGCTTTATAAGAAAAACCAAGTGATAAAGGCCCTGGAAAGAAAATTGAAAACTTCATTAAAATAATTCCAATAAATATCCAAAATAAGGGTCCAAATATTCCATCAACAGAATTTTCAGTAAGACTCTCAGTACTTGATCTCAAAAGGTGTTCTATCGAAGATACTCTTACATCCCTACTTACTATTCTTTGCACTTTCTCTTTAATTATTTTTTCAATTTGGTAATTAATTTCTTTGTGTTCTATTAGCTCTGCAATCTCTTTCACACTCAAAATAAGGCTCTTAGTAGCGATGCAACTTGAAAGTCCTAAAAAAATTAATAATCCGCTCAAAGAATTATTTCTTGATTGCATATAACTGAGTTCTATAAATTTTCCTAAACTAAAACTAATTCCAATAGTAGATATAGCGACAATCAAACCACCCCAGAATAATATCTTTTTATTTTCTCCAAAATGATTTATGAGGTAATCAGATATTTTTTTTATATAAAAGCCAATTATTTGAACAGGGTGAATGAAGTTTCTTGGGTCACCGATCAATAAATCAAAACCAATAGATCCCAGAAATATTAAGAATAAATTTATTTCAGCCAACTGAACATAGAGCGCAGACCTTTACCTACTTTTTCAATTTCATGTTTTGAGTTCTCTTCTCTTAGTTTTGTCATTAAGGGTTTATTTTTATGGCATTCTTCTACAAAATTCTTAGCGAAAGTCCCATCTTGAATATCTTTTAGGATTTTCTTCATTTCTTTCTTTGTATCACTATTGATCAGTCTTTTGCCACTTACATAATCTCCATATTCTGCAGTATTTGAAATGGAATCTCTCATTTGAGATAAGCCTCCCTTTACCATTAGATCAACAATTAGTTTTACTTCATGTAAGCATTCGAAGTAAGCAAGTTCTGGTTGATATCCCGCCTCTACAAGAGTTTCAAATCCTGACTTGACTAGTTCAGATAAACCTCCGCATAAAACCGCTTGTTCGCCAAATAAATCAGTTTCTGTTTCTTCTTTGAAATTCGTCTCAAGTATCCCAGCTCTTGTCCCCCCAATACCTTTAGCGTAAGCCATGGCTAATGATCTCGCACTACCAGAGGAATCCTGCTCTACTGCGAATAATGCTGGAACTCCTTGACCATTCTGATATTCCCAACGAACAGTGTGCCCAGGTCCTTTTGGGGCAATCATTACAACATCTACAAAACTAGGAGGTTTGATAAGTTCAAATCTTATATTAAAGCCATGAGCGAAACTTAATATCTTTCCTTCTTTTAAGTTTGGTTCTATTTCTTTAAGGTAAACATCTTTTTGAAACTCATCGGGTAAGAGAATCATAATCCAGTCTGCTTTTTCGCAAGCTTCAGAAACACTAAAAACATTTAGACCATCGCTAATAGCTTTGCTTTCAGACTTACTTCCTTTGTATAATCCTACAATTACATCCATACCGCTATCTTTAAGATTTAGAGCATGTGCGTGACCTTGTGAACCATATCCTATTATTGCAATTGTTTTATTATTTAAAAGACTTAGATCGGCATCTGTGTCGTAAAAGAGTTGGGTCATTAGTTGTAAATACTTAACATTTGATAATTAGTATTTTAGACATTAAATCTGTAAATAAACCAATAAATTATTAATTTAAAAATTAATATTAAAATATATAATTTAGAAAAATTAAGACTGATTCGCTTCGCTTGGATGTGTGATTACTCTATCAATTAAGCCATAGTTTTTTGCTTCTTCTGCGCTTAGAAAATAATCTCTATCTGTATCCTTTTCGATTTTCTCAAATGATTGACCTGTCATGTCCGCCATAGACATATTTAACATGTCTTTAATTCTTAAAATTTCCTTAGCTTCTATTTCAATATCACTGGCTTGTCGCTGAGATGTTCCTCCAAGGGGTTGATGAATCATTATTCTGCTGTGCGGTAAAGCAACTCTTTTGCCTTTTGTTCCAGCGGCTAATAGGAATGCCCCCATTGAGGCTGCTAGGCCTACACATATTGTTACTACATCACTTTTAACGTATTTAATTGTGTCGTATATAGCCAAGCCAGCTGTTACTGATCCTCCTGGACTATTTATATATAAATAGATAGGTTTAGTATTATCATCAGAATCAAGATAAAGCATTTGAGCTACGAGGCTATTAGCAATAGCATCATTAACTTCTTGACCAAGAAAAAGAATTCTTTCAACACCTAGTCTGGTATATATGTCAACCCATCTTTCATATTGACTTCCTGGAAGTCTGTAAGGTACGCTTGGAGTTCCTATTGGCATGATTTTAAGTAGTTGTTTGTGAGAGTTAAATTTTATTTGGTAAATCTTTTTGGCTTGTGAGTATTCTATCGATCACTCCATAATCTAAGGCTTCTTGAGGGTTGAGATAACTCATCCTGTCTGAGTCTTTAGAGAGTTCTTCAACTTTCTTACCAGTATTGTGAGATAGAATTTCTAGCATTGATTTTTTATTTTTCAAAACTTCCTCGGCTCTTATTTGAATATCGGTTGCTTGCCCTCTTGCTCCGCTTATCGGCTGATGTAAAACAATTGAGGCGTGAGGCAGAGCGGCTCTTTGCCCCTTTGTGCCAGATGAAAGGATAACTGCAGCTGTACCCATTGCTTGTCCTATACAGATTGTATGGACTGGGGGCTTAATGTAGCTTATCGTATCGCAGATGGCGAAAGCTTCTGTTTCGAAACCAACTGCGTCACCAGTGTACCAACTTGTCCCTGTTGAATTTATATAAAAATAGATAGGTTTTTCAGGATCTTCAAACTCCAGATAAAGAAGCTGAGCAATTATTAGCTCAGTAACATCCATTCCTAGTTGTCTTTTTGCATCATCATCAGAAAATAATGGTAAACCAAGGTAGACAATTCTCTCTTTGAGTAATAGAGAGGGCAGATCAGGGGGTGGAGTCCTCATGACGGTGTTTTCGCCGTAATAAGGAGCAGATACAGTCATTTGTATCACAAAATTAAGATTGTTTTGATTCTAGCTAGATTTAGCCCCGTGTCGCTGGTGATTTAAAAGATTTGTTTGACTCAGGATTATTTGTAAGTTTTCCGAAGACCATTCTTCCAGTGGGAGTTTGTAGTGCTCCTGTGATAATTATATCTAATCTGCTCCCCACAAAATTCTTTGCTTCATCAATAACAACCATTGTTCCGTCATCTAAATATCCAATACCTTGCATTTTTTCTTTGCCTTCTCTTACGATTTTTATATTAAGTGATTCTCCTGGCTGTACTTCTGGTCTAAGTGCAATAACTAAATCACTCAAATTCATAACTTTTAATTCTTTAACTTCCGCAATCTGAGAGAGATTATAATCAGCCGTAATTAAAGTTCCTGTCATATCTTCAGTGATTTTCAAGAGTTTTTCATCTACGCCATTACCTTCGTACCTTGTTGGGTTTATTACAAGTCTTCTCCCGTATAAATCTCTTAATTCTTTTAATAATTTTAGACCTCTTCTGCCCTTTGATCTTTTTTCATTACTGCTTGAGTCGGCTAAAGTTTGTAATTCATCAATTACACTTTGAGCAACGATTAATTGTCCTTCCAAAAGGCCACAGCTTAATAAGCCATTTATTCTGCCATCAATAATTACACTTGTATCTAGAATCTTTGGACTTGCAGCAGGGAGTATTCCTTCATTAACTAGATATGCATCGGTATTATTTGGATTGAATAATCTCAATAATGTCCTGCCATGAGTATCAGCTAACTTATAACCTAGTACTCCAAAGAAAATATTGCTTAATATAGCTGATAAGGGTTTTGCAAAAAAGACTTCTCTAGGAAAGGGAATTAATAATATTGGAGCAAGCAAAAGATTCGCTACTAGTAATCCTAAAATTAAGCCAACTGACCTACTTATTAATAAATCCGTAGGCATTGTCCTTATTTGATCAAGAAACGTCTTCCTAAGTTGAAGGAATACAAAACCAGCTGCTAAACCTATAAACAAACCTATTATTGCTAAAACAATCCTAAAACCTTCTACATTAGACACCTGTTTGAGGACGTCTACTGGCAATAAATCAACCCCAAGCCATCCTGAAGCCGCGCCAGACAATACAAATAAAATTAATACTAAGATATCTGTCATATCTATAATCTACTAGGATTTACTTATTGAGTAAATAAGGATTTTATTTTTTTCGTTCCTTGATACTGTTTTGGGGTTTAAAAATGTATTTAGATTATGAATAAGTTTCCAAGAAGTGCTTATGTACACATCCCTTTTTGCCATAGAAGGTGCTTTTATTGTGATTTTGCAGTAATTCCACTAGGAAATAAAATAGAAACTTTAGAAGGATATGGAAGCAAAACTGTTAAAGAATACTTGCATTTTTTGCACAAAGAAATATTGTCAATTAAGCATAAATCCCCACTTTCGACAATTTATATAGGTGGTGGTACACCATCAATTTTGGATCCCCAACAAATTAAAGAGTTAATTGATCTTTTTAAAGAAAATTATGGAGTTGACTATGGCGCTGAAATCACTATGGAAGTTGACCCTGCAAGTTTTTGTTTAGATGATCTTTATGGATTCATAAATGCTGGGATAAATAGATTTAGTCTGGGAGTGCAAAGTTTCAATAATCAGATACTTCAAAATTCTGGAAGAAGGCATATGAGAGAAGATGCTGAAAAATCTTGTTTATGGTTAGGGAAAGTATATGATTCTGGATTAATAAAAAGCTGGAGCTTAGACTTAATTCAAAACTTACCACTTAGTGGATTTATTGAATGGCAAGAAGACTTAAAAAAGACAATAAAGTTTTCTCCGCCGCATATATCCATATATGATTTAAATATTGAAAATGGAACTGTTTTTAAAAAATTAGCTAATTTAGGAAAATTAAAACTTCCAAGTGATGAAGAGGCTTTTAGAAATAGTGAATCAACTAATTTAATATTAAAAAAATCAGGTTACTCAAGATATGAAATTTCAAACTATTGTCTTCCGAGGCATCAATCGAGACATAATAGAGTTTATTGGAGTGGTTTAGGCTGGTGGAGTTTTGGTCAGGGTTCTACTAGTTCTCCTTGGGGAGAAAAGTTAACTAGACCTAGAGTTAGTAAGGAATATAAAGAATGGGTAATTAACCAATATGAACTTAATTTGGATGTGTCCCTTATTAATAATGATTTTGTTTATAAAGAACTAGATGAGAAAATAATGTTGGGATTGAGACTTAAAGAGGGTATAGATATTTATAAATTGTTTAAAGAACAAAACTGGGAAAATAAAAAATTTGAAAGCAAATTTATTAAGTTGCTTGAAGAATGGGAAAGATTTCTTGAAAGCGGACTATTAGTGAGAAAGGGGAAAAGATTCTTTTTAAGTGATCCAAAAGGAATGGAGTTAAGCAATCAAATTCTTATTTCTATGTTTAAGTGGTGGGATAAGGTGAATTAAGACTAACTATATTCTTGAGGTCATAGCTAAAAAAATAGTTATTAATGGTTTTATCTCGATTTGAGATAATAAAATAAATCCCCTTAAAAACTTCCTTAAAAAAATAAGGGAAAGCAAATCCCTGAGATGAAAATGGTTGAATTTCGATCTAAATTAAAGGGTATAAAAATCCTCTTTTTCAATGTCTATTAATACATTCCTCTTGTTGTTATTAGTTATCGCAAACTACACAAACTTATTTTTAAATATCAAAAATAGGAAAAAATGAATCTCTTTCAAAATTAGCCATTTCTATAATGACTGTAGTAAAAACCTAATTCTCATGGGATTTTGCTTGATGTCAGAATATATGTGGTTAGTTAAGTCTTTCTGAGGCTACCCATTTTTTTAGTTTATCCTTAAATAAGTCCTTCCCCTGAATAATCGGTTGGCAAAATGGTGGTTGATCATCATTAAGGCCTAATAAATCTGCAGTAACTCTTACTTGCCCATCGCAATAATTACCTGCACCAATGCCTATTGTGGGAATTTTTAAGTTATTTTGTATTTCTTTTGCAAGTAATTCAGGAATATGTTCAAGAACTATTGAAAAACATCCTAATTTTTCAAGAATTGAAGCCTCTCTTTTGATTTTTTCTTGGCTTTCTAAACTTTCTCCTTGTTTCTTTAATCCGAGTTTTAAATAGCTTTGTGGTGTAAGTCCTATATGACCCATAACAGGGATTCCCATTCTTATTAATCTTGAAATGACTTTTTGTATTTCAGGTTCAGCGCCTTCAACTTTTACAGCTTTTGCATAAGTGCTTTGAATTATTTTCCCTGCATACTCCACAGCTTTATCCTCCCCACATTGGTAAGTCAAAAAAGGCATATCGCAAACAAGCAAAGGTTGTTCTTCGATTTTATTCTTAAATCCTCTCGATACAGCATTAGTATGATAAATTATGTTTTCTAAAGTTAAGGGCAATGTCGATTTGTATCCTAAACAGACCATCGCTAGAGAATCTCCTACTAAGACGAGGTCAACATTAGCTTGTTCTGCAATAGATCCTGATATAGAGTCCCATGCAGTTAATGCAATAATCTTTTGAGATTTTTCTTTATACTTAATCAGTTCTGAAGGTAACATAAGTATTGTAAGTATCTTTTTTAATCAAGAATTGCTAATATATCATTGACTCGGCCTTTCGCGGTTTTAACACCTAAACCTGGTCAGGACCGGAAGGTAGCAGCCACAAGGGATGCTTGAGGCAGGCGAGATAACCGAGTCACTCTATTTTACCTATTAATTTATATCTTTTTTATTTTGCCTTAATCTCAAAAACTCAGGAATATTTGCACCTGTGTCTTTCTTCTCGGAAACGTTATAAAAAGATTGATTAGTTAATCTGTTTTTAATTCTTTGTTGCTTCAATGTTTGGTTTGTATCAAAGCCTGTTGCAATGACTGTAACTTGTATCTCACCTTCCATCTCTTCATTAACCGCTTGACCTACAATTATATTTGCATCTTGATCTACGACATCACTAATTACATCTCCGACTGAGTTGACATCGTCAAGGGTTAAATCTCTCCCCCCAGTGATATTTACAAGGCAACCTTTTGCTCCATCAATTCTTCCTGCTTCTAGTAATGGACTATTGATTGCAGCTTGAGCAGCCTCTATAGCTCTAGATCGACCAGATCCAACACCTACACCAAGAAGAGCTGTACCAGCTTCAGTCATGACTGATCTCACATCAGCAAAATCAAGATTAACCTCGCCAGGGCGTGTAATTACTTCACTTATACCTTGAACTCCCATTCTTAAAACATCATCTGCATTCCTGAACGCTTCTTGAATAGAGGCACCTGCAGAAACTTCTTTTAAACGATCATTTGGTATGACAATAAGAGTATCAACATTTTCTGCCAATCTTTCAATCCCTTCTTCTGCTTGACGCATTCTCCTTTTGCCTTCGAAAGAAAAAGGTTTAGTTACGATACCAATTGTTAACGCACCACTTTGCTTAGCAACTTCAGCAACAACTGGAGCTGCTCCTGTGCCAGTACCTCCACCCATTCCTGCTGCTATAAAAACCAAGTCGGACCCCTCTAGTGATTGTTGTAGCTCCTCTCTTGATTCTTCTGCAGCCTTTTGACCAATACTTGGATTGCCTCCAGCTCCAAGCCCTCTTGTTAAGTTCTGACCTAATTGAATTCTTCTTTCTGCAGAAGACTGCAGTAAGGCTTGCGCATCAGTATTAAGAACTCTGAATGAAACGCCTTCAAGGTCACTATCAATCATCCTGTTTACAGCATTACTTCCACCACCCCCAACGCCAATTACTTCTATTTTGGCATTCTGACTTGGTAGGATGTCTTTTGATTGATCAAAGTTTGGAATGTTACCTAAGCTCATCTCTTAATAGGATCTAATACTGGTGTTGGGTGCATTATGAACTTACTAAGCTCATCTGTAGGAAATTGTTGAGGAAAATCTTTAAATATTCATTTAATAGATATTTTGCGTTAAATGCTAAATCCTTTTCAACACTACAATAATAAAAAAAATTATTTTAAATCCACTCCCAATTATTAGGGTTTGAACACTTTTATTTTTGGATTATTTGGATCAGTAAGGTCAATATTATCTATTTTTTCAGAAAAATTAATTTTCTTAAATTCATTATTTAGGTAATTGATTATTTGAATTTGATAGTTTATTAAATTAGGATTAAATCCAAGGAAAATTGTGTTTAAATTTTCTTCCTCAAGAGTTAGAAAACCGTTTGGTGAGAAGGTTATTTTATCTATCTCTAATTCATAATTTTCTTGGGCAATTAATAATTCAGATAATATTTTTTGAAATTTTTCTTCCCAACCAAAAACTTTTATAGTTAAACTCTCCAAATTGCTTTTTTCCGCATATTGTTTATTTATAAAAACTCCATCTTTATCAATAAAGCCAGATATTTTTTCGTTATTTACTATTCTCTCGCCGTAGGCTATTGGAATTCTTGTATTAACATGTACTCTCAAACCAAAAGGAAATATTTGTCTATTAACAGAAACATTCTTGAGGGATAAAGGTTGTTTTAACTCTTTTTCTAAAAAATTAGTTTTAATAAAAATTAACCGGATTGGAAATTTTAAAGATGAATTATTCACCACATCATTCTGCGAGAATAATTCACTTCCTGAAATTCTAATGTCCTGAATATTGACCTTTTTTAAGGTTTTTAGACTTATTAAGCTTGTTGATAAAAATAAAATTAGCAATAAAAAGCTTCTATTGTTAATGGTTTTTTTTGTTTTCACAAATCACATCGAGCTTTTTCCATCAATTGGTCCATCCATTTTCTTGCCTGTTCTGCATCTGAAAATGGTACATCCATCTCTTTCCCATTACCTACTAATCTCAATCTGCACTTACCTTGAGATTCACTTGTTAGAGGAGCTTCTCCTGAAGTTAAGGCCATTAATTCAACTAATTCTAATTTCTTGATTGTGAAACTATCTTTTTCTTCAAATGAGCCAGCTTCAAATGCACTCCATCTTAATTCCCCATCTTTCAAAGACGCAGCACCAGAACTATCTAACTTACAAAGTTCAGATCCATTTGCCCAGCTTCTAAAAAGATTTTGCCTTCTTCTTTCTAACCATCCTAGAGCAGTTAATAAAATAAAGATTAAAAGTAATGGTAACCAAAGAAATCCATGCAACATTTTATTCGAATTATAAATCTAGAGATATATCTACCAGTTTAGCCACAAGTTGTTGAATATTTAAACCTGAAGATTTCCAAAGCATAGGAAACATACTGTTTTTTGTAAAACCAGGAATTGTATTTATTTCATTTAACAAAATTCTATTTGAAGACTTTTCTAAAAAGAAATCTACCCTTGCAAAACCAAAAATATTTAGTGCTCTGCAACTTTGAATAGCAATTTCTTTGATTTGTTGGGTGAGTTTAGGATCTATTTCGGCTGGAATAGTTATTTTATTATTTGAGTTATATTTTGAATCGTAATCATACCATTCACTTTCGTACTTTACTTCGCCTATCTCAGAGGCTAAGAGTTTTGAATTTCCAATTATTCCACATTCAATCTCTCTTACCTCTAAACCTTCTTCTACTAAAATTCTTGGATCTATTTCAGAAGCTATTTTTAACGCTTGTAATATTTCTGATTCATTTATGACTTTAGAAATGCCAAGAGATGATCCAGAATTAGATGGTTTAACAAAAGCAGGAAAATTTATTTTTTTTGAAATCTCATTAATACAATTATTTATAACTTCTTTATCATTGAAATCTTTATTTTGAAAAGCTAGATAATTAGCTTGTGGAAGTTTAAGACTGGAGAAAATTGTTTTCATAGTTATTTTATCCATTCCGAGAGCAGAGCCTATGATTCCACATCCAACTAAAGGTTTCTTAGTAAATTTAAGTAAACCATGAATTGAACCGTCTTCGCCATTAAATCCATGCAGAAGAGGAAACCAAACATCAACATTTTGAAATTCAATTCCTTCTAAGAAATTAATTTTTTCTTGATTTAAAAAACCTTGTTTTTTTGCTCTATTGCTTTCAATCTCACCAATTAGGATCTGTTCTGAGATATCACTATTAAGCCATTCTCCATATTTGTTTATGTAAAAGGCTTTAACAGTAAAGCGTTGCTTATTTATTTTTGAAGTAAAGGCTTGATAAACAGTCTTTGCAGAAGAAATCGATACATCATGTTCATTGGAATAACCACCAAATATTAGTCCTATACATTTTTTCTTATCCCCAATCATTCAGAAAAAATCATATGCAAAGTTCACCTGTCAAAGAAAAAGGTCTTGCTTCATTTATTCTGACATTAATCTCATCTCCTAATGAAAATTTAAAGTCACTATTATTTGGGAGTTCTACAAAAGTCAATCTATTTGTCCTTGTTCTACCCATAATTTGCGATGAATTCTTAGGATTCGACCCCTCAATTAGAATACTTTCTATATTATTTAAGTATCTTTCATTTCTTTTCTTAGCAGTAGTTTCTACCAATTCATTTATTTCTTTTAATCTTTCTTTTTTAATTTCCTCAGAAATTTGATTGTGCCATATAGCTGCAGGTGTATTTGGTCTTGGAGAATAGGCAGCTGTCATAACTTGATCAAAGCCAATATCAGAGATCAATTTCAACGTATCTCGATATTGTTCTTCGGATTCTCCAGGAAAAGCAACTATTGCATCTGCAGTAATAGAGGCATTTGGCATCAATGATCTTATGTTTTCAATGATTCTTTTGTATTTATCAATAGTGTATCCTCTGGCCATTAACTTAAGAATTTCATTATTTCCGCTTTGAAATGGAATATGAAAATGCTCACAGACTTTGTCTAATTCATAACAAGCTTGTATCAATCTTTTAGAAAAATATCTTGGGTGGCTGGTAGCAAATCTTATTCTATGAATTCCCTCAACATCATGAATGTAATAAAGGAGATCAGTTAAGGTATTCTCTTTAATACCCTCTTTTGTAGTCTGAGGGAGATCTCTTCCATAAGCATCGATATTCTGACCCAAAAGAGTAATTTCCTTAAAATTATCATGTGCTAATTTTTGTATCTCACTTTTTATTGCATTTGGATATCTTGATTGCTCTTTACCTCTAACAGAAGGGACGACACAATAAGAGCATCTTTCATTACATCCATAAATAATATTAACCCACCCACAAATTGAGCTCTCCCTTCTCGCATTTGTAATATCCTCAGAAATGAAGGTCTCTTCTGTCGCAGCGACTTGATTCCCTGAATCAACTTTACCCAAAAGATTTTCAAGGTTATTGACGTGTTGAGGCCCCATTACTAGATCAAGTTCAGGAACTCTTCTTAGTAAGGACTCACCTTCTTGTTGAGCAAGACATCCTGCCACAACGAGCTTTAAACTTGGTTTTTTATGCTTTCTTTTTGCCTGCCTTCCTAAAAAACTATAGACTTTTTGTTCTGCATTGTCTCTTATAGTGCAAGTATTATATAAAACCAAGTCTGCTTTTAGTTCATCATCAGCTCTTGTATATCCCATTTTTTCTAAAGTTCCAGCCATTCTCTCAGAATCAGCTTTATTCATTTGGCATCCAAATGTTGTTATCCAATATCTGCCAATAGTTGAATCTTTTTGGGATTTTTTTTCGTGATTTATTGTTTCTGTTAGCACTTTTCGAATAAATTTAATGACTCTATTATTTCAAAATTACAAGTTATATAATTTTGGTGCAATTTTTAGAGGGCGAGCGAGGGGATTCGAACCCCCGAATAGCGGCGCCACAAGCCGCTGCCTTAACCACTTGGCGACGCCCGCCTCACATTTATAAATTTAACAACTCAAGGGCAATATTTCATAGTCATTTTATCTTTTAGAAAAATTTGAATTAATTTTTTATTCAGTAAAGTTTTTTTATGTTTTAAAATAAACCTATAAGCAAAAAAAATTTGAGTAATTCCGGTAAAATTGAGGCTCTAATACCTAGATGCCTTTGTTCAATTGAAAATAGTGATAATCTCAATATTGATTTTGAGGATTTATGTTCAGTTTCAATATCTTGGGAAAATGGATTTGTTTCTGAATTAAAGCCTTTAAAAATTAAAAATAAAAAACCAAATAATATTCTATTTCCTAGATTTGTCGAAGCTCATTCTCATATTGATAAATCTTTTACTTGGGAGGAATTCCCAAATTTAAGATCGAATTATGATGGGGCATTATCAATTAATTTGCAAGAACATAAGACTAGAAATACCAAAAAAGTACTTGAAAGAGCAGAAAAGTCATTAAATTTAGCTATTAAAAATGGATATAGAGCTATTAGAAGTCATATTGATACCTATCAAAATCAGGAAAATGATGTGTGGACAGATCTCTTTAAGTTACAAAGAAAATATTCTTCTAAGTTACAACTTCAATTTGTTGCTCTTTCGCCTTTAGACTTTTGGCAAACTAAAAATGGAAAAAAGTTAGCAAAAAATTTTTCTATACAGAAAGGTATTCTTGGAGGGGTTGTAGTCCCTCCTTTTGATAAAAGAGAGACAAGAAAATTGCTCTCTAAAATGCTTTTGCTTGCTGATAAATATAAATTAGAAATTGATTTACATATAGATGAATCAATTACGGAACCTGGAGCAGGAGTAAAACTTCTTTTAGAAGTTATAGATAAATTAAAGATTCAAGTTCCAATTACATGTAGTCACTTGAGTAGCATTTTATTTCTCAAAGAAAATGAGATATTAAATTTAGGAAAAAAATTGGCTGACAAAAACATTAAGGTTGTTGCTCTACCTCTTACAAATTTTTGGTTACTTAATCACAAAAGTAAAATTACATCTTTAAAAAGACCAGTTGCACCTATCAAACAATTACAGAAATCATTAGTTGATGTTTCAATAGGTAGTGATAATGTTCAAGATCCTTGGTATCCATTTGGTGATTTTGATCCACTTTATATGATGTCTTGCTCAATACCTATGCTTCAACTAAATCCCTGGGAGAGAATGACACTATCTTCTATTTTTTTAGCTCCAAGCAGATTATTAAACTTAAAATGGGATGGTTTAATTAAAAAGGGTTGCCCTGCTGATTTCGTGATTCTAGATGCACAAAAATGGGCAGATATTTTTTCGAGCACTTTAAAAAGAAAAGTTTATATCAAAGGCAATTTATATTGCTAATCTACTATTTTATGTAGAACATGAACAATTTAATTAATGTCTTCAAATAATCTTGAACTTATAGACAAATTTAGGGAAGTAAATAACTTAGAAATTATTGAAAGCCAATCTGATATAAAAAGACTTTCAAAAGATTTTTATAACTACTCTCCAGTCCTTACAGAAAAATTAGACGGATGTATTGCTGATTTGGTGGTAAGACCTAGTGATCATTATGCAGTGAAGAAAGTAGCAGAAATTTGTTGGCAGTTTAGTATCCCACTTACTTTAAGGGGTTCAGGTACAGGTAATTATGGACAAGCGGTCCCTTTGTGTAGAGGAGTTGTAATGCAGATGACTCGCTTTAATAATCTTGAGGAGTTTGATCCTGATACAGGTTTTGTGAAAGTACAGTCTGGCTGTTTAATGGGAGATTTGAACAAACAATTAGAGAAGTATGGGAGGGAATTAAGGTTGCTTCCTAGTACTTGGAAAACCGCTACAATTGGAGGCTTTATTGCAGGTGGATCAGGAGGTATTGGATCGATTAGGTGGGGATTCTTAAGAGATCCTGGCAATCTTATAGGTTTAGAAGCAGTGACGATGAATGAAAAACCTGAGTTATTAAAATTTGATGCTGAAGAATCCGAACCTCTAAATCACGCCTATGGGACTAATGGAATCATTACTTCTTTATTACTTGCTACTGATATCAAACGTAGATGGCATTCAATGGTTATCGATTGTATTGAATTTCAAAAAACAATAGAAATACTAAAAACTCTTACCAGCGCAGCAATTGATCTGAAACTGGGAGCAATCCTCGAAGAAGAAATTGTAGATCAAATGCCAACTTGGCTTAAAAGTAAATCTAGAAGTCACAAGATCTTAATTCAAACTACTGTTGGAGGAATAAGAACAATCGAACTGATTTGTAAAAAATTCAAAGTTGAATCTTGTCTCCTAGGAGAAGAAGAAAAACTTATTAATGGAATTTCTGAAGTCGTATGGAATCATACCACTCTTCATATGAGGTCTAGGGATAAAAATTGGACATATTTACAGATGCTTTTACCTTTGAATAATGAACTTGAGTTAATTAATTTTTTGAGAAAGAAATGGGGTAAAAAAGTTCTTTGGCATATAGAGGCAGTTTCTCAGCAAGGATCGCCACGATTAGCTGCTTTACCAGTATTAAAGTGGAATGGTTTAGAAGAATTAAACGAAATAATAGATGATTGTAAGAGCCTTGGGGCGTTTATTTTTAATCCCCACGTTTTAACTGTCGAGGGCGGAGGACTTGGAGTGGTGGACGCTGATCAAGTAAAAGCAAAACTAAAATTTGATCCTAAAGGGTTACTAAATCCAGGAAAATTAGAGGGTTGGGCAATTAAGGAAAAATTTAATGTTTAATCTTTCTGTTCATTTGCAAATTTTATAAATTCAGCGACTAAAAAAATAGAACCTGTTAAAACAGGATGATTTATTGGCCATTTTTTAAGAGCAAATAAATATTTTAAGGCAAATTCAAATTTCTCGAACTCAATTATTTTTTGGAAATCAATCCCTTCAACTTCTAAGAGATCTTTTAATTTCCAACTAGGTTGGTTGGGAACTGGTACAATTAGTAAATGATCGTTTTTCTTTAGAAGTGTTTTTAATATCGCTGGCATATCTTTTTGTTTTTGCACACCTATAATCCAATAAATCCCTTCCTCTTGATTATTCCAATTGCTTCTCTCATTTGAGAGCGCTTTTGCAGCAGGATAGTTGTGTGCACAATCTACAAGTATTTTTTTGTCCATGTAATTAATTATTTCTAGCCTTCCATGCCAAATTGTTTTCTTAAGACCTTCATAAATATATTTTTTTTTCACCTCAAATCCAAGTTTATTAAGTGCTTCAATTACTCCAAAGGCCACTGAAGCATTTTGCTTTTGAAAAATTCCTTTTAACCCGATTTCACAACTGTTTGAAATTGAATCTTTCCAGATAATTTCGGCTCCAACCTCTTCAACTTTTTTGTTTATTAAATTTTCAACTTGATTATTTTGACTACACGAGATGACTATTGAGTTTTTTTTTATAACTGCTAATTTTTCTTCGGCAATTTTCTCAATTGTATCTCCAAGAAATTCTTTATGATCTAATCCAATGTTCCCAATAGCAATAATTGGTCTTAATTTATGGGCTGTTGTTGCGTCTAATCTTCCCCCTAAGCCTGCTTCAAGAATAAGCAATTCAACTTGCCTTTCATCAAAAAACTTAAGTGCACAGCAAATAATTTTTTCAAAAGGAGTTAATTCATAAATTGCAAAATTTTTTTCTATCAACCTGAAAATTTTTTCAAACTCAATAGAGTTGATATTTTTTTTATTAACTCTAATCCTTTCACAAATATCAAAAAGGTGAGGAGATGTGGTTACACCAAAATTCTTGTGGGCTTCAAAAAGTATACTTTCTAAAAATGCAGTGATTGAACCTTTCCCGTTAGTTCCAATAATTTGAACTGCTGGAATATTTCTACACGGATTACCCATTTCTTGGAGAACTTTCTTAATTCTAGTTAAACATAAATTGATATTATCCCTTTCATCTTTAGGCATTATTAATTCAAAAAATTTTAAGTTGGCATTTTTCAAAATTTAGGGAGCTATTTATATCTCTTCAAAAATTGAATTTAGTTTATCTAAAAGAATGTTAATTTCTCGTCGAGATATAACTAATGGTGGGACAATCCTAATAACGTTACCACCTGCAGGCACTACAAGTAATCCTTTATCAAAAGCTTTTAAGGTTATTTTTTTTGCATCTGCATAATTATTATTGATTACAAGACCTTGTATTAGACCTAAACCTCTTTTCTCGCAAATAATTTCAGGAAATTGTGTTAACAATTTTTCAAACCCAGCGTTTAATTGTTCTCCTCTTAAATAAACGTTATTGAGAAGATTTCTTTTATTGATTTCTTCCAAGACAGTTAAGGCAGCCTTACAGGCGAATGGGTTGCCTCCAAAAGTGCTTGCATGGTCTCCTGGAGAAAAAATATTAGCTTTTTCCTTCACCAATAATGCACCAATTGCGTGACCTCCACCTAATCCTTTAGCCAGAGTAAACCCATCAGGTTCAATTCCTAAATGCTCATAACCCCACATTTTTCCAGTTCGACCTACCCCACTTTGGACCTCATCAAAAATAAGAAGAGAATTATAATTATTGCATATTTCTCTAAGGCTTTTAAAAAAGATTTTACTTCCTGGAATTACGCCACCTTCTCCTTGTATTGGTTCAACTAAAACTCCAGAAATTAATTGATCATTATTTTTACATTCTTCAAATAATTTTTTTACTGAATTGATATCGTTATATCTAAAAAACTTGAACCCTTTAACCATTGGTTCGAAACCTTTTTGGTATTTGGGCTGACCAGTAGCACTCAAAGCTGCTAATGTTCTGCCGTGAAAACTAGATTCTGCTGCAAGAATAATTGATTCTTTACCTTCATTTATTGCATTCCCATATTTCTTGATTAATTTAATCGCGGACTCATTTGCTTCAGCACCACTGTTGCAGAAAAAAACGCTTTCAGCGCAACTCAAATGGGTTAAAGTTCTGCTTAATTGTTCTTGTTCCTCAATGTTGTAGAGATTTGAAATGTGTTGAATTTTCTTTAGTTGATTTGATAGCCTTCTTCTTAAAACTCTATCGCTATGTCCAAGACTACACGTCGCTATCCCCGCCACTGCATCTAGATACTTTTTACCTGCTTTGTCCCAAAGCCAACAACCTTTTCCTTTTGTGAAAGAAATTTCGAATCGACTATAAGTATTCATCAATGTGGGAGCGGTCGGACTTGAACCGACATACCCGAAGGTGCCGCATTTTGAGTGCGGTGCGTCTACCAATTCCACCACGCTCCCAAGGCTTTTGAAAAATAAAGAACTTTATTATTATAACAAAAATTATTTTATTGACTATGCTGTTTGTAGCTTAAAGCGGCCGTTCAGAATTACTGTAGGCATTAAATAAAGTTTCTCTAGCAAAAGGTATAATCACATTTTTGGGATCGCTGACAAATAACAAGAAAAACAACGCATACTTATGCATTTTTGATGCATTTATGTGACAAATATAGAAAAACAGTCTTAAGTTCCTCGGTTTAGCTTCATATTGTGTAATATTGTGTTATATTAATAAAAAAAGTAAATGTCTAAAATTCAATCAAATAAACTTTCTTTAAAATTTGCATCTTATCTTTTTATAGCATTAACTATACTTACAACATTTGGATTTAATGGCGGTACTTGGGTATGAACCATTCCAAGATTAATGGTTTAAATAAACATTGGTCTAAACGTTTTTTAGTATTATTTCTAGTATTTTTAGGATTCGTTTCATTAATAAATATCGCTTACGTTTAATAAATGAAATTTTAAATAATTTTTTTAAGCCGCTTTAATATTTGAAATACCCACTTTCATACTATCAAATTCGTATTCTTTCTCCTCAACAATTTCATTATAAGATTCTCTAGATATAGAAATACCTAATTTTTTTAGTTTTAATTCGAAATTTTCATAACCCCTATCCAAATGTTCTAAACCGTATATCTTGCTATTCCCTTTAGCGATTATCCCGGCAATTATTAATGCGGCTGAAGACCTTAAATCTGAACCAACTAAATTCATTCCCTTAATTGTATTAACACCTTTGATATAAGCTACGTTTTTATTTAATTTTATATTGGCACCCATTTTATTAAGTAAATGTATGTGATTCATTCTGTTTTCAAAAATTGTTTCAGTTATCTTTGATTCACCATTAGCGATTGTCATTAGAGCTGTAAATGGTGCTTGCAAATCAGTAGGAAACCCTGGGAACGGTGCTGTATAAATATCTACTCCTTTAATATCTCTACCCTTTATCGTTATTGAATTACCCTTTATAGTAATTTTGCTTCCACTCTCTTGAAGCTTATTTGTAACAGCTTCAAGATGATGAGGGATCACAGGGGAAACTGTTATGGAAGACGAAGTAGCAGCAGCAGCTATTAAAAAAGTTCCAGCTTCTATACGGTCTGGAATTACTTTATGAGTACATCCCCCAAGTTTATTTACACCATCAATAATTATCTTATCTTTCCCAGAGTCGTAAATTTTTGCTCCCATTTTATTAAGCATTATGCATAAATCCTGAATTTCAGGTTCTTTTGCAGCATTCTCAATAGTAGTTCTTCCTTCAGCTAATGATGCAGCCATTACGAGCGTTTCAGTTGCTCCTACGCTTGGACACTTTAATTTGATATGAGTACCTTGTAGTTTATTTATCTTTCCCTTTATTTTTGCTTTGACAATTCCTTCTTCAATAAGAATTTCTGCTCCTAATGCTTTAAGTCCATTGATATGTTCATCTATTGGCCTTGAACCAATTTTGCATCCTCCAGGTAAGGGAAGTTTAGCTTCTCCAAATTTAGTTAATAGTGCACCGATACAAAAGAAACTAGCTCTAATTCCATTTACAAGTTCATATGGAAGTTCTTTTATGGAAATATTTTTTGAATCTATTTCTAATTTATTGTTTTTATCTACAAAGCAAACTCCTAAATTTCTAAGGATATTAGCCATTTTTTCAATATCTGTAAGACATGGAACATTCTCAAGAATTATTTTTTCATTAGTTAATAAAGATGCTGCAAGTAAAACCAAAGCAGAATTCTTTGCGCCACTTATTTCAACTATCCCTTTTAATTTACCTGGACCTATTATCTGTAAATTTTGAGATCTTAGATATGACTTTTTTTCACTTTCGCAAATCATTAAAAGTTAATTGATTAGATGTATCATGACAAACTAATAATATTAAGTCCACCATCTGTAACGTGGGTAAATATTAATTAAAAATAAAAATATGTTATGTAATTTTTAGGAAATAAATTTTAAAAATTATTGATCAAAACTTTTATGGAATTAAAATAAAAGTGATAAAAATTTTAAAAATTCCTCATAGAAAATACTTTTTTAAAAATAACTAGTAAAAACAATAATCTAGTTAAAAGATTTAGATCATTTAAAAGTGGTTCTTCTCGAAAAGACAAAGACTTTTTCTGCATTGAGGGTACTCATCTCATTGAAGAGTTGTTGAAGTCTGGAAATGTTCCTTCCAAAATTTTAGTTACTGAAAAATGGCTTGGAAAAAATCAAAATCTTAGTAAGAAGTTTGATCAGTCTGTAATAACTATTGTTTCAGAGGAAGTTTTAGCATCTGCGATATCAATAATTAATCCAGATGGCATTGCAGCATTAGTTGAAATTTCATCAATACCTAATTATCAATTTAATATTGAAGATGATTTAGTTCTTGTTCTAGATAGGATTCAAGATCCTGGGAATATGGGTAATCTTTTTAGAACTGCTTTAGCTGCAGGAGTCGATGCAATTTTTTTAGCCGGGGGGGCACACCCATTAAGTCAAAAGGTTTTAAGAGCATCATCTGGTGCAGTCTTTCACCTCCCATTCCTAAGATTTGAGGGTACTGAAGAAGAAATAATAAATTCACTATTAAAGTCCTTATCTAAATTGTCAAATAATAGGTTTCAGATATTTTCTACTAGTAGTCATAATAAAAGCTCTAAAAAATCTTCAAAGCCTTACTGGGAAATTGATTGGACTAAAAGGACTTCATTGATTTTGGGTAATGAGGGTCAAGGTATTCATAAAAAAATTCAAGAAGCTTTTAATGAAACAATTTCAATTCCGCATAGTGAGCTAGTAGAATCATTGAATGTGGCTTGTGTTGCAGTTCCATTATTACTAGAACGGAAAAGAGTCGCATACATTTCTAATACATAAATAAAAAGTGACTGATTCAAGTTTTGATTTTGATTTAATAGTAATAGGAGCAGGGTATGGAGGTTTTGATGCCGCCAAACATGCTGCTGGTAAGGGACTGAAAGTCGCAATAGTAGAATCTTCTGATATGGGAGGTACTTGTGTTAATAAGGGTTGTGTCCCCTCTAAAGCTCTTTTGGCTGCAAGTGGAAAAGTTAGAGAAATAGCTGATTATGAACATTTAGCCAAATTTGGTATTCATGCTTCCCCAGTAAGGTTTGAGAGATCAAAAATTGCAGATCATGCAAATAATTTAGTTAAAAATGTTAGAGAAAATTTAACAAAAACTCTCAAAAGGAGTGGAGTGGAAATCATTTTAGGCTTTGGAAGACTTGAAGGAAATCAAAAAGTGGGTGTGAGAGATAAAAATGGAATTGATAAAATCTTCACAACTAAGAATATTGTTATAGCAACTGGATCTTCTCCTTTTGTGCCTCGTGGAATAACTTTGGATAATAGGACTGTATTTACTAGTGATGACGCGGTTAAACTTGAGTGGCTCCCAAGATGGATAGCTATTATTGGCAGCGGATATATAGGCTTGGAATTTGCCGATGTTTATACCGCGCTAGGTTGTGAAGTTACCATGATCGAGGCTTTGGAAAATATTATGCCAACATTTGATCCAGACATTACAAAAATTGCTAAGAAGAACCTTATTCAATCAAGAGATATAGATACAAAATCAAATGTCTTCGCGACAAAAATAATACCTGGATGTCCTGTAAAAATAGAACTTACAGATGCAAAATCTAAAGAAGTGGTAGAAACTTTAGAAGTTGACGCTGTACTCGTTGCAACTGGTAGAAGTCCAAATAGTAATAATTTAAATCTTGAGTCTGCTGGGATCGAAACGGTAAAAGGTTTCATTCCTATAGATGATCAAATGAGGGTTAAAAATGGTGAGGAAATAATACCTAACATTTGGGCTGTTGGAGATGTAACTGGCAAGCTAATGCTTGCCCATACAGCGGCAGCGCAAGGTACTATTGCTGTTGATAATATTTGTGGTTGTAATGTTGAAATTAATTATAAAAGTATCCCTGCTGCAACCTTTACTCATCCTGAGATAAGTTCAGTTGGTTTCTCCGAAGCTGAAGCTAAAGAAATATCAGCAAAAGAAAAATTTTCTTTGGGAGTTGTCAAAAGTTTCTTTAAGGCTAATTCAAAAGCATTGGCTGAATTGGAGAGTGACGGGATGCTCAAGTTGATTTTCAATAAAGATAATGGGAAAGTATTAGGTGCTCATATTTTTGGGTTACATGCAGCTGATTTAATTCAAGAAATTTCGAACGCTATTTCAAGGAACCAAGATGTAATTGGATTATCTACAGAAGTACATACTCATCCCACTCTTAGTGAAGTAGTTGAGGTCGCATATAAGCAAGCGGCTTCTCAAATAAAGGCTTCTCAAATAAAATAGTATTCATAGTTAATGGAAATAAGACGCAGACCACCAAATCCAACAGTTAGGGTAGAAAATTTAGAATATGCTGTACCTCACAGAGAGGCACAAGCAAAAAATATTCTCGAAGAAATTGTATGGCATAAGGACATTGAAATTAAAAATTTTAAAAAAATAGTTTCTTTGGAAGATCTAATAAAAAAGATTGATAAACTAGCCCCTCCTAAAAATTTTTATAAAAGTATCTTCGAGTCAAGAATAAAACCAGGAGTAATTGCTGAGATTAAAAAAGCTAGTCCTAGTAAAGGTGTTATTAGAGAAGATTTTAATCCCGAAGAAATAGCCATTTGTTATGAAGGATTAGGCGCATCTTGTATCTCAGTATTAACCGATAAAAGGTTTTTTCAAGGTAGTTATGAAATACTGGAATCTGTAAGGAAATCGACTAATCTCCCTTTGCTCTGCAAAGATTTTATTATTTCTGCTTATCAGATATATAAAGCAAGGGTATCTGGTGCTGATGCAATATTATTGATAGCAGCGATTTTAAGCGATTACGATTTAGTTTATTTAAAAAAAATTGCTTATAATTTAGGGATGAGCGTTCTTGTTGAAGTCCATAATGAAAATGAATTAGAAAGAATATTAAAGTTAAAATCTTTTAATTTGGTTGGAATAAATAATAGGGACTTAAAGTCTTTTAATACAGATTTAAAAACATCAATAGAATTGATGAATATATATTCGGATATATTTTCAAAACAAAATATTCTTCCCATTAGTGAATCAGGAATTAATTGCTCAGAAGATATAGAATCCCTTAGATCCATTGGAATCAAAGGTGTCTTAATTGGTGAAACTTTTATGAGAGAAAGTAATATAGAAAAATCTTTCAAAAAACTATTTAACTTAATTTAATTTGACATTAAATCGTGCTTTTTACTCTTGACACATAATTGTTCTATAAAATTAAATAGATAAAGTCGTATTAAATATAAATGCAGGCTGTAATACTAACAGGTATTTTCGCAGGATTTATTCATGTAATAAGTGGAGCAGATCACCTAATCGCAATGGCACCCTCAGCAATTAATAGTCCCCAAAAAGCTCTTAAAAATGGCTTTTCATGGGGATTGGGTCACTCTTCGGGAGTTCTTTTATTAGCTTTTCTGGCAATTTTTATAAAGGATATTACTCCGTTAAATAAATTCTCTAATATTGCTGAATTTTTGGTTGGAATTTCGCTTCTAATTGTTGGAGTAATTGCTATAAAAAATTCTTTTCAATTAAGCATCCATTCTCACCCTCACAAACATGAAAATGGTTTTGCTCATCGTCACTACCACTTTCATACTAAGGAACAAAAAAATAATAAAAAGCACACCCATGCTTTAACAGGTTTAGGATTACTTCATGGTATTGCTGGAGGTTCGCATTTTCTTGCAGTTCTACCTGCATTAGCTCTTCCTTTAATTAGTGCATGCTTTTATTTGATTTTATATTTGATTGGTTCATTAATAAGCATGAATCTTTTTACTTGTTTAATATCTTTTACAACCTTAAACGTGGGTCAAAAATTTATTAAAAGACTAATCTGTGTTGCAGGAGGGCTATCCTTTTCAATGGGATTATTTTGGATTCAAAGAAGTGCGTTTATTTTTTTGAATTAAAAAAATCTTTTAATTTGGGAATAATTAATTTAGAGGTGAAAATCCCAATGATTTTTTCGTTATTTAATAGTCCAAATTTATTACTATCTTCGCTAAATTTAATATTGTCGCCAAGAACCACAATATTATTTTGATTAACTAAACTTATTCTTTTAATACAAATTATATTTTTAAGTGGATGATTGAAAATTACAATTTCTCCAGGTTTAGGTTCTAATTTCCCCTCCTTATACATTTTGAAAAATATAATGTCACCTTCTTTAAGGGAAGGCAGCATGGAATCACCCCTAACAATAGCGGTTTTTCTTAAACCCAAGAAAAATAAAATTAAGTCAAATAAAATTTTGAAGGTAATTATTTAACTAGCTTTTACGAAAGCATCTGATCTTCCTTTGGATGCCCAGAAAATATTATGAATCTTTTCTACATAACTCATTAGTTCTTCAGCTTGAGCTAAATCAATATTAACTTTGCAAGCACTACATAATTTAGCTGCCTTCCAAATGGTTTCATGTAAGTCTGGATAAGTTTCTAAGTGCACTGGCTTAAAATAATCTGTCCATAAAATTAGAATTTCTTTTTTAGTTTCTTTTGCTTGCTCTTCTTTAACTGCAACATATCTAGCAAATGTATTACTGTAAGCAGCCCATTCTTCTGAGTCAGTGCTAGAAGGAGGGTCTAGTGAAATAAGTTTTTTTGTCATTGATAAAACTGCTTCTGCTGCAACCCTTGTAGAAGCTGGGTCGTAAACACCACAAGGAGCATCGCAGTGAGCGTTTACAGTCATTGGAGATGACTTATATAAAAGGGAATTGATGAATTTACTTAACATTTCGAATATTTAATGTTGTACATATATTACTTAGATAATAACTAAATTGAAAAGTCTTAGATATTTTTCTTACTTAAATTTAATTGACTTTTAATAATTCAACTTCAAATATCAAAGTGGCATTCGCGGGGATCACATTTCCTGCTCCTCTAGATCCATATCCAAGTTCTGGTGGGATTGTTAATTTTCTTTTACCTCCAACCCTCATGCCAGCAACACCTTCGTCCCAACCTTTTATTACTCTTCCGGCACCCAAGGGGAAGCTGAATGGGGCTTTGCCTATACTTGTATCAAATTGTGTTCCGTCTTCTAGAGTCCCTGTGTAATTTACGGTAACTGTTTTTCCTGGACTGGCTTCATCTCCTTCTCCATTTAGGATATCTGCAATAATTAGGCCACTTTCTGTAGTCCTTGAATTACTACTCTCTGATTGTGTTTCTTCTGCCATAGCGAAAAGGATTGGATTTGGATCTGATGGGTCTAGTTCAAATAAATTATTATTTGAGACATTTGATGGTTTTGCTAAAGGTGTTTTTTGAACTAACTTGGTTTCTGATTCGGCAGCATTAACAACTTGTGGTGAATTAAATTGACTGAAAAGAGTTAATGAAACGCAAAAAACAAAAACTGCAAAACTAATAAAGACTTCTTTCACTTAAATTTTGAAAGTTACTAACACTAATATTACAGAATAAAGGTACAATAAATGGGTGATTATAAATTTAATTTCGAATTTTAGATTGTTAATATCAACTCAAATTAAAAGTTTAAGACAATATTTTTACCCTTGTTTTGGTGGCATCTTAGGAGGAATATCTGTAGCATCTCATTTTTGGCTGATTTTTATGCCGATTTCTTTGTTCATTTTATGGAAGGGAAGTGAGAGAAAAATAGCAAATTTTTGCTGGGGTTTTTTCTTTATTTTGATAAGTCATTCTTGGCTTTATGATCTTCATCCATTGACTTGGCTTGGGTTTTCATGGCTTGTAAGTTTAATAATTACCATTTCAATATTATTATTTTGCGCTTTTTTGGGTGGGTTATTAGTTTATTTATGGGGGCTGTTAGTTGAAATCTTTCTCTGGAAAGAGGATGTTTTTAAAATGAAAATTTTACCTTTAAGTGTAAAAGTAATTTTTTTATCTTTGACTTGGAGTATTGGTGAATTGATACTTTCTCAAACACCTTTTTTTTGGATAGGTTTAGGAGAGAGTCTTGTCCCAGGTGATATTTATCTTGCTGGTTTGGCAAGATGGATTGGTGCAACTGGTTTATGCGCATTACAAATATTGATTGGATTTTGGATTTTTTTTAGTCACGGTAGATGGAGAAGAAAAATTCAATTTAAAAAAACATTTATTTACGGACTATTGGTGATTATTTTTTTACATTTACTAGGGGGTTTAACAACGCCAATAAAAAGAAATTATGAATATCCAGTAGCTATTTGGCAAACCAATATACCAACAAGAGAAAAATTAAAAATAGATGATGAATTCATTAAAGAAAAACTATCCATCGCTCAAAAATATACTTTAGCCAATAAAGCGAAACTTCTTGTTGCTCCTGAAGGAACTTTGTCTAATAACTTTAATCTGGGTAAAACGATTAAGGTTAATTTGTTGGCGGGAGGGTTCAGAAATTTTAATAATGAGATAAGAAGTTCTTTACTCGGATTTAAAATTGGAGATCAATCTTTTACATCTTTTATAGATAAAAATAGACTTGTTCCATTGGGTGAAAAAATACCTAGATTTTTTAATAATTTTTCAAGAGGATTTTCCGCGGTAGGAGGGATTCAATCAGGCTCTGATTCAAGATTTTTTGATCCTAAATTTACACCACCTTTAGCTATAGCTATTTGTTACGAAATTAGTGATGGATTGAAAATAAGAAAGGCTATCAATAGCGGTGCAAAATTAATAATAACAGCAGCAAATTTAGATCCCTATCCAAATAAGCTATATGATCAATTTCTATCTATGGCTAAATTAAGAAGCATAGAAAATAGCAAAGACAATTTACTTGTTTCTAATACTGGACCCTCGGGTTTAATTAGTGATGTGGGAAAAACAATACGACTTCTGGATCTGAATACTGAGCAAAATGAAATAGTGTTCCCTAATATTTCATCAGAAAAGACTTTCTATACAAAATTTGGAGATAAACCTATTTTGTTATTGTTAGTATTTTTTTTGATATTAAATTTCTTTTGGGAAATTAATTAATCCACCACCTAGTAGAATTTCTCCTTTATAAATGACTGCAGCTTGGCCAGGTGTAACAGAACTTTGGCTTTCTTCAAAAATTAATTTAAATAATTTAGTTGGACTATCTGAATTTTTCAAAGGAATTAGAGTCCCCTTTACTGGTTGACTTCTGTATCTGATTTGCGCTTCTACTTCGATTTCTTTCTCGGGTTCTTCGATTGAAACCCAATTAAACTTATTTATTATTAATTCTTTTTTAAAAAGATGACTTTTTTCTGCTACATATACAATGTTTTTTTTCTTGTCTAAACTTTCCACATAAAGAGGTTCTGGCCAAGCAATACCCAATCCCTTTCTTTGGCCTACAGTAAAGTGTTGAATACCATCATGAGTTCCAAGAATCTCGCCATTAGTATGTATGATTTCTCCTTTTTTGGACTCAATGTGTTTATCAATAAACCTTTGCATTGATCCGTAATGCTCAACTAGGCACAGATCTTGACTTTCTGGCTTTTGAGCAGTTCGTAGTCCTAATCTTAGAGCTTCCTTTCTTGTCTCTTCTTTTTTCATTTCACCAAGAGGAAACTCTAATCTGCTTAACACTTCTTGCGTAAGAGAATAAAGAAAATAACTTTGGTCTTTGTTCTTGTCAGCACCTCTGAGAAGTAGGTAATCTCGAAATTTAAGGCCCTTGCAATTAAGAATTTCACTAGAAGATGATTTCTTTATCCTTGCGTAATGTCCAGTTGCAATATGAGTAAAGTCTTTTTTGTTTATTGCGTAATTAAGCATCTCTTCAAACTTCACATTCTTGTTGCACATCGAACATGGAAGGGGAGTAAATCCTTTCTCATAGCTTTCAGTAGTTTTCTTAATTACTTCTCTTTCGAAAATTTCTCTTGAATCGATTATTTTATGATGAATTCCTAAATCTTCACAAAGACCAGCAGCATCTACTAATCCTTCAGAACAACAGGAACCTTGTCCTTTCAAGAGCCAAAGAGTTAACCCTTCAACATTCCAGCCACTCTCTACAAGAAGAGCAGCTGAGAGTGAACTATCTACCCCACCAGAAAGACCTACAATAATATTTTTCTTCTTCTTAGCTTTATTATTAGTAAAACAGTTCTCTAATTTTTTATTCTTTTGTGTCTTTAACATGGAAGTTTAAATTTTTGAACAGTAATTAGATTGCTTTGTACTAATTATGAATGAAATTGTATGGCCAACAATTGACTCGAAACATTTAATTGTTGATTCAAAGCAAATGTTGAGATTAGAGAAAGAAATGTTTTCTGATGGGATGCCTCAAGAAGCATTAATGGAAAAAGCTGGTATCCAAATTACTAGATGGCTCTTGAAACGGAAATCTCTACTAAAGCATGGGATAACTGTTTTAATAGGTCCTGGTCATAATGGTGGTGACGGCGCCGTAATAGCTAGAGAGCTTTCCCTAAAGGGTTATTTAGTTAAGGTATGGTGTCCATTCCCAATAAAAAAGACATTAACAATTAACCACCTTAATTATCTTACATCTATTGGTGTAGCAAAATTAGTAGAGCCTCCCGACGCACATGGGAAAGAACTCTGGATTGATGCTGTTTTAGGTAATAATCAAACAGGAGAAGTTGATAATAAATTAATTAAATTGTTTAATCAGAAATTTTATAATAAATATGGCAAAGTAATAAGCATTGATATTCCTACAGGATTATGTCCTGATAAAGGAGAGCCTTTTTTAAATAATGCAGTAAAGGCAGACTACACTTTAGCTATAGGTCTTAATAAAATCGGGTTAACTCAAGATTCTGCTTTACCTTTTATTGGCGAATTGAACCATATCGATGTTGGAGTACCTATTAGCAAATTGTCCAAGGAGGATAAAAAGATTTTCAAGGTTACTTATAAAGATCTAAAAAATATTGATTTACCTTTGTTACCAAAAAATTCCAATAAATATAAAAGAGGAAGAACATTATTAATTGCAGGAAGTGAAAAATATCCTGGAGCTGCATACTTAGCATTAAGAGGGGCCATATCAAGTGGAGCAGGTTTTATCTCTGCGGTCTTGCCGGAGTTAGTGGCTAATTCTATTTGGCAAGTTGCCCCAGAAATAGTTTTAAAAGGAACTATGCAATGTGATCAAAATGGAAATGCATCTTTATTCAGTGCTTTAAAGAATATTGATCTAAGCTCATATGATTCATTAGCTGTAGGTCCAGGAATAGGCATTGATAATGATGATTGGCAAAAGTCAAAAGACTACCTTTTGGATTTTGAAGGATTGTTGATTTTGGATGCGGATGCACTTAACAGAATTTCGGAATCTAATTTAGGATCAAAATTCTTTAGAGAGAGAGAGTTTAAAACATGGATTACACCTCATAGGAAAGAATTTTTAAGATTATTCCCTGATATTAAATGTGAAACTAATGTTGGATTAGCTCTAAGTGCAGCAAAAGAATTTAATATTAGTGTTTTATTAAAGGGAGCTAACAGCATAGTTGCTGACAACAAAAAAGCTTGGCAACTTTTTGGGACTGATTCTCAGACAGCTAGAGCTGGATTAGGTGATCTTTTATCTGGATTTATAGCTGGTAGTTCTGCGATTGATTTAACCTTTTGTAGAGATATAAGAACTGATTTTTTTGCTAAATACGTACTTTTGCATTCATTTGCTGCATCAAAGTGTAAAAATGGGTCAAATGCCTTTGCTATTGGTGATGAATTATCAAAATTAATGAGAAATAGGAAAACGAGACAAATATCTTGAAAGAAACAATTTAAGAGAGTTATTTCTAGTTTTAAACACATATATATACAAATATTACCTGAAATCTGAAGCCGGTATTAAATATTTGGGTATTTCTAAAAAAGTGTAGGAGAGTTTTATTACCTTATCAGGTTAAAATATGGTCTCTTCAATATCCACTCAAGCAGAACCTCAAAAAAGGAGAAGTAGTGATCCAATTAGTTGGTATTTGCAGAACATTGGAAGAGTTCCTTTGTTAACACCTGCTGAAGAGATTGAATTGGGTAATCAAGTACAGAAGATGATGATTCTTACAGAAGATGGCCAACTAAATGAAAAAAACAAAGAATTTACAACTCACGAAAAAAGAACAATAAAAATTGGCAGAAGAGCAAAAGAGAGAATGATGAAAGCAAATTTAAGATTAGTTGTTAGTGTTGCAAAAAAATATCAGGGGAAAGGACTTGAACTTCTCGATTTAGTTCAAGAAGGTTCACTTGGTTTGGAGAGGGCGGTTGAAAAATTTGATCCTACAAGAGGATATAAGTTTTCTACTTATGCTTTTTGGTGGATTAGACAAAGTATGACAAGAGCCATTGCTTGTCAATCTCGAACAATCCGTTTGCCAGTTCATTTAAGCGAAAGATTAGCATCTATTAGAAAAGTTAGCAGGGATCTAGCACACAAACTTGGTGCTATGCCAAGCAGAATTGAAATTGCAGAAGCAATGGAAATTGATGTTGAAGAATTAGATTCTGTTTTAAGACAGGCTCTATCAACAAGTAGTTTAGATGCTCCAGTTAAGGGTGATGATGGAAGAAGCTTTTTAGGGGATTTAATTGCAGATAGTAACAATGAAGAACCTCTAGATCAAGTTGAGCAGAAAATGCATCAAGAACAACTTGGGAAGTGGTTAAGTCATTTAAGCGAGCAAGAGCAACATGTTCTTAAATTGAGGTTTGGTCTAGATGGGAATGAGAGACACACTCTTGCTGAAATAGGAAGATTATTAGAAGTTTCCAGAGAGAGAGTAAGACAAGTTGAACTTAAGGCATTAAGAAAATTAAGAAATCTAACCAGAAAATTACCCAGCGGTATTTAAGCTAATCTTCTGCCCAAATATATTTTGTTAATTCTTGTGAAGGTGGTTCAGGTGCTTCTAAAGCATTTTTAACCGACTCTGATATCTCTATATCAATCTTCTTCTCAATACTTTTTAATTCTTCTTCCGTTGCGAAATTATCATCAATAATTTCTTTGGCTAATTTCTTAATAGGATCTCTTTTCCCCCAAAACTCCTTCTCTTTCTCAGACCTTAATTCATCAGGATCTGCGAGAGAGTGCCCCCTGTATCTGTAAGTCAAACATTCTAAAAGAGTTGGTCCCTGCCCTGCTCTAGCACGTTCAATTGCCCTTTTTGCTGCTCCTCTCACTGCTAATACATCCATTCCATCAACTTCCTCACCATGCATCCCAAAAGCAGAGGCTTTTCTCCATATTTCAGGATTACTAGTTGCTCTATCGTGAGCCATACCAATAGCCCATTTATTATTTTCAACAACAAAAATTATGGGTAATTTCCATAATTGGGCCATATTTAAACATTCAAAAAACTGTCCATTATTGCAAGTCCCATCACCAAAGAATGCAGCAGTTACGGCATCGCTACTTTTATTACCTGCAACTTCTTTTGTATATTTGCTTGAAAAGGCTGCTCCCAAAGCAACTGGAATTCCTTCCCCAATGAATGCATATCCACCGAGTAAGTGATGCTCTCTTGAAAATAAGTGCATTGACCCCCCTCTACCTTTACTACAGCCTGTAGCTTTACCAAAAAGTTCACTCATTACTTCGAAAGAGGGAACACCTGCACTTAATGCATGAACATGATCGCGGTAGGTACTACAAAACCAATCATGTTTCTTTCTCATGGCTCCAATCACTCCAGTACTAATAGCTTCCTGGCCGTTATATAAATGAACGAAACCAAACATTTTCCCCCTGTAGTACATTTCTGCACACTTATCTTCGAATCTTCGACCAAGTGTCATGTCTTCATAGAGAAATAATCCGGTTTCTCGATCTAATTTGGCTTTTTTTACGTCTTGAAGATTTGAGATTCTCTCTACGTGTGTTTCCAAGAAAATACCTTAATGAAGTTTTGATTTGTTAACATTCTAGGGCGTGATGGTCAATTTTCATGATTTTTTTTAATAACTCTGTAAGACCTTATGAAAAAAATTTTTAACTTGATAAAATTTGTCTAAGATTTTTCAATAGGATATTTGTTTGGAACTTCCATTAGACCATTTTCGTTTAATCGGCGTAAGCCCCTCTGCAACATCTGAGGAAATATTAAGGGCTTTTCAATTGCGGTTAGATAAAACGCCTGATGAAGGATTTACTTATGAAGTTTTAACCCAAAGATCAGAGTTGCTACGCCTTACGGCTGATTTACTTACAGATCCAGAAAGCAGGAGAAAATACGAAAATTTGTTACTAAATGGCGCATCTGGATTGGAATTTCCCTCAAATAGAGAAGTGGCCGGGTTAATACTTCTTTGGGAATCAGGTTCTCCTAAAGAAGCTTTTAAAATGACAAGAAAAGCTTTGCAGCCTCCACAAACTCCAGCTTTAGGAAGTAGTAGAGAAGCCGATCTGACTTTATTGGCTGCTTTAACAGCTAGAGATTCTGCAATTCAAGAACAACAATTTAGATCTTATATAAACGCTGCAGACTTTTTAAATGAGGGGATACAACTTCTCCAAAGAATGGGGAAGCTTGGTGAAATTAGGAAAGATCTTGAAGAGGACTTGGCTTCTCTGCTGCCATATAGGATCCTAGATTTAATTAGTAGGGACTTAAATGATCCGGAGTCTCATGCAAAAGGTTTAAGACTTTTGGAAAATTTGATAATTAAAAGGGGTGGTTTGGAAGGTAATAATAAATCTGAATATGGAGATTATCTAAATCAGCAAGAATTTGAAGCTTTTTTTCAACAAATCAAGCCATATTTGACAGTACAAGAACAGATAGATTTGTTTCTTGAACTACAAAAAAGAGGGTCATTAGAAGCAGGATTTCTAGCTTTTATATCTCTGACAGCAATCGGTTTCTCGAGAAGAAAGCCAGAGAAATTATTTGAAGCTAGAAGAATTTTAAAGAAACTTAATTTATCAGGTCTTGATTCAATGCCTCTTCTTGGTTGTTTAGATTTGCTTTTAGCAGATATTGATCAGGCCTCTGCAAGGTTCTCAAGCAGTTCTGATGAAAAATTAAGAGATTGGCTCAATAGCTATCCAGGAAATAAGTTAGAAGCGATATGTATTTTCTGTAAAAATTGGTTAGAGAATGATGTTTTAGTTGGTTATAGAGATATTGAATCAAAAGTGGTGGATTTAAATTCTTGGTTTGAAGATAGGGAAATTCAAGAATTTATTGAGAAATTAGAAATGAAATCGAATAAAATTTCAAATAAATTAAACCTGAACAACCCACAAACTAAAAAAGACTTTTCTAAAAGAATTAATAAAGATTTTGATAGGAAAAATTACAATATTGAGGAAAGGGGATTACCCTGGCCAGGTGGAATTAAAGAGCAAGAAGAGAATATAGATACCCAAGAAAATCAATTTGAGGAAAACGTTTTAAAAAATAAGCCAATAGAGTTTTATGGATATCTAGTAGAGAAGATTGCTGAATTAAAGTTTAGTTTTGGAGAATTTTTGGAGAATAAAGCAATATTTTATAGGCCGCAATATTTAACTTATTTTTATGCTTTTGTGATTTTATTTTCTTTGGGGATAGGGTTTGGACTATTTAAAAATAATTCTAAAAAAGAGTTTACAGAGAATAATGCAATTATTGAGAAGCCTTTATTTATTTCAAATGATAATCTTGATGTAACTAAAAAGAATATTTCTAAAGATACTGAAAAAGAATTAAATAACGTAACTAAGGAAATCTTTGAAAAGAAAAGTGAGAATATTTCTTTTGAAGCTAAAGAACTTATTATTGCTTCTCCGTCAATTGAAGAAATAAAGTATTTGATAGAAACTTGGCTTGTAAATAAAAGTAATTACTTGGCTGGCAAAGATGAACTTAATATCTCTAAGATTGCAAAGACTGGGCTAATAAAAAGGACTATTAAAGAGAGACAAATCGATATTGAAAAAGGTAGATTTAAAGAAATTGATTCTCAAATTCAAGAAATAGTATTAAAATCTCAAAATTCTTCTAGGATAGTTGCGATGGTAGAAATGAATTATTTAGAGAGAATATTAAAAAATTCTGGAGAGTTGATTAACGAAACCTCTCTAACTCCTCTAAAAGTTAAGTATATTTTGGGTTTCTCGAAAAATTCGTGGAAATTAGCTGATTTTGTGAGTGGCCTCTAGGTATTAATTTAGGGATAATCTATAATAATTAAAATTACTTTGAAATAAAATATGTTTGATGAACTCTCTTCACGCTTTGAAGACGCAGTAAAGGGTTTAAGAGGCGAAGCGAAAATTAGTGAAAATAATATCAACGATGCCTTGAAAGAGGTTAAAAGAGCACTACTCGATGCCGATGTTAGTTTGTCTGTAGTGAAAGATTTTATTTCAGACGTTAAAGATAAAGCTGTCGGAGAAGAAGTAGTAAGAGGTGTAAACCCAGGTCAAAAATTTATTGAGATTGTAAATAAAGAATTGATTAACATTATGGGGAATGAGAATTCTCCATTAAACGAAAATGAAAATAGCCCTACTGTTATTTTAATGGCTGGACTCCAGGGGGCTGGTAAAACAACAGCAACTGGAAAATTAGGACTTTATTTAAAGGAAAAAGAAAAAAAAGTTCTTTTGGTGGCTGCAGATATTTATCGACCAGCAGCTGTAGAACAGCTTAAAACATTAGGAAGTCAATACGACTTAGAAGTTTTTTCGGCCAAAGAAAAAAATAGTAAACCAGAAGAGATAACAAGGGACGCATTGCAGTATGCGAGTAAAAATAATTTCAACTCGATCATTATTGACACTGCAGGAAGATTGCAAATTGATGATTCAATGATGAGTGAAATGGTTCGGATAAAAGAAGTTTCTAATCCTGATGAAGTTTTGCTTGTTGTTGATTCTATGATTGGTCAAGAAGCTGCTGATTTGACAAAGTCATTTCATGAAAAAGTAGGGATTTCAGGTGCGATACTTACTAAGTTGGATGGAGACTCAAGAGGAGGAGCTGCTTTATCAATAAGAAAAATAAGTGGTAAACCAATCAAATTTATTGGTGTAGGCGAAAAAATTGAAGCACTACAACCATTCCATCCAGAAAGAATGGCTAGCCGAATCTTAGGAATGGGGGACGTATTGACTCTTGTTGAAAAAGCCCAAAAAGAAGTTGAGCTTGCTGATGCAGAGGCGATGCAAAAGAAGCTTCAAGAAGCAACTTTTGATTTTAATGATTTTGTTAAACAAATGCGATTAATTAAAAGGATGGGATCACTTGGTGGATTGATAAAATTAATACCTGGCATGAACAAAATAGATGACGGGATGATAAAAAATGGTGAAGATCAACTCAAAAGAATAGAATCGATGATCTCTTCAATGACTCTTGAGGAGAAACAAAAACCAGAGGTCCTTGCTGCTCAGCCTTCAAGAAGACAAAGAATTGCGCAGGGTAGCGGCTATGAAGCAAAAGATGTAGATAAAGTATTAGCTGATTTTCAAAGAATGAGAGGCTTCATGAAACAAATGTCGAATGGCGGAATGCCAGGAATGGGTGGAATGCCAGGAATTGGTGGAATGCCAGGAATTGGTGGAATGCCAGGAATGGGCGGAATGCCAGGAATGGGGGGGATGAATAGTAATAAATCAATGAAAAAACAAAAAAATAATAAAAAGAAAAAAGGGTTTGCTGATTTGTAGGTTCTAAATTTTTACCTTTAAATGATATTATTATTAAAAATGCATTAATTTAAGATGATTAAATTGCGCCTTAAGCGCTTTGGAAAGAAAAAAGAAGCAAGTTTCAGAATTGTTGCATGCAATAGTACTTCCAGAAGAGATGGCAGACCTCTTCAAGAACTAGGTTTTTATAACCCAAGAACTAAAGAAACTAGGCTTGATACAGAAGCTTTAAGAGCAAGACTTACTCAAGGTGCTCAGCCAACTGATGTTGTAAGAACTTTATTAGAGAAAGGTGGTTTATTAGAAAAAATAGAGAGACCATCTATTGCTATTGGTAAGACAAAGTTAGAAAAAGAAAAATTATCTAAAGCTAAAATTAAAGACGATCAAAGCGATAGTAATGAAGCAGAAAGCTAATGTTTTGATAATTTTTTATTCTAATACAATAACTAAATGACAGAAGTTTCCAACACTGGTCACTTCACAATTGATTTGCCAAGCTCTGATGCTGCCACAGCACTATCAGGACCTGGGAATTCTTTCTTAAAAAAGTTCGAGTCTCTGACGGGAGTTTCCTTAACTATAAGAGGTTTACAACTTGAGATGAATGGAGTCATGTCTAAGATTGAGAGAGCGTCGGCATTAGTAGAACTGACAAGACCAATTTGGGAACAAGGGTTAGAAGTTCCAGAGGTAGATCTTAAAGCTGCTCTAAGTTCTTTGAATATGGGCGAGTCATCTTCACATGCTGAACTTGGCAAAAAAGTTCTTGCACGTTCCAAAGAAGGAAGATATTTAAGACCAAGAACTATAAGACAAAAAGAATATGTTGATTCAATTGAAAACTTTGATCTTACGTTTGCAATAGGTCCAGCAGGCACTGGTAAAACATTTTTGGCTACTGTTTACGCAGCAAGATTATTGAACGAGAAAAAAATAGAAAAAATTGTTTTAACAAGACCAGCTGTAGAAGCAGGTGAAAGTTTGGGATTCCTTCCTGGAGATTTACAACAAAAAGTAGATCCATATTTAAGACCTCTATTTGATTCTTTACATAGTATTTTCGGATATGACAAAACAAATTCGTTAATCGAGAAAGGAATTATTGAAGTTGCTCCTTTAGCCTTTATGAGAGGTAGAACCTTGGATAACTCTTTTGTTATTTTGGATGAAGCACAAAATACAACTTGCTCTCAAATGAGAATGTTTTTAACCAGATTAGGTGAGAGATCTAAAATGGTTGTAAACGGAGATATTACTCAAATTGATTTAAAAAAAGACCAGGAAAGTGGCCTCATCGAAGCAACAAGAATTTTCTCCGAAACTGAGGGTATAAAATTTTGTTATTTAACTGTTGAAGATGTAGTTCGTCATCCTTTAGTTCAGAAAATTATTGAGGCTTATAGATAACTTTATAGCTCTGGTGATCCGTACCCTGAAATTTCAAAAATCAAGTAGAATAGGTTTATATCTATTTAAAAAAAATGCCAGCAAGTAGTAATTTTAATCAAGCTATTCGTGAAGCACAAACTAGCTCAATTGTTGGACCTAATGTTGTTCAAAAAGCTCTACCTTACGTCGGAGGAGGCATGGTGCTTACTTCTTTAGGTGTCTTAGCGGGTGTCTCACTAATAGCAACAAATCCTGGACTTTTCCAGCCTCTTTCAATAGTGGCTTTAATTGCAGAACTAATTTTGTTTTTTATAGCAACAAGCGCTGCAAACAATGCAAATAATGCAAAGGCCTTGCCTTTGCTAACTGGATTTAGTTTGCTAACTGGATTTACTTTAAGCGGAATAGTTGCTTTAGCGATAGGAACAATTGGTATTGGTTCGGTAGGAACAGCAGCATTAGCAACAGGTATAACTTTCGTTATTGCATCTTACACTGGTCAAAGAATGAGCGATAGTGTTGGCCAAGCACTAAGTGGTGTAGTTGGACTTGGTTTGATAGGACTTCTCATAGCAATGTTTGTTCAATTGATTGGAGGGTTCTTTGCTCCAGGAGTTTTTGGAGGTTCTGGCTTTGAATTGATGATTGCAGGATTTGGAACTGTCTTATTTGTTGCGATGTCTTTTGTAGATTTTTATACAATGCCAAGAAGATATAATGATGATCAATACCTAGCAGGGGCTTTAGGTATGTATCTAACTTATATAAATCTTTTCGTTTTTATTTTAAGATTAATGATTGCCCTACAAGGTGGCAACAGGAGAAATTAGTTTTTACTAAGAATTTTAATCACCAAAGAGCGTTGATTAAATTCAACGCTTTTTTATTTGGAGATATCAAGAATTTGTTTTTTTATAAATTCCTTTTGCTCTGAATCATATTTTGTTGAATTTTTAAAACTATTTCCCATATTATCTAAGTCTCTAAGCACTTGATTAACAGACTTTGTAACTAACTTAGTTTGAAGCAGTTTCAAGATAGCTTTACATCTATCTGAAATATTTTCTGATTTTATCCCATATTCATGATTATTATTTCTTCGATGAATAATAATTTGAGCGGAACTCATTATTAAATTCTTTACTACTATTTCTGCTACAGCATCCCCACCTTCATTCAGTTTGTAAATTAGTGAAAAAGGAAGTTTATCTAACAAAAAACAATCTTTATCAGACAAAGTGTATGCAAAAAATCCTCTGAGCCCATTTCTTGATTTAATTAACTCTGCAATTCTATCGGCTAAAACCTCTTCGCTTAGTAAATCTTCAGCCCACTCTTTACACCATTGTGCGGATATGTTTATTGCTTGCGTAAACGAAGCTTCTTTTAAATTTATGGTTTTTTTTTTCATTTTTGATCAGAATTTTATTATTGATGCATTAAAAGTCTTTGACTAATTATAGATCTGGGTTTGTAACTTTACTAGGAAGGCCAAATGTGGGGAAATCTACTTTAATAAATAAATTGATTGGAGAAAAAATAACAATTACTTCTCCAATAGCGCAAACTACTAGAAATAAATTAAAAGGAATACTTACTACAAAAAATGGGCAAATAATTTTTGTAGATACACCAGGTGTTCATAAACCTCATCATCGCCTTGGAGAGATATTAGTAAAAAATGCAAAATCTGCAATTAATGGAGTTGATATGGTGATTTTTGTAATTGATTCAAGTGAAGAACCTGGTAGAGGGGATGAATATATATTGAACTTTTTAATCGCAAATAAAACTGAGTTTATTGTTGCGTTAAATAAGTGGGATTTGGTTAATAAAGAATTTAGGAATTTGCGATTAGATCAATATAGAAGATTTTTTGGAATTAATAGAAATTTTCAAATTGTAAGTGCTTTTCAAGGAGAAGGATGTTCTGAACTAGTTGATAAGGCACTTAATTTCCTTCCAGAGGGACCAAAACTTTATGACGAAGATACGATATGCGACCAACCATTAGATAATTTGTTATCTGATTTAGTAAGAGAGCAGGTATTAATAAATACAAGAGAAGAAGTACCTCATAGTGTTGCAGTAAAGATAGAAAAGATAGAGGAAATGAAAAGAAAAAATGGCAAAAATTTTACAGCTATTTTGGCTACTATTATTGTTGAAAGATCAACTCAAAAAGGCATTCTTATTGGAAAGAAAGGTTCAATGTTAAAAATTATTGGTCAGTCAGCAAGATTAAATATTTCAAAATTGATTGATGGCCCAGTTCACCTGGAGTTGTTTGTGAAAGTTGTTCCAAATTGGAGAAAAAAAGAATCAAGGTTAATTGAGTTTGGTTATGAGGAAGATTTCAGATGAGTAGTTTTAATTTTGATGTAATTACATTGTTCCCTAAAGCTTTTGAATTAATAAATAATTTAGGTGTTATAACAAGAGCTCTAGATAAGAATTTGATCGATGTAAATTTATATGATTTAAGAGAATATGGAGAAGGTTCTTACAGACAAGTAGACGATAAGCCTTATGGAGGAGGCGCAGGGATGGTATTAAAACCAGATCCTATTTATAAGGCATATGAATCAATTAGAAAATCACCTAAAAGTAAAACTTTGTTGATGACCCCACAGGGTAAAGTCTTAAAGCAAAATGATCTTACTAGATGGTCCACTTTGGATCAAATAATAATTATTTGTGGTCAATATGAAGGTTTTGATGAAAGGATTAGATGTTTAGCTGATGAAGAGATATCGATAGGTGATTATGTACTTTCTGGAGGTGAAATACCTGCTATGTCAATAATTAACGGTTTGACAAGATTATTACCAGGAACACTTGGAGATTCAAACTCTTTAGTGGATGAGAGTCATAATTCTTCTTTATTAGAATATCCTCAGTACACGAGGCCATTAACTTTTAGAGATATGAAAGTGCCAGATATTTTAGTGAGCGGTAATCATGAAGAGATTAAATCGTGGAGAAGACGAAAAAGTATTGAAAGAACATTTGAGAGAAGAATTGACATAATTTCAAATGAAAACTACAAAAAATCCCCACAAAGTAAGAGAATAATAAAAGAATATAATCAATTCATGAAATTTAGAATAGGTAATGGATACGATATTCATAGATTAGTAGAAGATAGAGAATTGATTATTGGAGGTGTAAAATTGCACCATCCTGAAAATTTAGGATTGGATGGTCATAGTGATGCTGATGTTTTAAGTCACTCAATAATGGATGCATTGTTGGGAGCACTTTCGCTGGGCGACATAGGAAAGTATTTCCCCCCATCTGATGAAAAATGGAAAAATGCTGATAGCTTGTTTTTGTTATCAAAAGTAATTGACTTGATAAGACAAGATGGTTGGGAAATAAATAATATTGATAGTGTTCTCGTCGCTGAAAGGCCAAAAATCATGCCACATATAAAACTAATGAAAAAAAACATTTCTGAAATATTAAATATTGATGAAAATTTAATTGGGATTAAAGCAACTACGAATGAAAAATTGGGTCCAGAAGGGAGAGAAGAGGGTATAAGTTGCCATTCAGTAGTGCTAATTGAGAAAAAATGAAATCAAATTTAAATTTGAAAAAGAAATTTCAAAGATTTTGTTTAGTATTGATTTTCTTAGTCGTTTTAATTTTTCAATCTGATATCCCCAATTTAAAAGCTCTTACTATGGAAAATTATCAAGGTGAAATGGTCATAGAGGAATTAAGACTTAAAGTCCCTGCCGATGTAAAAGCAGTATGGTTAAATGCTGAAAAAGAAATATGGGAGCCATGGTTATCTTCTCAAGATGGTTTTTTGGGTAGACAATTATTTTGGGATAAAGAAAAAGAAGAAGCTTTAATATTGGTAAATTGGAAAAGTAAAAAATTATGGAAAAGCATATCAATGTCAGAAGTAAATGTAGTCCAAAAAAAGTTTGAAGATAATGTTAGAGCTGCTCTAAATGGTGGAGAAAATCCTTTTGAATTAATTTATGAGGGAGAGTTAGATAAGCAACGATGAATTTTGATATTAACTTTGATTTTCAAAGAAGAGAGAGACTTGGGCTCATTGAGGCTATTTGGGGGCAAGATAAGAGTCTGGACCAATTAAAGAGATTATCTGAAAGTGTATTAAGTAAAAATGAGGTTGTTTTCATTACTAGGATTAATAGAGAAAAGGCTTGTTATCTTTTGGATTTGTATGATGATGCACGATTCTGTGAAGAAGCAAATTGCCTAATAATTGGTAAAAATCTGAAAAAAATAAATACAAATAAAAAAGTTGCAATAATTTCAGGAGGCTCAAGTGATTTAGCCGTAACACTTGAAGCACAATTAGCGCTTGAAATTTATGGAGTGAATTTTCAATCTTTCATAGATGTTGGAGTAGCAGGACTTCATCGATTAATTAGTCAGTTAGAAGAAATTAATAAATATGATGTATTAATAGTTTGTGCTGGTATGGAAGGGGCTTTGGCAACAGTTGTGGGAGGATTGTTGGCACAACCGATAATCGCAGTGCCCGTTTCAGTTGGCTACGGCATTAGCAAGGATGGAGAAACTGCTTTAAATAGTATGTTGTCAAGTTGTTCTCCAGGTATTGCAGTTATGAATATAGATAATGGTTACGGAGCAGCAATGGCGGCTTTGAGAATTATTAAAAGTATTTCCTAAATACTTACTTTTTTTCTATTTCTAATAGGTTCTCTATCCATAAATTAAGTTGTTTTGAAAGTATTCCTTCTTCTCTCATTTTGATTGCCTTTATAACGACTTCTGTGTTTACCCACTCTGGAAACCTTTTCAGCATTTATTTTAATATTCAGTAACTTTAATTTGGTACAAATTTTTATAAAGACAAGATCTAAGTAACAAATTTAATCTTTAATGTTTGATTTTGTACCTAATCTAGAAAGCTCAGATGAGGTATGTTCACTTTCTACATTTTTTAATCTTTCAATTAACTCAGTGAGATCTTTGTGGGCTAACTCCCCATTTTGCTCCCATTTTAGGGACCTTGAGTTACTATCAATTTTTTCTTTCATTGTTCTATTTAAGTATTAAGAATATAAAACGAAAACAGGAAAAATTTGGTTATTGTTTCAAGCCTAAACTTAAAAAATTATGAAGATTTTTAATATAAAAAAAATTTATCTTTTAACCACCACCAACTATTGAAACGATTTCTAAATTATCCCCATCTTTAAGTTTAACTTTTTCCCATTTTGTTGAATTAATAATTAAATTATTTAACTCTACGACAATTGTGTTGGGTTTATATCCCATTAAATTTAGAGCTGTAGATAGTAGAGCATTTTCTTGATCAAGTTCTATTTTTTTTTCTTCTCCATTTACTTTAATTTTCATGAGACAACTCTTTTAGGATTATATTAGCGTCTTCTCTCGGATCTTCAGAATTCATTAATTGCGAAACTAAGGCAATTTTTTTAAACCCATTTCTTCTTAAATATGAAATATTATTTGACTTGATTCCTCCGATAGCAAACCAAGGAATATTTAAATCTTTTGTTAATGTTTTGATCTTTTCAATACCTATAGGTTTTTTGTTCTTTTTTGTAGCAGTTTCAAATACTGGTCCTATTCCTATGTAATCACAACCCTCCTCAAGAGCATTAGAAATATCAATTTCATTATTTGCGCTTATACCAATGATTTTTGAATATCCTAATAATTTTCTTGCGTTTTTCAAATCTAAATCATCTTGTCCAAGATGAATTCCATCTGCATTAGATGCTAGAGCTATATCAAGTCTATCGTTAACTATGAATAACGAATTATATCTTTTACATAGATTTTTGATCTTAATTGCTTCTTGAAGATGATCTTTATCAGTTCCCTTTTTAAATCTATGTTGAATGATTCTTACTCCCGCAATTAAAATCTCTTCAATTATTTCTAATAAATTTTCCTTTTGATCTGTGATAACGTATAAGTCATTTTCTTTTAATATTTTCTCCGACTTCCTGGATTTGCTTAAGCTTAATAGATCGATTTCTATAGTATAAATTTCATATCTAATTTCCGAAGCGATTTTTGAAAGTTCATGATTATGTAGCCTTGAGAATTCCTCTATGACTCTCAATGCTTCTTGAACTCTGCCGGAATTAGAACTTACAATTTGCTCAGGGGTTTTTCTTTTGATTTGCTCTTGATGAGTCAACCCCTTGCATTTGTCCTCAAGGTGATTTCTAGATTGTTTATAAACTTCTAAATGATTTTTTCCTAAAATTTGTCTAAAATTTTTAATCCTTTCAACATATTTTTCTTTGCCCAGACCAAATCTAGCCCAATCTTCAAGAACTCTTAGTCCCTCTCTAGCTCTATCAAGATTTGCATCAATAATTTGAAATGTTCTTAAATCTTCAGACTTTATAGAATTGAAATCTTGCATATATAGTTTATTTTTGGGAATTTTTAAAAATTTTTAGGGCATTATCTCTATCTTTTTTAATTTGATTAGAAAGTTGATTTATATTCTTGAACTGTATTTGAGATCTAAGCTTTTCAACTGGTTCTACAGCTAGATTTAAACCATATAGATCTATATCTTTATTAATTAAATGAACTTCAACTGCAGATGGCAATAAAGGATTTATTGTTGGTTGAGAACCAAGGTTCATAACAGATTCAATCTTTTGGTTGGAATTTTCTATAGTTGTCCATGCTGCGTAAACTCCTTCCCCAGGTAAAAATTTTCTACCATCTATTTCAAGATTTGCGGTAGGCCATCCTATACTTTTCCCAATTCCTTTACCTTTAACAACCTTCCCATTAAAATTATAAGGCCTATTAAGAATTTTGAAAGCATTTTTAAGATCACTTTTCTCTAATAAATCCCTTATTCTGCTGCTGCTTATTCTACCTTCTTTGTCTTCTAAAATTGGAGTAATTTTTAGTTTAATGTCCGTATCTTTAATCATATTTTTTATAGTATTTATGTCTCCACTTCTTTTAAAACCAAATTTAAAATTAGCACCCACAGAAATATTTTTTGCTTTTAATTGATTTATCAAAATATCTCTTACAAATATTTCTGCACTTAATTTGGATAGTTCTTTATCAAAAGGAATAAGAACTAATTGTTCAATCCCGAGATCTTCAAGAATAGGTAGTTTTTCATAAGGAAGATCAAGTCTAAGACGCGTCTCTTTATATAACACTTCTCTAGGATGAGGCCAGAAGCTTGCAATTGTTGGGGTATATTGATTTTCTTCAACCACACTTTTTATTAATTTTCTGTGGCCAGCATGTAGGCCATCAAAACTTCCAATAGCTATTGAAGTAGGATTCTTAACTTCAGATGGAGATATTAAAGAGATCAAAAGATTACGTGCAATTTTATGATTTTGATGGCAAATTTGAATAGATTATAGTTTATTCGATCAAATGAATGTCTGACAAAATTGATTTTCAGTCCCTTTCATTTGTAATGCGGCGCATTGGATGGATACGCTTTTGGGTTCAATCCATTTTAGGTGTTGTTGTTGCAGCTGTTTTGCTTTTTTCAAATGTTGTAAATAATAGCGAAGGACAGCTTAGCTTGGCGCCTGGTCTATCAATTACAACAATTTCTCTAATTTTACTACTTTTTAGTCTTTGGCAAGGTTGGTTAATAGTTAGAACAGGAAGAGCAATCGCAAGCAACGCAAGACCCTCAAGAGGACAAACAAGTAAATTAATAAAAAGAGGTCTAATAGTTGATTTGTTAGGAATTTTGTTTGGATTAATTGGATATCAAGCTCTTATGGGCGCCTTATTTATACAAGCATCTTCTCAGACGACTGGACAATTGATAACAGCGACATCTGATATCCCAATTACTGGACTTGAAATATTATCAGTTCTCAGCAACACGCAAGTTATTGCTGCTCATTTTTTTGGACTTTGCTTTTCTTTATGGCTTTTAAGAAGGATTTACAAATGAATTATTAATTTTAGGTAAGTCTTCTAAATTACCCCTCCAAAACAAATCTGGTTCTACAGGTGTAAGCGATATTATATTATCTTGAATTTGAGATACATCACTAGGCCAATTCTTAGGACCATAACCTTTTGATTTGAGATCTAAAACCACCTCACCTGCTAACCAATAATAATCATCACCTCTCGGGTCTTCTCTTTTTGAAAATTGATTTTTATATTTTCTTATTGATAATCTTGTCCAGGATAATTCTTTTATTTTGCTTTTCTCGCAAGGGGGTATATTCAAATTTAATAGAAGCGAAGCTGGCCAGCTATCCTTGATGGCTTGTTCGGCAATGTTCATTGCAATTTCTCCAGCAAATTCAAAATTCTTCCATTTAAAACTAGCTACACTTATTGCCATGGAGGGAACATTTTCTAAAGTGCCTTCCATGGCTGCAGCAACTGTTCCTGAACAAAAAATATCTGTTCCTAAATTGGGACCGTGATTTATTCCAGAGAGAACTAGATCTGGTTTTTTGTCCAAGAGTTCAGATAGTGCTAATTTGACGCAATCAGCAGGCGTGCCCGAACATCCCCAAGCTTCAATTCCTTCTCCAAATAATTCGTCTGCTCTTTCCACTCTTAATGGAGACTGTAAAGTGAGACCATGACCAGTAGCTGATCTTTCTTGGTCAGGACATACTACTTTAACCTTATGCCCTCTTTTTTGAGCTGATTTTGCTAAAGCTCTTATCCCCGCGGCAAAAACACCATCATCATTGCTAATTAATATATTTAACGGTTTCATTAATCAATTAATTTTATTTATGGACGATATTTAAGTAAAATAAAGCCATACTTATTTTTACTATATCAGTGAGTCAGATTGAATCATTAGGTCAAATTGAGGAAAAACTAAATAATCTTTCTCTAAAAGCAAAAAATAATATAGATAATGCTAATACTCATGAAGAACTGGATCAATTAAGAGTTTCCTTGCTAGGGAAAAAAGGTGATTTATCAATTATCTTGAAAAAAATGGGTCAACTATCTGCTACTGATAGACCAATTGTTGGTCAGAAGGCAAATTTAATAAAGATAAATTTGCAAGAATTAATAACTGATAGAAAAAATCAACTAAATAGTGAAGCCTTAGACAAAAAGATTAAAACAGAAAAAATTGATGTAACTATCCCTTCAATTGGAACCCCCCCTGGGAATAAACATCCTTTAATTTCAACTCAAGATGAAATAATAGATATTTTTTGTGGTTTAGGATACTCAGTTGAAAGTGGCCCTGAAATAGAAACTGATTTTTATAATTTTGAGTCTCTTAACATACCCAAAAATCATCCAGCAAGAGATATGCAGGATACTTTCTACTTAGATGAAAATCGACTTTTAAGGACCCATACTTCTCCTGTTCAGATAAGGTACCTAGAGAAAAATCCACCTCCAGTAAGAATTATTGCCCCAGGGAGAGTCTATAGGAGAGATGCTGTAGATGCTACTCATTCCCCTGTATTTAATCAGGTTGAGGTTTTATGTATCGATCAAGATATTAATTTTAGTCATTTAAGAGGAACAGTTCTTACATTTTTAAAGACATTTTTTGGAGATATTCCTGTAAGATTCAGGGCTAGTTATTTCCCATTTACTGAACCTTCGGCAGAAGTAGATGTTCAATGGAAAGGTAAATGGTTAGAAGTAATGGGATGCGGCATGGTAGATCCGAAGGTTTTAGACAAATTAGGAATAGATTCTGAGAAATGGACCGGATTCGCAGCTGGATTAGGAGTTGAGAGATTTTGTATGGTAAGACATCAGATTGACGATATCAGAAAATTTTATACAAATGATCTTAGATTCTTAGAACAGTTCTAATAAAATTGAAATTTTAAATTAGGATTGTCCAGCAAATTAGTTTAAGATAGTCATAGTTTTAGTTTTTTGATTGGGACGTAAAGCAGGGCTAATCGTTAATGATGGGAAAGAACTTGCTGTTCAAACTGCAAGTTCTGTTCAGAAAAAATTGGAAAAATCCAATTATCAAGTTGTAAGGGTTAGTAGCTCTGGTGGAATGGTTGGATTCGCCAATCCTGATCAACATGTTCGTCCTTTGGGATATACGAACTGTGTACCGGAGGGGTTTGACTCTTCAATGGAATTTGCAATTGTTCTTGGCGGAGATGGAACCGTGCTTTCTGCAGCAAGGCAAACAGCACCTGCTAAAATTCCAATCCTTACAATAAATACTGGACATTTAGGCTTTCTCGCGGAAGCTTATTTATCAAATCTTGATGAGGCAATAAATAAAATCATTGCTGGAAATTGGGATATTGAAGAAAGAACATGTTTTATTATTAGTGTAATGAGGAATGATCAAAGGAGATGGGAGTCTCTTTGTCTTAATGAAATGGCTCTTCATAGAGAACCTCTGACAAGTATGTGTCATTTTGAGATTTCTATAGGGCGACATGCTCCTGTGGATATCTCAGCTGATGGAGTAATTTTATCTACTCCAACTGGTTCTACGGCATATTCATTGAGTGCTGGAGGGCCAGTTATTACGCCTGATTGCCCAGTCGTGCAATTAACTCCAATTGCTCCACATTCATTGGCATCTAGGGCACTGGTTTTTAATGATTCAGAGCCAGTAACAGTTTTCCCCGCAACTCCTGAAAGGTTGGTAATGGTTGTTGACGGAAATGCTGGTTGTTATGTTTGGCCTGAAGATAGAGTTTTAATAAGAAAAAGTAAACACTCAGTAAAGTTTATTAGACTGGAAGATCATGAATTCTTCCAAGTTTTAAGAAATAAACTAGGTTGGGGTTTGCCCCATGTGGCTAAACCTAACAAATAAAAATTATTCAAATTTATTTTTTTCCTTTTAGTAGAAAAATAGGATTATTTGGTTCTAATCGCATTCCCTCGGCGATACTTAAGCTTTTATAAGTCTGAATTAAATTTAAATTTGTTTTGAAATTATTATCTTCTAATTCCTTTTTCAATTCTTTAATATTGTGAATGTCAATTATTGGGATAACAATAATATCTCCAATACTCATACCCTCAGCCAGGGTATTAATAATTTGAAGTTTAGTCTTTTTATCACATCCTCCAATTACTAATCTATTTGGTTTTTCAAAAGAACTTAAATTTCTCGTATTCAAAGTATTATTTATGTCTTCTTCAAAAATAAATTTTGGTTCAACACCAAGTCTTTTTGAGTTTTCTAATATTAATGCTTTTGAACCAATCCTTTGATCTATACAAAACAAATTTAAATTAGGCCTTAATTTTAATGCCTCTAAACCAATTGACCCACAACCTGCTCCTATATCCCAAATGACACCATTTTTCGGGAGCTCTAAATCAGCTAAGATTTGAATGCGAACCTCCCTTTTAGTAAATAAATTTGGTCTATCATCAAAAGTTTTAAAAATATGGTCACTGATTCCAAAAAGAGGGAGATTATGGTTTGAGTAAATTTTCTTTGTTTGTGTAAGTATAACAATGTTCAAACTTGATATATCAGAGGGTAATGACTCTTTAAGATTTAATTTTCTTATATTTTCATTGTCAAATCCTAGCTCTTCACAGAGCCAAATATCATATAAGTCAATCAGATTTAATTCGGATAAGTTTTTTTTGATTATTTCTAAACTTCTCTTATTTGAATCTGTAATAATGGTCAAACTTTTCGGCCTTGCTTTAAGAGCCCCAATTAACTTAGTAGAATCTCTGCCGTGAATACTTACGCTAACAGAATCTTGCCATGGGATCTTTAACTTATTAAATGCTAATTGAATGCAAGTATTTGAAGGGTAGAAACTTAATTCATCTTTTTTAAAGTTTTCTAGTAGTATTCTCCCAATTCCAAACCAAAGTGGATCTCCTCTCGAAATTAAAATAACATCTGTTTTTTGAGATCTAAGCCAGTTAAGAAGCTCGTTATTACTGTTGCTTGAAAAAAATGATTTCTTTTTTCCTAAATCATTTTCGCTCCATGATTTAATTTCTTCAAAATATGAATTGGGAACAGCAATATTCTCTGTCTTTAAAAATAGATCTTGTAATTTGGAAGATAAATCTCTAAATATATATGAATTAATACCTACTACATGAATTTTTCTATTAACTTCGGTCATAAATATTTAATGAAAAGGAACTAAATTGTTTGAATGTTGTATTAAATTATCTTATTATTATTCGAGTTATCATAGTAAATTAATTGTCTGAAAGGAGAAAGAGATTACATGATTTATTGTTAACTCTAATTAATAAAGATAGTGAATTTGAGTTTATTGAAGAAGATTCTAGTGATTTAACATCTAGCTATTCTGAAAAAGACACTTTGAATTTATCTCGAGTTATAAAAAAAAATCGTAAAATAATCAAAAGATACCAAGCTATTGTTAGAACAGCTGTAACTCTAGATGCTCTGATGGATTCTGAAAATGAAGAAAATTACAAAATCAAATAAAAATATTTTTTTAAAAGGAATATTACCTTTACTTTTACTAATATCCTTTGTTTTTAGCCCAATAAAAGTATCTGCAGAAGTGGCAGAAACAGAAATAAATGGAGAATTAATAAATGCTAGCAGTGAGTTTTTAAGGGACCTGGACTTTGAAACTTGGCAATTAGTAGCTTATAAATCTCCACTTTTTGAAGATAAATTGATCTTGAGGGTAATAGGATATCCAGGTAATCTTAGGATTGATCATCCCACAGGATTAAATGTTGAATCTGGAAGAAAGAAATGGATCTTAGATGACAAGACATTACTTAACGTGGCATTAGCAAATGACGGAAGGCAAGCTGCTGCCGAATTTGATCTTGATGAGCTTATTCAAACAATAGATAAAAATAGACCATTAAGACTATCTTTGTCAGGTGTTTTTTCAGAGTTACCTGTTCCTCCCTTTGTTGTTAAAGAGTGGAGATCATTAAACTGAATTTGATTTTTGAGGATGTCTAAAAAAAATGTAAGCCATGCAAAATGGATGAAAAGAGCAATTTTTTTGGCTTCGTTAGGTAGAAATACAACGAGTCCCAACCCTAATGTAGGAGCGGTAATACTTGATAAAAATGGAGATCTTATTTCAGAAGGATTTCATTACAAGGCTGGGATGCCTCATGCTGAGGCAATGGCTTTTAATAATCTAAAAAAAGATGCTAAAGGAGGATCAATGTATGTAAATCTTGAACCTTGCTGCCACCATGGTAAAACACCTCCATGTGTAGATAAGGTCATATCCTCTGGGATAAAAAAGGTATATGTATCAATTGAGGACCCTGATAAAAGAGTCTCTGGTAAAGGTATTAAGCTGCTAAAAGAAGCTGGAATACAAGTTCACTTAGGATTGTGTAAAAAAGAATCCTTAGATTTAAATAAGGCTTTCATTCATAAGAATATTACTAAAAAGGCATTTGGTGTTCTTAAATGGGCTATGAGTATTGATGGAAGAATAGCTTTAAAAAATGGGAAAAGTAAATGGATTACTAATGAAGAATCGAGGTCATTAGTTCACTATTTGAGAGCAGAATTTGATGCAATAATCATTGGTGGAAACACTTTAAGAAATGATAACCCACTTTTGACTACTAGAGGTTCAAAAAATCCTGAGCCTTTGCGAGTTGTTTTTACAAAAAGTTTGAATCTGCCTTCAAAATCTAATCTTTGGGATTGTAATAAGGCAAAAACTTTAGTTATTTATGATTCTTCTACAGCAAATGAACATTACCTCACAAGGATTCCGAAATGTGTGGAGGTTGAAAAGGTATCGTCAGATAATCCAGAGTTAATTTCAAAAATACTTGCTAAAAGAGGGTGTAATAAAGTTCTTTGGGAATGTGGCCCTAGATTGGCTACCGCAGCTATCCAATCTAATTGTATTCAAGAAATTATCACTTTTATTGCTCCAAAAATTTTAGGTGGAGAAAATAGTATGAATCCCTTTGGTGATTTTGAGTTTAAAGAAATGCATGAAATTATTAAATTAAGAGCTTCTCAGTTTAGTTTGATTGGGAATGATATATGCGTTAAGAGTTCATTTGAAAATTAATTTTTATACTAATTTCTATGGGTCAATATATCGTACGGTTCTTACCCAAAAAAAATAATACAGATACGGAAACTATTCATTTAGTTTATAATAAGTTCAAAATTGATCACAACCATGCCAATAAGACAAGACGATAATCAACCTAATAGAAGATTTGGAATTGTGAATATAATTTTGATAGGAGTTGGAGCATTACTTCTTTTTAGTAGCCTCTTCCCTAATCAAAATATGCAAATTCCCAGGGTTCCTTACTCTTTATTTATAGATCAGGTTAATGATGGAGAAGTTAAGCGTGCATATATAACTCAAGAACAAATTAGATATGAGTTAAATGGAGCTGAAGAAGGTGCACCTTCAGTTTTAGCAACAACTCCAATTTTTGATATGGACCTCCCCCAAAGGTTAGAAAGTAAAGGGGTTGAATTCGCGGCTGCTCCTCCGAAAAAACCTAATATTTTCTCAACTATTTTGAGCTGGGTAGTTCCTCCTTTAATTTTCATCCTTGTTTTACAATTTTTTGCTAGAAGAAGCATGGGAGGTGGAGGTGCCCAAGGAGCTCTAAGTTTTACCAAAAGTAAAGCTAAAGTTTATGTCCCCGATGATGAATCAAAGGTAACATTTGCCGATGTTGCAGGAGTTGATGAAGCCAAGGATGAATTAACAGAAATAGTTGATTTTTTGAAAAAACCAGAAAGATATACTGATATAGGAGCTCGTATACCTAAAGGAGTTCTTCTTGTAGGACCTCCAGGAACAGGAAAAACTCTTCTTTCAAAAGCCGTAGCGGGAGAAGCAGAAGTTCCTTTCTTCATTATTTCGGGTTCTGAATTTGTTGAACTTTTTGTTGGTGCTGGTGCTGCAAGAGTTAGGGATTTATTTGAACAAGCTAAGAAAAAAGCTCCTTGCATAATTTTTATTGATGAATTGGATGCTATCGGTAAAAGTAGATCTGGTTCTATGGGTGTCGTTGGCGGAAATGATGAAAGAGAACAAACTTTGAACCAGCTTCTTACTGAAATGGATGGTTTTGCTTCTGCAGATAAACCAGTAATAGTTCTTGCAGCTACTAACCAACCAGAAGTCCTTGATGCTGCTTTATTAAGGCCTGGAAGATTTGATAGACAAGTGTTAGTTGATAGACCAGATTTGTCTGGAAGAAAGACAATTTTAGAGATATACACCAAAAAGGTTAAATTATCAGATTCTATTGATTTAGATTCTATAGCTCAAGCTACAAGTGGTTTTGCTGGTGCAGACTTGGCGAATATGGTTAATGAGGCGGCTCTACTAGCAGCAAGAGCCAAGAGAAAAAGTGTTGAGCAACAGGATTTGAGTGAAGCGATAGAAAGAGTTGTAGCTGGTTTAGAAAAGAAGAGTCGTGTTTTGCAAGATGATGAGAAGAAAGTTGTTGCCTATCATGAAGTTGGTCATGCAATCGTTGGTCATCTTATGCCTGGGGGGTCAAAAGTTGCGAAGATTTCAATTGTACCGAGAGGGATGAGTGCACTTGGTTATACTCTTCAACTGCCAACTGAAGAAAGGTTCTTGAATTCAAAAGAGGAGCTAAAAGGACAAATAGCTACACTACTTGGAGGAAGATCTGCAGAGGAAGTTGTTTTTGGAAAGATTACAACTGGTGCTTCAAATGATTTACAAAGAGCAACTGATATTGCAGAACAGATGGTAGGTACATTTGGTATGAGTGATATCCTTGGTCCACTTGCTTATGATAAGCAAGGTGGTGGGCAATTTCTGGGGAATGGAAATAATCCAAGAAGATCTGTTAGTGATGCTACTGCTCAAGCAATAGACAAAGAGGTTAGAGATCTTGTTGATGATGCGCATGAAACTGCACTCAATATTTTAAGGAATAACTTACCATTACTTGAATCGATTTCTCAAAAAATTCTTCAGGAAGAGGTTATAGAAGGAGAAGATCTGAAAACTCTCTTAGCAGAAAGTAAAATGCCCGCATAGTAGAATCTAGATCTAACTAGAATTATTCATGATAAAACCAAATAAGCTTGCTAATAATAATTTTCTATCAAGCCTGGATGTATCAACAGATGAAGCTTTACATATTCTAGAACTTGCAAAAAATTTTAAAAATAAAAGAATAGATATTGATTCAAATAATAAAGTTTTAGGCTTAATTTTTGATAAGTCATCAACTCGTACAAGAGTTAGTTTCCAAGTTGCTATGTCGAGGCTTGGTGGAACCACTATCGATCTCAATCCGACAACATCGCAAATAGGAAGAGGAGAGCCAATTAAAGATACTGCAAGAGTTCTAAGTAGATATTGTGACGTTATAGCAATTCGAACATTTGATCATTTAGATTTGGAGGAATATGCAAAGTGGTCTACGAAGCCAGTTATTAATGCTCTTACAGATTTAGAACATCCTTGTCAGGCCTTAGCAGATTTTTTAACAATTCAAGAGGAATTTCTTGATTTTAAAGATGTAGTTTTGACATTTATTGGTGATGGCAATAATGTCGCAAATTCTCTTATTTTATGTGGGGCATTATTAGGAGTAGAAGTTAGAATTGCCTGCCCTAAAGGTTATGAACCTAACTCTTTGGTGCTTAAAAAAGCATATGAAATTTATAAAAATAAAGATTTACTGAAAATTACTAATGATCCTAACATTGCTGTTTTAGGAGCAAACGTTATCTATACAGATGTTTGGTCATCCATGGGTGAAGAAAATAAAAAGGCAGAAAAAGATAAATCTTTTAATGGATTCACTATTGATAGTAATTTAGTTAGTAAGGCTAATAAAGATGCTATTGTTCTACATTGCCTTCCTGCTTATAGATCTAAAGAGATAACTGATGAGGTATTTGAAAGTAAAAAAAATAGAATTTTTGGTCAAGCAGAAAATAGATTGCATGCTCAACAAGCACTTTTGGCTTGTCTTCTTTCATAGCATCACTTGCAAACTTAATTTTTAAATGATACAAATGTATTAGAGTATATTTGTTTTAATGACATCTCCTGTTGATAGCGATCTTACTGATGCTCAAAATGAGCTTTATGGATGGATCAAGGATTATATGAAAAATTTTCAACATAGTCCATCTATAAGGCAAATGATGCAAGCAATGGGATTGAAATCGCCTGCACCTATTCAAAGTCGTTTAAAGCATCTTCAGGAAAAAGGCTATATTTCATGGCAAGAGGGCAAAGCTAGAACACTTCAAATTGTTGATGAAATAATAGAAGGAGTTCCAATTATGGGTTCTGTTGCGGCCGGTGGATTAATTGAGACGTTTTCAGACATTAATGAAAATTTAGATATTTCTGATGTTTTAAAGAAAAAGGATGTATTTGCTCTTACCGTTAATGGTGATTCAATGATAGATGCATATATAGCGGATGGAGATATGGTTTTGATGGAGCCAATTACTGATTCATATACTTTAAGAAATGGAACAATTGTTAGCGCAATGGTTCCAGGTTTAGGAACAACTTTAAAGTATTTTGTTAAGAGAGGAGGAAAAATATTTCTAGAAGCAGCAAATCCAGCTTATGACCCTATTGAACTAAATTTAGATGAAGTTGTTTTTCAAGGAAAACTTTTAGCAGTTTGGAGGAAAATTTAAAGTTTGTAATGATAATAAATAGAAATATTAATTAAATTGTTCAAGTTCTTAATTTAAAAAGATAAATAAAATTTCAAAATTCTGAAGAACCCTGAGGAACCTATATTTTTCATATTTATGTTGATCAGTAATCATTGAATTTGTATCACAACTTGTCCAGCGTTCATATTGAAAGCTTTATATTTAAACTCATTGCTTTCAAATACCTCTATAAGTGCTTTATATTCTCCCTCTTTCCAATTAATGTGATTATAAAGCTCATCAAAAATAATTACACTCCCTTTTATAAGAAATGGTTTAATTTTTTCTAATGTGAATTTTGTTGGATTATAAATATCCATATCCAAATGAACAAAATTAATTTTAGGGTTATGATTTTTTAAAAATTGATCAAGTGTATTTTCAACATAACCAATTACTGGATTAACGTTTTTATTTAATTTAGGTAATTTACCTCCTAAAGATAAACTTCCTTTTGGAGCATTGCCTTCCCATTCCTCTTTGAAACCATGAAAACTATCAAATGCGTAGAATTCCTTGACAAATTTTGAGAAAAAATTAGCGCTTTCCCCTCTCCAAACACCAAATTCTAGAGAATAGGTTGCATCTGTATTACTCATATCATTTTCCAAAGCTAAATTTATTGCATAATTTCTAATTGATTTGATATCAAAAAACCTTTGGCTACTTTTTAATTCATTTGAAAATACATCCCAAATTTCTTCTGACTTTTGTTTATTAAGCCTATTTATTAAACTATCTTCTTTAAATTCTGTAGGGGTAAGATAATAAAATATTCTAGATAATTTCTCAAGTAAATTTTTTACTAGAAGATTTTTATTTAAAGATTTCATCTTGAATAACTAAATTGTTTTAACAACGTGATCATTTTATTCGATTTATTTATTAAATGTAGAATGTTAAGGGTTCAAAATACTTAAAAAAAAATAATAAAGTAATTTTATTTACATGTGTGCTCTACTAATTTGAATATAAAATTTTTGTTTTACAAAACTGATCTTAGAAGTCTATTTTTTAATTAAAACAATGTTAAGAAGTACTAGATAATTTTAATTCATAATTCAGTTTATTTTCTGCACTAGAAAAGCTAGGAATATATTCAATCTAACAAAATTTATCTACATTAAAATTATGATCTATTTGTGACATCAGTAATTCTTATAATTATTTATGTAATGTAAGTATTAAATTTTTTACCTTGAAAAAATACTTTTAGATTAAATATTTTATACATCCTTTTTGGAAATAAATTAAATATATTCTTAGCCTAATAAAAGTTCAGGCTCGAAATGCTCTAATTATTGAATTAAAATAAATTAAAACTTATAGAAATATAGACTCAGAGAAAATTACTTTTGTGTTTTACAATAAAACAATATATAAATTATTATTATTTTATTCTTGGTTTTAGAATAATTAATTTAATTTTAAATGATACCTTAGTCCCATAATTATGAAAAAATTTCTTAGAAAGTTTATTAATAGGCATTCATTTTTTATAGCTTTTGTTTCGATATTGTTTTTCCTATCAACTTATTTAAACTCTAGAAACTTAGTACCTAGTAGAAACCCGAATTATCAAAATATTAGTAAAAGTCTTAGTGAAATTAGCTTCATCAATAGTTTTTTCTTTTCAGTCAAAGAAATCTCTCTTTTTGGTATCGCAGAGGTTTCAATTTTAATCCTTACTATCGTTATTATTGTTTATAATCGTCTATATTTTATTAACTACTACAATAAATTTTCTTATTATTTGAAAATTTTATTATTCTCATTATTGACTTTTGAAGAATTGAGTTTTTTGACTGAAGATAGGTTCAACTTTTTAGATTCTTTTAATAATCAAAATGAGCTCAATCTACATAATTCTAATTTTCTAAGTATATACATATTTGATTTTGTCCCAATCTTCGGAAAGGTTGGTTTGATTACATTTTTAGTTACAATTCTGCTTTTTATTATTGGATACGGGTCATTTTTTAAAAAATTAAATAAATTAAATTTCATATTTCTTGAGAGGAGAAATTCTTTTTATAGCAATTTATATTTTTTAAATTTATTTTTATCTAACGCAATTATCTATTTTTCTTTGACAGAATTTTATGGATCATTAATGCAAGTAAATCCAGGTTATATTTTTAATTTAGAACTGGTTGAATTCTTTTTATACTCTTTATTTCTTATTGACACTATAGATAAGCTTAAATTAGTTAAAAAATAAAAATTTATTTTAATCATTAATTAAAGAATTTATAAAAATTAAAATATAAGTAGTATTTATTCTGAATTTCTATTAAGTCTAATATCAAAAGAAAATTAAACTCTAATAAATTTATATATTTTACGATCTTATTATCATATTTCCTTTAAATTGCCTACCTTTATATTAAATAAAAAAATTAAAATATCTTTGCGATGACTTATTAGTAATTTGACTTTGCTATGATTTATATTTTTTAAATTAAAAATTTAAGCACCTTTTTTTTAAGTCCTTGATTAAATTCATTTGCTCAAAAATAATTAGCTTATTAATTTGCAAAATTAGAAAAACTTTTTAGAGTTTTTATTTACATATACTACATACATAAAAAAATTTAAAAAGCTTATTTAAAATAAACTCTAAAATTTTATTATTTTTAAAAATAATCTTTTATCTTTTAAGTTCCAATATTATTTAAAAAATTGAGGATGTTTCTTGGTGTATAGTTAATTAAATAAATCCTTTTCAATTTTACATGCGAAAAGCAATTAATTTTTTTGAGACATTAAATATAAGAAATAAATGGATAATAATTTTTTTCTTATTAGTAATTCCCAGAGTTATCTATATAGTTTTTAATTCAGTCAAAACTGATGATTCTTTTTTTTATCTTGATGTAGCTGAAAATATAGGAAAAGGATGCGGATTTTCCTTCACAAATAATACAGGAGAATGTCAAGTTTTAACTGGAGGCTATTTACCAGCTTTTCCATATTTTATTTGGTTTTTGAAACATATAGGTTTAGTTGATAAATTTATTCCAATTATTGTATCAATACTTGCAATAATGTCTGTTTTTTATTTATTGTTTACTCTCCAGAAAAATGGTTTAAAGCAAGAAAAGACATATCCTTTGGCTCTTATTTTAGGATTCTCTCCTATAGCTTTTGGTTATTCAAGATATATTTTAATCGAGCCTATACTTTATATTTTTAGTGTTCTATTATTGGCAGAATTTATAAATCTAAGAAAAAATACAAAGAACTTTAAATTTATATATTTAAGAATTGTACTTCTCACTATCATTGCAGTTTTTTTTAAACCTACATCAATAGCATTAATTATTCCTCACTTCCTTGTTATTTTAAATTCTTATGGAATTAAGAGATTTATAAAATCATTTATTATTTTTTCTTTAGCATTAGTTTTTTTTATTATGCCTTGGGGACTTAGAGATATTCAATATGGAGGACATACCCCTTTTAAAATTAATCCCACTAATGGTCCAGAAAATATTCGTGGATTAAGAAGTTGGTTGTCTACATTTTCCTTAACAGAATATGATCATGCATCTACTTTATATCCTATTTATAATAGAGAAAATGGTGATAGAAAAAAAATAGTAATTAATACTAAATGGAATCCTTTTATTTCCGAAAATGATTCTGACTATAAAAAAGTTATTAAAATACTATATAAAGATGAACCTTCAATAAAAAGGGGATTTAATAAAGATGAAGAAAAGATTTTCAAAGAATTAGCCAGAAAGAGATTAGAAAAAAATGGACTTATAGGAAATACATCTTTATTTATAATTAAATCTTTAAGTGTTTTAATGAATCCATTAAACTCTTGGGGGTGGCCTTTAGCGATTGGATTAGATGCAAAATTTTCAATATTAAATAGTTCATTATTAATCAAACTCCTATTCAAATTTATTATTTTTGTTTACAGAATTATTCTTTTTTCTTTTTATTTTAAATATTTTTTTATTTTTATTAGATCATTGAATCCTCTTAAACTTGTATCTAAAAATAATATTGATTTAATTCAAAATAACTATATTTTAATTGGAAGTTTTTTACTTCTAATGGCAAATATAATTATGCATATTGGAATTTTTCACTTAGTAGAGCATAGATATTTTTATCCAGTAATGCCATGGATTGAATTTTTAGTATACTCTAAACTTATAAATAGTCCCTCTTTAAAATTAGCAGGTTAGTTTTTTAAAAAATTATTGTTGATTCTTCCATGTTTTGATTCCAAAAAAGGATTAAACCAATTTAATAGGTTAAATGAATACATATATATTTCACTATTATTTATAAATTTTTAAAATGTGGAATAATATAATAATTAAAAGTAAAAAGCATTTGAACAAAAAAATAAAGATATGTCTTTCCTCTTCTGCTTTCGATGGATTATTTTGCTTTTTCACTAATCTTGCTTTAGCAAATCAAAATATTTTCTTTGAAGAAAAATTACGCTTTATAGAAAACGTTAATTTTGTTAATCTTCATAATAAAGAATTTAAAATTATAGCTTGCGAAGAAATTTCAGTAATAATTAGATTACCTTCATGGGTAATAGATATGAGAAATATTTATATACATTATAATGCAATTATTTTGGGGCTTAATGTATGGCGAATTGGAATTGATAAATGAGGATTTTAGTAACAGGTGGAGCCGGTTATATAGGAAGTCATACAGTTAAAGCCTTAATTGATAAAGGACATAAACCTATAGTTATAGATAATCTTGTATATGGGCATAAATATGTTGTAACAGATATTCTTAAAGTCCCCTTAATCGTAGGACAAGTGGGTAATAAAAAACAATTAATGAAAATTCTTTTAGGAGAACATGAAGATTTAAAAGGGACAGTTCATGAAGGAAAAACTATTGAGGCAGTAATGCATTTTGCCGCATATGCATATGTTGCAGAATCTATGGAAAATCCTCTTAAATATTATTTGAATAATGTTGTGCAATCGACCATATTATTAGATGCAATTTGTGATTACAAAGTAGTTAAAAAAACTTTCAATAACCTTCCAATACCAATTATTTTTTCTAGTACATGTGCAACTTATGGAATTCCTAAAGAATTTCCTATTACAGAAAAAACAAAGCAAAAGCCTATAAATCCATATGGAAAAAGTAAATTATTTATTGAAGAAATGATTAAGGATTTAGGACGCTATTCGAATCTTAAAAGTGTTATTTTAAGATACTTTAATGCCGCTGGAGCTATGCCTGACTCTTCCTTAGGTGAAATGCATAAACCTGAGACTCATCTTATTCCACTTGTTATTCAATCAGCATTAGGAATGAGGGATAATATTGAAGTTTTTGGTAATGATTATGAAACAAAAGATGGCACTTGTATTAGAGACTATATTCATGTTTGTGATCTAGCAGATGCTCATGTTAGTGCCTTAAGTATTTTCTCAAATGAAAGCAAATCAAATTATTTAAAAAATAAAGATAATTGTTTAGTTTTTAATTTAGGAAATGGTTATGAGGTCTCTGTCCAAGATATTATTAATATTGTTCAAAAGATATCAAATAAGAAGATAAAGGTTATTTTTTCTCCTAGAAGATTAGGTGATGCTCCAAAATTGATAGCATCATCTATTAAAATTGAGAAAATTTTAGGATGGAAACCAAAATTTAATAAAATAGAAAAAATAGTTGAAGATTCATATAATTGGCAAAAAAAGAATATTAAAAGATATTTAAACTTTTAAATCAATTTCAATTATTTCCTGTTACCTTTCTAATATCTCAAAAACAACTTTACTTTTAAAAAGAAAGATTTTTAAGGAGCTTTTATTTTATTATTTCTCTAATTAAATATGTAGGTCTTTTTTTGGATTCAAGAAAGATTCTTGAAATATATTCGCCAATTATACCTATTGCAAATAATTGAACTCCAGATACAAAGAATATCGAAACTATAATAGACGTATATCCAGGAACATCATTGGGAGAAAAACCTAAGATTTTTATTGTTAATATATTTTGGATAATAAGTATTAACATAATTAATAGACTTACTAAAGAAACTAAGAATCCGAAAGCGCTTGTTATTTTTAAAGGCCTATCACTAAAATTAAAAATCCCATCAGAAGCTAGTCTAAGTAATTTTCTAAAATTATACTTTGGGGATCCTGCATATCTTGATTCTCTTTCATAAGGAATACCTAATTGCCTTAATCCAATATATGATCTAAGACCTCTAATAAACCTATTTTTTTCAGGTAAGTCATTAAGCTTTTTTAACGCATTATTTGTCATTAAACAAAAATCACCCGAATCAATAGGAATATATATATTACTTAAACTTGATAAGATTTTATAAAAGAATTTATAAGAAATTCTCTTCAAAATAGATTCTTTTCTTTTCTTGCGGATTCCGTAGATAACATCATATCCTTTTTCTGCAGTTTTTATGAATTCGTTTATTACTAAAGGCGGATCCTGAAGATCGCCATCCAATATAGCAATTAAGTCTGAGTTTGCATAGGCTAGTCCTGCAGTTAAAGCCTCTTGATGGCCAAAATTCCTTGTAAGACAAATACACTTTATATTTATTCCATCTTTTATGTAACTTTTTATAATACTGACAGATTTATCTGAAGAGCCATCATCAATAAAAACTATCTCAAAATTCTTTAAATTATTTTTGTTAAAAGCTTCAATTATTTTCTTTATAATTATTGGTATATTTAATTCCTCATTAAATATTGGTATTACATAGGAAATAGTATTATACATCTAAAATCTTAATAGTTTGTACTTATTTATATTATCTAAGAAAATAATAAAATAAATTATTGTTAATCTCAAACAATATAAAAAATTCAAGAAAAGATTTGTGATATTAAACTAGTTTTTTAAAATACTATTTCTATTTTTAAATGTCTAAAATACCTAATTCAGCTAATGCTATTCTATATTTAGAGAAATTTGTTAGTCTCAAAGGAAAAATTTTTATAAATGAATTAACATCATTTTCATTTTTTTCGGAGTACTTAAGTTCGATAACTTTTTGATGAAAACGGACTAGAGAACCTAAAGGTAAAGGAAATGATTTGTTAGGGTTAAAAATATTATTAAAGGTTAAACATCTATCAAATGTAAATCTAAATCTTTCAAACTTTTCTAGATAATAATATCTTTTATAGGAAATAAAAACAACAGGTTTAAGAAGAACAATCAGATCATTTACAAAAGATGGTAATTTTGAATTATTTAATAAGTATGATAAAGAAAAGTTATCCTCAATTAATTTAATATTGTTAATATTAAATTTTTGTTTAATACCAACGTTTCCAATTTTGTATTTAATTTCTAGGAAGGGATTATTTAAAATGCTACTTTCACCATAATATCTAATCCTGACTTTGAAACGATTTGAATGACCTTCTTTACTTTGATTAGCTAAAAGTAAATTTCCAGTATCATAATAAATAGAATTTACTCTTCTTGTAGGATAAGCTTCATATATATCGCAAGGTAAGCAATACCTTAAATGATCAAGAGAATCCACAAAGGAATTTTGAACTAAAAATTTTTTCTCATATCTAAAATTCTCATCAGAAGAAATCATTATCATTTTTCAGATGGGTATAATTTTTTATATGCGTTAAAAGTATTTGGGGTTAAACCTTGTGAATCAGAATTTATTGTAGAACCATCTTCTAAAATATAATTAAATGGCTGACAAATTTTATTTTTCTCAAATAACATTATTGAGCCAGGTCCATATTCAGATTTCTTTTGATAGGCGGCTAAACATATTTCAGTATTGTTAATATTTGAATTATTTATCTTTATAGAAGAAAGGTCTTTACTAGCGATGCCAATAAATGCTCTAGAAATATTTAGATTATTTCCAATGACATTGCTATTTTCTCCAACACTAATTGCTTTATCAATAGCAGAATCTATATTTATTTTATTGAGAGTAACTAAAGAACCAGAAATATCTATTGCATCATTACCTATTTTAAAGAATTGATTATTTTCAATACTCCCTTCAGAAAAATCAATATCAATTGCATCAGAAAACGAATTTTCAAAATATGAATTTTTTATTGAGAAAGTAGAACGTATTATGTTTATTGCATCCTCAGATTTTGAATTTATGAATCTCGAGTATGATATATCAACTGGAGAATTATAAAAAGTTAAGCCTCCCGTAATGTTTAAAGATGCCACACTTGGGGCATTAAGATTATTAAAAACAACATTTTTTAAATTAGATCGAAACTTGGAATTTAGAACAAGAATACCCATTGCATTTTTCTCACTTGAAATATAAACAGGTTTATCTTCAGTTCCCTCTATTATTAGAGGACCTTGTACTAAAAACATACCACTATTATTTAATGAAATATTTGTTCCAGCTTCAATTAGAATCCTATAATCAATTGGAAATATAAGAGGCTTTTTAACTACAAAATCATCTTTTATAGTAATTAATCTATTTGAATTATCTATGATTAAAGATGGGAATGAAAGATGATTTGGTTCTCTAGCTATTAATCGATTTGAACTTTTAGTTGACTCAGCCCAGGGTATAATTGTAGTCTCTGTGGTAAAAAAGTTATTAATACCATCCAAACTGTATTTTACTATTACTTCATTTTCTTTGGTTATATTGTTATTTAGTAATTGCGATTTTTTATGAATAAATTCGGTTTCAGTATAGTTAAATCTTTTAAATTTTTTTCTTGGATCTAAGCTTTTTTTTAAGGATGGATAATAAGTTTTATTTTCATATACCAAACTATGAACTTGAATAGGGAATAAAGATTTATTGAATAATTTTATCTTTAATTTTTCATAATCTTTAACTTGCTCAGCAAATGATAAAGATATAGGGTCTAAGGGATTTAATCTGTTTTTTATGTATTTTTGGTTTTTATATAATTCTTCTTTTAGGAAATTTACATGAGGAAATGTTTTATTAATAACCGCAATTTGTTTTTTTATATCACTTGATATTTCATTAAGAAATTCATCTAAATATTTAGTTTTACTAATTCTATGAAGTTCTTTTAAATATTCTTTTAAAAATATTTTGTCATCAAATAAGCCCATAACATTTAAATCAAAAGATAGGTGCTTGTTTCTATTCCGTATAGCAGGCTGAGCATCATATCCAATAGGAACTAGACGGGAAGAAATTGGATTAAAATAAAATCTCATATCATGCCATGTTTGTGCTGATGCGGCACCTAATAGATCACACAAAGCAAAATATTTGGCAGTTAGTTTAAGATCAAATACTTCTGATGTTTTAGCTTCTCTCTTTAATATCTGATCTAATAAATTCTTAGAGAGACGAAATTGTGAAATTTTAGCTTCATTTTGGACTGTTTTATCAATGTTAAAAGTAAGAATCTCAGAATTGTTTACATCTACTGTATTAATTGGACTTTCATATTTGATTATTTTTTTTCTTTGTGTTTCTCCTCTAAGGTTTTGGTCGGAAATCTTAATTATAGGACCTTCTCTGAAGCCACTATTTTCTAATAATTCTTTGGAAAAGTGCTCCTCTAATGCATAAACTCCTAAGTGTTTTCCATTAATCGCTATAGGTAAGAATTTATACCTTAAATAAGGCAGACTTTCATATTTTAATAAATTATGAAAGATAAATTCATTTAAATAATTTCTTGTTCTTGGATGTTGTAAGGATAGTTCATTCATACCAAGCAATGACTTCCCTTTGCGGCTCTCTACGCGAAAAGACCACTTATCTCCAATCAAGTGATCTGTCCAGTCTCCTTTTAATCTTAATTTTACTGGATATGATTTTCCTTTATATTCTATTGTTGCATTTACTTTATCATCTGAACTCCTTACAAGTATTCCATCTTTAACCGCTTGATCTCTTTTTATTTGCAACTTTTTAAAATTTTTAAAACTTATATTTATGTTTAATATATCTTCATTAACGAATACAGATCTAATATAATTTAAGCCCACATTATATAAACTATCTCCAAAATCTAAACTTTCGGTGGCTATAAATTGTGCTCTTTTATCCAATTTTCCAATAGTAGCTAATAAATACATACGGAATTTATCTATAGGCCTACCAGATGTGTTAGTGTTCAAATAATCTAGTGGAGTAAAAATTATTACTCCGAAAAATAATGAAAATAAAACTTTAAATAAAACTCTTTTTTTTAATCTCCTTTTAAAATATTCTTGAACTTTTGTATAGTTATTTTTACTGTTTTTATCTTGCTCTTTAAAAATATTCATTACTCTAAATTATTTTAAAATTTAAAAACTTTGGGAATCAAGAATAGTAAAAGATGCTGATGGAAAAGTTTTTGCGATTTCATTTGCTAAATAGTCTATATTAGTAAACTCTTTATTTATAGGCATTATTGTTAGAGCTAGTGATGTATTTTGATTCGTATCTGCATTAGTTACAGATAAGTTATTAAAATCAACTGTTTTGGAATATTTAGTTATTAAATTAATTAGCCCACTTGTTTCCTCTGGACGAATGCAAGTTATAGAAATTCTAATTAAATTATTTTCAGAGACTTTCTTATCAAATCTTTTTAATAAATACAAAGAAACTATTATCAAAGCTAATCCCACTATGGCAGCTTTATATTGATAAGCACCACAGGCAATTCCAATCCCAACTGAGAAGAAAATAAAAGATAGCTCTTCAGGTTCTTTTATTGGAGTTCTAAATCTTACTATTGAGAGAGCCCCAACAAGGCCTAGAGATAATGCTAATGATGATTTGATTACGGCAATTATAATTGTTGTACCTATAGCAATTAAAGGTAAAACTCTAAATAATGAATAAGGATTCGAAAGGCTTTTAGAAAAGTATATATAAGACTTAGAAAGTATATAAGATAAAATAAACGACAAGACAATAGAATAAGAAAATAAAACTACCGAAGTACCTCCAGTCGTAACAGATAATTGATCTAAAATTGTATTATTCAATTCTTAAAAAAAATATACCTAATTATATAACACACATCATGAATTAGGTGTTTTTTTTGAATTTATTTTACCTTATTATTCTTTTAGTCATTAATGAAAAAAAAGCGCCAATCAAAAAGAAAAAAAGGTAAAGGAAGTATTTTCTATTTTTTCGTAATTTTTTGTAATGTCTGTAAAAACGGCTTGTTTTAAATTTATATTTGAGATCTAAATAATTTGATTCTATATTCCCAGCAATTTTATTAGATCTAATCTTGGCTGGGGAGACACTTCCTGGATGCAATACTAGCTTATTGATTGGAAGTGGGTCTTTAAATTCGGTTTGAATATGATGAGGAATAACTATTGCTTCATTTTCTTTATTAGACAATACTTCGACGAATCCCAATTTTGGTCTACCTTGACCAATCCCAACTGAATAAGCATTTATATTTCCAATCCTATCAGCCCAATATATAAGATTCATATTTTGTTTCCCTGATATGCCTTTTCCTATATCAGCAAAAAATTGATGTTTAGAATTACCGGCAAAGATTGTTGATACATATTTTTCTAAAGTCGGGAATATATCCTTAAGGTAAAAACTTTTATCATGAAGATATGGTCTTGGGCTTGTCAATGTATCATCCCAAATTCGATGATGAATTAATAATATATTAGGTTTCTTTATTCTATTATTATTACTTTCTTCAATAAAACTGACTAATTCGGAATAGTGAGCATTGGAATTGCCTACTAAGAATCTTACTATAGGTGTTTCCACCACAGTATTTTTGTATCCTACATTATCAATGAATTGATCAAGATTTCCATTAACTATCTCATGATTACCTGGGGCAAAAAAAACTTTATTGCCAAAATATTTACGCCATTTATTTATGATATTTTTATTGTATAATTTTGAATCACCTAAGATGAAAATAAAATCAGGATCCAATATTTTAATTTTTTCAAAAAGTATTTCTAATATTTTTGGATTATGTCGCATAATTGGATACAAGTGGCCTAAAACTACAGACTTAATTTCCGAATTATTTGATCTTATTGGAGCACTTATAATGGGGTGAATATTAATTAAAAATAAAAATATAATTAAAAACTTTTTCCCCCTATTTAAAAATGGATTAAAAAGTTTTTTTTTCTCGATTATAAGGCTCATAAATTAATAAAGATTTAGTTTCTTTCCTGAATTTATTGAAATGAATAATATAAAAAAAAGAAATACAAAAAATTAAGGAGTAAGAACTTTATTCATGAAAATTTACTTTTTAAGTAATACCTAAATTGAATAAAAGTTATTCTAAAAAATGTTCTTTAAATTTACCCAAATAAAAAACTATAAATAGAAATCCTAAAATATATGGTATTAAAAATATTTTAAAATATTTTTATAATTATAATTTAGCAATAAAAAATTAAATAAACAAAAAATACTATTATATTAAAAGTCTTTTTGCGGTAATAATAAGTAAATACTAACTATCCTTTATTAGTCAAATATATATGAAATTTAGGTTTAATTTTATTTATCAATAATTTTATATTTTACTATAACCGTTTTGAATCCTAATATCTTTAAAGAACTCAATTAATATCATTTTATAAATTATATTAATTTTAGTATAACTGATGCCTATAAGTAGTAATTTCTAACTTCCCCCAATTAGTTATTAATCTTCAGAACTGAAATATATAAATTTTAAACTTCTGAAATATTTTTTTTGTTAATTCTATAAAGTCTCAATGAATACAAAAAAGCACCTAGGGCAAGTAAAAACTCATTAGGTTCCTGAAAGTAAAAAATGTGACTTGTTAAAACTATTTCCCCTTGTATTTCTTGTGGAAAGTTTAGAATTATTTCTCCTATAAAATAATAAAGAGATGGAAGTAAGAAGAAATAAAGAATTGATTTATCTGGGAGTAAGCTCGTTTTTCTTTTTTTCTTTAAAACACACATGAAACTTACAATGAATCCCAATATGTAATAACTTTTATGAAGATGTGGTTGAAAAATATTCAAGTTATGAACATTAATTTCGTTTTGAAAATTAATACTATAAAGTTTGTCCCAAGAAAAATTAAAAATTCTTTGGCCCCAGGAAACCTCTTCTATAGCCCAGATAATAAAAAATACAAGTATAAATATAAGTGTAAAGTTTTTTGAAGAAATATCTTTTATATTTTTTAAATTTATTGTTCTAGATATATATAAAGCCGATAGAAAAATGAGAACAAAAGATAGATTCTCAAATAAATTATCTTCACTAGAAATATGTAGAATTATTTTTGATCCAAGTGATGTATAAGTATTAATCCAGTAACAAAAGAACAAAAATATAAATGGAAATTTGTTGGAAATTTTTTTGTCAAAATGTATTAGATTTTTCATTAATAATTAGCTTATAGAAAAATATTTTGTTTAAAAAGGTTTTATATTATGTAAATAGCTTAATTTATAAATATCGTAGCTAATAATTATTTTATCAAATTCCATAGCTTTTATTTTTTATATTTACCTAAAATGATATCCTTTATCGATCTAGTAATAATATACTTAAAATATTCTTTAAGCTATTCATTTAAATAGAAAAAAAAATTGTATTTAGAAGCATTAAAGACACTGAAATCTTTTTGAGAGATATAAATTTTGATATATACTAAATAGTTTTAAAATTGATTAGTTTTATTCAGATGTATTTATATAATTTCCAAGAACTTTGCCAACTTTATGCGAATGAAAAATTGACGCTTTTGGTGTTAAATGCCAATGATCGCTAAATTCCTCTTTATCAATAGAATTTATGAAGTCAAAGGGTATAAAAACATCAGGATTTGATTTTTTAAATGTTAGTAGATCATTATGAATAGGTACTATCTTTTCCGAATCTTCACAAGCTACTGGATTGAAAATAACTATTAGGTTTACATCATATCTATCAGTAATATTTTTTACTTTCTGGAGGGCGCTGTTCAAAGTTGGCTTTCCTGAAGCATCATAAAAATTCCTAAGAATAGAAGGCCCACATTTCGCGATTGGCATATCTTTCCAACCATCTTTTCTATCAAACGGTAGCCAACCCCTAGAAAATTTTAAATATTCAAGTAGTTGTTCATATTTATATCCAGTATAAGATTCGAAATTCTTTGCTATCCCAAGATTATCCATTGCTCTTTTATATTCTTTCTCTTTATCCTCAATACTATTTTGATATAAAAAATTAAGAACCCTTTTTCTATAATACAAAGTTGGAATATAGTTAAAAACTTTGAAGAAGTTTTTATCTTTAATATCTCCAAATATATGATTAAGGTCTTCAGAAAATCCTTTTTTATATTGCATTGGAAGAGAATATGGGGAAGTATACAGAACTAAATATTTTGCGTCTGGGTTATTTTTTAAATAATAATTAGCCTGATAAACATACCCATCCCAGCCTGAATCTGCGCAGCAACTTATATTAAGAAAATCAAGTCCATTTAAATAAGTATTTATAATATTAGGCCTTATTCCAAAAAAACCAGAAGAATCTCCAATTTGGATAAAATCTGCATTATTATTTTTAAAAATCTGACTTTTGTAAAGGACAAAGTATTTCTGACCAACGTCTAATTTTTTGAATTTATTATCGAAAAATGTATTTTCAATAGATGCTTCAGTAATTTTAGCTTTACCAATTCTAAAGAAAGTTATAACCTCTATAGATAAAAATATTAAAGAAGCGAAAATTAAGGGTTTAAAAATATGAACTTTTAATTTCATTTTATTTTAACTAAAATTGGAAGTAAATGAAATCATAACTACCTCTAGAACCAATAAATAAAATACCATATATTATTAACAAGTATATTATTAGTTTAGAAATTGGCCCCACTTTTTTAGCTATATCAACAAATTCAAGATTGAATCTATACCCGATAAATTCAGTTATTAAAATTGGCAAACAAAAAATGATTAGCCCATAACTAATTCCAAAAAAACTAATAATTAATTCTTTGGATGCTGATAAAAGTGAAAAAGTAGAGAAAATAGAATTTAATATTGAAATAAAATCGTCGTTATCTCTTGAAAAGAATAGTAGCCAGCCAAATAAAGTAAAAGAATACATTATTAAAATCGCAACGATTTTGCCCTTAATATTCCCAAAGGTTTTTATTAAGTACTTGTCAACTGGAATTATCCTATAAAAAATTAAAAGTAAACCATTATAAATACCCCAGATTGGGAAGAATTTTCTTGCCCCATGCCATAATCCCATAATTGCCATTGTTATTAAAACAGTTAAAGTATTTTTTAGTTTTGACCCCCTATTTCCGCCTAATGGAATATATATGTAATCTCTAACCCATTGCGAAAGTGAGATATGCCATCTTTTCCAAAAGTCACTTGGATTTATTGCGAAATAAGGAGTAAGGAAGTTTCGTTTTAGTTGAATGCCAAATAAATTAGCCGTACCTCTAGCAATATCAGTGTAGGCACTAAAATCACAATAAATCTGAAAAGAAAAAGCGATTAATAAAGTAAGGCCTAATCCTGGAGTTTCAATATTTTCTAGACATCTCTCAACCAAATGTCCTAGGTTATCAGCAAAAACTAGTTTCTTAAAAAGCCCCCATGAAATAAGAAAAAAAGCATGTTCAGCCATCTCGGAGGTAATTGGTTTTCTGAATTTACTTAATTGGGGTAATAAATCTTTTGCTCGTTCAATTGGACCTGCAATCAATTGAGGAAAAAATGCAACAAATGCAAAATAATCAACAATACTTTTTTTAGCCTTGAATTCTCCTTTGTATATATCTAATGTATAACTCAATGTTTGGAATGTATAAAAAGAAATACCAGGAGGAACTTGTATTTGATGTTGAAATGTTACTGAATTGATATCAAAAATATTAAGGCCTAATTTTGATAAAGCCAAGATCGAAACACCAAAGAACCAATCCCAATATTTAAAAAAGAATAAAAGACCAATATTAAAAAAAATACTAATAATTAGTAAACTCTTTTTTCTATTTACTAATTTATCAGTATTCTCTTGAGTTGAATTAATATCTGAAATTTGGTTAATATGATCTATCTTTTTACCAATGTGATAATCAATTATTGAAGAAGATAATAGTAGTAATGATAAATAAGGGTTGCCCCATGCATAGAAAATATAGCTTGCTAAAATTAGTATAATATTCCTAATTTTATTTAATGAGCTTAAATTGTATAAAATTAAAGTTACAGGAAGAAATAAAAAAATATAATTTAAAGAATGGAAAATCATTTAAGAAATCTTGTCCAGATTATTAAATATTCTAATGTTAGATTTAAGAATAATACAGAATTTTTTAAATAGGTAAATACTTTTTAAATTATCATTATTAACTAATTCTAAGAATAAGTTTTATTGATTATCTTCGTAAGACTTCTGTTTTATAGATTTGCAAACTATTTATTTAGTATTCTAATAATAAAAAAAATTAAAAGAATGAAAAAAATAATAAAAAATTTTTTTATTTTTCTCTTCCTTATATTTGGGAGTCTAGAAGTAGTCTAAACTTTTTTTATGTGCTGATTTAATACCTAATAAATTTGAAAAATTGGAATACAGTAAATCTAAAAATATAAAGTATCAAGGTGAAAGTTTTAAAAAAGAGAAGTAATCTTGGGACTTTTGGCTGAGGATAAACTCAACTTCTAGACATGCAAAATCATTCTTTGATATTAGTATTGCTTCAAATAATATCGGGCCAAGAGATATTCAAGATTACTACGAATATGATCATGAAAATTCAATTGTTTTTTCTAGGAGATAGCTTTATAGATGGAAGTGGTTATAATAACGATGATGATATGACAGACCTAATTCAAAATTCAATTAAAGAAAAGTTATCTTTCTAAGAATGTATCTCTTAAATTAATTGCTATTACTAAGAAAATTAAGTGGAGCCAAGCGGATTCGAACCGCTGACCCCCTGCATGCCATGCAGGTGCTCTACCAGCTGAGCTATGGCCCCATATCGTAAAAAAACAGTTATATCAATCAATCTGAAGATTCATTTTGTAACTGTCGTAATTCCTATAGTACTTTATACAGTGTGATCAATCAATTGTTTATTTTAAAATAAAATGAAGAATATTTAAGGACGTTATTTCATATTAAATTAATTTGATGGGACAGATCACATACTTAATAGGCAAGTTTGAATTTTTTTAATTTTTAAAAAGGACATAGCAAGAAATTAAATTTTTTAAGCAAATTGATTTTAAATATTAAGGTTTAATATTTTAAGAAATTTTTAAATTTTTTTGGTTCTTCAATTCATTCAGTATTAGCCCAAATGTTTTTGCAGATATTATAATTAAAGGTGGATAAATCATTATTAAATACCTTGTAAAAGCAACGCCTAATAAATTAGGTCCTAAACACAATATTGCAGCAAATAGATTAATCCAAAGCCCATAATAAAAAATCTTTTTAAAATAAATAAATATCCCAAAAAAAGCTAATAAATTTATAGGGTAAATTATAAAAATGCCAACAAATATTCTTGAAATTGATGGGAATAATGCATTAAATCCATAAAGAGAATGTGAATCTCTAATATCACTTAATCCAGCTACAAAATCAATTACTTTCCAAAGGATCAAATAAAAGTAGGACTTAATATAGTTTAAATCTTCATTAGCAAATGAAGTTATCTTGTCTCTTAATAGTTGTCTTTCTATTCCAAAAAAAGTACCTCCCTCTGAAACAAAATTGTTAAATGTAAAAGTTAAATAATTTGTATTAACTTTCAATTGATAAAAACAATAAGCTAAACAAAAAGAAAATACTGAATAGATAATTATTTTTTCGACTCTTGATAAACTAATTAATTTCCTAAGAGATTTACTTAATATTATTGCCCCTAATAGAAATATTACAACGATTGAAAAAATTGATCCTGTAGGTCTAATTGAAGACAAAAATAATACATTTAACAATAAAAGTGAAATTGTTAATGGGATTTTGTGTGCAAATTTAGAAGGGTTAAATAAGTTACTTTTTGATATTAAATATGTTGAAAAAGCAACACCAAATGTCATATAAATGGTAATTCCTCCACTTAAACAATAATAAATAGTGTAGGGACATAAAACAAAAATCCAAGATGCAATTTTAGCGGTTCCTTTATCAAATATTATGTTTGCTGATCTATCTATAAAAAATAATGATCCTAGTGCACATATAGTTGCTAAAAATATGACTAATGTATTCCAAAGTATTGTAGATGAACCTAATTTTGAGGTAATGAATGCTAAAAAATTAAGTATATATGGGTAAAGGAAACTCCCTTTTATTGAGCCATTATCGCCGTAACCATATAAACTACTATTCTCCTGAAAATAAAAATTTCTATCACCAATAGCAAGATAATCTGCTCCCAAACCTATAGTTTTTGCGGAGATTGGAGTTGGTATGGGATGAAATAAAGTATATGTAAAAAATATAAAAAGTATAATTAAAAAGAAATATAGTGGATATCTTATACTTTCACTAATAAACCTCTTATTAATAGGCCTTTTTTTCATAATTTTTACAAAAACTTTTAATTGGTATATTATTAATATAAATTGAAAAAGTCAAAATATTATATTCATGAAGCCAATTATTGGGATAGTAATTCCCTGTTACGGAGCAAATGGGTTAATAAATTCAGTTGTTAAGAGAATAATTGATACCACAAATAAAATTTCCAATATTGCAACAACAAAGATCTATTTAATAAATGATTGTTGCCCAAAAAATAGTTGGCAAGAGGTTGACAAGAAATTTAATGTCGAAATAATTCATCATTCCAGAAATCTTGGAGTAGGCTTTGCCTCTAAATCGGGTTTTTATCAGGCATTAAAAGATAATTGTGATGCTGTTATTAAAATAGATGCAGATGGTCAACACCCTCCAGAATATTTAGCAGAGATAATTCCATTTATAATTTCAAGGGAAGAGAACGAAATGTTCTTGCTGAAAGGCTCTAGATATTGTTTTAGAAACAGATTTACAAAGATTCCTATCATAAGAAGAATAGGATCGTTAATTTTGGAACCAATAGCAAGAGTAGGATTGAATTGTAGAGGACTAACTGATATCGCAAATGGATTTATCGCTACAAACTCTTTGACCTTAAAGTATTTACTTTCAGTAAATACAAATACACAAATTTTTTCAAGGTATCTTTTTGAGAGTAGCTTCTTGGAAAAAAGCTGCTCGCTTAAGTGTCAAATATATCAATTTCCCATGGCAGCAAATTATGGAAAAAATTGGATAACCTCTATGGAAAGTAATAAAATGATAATTCCAATTTTAAGTTTTTGGTTTAAAGCAATTTGTAGAAGAATATTTAATCAATATTTATTTAATCTAAACCTTGGAACTTTATTATTATCTATTTTCTTTTTGGCAATTTCTTATGTGATTTATATATTTTTTTATTCAATAAGTCCAAGTATATCTTCAGGAATATTTGTAAGCGCTGGAATAGCCGCTTCTTTTACAAGTATGATCACAATTTCCTCAATATGCCTTTGCCTTTTCTTTTTTTATGATTATACATCAGGGATAAGAATAAAAATTGTAAACTTTAGATATTATCTTGATGATATTCTTTTAAGAAAAGATAGCAATTAGTTATTTATAAATATATTTAAACTTAAAGGCAAAATAGTGTTATATTCTTAACGTAATAATTTTAAAAATTAAATATTTAGTTTTTAAAAAAAAGTATACAATAATTATATAAAAGTTGATTTTATGAGAGAGAAAATAATTCCTGTAATCCTTTGTGGAGGGGTAGGTTCTAGACTATGGCCTCTTTCAAGAGCCAGCTTCCCTAAACAATATTTGAAAATTGGCAATGATAATACAAAGACACTCTTACAAAATACTTTTGAAAGAATTAAAAAGCTTGAAAATCTTGATGATCCAATAATAATTTGTAATGAAGAGCATAGATTTATTGTTGCTGAGCAATTAAGAGAAATTGGAATAAAACCCAAATCTATTCTATTAGAACCTTTTGGAAAAGGTACAGCTCCTGCAATAGCTTTGGCAGGAATCAAAGCTAAAGAGGAGGGGAATGATCCTTTCTTATTAGTGCTTTCTTCAGATCATGAGATTAAAAATAGTGAGAATTTTTTAAAATCAATTAGGTCAGGTATTAAGGAAGTTGAAAAAGGAAGATTAGTTACTTTTGGTGTTGTTCCAAATTCACCTGAGACAGGTTATGGATATATTCAAGCGATGAATAATTTGGATCCTATTTCCTTACAAGGGAGTGAAATAAAAAGATTTTTTGAGAAGCCTGATATTGAATTAGCTAAAGAATTTATTAACGATAATAGTTTTACTTGGAATAGTGGTATTTTTTTATTTCAAACAAAAAACATTTTAAATCAAATAAGAAATTTTTCACCACAGATTATTCGTAATTGTGAAAATGCTCTTCAAAAAAGTAAGTTTGACTTAGACTTTCAGAGAATTAATAAAGAATTTTTTTCTTATTGTGAAGATATTTCTATTGATATTGCAGTTATGGAAAAAACTAATTTAGGAACTGTTATTCCATTAGATGCAGGTTGGAGTGATATTGGAAGTTGGAATAAAGTTTGGGAAACTTCAAAAAAAGATCTTCAAAATAATTCTTTGGAAGGTAATGTTTTAATTAAGAATTCTTTTGACTCACTAATTAAAAGTGAAAGTAGATTATTAGTTGCTTTAGGTATTAAAAATCTTGTAGTAATTGAAACTAGTGATGCAATTCTTGTTGCCAATAAAGATTGTTCTCAGGACGTTAAAGAAATTGTTACTGATTTGGATAAGCTAAATTTAAATGAGGGTAAAGAACATAAAAAAATCTTTCGTCCTTGGGGGAATTATATTTCCATAGCTGAAGATCATAATTGGAAAGTGAAAAAGATTTCGGTAAAACCATATCAATCTTTATCATTACAAATGCATGAGCATAGATCTGAGCATTGGATTGTAGTTAACGGCAAAGCAAAAGTTGAAATAGACCAAAAAACAATAATTTTAGAAGCCAATCAAAGTGCCTATATTCCTCCAAGATCAAAACACAGATTATCTAATAATGGAGACTCACCCTTAGTATTAATTGAGGTGCAAAGTGGAAATTATTTAGGAGAAGATGATATTTTTAGATATGAGGATAATTATGGAAGAATAAGTAAAAAAAAATAATATTTCAATTTGGAAATTAATATTTTATCAAAGAATTCACAGGGAAATTAAAGTTTTTACTCCCACTTAATTCTAGCAATTCAATAAGAATAATTAATCCAGTTATTTTTTTATTTTTACTTTCAATTATTTCTTTTACGCAATTAACCGTACCTCCTGTTGCAAGTAAATCATCAATAATACAAAAGCTTTGATAACCATCCAAAGATTTATTTTGAAGAGAAAGGGAGTTTTCGCCATACTCTAACTTATAAGTTCTTGTCGTTAGATCTCCAGGGAGTTTCCCTGGTTTTCTCGCCAAAATAAGTGGTTTTTTTAGTCTTGCAGATAATGCAGAACCAAATAAAAAACCTCTTGCATCAATAGCTATTAGAGCATCAGCTTTATGAGAACTTTCGAATTCTGCAAATTTATCAATTACCATATCAAAAACTTTTGGATTTCTAAAAATGGGAGTAATATCCTTGAAATTAATTCCTTCTTTTGGAAAATTAGGATATGTATCTATGTGCTTATGAAGTTGATTTTCTAACATTCTCGGTATTTGATAAATTATTAGAATAATACTAAATATTTACTTTTAAATTATGAAAAGTGTTCATATTGGTTTAATTAGTGCAATGCCCCAGGAAATTGGAAACACCTTAGATTATTTAACAGATGTGAAAATTAAGGAATTTGGTGATTTAAAAATATATCAAGGGTATTGGAAGTTTCAAAGTATTGGAAATATAAAGTTTGAAATATCGCTTGTTTGGAGTGGATGGGGAAAAGTAAGTGCTTCAAGAGCAGCAACTAGATTAATATCAACACCCAATAAAAATTGTAGTATTGACTTCTTAATATTCACTGGTGTTGCAGGCTCAACAAGTATTGATTTAAAGCAATGGGATCTTATAATCGCAAAAGATTTAGTACAGTACGATTTAGATGCCAGGCCTCTATTTGAAAGATTTGTTATACCTTCTCTAAAGGTTGATAAATTATGTTCTCCTAGAAAATTCCAGAAATGGATATTGGATACTCTTAAAAAAGAGAAAATTAAAGGACATCTTTCAAAATTTGGTACTATAAATGAAGGTTTGATAGGAACGGGAGATAGTTTTATTTCAAGTTTTTCAAAAATAAAGGAATTAAAAGATGTCCTTCCAAATTTGGCAGCTGTTGAAATGGAGGGGGCTGCAGTGGCCCAAGTTGCAGAACAAGAAAATATTCCATGGGCAGTTCTAAGAGTTATTTCAGACAATGCAAACGAAACTGCTCCAGAAAATTTCACTGAATTCTTGAACAATTATGAAAAGTATTCATCAAAAATAATTGAATTATTGTTTGAGAACTTAAAAAGTTCAGAATTTATAGAAAATTATCTGAAATGAAATAATTTTATGGATTAATTAATTTTTTGTATTTAGGAACAACCATTCTAATAATTTAAAAGAATCATTTATCTTAACTAGACCACTATATTTATTAGATTGATGAGTCTGATTCCTTTCTAAAGAATTGGAAATATTAATTACTTCTTTTGCTATTTTTTGAAATAGCTTATTTCTTTCGAATGATTTTCCATCTTTATTTTTTTTATTATTAATTTCTAAAATATCAAGATTCAAATCCCACTTAATAAAGGCTTTCTCAAAAATAAATGAATGAACTTTCGTTTTATTAAAGCAATAATAAGAAGATGATATAGAACCAAAGATTGATGGCTGTGTATCGTACAAAAAAGAACCTAGATAATAGTCATCTGCATCAATTCGTAAATTATTGCCATCTCCAATGAAAAAATTTGATTTTACAGGTAAGCCGATTAAGCTATAAAGAATATCAAGATCATGTATTTGTGTTAATAAACAACCTCCGCCCATAGATTTAATTGTGGAGTAAGATTCTAAATAATTCTCCCAAGGATGCCATGTTTGAATGGCTTCATGATTTAAAAAACTGAATGATATTAAGTCTCCATAAGTTTTTCTTGTAATCATTTTATCTAAGGAATAAAATGATTTACTAGCTCTAAATTGAGAAACCACATAAATATTATTATTATTTTTAAGATTTGAAATTTTTTCCAAACTTTCTTGATTGGTAGCTAAAGGCTTCTCAATTATTATTAAGATATTTTTTACTGAACTATCAAATATAGTTAATAAATTTTCTGTATGTTCAAACGATCTGCTGCAAATAAAAATAACGTCGCCTTTTTTAAAATTTCTTATTTTTTCTTGTAATTCAGTTTTCGAACTTAACAATTTAAGTTCACTTTCAATAATATTAAAGTTAGGTCTTATTGTTATATTTGTTTTGTTCTCACCAATATAAACATAAAAATCACCATCAATAATTTGTTCTTTGATGTTTATAAAATGTCTTTGCCCTATAGAGCCAAATCCAATAAACAGGAAATTTTTTTTCAAAGACTAAACCCGCCATCTACAGGTAAAACTATGCCATTAACATAAGAGGAACCTTTACTTAATAAAAATCTAATTGGCTCTATTAAATCAACTGGATAGCACATCCTTTTTAAAGGTACTTTAGAACTATATTTTTCAACAAAATCTTTATTTTGACTATTGAAAACACCTCCAGGTGCAATAACATTAAATCTATAATCTCCATTCGGCATGTTTTTGGCAAAATATTGAGTTAAAGGGATAACACTAGATTTGGAAACAGAATAAGAAATACTTTTCATGTCCTTCCCTTCATATAAATTATTGTTAGGGGGCCTTAATCCGTAAATTGATGAAAAATTTATCACTGATCCATATGAATTGTGTTTACAAAATGTTCTGCAGACATTAAAAAGGGAAACAACATTTACTGATAGAATTTTTTTCATTTGCTCAATATCGAAATCTTCATATGATTGAGCTTGTTTTGATATTCCCACATGTTCGTTTAAAGCATAAAGGTTAATTAATCCATAACAGGAATTTTCCTGAAATATATTTTCTACAATTTGCTCATTAGTAAAGTCATGTCCTAATAAATAATCATATTTGAAAATGTTGTACTCTTTTTCAAAATACGAACATATCTTTGAACCGATTACACCCTCACTTCCCAAAATAAATAGATTTTGTTTTAAAACCATAATATTTAGGATTTACTTTTTTCAATATCATAATTTATCATATCTTTTATTATTTCTTCTAATGAATATTCTGGCTCCCAACCAGTTTTTTTTATAGTATCTGTAGGATCTCCAACTAATCCAGGGGTATCAAGTTCTCTATAAAATCTTGGAGACATTGAAATTATAAGCTTTCCGCTTTTTTTACAGTAAATTTTTTCATTGATTCCTTCCCCTTCAGAAACTAATTTTAATCCAAGATAATTTGCAGATATATTTATAAATTCTCTTACTGTCCTTAGTCTTCCACTAGCAAGTAAGATATCCTCTATTTTAGTTTTTACATTTAGAGCATAATAAAAACATCTTACAAAATCTTTTGCTGAACTCCAATCTCTTTGAGAAGAAATATTCCCTAATTGAAAGCTATAGTCGTTATTTTTGGTAAAAGTTACAAGATTCTTGGTGATTTTTTTTGTCACAAAAAAATGACTCCTTAATTCACTTTCATGATTAAATAAAACTGCAGTCATTACGGGTAAGTTGTAGTAATCCCTGTATTGCTTAACTACATTAAATAAGAATAGTTTAGAGGCGCCATATGGATTGGTTGGATTAACTTTTGATTTCAAGGTCACTTTCTCGTTTACATTCTCTTGGCCGAATATTTCTGAACTGCCTGCAAATAAACAACGTGTATCTGGTATATTTTTTCTTAAAAAATCTAGAAGAAAACAAATTGGTTTAAGGTTGCTATCAGCTACTTCTAAAATATCGCTAAAGGAATCAGCTGTTTTAGTATAACCAGCTAAAAAATAAATATATTCAGGTAGAACACTTTCTAATGTTTTTTGGAATGAATTGAGATCTTTTATGTCGCATTTATGAATAGTTAAACGGTCTTTGATTTTTAAGTAATTAAGACGTTCTAGTGAAAAGCTAGTAATGTTTCTACATGTAATATGGACTTCATGTCCCTTAGAAATAAGGAAATTTGAAAGTAGTGAACCATCTTGACCCGAACCGCCGATAATAAGATGTTTTTGTGGAGAATTTTTAATCAAGAGTAAACTTTATTGATGTATTCTATCTCTTCTTTGAATCCATTAAAACCATTTAGGTGGCCTTGCCATACTTCTATAACACATAACTTATCACTAAATATCATCTTATCCAGAATTCTTTTTTCATTATTTTTTAAATGTTCAAGTCCTTTACCCTCGCCATCCGGTCCATCAGCGCCTGAAATATGGAAATGCACTGAATTATTCTCAATTAATTCAAATGCTTTTTCAGGATCAAAATTATAGTAGTAAGAAGACATAAGTAAATGACTTAAATCTGTACAAATCTTAAGATTAAGATCTGAAATTAATTTATAGTCTTCCATAGAATCAAAAATATCAACTTTTATGCTCCCGCCAAAATACCATGCAAATGGAGGTAACAATTGAAAACACAATTCCACCCTATAATCACTAAATTGATTATGCAACTTCTTTAAGGAATAATAAAATTCTTTTTTGCTCTTTTTATAAATAGAAAAACTACCAACAATTATTATCTTTTTACCTGTTAAATTATAGAGATAAGTACCTAATTCATGTGTTTTTTTAATCAAAAGAATTGATTTTTCTTTTGTAGATTTATTTTCTGAAAAAGGATCTATCAACTGCGTAGAGGAGATATAATCTGGAATATGTATCGAATAACTTTCATCATTTAAAAATAAATTTAGATCTTTGTTATTTAAAACTTCTCCAAAAGATAAATGGCATTCATAACTAGAGATATTGAAAATTTTTCTTATTTTTTCTATGTCATGTAATCTTACAGGTAATGAAATATTATTGATTTTTTTATTTAATAGACCAGAGATATCAAAGTTTTTTATTGCAGGTTTCTTGAAGTGATATTCACTTAAAACCTCTCCCTTAGAAATTGAAGAATATATTTCTTTACCTAAATAATTTTTAAATTCTTTAAATCCTAAGCCTGTCCTGGGAGATCTATATTCAAAATCTTTATCGTTTATCTTATAACCTTTTTTGAAGTTTTTAATAGCGTAGAAAGACCTGCCAAGGTTCTGAAGATTTATAATTTCTCCTTGATTTATTATTCTGGGATTGTCTCCTAGTCTCTGATATGAGACAAGTTTGAGTTGTTCATTTAATAATTTGAATTTTGCTAAATTAGAGCTTGTTGAATGATCTAATCCATCTGAATTTATATCTAAAGTAACGTGTCTTTCAATATAATCGGCGCCCATAGATGCTGCCACAATACACCCAATTTGATCTTTATCATGACTTGAATACCCTACTTTCCCTCCCCATATTTTTTTTAAATATCTAATATAACCAATAATAGAATTGAATGCTTCTAATGGATAATTAGAAACGCAATGCATAGGTATTAAATTTTTTTGCCCTTTATATCTTTTGATAAGAATATCAATATCAGATTGGGAATGAGCACCAGTAGAGCAAAAAACTGTCTTATCTAAATTTAAAAGTTTATCAATCAAATAAGTATTATTCATCTCAGGAGATGGTATTTTAAAAAAATCAAATTTTTTTAAATCTTTTTTAAAATCATTTATATCATCAGAGCAAAAAAAACTTATACCTACAAATAATCCAAGACTTTTTGCATATTCCGTTAGGTTAATTAAATCTTGTGGTTTAATGAAACATCTGTTTATTTCTTTTCTTAGGATCTCATCACCAATTTCCTTCTCTGAATGATAACTTCTGTTTAAATTTCTATATTGAAATTTTATATATTTACAACCAGAATGATTTGAGCCATCAATTAATTTCTTACATTTTTCTATACTACCATCATGATTTATTCCAATTTCGGCAATTAATTCTACAGAATTCATTATAATTACAAATTCAATTTAATAATATAACTCATCGATACAAACTATTTAAATATTTTTTTACAGAATCATTTAATTTACATTTAATAGTTAAATTCAATTCCTTTTTTGCTCTTGTTATATCAGGTATATAAAAATTTCTTTGTGGGTTAGATAGAGAAACATTTTTTTCTCCAAGAACTTTTATCTTTGAATTTGAATTCGCGAGAAATTTAATTTTTTCTGCCAGTTCAAGTATTGATATTGTTTCATCAGATCCAGTATTTATAATATTACTCTCAAAATCCCTAAGTAATTGGTTCAGTAACCAAAATGCTAAATCATCTAAGTCCATATAACTTCTTATAGATTTTCCATCACCTTTAATTATGATATCTTTATTGTTTATAGCTTGATGTGCAAAATTTCCAATCGCATAATGTAAGTCAACAGGTATTCCCTCTCCACAAAAACTGAAGCATCTGGCAATCTTTGTATCAAGGTCACTAAATTCTCTAAAATAATTGCAAATATATTCTGCAGAAATCTTACCTATAATTAAACTATTATTTTTAGAAGTGTTATTTGAAACTAATAATGATCTATCTTCTTTTAAAGGTTCATTATTATTGTTAGGACCATAAACGCAGCCACTACTCGTAAAAAGTAATCTTTTTGCTTTTATTTTTAAAGCATAATTACAAATATCTAATGTTCCTTCGGACAAAAGTCTGAATTTTAAAAGCGGATCAATATTTTCATAGCTTTCTTTTGCAGTTACACTTGCCATGTGTAATACATAGTCAACTTTGGGTAATTTGTTTATAAAGGATTTGTTAATAAATGGCAGTTCACTTTCTATATAAAATAGATTTAGGTTTGAAAATCTATTTTTTAAAATTTCTACTTTTTCCTTGTTTCTTGATAACAGAAAAATATTGAAAGAACATTTTGCAGCATCTAATTTTTTTAAGATTGATATACCAAATGGCCCAGTACCTCCTGTAATCAAAATATTAGTATTAGAAAATTTTTTAAGATCTAACATATTTCATGATAATCATATGCAATATTATACTTTCTTGATTCGTTCCCAAATAAAGATTCATCAATTAAATCTTTATATTTTAAATGTTCTTTAATTAAATTATTTGGGGAATCTGTATGTGCTGCCACATCTCCATTCTTATATTCTTTATTAGGATTAAAGTCTTTAAAGTTAAGAGTATTTTCTTCTAAATTTACTTTAAATATGAGCGAAATAAAATGACTTCTAACTATCATTTTTAAATTAACTATTTCATATACTCCCATTAATTTTATATCTTGAATTTTAGGTGAAAGAACTCCAATTTCATTTTCTATTGTTTTAATTATTCGTGTTCTTGATTTTTCTTTAAACCTTAGAATCCCTCCAGGTAAATGCCATCCAGGGCCGTAGAATTCATCATCCCTAAAGATCAATAATGATTTATTGTGAATAGTTTTTATTATTAACTCTACATTCGTTATTGGAGTCAGTTGACTTAATATTAAGAAAATTCTTTTACCTAAGCCTTTTTTTGGTTTAATTAAAATATCTATAAAATAATGAAAAATTTTCCACATTATCTATTGGATTCTTTTGAGTTCGCCATTAATAATATAGTAAAAATTAAAATTACCATTTATTATTTGTTTCGCAATCTTTAAAACTTCTTTATTGTATCCCCCACAGGATATTATTAAGTCACCAGAATTAACTTCCTCTAATATTTTAGGTTCGTGGATTCTATATCCAGATCCAGGACAAAAATTTCCTTGCTTGAATTTTGCACTATCAATTACTTTTATATTTTTATTTGTACCAATCATTGATAAATATGCCAAAGCTTGATGTCCTGCTCCCCAGAAAAAAATATTACCCTTAAGTTTATTAATTGATTTGGAAATCATTTCTTTTTCACTCATATATTTAATATTTAAATTTTTTAAATCACTTTCATTTTTTGGTTTACAGTAACATGAAATTATATAATCATTGTAAAAATTTTCAATTTTAATAATTTCATAGCCTGCTTTGTTAATAAGATATGAAAAACTATTGATGGTAAAGTAACTCAAATGGTCAGGTATAAACTCAGAATATAAATTTTCTTCTTTTATCATATTAAAATTTGGAACCTCAAATAGACAAATGGCTTCTTTAGAAATCAACTTTTTAATTTCCATTAATGACTTAATTGGATTTGGCCAATGTTCAATAAAGTTTAGACAAAAACAGAAATTTATTTTTTCTTTATCTACTAAATTGAATAGTTTTAATTTTAAATCTTCAGTATTTGACTCGCCAACAAAACCATTTATTATTTTTTCTTTCCCAATAGCTTTTTTTATATTTTCTTTGCTCCATTCTATTCCAAAACTTTCCCAATTAAGTTCTTTACATATGTTCAAATATTCTCCAGCCCCAGTTCCAATTTCAAGAGCAAATATTTTATTTTCTGTAATATATAAATCTTTTAATGCACTAAATTGTTTTAATCTTTGAAATTTCATATCTTCTGAGTAAGCAGAAGACCGAATTACTTCTTTATAATATTTGACTGGTTGATTTGTAATTTGAACCAGCCCACACTCTTTACATTCAAAAACATTTATATCCTCCTTTAAAACTTTCGCCTCAATTTCGTTTTTAGTCCATCCCTGAGCAGAAGAAGGGAAATTGTTGAGAGTGAAAGAATCTCTTATTTCTTTAGAGTTACATACCCTGCAAATTTTCATTTTCTGGCATCAATTGATCTATCCAGTAGATTGCTGTATCTCATCCATCTTTTTAGCTCACTTAAATCAAGCAATGGCGACATATCTTCTATAGGCATTGTAACCATCTCACCTCTTTCATTTGGTATTGAACTTACTTTAGGTTGTAGTTTTTCATCAGGATAAGTAAAAACCTCTAGTATTAAAGGCCCATCAAAATTTTCATTAATTTTTATGTTTGTCTTAATTGACTCAAGATCGTAACAAAAATAGTGTTTTATTTTGTAAGCACTACTTATTTTGGACAGATCAGGTAGATGTAAACCGCTTTTTTTATCGCTACCTAAACGTCTTCCTTTGAAATATCCATCTTGGGTATTTCTTATAGAACAATAACCTTTATTATTTATTACTATAATTATCAATTTTAGATTATTGCCTTTTAAGGTCGCTAGTTCTTGAATATTCATTTGAAGACTACCATCTCCCTCTATTAAAATCACTTTTTCTTTGGTTGCTTTACAAACTCCAATTGCAGCTGGCAATCCAAATCCCATTGATCCAAGACCGGAATCAATTAATATTCTCTGTTCAAGACTATTTTTGAACAAAACATAAAAAGCTTCAATACAAAAACCTGAACTTCCTGTAACAATGTATTTGAAATCTTTAAGTGGATTAGATAATCCATCCATGAGCTCATATATATTTATACCTTTTTGATTAGCAGCTTCATTAAGACTGAAAGCATTATCTTTTTCAAAAGAGAATCTTTCTTTTAAGTCTTTACAAAAACTTATCCATTCGGAACAGTTCTTTCTGTAAGTATCACCATACTTTTTAAAAGCTATTTTTAAATCTTTTATTGCGTTTATGGCCGTCGATTGAATCTTATATGAATTAGGGGGTAAAACTTTATTAAGTTCATTTTTATCAATATCAAAAATTATTTTATCAGCATTTCTTGCAAACTCAGCTTGGTTATAAGCTGTGATTATATTATTTAGACTACAACCAATTGAAATCAATAAATCACAATTTTGAATTGCTAAGTTTGCTGATCTTTTTGCAACAGTACCAGGATGACCAACAAAAAGTGGATTTTCATATTCGAAGCAATCTTTCCCAGGGAATGTGCTTACTGATATTATTTTGTTCTCTTCAATAAAATTATTTAATTCTTTTACTGCATTATCGAGTCTAACGCCTTGACCTGCAAGCAAAACTATTCTTCTCTTTGAAGAAATAATAGGCGCCCATTCCTCCAAATTAATGTTTTCAATTTCAGAATATTTTTTATTTTTTTTAGGAATTTGAATTTGTTCTAGTTCACTATATTTTGATCCTTGAATATCCAGAGGAACCTCAATCCAAACAGGCCCTTTCCTTCCCTCTAGCATTTCAAATATTGCCCTATCTAAAGTTGATTTAATTTGATTAGAAGCTGTTATTACTGCTTGATACTTTGTAATTGGCTCAGCCATTGATAAAGTTGCCACTTCCTGAACTCCAGTTTGACGGAGTGATTTTTGGGCTTGATAATCTGTACTTTTTACTTGCCCAGATAATATAAGCATTGGAATTGACTCTATATAGGCACCAGCTACTGAGGTAAGAGTATTTGTCGCACCAGGACCATTCGTAACTAAAGCAACTCCAAATTTATTATTTTCGACTCTTCCCCAATATTCTGCGGATATGGCTACAGCTTGTTCATGCAAGCAAATAGTAGTTTCTATACCACTTTTATACAATGCGTCATTTAAATGCATAGCCCCACCTCCAGGGAGGCAAAAAACATTACTAATCCCAAGATTCTTAAGATAATCAAAAATAAAATCAGCTACTCTCATTATTTATATATTCTTTTTAAAACTATAAACTTCTAAAAGGGGAATTATAAATTTTTTGTAAAAACTTTTATTAAGTATAAAAAGAAAATAATGAAAAATTTTTTTAATCAAAATGCCAATATTGAATATTTCTCCAATAATTGATAAACGAAATCAATATGGGTTTTATCTTTTAAATTAAAGTTTTTAATGCTTTTTATTGAAGTTTCTAATTGCTTGATATTTCTCGGCCCTATGACTATATGAGATACAGTTGGATCATTTAATAAAAAACCATATGCTAAGTCATAAATATTTGTGCTTGTTTTTGTGCAAATTTTTTCTAAATCCTGAAAAAAATCATTATGATTTGCTAAATCATATCTTCTAAAGTATTCAGGATATCTAGATTTCCTAGAATTTATATCAATATTTGGCTTATCTAATAAATTGCCAACATTTTTTTGACTTAAAAGACCAAAAGCTAATGGAGAGTGAGCTTGTAATTTTATTCTTTCTCTTAAACAAATCTCTTGTAATGTAATTATGTAACTTGTAGCTATAAGGTTATAGGGGTTTTGAATGAAAATATCACCTTGATAATTATATTTCTTTGTTACTTCAACCAGTTTAATGAGACCATAAGGAGTTTCATTAGAAAGCCCTATAGCTTTTATTAAACCTGTTTTTTGTAAATTTATAAGATTTAAAATATTTTCATCCAGATTGGGTTCAGATATTTCATAAAGTTTTTGAGGATTAGTTGATATCCCTTTACTAAAATTATGAGTTTTTCTTATTGGCCAATGTAAATAAAGAACATCTAAGTAGTTTGTTCTCAATCTGGATAATATATGCTCAAGTTCATTTTTGAGATGTATCTCGCTATAAACTCTATTGTAATTTGAGTTTAGGAAAGGAACTTTTTCAGATTTGCCTCCTATTTTTGAACTAATAAATAAATTTGTCCTTACATTATTAATCTCTATCCACTCACCAATAATGAGTTCGCTTAACCCTATTTTGTTTTTTGTACATGGGACTGGATACATCTGTGCAGTATCAATAGCTCTTCCTCCATAAGAGTGAAAAGCATCTAGCAAAGAAAAGGAATTTTCTTTACTTATCAATGATCCAAATAACATCGTCCCAAGGGAAACTCGAGACAAGTTCATAATTGTCAAGAATCTATTTAGCCATAGCCTGATAAAAAGTAAGACCTCCAGACCATTGTTCTGAAACTTGATCTATGCCAGGAAGTAATTGGTTCCCTAGGCCCCAAAATTCTAGATGTGGACCATAGGATTTAAACAAGCAAGTTATCCTTCTGTCTTGATGTTCTAGAGCTGTCAAGCACAACATTGGAGAATAAGTTTCTTTGTGAATTAGCATCTGCGGATTACCAATTAGAGCGCTACACACATCTAATGCTCCGCTTATACAAATACCATCAAATTCAGGTAAATCCGCCATTTGTTTCTTTTGAGAAGGAATATCATAGCCTATTAAAGCTTCAGGAAAATAAAAACCACAAATCACATGTTTATTATTTGTTTTTACTAAGTTTTCATATCTTGAAATTTTAGAGATTGTAATTCTTTCTTGTAGAGAAAGATTATTTTGAATAGTAATTTTAAAATGACAATCAGGAAATTCATTTGTAAATGATCTCTCTACAAGAGGTAGTAATTCTTTTTCTAATTGTTCTCCAATATCTATTTTTTTAGAATTTATAGGAATAATAAAAGGGTAATATTTAGATTTAAGAATTGGCTTGTAATCTTTATTGGATTCAATTCTTTTAGTTAATTCCTCTAAATTCTTCTCAAAAAGTGTAGAGTCTATATCTTTAAGGCTTGGGAAATATTTTTTTGATTCTTCTAGAATTTTTTGAGGCTGATTTATAAATTCATTTAGCTTATAATAGTTAGTCTTGGAATCACTATAAGTTCTATATGAACTATTAGGCTGTCTCCAACCTAACTCATTGAAATAGGACATAAATTATTCTTCAACAGTATCTGTTAAAGCAAACCCTTTCTCATATGGTACTGGTAAATAAGGTACCTCTTCTGACCATTCATTAACTTTATCATTATGAAACTTTATAAACTCCCAATTCTCACCGATTATGCACTCATCTCTATAAGGCCCTAACCATTTGTTTTTCATACCCCTATCTAGTATTAGTGATAATGGTTCTTGAGTAACATTCCCAAGGGACATGTCCATAAATGGGCATGGCATAATTTCTCCATCATGATTAACGGTATTTATTCCTTTAACAGTGATACATTTCCCAGGATGACCATATGAAGGAGTCATATGAGTAAAAATTTGATGTTTGTCTTCTAAGAACTTTAAATAATCTACATCTTTTTTCGTACATACCCATTCATCATGGCCTTTACCGCTACCAACAGGCTTAGCTAATGTTAAGTAAAGAGGAATTTCTTCTTCAGCACAGAAAGCCATCATTTCTTCGAATTCTTCGGAAAAAACTCTATCTTTTATTAAACAAGACGATAAAAGCATTTGTAAACCCGCTTTTTTAGCGGCTTTAAATGCTCTAAGAGCCTTTGCGTGAGCACCTGGCGTCCTTCTAAATGCATCATGATCGGCAGGATTCATGCTATCAAGAGAAATTTGAACTTTATAACCACCTTTGTCAGCAAACCACTTCGCTTTTTCATCATCGAAAAACCATCCATTCGAATCTAAAATGATTAAATGTTTATAGGGGTCTAAGATATCAATAAGATCACCAAGTTTTCTATCTAAGAGAGCCTCTCCTCCTGTGATGACAAATCTAAATATTCCATATTCATCAGCTTCTAGAGAAAGCTTACGATAATCTTCTAACTCCATTTGCTTTCTAGGATCTTTCTTCCCTGTTCTTTTGACAAGATCTCTTGTCATGTAAGGCTCTTCACAACAGTGTTGACACTGCATATTGCATGCAGATCGATTAATTTTTAATCTTAGAATGGGACTTATAGAACCATTAAGAGTGTCAGAATTATGCTTATCAATTTTTTCGAAAACTCTGGGTCTTTTATTTCTCTGAAATTCTCTCTTATTCTGCTCTATTTCACTAATGGCATTATTTTCGACAGTAATAGTATCTGAAATTGCCATTTAAGTAAATTATTTTTAAAAGTTTACAAAATATACATTAATAAGTCAATGATAACCATAAAAAAATGAAAAAATCAAAATTTCATTCTTTACTCTTAATTTATTGTCAGAAAATGATTAAATTTTATTAATTTATAATTTAATAACAAAACTACAAAAACTACTATCTAATAATATTCTCCATGATTAAAATTGTTTGATATTTTTCTTCAAGTTACCCGTAAAGATTATTTCGCAGAAGAATCTATAAAGGCCTTTAATAAATTAAAAATTCAAGATGGTGTTAGAAAGCATATATCCATGCATGAAAGTTTGGTTGAACACCATAGTCAAATATTGAAGAACTTTGAAGGAGTGTTAATTAAACAAAAAGGAAAGCTAAAAACCGCAAGAGAACACATAGATTCTTTGTTGAATTATTCAAATTCAAAATATATTATGTTTTGCCATGATGATGATTTATTTTCTCCGCAAATGGCTATATATATCTTGAACTTGTTAAAAAAGTTTCAACCAAATTCTTTATGTTCAAAAGTAAAATATATTAATCAAAAAGGGCTTTTATTGCCCAATAGGCAGGATAAATCAATAAATAAAATTAACTTTATAAATGAAAATCAAGTTTTAAGGGGTTATTTCCTTCCTTTCTCAAGGCCAATAGTTTATCCAACTATGGTTTACGAAAGAATTCGTTTAATTAAATATTTTAAAAATAATAGTTATCTAGGCCCGCATGAAGATGTCAGGATTATATATGAATTCGCTAGGAAAGGACTTATGGTCATGAATTTAAAGTCAGATCTCTATTTCTACAGAACTCATCCTGGGCAAGACAGTAGCGTTAGGAATACAATTCCTAGATTAAGATTGATGGTTTGGCTAAAAAATTTAAATACCAATATATTTTTGAAGTTTGCATTGTTTAATTTCTCTAAAATACAATATATAGTTTTTTATAAAAAAAATTCTTTTGCTTTTAAATTTATAGATCGTATTTTTAATTCTATTAGATATAATCTAATAAAATTCCGCTCAGGTGAAAAACTTTTTTAAAATTAAGCTTTAAAAAAAGTTTCCATTCAAATAATTTTTTTAATAAATTTAGTTTTATAATCTAGTTTAATACTATAAATAAAACAAAAAAATAATGAAAGAAATTGAGAAGATTTCATATGCCAAGACGGTTTATGGGGAGGAGGAAATAGAGGCAGTAGTTAAATGTCTTGGAGAGTCAACTCAAATGGGTTATTACTCAAGAAAATTTGAAAAAGCAATAGCTAATTTATTCGATAAGAAACACTGTTTATATGTTAATTCGGGCTCTTCAGCTCTTCTAATTGGAGTGGAAGCATGCAATTTTCCTGAAGGATCCGAAATTATTACTCCTGCACTAACTTTTTCAACAACTATAGGAGCTATTTTAAAAAATCATCTTATACCGGTTTTCGTAGATGTTAAACCTTTGACTTATTGCTTAAATGTTGAGCAGGTTGAGGAATTAATTACGGATAAAACTAAAGCTATATTGGCTCCAAATTTAATGGGTAATCTCTGCGAATGGGATAAATTGAGAAAGATAGCAGATAAATATGATCTTCTATTAATTGAAGATTCTGCGGATACATTAGGAGCAACTTTCGAAGATGGTAGATCTAGTGGATCATTTACAGATATATCAATAACAAGTTTTTATGGGTCACATATTATTAATTGCGCAGGCAATGGTGGAGCTTTGGCAATAAATGATGATCAAATCCTCAAATCTGCAAAGCTTTTAAGATCTTGGGGGAGGAGTTCATCTCTTTTTGATGAGAAAAGTGAGGCAATAGAAAATAGATTCAACATCGATTTGAACGGAATTGATTATGATGCTAAGTTTGTTTTCGAAACTGTTGGATATAATGTAGAAGGAAATGAGTTAGGAGCTGCTTTTGGTCTAGAACAACTAAAAAAATTAAAGAGTAATATCAATACAAGACAATTAAACTTTAAAAAACAAATTCAGTTTTTCAACAAACATAAGCAATTCTTTTTAAATCCTATAGAAACAGAAGGAGTAAATACGTCTTGGTTAGCTTTCCCTATCTTGATTTCTCAAGATGCACCTTTTAAAAGGAATGATTTTCAAATTTACTTGGAAAAAAGAAATATTCAAACTAGAGTTGTTTTTACTGGAAATATTTTAAAGCAACCAATGTGTAAAGGAATAGAGAAAAGAGTAACATCCTCGGGTTTACATCATGCTGATGAAGTTATGAAAAGAGGCGTTTTATTGCCTGTTCATCATGGGATGACTAATGAAATGTTTAATCGCCTTCATGAAACTATAGAAGAATTTATAGACAAGTTTTAGAATCATTAATTTTATTTTTCGTTATAGAAATCTGCAAATTCAACAATTAAAAATGCCTTCTTTTTTGGGTATTCATATGCGTATTTATAGGCCGGAATAATATCATCTGTTTCTTTTAGTTCAATTATTTCTATATTTGTAAGAATTTTCTTAAATCCTTCACTCATATTCCCGATATGTTGATAGCCAGGGAATAGGGGTTTTTCAGATCCAACTGCAGTTCTTATAATAGGGTTTGGACAAAAGGTGTTTTCACTCATGATTGGGTATTTGTCAAGATGATTTACTAATTGATTAGTTGCACATAAAAGAAAATTCCATCTTGGGAATATACTTATCGGTCTAAAATTCGTCAGACATAATCCTGAACTTATTCCAAGTTGAGTTTCTTCGAATACTGGAAGTTCAATTCTTTTCTCTTCGGGAACTTCTTTTAAGGTATTAAATAAAGCAGTGCCTGGATAATTTACTGCTTGACCTATAAAAATGGTGTCATTTTTTTCTCCTAGCCATCTCATGGATTCAGAAAGTGCTTCAAAATATTTCATGAAATCAAAATTGAACTCTTTTGCCGGCCCCTGCATGTGGCCAAGGTAGATCATATTCGTAGAATTTTACCTTTGGTGACCCTTTAAGTGAATAATCTTTTAATCCCCAAGTAGGTAAAGTATCAGTACAAACTGATTTGTGATTAATTTCTATTATGAACTCTATCGGTAAATCTTGACCAATAGCATATTTAACTGCTTCATTAGCTACTCCTGTTTCTGATGTCATTCCACCCATAAATAAATATACGATAGAGTCTTTAATATTCTTTTTCTTTATACCTAGAGCTGTTCCAAGGGCAATAGGAATTATTCCTCCAACTATAGCACTTGTATAAACTTTGTATTCTGGATAAATAAGTGTTATGCTTTTTCCTTCTTTAATATCTTTAAATAAGATATCTTCTGGGACACCTTTGAGAAGGCAATGATAGTGAGATCTCCATGAACTGAATACCCAGTCTTTTTGATTTATGTTCTCAAAAATATTTATAAGTTGAGTTTCATTATTACCGTGAAGATGGATTGGTGCTTTTATCTTTGCATCATTAAAATTATCAGCAACCTTTCTTTCAAAATCTATTAAGGATTTTTTATCTAATAAATTCATAATACAAATCCTATCCTATAAAATTTATATAATTTTAAGCTAAGGACCGATCATAACTTAAGTTGTGATAAAATTTTACTTTGTTTAGAAATGATGTTAATTGGAATTAGTTCTTATTACGGAGAAGTAAACTTTAAAGATAATGAAAAGCAAGCAGAAGATTTAAGAGTTTTTAATGCTAAAAAAGAATTAAGAGAAATAGGATCAAGAAGAGGTCTTGAATTTTTTAAAGAATGCGAGAAGTCTGATGTAAATTTAGAAAATTATAATAAGAAAAACCATTTTAAATATGATCTTATAATTTTCTGGGATATCCCAAATTTGATTAATTTATTAAAAATAAATTTAAGGAATATTATTTTTAAAAAGCGAACTATCTTGATTATCGAAGATACTCCAGTAGCAAGAAGTAGAAATTTGTTAATTATCCCATTTTTATTTCACAAAATCATTATTAATACAATTGATTCAAATTTTAAATTTAGAAACTATAAAACTTCTACTTTTACCTTACCTACACTTCCAAGTGTAAACGAAATAAAAGAAATGAAATCTTTTATAAGTAATTCAAAAAGGAAGAAAAAAATTAATTATATTGCTAGTAATAAATCAGCTTTAAACAAAAATTCCTCCTTTTTATTTCGAGAAAGAATTGTAAAAGATTTAAATTTATATGAAAGTAAAATATTTGATTTATATGGGAATGGATGGGAAAGAAGACAAATTCCAATGGATATGCCTTTAATATTTTTGATAGTAAGAAACAAATATATTAAAAAATTAGTATTGAATTTTATAAATATTTTTAGATATTCTACTAAATCTAATGGGATGGTTAAATTGAAATCTGAAACATTAAATCAGTATGATTTCTCATTAGCAATTGAACCTTTTTTGGGAAGTCCTAAAATTGTTTTAGAAAAATTATTTGACCCTATGCTGGCGGGTTCAATACCTATATATTATGGTCCAGATATAAGTTCTATCCCTAATGACTGTTACTTAAGAATTAAAAAGAGTGGAGCTTTAAAGCAAATTTCTAATTATGTAAATAAAATGTCTGAAGAAAAAAAAGAAATTTATAGAAGAAATATATATGAGTTTTTGATATCTAAAGCTGCAGATAAATATAGATATAAAACTTACGCAAAATTTTTACTTAATGAGATTGTTTCTTAAAGATTTTGTTAAAGGTTTTATTGTTTTTTTAGAATTTGCTAAAAAATTTATTAAATATTTTATAAAAGTAAAATCCAGAAAATATTATTGAGAAAGAGAATTTTTTTCTAAGTATGCTGTAGTCATATGAAGCTTTACACATTAATTCATCAAATATAGTAATTTCTTGATTTTTAGAAGTGTGTAACATAGAACTTTCCATAAATAGGTTAAATTGTTTTTTAAAACTATTGATCGAACAATATTTTTTAATTAAATTAAAATTTTCTTCCCTAATTTTATTTATTACTGATTCGTCATTTTCGAGTAAACTTTCTAAATTTTTCTTTGAAAAATCACTTAATCTAAAATAATTTACGCCTTCTTTAAGTTCAAATGCATAAGAATTTGGAGCGTGATCAATCACTGGGACACAACCCGCAATCATATATTCAAAAATTTTCCCTTTAAACTGATGTTGATAAGTAATTTTTCTTTTGGATAACGGATTCGAAGATGGAGCTGAGCCGTTAACGATACCAAATTTACATTTTCTGAAATTTAGATGTAATTCTTTCATCTTTAAAAATTTACAATTTTTAGAAGGTCCAATAAATAAAAATTTAATTTTGGAATTTTTGAGATTATTATAAATTTCATTTCTTCCTCTTCTTTCATTATCAATTCTGCCAGAGTGAACGAAGTCAAAAATTCTTTTATTTGATTTATCAAGCTTTGTAGGCTTTTCGAAGAAATTTTTAGTCCTAATAACAAATAAAGGATGATGAAAAGATGCAATTCCATAAAATGATTCATACATGAATGATTCTCCTAGTTCTCCTGTAAAACAGAAATCTAAGAATTTTGCATAATAAGAAAATATTTCTTTTAAATATTGTTGACTATCTGCTAGATTCATCCCTAAAAAAGAATATCTAGCATTTATGTATTTTTTTAATTTTTTTAGTTCACCAAGTTTTGGATAAAAACACAGTAAGAAAAAATCTCCATTTTTAAAATTGTAACTTTTAATTTCTTTGATATTAATTATACGAGTGAAATTTCTCCCAAAAGCTTTGTCATATATAGCTTTAAACTTAAGAAAAAAATAATATTTAAACTCATCATTAAGATCTTTTTCTTTTTCATTAATTATTAATATTAAAGACATAAAAGATTTTTGAATTTAAAGTTTAATTTCTTTTTAAAAGATTTTTTAAGTTGACTAAGATTTATAATCTTTAAAGAAATAATTTTAGTCTCCACAAACTTTACGTTTTAACTTGTGCCCAGCCATCTCTTCAACATTCAACCTTTGCTGTAATCCGAATTTTGCTTCCACCTTCTTTAGGAAGGCGGGATTTCTGAAATAAGTTTCCCAAAAATAATCTCTAAATTTCAGAACTTCTCTCGAAGATAAAAACTTAGTAGGTAGAGGTTTGCATTCATAAGATAAGAATGCAAATTCCTCATAATTACTAGGTAAATCCCATCCTTCCTCTTTAGCCATAGTATAAAGTTTAGATCCTGGCAATGCCTGGCATGGGTATACATTCATCATTTCAGTATTTAGTTCTAATGCAAGATTAAGAGTATCAGTCATAGTTTCATATCTATCTTCAGGTAATCCAACTATGTAGTTGCTTATTATATTAATATCGTGTCTTGAGATCATCTTACAAATTTCTCTTACATTTACATCCTTAAAAGAACCCTTAGATACTTCTTGCCGAACCATTTGATTACCCGCCTCAATTCCCAAAGCTAGCCATTTAATTCCTGCTTGTCTTGTAAGATCAAGAACTTTTTCTCGTGCCGTATCTATTCTTGAATATGCCCACATATGAAAATTAAAATCCTCTTCGATTATCTTCTTGCATATAGAAACATAATATTTTTGATTTAAAAGAAACATTTCATCTGATATTCGAATTGTAGAAACGCCATAATCCTTTAGAATCCTAAATTGTTTTGATACCCATTCCGGAGACCAAAATCTCATTACTCTGCTATCAGTAGCAGATATGTTTTCTGAATTATCAGTTCTATTTAAAATATTTATCATGCAAAATTCACAACCATACACACAACCGAGGCTTGTGTATATGGCGGCATATGGGGAACGCATAGATTCGTTAAAATTTGCATGCCAAACGTGAGATCGATATAAATCAAACGGCTTTTCTTTCATTGGAAGAAGATCCCATGCATATCCAGGTAAATCAATATCCATTCTTTCTTGGGGGACAATTCTTTCAGGATCATTTATTATTAAGCTCTTTGAATTATCTTTCCAACCAATTCCCTTGACTTTTTTTAGATCTTGTTCGCTTAAATCACATTTTAATAGGTTCCATAGAGCATAAACACCCTCATTTAATAGTACTGAATCAACACATTTTAGTTCTAATACTTCTTTTGGAAGAGCTGAAATATGAGAGCCAACAAATGATATATGTGTATCAATTTCAGCATTATAAACTTCGCTAGCTAATTCCTTAGCACCAATCATACTTGTTGTCCCTGCATTAGGATTTTGTCCATAAACTACAAATAGAGTTACTCTTGGTTTCAGTTCGTTTATTCTTTTAACTGCTTCCTCATTTGAAAGATTTTCTGCACAACAATCTAATATTTTTACTTCAAAACCTTTTGATCTGCAACTTTCAGCTAGTAAAAGAGACCATGTAGGAGGCTCGATTCCAGAAAATTTATTACTTAAGTTTTGATAAGCTCTCTTGGCTGAGTTAGAGTGAACAAGTAAACAATCCATATAATCTGCTAGTAGGTGCTAATCTTAAAAAAAATAATTAAAAGCATTTTATAACTTAATTTTAGAAAAATATTTAATTATTATGTTTCATGCTTACAACATTTTAAAGAATATTCTTCAGAATGTAAATATAAAATCACAATACCTGATCTCTCAGCATTTAATTTTTTCTCTTTTAGTTACTTTATTAGATTTAGGACTATATTATCTGATTGCAGCTGATTATAAAGAAAACTTTATTTTTTATTATTGGGAATTATCACCACCACTTTTAATAATTCTAACAATTATTTTTATCTCTTTTACAAGATTATTACTTCTTTATTCGACAGTAATTACAACAGCATGTGTAGGAACAAGTCTTCATACAAATCTTGTCTATTCTTATTTACAACTTCCTTACATAAACTTTAAGAAAAAAGAAAAGGGATTTTATATAAATAAGCTTTCAAAACATGTTGAGTTGGCTATACATTCATTATTTTCCTGTTTTCAACTAATTATTTGTGCTTTAACTCTTATAATATCTGCTATTTATGTCTTATTTAATTCAGATACTAATACTATTTTATTAATCTCTTTTACTGCCTTGTTGTTCTTGGGGATTTCTGTATTTGCAAAGAAAAAATTAACAAAAATTTCAGAATTTCATCAGGATAACCTGAACCAATTGATGTTAGGCAATGTAAGGCTAATTTCATCTTTTAGAGAAATTTTCTTTTCTCAAGCATTACATCAAGAAATATCTAATGAAGAAAGGTTGATCCAAAAAACATGGATGAATGGAAGTTTTATAGCTTTTTACTCAAATTTTTCTAGGTATATTTTAGAGCCTATTATATTAATATCTGCCGTGATTTTTTTATTAAGGGATAATAGTTTTGGAGAAGTTTTTCGTAATCCAGCAATTTTATTTTCCCTTTTAAGAGCAATTAGCGTAATTCAAACTTTATTTTCTAGTTGGGCCAATGTAATGGCATATAAAGGTTTCGCATTCTCAGTATGTCACGATATAAAGTTCTTGTTTAATAAAAATAAAACGCACATTTTAGATCATCAAAAATTTAGACTGAGTGATAATGCCTCAAATATAATTGAATTCAGGAATATAACTTTTAAGTACAATAAGAATCAAGTGATATTGAAGAGATTAAGTTTTTGTTTTAAATCAGGAGTAAATATTTTGATTGGAAATAATGGAACTGGTAAGTCAACTCTTCTTGATATTATTTGTGGTCTTGTACCCCCAGATTCTGGAGAAGTTTATATTCAAGGAATTCCTATTTGGATTAATGCGAAGCTTAGTGATGAGGAATTAATAAAAAAGAAAAAAATATTGAGTTCAATTGCTTACTTATCTCAAAATCAATTTATTCGTAATGATACAATTTTGAGAAATATAACTAACAATAATTTACTCGAGAATTGTGATAAAAAACTTCTAAAGGAAGTAATAGATATGATAGGGATGTGGGAGATTATTGGAAAAGATTTCAGATTTGCAAATAAAATGTGTGGAGAAAATGGGAATCTATTATCTGGTGGACAAAGACAAAAACTTTCCTTAGCAAGAGCTTTATACCAGAAACCTAGTTATTTATTCTTAGATGAATCTTTATCAGCAATTGATGAAAATTCTAGAATAAGGATTTTGGGAAATTTAGGTAAGCTGAAATTTATCAAATGCACAATTCTTATCTCCCATAATTTTGTTGAGAATAATGAAAATATACATAAATATTTATTATCCCAGAATGAGATAAAGTCTATATAGTATTTTTAAGAGAATTTTTTTTAAAATAAAATTAATATTTATTTCTAATAGTAATAAAGTCTTCATTTTTTTCAAACCATAAACATGTTTCTTTTATACCCTTTTCTAAGGGTGTAAATTCAAAACCAGATTCTTTTATGAATTTAGAATTATCCATTGGTCTTCTGAAAATCCCTTTTGGTTTGTTAGTAAGATAGTGTATTTTGCTTTGATCAATTTTAAAAGACTTACAAATTAATTTTGCAATATCATCAATTGAAAGTTCTTCTGCAGTACCAACGTTAATAATTTCTGGAAGATTAAAATTATTTATGCACCATTTATAAATATGAACATAATCATCTACAAAGGTATATTGCCTTAATGGGGTGCCATCTCCCCATACTTCTAAATTTTCATTATTTAATTTTGATAAATAAGCCTTTCTTATTAATGAAGGTAACATAGTCGAATGATCAGGATCAAAGTTATCCTCAGGTCCATATATCCCATTGGGGACTAGACCAACAAAATTAACTTTGTATTGAGATGAATAAGTTTTAATTAAAGGTTCTAATATTGCTTTCGCATATGCATAGCCTGTTCCAGATGAATGAGGATTTCCTGTTAAATTAGACTCTTCTTTAATTGGTAATTCTGCATTCTCAGGATACATTCCAACAGATAGAGTAAAAATACATTTGTTTACTTTATTTTTTACACAATTATCGGCAATATTAATTGCCATCAATAAATTATCTCTAAATAATGTGGCCTGAAATTCTTTGCTAAAACCTATCCCACCACTTTTAGCTGCTAAATGGAATACAAAATTCGGTTTAATCTTTTCAAAAAGTTTATTGCATTCTTGTGGACTTGTTAGATCGCAATCTCTCCCAGTTGTATAAATAATCTCATAATCATTAAAAAGTTTTTTATTTCTCCTAAAAGCATTTCCAAGTACTCCATTTGCTCCAGTTATTAGAATTTTGGATTTAGCCATAATTTATATACTTCATTAACCAAAATAACATAAAATTTTGATGTTATTTTATCCTCTTGAAGCTATAAATTTAAAAAGTTATTGATATCCTTAAGGCAAATATCCATTGCATGCTTTGAATTTAAATAAAAATCTTTATACCAATTTGTAGTCATTTCTACAGATAAATCAAAATTTAATTTAGGATTCCAATCTAGTAATTTTTGAGATTTATTAATACAAAGGTTTAAGCTTTCTGATTCATGATGATAAATGGTGTTTTTATCGAATTGATATTTTCCTGGCCAAAAAGAATATATTTTTTCTATTAGTTCTAATACCGATTTATTTTGAGTTGTATTGGGACCAAAGTTAAAAGCATATGAAGATATTTTATTCTCATGCTCAATATTATTTTCCTCGAGGTATTCAATTAGATTTAAGTATCCATTTAAGGGGTCTAAAACATGTTGCCAAGGTCTTGATGAATATGGATTCCTTATCTTAAGAGAATCTTTTTTCAAAATTGATTTAATTGCATCAGGGATTATTCTGTTCTTTGCCCAATCTCCACCGCCAATTACATTCCCAGCTCTTGCCGTGGCTAATTTTATAGAGTTCTTATCCAGAAAAGATAAACGCCAACTTGCAACTGCAATCTCTGTAGCTGCTTTAGACGCACTATAAGGGTCATACCCTCCAAGAAAATCATCTTCTTTAAATTGTTGATTTGAATTATTATTCCAATAAACCTTATCAGTTGTAATTATTAATGCGGTACCTGAGAACTTCGTATTAGTTATTGCTTCTAATAAATTTAAGGTACCCATCAAATTT
>NZ_JNAI01000004.1 GCF_000759855.1 Prochlorococcus marinus str. MIT 9107
TATCAAACAAACCTGATCAAAATACGAACAAGCCTAAAACAAAAAATTTCAATAATAGATCAAATACCCCTGAGCTCGTAGGAGCTCCGATAAGAAGAGAAGATCCTAGAAAGCAAAGTAATAATAAGCAAAATATTTCTTATAAACAAACTTCCCCCAACAGACCTGGTGCTCCTAATAGACCTGGCATACCTAATAGGCCGGGATTAAGAAATATGCCATCAGATCAAGGCAGACCTGGCTCATTTAATAGGCAAGTTAATCCCAATAGAGCTGGTGCTTCCAGCAGGCCTGGCATCCCCAATAGGCCGGGATTAAGAAATAAGCCATCAGATCAAGGCAGACCTGGCTCATTTAATAGGCAAGTTAATCCTAATAGAGCTGGTGCTTCCAACAGGCCTGGTTCTAAATTCAATGGCCAAAAGTCATCTGGGATCAGGAAACCAGTATCACCTAATGAACTTTTACAACTTCAAAAAACTAATAAATCTGAAAAAGACAAACTAATTTCAAATAACAAAAAAAAACAAAATGTTGAGTCACCTAAGCATAAGGTTAAAGCTCCGAATAGTCGTCCAAATACTGTCCCGAGTTCCAAAAAACCACCTCATAGACCATTTTCAAATAGTTCCAAAAAAACAGGAAGAACAGATTGGGATGATAGCGCAAAATTAGATGCATTAAGAAATAAAAGTCCCCAAAAACAAAGACAGAAGGTTCACATTATTGGTGATAATGAGGATTCATTAACATCTGAAACCAGTGGATACTCAGGAGAGAAAATTTCAATATTATCAGCTAGTTTGGCGCGTCCAAAAAAAGAAAAGTCTGATGAGGCTAAATCTCAAAAATCTATAAAACAATTTAAGAAGAAGAAAAAAGAGACCACAAGACAAAGACAAAAAAGAAGAGCTTTGGAATTAAAGGCTGCTAAAGAAGCCAAGCAAGTAAGACCTGAGATGATAATAGTTCCCGAAGATAATTTAACAGTTCAAGAATTAGCTGATAAATTAAGTCTTGAAAGTTCTGAAATAATCAAATCTCTTTTCTTTAAAGGAATAACGGCGACTGTAACTCAATCACTTGACTTGACAACTATCGAGACAGTAGCAGAAGAATTTGGAGTACCTGTTTTGCAAGATGATATCCAAGAAGCCGCTGAAAAAACTGTAGATATGATTGAATCTGAGGATATTGATAATTTAATAAAAAGGCCCCCTGTCATTACAGTAATGGGTCATGTAGATCATGGTAAAACAAGTCTTTTAGATTCCATTAGAAAATCAAGAGTAGCTTCAGGAGAGGCAGGAGGTATAACTCAACATATAGGAGCTTATCAAGTTGAATTTGAACATGAATCTAAAAAGAAAAAATTAACTTTTCTTGATACCCCCGGTCATGAAGCTTTTACAGCAATGAGAGCAAGGGGTACAAAAGTTACTGATGTAGCTGTTCTTGTTGTGGCGGCAGATGATGGTTGCAGACCCCAAACACTTGAAGCCATTAGTCATGCAAGAGCTGCAAAAGTACCAATTGTGGTTGCAATAAACAAAATTGATAAAGAAGGGGCCTCTCCAGAAAGAGTTAAGCAAGAACTATCAGAAAAAGATTTAATTGCTGAAGATTGGGGCGGAGATACTGTGATGGTTCCAGTTAGTGCAATTAAAAAAGAAAATATTGATAAATTGCTCGAAATGATTGTATTAGTTTCAGAAGTTGAAGATCTACAAGCCAATCCTGACAGAGCTGCCAAAGGAACTGTCATTGAAGCTCACCTTGATAAAGCTAAAGGTCCCGTAGCCACTTTATTAGTACAAAATGGTACCTTGAAATCTGGAGATGTTTTAGCTGCAGGTTCAGTTCTTGGAAAAATTAGAGCAATGGTTGATGAACATGGCAATAGAATCAAAGAAGCAGGACCATCCTTCCCCGTAGAAGCACTAGGATTCAGTGAAGTCCCAACAGCAGGTGATGAATTTGAAGTCTACCCTGATGAAAAAACTGCCAGAGCTATTGTAGGAGATAGAGCTACTGATGCTCGAGCGACAAAATTAGCTCAACAAATGGCCTCTAGGAGAGTTAGCTTATCATCTTTATCAACTCAAGCAAATGATGGAGAACTAAAAGAATTAAATTTAATTCTTAAAGCTGATGTTCAAGGTAGTGTTGAAGCAATATTGGGATCTCTAGAACAATTACCAAAAAATGAAGTGCAAGTCAGAGTGCTGCTTTCTGCTCCAGGAGAAATAACTGAAACAGATATAGATCTCGCAGCTGCATCCGGGTCAGTGATCATTGGGTTCAACACTTCATTAGCGTCTGGAGCAAAGAAAGCGGCTGATGCTAATGATGTTGATATAAGAGAATATGAAGTAATCTATAAGCTCTTAGAAGATATTCAGTTAGCTATGGAAGGTTTACTCGAACCCGATCTTGTCGAAGAATCATTAGGCCAAGCTGAAGTTCGAGCGACTTTCGCAGTCGGTAAAGGAGCTATCGCTGGATGTTATATACAGACTGGTAAATTACAAAGGAATTGTTCTCTTAGAGTTATTAGATCAGACAAAGTAATTTTTGAAGGTAATTTAGACTCTTTAAAAAGGTCTAAAGATGATGTAAAAGAGGTAAATACAGGATTTGAATGTGGAGTTGGATGCGATAAATTCTCTTCCTGGAATGAAGGTGACATAATCGAAGCATTCAAATTTGTTACTAAAAAAAGGACTTTAAAACAATAATTAAATATTTAACTTCTTAATCTTTATTCCTATCAAAAAATAATAAAGTGGGAAATATTACACAGGCTCCCAACTGTATTAGAAGGCTATTTTGCTGTAATTCAGTTCCGCTCGCAATTCTGGAAAGCATTATTATTAGTCCAAAAAATGCAGAACTACTAAAGGCTATCCACAATATTCTCCTTAAGCCCTTGAAAGGAGCTTGGGATTCCTTTAATAACTTCTTTTTTAATTCAGGATCTACTTTTGACATAAATTCTTTCAATTATAAAATTAAGTCTATATGAAAATATCAATATTTTGATATTGCCGATATAGCTCAGCGGTAGAGCAACTGTCTCGTAAACAGTAGGTCATTGGTTCAATTCCAATTATCGGCATTTCAAGAGCAAATTTAAATCAAGAATGATTAATAAAATTTCAAAGTTTAAACATCTTTTAAAACTACTTATTTTTATACCTCTTATATTTTCTTTGGGAAAAAGAAGTTATATTGCTTTTGATGAAGGATTTTATGCACTACAAGCTAGATGGATATTGGATAAAGGTAACTGGACAATTCCTCTTTGGTGGGATGAATATGTTTTAGATAGAACAATAGGAATACAGTTCCTAATTGCAAAGTCACAAGAAATCTTAGGTAAAAATATGTTTTCCGCATACCTACCCACAACAGTTGCTGCAATATTGATGATATTAATAACTTATAAATTACATGAAGAATTTTTTAGTAAAAAATATGCAATTGTATCTCCACTAATACTCTCTACTACATATCTATGGTTTGACTACTCACACTTAGCGACTCAAGATATTATTTTTTCATGTTTAGTAAGTATTGGAATATTTTCTTTAGTCAAAATAAAAAGTAAAGATAACAAACTATATATTCTGCTTTTTGGAATTTGGATTGGTTTAGCTTTTATGATGAAAACTTTTTTAGTATTTGTACCTTTATTTTCACTTTTACCATATTTTTTTATAAAAAAGAAAATTTTATCCAGCAAATTCTTTTGGCTTGGACTATTAGTTGGATTTATTCCTTATATATTATGGTCGTTATCTATTAACCCATATCTAGAGAAAAATATTATTTTTTACTTGGTTGAAAAGTTTAACTCTCTATCTAATAAAAATACTTTTACAAATCCTTTCTATTATTATTTGTGGAATATTCCCGCAACTTTTCTGCCTTGGAGTTTTTTCGCGATTATTGGCACAATATGCAACATATCTCAAAGTAAAGAAAATAAATATATACTTACTTATTTCCCCATAATAGTAATAGCAACTCTGAGTATTTTCTCTACGAAAACGCCCTACTATACTCTTCAAATCTCATCTATTTTTTCATTAAATGCTTATGTAGGAATAAAATTATTGTTTAATTCTAAAAGATATAGTCAAATTATCATATTTATCACTTCAAAAATAATTCCATTATTTATATTCTCTCTAACTTTCACATATTATTTTTTCTTTAAAGATACAATTAACTTTAATTCTACGGAAAATACATTTCTAATTCTTGGATTTGTATTTTTTGGGCTATCTTGGTCATTCATAAAGCAAAAAAACTCATTCAAAGAAATACTAATAATACTCATAATTGGGCCTTACTTATTAACTTCATTTGTTTTGCAATCAGGATTATTCACTGATAGATCAAGAGAACTAAGAGAAAAAATGGAATACGTATCATCTCTTAATATCGTAAAAAATAAACCGATAAACGTCGATAAAAGTGGAATAACAAATTCTAAATCTCAATCAAAAATCATAAGAATTTCGTTATTAACTCCTAAACTAGGTAAAGGGTTAGAAAGTATTGATGAGTTAAACAAATCAGAATTAGCATGGTCGACTGGATTTAAAAAAATAAAAAATAATAATTATGCTTATGAAGTTATATACGAAAATGATATTTTAAAACCATGGAAATTAGTATTAAAAAAGTAGATAATCCATATATAATAAGATGTCTTTTGTAATCTTTATAAATTAATGAAATCTTTTAATAGTTGGAATTTAACTAATAATAACCTTCATCAATTATTCAAAGATAATAATGAATTTATTTCCATTAAAGTCAGAGGTAATACTTGGGAACCAATCACTAGATGGCTAAGATTAGATTCAAGAATTTTTAGAGAAACTACTAGCAAAGCAAGAATAACTTTATGCGATATTGAATCTCTAGCAGAAATTTATAACTATAGATCAATTAGATGGAAAGCAAAAAAATTAACTCCTTTGCCTACTAAGGTGATTCCACAATCTTTAAAAAATATTTTTCGCAAAATACCAATCATAAAACAACTTGCCTACGAACTAGAAATAGTTTTTTATAAATATAGTGAAAATATCTCTGAACATTTAATATCAATTCTTATTCCTGCAAGAAATGAGGCTGGTAATAAAGAACTTTTAATTAACGCATTAAATAAATTCAAAAATATCCCCAATCAATTAGAAATCATATTTGTTGAAGGAAATAGCGATGATAATACATATGATATGTTGAGAGAGTTAAAAGAAAATTTCTCAAATTTCTTCAAGATATCTCTTTTAAAACAAACCTCTAAAGGAAAAAAAAATGCAGTTGTAGAGGGATTTAATATTTCTTCAGGTGAAACCCTCGCCATAATTGATAGCGATTTTACTGTAGATATTGATGACAGTATTGCAGCAATTATGGAATCAACCAAAAATAAAAATATCCTAATTAATTGCGCCCGTACAACTTTCCCAATGGAAAAAGATGCAATGAGATGGGCAAATTATATAGGAAATAGACTATTTGCAATATTTTTATCAATTCTCATAAATAAACCTATATCAGATTCACTTTGCGGAACAAAAGTTTTTTCAAGAAAGTTCTTTAAACTTATGAAACAAAACGGAAGTTGGGATTCCAAGTCTGACCCATTTGGAGACTTTACAATAATATTTGAAGCGGCAAACAATAATATTAAAATACTTAATTATCCTGTTAGATATTATGCTAGAAAGTCTGGTGCGCCAAATATATCTAGATGGATAGATGGATTAAAACTACTCAGAGTATGCTGGATTTATATGATTTCTGATATTTAAATTTAACAAAATTTTCATTATTATTTTTTAAGGATTTTTAATTTCTCCAAATTAGTAATAAAGTAGTTAGATTCTTAAGGAAATAAATTCATTAAAATTTCATGGCATGAATTTTAATTTCGAATTCAAAAAATTAAATAAAAAAATTTACCAAAGAAATCATTATGAGAAAGTTCTTACTGTAAGACTTCCATGTAATCCAATATTTCCAATAGGACCTGTTTACTTAGCAGACCATCTTCATAAATGTTTTCCAAATATAGAACAACAATTTATTGATCTCGCAATAGTTCCATCTAATAAAGTTTCAAAATATTTAGCTAGAAAAATTGATCAATTTAGGCCTCATCTAATTATTTTTTCATGGAGAGATATTCAAATTTATGCACCTGTCGATGGAAGAAGTGGGAATCCCCTACAAAACTCTTTTGAAGTTTTCTATTCAAGAAATATCCTTAAAAAAATTAGAGGTTCATGGGGAGGATTACAATTAATTGCATCTCACTATGGAGAAATATATAGAAATACTTCCTTAGTGAAAATGGGACTAAAAAGAGCACAAAAATACAACAAAGATATAAGAGTAATTTTAGGAGGTGGAGCTGTTAGTGTCTTCTATGAACAATTAGGAAATCTATTACCAAAAGGAACCGTTATTTCTGTTGGAGAAGGGGAAAATCTTATAGAGAAAATTATTAGAGGAGACTCTATTGAGCAAGAAAGATGTTATCTTGCTGGACAAAAACCCCGGGAAAAATTAATACACGAACAACCTTTAGGCACTATCAAAACTGCCTGCAACTATAAATATATTAAATCCATATGGCCAGAATTCGATTGGTATATAGAAGGTGGGGATTACTATGTAGGGGTACAAACAAAAAGAGGTTGTCCTCATAATTGCTGTTTTTGTGTTTATACAGTTGTAGAAGGCAAACAGGTTCGTGTTAATCCTATAAACGAAGTAATTAAAGAAATGAAGCAATTATATGATCTTGGAGTCAGGGGATTTTGGTTTACAGATGCTCAGTTTATTCCAGCCAAAAAAAATATTGAAGATGCCAAAACACTTTTGCGAGCTATTAAAGACCAAGGTTGGAATGATATTAATTGGGCTGCATATATCAGAGCGGATAATATTGACGATGAGTTAGCTCAGCTTATGGTTGATACAGGTATGAGCTATTTTGAAATAGGCATTACTTCAGGATCTCAAGAACTTGTTAGAAAAATGAGATTAGCATATGACCTTGAAACAGTATTAAATAATTGCAGAATGCTAGTTAAATCAGGTTTCAAGAAGCATGTTTCAGTAAATTATTCATTTAATGTTTTTGATGAAACTCCAAGCACCATAAGACAAACAATTGCTTACCATAGAGAATTAGAAAATATTTTTGGTAAAGGCTTAGTTGACCCAGCTATATTCTTTATAGGTTTACAACCTCATACTCTTCTTGAGAAATACGCCTTAGATCATAAAATCTTAAAGCCGAATTATAATCCAATGAGCATGATGCCTTGGACTGCGAGAAAACTCCTATGGAATCCAGGCTCCTTAGGTAAAAAACTTGGTCAAGTTTGCTTAGAAGCTTTTGATAATCCAGAAGATGAATTTGGTAAAACAGTTATAAACATTCTTGAGAGAGAATATGGAAAGTCTTCCTTAGGAGAATCTTTAAGAGTCCGTCCCTTATTAGAGAGAAAAATAGCTCATTCGAAATAATAAATTCAAGCTTTATTAATCCTCTTTCTCAATTGAACTAGAAATTCCTTTGGATTTTAATGATTCTGAATAGAATTCTGCGGGCTCTAGATCACATACAATGACCAAACCAATACCTGTATTGTGGGCCTCTAACATTATGGAAATAGCATCTTGCTCACTTAATTGAGGAACAACTTCCCTTAGTGTAATAGTTACATACTCCATAGAATTGACTGGATCATTATGAAGTAAAACCTTATATTTTGGAGATTTATTTTTTAACTCAGCAGGTTTTTTTTCAATCACTGCTGAATTATTACTTACGCTTTGTTCTAACTTTATAGATAGCATTAAATTTTTAGGAATCTAAATAGTAATTATAATTATATATTAATTATTCTTTCCATTGCATCAATGACATTTAAGCGTGAATTAAATGCTGACAAACGAAAATAACCCTCTCCTGATAATCCAAATCCACTCCCAGGAGTTCCTACGACGCTAACTTTTTGAAGAAGAAAATCAAAAAAATCCCAAGATGTCATTTGATCAGGAACTTTGATCCAAATGTAGGGTGCATCATCACCACCGTAAACTTTATATCCTGCAGTCTTAAGTTTATTTTTCATAATTTTTGCATTTTCCATATAAAAATCAATTAAATTTCTCACCTGTTGCTTCCCCTCAAGAGAATAAACTGCCTCTGCTCCTCTCTGAACAATGTAACTTACTCCATTGAACTTTGTGGATTGTCGCCTATTCCAAAGAGCCCATAAATCTATTTCGTCATTTGTTGAACTGAAACCTGAAAGGTTCTTTGGTATTACTGTATAAGCACATCTTACTCCGGTAAAGCCTGCATTCTTTGAAAAAGATCTAAATTCAATAGCACAATCCTTTGCTCCTTCAATCTCATATATTGAATGAGGTATATCCTTATCTTGAATAAATGCTTCATAAGCTGCATCAAAAAGTATTAAAGATTTGTTTTGCAGAGCATAGTCAACCCACTTTTTCAATTCTTCTTTAGTAATTGTCGCCCCTGTAGGATTATTTGGAAAACAAAGATATAAAATATCAACTTTATTTTTAGGAAGTTCTGGCAGAAAATTATTATCCTCATTTATTGCAAGATAGGTCAACCCTTGATAAGTGCCATTTTCAAGAGCATTTCCAGTTCTTCCAGTCATCACATTACTATCTACATAAACAGGGTAAACAGGATCAGTTACAGCAATGGAATTATCTTTGCCAAGAATATCTAAAATATTGCTACTGTCGCATTTCGAACCATCTGAAACAAATATTTCTTCTGGTGAAATTTTACATCCTCTTGCAATAAAATCATTTTCAGATATTTTTTCTCTTAGCCAAGAATAACCTTGTTCTGGTCCGTAACCCTTAAAACCTTCAATTGTTCCCATATCATTTAAAGCTTTACCCATAGCATCTCTGCATGCTTTAGGTAATGGCTCTGTCACATCTCCTATACCAAGCTTAATGATCTCAGAACTATTATTTGATTGAGAATATATTTTTACCCTTTTAGCAATTTCAGGAAATAAATAGCCCGCTTTGAGTTTTAAATAATTTTCGTTTACTTGAACCACTTTAAAAAAAATTTACCCATATATAAGGATAATGGATCAACGTGCTTAAGTGATGATTAGATGTTAATATTAATTTAGTTATGATTAAATTAAGAGATGATCATAGCTATGAATTCAATTTCGAATTATTTGAACGTCGTCTAAATTTTTATAGATAGCACTATCAAACTGCTATTAATTTTAATTGAAAAAGTAACTAATACTAACTATAAAAATTGCTTTCTTAAAAGATAAAAATTTAAATCTTTACTTTAGATGATTTTTAAAATACAAACCATCCAGAATCAATTATATGTCTCAGCAAATTATCATCGCTGAGCAGGCTCGAATTGCAGCACTACTCACAGATGATCGAGTTGATGAATTAATCGTCGCACAAGGCCAATACCAAATTGGTGATATTTTTTTAGGAACAGTCGAAAATGTTCTTCCAGGGATTGACGCTGCTTTTATAGATATTGGCGAAAGTGATAAAAATGGATTCATCCATGTATCAGATCTCGGTCCATTAAGACTCCAAAAAGGAATATTGGGCATCACAGAATTACTAGAACCAAAACAAAAAGTTCTAGTACAGGTAATGAAGGAACCCACAGGATCTAAAGGACCTAGACTTACAGGGAATCTTTCAATACCTGGAAAATATTTGATATTACAGCCATATGGTCAAGGAGTAAATATTTCCAGAAAAATAAATACAGAAACAGAAAGAAACCGTTTAAAAGCACTTGGAGTTTTAATAAAACCACCTAGCACAAGTTTACTTTTTAGAACAGAGGCAGAAAAGATAAAAGAAGAACTACTTATTGAAGATTTAGAAAATTTAATTCAACAATGGGAAAATATTTTGAAAGTCTCCGAGACTTCCAATCCACCAAATTTAATAAAGAGAGATGATGATTTTTCTCTTAAAATTTTGAGAGATCATATTAAATCATCAACTAAAAGCATAATTATAGACAGTCAGTTTTCAGTTGAAAGGGCAAAAGATTTTTTAATAAATTATGAATCTAAAATAGATATTGAATTTCATGATAACGATTTAAAACAACACATTTTAGAGAAGTACGAAATCAAGAAAACAATTCAAAAAGCTCTTCAACCGAGAGTAGACCTCCCTTCAGGAGGTTATATAATTATTGAACCAACTGAAGCTCTAACAGTAGTTGATGTAAACTCTGGATCATTTACAAGATCAGCCAACTCAAGACAAACTGTTTTGTGGACGAATTGCGAGGCTGCAGTTGAGATCTCCAGACAAATGAAATTAAGAAATATTGGTGGAGTTATCGTAGTAGATTTTATTGATATGGAATCCAGAAGAGATCAATTTCAGTTACTTGAGCATTTTACTTCAGCAATAAAAGATGATGCTGCTAGGCCTCAGATAGCTCAGCTTACTGAATTAGGTTTAGTTGAATTAACAAGAAAAAGACAAGGTCAAAATATATATGAATTATTTGGTAAACAATGTTCTTCATGCAATGGTACAGGTCATATAGAAAATCAATTTAATTATGAAATTTCTAATCTACAAATTAAAAATATTGGATTCCAATCTAATAAATCAAACGTTATAAACTCTATAGATATAGATACCCCCCAATCAACTGCTAAGCAGGGAAAAATAATAGAAAAGGAATTACTTAACATCAAGAGCATTAATAAGGAGGATCCTACTAGTAAGAAGGAGAAAGATAATGATGATTTGAATAAATTAAATACAAAAGAAAAAAATATAATAACTGTTGATCTTACTAATGATGAAAAATTTATCTTCAGTCAATTAGGTATTAATCCACTAATAAAACTTGGTAAAGAATATCTCACAAGCAATAATTTTGTGCGTTTAAAAGACAATAGTAAGAATAAGGAAACAACTCTAGATAATAAGAAAATGGCATCAAAACAAGCAAAAAATAACTCAAAATCTAAAGAATCAAAAGAGATTGTCATTAATATTGAGAAAGATGCCAATTCTAAAGATTTGTCTACAAAAAAAACTAATGAGAATGAAAAAGTTGAACTTTTAGATAAGGATAATGAAATTGAACTCAAAGATGAGATAAACAATGCAAGAAAAAAAAGAAGAAGATCTTCAGCAAGTATTGAATAAAATATCCGAGGTTGGAATTGATGAAGTTGGAAGAGGAGCAGTTTTTGGTCCAGTTTTCTCAGCAGTTGTTGTATTAACTGAAAAAAATAAAATTATCCTAAAACAATTTGGCGTAAAAGATAGTAAAAAATTGACTCCAAAAAAAAGAAAATTACTTTTTCCGAAAATTTTATTACTTTCTTCAGATTATGGAATTGGACAATCCTCAGTTAGAGAGATAGAAAATCTTGGCATCAGAACAGCGACTGAACTTTCAATGATAAGAGCTTTAAAAAAATTAAAAAAAAAACCTTCTGAACTAATAATTGATGGACCTTTATTATTAAGGCCATGGAATGGGATTCAAAAAAACGTAGTTTCAGGGGACTCAAGATTTATTTCAATAGCTGCAGCAAGCATAATTGCAAAAGTATCCCGAGATAATCTAATGGAAAGGTTAGAAAAAAAATGCTCAGGATACTTAATATTTAAAAATAAAGGTTATGGCACTAAAGAGCACCTTTCAATTATTAAAAAAAATGGGATAACGCATCTTCATAGAAAAAGTTTTTTAAAAAAATCAAATCTTATTTAATTCACACCAATCTAAAAAATCTTTAACTAATTGCTGTTGAACTCTGGACTTTATACCCAACAAAATTCCATTTAATACAGAATGGCCAGTAGATTCCAAAATTTTCTTTGGTACCAGCTTCAATAAAGGAGGTTGGCTTACAGAGACCCCTAAAAGTGCCTCGCCTTCTAACCCACTAGAAGTTGCTTCTAAATTTGCTTTCAAAATAAGATTAAAGTCATCTATCATTCCCAATCCGTACAATTTACTTTCAAGGGCACTCATCATTAAAGTTCCATCTTTATTCTCTACCGCAATTGATACAACAGGGTTAATATCTAATTGAAAAACCTTAAAACTTGTTACTGTATACTTGTATCTACCTTTTCCTTCAGATAATAATTTTTTGGAGTCCAGCATTGCTCCAACAACTCTTTCTTCTTCCAAAAGATATTTAGAAAGATATTCTTTATTTCGTGTTATGGAAAGCTTTAGTTTCTGTTTAGCATCAAAAGATAACAGCATTTTCTATATCCCTCCAATGCTTATTTGATCTCTTTTTTTAAAATTAATCATGCGCAAACAAGTTGCATATTTAGGTCCTAAAGGAACATATGCAGAAAAAGCAGCTCATATACTATCAAAGCTTGCCAATTTTCAGACACCTATATTTGTACCATGTAATGGGTTACATGCGGTCATTAAATCAATAGCCTACAACAATTGTGATGCTGCGGTAGTACCTATTGAAAATTCTGTAGAGGGGGGAGTTACAGCCACTCTAGATGCCCTTTGGAAGTTTCCTGATATCTTTATCAACAAAGCAATAGTATTACCTATAAAACATGCATTAATCAGTGATGGAGAACTTTCAATCATTTCAGAAGTATTATCACATCCTCAGGCATTAGCTCAATGTTCAGAATGGTTATCCGAAAATCTTCCAAACGCAATCCCTCTCCCAACAAATTCAACATCAGAAGCTGTTAATATGGTCAAAGGGAGCAAATTTAGAGCAGCTATCGGTTCAAAATCATTAATTCAAATTGAAGGACTTAAAGAATTAGCCTATCCTATTAATGATGTACCTGGGAACTGTACTAGATTTGTCTTATTAAGCAAAGAATTAAATTCTAATTCAGCTAATATTGCAAGTTTCGCTTTCTCATTAATCTCTAATAAACCTGGCGCTTTACTTAAAGCTATAAACTATATTGCAGAATTTGGATATAATATGAGCAAAATAGAGTCTAGACCATCTAAAAGAGAGTTAGGCGAATATATAATTTATATAGATCTAGAAATAAATAATCAAAATAATATTGGAAATCTTTTTGAATTAAAAAATAATTTAAAGCCGCTATGCAAAACCTTTGTGGATTTTGGAAATTATTTTTCTGAAAATATTGAATTAGACTAATTTTTTATCCTCTACATTTATAAACTCCAAACTCCATTAGTCCTTTTCTAAATGCCCAATTCATGAGAAGTATTGTAGGTATTTCTCTAATAGACTTTACTATCCCCAAAGGTCCAAGAGATAAAATTGTAAAGGGTCTTCTAATCCCTTCAATAATAGAGTCATACCACGAAGGATTTGTATAAAAATTCCAATTTTCAGAGAGGACACTTCCCGCACTATTTTTATTAATTCTGAGAATAGTACAGAATTCGTTAATGCTAATAAAATTTGGATGTACCCATTGTTCAAGTAATTGTTTAAGAACCAAATTCTCAAAAAATGATGGGGGATATTTCCTGAGATCTCTTGAGTTCCAATCAGCTAATGCCAAATAACCCCCAGGCCTTAAAGTTCTCAGAATTTCATCTGCGAACTTAGTTTTATCATTCATATGTGCTCCAGCCTCAACACTCCAAACTCCATCAAATGATCCATCTTCAAATTCTAAATCCATAGCATCCATAACTTGGAAGTTGCAATTGATTCCAAAAGGAGTAAGTTCTCTTGCTCTCTTTACTTGTGCAGGGCTAATTGTAATTCCAGTAACATTGAACCCATAATATTTTGCAAGAATCCTAGAACTTCCTCCTATTCCGCAACCCACATCAAGTATTCTTGAACCTTTTGGGAGTTTATCTAAACCACTCCACTTGACTAACTCATGAACGAACTGGACTTTAGCTTTCCTAAAATCTAGATTTTTTTTGCCTGAAGGATAAAAGCCCAAATGTATATGTTCACCCCACAATCTCTCGAGTAGTTTATCCTCAGTCCAGGCATCATAAGCGGATGCAACCGTACCGGAAGAAATATATTTTCTAGCATTAATTCTCCAGATGATAGATAAAGCTAAAAGGAATAAAACCAGTAAAAAAAAAGGTAATAATAAATCAAACATTTAGTTTTCTTTTATATCAGGAAGACTTTCTTTCAAGGCTGTTCTTGCTGCAAGTTGTTTTCTTGTATGATCAAGCATTTCATATTCCCTTTGTAAACGAGTATAAGTATTTCTTTCTTCTAGAAGTCTTTGCTGTTCATGTGCAACTTGACCACCTAAATGGGAACCTATCCAAAATGATAAATCCATTGGATTGTTAGGCAATTTATCGGGTATATTTTTCTTGGTATTTGTAAGTTTACTTGTTAGATTAATGACATCACTTAGTGCTTCTTTAACTAAGTCTTTTAAAGAATCTAATTTCTGAAGGTTGTCAGTATTATCATCACTAATCCAACTTACCATCGCTGAACAATATGGCGTTGAACGAACAATTTCTAAGACTTGAAATCTTTGCTGTCCTAAAGTAATAATTGTACTTCTACCATCCTCTGCAGTTTGATGTTTAATTATTTGGGCACAACATCCAACATTAGCCAAACTTTTAGTATTTGGATCTAACTTTATAACTCCAAACATAGAATCTGTTTCCAGAACAGACTGAAGCATAATTCTGTATCTTGATTCAAAAATATGTAAAGGCAAAACCTCTTGAGGGAAAAGGACTACCTCTGGCAAAGGAAATAAAGGTAATTCCCTTACTGAGAGTTCTCCCATTTGTACCTCATTTATGCTTTTTTATATTAATCAATTTAAGTCGTTTTCGGGATTACTTAAAGTTTAACTTCTATATCTACACCACTAGGAAGATCTAACTTCATTAGAGCATCAATAGTCTTTGCAGAAGGACTATAAATATCAATTATTCTTCTATGAGTTCTTGTTTCAAAATGTTCTCTAGAGTCTTTATCAACATGAGGTGACCTTAGGACACAATAAATTTTCCTTTTTGTTGGTAAAGGGATTGGACCTATTGCTGAAGCGGAAGTAGTATCGGCAGTTTGGATTATTTTATCGCAAGACAAATCCAACATTCTTCTATCAAATGCTTTTAGTCTTATTCTTATTTTTTGTTGTGCGATTGATGCAGTCATAATTTCAAATAAACTTCTGGTTGGGGGCCATTGTTTAAAATGACCCTAATCCATTGACCTATATTAAGTGATTGAGGTTAAATTCTTAAAATTCAAAATATATTATTTGATAATTTTAGAAACAACTCCAGCACCAATAGTTCGTCCACCTTCACGGATTGCAAATCGCATACCTTGTTCGATAGCTACTGGACAAATTAATTCTCCAGTCATCTTAATTCTGTCCCCTGGCATAACCATTTCAACATTCGAACCATCATCAGAAGTAAATGCTGTGATTTGACCAGTAACATCAGTTGTTCTGATATAAAACTGCGGTCTATATCCTGCAAAGAAAGGAGTATGTCTGCCGCCTTCTTCTTTTTTTAGAACGTAGACTTCACCTTCAAATTGAGTATGAGGAGTGATAGATCCTTTCTTAACGAGTACCATTCCTCTCTCAATATCTTCTTTCTGCAGACCACGTAAGAGTAAACCAACATTATCGCCAGCCATACCTTCATCAAGTAGTTTACGGAACATTTCAACTCCAGTAACAGTTGTTAATCTGGTGTCTCTAATTCCAACAATTTCCACTTCTTCTCCAACCGTAACTTTACCTCTTTCAATTCTTCCAGTAGCTACAGTTCCTCTACCAGTAATTGAGAAAACATCTTCAACTGCCATCAAGAATGGTTTATCAACTTCTCTCTCTGGTTCAGGAATACTAGCATCAACTGCTTTCATTAATTCTTCAATTTTTGATTCCCAAGTAGAATCACCTTCGAGAGCTTTTAAACCAGAAACTTGTACTATAGGAATATCATCTCCAGGGAAGTCATAACTATCTAATAGTTCTCTGATTTCCATTTCGACGAGCTCAATAATTTCTTCATCATCGACCATATCGCATTTGTTTAGAGCTACTACAAGAGCAGGGACTCCAACCTGTTTAGCTAATAGAATATGCTCTTTTGTTTGCGCCATAGGTCCATCTGTAGCAGCGCAAACTAGTATAGCTCCATCCATTTGAGCAGCACCTGTAATCATGTTTTTCACATAATCAGCATGTCCAGGGCAATCTACATGAGCATAATGTCTGCCTTCAGTTTCATATTCGACATGAGCTGTATTAATGGTAATGCCACGCTCTCTTTCTTCAGGAGCACCATCAATGTCTCCATAGTCTTGAGCTTGAGCTTGACCTTTTTTTGCTAATACATTTGTAATAGCAGCAGTTAGTGTTGTTTTTCCATGATCAACATGGCCAATAGTACCTATGTTGACATGTGGTTTGTTTCTTTCGAACTTCTCGCGAGCCATTTTGAATTAAAGAATCGAGGGTTTAAGAGTGTTTTAGTTTAGAGATCAGGAGTTGCCCTGATTCTTGGAAATGATAGCTTCAGCAACGTTACGAGGAACTTCCTCATAATTTGCGAACTCCATTGAAAATATACCCCGACCTTGAGTCATTGATCGGAGTTGAGTAGCATAACCGAACATTTCGGCTAAGGGTACTTTGGCCTGTACCTTAGACAATCCATCATCAACAGATTGTCCTTCTACTTGACCTCTTCTAGAAGAGAGATCACCAATTACGGATCCAAGAAAGTCGTCAGGACTTTCGACCTCAACTTTCATCATAGGCTCTAACAGGACAGGATTGCATTTTTTAACCCCATCTTTGAAAGCCATGGAACCCGCAATTTTGAAAGCCATTTCAGATGAGTCTACATCGTGGAATGAACCATCGACTAGTGTTACTTTTACATCAATGAGTGGGTAACCCGCAAGAACACCAGATTCGCAGGTTTCTTTCATTCCATTAGATGCAGGACCAATGTACTCTTTGGGTACTGCTCCACCTACAATTTTGTTGACAAATTCAAAACCTTTACCAACTTCAGCAGGCTCCATTTCAATTATTACATGCCCATATTGACCTTTTCCTCCAGTTTGCCTTGCATATTTACCTTCACCAGTAGAGCTAGATCTGATAGTTTCTCTGTATGAGACCTGAGGAGCTCCAATATTTGCTTCAACTTTAAATTCCCTTAACATTCTGTCAACAAGAATCTCTAGGTGCAATTCACCCATTCCAGCAATTACAGTTTGATTTGTCTCCGGATCTGTACTGACCCTAAAGGTTGGATCCTCTTCAGACAGAGCTGTTAAAGCTTTCGATAATTTTTCCATATCCCCTTTAGTTTTTGGCTCAACCGCCACTGAAATAACTGGTTCGGGAATAAATAATGTCTCCAGGACTATAGGATCATCTGTATTGCATAAAGTATCACCAGTTGTTGTGTTCTTAAGACCTAGTACAGCCCCTAAATCCCCAGCTCGCAATTCATCAACCTCCTCTCTTTCATCAGCTTTTAGAATTACTAATCTAGAAATTCTCTCTTTAGCATCTTTAGTGGAATTCATGACATAACTACCCTTCGAAAGAACACCAGAATACATTCTGACAAAAGTTAACTTCCCATAGGGATCAGACATGACTTTGAAAGCTAATGCGCTGAAAGGAGCATTATCATCTGAGGGCCTAACATCTTCTTTACCGCTTGGTAAAACTCCTTGAATTGGTTTTACATCAACTGGCGCTGGCAAGTAATCAACAACAGCATCTAAAACAAGTTGGACTCCTTTATTTTTAAAAGCTGAACCACATAATACTGGAACCAATCCATGTTTTAAAACTCCCTCCCTAATTCCTTTTTTAAGTTGCTGTTCAGATAGTTCTCCTGTTTCAAGGAATACTTCTATTAACTCTTCATCATTTTCTGCAACACTCTCCATCAACTTATTTCTCCACTCAGCAGCTTCCTCCTCCATTTCAGGTGGAATTGGTGCTTCTTCGATATCAGTTCCTAAGTCATTTTTGTATAGATATGCTTTGTTAGATACTAAATCAATAATGCCTGTGAGATCACCTTCAGCTCCAATAGGTAGCTGGATTGGAAATGCATTTGCCTTTAGTCGATCTTTAATTTGCTTATTAACCTTTAAAAAATCTGCACCAGTTCTGTCCATTTTATTAACAAAAACCATTCTTGGGACAGAGTACCTATCTGCTTGACGCCAAACTGTTTCTGATTGAGGCTGAACTCCACCAACTGCACAAAATACAGCTATAACTCCATCCAAGACGCGCATTGATCTTTCCACCTCAATAGTAAAGTCAACGTGTCCAGGTGTATCAATAATATTAATTCTATGATCTTGCCAACTAGTAGATATAGCAGCAGCAGTAATAGTTATTCCTCTTTCTCTTTCTTGAGCCATCCAGTCTGTTACAGCAGCACCATCATGAACCTCTCCAATCTTGTGGACAACACCTGAATAAAACAAAATTCTTTCAGTTGTTGTTGTTTTCCCTGCATCAATATGAGCGGCTATACCTATGTTCCTTACTCGTTCTAGGGGAAAGTCGCGTGCCAATTTTAAAGCTCCAAATAAAATAGTTTTTGATAAGTATAGTTCACCCTAAAAGCAAACTTTTATAATAATAAACTACTTAAGTACCTTTTTGATGAAATTAATATCTGTAATGTGCAAAAGCTTTATTAGCCTCAGCCATTTTATGAGTGTCTTCTCTTTTTTTAACTGCACTACCAGTTTCATTTGCTGCATCCATCAACTCACCAGCAAGTTTTTGGGACATACTTTTGCCATTTCTTGCACGTGAAAATGTAACAAGCCATCTTAATGCCATAGCTGTACCCCTCTCTTGGCGAACTTCCATGGGTACTTGATATGTTGCACCACCAACTCTTCTAGCTCTTACCTCGACAAGAGGAGTAGCATTTTTTACAGCTGTTTCAAATAATTCGACTGCATCCCCACCAGTTCTCTCACTTATTAAAGAAAAAGCATCAGATAAAATTTTTTGAGCTGTGGACTTTTTACCATGTTTCATTAATCTTGAGATCATCATTGAAGCAAGACGACTATTAAATTGAGGATCTGGGAGAACTGGTCTTTTTACTGCTGCATTACGACGTGACATTTTTTTAGAAAGAGATGTTTAAAATTAATCTTTTGGAGCTTTTGCTCCATACTTAGATCTGGATTGACGTCTATCTTTGACTCCAGCCGTATCTAAAGTTCCTCTTATTATATGATATCTAACTCCTGGTAAATCCTTAACTCTTCCACCCCTAAGTAGAACTACAGAGTGTTCTTGAAGGTTATGTCCAATACCGGGTATATAAGCCGTTACTTCAAAACCAGAAGTTAATCTCACTCTTGCGACTTTTCTTAAAGCAGAATTAGGTTTTTTTGGTGTTGATGTATAAACTCTCGTACATACCCCTCTTCTTTCAGGGCAAGCTTTTAATGCAGGAGATTTTGTTTTCTTAGTCAGACGTTTTCTTTCTGAACCTATTAATTGTGAGATGGTGGGCATCTATTATATTTTGATAAAAATAAAGATTTAACTATCATAACCTTTTACGAGCACCAACTTAAAGTTTTTAATCATATTTTTTTAAAAATTTGTGAAATTAAAATTCTTTGGTAAATATTCATTATTTTTAGATTTATTTTCCCATTTATTTTTATAATAGAAATACATAAATAACTAAATAAGATTAAATAATCTATGGGTGATAGTATCAAAAGAATCGTTGAGCCATATCAAGATAGTTATTCCCCAAATGGAATAATTGGTGAAAAAGATGCGTGTGGAGTTGGTTTCATAGCAAATATTAAAGGGGTAGAAAGCAACTGGATACTTAAACAATCTCTGAAGGGGCTTAACTGCATGGAGCATAGAGGAGGTTGTGGGGGAGATAGCGATTCAGGAGATGGGGCAGGCATTCTATGTTCAATTCCATGGGGTTATTTAGATAAAGAAATGAATCTAATAAATAATCAAAAATTGGACAGAGGTCTAGGTATGGTTTTTATGCCTAATAAAAAAGAGAAAATTGAAGAATGCAAATCAATATGTGAGGAGGAAGCAGGAAAATTAAGATTCAAAGAAACATCTTGGAGAACAGTTCCTGTAAATAATGAAATATTAGGAACTTTAGCTAAAGCAAATGCCCCATTCATATGTCAGTGGATTTTATACATAGATACAAAAGATAATCAGAATATTGAAAGGCTTTTGTTCCAGTTAAGGAAAAGAATTGAAAAAAAAATAAGAGAAAACTTTAAAAACGATGTTGGGGATTGTGAATTTTATTTTGCCTCACTTAGTTCTAAAACAGTTGTATACAAAGGTATGGTTAGGTCTGAAATATTATCTGAGTTTTATCAAGATCTAAAAAAAGAGAATTTTAAGGTCTCATTTTCCGTTTACCACAGGAGATTTAGTACAAATACTCTCCCAAAATGGCCACTTGCTCAGCCTATGAGATTTTTAGGGCATAACGGGGAAATCAATACTCTTTTAGGAAATATTAATTGGGCTAAAGCGTCAGAAGCACACATAGATGAATATTGGGGAGAATCAGCTTCTGACCTTAAACCTATTGTAGATGTGAATAAAAGTGATTCATCCAATCTTGATGCAACTCTTGAGATAAATATTCGATCAGGCCAGCCAATAACTGATTCATTATTAAAACTTGTTCCTGAAGCTTTTAGAGATCAACCAGAACTGGATAATAGAGAAGAGATCAAAGCATTTTATGAATACTCCGCTAGTCTCCAGGAAGCATGGGATGGTCCCGCTCTACTAGTATTTGCAGATGGTAATTTTGTTGGAGCAACACTTGATAGAAATGGTCTAAGACCCTCAAGATATTCAATTACAAATGATGGATTTGTAGTAATGGGCTCCGAAACAGGCGTGGTAGATCTTGAAGAAGAAAGAGTTATTGAAAAAGGTAGATTAGGTCCTGGACAAATGTTAGCAGTTGATTTTCATCAAAATAGAATCCTAAGAAATTGGGAAGTAAAATCTGAAGCAGCCCAAAGACATAATTATAAAAATTTGCTCGAAAATAGAACTGTAAAAATCGAAAATAATAACTGGTTTAAAGAATGCCAATTAAAAGACCTTGATTTATTACAACAACAAACTGCATATGGTTTTTCTGCTGAAGATAATGACATGATCTTAGACTCAATGGCTTCACTAGCCAAAGAGCCAACCTACTGTATGGGAGATGATATCCCTCTCGCCGTTCTCTCATCAAAACCACATATCTTATATGACTATTTCAAGCAAAGATTTGCCCAGGTAACTAATCCTCCCATAGATCCTCTTCGTGAAAAACTTGTGATGAGTCTAGAAATGCATCTTGGAGAAAGATGTTCACCATTTATGTTAAAAGATGCTAAGCCCTTTATTCATCTCCATAGTCCAATCCTCAACGAAGAAGAATTAATTTCTATAAAAGAATCAAAAATTAAATCTCAAACAATTTCAACCTTATTTGAAATCAAAGAAGGAACCAAAGGATTTGAAGGCAAGTTAAATGATATTTGCAAGCAAAGCGAAAAAGCAGTTAATGATGGATGTGCTCTAATTATTATTTCCGATAAAGGAGTTAGCTCAAGAAAAAGTTTTATCCCCCCTCTATTAGCTGTTGGTGCAATTCATCATTACCTTCTTAAAAAAGAAATAAGATTAAAAGCCTCGCTAATTATTGAGACTGGTCAATGTTGGAGTACTCATCATTTAGCATGCCTGATTGGATATGGAGTGAGTGCTATTTGTCCTTGGCTAATTTTTGAATCAGGAAGACATTGGTTAAAACACCCTAAGACTCAAAAACTGATAGAGAGTAAAAAAATAGATTCATTATCAACAGATCAGGTTCAGAGCAATACTAAAAAAGCTTTAGAAGATGGCCTGAGGAAAATACTTTCTAAGATAGGCATCTCACTGCTTTCTAGTTATCACGGGGCTCAGATTTTTGAAGCTGTAGGATTAGGCTCTGATTTAATTAAACTTGGTTTCAATGGAACAACAAGTCGAATTGCTGGAATCACGCTAAAAGAGTTAGCTAATGAATCAATATCAATTCACACAAAAGCTTATCCAGAAATAGATCTGAAAAAACTCGAATTTCTAGGATTTGTTCAATTTAGAAATTATGGAGAATATCACTCAAATAATCCTGAAATGTCAAAGGCACTTCATTCAGCTGTAAAACAAGGACCAGATTATGACCACTTCAAGTTATATCAAGAACTTATTAGTAAAAGACCAATAACTGCTCTAAGAGACTTACTGACAATAGACTCAAAGAGGAAAAGAATACCAATAAATGAAGTTGAGAGTGTTGAATCAATCTGTAAAAGATTTTGTACTGGAGGGATGAGTTTAGGGGCTTTATCAAGAGAAGCTCATGAGGTATTGGCTGTCGCGATGAATAGAATAGGTGGGAAAAGTAATAGTGGGGAGGGTGGTGAAGATCCAGCACGTTTTAATGCATTAAACGATATTGATGAAAATACTCAATCAGAAACTTTACCTTTCATCAAAGGTCTTAAAAATGGAGATACGGCTTGCTCTGCTATAAAGCAAATAGCCTCTGGAAGATTCGGAGTGACACCTGAATATCTTAGAAGTGGAAAACAACTTGAAATTAAAATGGCCCAAGGTGCAAAGCCTGGAGAAGGAGGTCAACTTCCTGGACCGAAAGTCGATTCCTACATAGCAAAACTAAGAAATAGTAAACCTGGCGTAGCTTTAATTTCACCACCGCCGCATCATGATATTTACTCTATTGAAGATTTAGCACAACTGATTCATGACCTTCATCAGGTTCACCCTAAAGCAAAAGTAAGTGTGAAACTTGTTTCTGAAATTGGTATTGGAACTATAGCAGCTGGTGTAAGTAAAGCGAACGCAGATGTAATACAAATCTCTGGGCATGATGGAGGGACTGGTGCTTCTCCATTAAGCTCCATTAAGCACGCTGGATTACCTTGGGAACTTGGTTTGGCAGAGGTACATAAATCACTTCTTGAAAATAATTTACGCGACAGAGTACTTCTGAGAACTGACGGTGGCCTTAAAACAGGTTGGGATGTGGTTATTGCTGCTCTTTTAGGAGCAGAAGAATATGGATTTGGATCAGTAGCAATGATTGCTGAGGGATGCGTTATGGCACGTGTTTGTCATAAAAATACTTGTCCTGTTGGCGTAGCCACTCAAAAAGAAGAATTAAGAAAGAGGTTTAAAGGTTTACCAGATAATGTTGTTAACTTTTTTATCTATATCGCTGAAGAAATAAGACAAATATTGAGTAACATTGGTGTGAAAACAATTGAAGAAATAATTGGTAACAAAGAATTTTTGACTACAAGAAATATTAGTCTACCTAAAACGGAAAATATAGATCTAACTTCTCTTGTAAATAATGAAATCATCTATAAAGATAGATCATGGATAAAGCATTCGAAAAATGCACATACTAATGGAACTGTATTGGAAGACAATATTTTAACTAATGCTCAATTCATAAATGCGCTCACTCATCATGGAGAATTCACTAAAAAGATTGAAATCAAAAATACTGATAGAAGTGTTTGTGCAAAAATTTCAGGAGAGCTTGCTCAGCATTATGGTAATAAAGGCTTTGGAGGCGCAATTAATCTAATTTTTCATGGTCATGCAGGTCAAAGCTTTGGAGCTTTCTTATTAAAAGGAATGATTATTAAATTAATTGGAGAGGCCAATGATTATGTATGCAAAGGGATGAATGGAGGAATACTTACCATTATCCCCCCTAGGATAGATAATAACTCTTCGGAGCAAGTAATTTTGGGAAATACTTGTCTTTATGGTGCTACAGGAGGAAAGTTATATGCATTGGGTAAATCCGGTGAAAGATTTGCAGTAAGAAATAGTGGTGCAGTTGCTGTAACTGAAGGTGCAGGAGATCATTGCTGCGAATATATGACTGGTGGCAAAATTGTAATTCTTGGTTCTACAGGAAGAAATATTGGAGCAGGCATGACTGGGGGAGTAGCATTTATACTTGATGAAAAAGATGATGTAGAAAAAAAGGTAAATAAAGAAATAGTAAGTATCTACGAGATAAAGACGCCACAACAAGAAAAGATTTTATTAGAAATAATTAATGATTATCATCACAAAACCCTGAGTCCTAAAGCAGCTAATATTCTTAAAGAATGGACTAATTTTAAATCTTTGTTCAAAGTCATCGTTCCGCCCAGCGAAGAAACAATGCTTGGATTAAAAACTCAATAAATGCCAATTTTTGTCAAAACAGAAATCATTAAAAAGGAATTTATAACTGATAACAAACTTAAAAAGAAATTTGTAGATAAGCACATATTGTGGATAAAAGAATTAAAAAAAGCTGGAGTTAATGTAAAAAGTGGATTCCTAGTAAATGAAATTAAGGAACCTGGAGCCGGTGGTCTTTTGACACTAGAGGTGAAAAATTATCAAGAAGCACTAAAAATAGTTAAAGAGGATCCGATGATAAAAAATAAAATTGTTGATTGGAAATTAAGTGAATGGATCGATATTTCAAAATAATAATGCGCTTATCTTGGATATTTTTTCATTAATTTTTGAATCTCTTCAGCATGATAACTACTTCGTGTTAAAGGAGAACTTACTACTTGCATAAAACCAAGATTATCTTCTCCAAACAATTTGAAGAAATTAAATTTTGAAGGACTTACAAATCTTTGAACAGGCAAGTGTTTTAGGCCAGGAGATAAATATTGACCAATAGTAACTATATCTACGAAATGATTTTTTAAATCAGAAAGAAGATTTAAAACATCATCATCACTTTCTCCTAATCCCAACATAAATCCGGATTTTGTATAAACACTCGGAAAATATTCTCTTGTGCGTTTCAGCAAATCTAAAGTTCTTTGATAATTACCTTGAGGCCTTACTTTCCTATATAAACCTTTTACAGTTTCAATATTATGATTCAAGACATTTGGTTTTGAATCTAAAACCAATTCAAGCGCTTGCCAATTGCCACAAAAATCAGGGATTAAAAGTTCAATTGTTGTCTCTGGAGATTTTTTTCTCACTTCCAAAACGCATTGATAAAACTGTGATGCACCACCATCATCAAGATCATCTCTATTAACTGATGTAATAACTACGTGTTTAAGATTCAGCCTAGAAACTGCCTCTGCTAAACGATGAGGTTCAGTTGGATCTAAATCTCTTTTAGATCTATCAAAATTAATATCACAATATGGGCAAGCTCTAGTGCAACCGGGTCCCATGATTAAAAAAGTCGCAGTACCACTTGCAAAACATTCACCAATATTTGGACAGCTTGCCTCCTGACAAACTGTATTTAATTTTAAATCACTTAATAAATTTGCTGTGTTGCCTATCCTCTCAAATTGAGGAGCCTTTACTCTTAACCACTCTGGTTTTATTGCTGCATTTTTGGAAATAATAGTCAAATTACTTTGATCAGCTTTATCTGATTTGATTTTAATCAAAATTGTGAAATTTTACTATTTAAATTCATCTGTAGTGAAAAGAAATATTGCCAATTCACCTAAGACTACAAAGTAAACTTAAAAAAATATATGTTCTATAGAAATATATAGAACAGTTTTTAGAACGTAATTTTTAATACAGTAAAAAAACTTATTAATTAAAGTAGAGAATTTTCTTTTACAACTATTAACTTACTTATTTTGTTCTATTTAGTGTTTTTTTTTATAGAATTTGATACAGTAAAAAATATATCTTTAAAAAATTTGACTTTTCAATTCAAAAGGAAAAGATCTCTTCTATCTGAGAAGAATAAAAAGAAAAAATCTATAGGATATGCTAGAGCAATAGATAGTGAAATTTCTTACTTAGATGAACAAATAAAATATTTAAAAGATGAAGGTTGCAATATAATATTTACTGAACTCTTAAGTCTTGATGCAGAAATAAAGCCAGAATTCAACAAAGCTTTAAAAGCGTTGTCCAAAGGAGATGAATTAGTCATAACTAAACTTGACCGGGCTTTTTCTAGTAGAAATGAATGTATAAGAATAATAAATAAACTTTTAAATCAAGATGTTCAGTTACGAACTTTGTCTGGATTTTTTACCTCTAAAAATTCACCAAATCCATCATCTTTAATTTTTAATATTCTATGTGAATTAGATAATTTAGATAATGAGTGCCTAAGAGAAAGGAAAAAAGAAAACGTTTTAAAAAGAAGATTAACTGGAAATAATTTAGGAGGGAGGCCTAAGATTAGTCCCTTAAAGGAATCTCTTGTAATCAGATTGCGTGATGAGGGTCATTCATATCGATCAATTAGAACACAAACAGGAATAGCATTATCAACTATCAGAAGAGTAATTTTAGAAGGAGAGGGTAAATAATATGAATAAAAACGAACTTGAAAATCTTATCAAAGAAAATTTTAAAGATACAGCATTACGTATTTATGAATTAGATAATGAAGATAGAAAAAGTTTATTAGCAGAATATAGAGAATGGATTATTCATGATTTAGATTTTGAAGAAGTGATGATGTTACCTTATGAAGCCTACACTGACAAATTAGATTCTAATTTTTTAGACGATTTAATTTAGTCTCTAATAATATGTCTCTTGTTAAATTCATATATTTCTTTTGCGATTAGGGGTAGTAAAGAAGTATCTATGGAATATTTTTCTCCATTACAAAAAACAACTAATAAAGTTTGTAGTGATTGGCTATTAATCCACCAAGCAGAATCATGTCTTACTTCAGACATTAAGCCTGCTTTACTCCAGAGATTAATGTTTTCTGGTAACCCTTCACCTAAAAAACCATCTATTTGATTAAGAGAATCGTTTTTAAGAACAACTTTATTTAAACTTCTTTTTAAAAAAGTTCTTAAATTTAAGTCATTTGTTTGGTAATCAATATGAATCATAATTTCCTCGAAAACCCTTGCAGCTGAATCAGTAGTCATTACATTTCTATTGTTATTTTCATAGCCATAAAATTCTTTTTCGCGGCCAAATGGACCATCATCCCATGTCTTCTGACAGCAATTGATATCAATCAATTCCTTCCAATCTAAATCATGTAGCCAATCATTTATTATACTTCTTTGATATTTCCAATTTTCCCATAATTCTCCCTCAATACAGGGTCCACTGGTGGTTCCAGTAAGTAAATCAATTAAAAAACTTGTCGCATTATTACTTGAGAAAGACAACATTTTTCTTACAGCATCAATGATTTCATCTGATAATAATAAACTTCCTTTTTTAATCCAATAATATGCCGCGAGGCCATAAACCAACTTAACTACGCTAGCAGGATAAACCTTTTTTTTATTATTAAAACCAAATCCAAAACCTTTAAATACTCTTTTATTTTCACATTTGTAGTTAATCCAAGTTATGGCAATATCTTCTCTTGAAAAATCTTTATTATAAGAGCATACTCTCCCTAAAATATCATTTAAGGCTAGACCCATCTCTTTACTTAAATAGTAGAAGGACATTTTATGGATAATTATAAAGACACTATTTCACTATTTAAACAAACTAATTTTTCAAAAACTATTTGGTGGAAATTAAAAGTTAATATTTCTGGATATCAAAATGAATCAGAAAATAAATTAGTGACCGAAATTTTTAAAAATAGAATTTTTAAATTGCTTTATCCAAATATTCATCAATATAACCAAGAATTTTCGAGGATTCTAGTTCAACTATATGAAGATGGTTACGTCTGTTGGATAAATTTAGATGGATTGATTATTGAGAAATTCGAATTAAGCAAAACAAAGAGTTTTAAAAGTGAACAATCCTTTATCAAGGATAAAATTCCCTCAATTTTGAAATGGATTAAAGATCAATCTGAGTTAAATAATATATACCTTTGGGGAGGCACTTTAGGACCAAATTTTGATTGTTCAGGGTTAATTCAGACTGCTTTTTTCAAGCACAATATTTATTTACCTCGAGACTCTTATCAAATAAAAAGTTTTTGTAAACATCTTTTTTATTTCAAAGAATCTTATGGAGTGCTTGATCCAGGGGATCTTTTATTTTTTGGAAATAAAGAAAAATGCGATCATATTGGAATCTACAAAGGGAATGGCTTATATTACCATTGCTCTGGTAGGGAGTTTGGAAGAAATGGAATAGGATTAGATAGCTTGAATGAATCTAATAATAAAATCTCATTGCATTATAAATCCAAACTAATTTCAGCAGGAAGAGTAGTAAGAAGTTATAGATGGGATAGAACTATAAGATAGCAATAAAATTAAATTTTTAAATATTGCTTATTCTTTTTTTTAGGAATTAACCCACAGTCCAAATATTTTTAATGATTGGCATAAGGGTATCTAAATGTAGAGTACCAACAAGTAGCCAAGCAAAAACAGCTCCGCCACAGCCTCCTAGCCAAAATCCACTTGTAAAATCAGCCCAACCAGCTCTTGTAAATAAATCTTTTGGGGGGTTATTAACCGTAGCATCTGAAGGTTGAACATTAGGTGCTTTGCCAGGTGCATTATATAGAACTAAAAGTGCTGTCATAATATGCACCGCTCCTATAGCTGCTAGTAGCCCTACAGTTAGTGCAAATTCAGAATTTCTTAGTGGGCCAGTCATAGTAAAAGGACCATATAAGAGATAACCAAAAGCAGCTCCAGTTTCTAAACCTCTGAAATTTGGAGAAATACCTTCTCTATAAAAAGGCAAATTATTAATAAAAGCTTTTGTAAAATAGCCGCTATTAACTGGTGTAGCTAAATTTCCAACACATGGGTCATCAACCGTTTTTACTGCCCATTGATCTGCAACACCAATGTCGTGTGGCTGTACAGAATTATCTATGTATTTTTCATCAAACTTGATAGAACTTGTTGATTCTGAGAATGATTTTTGAAAGTCGCTCATTTTTTTTTAATAGTTTAGTGTTTAATAATTTATTCAGTAGCTGTGATAAATCTTCCAATCAATACAATAAAAACAGCCGGCATTGCAATACCAATTAATGGAACAAAAATTGAAGGTAAAAGACTTGTTAAATCAGATGGCATAGTTATTTTAAACATCTTTAAATACTCTAGTATTTTTATAAGAAATAGTGTTACTTTTATTACTAGATGATATAAATATTATTAACTGTTTACATGTTAAAATTTTTCTCAATACTTCTTATTATTTTTATTGGACTATTAATCTTAATTTTTAAAAAACAAAAGCTTAAAAATGCGATAAATATAAAAAAATTTTATCCTAAGAAAGTTAAAAGAGATAGAAAAAATAATAATAAATTTTTATCTAATAAAAAAAGTTTTTCTTACGAGCATGAAGAAAAATATTATTCATTATTTTATAAAAAGTCTCAAAGAAATAAAATGTTCACTCTTTTTCAAGGAAATGCAGAAGATAAATTAAAAGCATTAAAAATTGCCGAAGAATTAGCTGATAAATCAACACTACCAATTTTGCGAAAAGGCTTAAGAGATATTTCTCCTGAGGTTATTGAGATTTCAGCTTTTCTAATAAGAAAATTCAAGTAAAAATTCAATTATTAGTTGGTATTACTTATAGATCTAATTCTGTAAATTGGTCGATTTTGACTTTCATGATATGTCCTAATTAAAAGTTCGCTTAATAAACCAAAGCTGAATAATTGAACACCAGCAATTCCTAATATTAATGAAAACATTAACATCGGACGATTTCCGATATCCTCACCCATAATTTTTAGAACTATCAAATAAGAACTCATGGCAAAGCTTACAAGTATACTTATGATTCCAACAAAACCAAATCCATACATAGGTCTTGTTAAAAATTTTGTCATAAACCAAACAGTTAGTAAATCCATTAAAACTCTAAATGTTCTATCAATTCCATATTTACTAGACCCATATTTCCGGCTTCTATGATTGACTTTAATTTCTTTAATTCTTGCACCTTCAATATTTGCTAAAACTGGCAGAAACCTGTGAAGCTCACCATATAGCTTAATATCATCTATTATCTCTTTTTTAAAAGCTTTTAAAGAGCATCCATAATCATGCAACTTCAAACCTGTTACTTGAGCTATTAATTTATTTGCTATTTTTGATGGGATCTTCCTATTAATTAATTTATCTTTTCTATCAAACCTCCATCCACAGATCAAATCATAGCCATTATTAATTTCTGATATTAATTTAGGAATATCGTTTGGGTCATTCTGTAAATCGCCGTCTAAAGTAATTACAATATCGCCTTTAGAATTATCAAAGCCAGCTGCCATTGCTGCGGTTTGTCCATAATTTTTACGAAGACAAATTACTGAAAGTTCTTGAATTTTAAGAGTTAGTTGTTTTAATACTCGATGAGTATCATCTTTAGAACCATCATTTACGACAATCAATTCGAAATTAAATTTATTAGCTGCCATTACACTTATAACTTCATCTATTAAAAAAACAATACTCTCACTTTCGTTGAAAACAGGAATAATAATAGAGATTAATTGGTTTATATCTGACATTTTTATTTGATAAAAACAATATAATTTTAACTTAACTTAGAACAATAAAATTAAACAAAAAAAATCACCACCAATGTGGTGATTTTTATTATTAAAAGAGATTTTAACCAAACTTACCTGATGTTGATGCAATTACAAAAGCACCAAATGTAAGTATGTTTCCAATTGTGAAATGTGATAACCCAACTAATCTAGCTTGAACAATTGAAAGTGCAACTGGCTTATCTCTCCAGCCTACAAGATTAGCTATTGGTGTCCTCTGATGAGCCCAAACTAATGTTTCAATTAATTCTTGCCAATAACCGCGCCATGATATTAGGAACATGAAACCAGTAGCCCAAACTAGGTGACCGAATAGGAACATCCAAGCCCAAGGAGATAAGGAGTTTACTCCGAAAGGATTGTACCCGTTAATAAGTTGAGCAGAGTTTAACCAAAGGTAATCTCTAAACCAACCCATTAGATAAGTTGCTGATTCATTAAATTGTGCTACGTTACCCTGCCATATTGCTAGATGTTTCCAATGCCAATAGAAGGTTACCCATGCTATTAAATTTAATGCCCAGAACATTGATAAGTAAATGGCATCCCAAGATGAACTATCACAAGTACCTCCTCGACCTGGCCCATCACAAGGGAAAGCATAACCTAAATCTTTTTTATCAGGAATCAATTTTGTTCCTCTAGCATCAAGCGCACCTTTAATAAGAATCAAGGCTGTTGTATGAAGACCTAGAGCAATAGCATGATGTACTAGGAAATCAGCAGGACCAATAGGTAAAAAAGCACTTAATGCATCTTGCCTATTGATTAAATCCATCCAGTAATGATTGCCTGGTAAAGAATTTGCTGCAACGCTAGCAGCACTTGTAGGATCAGATAGTAAAGCATTAAAGCCATACATCATTTTTCCTTGAGCAGCTTGAACAAACTGAGCAAATACAGGCTCAATTAAAATTTGTTTTTCAGGATTTCCAAAAGCTACAACTACATCGTTGTGAACATAGATGCCTAAGGTATGAAAACCTAAAAGCATTGTTACCCAACTAAGGTGACTGATTAAAGCTTCTTTAGTACCTAATACCCTTGCTAGAACGTTATCTCGATTTAGTTCAGGGTCGTAATCCCTTACAAAAAATATTGCTCCATGAGCAAATGCTCCAACCATCAAAAACATAGCTATATATTGATGATGAGTATATAAAGCAGATTGTGTAGTATAGTCTCTTGCAATAAATGCATATGATGGAAGAGCACCCATATGCTGGGCAACTAATGAAGTAGCTACTCCAAGAGCTGCCAATGCTAAACCAAGTTGAAAGTGAAGTGAATTAGTAACTGTTTCATAAAGTCCATCGTGGTTTATACCAAAGCTTCCTTTGTGAGGATCTAAGGGATGTCTAGTATTGTGAGCTTCTGTAATTTCTTTAAGACTATGACCAATACCAAAAGTATTTCTATACATATGTCCAGCGATTATAAAAACTGTACCTATAGCTATATGATGATGCGCTATGTCTGTTAACCATAAAGCTTCACTTTGTGGATGAAGACCTCCTAGAAATGTAAAGATGGCTGTTCCAGCTCCTTCTGCTGTTCCAAAAACTTGTTCTAAGGAGTCAGGATTTTGTGCATATGCACCCCAGTTAAGTGAGAAGAAAGGAGCTAGACCGGCAGGATGAGGAAGAACTGTTAACCAATTATCCCAACCTACATGAATACCTCTAGACTCAGGAATTGCAACGTGAACTAAATGACCTGTCCAAGCAATACTGCTAAATCCAAATAATACTGAAAGATGATGATTTAATCTAGATTCGTTATTCTTGAACCAAGCTAGTGATGGTCTAAACTTTGGTTGTAAATGTAACCAGCCTGCAAACAAAGTCCAACAAGCCAAAATACTCATAAATATAGAAGCTTGAAATAGTTGTTCATTAGTCCTCATACCAATTGTGTACCACCAGTGGTATAGACCTGAATAAGCTATATTGACTGGTCCGTCAGCTCCTGCTTGAGTCATTGCTTCAGTAATTCCGGATCCGAAGTGAGGATCCCAAATAGCATGAGCAATTGGACGAACATGAGTTGGATCTAGAACAAATTGCTCAAAGTTACCCTGCCAAGCAATATGAAATAAGTTACCAGCTACCCAGAGTGCAATTATTGCTAGATGACCAAAATGTGTAGAGAAAAGCTTCTGATAAAGCTTTTCTTCTGTCATACCATCATGACTTTCAAAGTCATGAGCAGTAGCTATTCCGTACCATATTCGTCGAGTTGTTGGGTCCTGAGCTAGACCCTGGTTAAATGATGGAAATTTTGTTGCCATTGAATTAAAAAGGTAAAGTTCAGGTAATTAGCCCAGCCCGAAAAGGCGAGCATGAAAGAAGGCCCAAGTGGTAGCAATACCGCCAACAAGGAAGTGTGTAACGCCTACTGCGCGTCCCTGAGTAATAGATAGGGCTCTTGGTTGAATGGTGGGAGCCACTTTTAGTTTGTTATGAGCCCAAACAATTGATTCGAACAATTCTTGCCAATATCCTCTTCCACTGAAGAGGAACATTAAACTGAATGCCCAAATGAAGTGTGCACCTAAGAACATCAAACCGTACATGCTGATTGATTGTCCATAGCTAGTTAAAACCTGCGAAGCTTGAGCCCACAAGAAATCCCTTAACCAACCATTTATGGTGATGGAACTTTGTGCAAAATTTCCACCTGTGAGTCCCCAAACATCACTCTGCATTTTCCAAGAGAAATGGAATATAACTATTGAAATACAGTTATACATCCAAAATAAACCAAGGAATACATGGTCCCAAGCAGAAACTTGGCAAGTACCTCCTCTTCCTGGACCATCGCAAGGAAATCTAAAGCCTAGAGAAGCTTTATCAGGAATTAGACGAGAATTTCTAGAATATAAAACGCCTTTTAGAAGAATTAGTACACAAACATGGATTTGAAATGCATGTATGTGATGGATCATTAAGTCAGCTGTACCAAGGGGGATTGCCTTCATAGCAATTTTTCCACCAATAGTAATAGTTTCTCCATTAAATACTTGACTTACTCCATTACCTTCAAGGAGAGTTGTACCAATTCCAGAAGATTGTATATTTTGTATCCACTGAGCAAAAACAGGTTGTAATTGAATTGCTTTATCACTAAACATATCTTGAGGTCTTCCTAAAGCTCTCATAGTATCGTTGTGGATATATAGACCAAAACTATGAAAACCTAACCACATACAAACCCAGTTTAGATGACTTATTAGAGCATCTCTGGCTTTGAGGATTCTATCTAAAACGTTACCAATATTTTTAGCAGGGTCATAATCTCTAACCATAGCAATAGCAGCATGTGCTCCTGCCCCAACTATGAACAAGGCGCCTATCCACATATGGTGAGTAAAAGTTCCTAAAACAGTCATATAATCAATTGCCATGTATGGATAAGGAGGCATCGCATACATATGATGAGAGATTATTATTGATAAAGAACCAAGCATTGCTAGGTTGACAGCCAATTGAGCATGTCTACTCTCTGCCATAAATTCGAATAGACCTTGATGACCTTGAGGAGCAGGAAATAAAATTGGATCTCCCTGATGAGCATCTAATATTTCCTTCATGCTATGACCAATACCATAATTAGTTCTATACATATGACCAGCAATAATAAATAGAACTGCTATTGCAACATGATGATGAGCGATATCTGTCATCCATAAACTTCCAGTTACGGGGTTTAATCCACCTTTAAATGTAAGAAAATCAGAGAATGCCCACCAGTTACCTGTAAAGAAGTTTTCAGCTGACCTGGCGGCTAAACCAGGAAATATTTGACTTACTACCGCTGGATTACATAATTCATGAGGCATAGGTAAATCAGCAACAGATGCGATTTCCTTCCCATTTAAAATTAGAGGTGACCCCGCATCAATCGCATCTAAGAGAGCAGCTGTTGGTGCGCCTATGTGAATTATGTGCCCAGCCCAAGCTAAAGAACCTAATCCTAAAAGACCAGCTAAGTGATGGTTCATCATAGACTCAACGTCTTGAAACCACTCCATTTTCGGGGCTGCTTTATGATAGTGGAAGATGCCCGCATGAAGCATCAATGCAGCCATAACTACAGCTCCAATAGCCAAAGCCATTAGTTCTGATTCATTTGTTATGCCCCAAGCTCTCCACATTTGAAATATTCCTGAGCTTATTTGAATTCCGTTATAGTTTGCTCCAAGATCGCCATTTAGCATTTCTTGACCAACAATTGCCCATACTTGCTGAGCACCAGGTTTAACATGTATGGGATCAGCTAACCAACCTGTGTAATTTGAAAATCTAGCTCCATGGAAAAATGCAGCACTCATCCATATAAAAATTACGGCAAGATGTCCAAAGTGAGCTGAAAATATTTTACGTGTAGCTTCTTCAGCATCGCCAGTATGTACATCAAAATCATGTGCATCTGCATGCAAATTCCAGATCCATGTTGTAGTTTTTGGACCTTTAGATAATTTACTTGACCAGAAACCTGGTTTATCTAATTTGGCAAAATCAATTGGTTTTGGATCAGCCTTTACTGGTGATTCCAAAATTTTCTTGTTTTTTTCTCCACTTTCTGGTGGGCTGATGGTCATCTAGCACCTCTAAGTAATAAGTCTTTAAGCAGATTTTCTGAACATAAAGCCTACATTTATTAATAGTAAACTTTTTAGGTTCAAACCAATCAATATAAAGAATTTGGTTACCAAAAATAATAAGCGAAAGATTCTTTGATCATGTGACAAAGTAACAAATGTTTCACTGTTTGTTACTTTTCTCTTTTTTTTGTAAGATCTATTAATATGACTGGGCTTTGAGTATATATACTCATTTTAATAGTAGAATATCTTAAATATTTTTTTATATTTGACGAAAAAATTTTTTCTTTACACTTACAAGATATAATTTCAACATAACAAAAAAAAGAAGTTTTAATTTGAAAGGCATCGCGATAGGTTTATCTAATACGTCGAAAGTAATTTTAAAAAGGCTAAAGAAAACCGAATTTATTGATGAAATTTATATTGCTTGCTCAATTAATGAGAGAAAAATGAAAGATAATGGAATACCTCTCATTAAGCCTAAAGAAGTTTTCAAAAAAAAATGGGAAAATTTAGATTTAATTATCTTTATTGGCTCAATTGGAGCCTCTATTAGATTAATTAATTCTTTTTTAACCACTAAGGATAAGGATCCTGGTGTAATAGTAATTGATAAAAAAGGCTCTAAAATCATACCTATAATTGGTTCACATCAATCAAATACACAAAATATTGCATTTCAGATTTCTAATTTATTTGGTGGCAAAATAATAGAAACTAATAATTCAAATGATCAAAACAATCTGAATATTGATTCTTTTGGAAAACAGTGGGGGTGGAAAAGATCTGGCGAATCAAAAGATTGGTCAAAGCTTGTAATACAACAAGCTAATAACGAAGAAATATTTTGCAAACAATTATCGGGTAATATTTTATGGAGAAATTCTGAATCATCTAGGCATATTAAATATTTAGTTGAGACAGATCCTTATTTAGAAAGCTCGACTTTTGATATCAGCGTATATACTCATCACAAGAAAACATGGCATCCTTCTACATTATGGGTTGGCATAGGTTGCGAGAGAAATACCAGCAAAGAATTAATAGCAAATTCTTTAAATAAATTTTTCAAGTCAAGTTACTTATCACAGCATTCAATTGCGGGCTTTGCAACTATTGATATTAAAAAAGACGAGAAGGGGATTTTAGAACTTGCTGAAGAAAATAACGTGCCTGTAAAGTTTTTCAGTAAAGAAGATCTTTCAAAAGTGATTGTTCCAAATCCATCAAATGTAGTGCAAAAGGAAATTGGCACATCTTCAGTAGCAGAAGCTTCTTGCTTACTCGCAGCAGGAGAAGAATCAAAATTATTACAAGAAAAGAGAATTTTTAAAAATGAAGATTTGTCGACAATTAAATCTGGTGCAGTAACTATCGCCATAGCAGAATCAAAAAATCAATATTATCCGGCCAATGGCGAAATACATATTATTGGAAGTGGGCCTGGAGATATCTCTTTCCTAACCAATAACGCAAGAAAAGCACTTTCAAAATGTACTGTTTGGATCGGATACAAAATGTATTTAGATTTAATTGAGCCATTAAAAAGGAGTGACCAGGTTTTAATTGAAAGTAAACTTACTGAGGAAAAAAAAAGATGCAACAAAGCAATAAAACTAGCCGAACAAGGAATAAAAGTGGCTTTAATTTCGTCAGGTGAATCTGGATTTTATGGTATGGCTGGTTTACTTTTAGAACTACTTCAAAAAATCAAAAAAGAATATAGGCCTTACTTTGAAGTGCATCCTGGGATAAGTAGCGTACAATTGGCTGCTGCTCTCAGTGGGGCACCATTAATTAATGACTTTTGTTCAATAAGCTTAAGTAATAAGTTAACACCTTGGTCTTTAATAGAAAAAAGAATTGAAGGAGCTCTATTAGGTGACTTTGTAATAGTTTTTTTTAATCCTCAATCAACTGAAAGAAATTGGCAGTTAAAAAGTGCAACTGATCTATGTTTAAAATTTAGACAAGGAGATACTCCTGTTTTAATAGCTAGGCAAGTCGGGAGAGAAAATCAATCCAAAAAATTCTTTACTTTAAAAACCATTCCTTTTAAAGAAATTGATATGTTATCAATAATCATTATTGGTAATTCTCAAACCACTTTAATGGATGAAATATTTCTTACGTCCAGAGGCTATTTACAAAAATAAATTAAGATAATTAATTATTAATCAAGAATATTCCTTTGCTTTTTTCTAATAATAATATTAATCTCTTATAGAAAGTATTAAATAATTCATTGAACAATATTGGTTTAATTTTATTTGACATAGATGGTGTAATACGTAGCGTAGAGAATAGTTACAGGCTTTCATTAATAAAAACAGTTTACAAATTTTCAGGCTGGGAGCCAACCTATATAGATATTGATAGTGCAAAAAATGAAGGAATCTGGAATAATGATTGGGATTTAAGTTTAGAACTCATAAAAAGATGGATAAAAAAAAAGAACTTAAATATTGAAATACCTTCAAGAAAAGAAATCGTTAAATCTTTTGGAGAATTTTATTTTGGAGGAAATCCCAATAAAAATAGTAAGAATTGGTCTGGATTCATAAAAAACGAAAAATTATTAGTTGATAAAAAGTTTTTTGAATCATTACAAAGCAATGGAATAATTTGGGGTTTTGTGAGCGGTGCAGAGTCTGTTTCTGCAAAATTTATTTTAGAAAATAGGCTTGGCCTAAAATCACCTCCATTAGTATCAATGGAAGATGCCCCAGACAAGCCTGATCCAAAAGGGTTTATTAACTTATCAAAAAAGCTTCTTGGAGATAAATTTGGCCCATCAAATTTGCCCATTGCATATGTAGGAGATACTATTGCAGATATAAAAACAGTTATCAATGCTAGAAAGGAAATACCATCTCAGAAATTTATAAGTATTGGTATAGCTCCCCCTCATTTACATTTAAAGTCTAGATTAAAAGAACGTCATGAATATGAAATAAATTTAAAAAAAGTAGGTGCTGACTTGATTCTAAATTCTATTAATGACCTAACAGATATTAATCTTAACTTATTTTAAAAATAACAATTAAAAAATTTTTAAACAGAATCTCTATAAAAGCAATCAGGGAAGTAAATTTAAAGATTAAGGAAAATTTTATTAGCTACAAAATTACAAAAAACTTTTCTCACATAGAAAAGATTAATCTTTATATCTGATTAAATGCTAGTTAAAAACAAAATTTATCACTAATGTAAAAAAATTCAGAACTAATAAAAACGGTGGAGGAGCTCCGTTGACGATCAAAAAATAGTACTTAAGCCAACTTATAGGAATTTATACGAACTAACTTAATTTCTAAAAAGGGTCTTGGCCAAACATTCGCCACAACTTTTTTAATTTTCAGCAATACTTATACTGAAGAACAAAGCCTTAAAATGATCTATATCAAAGCTATATCCTAAATTCTCGGATTCATAACTACTTACACTTACCTGAAAACCACGGAGAGAGAGGGATTCGAACCCTCGACAAAAGTTACCTCCTGTAACTCCTTAGCAGGGAGCCGCTTTCAACCACTCAGCCACCTCTCCAGTTCTTATACATTATCAATATTTTTGCAAACATTCAAAATTTTTTATTTAATCGAAATGTCTAATCAACTTGAACTCTAGGTAATCTATTTTTAAAAGAGCAAAGAATTTCCCACGGAATAGTATTAGATTCTCTGGCCCAATCAATAGGAGAAATTGTTTTGTCTCCATCAGATCCTAGTAAAACCATAGTACTTCCAATTTTAATTTCATTTGATCCTGTTATGTCCACCATCATTTGATCCATAGTTATTGATCCAACTTGTGGGTAAAATTTATTATTATGAATAACGTTCATCTTTCCTGAAAGATTTCTTGGTACTCCATCTGCATAACCAATACTTAATACAGCCAACTTAGTTTTTCTACTACTTACAAATTTGCCTCCATAACTTACGCCTACACCTTTATCAATAATTCTTATAAAAGCTACTTTGACCTTCAAAAATAAAGCTGGTTTAAGCGATAAATTTTTATCTATTTTTAGAAGAGGACTATATCCATACATAGATAGCCCAACACGTACCATTTGATGATGAAAATCTTTATTGAGAAGCATGCCCGCGGAATTAGCCAAATGAATCTTGATATTTTGATTTTTCTCAACGTTAATTTGCTTTAATAATTCCTGAAACTTCTTTTTTTGCAATTGCGCACTGCTTGAAGGATCTAATGCGTTCTGTTTATCTGCAGATGATAAATGACTATAAATTCCTTTTATAGAAATATTTTCAAAAGATTTTATTTTTTCAAATTGCTGAACAAATTTATTACATTCAAATCCTAATCTTGACATTCCAGTATCAACTTTAAGATGTAAAGAAAATTTCGACCCAAATTGCTTTCCAATATTATTGCAAATTAAACAATCTCTTATACTGCTGATAGTTGGCATAAGATCATTTTTAAAAGAGATTATTAAATCCCTTTTGGTATGCAAATTGCCTAGTATAAGAATTGGTATTTTAACTCCATAAGAACGAAGCTTAATCCCTTCTTTTAAAGTGGCAACTCCTAATTGCGAAGCTCCACCTTTGATAGCATATTTAGATACTACTTTTGCATCATGTCCATATCCATCAGCTTTAACAACTGCCATAAATTGACAGCTTTTACTTAATTTCGATCTTAACTCCCTTACATTTGTTTCTAGTGCCTTTCCTCTAACTTCAATCCATGCTCTTTGTTTTGGATCTATATCTTTTTCAGAAGTTGGATAGGTGTCAAAATTTAATTCCTGGTTTGTTTGCCGAATTTGCATTAACTTTGCACAATTAGATGCGCTAATCGAAATATACAGTTAGCATGACATGTAAATTGTATTTTGGCATGAGCCAGACTCTAGTATTAAATGCATCTTATGAACCTTTAAACATTACTTCTTGGCGAAGAGCTGTAATCTTGATGATCAAAGGTAAAGCAGAAAGCTTAGAGGAAGATAAATCTTGCTCAATACATTGCGACAAAAAATTACCTACAGTTATAAGACTTCGTTACTACGTAAAGATACCTTTCAGGGAAGTTTCTTTAACAAGGAAAAATATTCTTCTAAGAGATAATAATGCTTGCCAATACTGTAACTATAGAGGGAGTGATTTATCAATAGATCATGTTTTACCAAGAAGCCGAGGTGGAACAGATAATTGGGAAAATGTTACTACGGCATGTCTAAGATGTAATGTACAAAAAGGTAACCGTACGCCAGAAGAGGCAAACATGCCTTTAAAACGAAAGCCATACCGTCCACTAAGTAATCTTAATTTTGAGGCTACAAGACAAATTGACTCTGGCAGGCATAAAGAATGGAGTAAATACGTAATAGGGGGGAAATAATAAAATAAATTCTTAATTTACTGGGTTATTAAAATCTTCCATCATTCTCTTTTGTTCTTGAGCGATACACTCATCAATTACTTCATCCAATTGACCAGCAAGAATTGGTTCAAGAGAAAAATTAGAACACAATCTATGATCAGTTGTTCTGTTATCTTTAAAATTATAAGTTCTAATTTTTTCACTCCTATCGCCAGTTCCTACCTGTGAAAGCCTTTGTGATCTTTCTTTAGCATTTGCTTCTTTTAATTGAATTTCATATAGTTTGGCTCTTAAAATTTCCATTGCTCGTTCACGATTTTGCAATTGCGATCTTTCTTGAGTACAAAAGACTCTTATACCTGTTGGCTTATGAAGAAGATCAATAGCAGTCTCTACCTTATTAACATTTTGTCCCCCTGCCCCTCCTGATCTTGCTGTACCAACCTCTAAATCGGTTGGATCAATCTTAACCTCAACAGGATCAGCTTCAGGCATTACAGCGACTGTAGCCGTAGAAGTGTGAACTCTACCTTGAGATTCAGTGGCTGGAACTCTTTGTACTCTATGTACACCAGCCTCGAACTTAAGTTGACTATATACTGAATCTCCCTTAACAGAGATCACTAACTCTTTGAATCCTCCCATATCAGACTCAGACGCACTAACAGGTTTTACTGACCATCCAACTTTTTGCCCATATCTTTCATACATTCTTGCTAAATCTCCTGCCCATATACATGCTTCATTACCTCCAGCACCTGCTCTGATTTCCAACATTACACTTCTCTCATCTCTTGGATCTTTTGGTAATAAAGCGATTGTGGTTTTTTGAATAAGTTCATTCTTACATTCCTCTAAGTTAGTTAACTCCTCATTTATTAAGGATTCCATCTCTTTATCATTTCTATTCTCTTTAAGTAGGTTTTTCGAATCTTCAATTTCCTTGTCAGTATCAAGCAACTTCTTAAAATCAACCACCAAAGGTTCCAATTTTGACCTTTCTCTTGCTATTGATTCTAATTTTTTAGGATCATTAGCTATATCAGGATCTGCAAGCTGTATCTCCAAACTTTCAAAACTTTCTGAAGCAGCTTTCAACCTTGCAATTAGTGTTGAGTATTCCAATTAAAATAGAGATTAATTTTTGAAAATTCTATTTATTAGAATCGTTTTCTTCTTTTTGATCTTTTGATGTAGCTGAATTTGCTGAACCCATTCCATATTTTTTCATAAACCTATCAACTCTTCCTTCTGTATCAAGAATTTTTTGAGTTCCAGTGAAGAAAGGATGATTACCACTCCATACATCAACATGTAGTTCAGGCTGAGTTGAGCCTGTCGTCATTACAACTTCACCATTACAAATAACTTTTGCATCTGGATACCATTTTGGGTGGATTTCTGATTTTGGCATAATTAAATTTCCTTTAGCGTTTAGAGAATTGTGGAGCTTTTCTTGCTTTTTTAAGACCATATTTTCTTCTTTCCTTAGCTCTAGGATCTCTACTTAGATGACCTTCAGTTTTTAGGGGTTTCCGGTTGTCGGGAGACAATTCGCAAAGTGCCCTGGCGGCACCTTGCTTAATAGCATCTGCCTGGCCTGTCAATCCACCACCAAAAACATTAACAAAAATATCATAAGAATTTTCTAGACCTAACGTTTGCAAAGGAGCTTTTACAGAATTCAAGTGAAGCGGATTAAAGTTTAAATAATCATCTCCTGCACGACCATTAATTTTAATTTGTCCAGTTCCTGGGATCAAACGAACTCTAGCAACTGAAGTTTTTCTTCTTCCAGTTCCCCAATAAACAGCTTTGTTTTTTATTTGACTATTCATATTAATGAGTTAACTATTTAATAATACAGGATTCTGGGCAGCATGAGGATGATCAGCACCTTTATAAACCTTTAGTTTTTTAAATTGCTGTCTTCCTAAAGAATTATGTGGAAGCATGCCCTTAACAGCTTGCTCTATAATTCTTTCAGGAATTCTTGCTTGAAGAGACTCAAATTTTTCAATTTTCATTCCTCCTGGTCTACCAGAATGTCTCCTATATAACTTTTGTGATGATTTTTTACCTGTAACTTCAATCTTTTCGGCATTGACAACAATGACAAAGTCACCTGTATCTAAATGAGGAGTAAATGTTGGTTTATTTTTTCCTCTTAAAACAGTTGCGATTTCTGTGGCAAGTCTTCCAAGTGTCTTATCCTTTGCGTCAACTAAAAACCAATCTCTTTCAATGGTTTCTATAGACGGAGTAATTGTTTTATTCATTTACCAAGTTTATGCAAATAAATTTAAATTAAGTCTTAAATTCTACCTTATTGAAGGAGTTTTAAACAATAATTTTGGATAATTTACACAAATAAATTGCTAAAACCAAATTCAGTTAAGAAAAACCCTTAATCAAGAATACTGGAAAAAAATCTTTTTTATTGATCTTTTTAAAAACATTTTCGGCATAAACGGCATTTACAAAACATAATCCCTTAGCTGGTGCAGATTCTTTAACATCATTTTTCTTTTTATTTACCCATCTATCTGTAAAAATTTCTGGCGATATTTTTTTTTCTCCAACTAACACTAGTTGACCAACAATTAAACGGACCATTCCATAGAGAAATCCAGTAGCTTTAATATCAACCAATATCAAATCCTCTACTCTTTTAATATCTATATTTTTTATCTTTGTAATAGAAGTTGTCCTGTTGCTACCACTTTTCTGAAAAGCAAAAAAATCGTGTTCTCCTTCCATACTCTTTGATGCATTTAACATTAAAACTTCATCTAGTACTTTTTGATACCGATGCCATGACCAATTGTTTATGAACAAATTAGGAAATTTACTGTTATTAATGACATATCGATAATGTCTATACATTGCTGAATAGCATGCATGCCAACTATCTTCAATCTCAACCGATTCCAAGATTCTAATTGTAGAGGGTAAAAGACTATTTAGTAAGCTTGAATAACGATTACCTGGGATAATGCAATCAATATCAAAGTGTACTACTTGACCTGATGCATGAACCCCTGCATCGGTTCTACCTGCAGCAAAAGTCTTCACTACCTGACATGTAACTTTAAAAAGAGCTTTTTCTATAATTTGCTGAACTGTAGTTGCATTTTTTTGCCTTTGCCAGCCTGAATAGTTAGATCCATCATATTGAACTAGTAAAGCTACCCTTTTCAAAAATTAAATTTATAAAAAACTTTAATTAACTAACTTAAACAAGCTCGATTATAGCCATTTGAGCGTTATCACCTTTTCTAGATACGGTTCTAACTATTCGAGTATAACCACCTTTTCTATCTCCATATCTTTCTTTTGCTTTTTCAAATAATGAATGAACTAATTTCTTATCATAAATATATCCAATAGCCCTTCTCCTAGAAGCCAAGCTACCATCTTTAGCAAGAGAAATCATTCTTTCTGCTTGATTTCTTAAAGCTTTTGCTCTAGCTTTTGTTGTTGTTACTCTACCTTCCCTAATTAATTGTGTAGTCAAACCTCTTAAAAGTGCTTTCCTCTGGTCAGCAGGTTTACTTAATAATGGAATTCTAAGTTGGTGTCTCATGATCTTTAAAAATTGTTAAACGGAGGTTCTACTTTGAGGGATAGAAATTCCTATGCGCTCAAGAGCTTCAATAACCTCATCTGCAGATTTAGAGCCAAAGTTCTTAATTTCTAGAAGATCTTCATAGCTAAAACCCATTAAATCTGAAACTGAGTTAACTTGAGCTCTTTTTAAACAATTATATGCTCTAACGGACAAGTTTAGTTCCTCAAGAGGAATTTGAGCTTCAGGAGATGGTTCAGGTTCTTCAGGGATCTCCTCCACCATTGTAACAGTGGCAAGAGGTTGAAAGAGTTCTATTAACTGGTTTGCAGCTTCGGCAATAGCATCATCAGGACTAGTTGAACCATCTGTTACTACTTCCATTTTTAGTCTTTCTCTGCCGGTTCCGCCTTCTGCTACAGCAGTTTCATCAATCGTAAAATTAACTCTTTTCACTGGCATAAATACAGCATCTATTTGAAGTAAATCAATAGCAGTTGTCTCTTCATCTCTACGATCGACGGGTCTATATCCCACGCCTCTTTCAACATGAATTTCTAACTCTAAATTATGACCTTCCTGAATAGTTGCAATCGGTTTTTCGCCATCAACTATTTCAACTTGAGATGAGAATTGAATATCATTCGCCTTCACCTCCATTGGACCACTTGCTACTAACCTACCTATTTCAAGTTCTGGGTTAGAACTATTAATTGATAACTGCTTACAATTGAGAAGAATATCTAAAACGTCTTCCCTAACTCCAGGAATTGTTGCATATTCATGGTTAATTCCTGCTATTCTTACTGCAGTAACTGCACTTCCTTCAAGCCCTCCCATAAGGACTCTTCTAAGCGAATTACCTAAAGTTGTAGCTTGTCCCCTCTCTAAAGGGCCAATTAAAAAAGTTCCTGTTTGGGAGCGATCATCTGATACTTGATGGTCGATTCTGTCAATCTGGTATTGCAACACGGAAGAAAATAAGGTTAAAGTTTTTTTTGGGGGGGGGTTGGTGAATGGTTTTAGACCTAAACGCGTCTTCGTTTAGGTCTTCTACATCCATTATGAGGTAATGGAGTTACATCTCTTATTAGAGTTATTTCTAAACCGGCCACTTGTAAAGCTCTTATGGCCGTTTCCCTACCTGAGCCAGGTCCTCTAACTAATACTTCTATTTGTCTCATGCCTTGGTCAAGTGCTCTTCTAGCTGCAGCTTCAGCTGCTGTTTGAGCCGCAAATGGAGTACCTTTCCGAGCGCCTTTAAATCCACTAGCTCCTGCAGAAGACCAAGAAATTACGTGTCCAGAAGTATCACTAATTGAGACGATAGTGTTATTAAATGTGCTTTGAATATGCACAACGCCATTAGGTACATTGCGCTTGGATTTCTTTGAACCGGTTTTTTTTACTGTTGCTGCCATAATGTTTTAGTTTAATACTAGAATTTGTGAATAGATTTAGTTAATTATTTTTTTCTTCCAGCAACTGTTTTTCTTGAACCCCGTCTTGTTCTTGCATTGGTTCTAGTTCTTTGGCCTCTTACTGGAAGACTCATTCTATGCCTTCTTCCTCTAACGCATCCTATATCTTGTAAACGTTTTAAGGCCATTCCTTCTTTTCTTCTCAAATCACCTTCTAAAGTAAATTCCTCCGTAGCGCCTCTAAGTTTTTGCACATCAGAATCTGAAAGATCTTTGACACGAATATCTGGGTTTACGCCTGTATTAGCAAGAATTAGCTGTGATCTTGTTAAACCAATTCCATAGACGTATGTAAGTGCAATTTCAACTCGCTTTTCGCGAGGTATGTCAATTCCTGCAATCCTGGCCACGTGTTTTTAGTAAATAAAAGTTTGAATAAAGGGTTTAAATTTAACCCTGACGCTGTTTATTGCGAGGTCTTTTCTTGTTTATAACATAGATTTTACCTCTTCTCCTCACGATCTGATCGTCAGGACTAATTTTTTTGACTGAAGATCTGACCTTCATGGGGTTTTACAAATAAAACGTTAATACTATATTCTACATCATCGTCAAGCCATTTTTTGTTTGATATCAGAGGAAATAGTTTTTAAATCTCTATCAGCATCAATATATTCTAATAATGAAAGATCTTTGAAATATTTAATCAATGGTTCTGTAGTTTTCTTGTAAATGTCAACTCTTGTTCTAATCGTCTCTTCAGTATCATCTTTTCTCCCTCTTAAAAGTAAACGCTTAATTAAAACTTCTTCTGGAATATCTAAGTAAAAAACTAATTCTAAGGGTTGATTTATTTCAATCAATACCTCGTTCAATGAATTTGCTTGAGATAAATTTCTTGGATAGCCATCTAGAATCCAACCTTTATTATCCTTATCTAAATTTTGCTTTACTATTTTTAAGACAAGTTCGTCACTTACAAGTTCCCCACGGTTAATAATATCCTTTACCTGTCTACCTAGAGTAGAATTCATTTCAATTTCTTTTCTTAATAATTCCCCTGTAGAAAGATGCAAATAAGAATTGGTTTGACTTAATAATGCAGCCTGAGTCCCTTTCCCTGCTCCAGGTGGTCCTAAAAATAGTAAATGTTTTTTCATTAATTGTTTATTAGTCCCTCATACCTCTGAGAAATAACATAAGTTTGAATTTGCTTAGCCGTATCAATAGCCACTCCCACAAGAATAAGCAATGAAGTTGCTCCTAAACCTTGGAAAGTCTGGACATTCGTAGCTCTTTCAACTGCAGCTGGAATTATAGCTACTGATCCCAGAAATAATCCTCCTAATAATGTCAACCTATTTTGTATCCCTGATAAGTAGTTTGCTGTATTAGTTCCAGGTCTAACTCCTGGGATAGCTACTCCTCCTTTCTTTAAATTTGAAGCCACATCAACTGGATTAATTGTTAGAGATGCGTAAAAATAAGAAAATCCTAAAATCAAGGAGAAAAATGTAAGAGCATATGGCCATGGATTTGACGATCCGGGATTTAAACTACTCGCTAATTTGATTAAGACTGGATTCCCTGTGACATTTGCAATAGTTATAGGTAGAAAAATTAAAGCAGATGCAAAAATGATGGGCATTACTCCTCCAGCATTTAATTTTAAAGGCAAATAACTTTGCCTTGTAGGGAGTAAAGTGGTATTTCCTATTTGCCTTTTTGCACTAACGATAGGAATACGTCTAGCTCCCTCCTGAACAAAAATTATCCCAACAATTGTCAGTAAAAATACACCCAGTAAAACAACTATCCCTAAAACATCTCCTCGATCACCAGTTTGAGCTTTTTCGATGGTTGAACTTAGAGCCTTTGGTAAAGTTGAGACAATATTCAAAAAAATTACCAATGAAGCTCCTTGCCCTATTCCTTTCTCTGTAATAATTTCACTAAACCACATAACTAACATTGAGCCAGTAACAAGAGCTAAAGAGGTTTGCAAAACAAATGTAGTTTCACTTATCCCTTGAATTGCGTATTGTCTTAGAATTAAAGAAAAAATAATACTCTGTAAAAAACCCCATCCCAAGGCAACATATCTGGTTATTTGAGCAATTTTTCTTCTACCCGCTTCTCCTTCATTTTTTTGTAAATCTTCAAGGACAGGCAATGAAGCTGTTAGCAGCTGAATAATAATTGATGCGTTGATAAAAGGAAGTATGCCTAATGCAAATATTCCTAGTGTTGAAATTCCTCCACCAGTAAAAATATCTAAAAAACCTATTAATTGGCCTCCTTGATCTATAAAACTTTTAAAAGCAACCCTATCAATACCGGGCATGGGAATATAGATACCAAGTCTTACTAAAAGAAGCAAACCTAAAGTTGTTAAAACCCTACTCCTTAACTCTTTATTTAAAAATAATTGGGAGAGTATTTCAGAAGCGCTAGGATTTCTACTTTTGTTGACAAACATTTTGAAGCTTACCTAAATCTTAGTAAATTTATTTATTATTTATAAGCTCACAGGATCCACCAGCGTCCTCAATTTTTTGTTTTGCAACTTTTGTGAATGCATGAGCTTGGACTATTAATTTGACTTTGACTTCTCCATGGCCAAGAATTTTTAAAGGAAATTTTGGCTTAAAGATCAATCCTCTCTTGACTAGTGAATCTAAGTTAACAGTATCGTTATCTTTGAAATCATTTAATTTATCTAGATTTATTATAGAAAAGTTTTTTTGATTAATTATTTCAAAGTGCTTTAATTTTGGAACTCTTCTGTACAAAGGCATTTGTCCACCTTCAAAACCTGGACGTGTGGGTCTTCCAGAACGTGACTTTTGTCCTCTCATTCCAAAACCACATGAAGCACCCTGACCGGCAGCAATACCTCTACCCTTTCTTAACTTTTTCTTTCTAGAGCCAGAGTTTGATTTAAGTGTATTTAATTTTGAAGTCATAATTTTCAAGAATAAAGCTGTTCGAGTGAGATCCCTCTTTCCCTTGAGGCGGATTTATGTGTTCTTAATTGAGAAAGAGCCACCATAGCAGCTCTTGCATTATTTAAGGGTGTTTTACTACCCAATCTTTTTGCTAAGACATTTTTTATGCCCGCCAATTCTAGAACTGTTCTAATTGAACCACCAGCAATTACACCTGTTCCTGGAGCAGCTGGCCTAATTAGTACATTAGCAGCACCATCTCTACCTTTAGATAAAGTTGGTATTGAATTGTTTGGAGTTAAAGGAACCCTAACAAGATTCTTTTTGCCATCTGAGACTCCCTTTCTTACCGCACCAATAACATCTCCAGCTTTTCCAACTCCAACGCCAACCTGACCTTTCTCATTACCAACTACAACTATTGCTCTAAAACTCATTTTTTTTCCGCCTTTAACAGTTTTAGAAACGCGTCTTATTTGAACAACCCGTTCTTGCCAATCAGAATCTCTCTCTAGATTTTTTGAATCACCCCTTCTATGTCTTTTGCGATCGTTATTACGATTATTCTTTTTTTGTTCGCCAGGGATGGCTCCAGGAATGTTATCAGTCTTGGTTTGAGTTTCTTGTTTTGTTGGAGTGTCAGTCATAGTAAAAATTAAAAGTTAGAATTCAAGGCCAGCTTCTCGAGCAGCATCCGCAAGAGCCTTTACTCTTCCGTGATATAAATTTCCTCCACGATCAAAAATTACTTGCTTAATGCCTTTTTTCATCGCTCTATTTGCTAATAATTTTCCAACAATGGAAGAGGAATTACAATCAGCAGGTAATTTCTCGGATTTTTCTCTGAGTTCTTTATCAACAGTTGAAGCCGAACAAATAGTTTTTTGAGCGCTATCATCTATAACCTGAGCATAAATATGGTTATTAGAGCGAAAAACAGACAATCTTGGACGCGTTGCATCTCCAATTAAGAATCTTCTTAATCTTCTATGTCTTTTTTGGGTTTGTAATTTTCTGGAAAGTTTGGTCATTTTTTTAAATGGAATTATTTTTTGCCAGATTTACCAGCTTTTCTGAGAATTCTCTCATCATGGTATTTAATTCCTTTACCTTTATATGGCTCTGGAGGTCTAATTGATCTGATTTTTGCTGCTTCATTGCCAACAATTTCCTTATCAATTCCAGATACGGTAACGTTTGTATTACTCTCAACTTTGTATGTTATACCATCAGGGGGGATCATTTCTACTGGATGACTATATCCTGCACTTACAACAAGATTTTTTCCTTTTACTTGAGCTCTGGATCCAACGCCTACAATTTCAAGTTTCTTTGAAAAACCTTGACTAACCCCTTCAACCATATTTGCAATTAATGCCCTACATAAACCATGTCTTTGCCTTGAATATATTTTGGTTGTAGTAGGACTTACGACAACAGTATTATCTTTTTTATCAAAACTAACTCCCTCAGGCATTAATCGTTTCAATTCACCCTTGGGGCCTTTAACTGTAACTGTTAATCCATCAAAATCAACTGTAACTTTTTCTGGAATCAGTACTGGTGTTTTTCCTATTCTTGACATGATTAATTCTCCTTAATAAACATAGCAAAGGACTTCGCCACCTATACCTTGCTTCCTAGCATCACGATCACTCATGACTCCTTTAGAAGTTGAGATGATGGCTACTCCAAGACCTCCAAGAACTTTTGGCAAGCCTCTAGTATTCTTATAAATTCTCAAACCAGGTTTACTAACTCTTTGCATAGATCGAATAGTAGGGAATTTATTTTTACCACTATATTTGAGGCCGAGTATGATTTGTGATTTATAACCTTCACCTTCCTCATTAATATCAGAAATGAAACCCTCTTTTTGAAGCACTTTAGCAATACTTAAGGACATTTTTGAACCTGGGATTGTTGTAGTTGTATGCTTTTTTTGACTCGCATTTCTAATTCGAGTAAGCATATCTGAAATAGGATCGTGATTTGACATAGTTTTAATTTAATTCTTACTGAAAGGCATTCCTAACTCTTGCAAAAGAGCTTTACCTTCTTGATCTGATCTTGCACTAGTTACAATTGTTATATCCATACCTCTTATTGAATCTATTTTATCAAAAGAGATTTCGGGAAAAATCAATTGTTCTTTCACTCCAACGGTGTAATTCCCTCTCCCATCAAAACTTTTTGGATTAACTCCTCTAAAGTCTCTAATTCTTGGTAAAGCTAGATTTATAAATCTTTCTAAAAAGGAATACATCCTGTCCCCTCTTAAAGTTACAGTACAACCAATAGGCATACCTTCACGAATTTTAAAACCCGCGATAGCTTTTTTGGCCCTAGTCACTAAGGCCTTTTGTCCGGTAATTGTTGCCATTTCGTTTAAGGAGGCTTCTAGAGCTTTTGAATTTGAAGCTGCTTCACCAAGTCCTCTGTTAACGTTGACTTTGACAACTTTAGGAACTTGATGAATATTTTTAAGACCAAGATCCTTTAATAGTTTTGGTCTAATTGATTCTTTGTAGCGATTTTTTAGAGTCATAATTTTTTGTTAATTCTGGTCTTTGTCAGAATTGAGAAATTAGAAAAAGTTGAAATCTGGTTTCTGATGAAAAATTAATCAATTACTTCACCAGTTTTCTTTAATCTTCTTTTCTTAACTCCCTCCTTATCAATAAAGTATTCGATCTTACTTGTAAGATTTTTATCCTTTGAGAAGAACATTACATTTGATGCATGCAAAGAGGCTTCTTCTGTAAGTATTCTTCCAGTTTCTCCTTCCTGAGTTGGCTTAACATGTTTTGTCCTAAGGTTAATTCCCTTAACTACTACTCTATTTTCAATAGGGATAGTTTTTAAAACCTCACCAGTTTTTCCTTTGTCTTTACCATTAATTACTTTTACTAAATCTCCAGTTTTGATTCTCATTTTTATTCTTTGGAAATTTTTCTTTTGTTTTAATGAATCCAACATTTAAATAACCTCCGGAGCGAGAGAAACAATCTTAGTATAATTTTTGTCCCGCAGTTCTCTTGCTACAGGACCAAAAACTCTAGTACCTTTTGGATTCTTATCTTCATTAAGCAACACTGCAGCATTATCATCAAATCTAATTGAATTACCAGTATTTCTTCTTAATGTTGCTTTAGTTCTAACGATGACGGCTTTAACAATTTCAGATTTCTTAACTCCCATATTCGGAAGAGCATCTTTTACAGTTGCTACAATTACATCTCCAACATGTGCGTATCTTCTATTAGAGCCTAAAACTCTAATACATTGAAGTCTTTTGGCACCACTATTATCAGCGACTGTTAAATAAGTTTCTTGTTGTATCATTTTTTAACCTCCTTATTCTGACTTGTTTTATTGAGTATCTCTTCTATTGCCCACCTTTTATGAGCGCTAAGCGGTCTAGTTTCTCTAATTTTAACTCGATCACCTAAAACACATGTATTTTCAGGATCATGTGCCTTATATCGCGTAGTTCTACTTACAATTTTTTTATAAGTGGGATGTGGATATCTGTTAATAACGGCAACAACAACTGTTTTGTCCATTTTGTCGCTGACCACAGTACCAATTCTTTCTTTAAGTGCCATAACTAATAATTAATCAGAAGTTGTTTGAGAAACAGATTGACTCTTACTGAGTGTTAGTAATTGAGCAACTTGTTTCTTAATGACTTTAAATTTATGAGTTTCATTAAGCTGTCTAGTAGCTTGCTTGAATCTCAAATCAAAAAGATCTTTTCGTAATTGATCAATCTTTTCAGTAATTTGCGCAGAATTTAATTTTTTAAATTCTTTAAGAGACTCTGAGTTTTTCATTGTTTAACCTCCTTTTGCGATTTTTTACTATTTTTTGTCTCTTCTTTGGAGGATGCTTCTAGATCTTTATCAATCGAGATAAATTTTGTTTTTACAGGAAGTTTGTATTGAGCCAGACGCATAGCTTCCTTTGCTGTTTCTTCAGTAATATCCTCACCACCCATTTCAAAAAGTATCCTTCCAGGTTTTACAACTGCAACCCAAAACTCTGGATTACCTTTACCAGAGCCCATTCTAGTTTCAGCAGGTCTCATGGTTACAGGTTTATCAGGAAATATTCTTATCCAGATTTGACCTCCACGTTTGATATATCGTGTCATAGCTCTTCTGCTGGCTTCAATCTGACGTGCAGTTACCCATCCACAGTCTTGAGCTTGGAGAGCAAATTGACCGAAAGCAATAGTATTACCTTTTGAGGCCACCCCCCTCATTCTGCCTCTATGTTGTTTACGGAATTTAGTGCGTTTTGGACTAAGCATTTTTATACCTCCTATGAATTCTCATTTGAACGATCCTCAAATTGTTGAGGTCTTCGGTTAGCTTTCCTCTTGGGGCTAGAACCCACTGGTATTGTTTGCTCTTCTTTAGGAAGAACTTCCCCTTTGAAAACCCAAACTTTAATTCCTAGAACACCGTATGTAGTATTAGCTTCGCGTGTTGCATAGTCAATTTCAGCTCTCAAAGTATGTAAAGGAACTCTACCTTCTCTAGTCCATTCTGTTCTCGCAATTTCAGCGCCATTTAACCTTCCACCAACTTGTATTTTTAAACCTAAAACTCCAGCCCTTTGAGCCCTTTGTAAAGCCATCCTTATAGTTCTTCTGAAGGCAACTCTTTTTTCCAATTGTTGAGCAATATATTCAGCCAGTAAAAAAGCATCAGCGTCAACTCGCTCAACTTCAACAACATTTATCCTAACTTGCCTTGTCCTATCACCAATAGTTTTTTGAATTCCAGCTCTTAATTCTTCAATGCCACTTCCTTGTCTTCCAACTATAACTCCTGGTCTTGCTGTTTTTAATTCAAGTTCCAGTTGATCAGCTTTTCTAGCTATTAGTACATCACTTATTCCAGCTGCCCCATATTTTTTCTGTATGAAAGTACGAATTTTAAAATCTTCTTGGAGAAGAATTGGATATGTCTTTGATGTGGCAAACCATTTGGAGCGATGCTCTTGTGTAATACCTAATCTGAGTCCAGAAGGATGTATTTTATGTCCCATTAGTTTTGTACCTCCGCATTGGTTTGAGTAGGAGCAGATTCAACAGAAATACTTATATGGCAAGTCTGTTTTTTAATAGAAAAAGCTCTACCTTGAGCTCTAGGTCTATACCTCTTCATTACAGGGCCATTATTAGCCCAAGCAGAGGAAATGACTAGAGTGGAGGGATCCATTCCAAGATTATGCTCAGCATTTGCAACTGCAGATCTTAGAACTTTAGTAATAGGGTCAGTAGATCTGTAAGGCATAAATTCCAACATAATCAATGCATCTCTATATGAACGACCCCTTATTTGATCCAAAACTCTTCTAACTTTAGAGGCTGATCCGCGAACATAGTTTCCATGAGCAATAGCTTTTTTTGTTGTTTCAGGTGTTTTTGTCATGATTTAGCTCCTTTCTTATCTCTTAAGTGACCACGGTAAGTACGTGTAGGAGCAAATTCACCGAGTTTATGACCGATCATTTGTTCGGTTATAAATACAGGAATGTGAGTCTTACCATTATGTACTGCGATTGTGTGGCCAATCATGACAGGTAAAATCGTAGATGCTCTAGACCAAGTTTTAATAACAGACTTGTCATTATCAGTATTTTGTTTTTCTACCTTTTTGAGCAAACTATCTGCTATAAAAGGTCCTTTTTTTAGTGAACGTCCCATGTTTATAAAATAGAAATTAAAGAAATAAATAAAGTAATCAAGAGTCTCTTCCTCCTCTACTCCTCTTAGAAATGCGACGACGTCTTCGAACTACTAATTTATTACTTGGTTTGTTCTTTTTACGTGTCTTTAAACCAAGAGCTGGTTTACCCCATGGAGTAACAGGGCCTGCTCTACCAATTGGTGCTTTCCCCTCTCCTCCTCCATGTGGATGATCACATGGGTTCATTACACTTCCTCTCACTTGAGGCCTTCTTCCAAGCCATCTTCTCCTTCCTGCTTTACCTAAGCTAGTATTTCTTATTTCTGAGTTACCAACTTCTCCAAGAGTTGCATAGCATTCTTTTCTGACAAGTCTTACCTCAGTAGATGGGAGTTTTAAAGCAACATAATCCCCCTCTTTTGCCATAACTTGGGCACTAGCTCCAGCGGATCTAACCATCTGAGCACCTCTACCTGCATATAACTCAACACAATGAACGCTAGATCCTAATGGCATGACAGAAAGTGGCATTGCATTCCCATCTTCTATTGGAACATTTTCTCCGGATATGACATTTTGGCCAACTTTCACTCCAGCTGGAGCTATAATATATCTTTTCTCTCCATCTTCATAGAATAAAAGTGCAAGCCTTGCATTTCTATGAGGATCATAGTGAATAGCAGCAACTTTAGCGTTAATGTTTCTTTTGTCTCTTCTAAAGTCGACTAATCTGTATTGCCTTTTGTGACCACCTCCACGATGTCGACAAGTAATAACTCCACGATTATTCCTACCTTTGACTCTATGTTTTGAAACTATTAGTGATCTTTCAGGTTTTGCACTTGTTATTTCACTAAAATCAGTAACTACTCTCTGTCTAGTTCCAGGTGTATAAGGTTTAAATTTACGAATTGCCATGATTAAAACTCCTTAAGATTCTGGAAATAGTTGGATTTTGTCTCCTTCAGCAAGGCGAACAATTGCCTTTTTGACCTGAGAACGTTTACCGGAAAATTTACCGACTCTTCTAGTTCTCCTGGGAGGATTCATAGTGTTAACTCCTATGACTTTGACACTGAACAAAGTTTCTACAGCGGCCTTTATTTGTGGTTTTGCCGCTCTATGATCAACTTCAAAAGTATATTGGTTAAGATCTAGTGCGTTTGTGGCTTTCTCAGTAATAACTGGCTTTCGTATTACGTCGGCCAAACGAGAGTCGAATAATTTACTCATGATGCATACACCTCCTGAATTTTACTTATTGCTGATTGACCTATGACCAACTTATTAGCGTTGAGAATATCAAATACATTCAATTGATCAGCGGCTATTAATTTTACTTTTTCAATATTATTAATGGATTTTTTTATTACATCTGAGGGATTATGAAGAATAACCAAGACTTTTTCAGTTTTTTGTATTCCTAATCGAGCAAGGCCATTGATGATATCACTTGTTTTAGGCTGCTTTAAGGTAGATCCAAAATCTTCAACAGCCTTAATATCAGAGACTCTGGACATAAGTGCAGTTCTAAGAGCTAATCTGCGCTCCTTACGATTCATATCAAGATTGTAAGAACGTGGCTTTGGACCAAAAATAATTCCACCACCAGGTCTTAAGGGTGTTCTTATTGATCCTTGACGAGCTCTTCCTGTCCCTTTCTGTTTGTATGGCTTTCTGCCACCCCCTCGTACTTCAGATCTTGTCAAAGTTGATGCAGTCCCTTGTCTTTTGTTTGCTAATTGTCTAAGAACTGCTCTGTGAATTAAGTCTGCCGAAGAAGTTTCCTTAGCAACTGCTAAGTCAAGTGATACTTTGCCTGATTTTTTACCATCCCACTTAAGAGTTTCGAGTGTTGTCATGATTTTTCACCTCCCTTTTTACCTACAACGTTATTTGGCTTTATATTTACAATTGAGCCAGGCTTTCCTGGGACAGAACCTTTGACTACAAGTAAGTTTTTCTGGTTATCAATTTTTAAAACTAACAAACCCTTAGTGGTTATCTGTTTACCTCCATATCTTCCTGCCATTCTTTTCCCAGGATAAATTCTACCTGGAGTTGTTCCTGCTCCTGTAGAACCTGGAGCTCTATGATTTTTTGAGCCATGACTCATAGGTCCTCTGCTAAAACCATGTCTTTTTTGGTAACCAGCAAAACCTCTACCCATTGATTTACCACTGATATCAACTTTCTGGCCGACCTCAAAATTTTTTACAGTTATTTGATTCCCAATTTCGTAAGATGAAGTTTCTTCAACCCTATATTCTTTTAAATGCTTAAGAAGTTCTTCGCCTGATTTTAATAGATGGCCTTTTTCAGGCTTGCTTATATGCTTATCTTTTGACAAGCCATAACCTATCTGAACGGCAGTATAACCATCCAAAGCTGAAGTTTTCAATTGAGTGACACGGCATGGGCCAGCCTCAATGAGAGTAACTGGTACTGAATTACCTTTGTCGTCGAAAAGTTGGGACATGCCCAATTTCTTTCCTAAAATTCCGATAGACATAAGACTAATTATGCTAGCTCGTAATGATTTTTTAATTATCTAGACCTTTCTTAATTTGAAAGATGAAGTTAACAAAAAACTATTAATTAAGGTTGAGACTTATCTGAAAATTTAGATAGTTTCTCTTGGGTTAAACCCTCCTGAGTTTTTTAACGAAACGCTAAAAATGTGAAATTTTGTAGAGGCTCGGCTAGCTTACGAGCTTAAAAATTCACTGAATTACAATTGTACATCATCAGGTACCATAAAATAAAATAAAATGAAAATAAAGGGAGTTTTATGCCATTACTGCTCACAGGAAAAAAATTTCATAACGATTTAAAAACAAATAAATGTCTTGCAATCTTTGCTCCTCTTGAGGGTGGATATGAAACTCGTCTGTTGAGAAGAATGAGGGCTAAGGGTTTTAAAACTTTTATAACCTCAGCACGAGGTCTTGGAGATCCAGAAGTCTTCTTACTAAAATTGCATGGCGTTAGGCCGCCTCACCTTGGTCATCAAAGCGTAGGGAGAAACGGAGCGCTCGGAGAAGTTCAACGAGTAATCCCACAAGCTTCTGAATTATTTAATGAAAATGATAAGCATAAATTACTTTGGTTGTTAGAAGGTCAAGTCATGTCTCAATCTGAGTTGGAGAGCCTAATAGAAATTTGCACTAAAGATAATAAACTAAAAATTGTTATTGAAATGGGTGGTTCAAGGAAACTTGAATGGAAGTCATTAAATGATTATATTTTGGATGAATTTTAAAGTTAAATTGATTGATTAAAACTAAAAATAAAAAAGATAAATGGATTAAATTAATTTGTGGGGCAAGTAATGAAGATATTGTTGCTATTGAAGATTTATGTGCAATTTATACAGCAGCTGGTGTCGATTATATAGATGTTGCCGCTGAGGAATCTATAGTTCATGCAGCAAAAAAAGGGATCGAGTGGGCAAAAGAAATCTTTAAAAATTCTCCCGGATTAATGATAAGCATTAGTGATGGTAATGATATCCACTTTCGCAAAGCAAAATTTGATCCAATAAAGTGCCCTCCACATTGTCCAAGACCGTGTGAAAAAGTATGCCCCACCTTTGCAATTGATAATTTTGGTATCAAAGAGAGTAAATGTTATGGGTGTGGAAGATGTATAAATAGTTGTCCCCTAAATCTAATTAGTGAATATGAATATAATTTGTCAAAAGATGATTTAGCATCAACACTTCAAAAAATAAAGCCTGATGCAGTAGAGATTCATACAGAAATAAATCGCATAGATGCTTTTGCCAAAGTTGCAGATATCCTTAAAAGTTCTGAAACGAGATTGGAAAAGATATCTATCAGTTGTGGATTAAATCAATCGAAAGAAAAATCGCAAGATCCCGAAGATCTTTTAAAAGCTCTTTGGGAAAGATATGAAATTCTTAATGATCTTAATATTCCCCTTATTTGGCAGCTAGATGGAAGACCAATGTCTGGCGATCTTGCTCCAACTACAAGTAAAGATGCAGTTAAATTGTTTGAAAGAATCGGTTCAGATCTTCCACCAGGATTAATTCAACTAGCAGGAGGGACAAATGAAAAAACTCATGAATTTTTAAAGTCAAATAATCTCCCAGATGGAATAGCATTTGGAAGTTCTGCAAGAAAAATTATGCAGCCCCTTATTGAATTTGCTCACAAAAATAATAAAAAACTCTACGAGGATCCTGAAAGGATGGCTTTTGCAATCAAAAAAGCTCAGAAATTCCTAGAGCCATGGAAAATGAGCGAATTCTAATAATATTTTTATTTTTTAAAACCTGCTCTTTGTTTATAAAAACTTTGTATTTATTTGATAGAAAAAAATCTTTTCATGTATTAAAATAGAAAATCATTGGGCCGTCGCCAAGTGGTAAGGCATCGGGTTTTGGTCTCGACATTCCTAGGTTCGAATCCTAGCGGCCCAGTTCTAATATTCAATCAGTGTCTGATCAAAAAGTATTTCTATTTGATTTTGATGGAGTAATAGTTGATGGAATGAATGAATATTGGCATAGTTCTTTGTTGGCCTGTGAAAAATATTTAATCTCACCGAACATCAAGGTTGATCAAAAACTATATAAAAAAGTTCCAAATACCTTCAAAGAGATTAGGCCTTGGGTTAAATATGGTTGGGAAATGGTTCTAATAGTTCACGAAATTATAAAACCAGAAAATTCATTAAAATTTTATAAAGGTGATTTCATTAATAAATATAATCAAAATTGCCAAAGAATATTAAAAGATAATTCCTGGATTGCTGAAGATTTACAGAAAATATTGGATGAGTCTCGCAACTACCAAATTGATAAAGATTTTGAAAAATGGGTTAACTTACACAATCCATTCCTTGAAGTTATAAACTTTTTGGAAGAATTGCATAAAAGAGAAATAAAAACCGGAGTAATAACAACAAAAGGCAGAATATTTGCAGAAAAAATTCTTAAGCAATTAAATATTTTTCCAGAATTTATTTTTGGTTATGAATCCGGAACAAAAATAAAAATAGCTGAAGAATTTAATGAAGCTTATGAAATTTTAGGATTCATAGAAGATAGAAAAAAAACTCTAGTTGACATTAAACAAAATTCAGCGACTTCTCATATTCCATGCTTCCTTGCAGATTGGGGATATTTAAAAAATTCAGATAGATATAACTTAACTAATGAAATCAAATTATTAAAATTAGATAATCTAAAGCATTTACTTGCAAATTAAAGATGTTCAGCTAGAGTACGGATGTACTATGATTTGTATTTATGAAGTTTGGTTTAAATAAAATTTTCCAAATTTAGAATAATTACAAGAACTTTAATTGATAAATCAAACAATGAATCTTGAAGAAAAGAAAAAAACTGAATCGACAGAAAAAGACAAAGCTTTAAGTCTAGTCTTGGGTCAAATAGAAAGAAATTTCGGACGAGGATCAATAATGAGACTTGGCGATGCATCAAGAATGAAAGTAGAAACAATATCTACAGGGGCACTAACATTAGATTTAGCCTTAGGAGGAGGCTATCCAAAAGGAAGAGTAGTAGAAGTATACGGACCAGAAAGTTCAGGGAAAACTACATTGACTCTTCACGCGATAGCAGAAGTCCAAAAAAATGGCGGAGTAGCTGCATTTGTAGATGCTGAGCATGCACTTGATCCAGTTTATGCAGCCTCGCTAGGGGTTGATGTTGAAAATTTGTTAGTTTCACAACCAGATACAGGTGAAATGGCTCTAGAAATAGTTGACCAGCTTATAAGATCGAGTGCAGTAGATCTCGTCGTTGTTGACTCAGTAGCAGCACTAACTCCAAGAGCCGAGATAGAGGGAGAAATGGGAGATCATGTAATTGGAAGCCAAGCAAGGTTAATGAGTCAAGCAATGAGAAAAATAACCGGGAATATTGGTAAATCTGGATGTACAGTAATATTCCTGAATCAATTACGCCTAAAAATCGGCGTTACATACGGCAATCCAGAAACAACCACAGGAGGAAATGCATTAAAATTTTATGCCTCAGTGAGACTTGATATCAGAAGAATTCAAACTCTTAAAAGAGGGACAGAAGAATACGGCATAAGAGCAAAAGTGAAAGTAGCAAAAAATAAGGTTGCGCCTCCATTTAGAATTGCAGAGTTTGATATCCTCTTCGGAAAGGGTATTAGTACGACAGGATGTTTATTGGATTTAGCAGAAGAGACTAATATTATAATAAGGAGAGGCGCTTGGTATAGTTATGAAGGGGAAAATATTGGACAGGGAAGAGATAATACAATTATTTGGCTTGATCAAAGCTTAGAAATTAGAAATAAAATAGAATCTATGGTTAAAGAGAAATTAACAGAAGGAACTGAAGTTAGCTCTAATTCAATGAAAGCATTAAATAACAATCCTGCTAATACACCCGCTGTTAATGATATTAAAACAGTAGCTTAGTTTTATAACGAATCAGCCAAAGTCCACCAACCAGCAGCAGGACCTATAAATCTAACTACAATCCATAAAATCACTAAACCTCCAATTCCAAACCAGCTTGCTTTAATACTTAATTGAATTAGGCTATCTCTTTGATTAATTGTTAAAGGGAGCCATTTAAATAATCTTGGGGACTCATCCAATTTAGTTTTATTATTATTTTGTTTTGGAGGTAAACCAATTGCTTTACGTCTTTTTGCTTCTCCCATATTCCATAAGTTATTTACAGGATCATACTCTAATCAAAAGGTAGCACATAGTTAATTTCTTTTGAAGGTTGAATGCCTTGCAAAAGTAATCTTCCCCAGTTTCTTTTATTTGCTCTACCGTCTAAGATTATTAATTTACCTGAATTTCTTCTTAAAGGTGAAATAGATCTTTCTAGTTTTAATCTAGCTTGAGGAAGAAAGAATTCTCTAAACCAATCTTGAGAAAGTTTCTTGTTATGAGAAACTGTAATTAGATTAATAGGCTCTGACATAGTCGGAATTGGTAGTAAAGGAATAATAATTTGTTCTGGAATTTGTATTAAATAAGAATTCTTAATCCACCAATCAAAACTAGAGCAAAGAATTTCATTATTGCGAATGGGAATTGTCTCTAGTAGAACCCTCTTCCCATGCATAGAAGCTAATTCTGTAGCCACGTTAGTTTTCAAATCAATATCATCAGACAAAACTAAAGTTAAACCCTTTCTAAAAAGTATTAATTTTTTGCATTTATCTAATATTGAATTTATAAAAAGAGGATTATTGGGGAGCAACTGTTTGGTGGGCATATATAATGAGATTTTTTTTTCTTGAAAATTACTTTTAAAATTAATAACCAAATCAATATCTAAACTTTGCTTTTTAAGATACATTTGGAAAAAATTGTCTTTTCTCAAAGCTGATAAAAAAACAAATTTATTATTAGAAAGAAGTTCCTTAATTTGAAACAGTTCGTCAATTGGCTGCAAGCATAGATTCCAATCTAAATTTTTATCGTTAAGCTCTGCCCAACATGCCCAGCCTTGAGATAATGCTTTGTTAACGCTTAAAAATTTATCAGAAAAAGTAGCATTTTCATGAAAAAAATTTAATAAAAGACTAATTTCTTTTTCATCTAAATTTACATAACTTTTTCCTAAACCCTTTCTCATGAAAAACTTTTTCTTAAATAAATCATAGATATCAATAAATTTTTTATTTGAAGACTCAAATTCATTAAAATTTTTTATCCAATCTTTTTTTATTAAATCAATCCTAAAATGATTTTTTAGATCTTGTTTAATATCCTCAATTCCAGAGAGAACTATTCGATGATTGCTAAGAATAAGAGAATCAGGCTGATTAAGAAAATCTTCAATTGTTATCAAGCGAACTCGATGATTTGTAAAAACAAAGTGGTCATTTTTTAAAATAAAACTGAATCCTAGATTTTTTAATAAATTAATCTGGAATTTTTTTATAAAATGAATTTTTTTTTCCGATAAAATAAAAGTGGAATTTTCTTCTTTTAAAAAAAGAGAAATTAGAATTGGAGATAACCAATCGTGGGTAGAGAAAATTTCTGAATTCACTAGATATGTAGAGTCATTTTCAATACACTTAGAAATTATTCTCCCGAAAGAATAGATATGATCCCAATTTATGCTTTGGTCTCTAAGAAATCTTTTCAAATATTGATGACTTAAAATTTCAAGCATTTATAATTTATGTAATTTCCAATACAAACAACCTTTATGATTCTAATATACAAAAATTGGTATCAATAAAAAAAGACTCGAATTAAGCAATCTATGAAAATTGGAATAGTAGGATTAGGTCTAATTGGCGGATCATTAGGATTAACACTACAAAGTTTAAACCATACAATTTATGGAATAGCAAATAATGAATTTAACGAAAAAAAAGCGAAAGAAAAAAAGCTTGCAAATTTTGTTAGCTGTAATCTGAGCATATTAAAAGAATGTGAGCTTATAATTTTGGCATTGCCTATAAAAGATTTAATCAATCCATCTCGGCAATTAGTAGCCTCAATACCAAAAGAAACTATAGTAACTGACGTAGGTTCTATTAAAGAACCAATAATAAATACATGGGAAAATTTACATCCTTTATTTATTGGATCACATCCAATGGCCGGAACAGAAAAAAAAGGAGTTGATTCAGGTTTCGCAGGTCTTTTTAAAAATGCAAAATGGATTATTACACCTACAAAAAACAGCGATTTAAATGCAGTCAGAACTCTTTCCAAGCTAATCAAATCAATGGATTGCAAAATTTGCCAATCCTCCCCAAAAGATCATGATAAAGCAGTATCCCTAATTTCTCATTTGCCCATATTTTTAGCTTCTGCACTAATAAAAACTGTACATAATAAAAATAACCAATCTTTATTAGATCTAACACAAAAACTGGCAGCCACAGGATTTGCCGATACTTCGAGAGTTGGCGGCGGCAATGTTCAATTAGGCCTAGATTTAGCTATGAATAATCAGGAAAATATTTTAAATTCTATAGATAATTTTAAAAATAATCTGAATGAATTGGAATCTCTTATAAAAGAAAAAAATTGGGAGTCACTTTCCAAAAAACTTTCTGCATCAAAAAAAATCAGAGAAAATTTTATAGATTAAAATTATCAATCCCTCTAGAAGCTAAAATTTGCTTTGAAACCATTAATGCAGACTGACTAACCCCCGCAGTTCCCTCGCCTGGATAAATTGAATCCCCACATAACCATAAGCCTTTAAAAGGAGTCCTACTTGCTAATCCAAATAAACCGAAAATATCTGGATTTTGACCGAGACCACCAACTATTCCTTTAGGTCTATTTGTCCATTTTTCAAATCCTAATGGAGTCGCCAATTCCCTATGTAACCAATTTTCAGAAACGATATTAAATTGACGTTCCAATTCAAGCGATATTTTTTGCAGGAAATCTTTTTTTATCTTTAAATAAGTTTGTTTATCTAAATTAAACCAATCTTTTGTCTTAGTGAAAATACTTGCTATCAGGGTAACTTCACCTTTTGGTGCTCTTCCATCACCATCTTCGCTAATTGATACAAATAATGAACCAAATTCATCCGAAACAAATTGATAATGATTGGAAGAAATATTTTTAATATGTTCTTTTTTTAATGCTGAATAAAAAACTACAGCGCCACTTGGATCAGGCAAATTAATAAGTCGATCTTTATAGCTTTGCTTTCTGTTTAAAGGTTCCTTCAAATGCTCTAGTAAAGATTGTGGAGGGGCGGTATAAATCAAATCTTTTGCTTGGTAAACAAAAGAATTTTTTTTCGAATTAGCAGATATTTCCCAACACATATTTAGGTCATCAAAATTTAAAGAATTAACTTTTTGTCCAAAAATTAGATTTACTCCAGTTTTCCGCAATGAAATTTCTAATGATTCACTTAAAGACTGCATAGATTTTTTTAAATGCCACAGACCATGTGGCTCTTGACACATCTGAAGAACAGTAGAACCATATAGTGCCGCAGTATTATAAACATCTTCTTGAGAATAGAGTTTTAATTGGAGATTTAAGAATTTAATCAAGCGCTCATTATTGGATAATCCACATATACGCAATAAATCAAAAATAGTAGATTTAAGTAAAATACCTGTGACAAAATTTGACGGAACTAGTGCTTTAAGCAGTTGAGAAAAATCCCAAAAATTATTTATAGGCAATACTGGATTTTTACTAGCAAATATCCAATTACTTTGATGTATGAGACTACAAAGTTTCCAAAATCTTCGACTTCCTGGAAATTGCATTTCTTGTTCGGCAATCCATTTACTTTTTTCATACCAAATAGGTATTGGCTTACCGCCATCATTTAAATCAACAATGCAAGCAGGGTCTAAAATAGTGGCTTCAGGAGATGGAATTCCCAAAAAATCAAAAATTCTTGAATGTATTCCTCCTTTCTCTAATCCTGCAACTTGAGTTGCGCCAACATCAAAAATATAATTATTTCTTGCAAAGGTGCCTGCACAGCCTCCTGGTTGAGTATGCGATTCTATTAAGGTAACTGATAAGCCTTTTTTTGATAAGATTGCTGCAGAGGTTAGTCCCGCTATACCAGCACCAACAACAACAACTTCAGACTTTCTCATTGAAATGCAAAAATTATCCTCCACTGAAGTTAACGAAATTTGTAATGAATTAGGTGAGGCTTATCCAAAAAGTATAGAAAAAGTTCATGGGGGAGATATTCATAGTACATGGCAATTAGAATTCGCAAACAAAAAATTATTTCTTAAAAGAAACGATAGAAACAAAAAATTTCTTGAATTTGAAAAATATTGTCTTCAAAATTTGAGAGAATATACCGATCAAAGAAACGTAATTATTCCAAAAGTTATTGCATATAAAAATATTAAAAATATTGAAATCCTTTTAATTGAATGGGTAGATATGCAAAACTTTGATCAAAAAAAACTTGGGAAAGGTTTAGGAGAAATGCACTTAAATTCAAGTGAGTCTAATCCAGAAATGTTTGGTTATCCGGTTCCGGGTTTTATTGGAATAACAGATCAAAAGAAAGGCTGGGAGAAAAATTGGATAGATTGTTTTTTAAAATTACGAATAATACCTCAATTATCATTTCTTAATTCAAATATCTTAGACAAAGAAACCATAAATAAAGTTAAAGAAAAAATTCAATCAGAATTGTTGAATCATAAACCAATAAATACTCTTGTTCATGGTGATTTATGGTCAGGAAATGTTGGAATAGACAAAAGTGGAAAGGGAGTGATATTTGACCCAGCATCATGGTGGGCAGATAATGAAGTTGATATAGCTATGACAAAATTATTTGGAGGTTTTAGACAAGAATTTTATGAAGAGTATCATAAAATATTTCCCATCAAAAAAGGTTTTGAAAAAAGAATTATTATTTATAATTTTTATCACATACTTAATCATGCCAATATGTTCGGCGGATCATACTTTAATCAAGTCAAAGATTACGTAAAGGTAATACTTAATATGTAATTTTCAACTATCCTAAGTATGTCTTTTTAAGATTTTGAACTTTTTCTAGAACAGCTTCACGATTTTCGCTAGTACGGAGATTCTGCCAACTCCATTGCCCAACAACTATAACTCCAAGAAGTTCTAGAAGACCAGGCAGAATTGGAAAAAAATTAATTGTGTCGATAACAACTTTTATAATTATTTGAGCAATAACAACAACAGCAATAATACCTGCAGCCTTGCCATATTTACCCATCTGGGTCCAATCAACATTTCCAAGTGTTTCATTGACTTTTCCCATAACATCAGAATACTTCTCTGAAAAGCTTTTAGTTTCTGAGCTTGTAGCGGAGCCGGAGTCTTGATTTGACTCTGGTGTATTATCACCCATGAAATCAGTAATCTCAATATATGAACCAGACAATAACGGAAAAATCGTCTATTCGCTACCCTTTTGTCGTGAGTAATTCCGAACCGAAACATTTTGTATTTTTTTAGATGTATTGATATACATCTATTTTGAATATATTTTTGATGAAATTGTATTTATGAATAATTTCCAATATTATCTCTCTCTAACAAAAACATTAATAAATCCCACAAATAGCAAACCTTAAAAAGGTAGAATTTTTTATTTAAATTATCATACCTTCATATAGATTATTTTTCGAAATTAAGAATGACATTCTCAAAAGATATCAAATTTAATTTCTTAAATGCAGATGAACAAGAAAGATACCAAAAACACTTAACACTTAAAGAGATAGGAAACGAAGGCCAACTAAAACTTAAAAACAGCTCAGTCTTATGCATAGGAGCAGGAGGCCTAGGATCTTCAGTATTAATTTATCTAGCAGCAACAGGTATTGGAAAAATTGGAATAGTTGATAATGATCATGTAGAGAAATCTAATCTTCAAAGACAAATAGTTCATGAAACAAATACAATCGGTCATTTAAAAATTGATTCCGCTAGAGAACGAATAAAAAGGCTCAATCCTAATATTGAGATATTTACTTTTGATAAAAGAATCACCTCAGACAATGCCCTAGTAATAATTCGAGAATTTGATGTTATTTGTGATTGCTCAGATAACTTTGGTACTAGATATTTGGTCAATGATGCGTGCCTGATACTAAATAAACCTCTAGTCTTTGGAAGTGTACAAGGCTTTGAAGGGCAAGTGAGTGTTTTCAATCTGCATAAAAATAGTCCTAACTTAAGAGATTTGCTTCCAGAATCACCTTTACAAAATGTTATCCCTAGTTGTGCAGAATATGGAATTATAGGAGTTTCAACAGGTTTAATAGGAATTTTTCAAGTGAATGAGATTATCAAAATCATTTTAAAAAAAGGTGAAATTTTAGATGGAAAAATTTTAGTTTTTGATCTATTGAATATGATTATGAAAAAATTAAATCTTAAAAGTGATCACTTAAATAAGCGAATAAAGAATCTTTCTCAATTTGTTGAATTTTATAGTGATGATGAATGTTCTGAGAACAATAGTGAAATCAAAAGAATAAATGCTAATGATTTTTATACGTTATACAAAGCAAAACCCAACAAAATTCTTTTAATAGATGTGAGGGAAAATGAAGAATTTTCTAATTCTGCAATAGAGGGTTCTATATCCATTCCTTTAAGTCATTTAAAAAAAGAATCTGACTTAGAATTTATTCAAAAAGAAAGTTTACTTAAAGAAGTGATAACAGTTTGTAAATCGGGTAAACGTTCTGAAAAAGCTTCAAAAATCTTGTCTAAATACAAAATCAAATCAAGATCAATTGAGGGTGGCATTGAAAAAGTAAAAAAATATTATCCAATTAATATTCTTAAGGATAATTAGTAATCTACACCTTTTTTCAAATCAACTCCAACATTTGCATAATGCTTATGACAGACCATCTCAGAGTAAACATCAGCGAGTTCAAAGTATGAAGGTTGATTTTTGCATCTTCCAGTAATAACAACCTCTGTTTCTGCTGGTTTTTTTAAGAGCGTTTGATGTATTGATTCCACGGGTAGCAGCTCTAAATCAACAGTTGGATTTAATTCATCCAAAATAATTGTTTTATATAAACCACTCAAAATTGCAGCTTTAGCAATTTCCCATGCTCTTTCAGCCTCAACGTAATCAATTGGTTGTTGCTGACCTCTCCAAACAATCGCATCTCTGCCAGATCTCAAATGATCTACCAAATGTGGATAACTCTCTCTCAAAGCTTCTATGGCCGCATCTTCGGTATAACCATTCCCACCTTTTAACCATTGCAATATTAAAACTCTATGACTTTTATCTTGAGATATTCCTTTTCCAATAGCTTGAAGAGCCTTGCCAAGTGCACTTGTGGATTTACCTTTTCCTTCGCCTGTATAAATCTCAATTCCACCACTAAACTTTTTTTGTCCTGTAAGTTTTGATAAGTCTCCTCTTAAACGCGATCTCATTTCTGAGTGGAGTTGCGATATTCTTACCAAAGAAGCAGGTGCTGCCCTTCCAGTAATAATTATTTCCAATCCATCGGGACGATTTTGAAGAGAATCAACTACTTCTTTGATATCAAGCATTCCTAGATCAAGAACAGGATTAAGCTCATCTAATACAACAACAGAATAAAGAGAACTTGCAATTGCTCCTTTAGCAATATTCCACCCTCTCTCAGCCTCGCCAATATCAAACTTTGTCACCTGATCAGCAGTAAAGAATTCAGATCTTCCTGTCCTTACGTGGTCAATTAAGTGTGGGAATCCTCTTTGTAAGGCCTCTATAGCCGAATCTTCATCATATGGCCTTTCAGGACCCTTTAAAAATCTTAGAAGCAGGACTCTCGACTGTCTTTTTTCACAAATTCCTAATCCTATTGTCCTCAGCACAACACCCAAAGCAGCCTGACTTTTACCTTTCCCATCTCCATCATAAATATGTAATTGCCCTTTTAATCTTTCTTTACTGTCACTTGCTGTAACAATTCCAATTCCTCTATTTCTACTTGTATTCGTCAATTGAACAAGGTGAATAAATTTAATCTAGGATATAGTTAAGAATATTATTAAAAATTTAATAATAAATTCATTCTATTCATAGGTAATTAAAATTTTAAAGTAATTAGCATGTTCAATCAACTAGAAATTCTATCTGATGAACAAAGTGAAAAGCTTTATACAATCAGAAGATACATTAAGAATCTTGATAGTGTTTGTATTGCTTATTCAGGGGGAGTAGATAGTACATTGGTTACATCATTAGCATTCGAGCAATTAGGTGACAAAGCTATAGCAATTACTGGTATTTCACCAGCATTAGCTAATACACTTCGTGAAGAAGCAAAAATTCAAGCAAAATGGATTGGCATAAAGCATTTAGAAATTAAAACATCAGAATTAGACCAATTAAGTTACAACAAAAATCCGAAAGATAGATGCTTTGCTTGCAAAAAAGAGCTTCACAAACATACAACTTATTTATCTAAAAAACTCAATTACAAGATTGTTTTAGATGGAGTAAATCTAGATGATCTTAAAGATTATAGACCAGGCATAGAAGCCGCAAAAAAGGCAGGAGTAATATCTCCGCTTGCAAAATTTAAATTTTCAAAAAAAGATATTAGGGATGTATCAAGAGCATTAGGTTTTCCTTGGTGGGATAAACCAGCACAACCTTGCTTGTCATCAAGATTTCCTTATGGTCATGAAATAACTAGTGAGAGACTAAAAATGGTTGAGAAAGCAGAACAATTCCTAAGAGATGGTGGGTTATCAGATGTCAGAGTTAGATGCCAGGGATCAACTGCAAGAATAGAAATTCCTAAAGATGAATTAAAACATTTTTTTAAAAAATACAATATTAATGAATTAGTTCAATATTTTTCTAATTTAGGATTTAATTGCACAAGTTTAGATCTTGAAGGGCTAATAAGCGGCAAATTAAATAGATGAATACTGCTAGTTAAACAACCGTTCTCATCTCTTTAAGTACAGCTGCAGGAGGATTTCGCTCAATAACACGCAAAAAATGTTCTTCAGCATTCAACGCTTCAATTAAATATTGACCTCCAATTTCTGGCAACATATTTTGACCACATGTAAAGATATCGACTGCAGAATAATTAGATTCAGGCCAAGTATGTATTGAAATATGAGATTCAGCCAATAGTGCAATTGCCGTAACTCCCTGAGGTTCAAATTTATTACTTATCAAATTCAGAACTGTTGCCTGTGCTAATTTGGCAGCTCTGTTTAATGTACAACGCAAAAAGGATTCATCATTTAACTTCTCATAATCACATCTATAAAGTTCCAACAAAAGGTGTTTACTTTGATGACTTAATTTTTTGTCATTACTAAGTGAACTTAAAGCTTGATTTTTTTTTGGGACTTCCATTAAAGAAATTTATATAAATATAAGACTAGCTAATAATCGTAACTTTTAAGATTATAAGTGAATCATTTGTGAAGAACCTAAGAAGGACTGATTAAATTTATCTAGATGTGTAGCACTTATAAAACATTGACTATCTTTGCCAACAGAATTAAGTAACAAATTTTGTCTAGTTATATCTAGTTCCGCCAATACATCATCCAATATTAGTATTGGAGGAACATTTAATGTTTTACTCAATAAATCAAGTTCAGCCATTTTTAAAGCCAAGATAAAAGTTCTTTGCTGGCCGGATGAACCATATTTTCTAACTGAAATATTATTAATTAGAAATTCAATATCATCACGATGAGGTCCAAAATTACATTTACCAGTCAAAGCTTCGATTGAACGCTGATTGAACAGTTGTTCTGCTATTTTCTTACTGATAACTTCTTCTTCTTCTTCTTCAGGACTTATATTTTGTATCCCTGAAAGATAATTGATACCTATTTGCTCTTTAGATTTGCTTAAGTGATTGTGCCAGTACTCAACATATGGTTTTATTTTTAATAAAGCCCTTCTTCTGCGCCTAAAAATTCTTGTACTTATTATTGACATTTGTATATCAAAGCTTTCAACAATGTCTGAAGATTGTTTTCTTGAGAAGCTTTCTGAACGCCAAAAATGACTTCTTTGTTTTAACAGCCTGTTAAATCTACTTATCAAGTCTAAATATACTGGTTCGAGCTGAGATACAACTTTATCAATCCATATTCTTCGATAATTGGGTTCACTTCTAACAATATCTATATCATTAGAACAGAAACAAACGCTTCGAATATAATTCTTGATTTCACTCTGCTTTTTCAGAATTGATTCATTGACATAAATTCTTTTCGGGCCTTTTCGAAATAAATTTAATTTTAAATCATCTCTAAAATCTATTTGTCCAAAAACTACAGCCATATCACTATCATTTTCTATTAAATCTTTATCACTTAATGCTCTATTGGATTTTAATTGACTTATAAATTCAATCGATTCAAGTAAATTTGACTTGCCAATACCATTACAACCGAGAACAATTGCTCTTTGCTCTTTTAGATCAATTTCAAAACTTTTATGGTTCCGAAAATTCTTAATTTTTAATTTATTTAAAAAAATTTTATTTATGCATTCATTAATTAAATTAGCTAAATTTAGTATATTTAGATTGTCTTTAAAGAAATTGAAAAATTTAAAGGGCATGTAGCTCAGTTGGATAGAGCATCAGATTCCGGTTCTGAGAGTCGGGGGTTCGAATCCCTCCATGCTCGTAAAGTAATTTTTAGAGTTTATATCCCATTACTCTTATTCCATTTGGATCTAATATAAATCCACTTTCTTCTAAACTTTTTAATGACGACACTGGAGCCTGCACAGAAATACTGCATCCAGGCATTTCCCTATTTATTTTCTCAAGAGTTACTTGAAGCAATATTGAATAATAAAGTTGCTGATTATTACCTGATGCTGCACTTAAATTCCATAAGTTTGCATTCAACCCCTTGTCTGATGTAACCCTTACAAAGCCATATAATTTATTTTTCAATTCATTCTGTATGGTAAAAAAGAAACTACTTTTTTGAATAGCCTCAGTAAGAGGTTTTATTGGGAATGTTTCACAACCACAATTCGCCAACAATTTGTTAACTTCTTTAGCTAATGGGATCTGAGAATAGTTAACAAAATAACCTTCAGGAAGAACAAGTTTTTTTTTAGAAAAGTATCGCAATGATCAACCTGTATTTCTCATGCCAGCAGCTATGCCATTAATGGTTAAAAGTGCCCCTCTCAACAGTTCACTTCTACTATAAGCTCTTGTAGATTCATCTTTATCCATAAGAAATTCGCTAATTGGAGGTTGTCTTGTTTGATCTCTAAGTCTTCTTAAAAGTGAAACCTGCAAAAAACCTAATGGGATTATTGTCTTATTTCTCAAGCTTACTGATAATTTCAAGTCTCTATCGGATTCGAGGAGCTTATTTTTACCAGTAATTTCGAGAATTAGAGATTTTGTAAGATTATATTCTTTAGAAATTATTTCGAAAATAACATCAAAGGAATCTTTATTTTCTTTACTGCCAAGAGTATCAACATAATATTTAGCGACTTCCAAATCTACCTTAGATAATGTCATTTCTACCTTTGAAATAAGCATCCTGAAGAATGGCCATCTTTGATGCAGAACTCTTAATAATTCAATTTGTTGTGGATCAGAATTCAATTCAGATGATAATGCAGTTCCTACTCCAAACCAACTTGGCAAAAGAAATCTACTTTGTGTCCACCCAAATACCCATGGAATAGCTCTTAAACTTGACAAATCTTTTGCTCCTTTTTTTCTTCTCGCAGGCCTGCTAGATATTTGTAATTTACTAATTTCTTCTATTGGTGTGACCTCTTGAAAGAAATTTAATAAATCAGGATTCTCATGAACTAATTTTCTGTAGTGAGATCTTGATGTTTCAGCCAGCCTAGACATCAACTGATTCCATTCTGGGGTATCGTCAAGTCTATTATTTACCAGACTATTTTGAATAACCGCTGTAGTAACAGTTTCTAGATTATACAAGGCAAGTTCTGGAAGACTATATTTTGAAGCTAGAACTTCTCCTTGTTCTGTTATTTTAATTCTCCCCTTTAAAGTACCGCTTGGTTGAGCCAATATTGCCTGATAAGCAGGGCCTCCACCTCTTCCTACAGAACCGCCTCTTCCATGAAAAAGTCTTAGCAATATGTTATTTCTACTTGCAAGATTTTGAAGAGCTATTTGGGCTCTATGAATTTCCCAGTTACTAGAAACAAACCCTGAATCTTTATTACTATCAGAATAACCAAGCATTAATTCTTGAAGAGGTTTAAAAGATTCTCCAACTTTTGGCAATAATGATTTGTAAAAATCCAATTTAAATAACTTTTCCATTACTTCTGGTGCTCTTTTAAGATCTTCAACCGTTTCGAAAAGAGGAACAACTAATAATTTTGACTTCTGTGAATTTTTATCAAGAAGTCCCATCTCTTTTGCCAGTAAGAGAACTTCAAGCAAATCAGATGCACTGTGACTCATTGAAATCACATAAGAATGACAAATACGACTTCCAAATTCTTGCTGAAGTCTCTTAACCATTTTAAAAACTGAAAAGGTTTCTTCTGTAGTTTTTGTCCAGTTGACGTCAGAAGGAATTAAAGGCCTTTTTGTATTTAATTCGTCTACAAGCCATTTAATTTTCTCTTCCTCAGACATTTGATCATATAGGACAGATAAATCAAGATAATTTGTCAGTTCTTTTATAGCGTCACTATGTCTTGTACTTTCTTGACGTATATCTAAACTTGCTAAAGAAAATCCAAAAATATGAACCTGAGTAAGTAAGGTATTTACTGCTTCACAAGTCAAATCCGAACTAATAAGGCTATTTTTAATCAATTCGAGATCATAAGTAAATTCATTTACTGATTTGTAATAGAGGTTTTCAACTTTATCAATATTTTTAGTATCCATTTCCCCCTCTAAGTCAAATTTCCACCCACTATCAGCTAATAAATTATTCCTTTCTTGCGTTAATCTTAATTTTTCCAAAATGTAACTTAACTTTAATCTGTAAGGTTCTGATCTGTATCTTGTCGCCCTAGCTTCATATATTTCTGGAAACTTTACCCTATCTGTTTCTAATGACTCTAATAGAGAAGAACTGACTTGACTCCATTGCATAGAGACACTTAATTGATCTCTGAGGTTAGATGTAGCAATAATATATCTTTCCAACATCAACTGCCTTTGGAAGCAAGCAGTTCTCCATGTTATCTCCGGAGTGACCGATGGATTTCCATCCCTATCAGAGCCAACCCAAGAACCGAAGTTACAAAAAGATTCAGAGGGCATCTGAACATCTGGATAGTTTTCGATCAGTGCTTCAGCAATTCTTCCTCTCAATTGAGGCATTGCATTAAATAAAACTTGCTGAAAATAATGCAAGGCATAATCTACTTCGTCTAAAACTGATGGTTTAAATTGATGCAATTCATCTGTTCTCCACCAGAGTCTTACTTCCTCTTTTAATTGATTTTTTAGAGAACTTTTTTCTTCTTTTGTTAAAAATTGCTCAACCTGTATTTTTTTTAACAAATTTGCCACTCTAGTTTGCTTATGTCTAATCGTATGTCTTACTATCTCGGTGGGATGTGCAGTAAAAACTAACCGAATATCCATTTCTTGCAACAACTCCTCTAATTTTCCAGGAGGTACATTTAATTTCCTCAGCCTATAGAATAATTCTCTAAAAGTTACTGGAGCATTTTGTCTCGCCAATGCTGGTGCAAAAGGATCAAGATTATCGGGTGATTTCTGAACATTCTTATTCGTAAAGCTTTGAATATATCTATCTTCCTCAACTCTTTGTTCCAAAATATTTACCAGTTGAAAATATAATGAAAAAGCTCTTGCAGCTGCAATAGATTCTGCCAAATCCATAGAATTTACGATATCAACTATTTCATTTTTAAAAGTTTTCGAAATATCACCATCAATTTGTTTTGAATAACTTAATTCTTTAAGCTGAATCAATCTCTCTGCTTGATCTTCAGGGCATTCTTCTCTGAGCACAGATTCCCATAAATCCTCTATTAAAAGACGATTTTTATCAAGTGGATCGTTATTGCTTATAAGATCCACGTTATTACTTTTAATCTGTTGAAAAGATTCCATATAATCATTATGTCACAAGTGAAAATATTGAGTTTAAATGTTTGTTTAAATAATCAAACACTCCCATCTTCATTCTTGATCATATCATCGATAGAAATTTTCATTATTTGCTCAATAGAAAGACCTTTTTCATATTGATTTATCCATTTCATAGATTGATTCCCTTCTTCAAGTACTTTATAAATAGGTTTCAAAAGATGTTTCATATTTAATTTTTCTGCGATGGATGATAAATCAGATAATAAGTTTTGAATCCATTCTCTACAAACAACTTTTTTGCCATGTTGCCAATGAATTAAGTCTGAATTCAAACTATCTCTAGCCGCATTAATTTCATTTTGATCGCATATTTCTGATAATTGATCAATTGAAAAAACACTCGCAGTTAAGGGATCTAAAGTATTTATATTTTCAAAAAGATGCAAAATCCTTAGTTCTAACATTGCCGTTATACCTAACAACAAATTAATATCATGAACGAAATCACAAATTCTCAGTTCCAAACGATCAAGAATTAAAGGCCTTTGGGGACCATTTGGTCTAATTGAAGACCAAAAATGCCTGATATTTTGCATATTTTTATTAGCCATATTTTCCTCCATCCAATCAATATAGGAATTATGATTTACAAAAAAAGGTACCTTACTTGGTGTTTTAGGAAACTGAATCCACCTCTGAGAGTGATTATCAGTAATTTTATTATTCAAAAAAGGTGAGCTAGCACTTATGGATAGATACAAAGCAGCTTCAGATCTTATCAATCTAATGGCAGCAAAAAGCTTATCTAAGTTATCTATTCCTATATTTATATGGACACTTGAAGTAGCAATAGAGGTTCCATAATTATCTTGTATAAATTGATGATAAACATTATCAATATCAGATCGTTGAAGTTGCATATCATGTTTAAAACAAAGAGTAGATGAAGGTATAATTGTTAAGCGTTTATTTTTTAACCATTTTCTTAAATTTTTTCTTGGAGTTAATAATTGCTCATATAAGAACTTATAGTCTTTTTCAGGTGTTGTTATGTATTCAACATTTCTGTTATCTGGCTCTTTCACAAAATTAGCAAAATTTTTTTCAATATCAGCTGAAAGACCAATATGAGAATTTAAAGAACCTGTGAAAAGTTCCACTTCAAAACCCTTAAAGAGATTTACTTTACTCATTTATTTATCCAAACAAGCTAATGCTTTTAGTATCCCCTTAGCTTTATTAATTGTCTCTTGATATTCATTCTCAGGACAGGAATCAGCAACTATTCCAGCACCTGCTTGCACTGATACAGTATATTTTCCATCTTTTGAGGGTTTAACTATCATAGTTCTTATTGTAATTGCAGTATTTAAGGCGCCATTAATATCGATAGATCCATAAACACCGGCATAAGGTCCTCTAGCATCTTTTTCAAAGTTTTTAATCAATTGCATAGCTCTTATTTTTGGTGCCCCCGTTACTGTCCCAGCAGGGAAACATGCCTTTAATAAATCCCATACATCAGTATTAGTTTTCAAGATTCCCTCAACTTCACTCACTATATGCATTACATGTGAATATTTTTCAATAACCATTAAATCTTTGACCTCCACAGTTCCAATTTCACACACTCTTCCTAAATCATTTCTACCAAGATCTATAAGCATTACATGCTCTGCCACCTCTTTTGGATCTTTTAATAAATCCTTTTCTAATTCCTGATCTTGTTGAGAATCATTGCCTCTAGGTCTTGTCCCAGCTATTGGCCTTAAACTTGCAACGATCTGACTTTTTTGATTTTTTTCAGCTTTAACCATAACTTCAGGACTAGAACCTATCAAATACCATGAGCCAAAATCAAAAAATGACATATATGGAGAAGGATTAACCATCCTTAAACTTCTGTATAAATTAAAGGGGTCATTATTGACTTGAGTATGAAATCTCTGACTTAAGACTATTTGAAAGATATCTCCTTTTCTTATATATTCTTTTGCCAAGAGAACTGCATCCTCAAAATCTTTTTTCTTCCAATTACTTTGAATATCTAAATTCAAATTCTCATTTTCATTCCACTCTAAAAATTCTTTTTCTTTAAGAGGAACTTTCATTAAATCTCTAGTTTTCTTAATTTTAGAAATTGAATTTAAATAAACTTCCTCAATAGAAGGCTCTTTTAAAGAAGTTGTATCCGCATATACTACTGCGGTTATACACCTTTTTATTTGATCAAAAACAACTAACTGATCAAAAAACATCCAGGAACCATAAGGTATATTGTTTTCTTCTATTTCATTTATTGGAACGCTTGGTTCTATTCGATTAATTAGTTCATAGCCCCATGCACCATACAGCTGTCCAATTGATGGGAAGTCATCAAGCATGGTTGACTTATATTGGTTTGTCCAAGTTCTTAAAAAATTAAAGGGATCCCCTTTATATGTTTCAGTTGTTCCATTATTCCAAGTTTTAACTATTTCGTCTCGATAACAAAATGCTTCCCAAAGAGGTTTAGTAGCAACAATACTCCATCTTCCCAAATTTTCTCCACCTTCTACAGACTCAAGAAAAACACCATGCGAATCTTTTTCGGTTAATTTTAACCAAGTTGACAATGGAGTTTCTAAATCTGCTGGCCAAGTTTGAGTGATAGGTATAAAATTTTTACCTTCTTTATGAGCCTTGAAAAATATATCTTTCTTTGTGCTGATCATACTAATAATGTCAACCCAAATTATAATTATATACTTCTTTTATATCAACTTTGAGGAATTTAATCAAAAGTATTCTTAGTTGTAAATTTCAACCCAGCCGGATTGGGATTCTCACCTATTCTCCTTGGGTTATGTCCGACTTTTTCTCTACCCTCATTAACTTTCTCAGGGAAAACACCATCTTTTGGATGTAAGAATTCAATATCGCCACCTGGAAAAACTCTATAGATTTTAAAGTCCTCAATTCTTGGTTTGAAAGCTCGTAATTGTGTTCCCAAAGCAAGGCATTGTTCTTTTCTTGCAAAGTACATTAAATTATCACCTTCATGCATAACAGCAGCACCACCTGTGGGTAATTCAAATGGTTGTTCTTTCGAACTATTCCATACAATTGCATATTTTTCTTCTGTTTCTGCTGAGTTTAATAAACCCCCAGTACTTCCTATATGCTTTGGAAATTGGCCAACTAAAGTTTCCGTCATCCTAGATTTTCAGTTATTTATAATAAGAAATTAGCATTCATATTTTACAAAATTCAAAATTGATAGAAAAGTTTCTACATTATTTAATAAATATGAAACTTATTTTTTCATTTTAATTGGAATCTGAAATCGGGAAAAATACTGTTAAACCTGTATCACGTCTTTGTGTGACATGCCCTCCTAAACTAGCTAACAACTTTTGAGTAGCATTTTGACTTAATTGTAAACTGCCTGTTTGAGGATTCCAATTTAAAACAGGTCCTAAATCAGAACCTTTGTCTCTTTTTAATATTTCTTTTGTCTTACTATCTAATTTTTGTACTTTTAGTTGAAGTTTGAGTTTTTGGCCAGCTGGTCTTAATTCTAAAATTAAAGTACTACCTTCTTTTAATCCTCTAGTATTTTTATCAATTAATCCCCTTAACATTAATTCTAATTTTTCAGAATCACTCAAAATTTGAGGAAGTTGACTGGGGATATCGATCTTTAGAGAAATCCCACGTCGATTTAATTGTTTATTCCATACAGGAGTAAGTTTATTAAAAATTTCAGCTAAATTAATTTTTGCCAAATTATTTGATGAAGGAACTTCATTACTTACCAATTCTGCAGCATTGAAGATTAAACCAAACCTATGAATTTGTTCATTACATTCATTATCTATTTGAATTAAACGATTTCTCATTGATTCATCCATATTATATTTTTTTAAAGTAGAACTTATTAGGGTTCTAATAGTGGCCAAAGGAGTTCTTACTTCATGTGATATTGCACTTAACAATTTTGCTTCAGTTATTTGTACATTTTTTTTATCATTTTTCGCAGAATTCTGAATATTGTGGTTTGGAGCCAACTTTGCTAATTTTGCAGATAATATTGGCCAAAAAATTCTTTCAAATTGATTATTAATATTAAGATTGCCTAAATTATTTATTGCACTACGAAATTTAACTCCTTCTTCGTAATTTTCTTGATTTAATTTCGCATGCATTAATTCAATTGAAATTTTTAAGCTTTCTTCGTCACATTTCATTAAAAGGATTTTCTTATCTTTTTCTCCTACGATTGATAATATACATTGAAAATTTGGAGTAATTATCATCAGAAAAGGTTCATAACCATCTTTTTGACTGAGATTTAAGACTTTATAATTACTAATGAAATCAAAATCTTTTTTTACCTTGGCGGAATTATTGACTGGTAAAAAACCTATATTATCTTTTTGAAAATATGGAAAACCCTCCGGTGCCCACAACCATCCATGAAGTTGGTTCAAAAATCTTTTGTCATTAATTGCTGGCAAAGGAGAGGCGACCCAAATACCTCCCTGTTGATAATTCTGAGCAAGAAAGTCTTTTTGAATAACTTCTAAAGATGCCCACCACATTCTCCTAGAGGAATCATCATCGACATATATATTTTGCAATCCTTTAATCAAAAGGTCCTGAATTTTTTTTATAGTAATTTGAGATTTCATCAATGTCTTAATGATCTAGAGCGTTTCAGTATAGATAAGACAAATCCAATAGATATAAAGTTAATTACCAAAGATGTTCTGCCATAGCTCATAAAAGGAAGAGGTATTCCAGTAACTGGTCCTAATCCAATGGTCATAAATAAATTAATAATTATTTGGAATAAAAAAGTTGCAGCGATTCCAATAATAATTAGGGATTCGAAGTCACTTCTAGCACTTTTTGCAATATTAATAAGTTTTTTAATCAAAAAAAAGAACAAAAATAAAACTATTATGCATCCTAAAAAACCCAATTCTTCACCTAAAGCACTGAATATAAAATCAGTATGTTGCTCTGGTATAAATTGCAAATTAGTCAGCTTACCTTGTAATAAGCCAGTCCCGAAGAGTCCTCCAGAGCCAATTGCAATTTTACTCTGAATTAAATGATATCCACCACCTAATGGATCTCTATTTGGATCTAAAAATAAAACTAATCTATCTTTTTGATATTCTTTTAGACCGTATTGCCATAAAATTGGTGTAAATTTTGCTATGAAAAAATGAAAGGAAATCGCAAGAACTGAAAAAATAATTTTCTTTTTCGAAGATCTATAAGCAAGATATCCTATAAATGGAATCCAAACACAAAGAACAGTTGGAAAAGTTAAATACAATATCGAAGTAACAATACAAAAGACTAATATTAAAATCCACTCTATGGGCATTTGAGCCCAATAGAGCATTACACCTGTCAAAACTACTAAAACTAAAGAGGTTCCTAAGTCCGGTTGAAAGAAAATTAATATCCAAGGGAAAATAACTACTAACAAGGGTAATACTAAATCTCTTATTGTTGAAATTATTTTTTTGTCGAGCACTAATGCAAGAGTTAGCACAGTGCTTAATTTAGATACTTCCGAAGGCTGAAAGGAAAGAATCCCCAAGTTTAGCCATCTTTGAGATCCAGAAACTGAGATCCCTACAAAATAAACAAGAAATAAGGATATTAAAGTACACAAATAGAATGGTATCAAATACTTTCTTATTCTCTCTAAGGGTATATAAGAAATCAAATATGCCAAAAAATATCCTAAAAATCCAGTCAAAATATGAGTTGAATAATTAGACACTAATAAATCTCCTTGGATACTTTTTATTAAAAAACCCGAAATTATAACCAAACATAGGGGAATCAAAAGTATTGGAGAAAATAAAAATCCTCTACTAAACTTGTATTTTTTGCTTAAAAATCCTCTCTGATTTAATAAAGAAATTCCCTTAAACATAAATTATTTACTAATAAATTTATTTTCAATTAATTGGGCTAAATTACCAAATCTAATGGAACTTTCTTTATTTGGCTGGCTTATTGAGATTGGTATGCCTTTGTTGCTTTCATCAACAAGCGGGATTTCAATAGGAATTTGAGCTAATAATGGTAAATCATTCTCTTTAGCTAGAGTTTGTCCACCACCTTTTCCAAAAATTTCATATTTTTTATTAGGCATATCAGGCGGAATAAATACTGACATGTTTTCTACAATCCCCAATAAAGGTACCCCAAGTTGTTTAAACATTGCTAATCCCCTTCTTGCATCTTGCAAAGATACTTGTTGTGGAGTAGTGACTACAATAGCTCCAGAAATAGGTACAGATTGAGATAAGGAAATTTGAGCGTCTCCTGTTCCTGGAGGTAAGTCAATAACCAAAAAATCAAGATTATTCCATTCAACTTGGTAGAGAAATTGACGGATAATACTATTTAGCATTGGTCCTCTCCATATAACTGGCTGACCTTCTTCTATGAGAAAACCCATTGATACTAAAGAAATTCCATATTTACTTATTGGTATTAACCTTTGATCATTACCACTGCCTTCTGTAACCTTTGGATTCTGTTCAGCGACTCCCATCATTGATGGAGTATTAGGTCCATAAATATCCGCATCTAGCAAACCAGTTTTTAATCCTAATTTAGCTAAAGAACAAGCAAGATTAACTGCAATGGTACTTTTCCCAACTCCACCTTTTCCACTACTAACAGCTATGATGTGCCGAATACCTTTAATCTGCTGCAATTCAGGGACATTACTATCTGTTTTAGATTCTGGTTTCGGAGGATTATTATCTATCTCTATTTGAACATCATCAATATCTTTAAAATTTAGTAGTATTTGGCGAACCTCTTGTACAATTCTATCTCTCTGAGAATTTGCGAATGATGGTAATGATAGTGTTAAGATTACTCTTGGTATAATTACTCTTACGTTTTTAATCCACTGTAATTCAATTACATTTTTCTTTGATCCAACATCTAAAACCCTTTGTAAAGCAAAATTGGCATCTTCTATTGTGGTCATTAAACTTTTAAATATTTTAACAAGGTAGTCGACTCTTTAAAAGATTAAGAACTATGTCGAACTATCAAATAATAGGAAATAAGCCCCCCTTAAGAGAAATTATAAAGGGAAACTTATAATTAACCAAAAAATTCTTTTTCTTAAGATTTACTAAATACATGTTCAAAGAACCCCCTAAAAATTCGAGAGAAAAAACTAAAAATCTCTTATTAAATCTACAAGACAAAATTTGTTTAGGCCTTGAAAAGATTGATGGCAAAGGGCAATTTACTGAAGAATCTTGGCTAAGAGACGAAGGTGGTGGTGGCAGATCAAGAGTATTGAAAAACGGTTCTATTTTTGAGCAAGCAGGAGTAAACTTTTCTGAAGTACAAGGAAAAGAATTACCTCAATCAATAATCTCTCAGAGGCCCGAAGCAAAAGGTCATGAATGGTTCGCAACAGGAACTTCCATGGTATTGCATCCTAAGAATCCCTATATTCCTACAGTTCATCTTAATTATCGGTATTTTGAAGCTGGTCCTGTTTGGTGGTTTGGAGGAGGTGCCGACTTAACACCTTTTTATCCTTATCTTTCTGATGTAAGAAATTTTCATAAAGAGCATAAAAAAGCTTGTGAAAAAGTTAATAAAGATTTGCATAAAGTATTCAAACCATGGTGTGATGAATATTTCTTCTTGAAGCACAGAAATGAATCTCGAGGTATAGGAGGTATTTTTTATGATTATCAAGATGGTTCAGGCAATATTTATAGAGGAAACAATCAAGATGGAGAGGCATCAAAAGCTTCACAAAATATTGGTGAATCTAATTTAAATTGGGATGATTTATATTCTTTAGCAGAAAACTGTGGAAAAGCTTTTCTCCCTTCATATCTACCCATTATTGAAAAAAGAGTTAATCAAAAATATACATCAAATGAAAGAGAGTTTCAGCTTTATAGAAGAGGTAGATATGTCGAATTCAATTTAGTGTGGGATAGAGGGACGATTTTTGGATTACAAACAAACGGTAGAACCGAATCCATATTAATGTCATTACCACCTTTAGCTAAATGGGAATATGGATATAAAGCTAAAAAAGGTTCAAGAGAGCAATTTCTCACGTCAATTTTCACAAAACCGCAAGATTGGTTAAATGATAAAGATTTAGAAAGATTTTGCATTGAAAATAATATTTTTGATTAAACAATTGTGAACCTCCTTCTGAGCTGATTTTAAATAGGAGTTTTAAATAAAGAACCGTCACTTTTCAATTGAAGTTTTTCTCCTAGTTCATTTTCTAACGAAATTAATTCATCCCTATGCGCTCTTAATCTCATTAAAGTTGAATCGTTATCATTTTCATTAATTAATCTTAATTCGAATTTCTCCTCTCTGGCTGATTTTTTAAAATAAATAATGCCAGAAAAAGGGCCACCAACTAATCCTAAGAGAATAGGCCACCAACCTAATCCAGGATATACTTGAATAATTACTAATCCCAAAGCGCAAGAGCCAAAACCGCCAAGAAAACCTAAAAAAATTGCTAAAAATTTGCTAGACACAACTTGTCCTTTAAATATCAAAATTCTTTGTTCAAAATCTCCTCCCGTTTGCTTCCATCCCCTTAAATTAAGCCATTCACATAAACCATTTAAAACCTTAATTGGCTTTTGAGAAGATGAAATCTCAACAATGGTGGTTCTATCTTTACTTGAAGCTCTTAGAAAAAAAAATAATCCTATGGCGAGAAGAATTGTCAGCAATAAAGTTGAATTTAAGGAATAGGACATTAAATGAATTTTTTATAGTAACTCGAGAATAAAAATTAAAGTTACATCATATTATAATTTTTTAGATTTATTCTGTAAAATAAAGTGTATTTCGATAAAAAATTCTTAATTAAATAAAACCATTAAATAATATCCCAAAACTTAAATGACTTTAATTACTTATTAAATTATGAATATTGAAAATAAAAATATTGATCTTCTTTATAGTGATTTAACAACAGATTTATATAATCTTTATAAAAAATCATCCTATCTAGCTATTGACACTGAAGCAATGGGGTTAATTCATGGAAGAGATAGATTATGTTTAGTGCAAATATGCAATGAATATAAAAGAACATCCTGTATAAAAATCCAACTTAATACATCTTCTTCTCCTCATTTAAAAGCACTTCTTGAAGATGAAAAAATTACTAAAATCTTTCACTATGCAAGATTTGATGTAGCAGCGCTAAAATGCAATCTGGGAATTAATACAAAAAATATTTTTTGTACAAAAATTGGCAGTAAATTAGCAAGAACATATACAAATAAACACGGTTTAAAAGATTTGATTAATGAATTATTAGGTATAGAATTAGACAAAAGTTCACAATGCAGTGATTGGGGTAGCGAGGAAGATTTAACAAAATATCAATTAGATTATGCAGCAAATGATGTTAGATATTTAATTGAAGCCATGCATAAATTAAAAGTTATCTTAGAGAGAGAAAATAGATATGAGTTAGCCCAAAAATGTTTCAATACAATTGCTGTGCATGCTGATTTAGACATCCTTAAATTTTCAAATATATTTGAACATTAAAAATCAATCTTCAGTTAAAAAATTATCTTCATCATTAATAGATTCCATTAGCTTATCAAGTATTCGCGAAGAACTTAGTTTATTCACTTCATTTTGTTCGCAAATTTCTAAGAGATTTTGAGCAACTTGTATTTTTTCTTTAATAGTTTTGGAACCTTCTTTTGCAATTTGAATTTCTACTTTCTTCTTAGCGGAGGATATGCTTATACTCATAAGCTTTGCAATCTCTGCGCAAATTTTTAAATATTGCCGATCATTTATTGGATACATAAAAGATTTAAAACACAGGTTTCACTTACTAAGATAACAAATGAGAGTTGATAGATTCTACAATTTTTTTGCTTGCGCCAGATTGACCCATTCTTTTTTTTCCAATTTTTGCTTGCTCCAATCTATAAATTTTTTCTCTCAAAAGTAAACTTAACCGTTTCAAAAGAATTTCTTTATTCCTGCACGCTAAAACACTACCTCCCAATAATCTAGATTGTCTTTTTGCAAATGACTTTGTAAATTGTGGTCCTGACCCAGGTAGAGAAAGAGATGGAATCCCTAGACCAGCAATTTGCTCTGTAGCAGTTCCTGCATTAGACAAACCAACATCAGCCATATTGGCCCATAAATTGAATTTGCCTTTTCCAATCAATATATATTGTTTTTTCTTTTTCCAAACTGAATCTTCATCAATAGAAAATTCAACCTTACTCTGTTTTGTAAAACCATATTTATTTAAATAACTTTGAATTTTAATTACATTCGCATTAATGCTTAAAGGCAAAAGTATTACCAAATCTGCAGATAAATTAAGATCTTGCAAACAGTCAAGAAAATTATCAAGATTTTTAAATGCTTCTGGGTATCTACTGCCAATTAACAAAATTATCCTTTTGAAAGCAAGAATATTTGATATCTTTTCATTTTTTGCATTCACGAAATCCATCATTGGATTGCCTAAGTATTTTGCATGAATATTCTTTCTATTCAAATTATCAGCTGTGATTTTATCTCTCATAATTAAATTCTTACATCTTGGAGATGTCATTAAAAACATTTCCCATGGGTCCCATTCGGAACCTTTAAATTTATGATAAAAATCGCTTAGAGCCCAACCAGGACCATCACTCCAAGTATGGTCACTTTTGGAAGTTCCAACAAAACTAAATTCGCATTCTGAACTCCATGCGTAAAATAATGGTAGAAAATCTCCTACTGCAATAATTTTGCAGTTATATTTTGACTTTTGTTTGACAATTAAAAAATTTCTTAAATTATCAATTAAAAATCCTGCCAACAAATCAAGCAAAAATCCCTTAAGACTTTGATTACTAAAACCTCCACTAGGCAGCACTTTTAAAAATCCTATTTTACGAAAATTATTTGATTGCATGGAATTAAATACATCTCCTTTTCCTACTAGAGGCAAAACTTCGATATTTATATTTTTTATTTTTTTTAATAATCTTTTTATTATTTCAGATGCAATTACATCTTCTCCATGGCCATTGCATATAAATAATAGAGAATGAGTCACCTTACTGTTAATATCAATAAAAGATTCAATTGATTTTTTTTCGGCGGCATGGCCAAGTGGTAAGGCAGAGGATTGCAAATCCTTTATCCCCAGTTCGAATCTGGGTGCCGCCTTCATTATTCGGGTTACAAGATTCTCTGTAATCCCTTCCAAAACCTTGAATTTTGAATATCGGTTCTTAAATTTCAAAGAATTTTTAGCGGTAGTTGAGTGGCAGGTGAATCGACCTTTTTCCCTTTTGTAATATTATCCCATGAATTCACCTACCAACTTAGTTTTGCAGTAATCTAATATTGCTTTATTTCTTCTCATTTTCTAAGTAATCGACCATGCTCAATGCTAAAGACATTTGAAGGTTCTTTAATGCTTCTTCATTTTGATTTAAATATTCGTATGACATTCCTCTGCCTAAATACAAATATGAATTTTTAGGATCTAATTCTATTGCTTTAGAGTAATCAGCAATTGATTCCCAATACCTGCTCAAAAATATTTTTACACCCCCTCTAAGGTCATATGCCTCTACCAGACGGTCTGTATTAATTGGTAAGTAACTCAAAGCAATTGCCTTATCAAAATACTCCAAAGCAATTAAATATGCCTCACAGTCGCTAAAAATTTTTCCTATTTCAACAAGTTCATTAAATTGAAAAAATTTATTCATCTCAATTGATTTTTCATTTTTTATCTTAAACTTTTACCTTATTTCCATATCTATCTATTCCAGAAATCTTGTTTACAAACATTATCAAGATTTTTATTTTTATACGAAATACTAATACAACTTGTCCCAACCAAAAATGAAAAGTTTTTGCTTTTGAAAGCATGCATACTTGGAAAAATAGATATGATTCCTTTTTCTCTAATAATTTTATTATCATCAAATTTCACAATTATCATAGAATAAATATGAGTATGTGATGCTCCTTCCTTGTATCTAGATGGATATTGCTTAAATTTATCCATAATTGATGGAATTTTATAGTTAGATAAGGCAAATTTATATTGAAAGTCGCTATAAGTATCGTTTGGTTTTCTTATCCGTTTAAATTCGCAATTGAAAACTCTTAATTTCATCTTTTTACATTCTTCTTCAGATTGCTCTAAAAAGTGAGTTTTAACTGGAAATGACGTATAACAAAGTATTCCTAAGATAATAATCTTAATAAATGCCTTCATTTTTGAATTAAAAAAATTAAAAAATCCAACTATTTCGATGAACTGAAATCTTTAAATTCATCTTAATCATCATTCAACTTTTAAATTATATTGTGATTAAAATTTCACCTTCCAAAGAAGCAAAAAAGATTCTTATAAAAATTAATTAACAATTTTTCTGGTAGGTGAGTGGTAGGTGAATCAGGCAATCATCACAAAATAAGTCAGTTATAGCAACACTTCTCAAATTTTGCACCCGCTTCGAATCTGGGTGACGCCTTTTTCAAATTAGTAAATAATTTCGCTGTAAAGCGTTCCAAGCACAAGAGTTTATTGTAGCGATTCTTAATACTCAAGACGATCAGAGTGGGCGGTAAGTTACCTAATAAATTATAAGGTTTTTTGATACTTTGATATGCCTCTTTGCTTGAGAGTATGATATCTTGAATCGAGAATTTATTAAATAATTACTTTCCTATATCTGAACCCACACCTTTGTTATTGAGTTCCTTTTGATATGCCTCTTTGCTTGAGAGTATGAAATCTTTAATCGAGAATTTATTAAATAATGACTTTCCTATATCTGAACCCACACCTTTGTTATTGAGTTCCTTTTGATATGCCTCTTTGCTTGAGAGTATGAAATCTTTAATCGAGAATTT
>NZ_JNAI01000005.1 GCF_000759855.1 Prochlorococcus marinus str. MIT 9107
GGGGATGCCAGGCCTGCTGGAAGCACCAGCTCTATTGGGATTAACTTGCCTATTAAATGAGCCAGGTCTGCCTTGATCTGATGGCATATTTCTTAATCCCGGCCTATTAGGTATGCCAGGTCTATTAGGAGCACCAGGTCTGTTGGGGGAAGTTTGTTTATAAGAAATATTTTGCTTATTATTACTTTGCTTTCTAGGATCTTCTCTTCTTATCGGAGCTCCTACGAGCTCAGGGGTATTTGATCTATTATTGAAATTTTTTGTTTTAGGCTTGTTCGTATTTTGATCAGGTTTGTTTGATAGTTGTCTTTTGTCCCCTGGATTGTAGATATGCTTGGGAGATTCATTAGACTTAACATTATTATTAATATTTTTTGGCTTTGCAATCAGTTGAATAGGGGGTTTTGCTGGGCTTTTGATAGGTGGGTTTATGTTGTTTCGGAAAGTTTTTTTATCTTGGTTTAAATTTTTGGAAGATATACTTTTTAAATTTTGATTTGTAAGATTTGCTTGAGATTGTGAAATACTATTAATATTGGGTTTCTTTGGATTTTTAGGTTGATTTTGAATTATTTTTGTATTGTCTGGCTTATTAAGAGGTTTTATCAACAATGGCTTTTTGTTTGAATTGTCTTTGAGAGGTTCGCCTTTCAAAGAAGAGACGACAGGAGATTTATCTTCTCTGTTTTGTTTGAAACTATCTTTTTTAATTGAAGGTTTATTAATGGACAGTATTTTTTTATCTGGATTCTTCTTATTAATGAGATTTTTTATTTTCTTTGCATCCTCTGCACTAATAGAGCTGCTATGGCTTTTTACTGAAATTGAAAGTTTTTGTGCAGCATCCAATATATCTTTATTTTCCAGATTTAAGTCTCTGGAAAGTTCGTAAATTCTGATTTTATCGCTGATAGTCATTTAATCTGATTTGTACTCTTTTAAAAATTAAAGAGATTTTAATTTAATTATATTCCCTTATTGGGATAGCCATTGTAGCTTGTAATTTCTTTTTCAAGAATATCAATAATCTCAGGTTCTAAAAATGTGTTTAAAGCTTTTTGAAGCTTTTTTTTAATCTTGGAATCTGAGTAACATTTTTTTGACTTGCAAATGTAAGCTGATCGCCCCATTCCCTTTTGAAACATTATGCCTTGCTTATGATCTTTGGTAATCTTTAAAAGATTTTCCCTGTCATACGTTTTCCTACATGAAATGCATATACGCATAACAGGGGTTTGTTGTATCACCGTTTCTTCTCCTCTTTTGCAGATATTTCATTATCTTGGACTGTCTCTAGTTGATCATTATCTGAGAAGGCTTCTCCTTCGTATTGTTCTTCTCCATATTCTTGATCATCTTCAGGGAGGGGATAAAGCTCTCTTAATCGTGCATCTTCTGCAGCACGCTCAGCTTGTTCTGCTTCTAATCTTATCTCAGCTTCTCTCTGGAGATTCTCTTCATCTTCCCTTTGAATGATTAATTCAGAGACTGCAGCATCTTCTGCTTCCTGATCGTATTCGTGTGAGTTTTTAACATCAATCTTCCAACCTGTTAATCTTGCCGCAAGTCTTACATTTTGACCTTCTCTACCAATTGCGAGACTCAATTGATCGGGAGGAACTAGTACATGTGCATGTTGCCCTTCTGGGTCAACTAGTCTTACTAGATCGACTTTCGCAGGACTTAAAGAGTTTAAAATGTACTGTATTGGATCAGATGACCATTTAATAACATCAATTTTTTCTCCTCTTAATTCATTTACTACTTGTTGAATTCTTGCTCCTCTAGCTCCAATACAGGCACCTACAGGGTCCACTTCTTGTTCGACACTATCAACAGCTACTTTTGTCCTTGGCCCAACGGCTCTTGAAGGAGGGTTTGCTTCTCTTGATACAGCAACTATTTTTACTGTCCCTTCTTGAATCTCTGGTACTTCATTTTCAAATAAATAAACTACTAAACCAGCATTTGCTCTACTTACAAAAAGTTGTGGTCCTTTTCTGGCTATTTCGCTAACTTCTTTCAGAAATACTTTGAAAGTTGCATTTGCTCTGTAATTATCATTTGGTAGTTGATCTCTCTTAGGAAGTTCTGCTTCTACTTCAGGTCTACCAATACCCGAACTAACTCCCATAATTACTGATTGTCTTTCAAATCTTATAACTCTTGCAGTTAAAACAGGATCTTCCAAATCTGCAAATTCTTCCTGGATCATTTTTCTTTGTTGATCTCTTAATTTTTGGGCTAAAACTTGCTTTGTTGTTGAAGCAGCCATTCGCCCAAAATCCTCTTTTTCTGGAGTAACATCTAATACAACTGTGTCACCTATTTGAGCATCATCAGCGACTTGTTTAACTTCTGCTAGGGATATTTGATGGTCTTCGCTTTCAACTTCTTCAACTATTATTTTACTTGATAATATCCTGTAACCCTCGTCATCTAAGTCTAGTCCAACATCAAAATTACTAAAATATTCTTCATCAAATGGATCTTCTTTAACTCCAATGTAAAAAGTTTTCCTATATTTTTCGTATCCTTTCAATAAAGCTTCGCGTAAGGCTGCTTCGACGATATTAGGAGGCAACTTTTTTTCCTCACTAATGTCTTCAATAAGATTGTTTAAACCTGGGAGAATAACTAATGCCATCTATGATGGGAAAATTGAATAATGGTTGAAAATAATTAATCTTTTAATGTACAAAGACTAATCTTTAATACTTCATCAAAAGGGATTTTTTTAATTTTACCTTTTATGTTAATGGCTAAATAATCTTTAGACTTTTCATAAAGTAAACCATTCAGAAATTTTATTTTTGAATTCTTCTGGTTTAACTCAACATTAACTGGAAAACCCTTAAAAGTTTTGAAGTCTCTTTCTGAGGTTAATTCATCACTGACCCCTTGACTACTAATTTCTAACACATATGAACAATTTAAAAGATTTGAATTCTCTATTTCTTCAGAAGCTGGGGCATTAAATAGAGCACAATCATCAAGTGAAATATCATCACCATTAGTTTTTTTTATAATGATCTCTATCACAATTGGCTTTTGATTAGTTTTTATAATTAAACTGCAGATTTGGAAATCCCATATATTGGCAACTTTTTTTAATAGAATTTCTAGTTTAATTTTGTTTTTTTTATTCAAATTTATTTATATTTATTTAAAATAATTTTCACATATAAAAAAGTTTTTTCTATTAAATATTCAAAAATTTGTATTTTATGGATGTAAACAAAAAAACAACAATAATATTTTTCTTCAATTAGATTTATTGAATAAATCAAAAACTATTAAATATTAATGAAATTTCTAAAGATTAAATTTACTAATTTAATCCAAATATTTATTATTGTTTGTTTTTGTTTAGTTAATTTCTCCCAAAAAGCTGAAATTTTAGCTTTGACTTCTCAAGAAAGCCACAATTTTGTATCATCTGCAGTGAAAAATGTTGGCCCTGCAGTTGTGAAAATTGATACTGAAAGATTGGTAGAGAGGCAACAATTTGATCCCACTTTACTAGATCCTTTATTGAGGGATTTGCTTGGGGAGCAAGGAAATACACCTGAAAGAGAGAGAGGTCAAGGTTCTGGAGTAATTATTAATGAGAATGGTTTGGTTCTTACCAATGCTCATGTAGTAGAAAAAGTCGATGATGTTTCAGTAACTTTGGCAAATGGAACTGTTTGTGATGGTCAAGTTTTGGGAACAGATGTAGTAACTGACCTAGCTTTAATAAAAATTGAGGACTCTAATTATTCTGGTTTTGCTCCACTTGGGAATTCTGAAGATCTTGAAGTTGGAGATTGGGCAATAGCGCTTGGGACTCCCTATGGTCTAGAAAAAACAGTTACTTTAGGGATTGTAAGTAGCCTACATAGGGATATAAATAGTCTAGGTTTTTCAGATAAAAGACTTGATCTTATTCAGACTGATGCGGCAATAAATCCAGGAAATTCTGGAGGACCACTTATTAATTCAAATGGTGAAGTAATAGGAATAAATACATTAGTAAGAAGTGGCCCTGGAGCAGGTCTGGGTTTTGCAATACCTATCAATCTAGCTAAAAGTGTTTCTGATCAGCTTCTTCAAAACGGCGAAGTTATTCATCCATATTTGGGGGTCCAATTGATTTCTTTGAATCCTAGAATTGCTAAAGAACATAATAAAGACCCCAATTCACTAGTTCAATTACCTGAAAGAAATGGAGCATTAATTCAATCAGTTATACCTAATAGTCCTGCAGAAAAAGCTGGTTTAAGAAGAGGTGATTTAGTAATAGCAGCTGAAAATATTTCTATAGAAGAACCTAAAGCTTTGCTAGATGAAGTAGAAAAAGCTCAGATAGGCAAAGTATTTCTTTTAAATGTTTTAAGAGATAATAAAGAGATACAGATAAATATCAAACCAGAACCTCTCCCAGGTTTGACATAAATCACCCATTGAAATTTAATATTCTATAAATCAAAAAAAAATTTTGGATTCACAAAGTCAAATGAAACAAATAGTTGCTGATTCAGCAATTAAGGAAGTAAAGAGTGACATGATTCTCGGATTAGGATCTGGATCTACAGCCGCGCTTATGATAAAAAGCCTTGCTGATGAAATTCGCTCTGGAGAACTTCAAAATATAAGAGGTGTTGCAACATCCTTTCAATCAGAAGTTTTAGCGCTTGAACTCGGCATCCCCCTTATCGATTTAGCTTCTGTTTCTCAAATTGATTTAGCTATTGATGGAGCAGATGAGGTTGATCCGGGGTTCCAATTAATAAAAGGAGGAGGAGCTTGCCATGTTAGAGAAAAGTTAGTGGCATCTAAGGCTAATCAATTATTGATTGTTGTTGACGAAACTAAACTCGTGCAAAACTTAAATCAATCTTTTCCTTTACCTGTAGAAGTCCTTCCAAATGCTTGGAAGCAAGTGCAGGAAGTTATTTCAGAAATGAACGGCAGTTCTATTTTAAGAATGGCTACTAAAAAAGCTGGCCCAGTTGTTACTGATCAGGGCAACCTAATTCTAGATGTATTGTTTGATGATGGTATTAAGAATCCAAAAGACGTTGAAATGAGTATTAATAATATTCCAGGAGTATTAGAAAACGGATTATTCGTTGACCTTACAGCTAAAGTATTGGTTGGTAAAATTGAAAAAGGTATCCCAGTTGTTTACTCCCTTTCAAAAGTTGGCTAATCTTCGAATCTTATTTGTACTGAGTTAGCGTGACTATGTAAGCCCTCACTTTTAGCAAGATTAATAATATCTAGACTGTTGACTTTGAGACTTTCTTCATTAAATTCTATTATTGAAGTGTTTTTCATAAAAGTTTCAACTCCTAATGAACCGCTAAATCTAGAATTTCCTGATGTAGGTAAAGTATGATTTGGTCCCGCAAGATAATCTCCCACAGCTTCAGGGGTCCATTTCCCTAAAAATATTGCTCCAGCATTTTCTATACCTTCAAGAATCTTTTTTGAATTTAAGGCTAAAATTTCTAAGTGTTCTGGAGCAAAGTTATTGCTTAATTCGATACATGATTCATAATTCTCGCAAATAACAATTAATCCCCAATTTTTTATTGATTGCATGCAAATTTCTTTTCTTGGATGATCATCTAATTTTTTATAAATTTCACCTAAAACTTCTTTTGCCTGTTTCTCTGATGTAGTGAGAAGTATTGAAGATGCCAAAGGATCATGTTCCGCTTGTGCCAGAAGATCAGATGCTATATGGGTGCTTTTAGCTGTTTCATCTGCAATAATTAATATTTCACTTGGACCAGCTAAAGAATCAATTCCTGTAGAGCCATAAATTAGTTTTTTAGCTGTAGTTACATAGATATTCCCTGGACCTGTAATAACATCAACTTTATTGATTTGATTTGTGCCAAATGCTAAAGCACCAATTGCTTGAGCTCCTCCAATTCTAAAAACTTGATTGACACCTGATAAGTGAGCTGCAGCTAAAACAGTTTTATTTATTTCTCCTTCTTTATTTCCAGGAGATACCATTATAATTTCTTCTACTCCTGCTACTGTTGCAGGTATTGCATTCATTAAAACAGTGCTTGGATAAGCAGCTCTACCTCCAGGGATATAAATACCTGCATTTTTAACCGGTCTCCATCTTCTTTGGACTGTATCACCATGTTTACCTTTTAAAGTAAAAGATGATGGAATTTCTTTTTCATGGAATTTTTTAATTCTTTTATGGGCCACCTTAAGTGACTGCTTTAAATTTTCATCTATTCCATCCCAGGCATCTTTTAATTCATCTGAACTAACTTGCATAGGTTCAGGGCTGAAACCATCAAACTTTTTGGTATATTTCTTCACTGCTATATCTCCATAATTTTTTACCTCTTGAAGAATTTTTTCGACAGTTGCATTTATCTTGTTGTTGTTGTCTGAATTAGTTCGAGCAGAAATCCTTTTTAATTCTTGGATAGCGTCTTTTTTATTATCTATGATATTCATTTTCTTAATTTTTCAAATAGTAAGGGTTCAGGACCCAAGTTATTAACCTATCAAAATTATATATGATTGATTAGTTGTCGATTTATTTGTTATGATAATAATCTTCTATTTATATACCCTCAGTGGCCAATAACAAATCAGCAAAAAAGAGAATACAAATTGCCGAAAGAAATCGTTTAATTAATAAATCATATAAATCTACAGTTAGAACTTTAACGAAAAAAACCTTGGAAAATTGTGAAAAATATAAACAAGAACCTAATGAAGATAATAAAAATTTAGTGAAAACAAGTCTTAATAAAGCTTTTAGTTTAATTGATAAAGCAGTTAAAAAAAATGTTCTTCATAAGAATAATGGTGCGAATAAAAAATCAAATATCAACAAATTTGTAAAAAATACTCTCAGTATAAAGTAAAAAGCCAAATTATAATTATGAGCGATATTGAACTCATAGACTCCCACTGTCATTTAATATTTGAAAATTTTGAAAAAGATCTTGAAGATGTCGTTTTAAGATTGCGTTCAAGAGGTGTCAAAAAATTAGTTCATGCTTGTTGTGAATTAACAGAAATACCTAAGTTAAAAAAGATATCCCATGAATTTAATGAAATTTATTATTCGGTAGGTTTGCATCCTTTAGAAGCAAAAAAATGGGAAATTGATTCTAAATCTCTTTTAAGAAGTTCAGCTCAAGAAGATAGAAGAGTTGTCGCTATTGGGGAATTAGGTCTAGATTTGTTTAAAAGTGAAAATAAAACTCAGCAAATTGAAGCTCTTATTCCTCAAATGGAGTTAGCTTTTGAACTCGAATTGCCCGTAATTATCCATTGCAGAGATGCAGCAAAAGAAATGCTCGAGATATGTAATGACCTTTTTAGAAAAGGGAAATGCCCTAAAGGGGTACTTCATTGTTGGACGGGAACTCCAAAAGAAATGAACCAATTCTTAGATCTTGGTTTTTATATTAGTTTTAGTGGAATAGTGACCTTTCCAAAAGCACATGAAATTCATGAGTGCGCCAAGATAGTCCCTAATGATAAATACTTAATTGAAACTGACTCACCTTTTTTAGCTCCTGTTCCCTATAGGGGTAAAAGAAACGAACCTGCATTTGTTGAAAATGTTGCCAATTTTATGGCGGATTTAAGATCTACTGAATTAACAACAATTGCTAAAGAGTCATCAAAGAATGCTGAAGATTTGTTTAAATTTGACTTGTAGTTTTGACACGGCAGCTGCTAATATAAGGAATTACTGGAAATTTTCTTAATTTTTAGTTTTAACTTTCTCAGTCAATGGTTTTGTAACCTTGATTTCAATTTTTAAAAATTATTAAATTGATTAATTTGTTGAAATCGAGATTTAATTATCGATTTCAATTAAACAGAAAAGTTAAACAATAAAATATTGAGTAGATTTAAGGTAAATAGTAAATCAAACATAATCGCAGGTTTTCTTGGATGAGCAGTAGCGCTTTACAGGTAGCAAAAACATCTACTTATCTACCAGATTTGGTTGAAGTACAAAGAGCAAGCTTTAAATGGTTTTTAGAGAAGGGTCTAATAGAGGAATTACAAAACTTTTCACCCATTTCTGATTACACCGGTAAATTAGAATTACATTTTATTGGCGAAGAGTATAGGTTAAAAAGACCTAGGCATGATGTTGAGGAAGCAAAAAGAAGAGATGCAACGTTCGCCTCTCAAATGTACGTAACTTGCAGATTAATTAATAAAGAGACAGGCGAAATTAAAGAACAAGAGGTATTTATTGGTGAGTTGCCATTAATGACCGAAAGAGGAACTTTCATTATTAATGGTGCTGAAAGAGTAATTGTTAATCAAATAGTTCGAAGTCCCGGAGTATATTTCAAGGATGAACAAGATAAAAATGGTCGCAGAACTTACAATGCGAGCGTTATTCCTAATAGAGGAGCATGGTTAAAATTCGAGACTGACAAAAATAATTTACTTTATGTAAGAGTTGATAAAACAAGAAAAATAAATGCTCATGTCCTGATGAGAGCGATGGGCCTCTCTGATAATGATGTTATCGATAAACTAAGGCATCCTGAATTTTATCAAAGCTCAATTGAGTCAGCAAATGATGAAGGTATAAATTCAGAAGATCAGGCTTTACTTGAGCTATACAAGAAATTACGTCCGGGTGAACCACCTTCTGTTTCTGGAGGACAACAGTTATTACACAGTAGATTTTTTGATGCCAAAAGATATGATTTAGGACGGGTTGGTAGGTATAAAATAAATAAAAAATTAAGGCTTACTGTACCAGATGATGTGAGAACACTTACCCATGAAGATGTTCTTTCTACTATTGATTATCTTATTAACTTAGAATTAGATATTGGTGGTGCAAGTTTGGACGATATTGACCATCTTGGTAACCGAAGAGTTAGGTCTGTAGGTGAACTTCTTCAAAATCAAGTCAGGGTTGGACTTAACCGTTTAGAGAGGATTATTAAGGAAAGAATGACTGTTGGAGAAACTGATTCTCTTACCCCAGCCCAACTAGTTAATCCTAAACCTCTGGTTGCTGCTATTAAGGAATTCTTTGGCTCAAGTCAACTAAGTCAATTTATGGATCAAACTAATCCTCTGGCTGAATTAACTCATAAGAGAAGAATTTCCGCTTTAGGTCCAGGTGGATTAACACGAGAGAGAGCAGGCTTTGCAGTAAGAGATATTCATCCTTCACATTATGGAAGGTTATGTCCTATTGAGACTCCTGAAGGTCCCAATGCAGGACTTATAAACTCTTTAGCTACCCATGCAAGAGTAAATGAGTATGGTTTTATTGAAACTCCTTTTTGGGAAGTAAGTAATGGCAAAGTTAATAAAGAAGGTAATCCGGTTTACCTTTCTGCTGATTTAGAGGATGAGTGTAGGGTGGCTCCAGGAGATGTCGCAACTGATAAGGACGGAAATATACTAGCAGATCTTATACCAGTAAGATACAGACAAGATTTCGAAAAAGTTCCTCCTCATCAAGTTGATTACGTTCAGCTTTCCCCCGTTCAAGTAATTTCGGTTGCTACTTCACTAATTCCTTTTTTGGAACACGATGATGCAAATAGAGCTCTGATGGGATCGAATATGCAACGTCAAGCAGTTCCATTGCTCAGGCCAGAACGTCCTTTAGTTGGGACAGGGTTAGAATCTCAAGTCGCCAGAGACTCGGGGATGGTTCCCATAACGAAAGTAAATGGAACTGTATCTTATGTAGATGCTAATGAGATTGTTGTTAAAGATGAAGATGGTAATGAACATTTTCATTATCTTCAAAAATATCAAAGATCAAATCAAGATACCTGCTTGAACCAAAGACCCATAGTAAAAATTGGAGATCAAGTCATATCCGGGCAAGTTTTAGCAGATGGTTCAGCTTGTGAGGGAGGGGAAATAGCACTTGGACAGAATGTCTTAATTGCATATATGCCATGGGAGGGCTACAACTACGAAGATGCAATTCTTGTAAGCGAGAGAATGGTAACTGATGACTTATATACATCAGTGCATATTGAAAAATATGAAATTGAGGCAAGACAAACTAAGTTAGGACCTGAAGAAATTACTAGAGAGATCCCAAATATCTCCGAAGAAAGTTTAAATAATCTTGATGAAATGGGAATAATTAGGATTGGAGCTTTTGTCGGAAGTGGAGATATTCTTGTAGGAAAAGTTACTCCTAAAGGGGAATCAGACCAACCTCCTGAAGAAAAACTTTTGAGAGCTATTTTCGGCGAAAAGGCACGAGATGTAAGAGACAACTCACTGCGGGTTCCTAAAACTGAAAAGGGAAGAGTCTTAGATGTTCGCATTTACACTAGAGAACAAGGTGATGAGTTGCCTCCTGGGGCAAATATGGTTGTTAGAGTTTATGTGGCCCAGAGAAGAAAAATCCAAGTAGGTGATAAAATGGCTGGAAGGCATGGTAATAAAGGAATTATTAGCAGAATTTTACCTAGAGAAGATATGCCATATTTGCCAGATGGAACCCCTGTAGATATAGTGCTTAATCCTCTTGGGGTCCCAAGTAGGATGAACGTAGGTCAAGTTTTTGAATTGTTGATGGGCTGGGCTGCCTCCAACTTGAATTGCAGGGTTAAAGTTGTCCCATTTGATGAAATGTATGGAGCTGAAAAATCACATCAGACTGTTCAAGCTTTTTTAGAGGAGGCTTCAAAACAGCCAGGTAAATCATGGGTTTACAACCCTAAAGATCCAGGAAAGTTATTACTAAAAGATGGCAGAACAGGGGAACCCTTCGATCAACCAGTTGCAGTTGGATATTCTCACTTCCTTAAGTTAGTTCATTTGGTGGATGACAAAATTCATGCTAGGTCTACGGGGCCATACTCTTTGGTTACCCAACAACCATTGGGGGGTAAAGCTCAGCAGGGTGGACAAAGGCTTGGAGAGATGGAAGTATGGGCTCTTGAGGCTTATGGAGCAGCCTATACTCTTCAAGAACTATTAACAGTTAAATCTGATGATATGCAAGGAAGAAATGAAGCTCTAAATGCAATTGTAAAAGGCAAACCAATCCCTAGGCCAGGTACTCCTGAGTCTTTTAAAGTTCTTATGAGAGAATTACAATCACTGGGTCTAGATATTGGAGTTTATACAGATGAAGGAAAAGAGGTGGATTTAATGCAAGATGTAAATCCGAGAAGGAATACTCCATCGAGGCCCACTTACGAGTCATTAGGAACCTCTGAATATGAGGAAGATTAAATACTCAATTAAAAATTTTTTAATTTCAATTTCCCAAAAATGACAAACAGCAACTTAAGAACTGAAAATCACTTTGATTACGTCAAAATTTCAATAGCTTCTCCACAAAGAATAATGGATTGGGGACAGAGGACATTACCCAATGGACAAGTGGTGGGTGAAGTTACAAAACCTGAAACTATTAATTACAGGACACTTAAGCCAGAAATGGATGGATTGTTTTGTGAAAAAATTTTTGGGCCCTCCAAAGATTGGGAATGCCATTGTGGTAAGTATAAAAGAGTTAGGCATCGAGGTATTGTTTGTGAGAGATGTGGTGTTGAAGTAACTGAGAGTAGAGTTAGAAGACATAGAATGGGCTATATAAAACTAGCTGCGCCAGTTTCCCATGTTTGGTATTTGAAAGGAATTCCTAGTTACGTTGCAATTCTTTTGGATATTCCTCTTAGAGATGTAGAACAAATAGTTTACTTTAATTGTTATGTTGTTTTAGATCCAGGTGATCATAAAGAGCTCAAATATAAGCAATTACTTACTGAGGATGAATGGCTGGAAATTGAAGATGAAATCTATGCTGAAGATTCAACAATTGAAAATGAACCTTTTGTAGGTATTGGTGCTGAGGCCTTGAAGCAATTACTTGAGGACCTTGACTTAAATCAGGTTGCTGAGGAGCTCAGAGAAGAAATTACAAATAGTAAGGGGCAGAAAAGGGCAAAACTGATAAAAAGGATAAGAGTCATTGATAATTTCATTGCAACTAATGCAAAACCAGAGTGGATGGTCTTAGATGCAATTCCCGTTATACCCCCAGATCTTAGACCTATGGTTCAGCTTGATGGGGGAAGATTCGCAACTTCTGATTTAAACGATCTATATAGAAGAGTTATAAATAGAAATAATAGATTAGCCAGACTTCAAGAAATTTTAGCTCCAGAAATAATCGTAAGAAATGAAAAAAGAATGCTTCAGGAGGCAGTTGATGCTCTTATAGATAATGGTAGAAGGGGGAGGACAGTCGTTGGAGCTAATAATAGAGCTCTTAAATCCCTCAGTGACATTATTGAAGGAAAACAAGGAAGATTTAGACAGAATCTTCTCGGTAAGCGTGTTGACTATTCAGGAAGATCTGTAATTGTTGTTGGCCCAAAATTAAAGATGCATCAGTGTGGCCTCCCAAAAGAAATGGCCATTGAGCTCTTCCAACCTTTTGTAATTCATAGATTAATACGCCAAAATATTGTGAATAATATTAAAGCTGCAAAAAAATTAATACAAAAAGCTGATGATGAAGTGATGCAGGTACTTCAGGAGGTTATTGAAGGCCACCCAATCCTTTTGAATAGAGCTCCTACACTGCATCGTTTAGGCATTCAAGCTTTCGAACCAAAATTAGTTGGAGGTAGAGCAATACAACTTCATCCTTTAGTTTGTCCTGCATTTAATGCTGATTTTGATGGAGATCAAATGGCAGTTCATGTTCCTCTAGCATTAGAGGCACAAACTGAAGCACGCATGCTTATGTTGGCGAGTAATAATATTCTTTCTCCTGCAACTGGGGAACCAATTGTTACCCCATCACAAGACATGGTTTTGGGATCTTATTATTTGACTGCTTTGCAACCCAATTATCAAAAACCTGATTTTGGGGATAACAATACTACTTTTGCTTCACTAGAAGATGTCATTTTTGCTTTTGAAGATAAAAGACTCAGTTTACATGAATGGGTTTGGGTTAGATTTAATGGCGAAGTTGAAGATGAAGATGAAATGAGTAGCCCACAAAAGACTGAGGAGCTAGAAGATGGCTCAAAATTAGAAATGTGGAATTTCAGAAGAGACAGATTTGACTCTCAGAATAATTTAATAAGTAGATTTGTTTTGACCACTGTAGGGAGAGTAGTGATGAACTTTACTATCATTGATTCTGTATCTGCAACGTAATCTTTAAAAACTATTTTTCATTCATTTAAAAATCATGTCATCATCTAAACCTAAAAAAACTTCTAGAGTACGTAAAACTACTAAAAACTCAAAAAAAAATAATTCAGTGGTAATGCCCGCTTTAGCCAAAACACCCCCATCATTTAAGAATAAAGTAGTTGATAAGAAAGCTTTAAAAAATTTAGTTTCTTGGGCTTATAAAACGCATGGCACTGCTATAACTGCAGCCATGGCAGATAATTTAAAGGACTTAGGATTTAAATATGCTACCCAAGCTGCTGTTTCTATTTCAGTAGATGACTTAAAAGTTCCTGAAGCTAAACAAGGTTTGATAGGACAAGCTGAAGAGCAAATTTCTGCTACAGAAGAATGTTATAGACTTGGTGAAATTACAGAAGTTGAGAGACACACAAAAGTTATTGATACCTGGACTGAAACTAATGAGAGATTGGTAGACGCTGTGAAAAATAATTTCAATGAAAATGATCCTCTGAATTCTGTTTGGATGATGGCTAATTCAGGAGCAAGGGGTAATATGTCTCAGGTAAGACAACTTGTTGGTATGAGAGGATTGATGGCTAATCCTCAAGGAGAAATAATTGATCTACCAATAAGAACAAACTTTAGAGAAGGTCTTACTGTTACTGAATATGTGATTTCTTCTTATGGAGCAAGGAAGGGGCTGGTGGATACTGCCCTAAGAACTGCTGATTCTGGCTATTTGACTCGAAGATTAGTTGATGTAGCTCAAGATGTAATTGTGAGGGAGGAAGATTGTGGGACAGAACGCTCAATTGTTGTTGAAGCTGAAGATGGTAAATTCGGAGCAAGGCTTCTTGGAAGACTTGCCGCGGAGGATATTTTAGATCTTGAGAACAATCTAATTATTAATCAAAATACTGCAATTGATCCTTCATTGTCAGAAAAAATTGAAAGAGCATCTATTAAAAAGATAAAAATAAGATCTCCATTAACATGTGAAGCTAATAGATCGGTTTGTAGAAGATGTTACGGATGGGCATTGGCTCATAATCATCTGGTTGACTTGGGTGAAGCAGTAGGAATCATTGCTGCTCAATCTATTGGAGAACCAGGTACTCAATTAACAATGAGAACTTTTCATACTGGAGGTGTATCAACTGCTGAAAGTGGAGTTGTAAGATCAAAGATTTCTGGGAAAGTTGAATTCAGTTCAAAAGCTAAGGTTAGAGGTTATAGAACTCCACATGGCGTAGAAGCAAAACAAGCAGAGGTTGATTTCATATTAAAAATAGTTCCTAAAGGAAATAGTTCTAATAAAGCTCAAAAAATTGAAGTCTCGAGTGGATCACTTTTATTTGTTGATGATGGTGAAGAAATCAATTCTGACATAACAGTAGCTCAGATCATTGCTGGAACCGTGAAAAAGAGCGTTGAAAAAGCAACAAAGGATGTTATCTGTGATTTAGCGGGTCAAGTCACGTACGACAAGGTTATTCAACCTAAGGAGGTCACCGATAGGCAGGGTAATATTACTTTAAAAGCTCAAAGATTAGGAAGATTATGGGTTTTAGCTGGAGATGTTTATAACTTGCCACCTAATGCTAGGCCGGTTGTCTCATCTGGAAAGTCTGTAGATGAAGGCACTGTTTTAGCAGAAGCAAGTCAATCAAGTGAGTTTGGCGGCCAAGTTCGATTAAGAGAATCAATAGGAGATTCAAGGGAAGTTCAGATCGTTACTACTTCAATGTCTTTAAGTAATTTTAAATTCATTGAAGAATCTACTCACTCAGGCCAAATATATAATTTGGAATCAAGTGATGGAACTTCTTATCGTTTAAATACCTCTCCAGGGAGTAAAATTAGTAATGGCGAGGTCATAGCAGATTTAACAGATGAAAGGTTTCGCACAAAAACTGGCGGTTTAGTTAAATACTCACCGGAATTAAGTGTTAAAAAAGCAAGATCATCCAAAAATGGTTTTGAAGTTAGCCAAGGTGGAACATTGCTTTGGATCCCCCAAGAAACTCATGAAATAAATAAAGATATATCTCTTCTAATGACTGAAGATATGAAATGGATTGAAGCAGGCACAGAAGTCGTAAAAGATATATTTAGTCAAACATCTGGAATTGTTACCGTTACTCAGAAAAATGATATTCTTCGTGAAATAACTGTGAGAAATGGAACTTTTCATGAGTGTGACGATGAAGAAGTTTTGAATAGATTCACAGAAGAAGGCAATTTAATAAATCCAGGCGAAAAGATTATGGATGGTATTGATAATAAAGAAATTCTATTTGTACAGAAATTAGAAACTCCCAAATGTAGAGGCTTATTATTGAGAACTGTAGAAGAATTTACCATACCTGATCAGGCAGAGTTACCGGAATTATCTCATGTTAAGCAGGAAAAAGGACCACACTTAGGATTAAAAGCTATCCAAAGGCTAACTTATAAAGATGGTGAATTGATAAAATCAGTTGAAGGAGTTGAATTGCTTAGAACACATTTAAGTATTGAAAGCTTTGATGCCACTCCTCAAATGACAATTGATGTCGAGTCTATTAAGGATGAAAATGATGAATCAATAAAAAGATTAAGCTTAGTAATTTTAGAATCTATTCTTGTAAGAAGAGATACTATTTCGGACTCCAGTCATGGTTCTACACATACCGAATTGCAAGTCAAAAATAATCAAGTAGTTAAAGCAGGAGATGTAATAGCTACGACTCAAATTCTTTGCAAAGAAGAGGGGTTGGTTCAATTGCCAAATGTTATTGACGATGAGCCTATAAGAAGGTTAATCGTTGAAAGAGAAGAAGATAAAATTAAACTTAAGATTAGTAGTAAAGCAACCGTTAAGATTGGTGATCGTATAGTTGATGGTGATCCTATTAGTGAATCTGAGAAATCTACTTCTTGTGGAGAAATTGAGAAAATTTCTAATAGTTCAGTAACCTTAAGAATTGGCAGGCCCTATATGGTTTCTCCTGATTCGGTTTTACACGTTAAAGATGGAGATTTAGTTCTAAGAGGAGACGGTCTAGCTTTACTAGTTTTTGAGAGGCAGAAAACTGGGGATATTGTTCAGGGATTGCCTCGTATTGAAGAGTTGTTAGAAGCTAGGAGACCCAGAGATTCTGCAATTTTATGTAAAAAATCTGGAATTGTGCAGATTAAACAAGGTAATGATGAAGAATCAGTTTCTTTATCGGTTATTGAAAAAGATGATTTAGTTAACGAATATCAACTATTAATTGGAAAAAATATAATGGTTAGTGATGGACAACAAGTTAAAGGTGGCGAAACTTTAACTGATGGTCCTATTAACCCTCATGAATTATTAGATTGCTACTTTGGGGATTTAAAAGATCAAAAACCTCTAATAGATGCAGCTAGAGAATCTATATCCAAACTACAAAGAAGTTTGGTAAATGAAGTTCAAAATGTCTATAAGTCTCAGGGTGTCGCAATCGATGATAAGCATATTGAGGTGATTGTTAGACAAATGACGAGCAAAGTCCGTGTAGAAGATGCAGGAGATACCACTTTATTACCTGGGGAACTTATAGAATTGAGGCAAGTAGAAGATACAAATCAAGCAATGGCAATTACAGGAGGAGCTCCTGCTGAATTTACTCCAGTTTTGTTGGGTATAACAAAAGCCTCCCTTAATACTGATAGCTTTATTTCAGCAGCTTCATTCCAAGAAACTACTAGGGTTCTAACAGAAGCCGCAATCGAAGGTAAATCAGATTGGTTAAGAGGTTTAAAAGAAAATGTTATTATCGGAAGACTAATACCTGCAGGTACCGGGTTTAGCGGATTTGTAGAGGAATTAGCCTCTGAGGCTGGCCCACATCCTGATATCCTTGCTGAAGAATCTGGTGGATATAGAAGAGCTCAGAACTTAAGACCAGATTATACAGTTGATATGCCACAATCACCTGCCCTAAGCTCTACTGCAATACTTGATGATCCTAGTGATGAAGATTTGGAGACTACTCGAAATCGACATGGAATCGATCCCTCTTCCAGTAATTTTGCTGCCTTTGCAAGACCTAGTGCTGAAAATCAATTTTCTGAAGATCAACTTCCAGATCCTGCGGCATTAGAGGGATTACAAGAAGAGGGACTTCTGTCTGATGAATAAATATTATCCATTATCTTTTTTAGTCACTAGAATGATTTCTTTAGTTTGTAAGTCATGATTAAACCAGAGATTGTCCCCAAAAGAAAATTGCCTCGTTATGGATTCCATTTGTATAATGAAAGACTTAATGGAAGAATTGCTATGATAGGCTTTATTGCGCTTATTCTTATAGAATTCTTTTTGAATCATGGTTTGCTGTTATGGTGAGAATAGTTTTGAAATAAAGACTAAATAATTTGAAGAGCCTTCTTGGAAGTAGTATTAAAGAGTTAGAGAATGTAGCTTTAGATTACGGTCAGGCTGCTTTTAGAGGACGCCAAATTTATAATTGGATTTATAACTATAGAAATAAGAAGAAAAATATTGAACAAATAGAAGTTTTACCTCTAGATTTTAGGCGAAAGTTAAAGAATGATGGCTTTAAAGTAAGCGAACTTAGTGTTCAAGAAAAAAACTTGGCTAATGATGGTACTTTGAAGTTGTTACTGTCGACAGGCGACAATGAAAGTATTGAGTGCGTCGGCATACCAACTGAAAAAAGACTTACTGCATGTCTTTCTAGTCAAGTTGGATGTCCTATGGACTGTAAATTCTGTGCTACTGGGAAGGAGGGGTTGAAGAGATCTTTAAAAGCAAGTGAAATATTAGATCAAATTTTATTTATTGAAAATGAAATGAATAGAAAAGTCACTAATATTGTTTTCATGGGTATGGGCGAGCCCTTATTGAACATTGATGACTTGCTTTTGTCAATTAGATCTATAAATCAGGATTTTCAGATTAGTCAGAGAAAGATAACTGTAAGTACTGTTGCTGTCCCAAAAATGATAAATAAATTATCAGCAAAGTCTTTCCAACTTTTGGGCAAGTGTCAATTTACATTAGCAATAAGCCTTCATGCTTCAAATCAAAAAATAAGAGAAATGATAATACCAAGTGCAAAAAACTATGATATTAAAAATATAATTGAAGACTGTAAGGGATTTGTAAGAGATACTGGGCGCAGAGTAAGTTTTGAATACTTAATGCTAAGTGGGATTAATGATAAATTAGATCACGCCAATGAATTGAGTCATTTGCTAAAAGGTTTTCAATGCCACGTAAATTTAATACAGTACAACCAAATTGATGAGGTTGAATTTAAACGAACCTCTTTAAAAAATCTTCAATTATTTCAATCAAGACTTTTTAATAACGGTATCGCTGTTAGCTTCCGAAAAAGTAGAGGAATGGATAAAAATGCAGCATGTGGTCAGTTAAGACAAAATGCAAGAAATTAATAATTTTATCTAGAAATAATTTTTTAAAAGTATCTTAAACACGTTATTATTGACTTAATTCATATTTAATCTTTGGGTTTTATTAAAACAAAAATTTTACCTTTCGCTATCGTTGCACTTTTTGGGTTTGCTTTCTTCGCAGTTAGCGCAAGGATTTGGTTGCCGGGAGATATGATGTCACCTGCTCCAATTAATTAATTTTTTTTATTTTTTGAAATGACAGTAAATAAGGATCCTAATAGAGAAAGCTTAGCTGAAATAGCTGTTGATCCTGATGTTTTAGCTAGAGAATTAGCTTTAGAGCTTGAAATAGACCCTTTAGAACAAATTGATGAGGATGTCTTTTCAAAAGGTCTAAATGTAACGCAAGAATGTAATGAAGCCTTAAAAATGCTTAAAGGTAACAGAGAAGAGCGAATACAAGGATTAAGAATATTTTGTGAATATAGAGATCAAAGATCATTCCCCCTTTTGTTACCATTACTTGATCAACCTTGTCCTGTTGAAAGAATGAGTGCGGTATATGCTTTAGGTCGCAATCCATGTCCTACTGCAGTCCAGAAACTTGTAAATCTTTTGGAGACTGATGATAATGCTTATGTCAGAAGAGCGACTGCATGGAGTTTAGCCAATTATGATAACCAAATTGTTTTAGAGCCATTAATAAATGCTTTGAAGAATGATGTGGCTGCAGTAAGGTTATGGTCATCTAGTTCTTTAGCTGAAATTGGAAATGTTTCTTTGAAAAACGCTCAATTAGCAGCAGAACAACTTTTAGTAAGTTTAAAGATAGATAATGAATCGGGCGTTAGAAGTAATTGTATTTGGTCATTATGTAGACTGTACCAAAAATTAAACAATTCATTTCAAGAAAGTTTCATTGATGAATGCACTAAGATAGCCCTTTTCGATAAGGAACCCTCAGTTATGGAAGAAGCAAAAACTGCTTTGGATTCAATGGGGATGCAAGGTTTTTATAATTAAATTTTTTGTTTTTACCAGAATTTTGCTGAAAAGAATTAATTTATCAGATATTCAATATAAAAATTAAAATTAATTAACTTGTTCCAACTGAAACAAAAAATTTTCGTTATTCTGTATAAAGTATAAGTACTTAGTACTTGAATTTAATGCCTCAAAGAACATTGAGATTCAAAATTCATCAAGACGGAAGAGTTGAAGAAACTGTTGAAGGATTCACTGGCAATTCATGCAATGAAGCTACAAGTAATCTTGAAGATGCTCTAGGTGAAGTAACAGTTAAGAATAAAACATCTGATGCTTTCATCTCTAACCAAAATGAAAATTTAAAACAATTTAACAGCGAATCTAATGTCACATTTTAGTACGATTAAAACACAGCTTAAAGAAGCAGAGCCACTAATTAAGGCTTTAAATCAACTAGGTTATATTATTAATCAAGAAGAAAAGTTTGTTAAAGGCTATAGGGGTAAGTTTACAGCTGTTGATATAAGCATGAATTTACCTGGTGATACTAAAGTTGGATTTAAATGGGACAATAATTCAAATGCATATGAACTAGTTACGGATCTTGATTTATGGAAATTTGAGCTTCCTGTAGAAAGATTTATCTCTAAAGTTACTCAAATGTATGCATACCAAACAATTATTTCCAAAACAAAAGAGGATGGATACCAAATTGTCGAGCAAAAAAACAAAAATGATGGCTCTATTGAATTGGTTTTAACTAAATGGGATTATTAATATTAGAGTATGGATTTTACCGATCCATTCAATAATGTTGAAGAAAACATTGATATTACAGGTTGGGAGCCTGTCTTAGGTGGTCAATTAGCTGAAAAAGCTGTATGGGTTGATGAAGCTAAGTGTATTGGGTGTCAATATTGCGTACACGTTGCTTCAAACACCTTCATAGTTGATGATTTTCATGGTAGAAGTAGAGCTATTAGACAAGATGGAGATAGTGTTGATGTTATTCAAGAAGCAATAGATACATGCCCAGTTGATTGCATTCATTGGGTTGATTTTGATGAATTGGATGATTTAGAGAATAATCTTGATAGGGAAATGTTTCAGTCATTTGGAAAACCACCAAGAACGAATAAGCATTAATATCGAAATGATGGAATATCGTAGATTTGGTAGAACCAATCTGAAAATTCCTGTTTTATCTTTAGGTGGGATGAGATTCCAAAAAAGTTGGGATCAATTAGATTTTGCTGATATTTCAAATGAAGAACAAAATAAAGTAGAAAATATATTAAATCTGGCAAGCAAATATGGCATAAATCATGTAGAAACTGCTAAGTACTATGGAACTTCTGAGTTCCAATTAGGGATGTGTTTTGAGAATACTAAGAAAATCCCAAATATTATACAAACAAAGATTCCTCCAAATAGCGATCCAAAGATATTTGAAAGAGATGTTATGACAAGCATTGAAAAATTGAAAGTTAAAAAAATTGATTTGTTAGCAATACATGGCATTAATACAGATGAACATTTGCATCAGGCTATTAGAGATGGAGGTTGTATTGATATTTTGAGGAGTTTGCAAAAAGTAAATTTAATTGGATCTATTGGATTTTCGACCCATGGAACATCTTTGCTCATAGAGAAGGCTATATCAACAAACTTATTTGATTATGTGAATTTGCACTGGTATTTCATCAATCAAGAAAATACAAGGGTTATCAATTTAGCCAATAAGCATGATGTTGGCGTTTTTATAATAAGCCCTACTGATAAAGGGGGACATCTTCATACTCCCTCAATAAAAATGTTGGAACTTTCTAGTCCACTTCATCCCATAGTTTTTAATGATCTTTTTTGTTTAAGGAATAAAAATGTCCATACTCTTAGTGTGGGTATTTCAAAAGAGGCAGATTTTGATCTACATTTAGAAGCGGTTTCTTTATTATCAGAATCTGAGCACTATATTCCAAAGATAATAAACAGATTAAGGCAGGAATCAATAAATACTTTAGGTTTAGAGTGGCATCAAAATTGGAATAGAAATTTACCGACTTGGGAATATACTCCTGGCAATATTAATATTCCCGTTTTGCTTTGGCTTTCAAATTTAATTGATTGGTTAGATATGGAGGGATTCGCAAGATCGAGATATCAATTGCTCGGTAATGGAAGTCATTGGTTCCCGGGATGTAATGCTAATTTACTAGATGTTGAAGTTTCTGAAGGGCAATTATTGAAAGTTTTAGAAAACCATATAAATCCACAAAAAGTTATAAAAAAAATGAGAATTTTAAAAGAAAAGTTTGGAGAAACTGTAATCCAAAGATTGTCAAAGAATTAACCTCATAGTGGATTTTTCTCTGGTTTCCCAACTTTTCTTGGGTATATTTCAGGGCAAAATCTTTTTGGTTTAATAAGTATAATATTTCGTGTACCTTTACTTCTTGGTAAAGAGATCATTTTTTTTTCTTTAACTTTGCCTTCTAATATTTCTAAAGTTTTATCCAGATTTTTACTTTCTTCATAATTCCATTGGCCACAATATAAGACTCCTAAACCTTCTTGTTTTAATATTGGCAGTATATATTCTGAAACTGTTGAAGGATTACTCACCGCTCTAGTGGTAGCTATATCAAAGCTATTTCTCATTGACGATTGATGGGCTAAGTTTTCAATCCGATCATTAATTACATGAATATTGTTTTGGAAATTGATCTCTTTAATTAGGGTTCTTAATGCATTAGTTTTCTTTTTGGAAGAATCAACAAGGTATATTTCTGAAGATGGATGAGTTATAGCATAAGCTAAGCCAGGGAAGCCACAGCCAGATCCAATATCTAAAAATTTTTTATTATCAAAATTAATATTCGGGAAATTTTTAAATGGCCAAATGCTATCAAAAACTTGAGATACCCAATATTCATCCCCATTAATTAATCTCGTTAGATTAGTTTTATTATTTAATTCTTCAATTTTAATTTGCAATTCTTGAAATATATTTATTTCTTCTTCAGTTATTAAGGCAGAAATCTCTTCCGGAATGTTTTGTTTTTTCATTTCTTTATTAATATAATTTTTTACCTTTCATTAAATACATTCTATTTAGTAAAAATTTATTAGAATTACAATATTAATAAAAGATCATTTTGAAAGGGGAAATTTCCTACTACAAAATTTTAGGCGTAAATCAAAATGCCTCAAATCATGAATTAAGAAAGGCATTTTGTAAACTTTCCATTGAGTTGCATCCTGATACGACTTCTTTAGAAATAGACGATGCTAAAAGTAAATTCCAAGAAGTTTTAGAAGCTTATGAAAATTTAAATAATAGTAATTTGAGGAAAATATATGATGACAAACTAAAGGAACAATATAGAAGTAAAAATAATACTAACGTTTTAAATAATTTAATAATCGATTCTAATAATCAAAATTTAGTTGGAAATAGAAGACCTTTTTCAAATGGAGAATTGTTTTCGTTATTTCTTTTGATTATCATTATTTCTATTAGTTTGATTTGTTCAATTTTTATTGCCTCTTTTACTGGTAAAGAATTAGATACAATACCTCTCTGGTTAATTAAATGATTATTTAAAAAAAAAGTCTGTGAATCTCTCTAAAAAACCTATCAACCAACATTCACTTCAATCATTGGAATTATGGCTAACTGATTTAGGTGCTGTGAAGGATATTAATAATCCATCTAAATGGTATATGTTAGTTTCAGATTGGAATGCAACTATTATTTTTGAGCAAGAAGATTTAAGTGTTATCTGGGAAAGTGAAGGACAAGAAACTAAAAGACTATTTTCATATTGTCTTAATAGAGAAGACGTGGAAAACTCAATATTACAGGGACCTTAAATTTGTCTCTACAGATTGTCTAAGATTTGCCTTATTATCCAATAACTTTTTTCTAATTGATCATCGGTTATACAGAGAGGTGGCAAGAGGTAAATAACGTTCCCGAGGGGTCTAATAAATAAACCTTGCTCCATAGCTCGACTCTTTATTTCTTTCCCAATATTATTAAAATAACCTTTTTTGTTCCCAATTTCCAAATCGAAGGCAGCAATGGTCCCCGATACTCTTATTTTTTTTATATAGTCTAATTTTTTAAATTTAATTAAATTAGATAAATGTTTCTCTTCAAGTGAAAGATATTTGTGAGGTTCTTTTTCTAATAAATCAAGGCTAGCATTTGCTGCAGCACAACCTAAAGGATTAGCAGTAAAACTATGTCCATGCCAAAAAGTTTTTCTTGGGGAATCATCAATAAAGGATTGAAAAATGTTTTCTTTACATAAAGTAATTCCCATCGGTAAAAATCCACCAGTTAAGCCTTTTGAAATACTTATTAAATCAGGAATGATTTTTGCTTTTTGAAACGCAAAAAGGCTTCCACATCTTCCAAAACCAGTCAATACTTCATCGGCAATTAACAAAGAATTATTATTTTTAATAGTTTCTGAAACTTTTTTAATAAACTGAGGCCTAACCATATTCATTCCTCCTGCTCCTTGAATAAGTGGCTCAAGGATAACTGCTACTGTAGGAGTTTTAAGAAGTCTTTCTAATTTTTGGATTGCCTCATTTTCTTTGTTTTTTACTTCTTCATCATTCATCCAAGTTGAGGGCCATGGGACTCTCTTAACTGGGAACATAAGATTATTGAAATTCTCATTAAAAATATTTCTTTCACCTAAAGCCATTGCTCCAAATGTATCGCCATGATAAGCACCATCAAAAGCTACTATTTGAGATCTTGTCTCTCCTCTATTTTGCCATGATTGAAAGGCAATTTTTAAAGCGACCTCCACTGCAGTAGAACCGTTATCAGAAAAGAACAATCTTTCTAGTTTTGTTAATTCACTAAGTCTTTCTGACAATTTTTTTGCCTGTGGATGTAAGAAATCAGCAAATATAACTTGTTCAAGTTTTTTTGATTGATCGAAAATGGCATCTGCAATATATTCGTTACTATGGCCATGAAGAGTTACCCACCAACTACTAATTGCGTCTATTAGCTCTTTTTTAGGATCTTTAGTAAATAGGAGCGCATCTTTACCATGAGTTACTTCTATTTGCGGTTTGCTGTTATTGATTTGTGTAAAAGGTGGCCAAATATTTGGGTGCCAATCTTGATTTGGAGTTTTTGAATCCAAAGATTTCATTTAACTGATTTTTGAGTTTAAAAGTGAGATCAACTTATTTTTGATGTCTAGTTCTTTCCATAGTATATCTATATTATTTGAGTCAATTTTTTTCATGTAAGGAAATTCAGTAATTAACGGAATACCACTAAAATCAACTAGAGTTTTTGGATTATCAAAATGTTTTTCGCCATTGACTATCAAACCTAAAATATCAATGTTTCTTCGTTTTAAGGCCTCAATACTAAGCAGGGTATGGTTGAGAGTCCCAAGTGAGCTTTTACATACAAGTATTACCGGAAGATTCCATCGTTTTATTTGATCTATTTGTAAAAATTTGCGTGTTATTGGAACCATTAATCCACCTGCTGTTTCTAAAATTAATGAGCCTTTAACTTTTGGTAATCTCAACATGTCAAAGTTAATAGTTTTTTGATCTATTTCAGCAGCCCAATGAGGAGATAGAGGTTTTGTAAAGATATAAGCTTCTTTAATCATTTTCTCTTTATTTACTTGTGCAAGTTTTTCAACAGTTTGACTATCAGTTTGCGATTCAATACCACTTTGAATAGGTTTCCAATAAAAGGAATTTAATCCTCTAACAAAAAAAGAGCTTATTACAGTTTTCCCAATATCAGTATCTGTTCCACAAATTATAAATTTGAAAATACTATCTTGACTACTCATAATTTTTTTATGATTTGAATTTCAATTTGCCATGAAAGGTTAACTGTATTATTGTAATTCTTTGGCCAAAACTTTTGAACTTCTTTTAACTCTTTCACTGTTTTGCGTTTACAGTTTGTTGATTGTGCCCCTACATTTTTAATGCTTCTAAAAAGCTTATATACATCTTCAAAATTTTCAAGATAATTAAACTTTTCAGAATAATGTATTTCAGTTGATTTGAAATCTTTTAATAATTCTTTAGAGCAAAGGAAATTAAGACCACTATATTCAATATCAATTTTTCTGCAAGTATCTTTCCATTCATGAAAACAATCTTTTGTTGGATATGAAATGATTAAAAACCCTCCAGGTATTAATTTGCTAAACCAATTTTTTATTATCTTTTCTGGATTGTTTAACCAATGGATGCAAAAGTTAGATGTTAATAGAGAACAGTTATTTATTTCAGGAGGTAAATCATTATTCAAATCCCATAAAATTTTTTTTCTAGATAATTTATTCTCAAGAAGCATTTTTTTGCTGAAATCAATTCTGGATACTTTTTGGGAAGAAAAATTTTTTTCTATTTCATCTGCTAATAGTCCTGGTCCTGATCCTAGATCTATCCATTCACCTTTTTTTTGGGGATTTATTTCTTTGATACATTGAACAATCTTTTTTGCAAAAAATTTCTGAATATTTGAATGCTCTAAATACCGATATGCAGCATCATTGAAATTATTTTTTATTTTCTCATTCCACTTTTTACTATCCATTTCAATCATTAAGTTTATTAAGTAAGATCTCGTATAAATTTAAATTTTTTAAGCAATGACCTTGTTGAGCTAATTTAATTAAAATTGGCTTCCTATCAAGTGTTCTATTAAAGAAATCTAAAAAGTTATTATTTGATTCGTTGTCAAGAATCAAATCATTTTCTGATTTTATAAAAATAACTTTGCAATCTTTTCTTAAAAATACTGGAAAATCTTTATTGATGTAAAGTTGTTTTAAATCACTTAAAAGAAGAGTTTTATTTAAACTCTCTAGACTTTTATAAAAGATATTTTTAAAACTATTATTCATATGATTTGGCATAAATGATCTATGTATAAATTCTTTCAACATATCCTTAGTTTCATCTTTTATGATTTTTGTTTCCATTCTTTTTAGAGACCTTAAAATAAAGTTTTTCTTATTACTTAAAGGAAGAAAATTATTAAAAGAATTTATAAGAACAATATGAGTTGCTTCTTTTAAAATGTTTTTTTGAATTAAATGAAAGCCAAATGAATGGCATAAAGTCATTCTGATTTCTTTTTTAGATTCGCTTTTAATCCATTTTGCTTGATAATTATTTGTCGAAAAATAGCCCCTTTCATTATCTTGCCAATGCCAATTATTATTTAAAAAATCCACTTTATAATCATCCCAGAAATATTTATTTAGTCCCCACCCATGTTGAGTAATAATTTGTTTCATTTAAAATCTTTTAATACTGCAATGAAATTCTTTAGCAGATTAAAATCTAAGTTTCTTCGTATTGTTATTCTGATTCTTGATTGCCCCGCTGGAACAGTTGGAGGTCTTATCGCAATTGCTAAAAACCCATTTTCTTCGAGATATTTTTGTAGATAAATTGCCTTCTCTTCTTGGCCAACAATAATTGATAAAATGTGAGAATCTCCCTGAACTGGAAAACTAAAATTTTTAATAATTACATCTTTCCATAAATTCGCAGAAGATAACAAATCATTACCCCATTCTTTATTTTCTAAAATTTTTTTTAAACCTTCTAGCGCCCCAGCAGCTAAAGATGGCGCAAGTGCTGTTGTATACCTAAATGCACCACTTGTTTGGATAAGATATTCTCCAATTTCTGAATTGGAAGCTATGAAAGCTCCACCGCTTCCAAATGCTTTTCCAAAAGTTCCAGTAATCATAGTTATATCTGAACGACAATTAAAACTTAAACCCCTGCCTTCAGGGCCCAAGATCCCAATTGCATGAGCTTCGTCAACTAATAATTGAACACTATTTTTTTTGCAAATTTCCGTTATTTCTCTGAGCGGAGCAATTGATCCCTCCATACTATAAAGAGATTCAACAACAACTAAAATGGAATTTTTTGTGGGATTAGATTTAATAATTTTATCTTCTAAATCTTTTAAATTATTGTGTGAAAATCGAACCAGTTTTGCTTGAGCAGCTTTGACTCCAACCAATAAAGAGTTATGAATCAATTTATCTGCTATTACGATACTATTTCTGTTAGCTAAAGTCTGTATAGCGGCTATATTTGCTTGAAATCCGCTTGGGAAAAGTAATACTTTCTCTTGATCAAGCCACTTGGCAAGTTCTGTTTCTAATAATTTATGTATTGGTCTTGAACCTGTAATAAATCTAGAGCTTCCTGAACCAATACCTTCTAACAAACTTATTTCGTAAGCAGCTTTTATTAAATCCTTGTCCCTACTTAATCCAAAATAATCATTACTGCATAGGTCTATAAGTTTTTTATTTTGCGAATTCGAACTTACAAGTTCAAATGATTTTTTACCTAAAGAAAATGTTTTTAATTTACGGATTCTATTTTTTGGAATTTTTACTTTTTTCATTTTGGCAAAATAAAATATAGTGAATTTAATTAAAAAGATTTAGATTTAATATTAAAGTTTGCAAGGTATTTTTTGTTTATTAATATCTATATAGATCATATATTAAGAAGTTAACTCATCCTCTCTTCAATCACAATTATTGCTTAATTTAGAGGAATATTTCCCCTTTCCGCTAGATGATTTCCAATTAGAAGCAATACGAGCTATTAATAGCGGAAATTCTGTTGTTTTAACGGCACCAACAGGTTCGGGTAAAACATTGATAGGTGAATTTGCTATATATAGAGGCTTATCTCATGACAGCAGAGTTTTTTATACAACACCTTTAAAAGCCCTATCAAACCAAAAGTTTAGAGATTTTGCTAATCAATATGGTGAGAATAAAGTTGGTCTTTTAACTGGAGATATAAGTATAAATAGAGAAGCACCAATCTTAGTCATGACGACTGAGATTTTTAGGAACATGCTTTATGGCGAATTTGATGAATTTGATGATCCCTTAGAAAATTTAGAATCTGTGATTCTTGATGAATGTCATTATATGAATGACCCCCAAAGAGGCACAGTTTGGGAAGAAACTATAATCCATTGCCCTACTAGAACTCAAATAATAGCTTTATCAGCAACAATAGCCAATGCGGATCAACTACAAAATTGGATAGAAAAAGTTCATGGCCCCACAGTACTTATTAATAGTTATAAGAGACCAGTTCCACTTGATTTTATTTTTTGTAGTGTTAAAGGCCTCCATCCACTTTTAAATAATAAGGGTAATGGAATTCATCCAAACTGTAAGATTTGGAGAGCTCCTAAAGGGCAGAAAATAAGAGGAAAAGTGGGAAGGATAATGCAACCAAAGTCTCCCTCAATAGGCTTTGTGATCTCGAAACTAGCTGAACGAAATATGCTGCCAGTTATTTATTTTATTTTTAGTAGAAGAGGATGTGACAATGCTATTGAGAATATAAAAGATTTAACTTTAGTAAGTTATTCAGAAGCAAGTATGATATCCCAAAAATTAGATGTTTATCTTAAAAATAATCAGGAAGTAATTAAAGATAAATCTCAATGCGAGGCATTAAAACGCGGGATTGCATCTCATCATGCTGGATTATTGCCTGCATGGAAAGAATTGGTTGAGGAATTATTTCAGCAAGGTTTAATAAAAGTTGTTTTTGCAACTGAAACTCTTGCTGCAGGAATAAATATGCCCGCAAGAACAACTGTTATTTCTTCTTTATCAAAAAGGACAGAAGATGGCCATAGATTATTATTTAGCAGTGAATTTTTGCAAATGTCAGGAAGAGCTGGAAGAAGAGGGAAAGATACCCAGGGATATGTTGTTACATTACAAACAAGATTCGAAGGTGCTAAAGAAGCAAGTGCACTGGCTATTAGTAAACCAAATTCTTTAGAAAGTCAATTCACTCCTAGCTATGGAATGGTACTTAATCTTTTACAAAGTTATACTTTAGAGAAGTCTAAAGAATTAGTTCAAAGAAGTTTTGGCAGTTTTTTATATTTAGGTGAATCATCAGGTGAGAATATAATTCTTGAAAATTTAGATAAGGATTTAATTGAATTAAAAAAAATTACATCTAATGTTTCATGGAAAGATTTTGATGGATACGAAAAGTTAAAAAATCGTCTTAAAGAAGAGAGAAGACTCTTGAAAATTTTAGAAAAACAAGCAGCAGAAAAATTATCAGAAGAGATAACTAATGCACTCCCATATATTAAAGATGGAAGCTTAATTTCAATCAAAGCTCCTCAAATTAAAAGAAAAATTGTTCCAGGATTAATTTGTAAGAAAATATATGAGTCCCAAAAAATTAAGAGTTTATTGTGTTTGACAATTGATAATTTATTTATTCTTATAAAACCCTCATACATAGTAAGTATTTTTAATGATTTGGATGCAATTGATGTCTTAGGAATTGAAGTGCCAAAGATGTATTTTTCTGGAGAGGTATTTAGGGGAGATGATTTGTCGCAGTGTTATGCGGATCGAATTTTAGAAGTTTCTAAAAAAAATGATTTACAAACACCACAATATGATTTGACAAAGGAAGTTGTGGCACAACAGCAACAAATTAATAATTTAGAAGAAACAGTTAATAATCATCCCGCACATAGATTTGGAGACTCCAAGAAATTAAAGAAATATAGAAAAAGAATTATTGATGTTGAAAAAGAAATAAATATTAGAAAAAAACTTCTTGCGGATAAAGAAAATCATAACTGGAGAACTTTTACCGATTTGATTAAAATTTTGAATCATTTTGGTTGTTTAAATGATTTGGAATTGACAGAAGTTGGACAAACAGTTGGTGCAATAAGAAGTGAAAATGAATTATGGATTGGTCTTGTTTTAGTTAGTGGTTATTTAGACGATTTAGATCCTCCTGAATTAGCTGCAATTATTCAAGCTATATGTGTTGATGTAAGGAGGCCTAATCTTTGGTGTAATTTCAAGCCTTCTTTAAAGGTAATAGATGTTTTTAATGAATTAGATGGTTTAAGAAAATTAGTCTCTTTTCAACAAAATAAGTTTCATATTGAAATTCCTATCTATTTAGAAACAGATTTGACTGGAATTATTTCTGAATGGGCAAGAGGAAAAAAATGGAAAGATTTGGTTTTTAATACTTCATTAGATGAAGGTGATGTAGTTAGGATTATTAGAAGATCAATTGATGTCCTTTCTCAAGTGCAATACTGTATTGGTGTTAGTAATAAATTAAAAAGCAAAGCAAAGCTAGCATTAAAAGCTATTAATCGTTTTCCTGTTTCTGAATCTAATGATCTTATAAAAGTCTCTGAAGATATTAATCCTGCAACAAAAAGAATTGACAATAATTCTTAAAATTTTTTAATCAAATCATTGAATTGATATTCATTGCTTCATTAAATTCATCTTCTTTTAAATAACCTAATTTAAGTGTTGCCTCTTTTAAATTTAATGATTCTTTGAAGGCAAGGTTTGCAATTTCAGCTGCTTTTTCATAACCAACTTTTGGCACTATGGCTGTAACCAACATTAGTGAATTTTCTAAATTTAACTTCATTTTCTTTTGATTAGGTTCCATCCCATCAATTAATTTTATTCTGAAGTTTTCTATTACATTTTTAAGTAATTTTAAACTTGTGAGAATATTAAATCCAATAAGAGGCTTATATTCATTCATCTGTAAAGTGCCGCTAGAATTTGCCATTGAAACTGCATATTCAAGACCCATTATCTGAGTGCAAACCATTGATAAGGCTTCGCATTGAGTTGGATTAACTTTACCTGGCATGATAGAACTTCCAGGTTCATTTTGAGGAATAATTATTTCATATATTCCTGATCTTGGCCCAGAAGATAGAATTTTTATATCATTTGAAATTTTAAATAATGCACCTGCTAATATTTTTATCTGACTCATTACTTGAGCTAGACGATCATGAGAGGCCATGATAGAAAAATTATTTTTTGATTTATAGAATATTAGATTAGTATCATCGGAAATTGATTTTATAGACTCTTCACAAAATCCTTTAGGACAATTAATCCCTGTACCAACGGCAGTTCCTCCCAGAGGTAAGAAATACAATTCATTTAGACTCATAATAATTGCATTCTCAGCATCTTTAAGTTGCTCTGACCATCCTGATATTTCTTGCCCAAAAGTAAGGGGAACTGCATCTTGAAAATGGGTTCTTCCTATCTTTATAAGTTCTTTCCATTTTTCACTTTTTTTATCAAGGATCTTAGTAAGTTCTCTGATCGTTGGAACTAAATTTTTGATTATTTCATTAACAACAGAGATTTGAATAGCAGCAGGAAAAGTGTCATTAGTTGACTGAGATTTATTTACATCATCATTCGGATGAATTGGTTGATTACTACCAAGCTTTGAATTAGTTTTTAATGCTGCAATATTTGAAATTACCTCATTAACATTCATATTTGTTTGCGTGCCACTACCTGTTTGCCAAACCTTTAAGGGAAACTGTGAATCATGAAGTCCATCAAGTATTTCTTTACATGCCTCTACAATCAAATCTTTTTTTCTCTTATCTATTAAACCTAAATTGAAATTCGCAATTGAAGCAGCTTTTTTTATGATGGTGAGTGAATAAATTAACTCAATTGGAATTAATTCTTCTCCAATAGAAAAATTTATTATCGATCTTTGCGTTTGAGCACCCCACAAAGCTTCTATAGGAACCTCTATTGTTCCCATACTATCTTTTTCAATCCTAAAGTTTTTTGTCATTAATTCCTCTGAAAACACTGGTTTAACTTAGATAAGGTTTTCAGTAATCCTATATACCTAACTTCTCCCATATTACACTTAAATTCTTGAGATGAATTGAAGGATTAAAACATTCTTCTAAGTCACTTTGATCAATAAAATCCATTATTTCATTATCTCTCTCTATATTTTGTTTGAAATTCCCATTCTGAGTATTCCAGGCCTGATGAGCATTTTTTTGTACTAAGCTATAAGCCTTTTCTCTAGATAAGCCCTTATCTACAAGCAAAAGTAAAACTTTCTGACTAAAGATTACACCACCATATATATTTAAATTTTTGAGCATATTTTCTGGATAAACTTCTAAATTGCTAACTATATCTTTCATTTCCCTGAGCATAAAATGCAAACAGATTGATACGTCAGGTAACATGATACGTTCATTTGAACTATGGCTGATATCTCTTTCGTGCCAAAGTGGAACATTTTCCAGTGCTGTTAAGACGTAACTCCTCAAAATTCTTGCTAAACCACTTACTCTTTCACTTCGAATAGGATTTCTTTTATGAGGCATGGCAGAACTTCCTTTTTGCCCTTTTGTAAAGCCCTCCTCAACTTCTAAAACGTCAGTTCTTTGTAAATTTCTTATTTCAGTTGCGAATCTATCTAAAGAAGCACCAACTAGTGCAATGGTTTGCACATATTCTGCATGTCTGTCTCTTGATATAACCTGCGTACTTGCTGTATCTGGTTTTAACCCAAGTAAATCACAAGTAATTTGTTCTACCTTGGGATTCGTATTGGCGTAAGTTCCCATCGCACCACTTATTTGTCCAATTGCTACAGATTCTTTCAGGGTTAACAATCTTTTTTTGTTCCTTATTATTTCTGCTAACCATCCGGCAAGTTTAAAACCGAAGGAAATTGGCTCCCCATGAATTGCATGAGATCTGCCAATCATTAATGTATTTTTATGCTTCCTTGCTAATAATCTGATTTCATTTTCTAGGTTCTCAATTTCTTCTAATAACAATTTGCAAGAATCTTTTAACTGAAGAGATAAACCAGTATCAAGGACATCACTACTGGTCATACCAATATGTATGTATCTTCCGGAGTCTCCTACAAATTCATTAACGCTTGTAAGAAATGCTATGACATCATGTTTCACTTCTTTCTCTATTTCTGTAATTCTAGATTCATCAAACTTTGCATTTGAACGTATCTCTTTAATGGCATCCTCAGGAATTTTCCCTAGGGAAAAATTTGCTTCACATGCAGCTATTTCAACCTTAAGCCAACTTTGGAATTTTGCGCTTTCAGTCCAGATTTTTCCCATTTCGGGTAATGTGTAACGCTCGATCACAATTTTTATTAATCATCAATTTAAACTTTATAACCAAAATCGAATTATTGCCCTATACCTTAAAGATGTACTAGCCATTGAACATATTTGCCTGATTATTATTTTCTTATGTAACATTTTTATGCCGATTAAATAAAGTTAAAATTTTAAAATGTTTGCATTTATTGCATTCGTTAATAATGGGTAATTTTTAAGTTCTAATTTAAAATAAGAAGGTATTAAAGAATTTGTATCTTAATCTTGTAGAAGTTGATTATTCAGTTTTTTTTTTATTAATTGATGATTAAAAAAAGTAGATTAGACCTTTATCTTCTTAACAAAGGTTTATGTGAAACTCGTCAAAAAGCCCAAGGCTTAATTCTTGCTGGCAAGGTTAAAGATGTTAATGGAAAAGTATTAGATAAACCTGGACAGCAAGTATTAATTGGATCTGAATTTTTTATTGAATCCGAACCTATGTTTGTATCAAGGGGTGGTGAAAAATTATTGGAGGCATTTAAAAGACTTGAAATTAAAGTAAAAGATAAAATATGTATTGACGCAGGAATCTCTACTGGGGGATTTACTGATTGCTTATTGCAACAAGGCGTAAAATTAGTTTATGGGATAGATGTTGGTTATGGACAAACTGCTTGGAAGATTAGAAATAACCCAAAAGTCATACTTTTTGAAAGAACTAATATTCGAAATTTAAAGCCTAATGATCTTTTATCTAGAAGTGATGAATTACCAAATTTTGTAGTTGCTGATTTGTCTTTTATTTCATTAAAATTAGTTTTTAAATCTATTAGTAATTTATTAGTAGGAGATTGTATCGAGGGAATATTTTTAATAAAACCCCAATTTGAAGTAGGTAAAGATAAAGTCAGCAAAGGTGGAGTTGTTCGCAATCCTAAATTCCACATTGAGGCTATAGAGTCAGTTATAAATTCCGCGAAGAATTTTCAATGGAATATAAAAAATTTGATAGCCTCTCCTTTAGTAGGTCCTGCTGGAAATCATGAATATCTGGCTTGGATGTGCTTCGGAAGAGAATCAAATCCAATGATTAATGGTGAATTTATACAAAATTTAGTGAATAAAACTCTTTGAATTAAAGAGCTTCTTCGTCTTTGTCGCCAGTTCTAATTCTCACAACAGAGTCGATTGATGTAATAAATATTTTCCCATCACCTATTTCTCCAGTTTTTGCAGCTTCAGCAATTGCATCTATGACTGAATTCACTTTTTCATCCTCTACTACAACTTCTACTTTGAGTTTCTGAAGGAACTCTACCGTAAATTCGGAACCTCTATATCTTTCAACCTGTCCTTTTTGCCTCCCAAAACCTCTGACTTCACTAACTGTCATTCCAACAATACCAGAGTTTACTAATGCAATTTTTACATCCTCAAGTTTAAAAGGACGAATGATTGCCTCAATTTTCTTCATGATTAGATATTGATCATTTTTATATTAATTGTTTTTTGGGAAAACATCCAGCATTGAAATATGAGAAAAACATTGAATATTTAGGCCTGCACTCGATGCGTCTTCAATTAATAATTTGGAGCTTTCCTCAGAAATAATTACTTTACTATTTGATAATGCTTCCCACTTATCATTCTCGAAGTGTGTTTGCAGCCATAACATTCCATTAGCACTCTTTGGTTGAAGAGATTTATTGAACTTGTTATCGATATTTATCAAACAAATGTCCATCAATTTTATTTTAGAACTAAACACATATAAACCTTTAAAATTACATTATGAATGTTACTGTTGATACAAAAACAATATTTAATGACTTTTGACTTAGTAAATTGTAATTCTTAAACTTGTTGGGATTTTTGCGAATTTTTTTCTTTTTATATATTTTAAGTAAATAAGTTCTTCTAAAAATGAGTTCAGATAAATTAGATGATTCGACACAAAGACCACTATATGGTGAAAGAATTATTGAAGAATCAAAAATAATTTGTTTCGATAATCCAAATAATAAAAGAATCTATGAAATTTCAATTCAGTTACCTGAATTCACATGCAAGTGCCCCTTTTCTGGGTATCCAGATTTTGCAAAACTAAATATTATTTATCAACCTAATTTGAGAGTCTATGAGTTGAAGTCTTTAAAACTGTATATTAATAATTTTAGAGATATGAAAATATCACACGAGGAAGTTGTTAACAGAATTATGGATGATTTAGTAAATGCAGCCTCACCGCACTGGATACATTTGAATGCTGCATTTAACCCTAGAGGAAATGTTTCTATGCAGTTAGATATTTTTAGTGGCCAGAAAAAAAATTAAAAATTTTTTATTTCTTCAGATAACTTAAAAAATTCTTTTTTAAAACCCGATAGATTTTTATTGCTTAGACCTCCCATTGATAATATTTTTGATTCTTTATTTACCAGTATCCATAATTGATTAGTTGGGATAAGACTTACTATTGTTCCAAAAATTATTAAGATGAAAGAAAAGTAAATAAATGGTATCGAAGGATCATTTTTAATAATTAATCCACTGCTGGGTATTATTTTTTTTAGAGATAATTTTGATGAATTAACTTCCAAGGGATCTTCATTCAAATAGAGAAAATTCTCGGCAAAATTTTCAATATTGGAAATTTTAAGTGGACCATTTTCATTATTTATGGTTAAAAGGTACTTTTTTTTAGTCTCCGAACCTAATTCAATTAAAACCCCCCAAACTTGACTGCCTATCTCAGGAATCTCTTTTAATTGTAATTGATAAAGGATATTATCTATTTCTAAAACTACATTCGATAAAGCCCAATCAGCTTGATAAATAGTTAATCCTTTAAATCTTATTGGATGATTGACTTTGGCAATTTTTATTTCATTTAAGTTTAAATCTTTAGAAAAAAAATCTAACTTTGAAATAAACTGCTTTGGAATTCCATCACTTTCTCTTTGTATTGAAAAATCTATTAATCTGAGATTGGCTTTTGAGTTTGTCCCCTCATTAATAAGATTCAAGCTTTCTCCAGGCAATAAATATTGTTCTTTTGAGTGACTTGTAAAACTCCCATATGCTGAACCTACAAGTAAGACTATTAATCCAATATGTACAATTAAAGGACCAATTTTTCCAATTAAACCTCTCCTTGCAGATATATGACTTTTAAATTTGTATGTTTTCCATCCTTTTTTTTTAAGTAATAAATCAGCTTTTGATATGTGGTCTTTCTCTTCATTGATTTGGTGACTCGAAATTAATTGTAGTTTGCTAATTTTTTTTTCGGTCTTGTATTCAATCCATTTTAATGAAGCTTTTAAGGAAGGAATCTGCCTCCTGAAACTACAAGCTGCGAGAGAAATGCAAAGAAGAATTAATGCAAATAAAAACCAAAAGCTTGTATATATATGATCCAATTGAAGTCTTAAGACTTTTTCTCCATTTAAAAATCCAAAAATTGGAGCATCATCGAAGATATCAATATAGAATTTATTATTGTTACCTTGAGGTATGAAAGTTCCTATACCACTTGAAATGGCTATGAAGATTATCAATGATATGGCGAATCTCAAACTTGATATTTTTAAAATTAGATTCTTAAAAATAATCATTTAAATCCAATTTGAGAATAAATTTAATAATCCTAGGGAAACTAAAAATATTCCACTTAAAGTAGGAATTAGTTGACTAAATTTTCTAAGCTCTAAAAATTTTTTTAAGTTTTCGGCTGTAGCTCCTGCAAAGATTAATGGAGTGACTTGGCCTATTCCAAAGAAGAATAAAAAAATTATAGAAATTGTCGGGTTTTCAGCTTGCGATACCCAAGCCAAAAGAGTTGCTAAAACTGGAGTAATGCAAGGTGAAGAGGCTATTCCAAAAGTAGTTCCTATTGCAAAAGGTGCTAGAAAGGGTGGTATTTTATCTTCAAATTTTTTTAAATCAGGTCCATTCGGGAACTGAAACTTTAGAATCCCAAGTAAATTTAAACCCATAATTATTGCTATCAAGGCAACCACCGTGGTGTAATAAGAAGGTATTTGCCCGTATATTTTCCCTAGGAATCCACTAGCAGCTCCTAATGTAACCAGAGAAAAAACAATCCCTCCTGAAAAACTAATAAGTTTAAACTTTTTTTTCTCTGTTCCTCCTATATAAGCAATTGTGACTGGAAGTAGTGATAGAGAGCATGGTCCAAGACTGGTTAAGAATCCTGCGCTGAAGACCAAAAATATAGTAAATGGGCCAGGATTATTAAGACCACTCTGCATGAGTAAATTACCCTTTTGAGATAATTCTGAAATGATTAAATTAAATGATTCGATAGCTTATATTAAATCTTTTAAATTCTAACTAATTAAGCGCCTTTCGTGTACTAATCATACCTATGAATCCAGTTGATTCTAATGAACATCTCAATAACATTCCTGCAATAAAAAAAGATGCAATTAATGAATTACCACCGTAACTAATAAAAGGTAATGGTAAGCCTGTAGTAGGCATTGAACCTGTAGCTACAGCAATATGCATAATTGATTGGCCTATCAATAGTACGCCACATCCAATTGCAACCAATTTCGTATAGTTATTTCTGCATTTAATAGCAATTCTTAGAGTTATATAAGAGAAAACTGCTAAAAATCCCAAGAATAAAGTACATCCTAATAAACCAAATTCTTCCGCAAAAATGGCAAAAATGAAATCTGTGTACATAAATGGCAAGTATTGTAATTTTTGTATAGAGAGCCCAAACCCTTGTCCGAATAGACCACCTGAACCTATGGCTAATAAACTCTGAATCAATTGAAATCCACTCTCCTGCTGATCTTTCCAAGGATTAATAAATGAAGTAACTCTAAGTCTTTGATATTCGTTTCTGATGATACTAATACATCCAGTAATGAATCCTAATGAGGCAAATGAGCTAAGAGAAATAAGTTTGACACCTCCACATAAACCCATAACCCAAATAAGAATTCCTGTTAATGATGCAGTACTTAAATTAGGCTGTTGAAGTATTAATAAAATTAATAAACCAAAGGAGATTATTGAAAATAATTTTTTATCATTCTTAATCAGATTCCAATGAGCGAAGAGGCTAGAAGACTCAAGAATTAGAAAAGGTTTAATTAATTCAGATGGTTGTAACAGTAAATTGCCTATTACTAGCCATCTTGAAGATCCGTTTACCGTAATTCCAGTAATATTTGTTAGGAAAATTAAGAAGAATAAAACATAAAAAATAATCCTTGAAAATTTCAAAAGATTTCTGATGTTTGTATTAAGAACGAAATAAAATAAACCAATGCCTGGAAATGTCCAAATAATTTGTTTGTTTAAAAAGTAAGCCCAATTTCCCATTTCTCTGCTAGCAAACCACCAACTCGATGATCCTAAAATAAATATTCCTAATATTGACCAAATTCCAATAAGGATTATGAGGATTTTTGCTTCATAAGGCCATATCATCCAGGGTAAGGGCAATATAGATTCTTTTAAATTGCTTTGATTCTTTTTACGATAAATACTGGCGACTTGTTTTCTTTTATATTTTCTTTCTTGAATTATCTCCAATTTTTTAGCTCTATATGTACCATTGAGCCGTTAAATTGATAATTTGCCAAGTCTTTTATTAAGTTTTGAAAGTGTAAATTAATTACAAATATTACTATTCATAAAATTTATTTATAAAGATTAAAACAAAAAAAATGGTTTATAGATTCATAACAAATCTTAAGAATTAACCTTTTATAAAAAAAACCCTAGCTAAATGGCCCCTCTTCATGATAGATTCCCTGAGTTTATATACTTACTTCAAACCATTCAGAGGGGGTTTCTAAACTATGTTCACATCAGTGGACTCAAATAGAAAAAAAATTGAACATCCTTCTAATGAGAATGTTCAAATTCCACAATCCCTCGATAATTCGATCATCAAAGAGAGTAAATCAGACTTTGCTAGTCAATTGGATAATTTGCTTTTTAAAAATGATGAATATACAAAATTGCAATTAACAATTTTTGGAATTACTTTTATTGTCTCTATTTTCATAGCAGCAATAACTGGAATTTTTCTCGGATTTACTTTTGGTTTTAGTATTTTTATAGGTGCAATTGCGGGTATTTTTTACTTACGTTTGCTTGCTAAAAGTGTGGGAAAACTAGGTAAAGAATCATCAGGTGTATCAAAATTGCAACTATTGGTTCCAGTTTGCCTATTTATTTTCGCAAGCAAGCTAGGATCTTTGGATGTTTTTCCTGCAATGATAGGTTTTTTTATTTATAAGCCTTCACTCATTCTCTATTTTTCACGTTCTTAAGTAAATTTTTTATTCAAATCAAATGTTCTTTAATTCCTTGCTAACAAATTTTGCAGCATTAGAAGTTGGTCAACATCTTTATTGGCAAATCGGAAATATCAGACTTCATGGGCAGGTATTTTTGACATCTTGGATTCTGTTGGGCGCATTATTAGTTTTTATTTCCTTAGGAACTAAAAAGATGGAAAATGATCCGAAAGGATTACAAAACTTACTTGAGTTCCTTTGGGACTACATAAGAGATCTTGCAAGAACGCAAATTGGAGAAAAAGTATATAGAGATTGGATGCCTTTTATTGGGACTTTATTCTTATTTATCTTTATCAGTAATTGGGGAGGTGCATTAATTCCTTGGAAGTTAATCAAGTTGCCAAGTGGAGAATTGGGAGCTCCAACAGCCGATCTAAATACAACTATTGCATTAGCATTGTTAGTTTCATTATCCTATTTTTATGCTGGTTTAAGCAATAAAGGATGGAGGTATTTTGAATATTATGTTCACCCGACTCCAATAATGCTACCTTTCAAAATTTTAGAAGATTTTACTAAACCTTTATCTTTATCTTTTAGGCTGTTTGGAAATATTTTGGCTGATGAACTTGTAGTTGCTGTATTAGTTTTTCTAGTTCCTCTGGTTTTACCAATACCTGTAATGTTCTTAGGGTTGTTCACCAGCGCAATTCAAGCACTAATATTTGCCACATTGGCTGCTTATTATATCGGAGAAGCGGTTGAGGAACATCATTAGCTTATTTTTAATACATTCAGACTCTTTTACAAAGGGCCTATAATCTGGCAAAATATCTAACTAATCGCGTAGGTCTGAAAAATCAGGCCCATTCTTTAAGAAAGGATGTCCAAGCGTTTATGACAAAAGATTTATCACAAGCATTAAGCTCTTTATTTCAAAATTATGGATTCCATTACTTCCGCTGCATCTGTTGTGGCTGCTGGATTAGCAGTTGGACTAGGTGCTATTGGCCCTGGCGTTGGACAAGGTAGCGCAGCTCAAGGGGCTGTTGAGGGTATAGCTCGTCAGCCTGAAGCTGAAGGTAAAATTAGAGGAACTCTACTTTTATCATTCGCTTTCATGGAGTCATTAACAATCTATGGATTAGTTGTGGCTTTAGTATTACTTTTTGCGAATCCTTTTTCCTAAAAGTTAATATTGCTTTTAACTCTTATTAGCAATATATAATTTAATTTTTTAATTTCAACTGAATCATAATGTTGGCCTTTAATTTTTTTGGTACTACTGAAGGTGGATTATTTGATATAAATGCCACTTTGCCGCTAATGGCAATCCAAGTAGTTGCTCTTACTTATATATTGAATTCAATCTTTTTTAAGCCTATAGGCAATGTTGTTGAAAAAAGAGAGAAATATGTCAGTAATAATATTATTGAGGCCAAAAAGAAACTTTCAGAAGTTGAAAAATTAGAAGCTGATTTATTAAGTCAGCTTCAAAGTGCTCGTTCTGAAGCCCAAAGAATTGTGAGCGAAGCCGAAAATGAATCTGACAAGCTTTATAAAGAAGCACTAGAACTTGCTAATAATGAAGCAAATACTTCAAAAGAAAAAGCAAGGCTAGAAATTGAAAGTCAGACATCTGCAGCCCGCGATAAACTTTCTAAACAGGCTGATGATTTAAGCAAACTTATTGTTAATAGATTGATTCTAGAAAAATGAATTTACTTCTTTTAGCTACAGAAGGTTTTGGATTAAATCTCAATTTATTCGAAACTAATATCTTTAATTGGGCCGTAGTGATTTTTGGCCTTTATAAATTTTTGCCTAGTTTTCTAGGTAAAATGCTTCAAAAAAGGAGAGAAGGAATCCTTCTTGAATTAAAAGATGCTGAAGATCGACTGCTTAAAGCTACTCAAGCTTTAGAGAAGGCAAAGAAAGACTTATCTTCAGCAGAAGAAAAAGCTTCTCAAATAAAAGCAGATTCACTCAAAAGATCTGAATCAATCAGAATGGAAAGTGAGAAAAAAGCAATAGAAGAGATGGCACGAATTAAACAAAGTGCAATCTCCGATGAGAGCTCTGAAGCATCCAGAGCAATTTCTCAACTTAGAAAAGAAGCTGTTGAATTAGCAATTAAGAAAGCTTTAGATTCTCTCCCAAATAGGCTTGATAAAACAACACAAGAAAATTTGGTCACTCAATCAATTAACAATATTGAGGTGAACTAATGCCACTTTTAAATTCAGTTACTACACCATATGCAGAGGCATTACTTCAAGTTGTGAATGAAAATTCGCAAACTGAAGAGATTGTTTCTGAGGTTAAACAACTTTTAGAATTATTAAATGATTCCCCTGAATTGGAGAAGGCACTTTCCTCTCCTGTTTTAGAGATAGATGCTAAGAAGAAAATCATTATTGAAATTTTTTCAAATAAGGTAAATTCTTCTTTACTGAATTTCTTAAAATTATTGGCCGATAGGCAAAGAATTGGAATTCTTACTTCTATTCTTGAAAGGTTTTTAGAGATTTATCGAGAAAATAGTAATATTGCTTTGGCAACTGTTACTTCAGCAGTCGAGCTTACTGATGAACAGAAAGGTTTAATTACCCAAAAGATCATCAATATAGCAGGAACTGAAAAATTAGAACTTGTAACTAAAATTGACCCATCTCTTATTGGTGGTTTCGTCGCCAGTGTAGGATCAAAAGTAATTGATGCTTCCCTTGCCTCACAAATTCGAAAACTTGGTTTGTCACTTTCCAAGTAACTTTTAAATCAACCTTAAATTCTTAAATCCATGGTATCTATACGCCCTGATGAAATCAGTTCAATCTTAAAACAACAAATAACTGATTATGACCAATCTGTAAGTGTTAGCAATGTAGGAACTGTTCTGCAAATCGGTGATGGCATTGCAAGAATATATGGCTTAGATCAGGTCATGGCTGGTGAGTTATTGGAATTTGAGGATGGTACCGAAGGTATAGCTTTAAATCTTGAAGATGATAATGTTGGAGCCGTTTTAATGGGCGAGGCACTTGGTGTCCAAGAGGGAAGTAACGTTAAGTCTACAGGTAAAATTGCATCTGTTCCTGTTGGAGAAGCAATGCAGGGGAGAGTTGTTAACCCTCTCGGACAACCAATAGATGGGAAAGGGGAAATTCCAACAAGTGATACTAGATTGATCGAAGAAATGGCTCCTGGAATAATTAAGAGAAGATCAGTGTACGAACCAATGCAAACAGGAATCACATCTATTGATGCAATGATTCCTGTAGGAAGAGGCCAAAGAGAATTAATTATTGGTGATAGACAAACTGGAAAATCTGCAATTGCTATTGATACGATAATCAACCAAAAAGGTCAAGACGTAGTTTGTGTTTACGTAGCTATTGGTCAGAAGTCAGCATCCGTAGCAAATGTGGTTGAGGTTTTAAGAGAAAAAGGAGCTCTTGATTACACGATTGTTGTTAGTGCAGGAGCCTCTGAAGCCGCAGCTCTACAATACTTAGCACCATATACTGGTGCCGCAATTGCTGAGCACTTTATGTACCAAGGCAAAGCAACACTAGTTATTTATGATGATTTAACAAAACAAGCTCAGGCTTATAGACAGATGTCTCTCCTTTTGAGAAGACCACCAGGAAGAGAAGCTTATCCTGGAGATGTTTTTTATTGTCATAGCAGATTACTTGAAAGGGCAGCAAAATTATCTGATGATATGGGCGGTGGTTCAATGACAGCTCTACCAATTATTGAAACTCAGGCTGGGGATGTTTCGGCTTACATTCCAACTAATGTTATTTCAATTACAGATGGACAAATATTCTTGAGTGCAGATTTATTTAACTCAGGATTAAGACCAGCTATTAATGTTGGTATTTCTGTTAGCCGCGTAGGAGGAGCTGCTCAAACAAAGGCCATTAAGAAAATTGCTGGAACTCTTAAATTAGAATTAGCTCAATTTGATGAATTAGCAGCATTCTCTCAATTCGCTTCTGATCTTGATGAGGCTACTCAACAACAACTTGAAAGAGGGAAAAGATTAAGAGAGTTACTAAAACAAGCACAATTCTCCCCATTAAATCTTGCAGAACAAGTTGCTGTAGTTTATGCAGGTGTTAAGGGTCTTATTGATGAAGTTCCAGTGGAAGATGTAACTAAATTTGCTGCTGAACTAAGAGAATATCTTAAGTTAAACAAAGCAGAATTTATTGAGGAGATTCTTAAAGAAAAGAAATTGAATGATGGCTTAGAAGCGACACTCAAAGAGGTGATTAATGAAGTTAAATCTTCAATACTTTCCACAGTTTAAATTTATTTAAGGGAATATAATGGCAAATCTTAAAGAAATTAGAGATCGAATAGTTTCTGTTAAAAATACACGAAAAATAACAGAAGCTATGAGATTAGTCGCAGCTGCAAAAGTTAGGAGGGCACAAGATCAAGTTCTTAAGAGTAGGCCTTTTGCAGATAAACTTGCTCGGGTTTTAGAAAATATTCAATCTAGAGTTCAGTTTGAAGCTGTAGATTCTCCTCTTCTATCAAAAAGAGATGTAAAAACAATTTCTTTGGTATGCATAACTGCTGATAGAGGATTATGTGGAGGATACAATACAAATATAATCAAGAAGGTGGAAATTAGGTATGCAGAGCTGATTAAACAAGGTTATGAACCAAATTTGATTTTAGTTGGTAAAAAGGCAATAGGTTATTTCCAAAATAGGAAAGATAGATACACAATTAAAAGCACATTTAAAGAGCTGGAACAGGTACCAACTGCAACAGATTCTGAGGGGATAACTAGTGAAGTCTTAGCTGAATTTCTTTCGGAAAATTCTGATAGGGTAGAAATTATATATACGAAATTCATTACTTTAGTCAATTGTGCTCCTGTAGTTCAAACATTGTTGCCACTAGACCCTCAAGGTATCGCAGATGAAAATGATGAAATTTTTAGGTTAACTACAAAAGATAGTAAATTGCTCGTTGAAAAATCAAATATTGAAAAAAGTGATTCAGACAAGTTACCGTCAGATATTGTTTTTGAACAAAGTCCTGATCAACTACTAGATTCGTTATTACCATTGTATTTACAGAATCAAGTATTAAGAGCTCTTCAAGAGTCGGCAGCTTCAGAACTTGCTTGCAGGATGACTGCTATGAATAATGCGAGTGATAATGCTAAAGAATTAGCAAGTAGCTTGAATCTAACCTATAACAAAGCCAGACAAGCAGCTATTACTCAAGAAATATTAGAAGTTGTAGGAGGTTCAGCAGCTTAGCAATAAGATTTAGGATATGCCTGAATACAATATAAAAGTTCAATTTGAGCAAAAAACTTTGAGTTTTTTATGTTCTGAAGAGCAAGATATTATTTCAGCGGCAACAATGAATGGAATAGATTTACCAAGTAGTTGTTGTTCAGGGGTTTGTACAGATTGTGCATCCATGATATTGGAAGGATCTGTAGATCAAGAAGATGCTATGGGATTAAATGATGATTTGAGGGAAAAGGGCTTTGCACTTTTTTGTGTGGCATATCCTAATTCAGATTTGAATATTGTTATTGGTAAAGAAGTCGAAGATGATTTATATAATGATCAATTTGGTAAATATCAAAAATGAAATTAAGTTCAGTTGATTATTATTTAGATTGGCCAGTTTCAATAAAATTAAAAAATTTAAGGGAATTTATCATTGCAAATTTAGAAAAAAAAGGTGATGTAATTCGATGGTCAATTGTTGATATTCAAAATTCTATTGACTCTTTTGGAACAAAAAAACTTAAAATTAAAGTTGTCTTAGCTAATTAAAGAATATAACTTGAGATATTTTTATTAATGGAAATTTCACCAACAATATTCATTGTTCCAACTGGTATTGGTTGCGAGGTAGGAGGTTTTGCTGGTGATGCACTTCCTACCGCTAAATTATTAGCATCGGCAAGTGGATGTTTAATTACTCATCCAAATGTTATGAATGGTGGTACTCTTTCTGAAAAAGATAAAAATATTTTTTATGTTGAGGGTTATAGTTTAGACAGACTTGCTAAAGGAGAAATTGCTTTAAAGAGGGTAAAGCAACAGAAAATTGGGATAATTTTTGATTCAGCAATTGAAAATGAAATATTAGTAAGACATTTACAAGTTGCTGATGCATGTGTCTCTACTCTAGGGATTAATGTTCATTCTTATGTGGTTACCAAAAAGCAATTAAATATAGTTATTGATTCTGATTCGTCAAAAATGAGTGGCGGCACAATTGAAAATCCTGATACTCTAATAGACGCTGGAAAATATTTAATAGAAAAAGGAGTTACGGCAATAGCAATTGTGGCAAAATTTCCTGATGATTCAGATTCTATAGAAACAAATATTTATCGAGAAGGAAAAGGGGTTGATCCTATCTCTGGAGTCGAAGCAGTTATAAGTCATTTAATAAGCAAATTCTTAAAGGTTCCCTGTGCTCACGCACCAGCGTTAAATCCCATTGAGTTGAATGAAAAATTAGATCCTCGTGCAGCTGCAGAAGAAATAGGATACACCTTTTTACCATCAGTACTGATTGGTTTAAGCAATGCACCTGACATTGTTGAATTGCCTAATGTAAATGAAATTATCTCATTACATCCTAATCAAATTGAATCTATTGTCGTTCCTAATGGAGCGCTAGGCGGAGAAGCAGTACTAGCAGGCATTGAAAAAGGTTTAAATATCATCTCTGTAAAAAATAAAAATACATTAAAAGTGACTAATGAATTTTATGATTATCCTAATCTTTTTGAAGTTAATAATTATTTAGAAGCTGCAGGTATAATTCTTGCTATCAAAAAAGGTATTAACCTTAATTCAATTAAACGGCCTTTAAAAAAAATCCAAAAATGTTCTTATAGCGATTAATAAGATATTGCTATGGGAACTCTCCAGTCACTTCCTAATGATTGATTGCTTAGTTTTAGGATAGGTGGAGCCTGCTTTCTTTTGAATTCTGCTTTTTTTATGAGTGAGATTATTTTTAAAATTAATTCTTTTTTAAAACCATCTTCTTCAAGTTGTTTTAAATCTTTTTTCTCTTCAATAATTCCTCTAAGAATATTATCTAAAATGGAATAAGGTGGGAGAGAATCAGTATCTAATTGATCAGGCCCCAATTCTGCACTTGGAGCTTTTGTACGTATATTTTCACCAATTATATTTACATTAATATCTAACATATATGATTTTCTATGATTAATTGAATCTTTACTATCAAGCCAATTGCATAATTTAAAAACATTACTTTTATATAAATCACCAATTACAGATAATCCTCCATTCATATCACCATAAAGTGTGCAATATCCTACAGCTAGTTCCGATTTATTACCTGTTGAAAGTAATAAATGCTTTTCTTGATTTGCTAAAGCCATTAGAAGCGTTCCTCTAATCCTTGATTGAATATTTTGGTTTGTTATTTCAGCCATTTCAAAATCTATTGATTTTATAAAAGATTCTTCAAAAGAATTCATCAAGTTTTCAATTGGAATGCTGTTGAAATTTATCTTTAATCTTCTTGCTAAATCTTTTGCATCACTCTTTGAATGCGATGAGCTCCATTTAGAAGGCATTGAAATGCAATAAATATTATCACTTCCAAGTGCAGCTGTTGCAATTGCTGAAACTAGTGCTGAATCAATGCCACCACTTAATCCAATTAAAGCTGTTTTAAATCCACATTTCTTTGCATAATCTTTTACACCAAGTACTAATGCATCAAAAATTGATGACATCTCAGAGTTTTCAGATTTAATTTTTTCAGGTTTTGTTTGCTCAATTTTCCAGCTGGAGAGATCTTCTGAAAAAGATTTTAATTGCTTAATTTTAGATCCATTCTTATCAAGAATAAAACTATTTCCATCAAAAATTAAATTATCATTCGCACCAATCTGGTTTACATATATCAGTGGTACTTGAAGATATTGAGCAGCAAAACTGGAAACTTTGAACCTTAGCTCTGACTTTTTGAAGGTATATGGGGATGCAGATAAATTAATTAAAATATCAACTTTTTTTTTCTTTAAATCAATAATAGGATTTTTTTTATGAATCCCTCTACCTTCTATATCTTCATTGACCCATAAATCTTCACATATAGAAAAACCAAGTCGCCAAGTTTTATTTTTAATTTTTTTTATCAATACGGAAACTTTTTCTTCTGATCTAAAGTATCTTTTCTCATCAAATACTTCATAAGTGGGAAGAATAATTTTACGAGCAATTATTTTCCATTCACCCCCCTCAAGCAACGCAATAGAATTATAAAGATTTGGAAAAAAAGAATCATTTATTATCTCAGCTATCCCAACTGCGATACTCAAGTTCCCATATTTTTTATTAATATCTAGGGCTAATTGGTCAAGAATTTGATATTGATTTTTGATTAAATTTTTTTTAAGTAATAAGTCATTTGCTGGATATCCCCATAATGACAATTCTGGCGTAATAACAAAATCAGCGGAAACTGAGCTAGCTTTCGAAGCAATATCAAGTATTTTTTTTGCATTGCCCCCTAAATCTCCAACAACAGGATTAATTTGAGCGAGTAAAAACTTCATTCAACTAATTTAGAGGAAATATATAAATTATTCTTCTTTACAATATCTATTAATGAAGTGGGTAAATTAGAATAATTAAAATTTAACCTTAACTTAGAACTTGAAATGTTTGGGATTTTTATATTTGAAATTTTAAATTTTACTTTACAAGTCTCTAACATTTTAAGAGTACTCGATTCAATAGGATATCCCTCTCTTTTTAGTATAAAAAAACTTACCTCCTTATTAATTTTATCAAAATTCTTCCAACAGAAAATATCATTAATTAAATCACTCCCTATAACAAAATCTAAATTATTAAATTCATAAATTTTTTTGCAATTTTTGATTGACTCTATTGCCCATTGGCTACTAACACTTTGATTAAATAAAATTTTGGGATTATCTAAATCTTCTATTAAAGTTTTTAACAAATGGCTGCGTATTGAGATATCTTCTTTGTGCTTTTTGTTGGGGTTGTTGCTCACATAACTAATGGTAAATGCATAAATTTTGGATAATTCTTCAAGTATTTTTTTATGACCAATGGTAGGTGGATCTGCACTAGTACCAAATAAAGCAACTGTTTTTTTCATTTTAAATTTTAAGGTAGAAAACTCATAAAATTATTATTTAAATTCCTATTTGATAAGTAAAAATTTATGTGGTTAAAAATCTCTGGTTCTTGAAAAGTTATATTTTTGATCATAGTGAATGGCTCTATATAAGATACTTTGCTTCTTATAAATATTTCTTTAGCAGCTAATTTCCCAAGGATTTTTGTAGAATGAACTGCGATTGCTGCTTGAATAATGGCAATAGGTCCATATGGTAATAATGACAGTCCATTAGTGAAAGGTGCTGTTAATAAAATTAATTTCCTAATAAGGTTAAAAGATGTATTGATGCCAATTTGAGTTACTCCCAAAAATAAGTTATTAATCGATATATTTTTGAATATTTTTCTTGTAGATTCACCCTTCAAATTTAAGCCATAAATTTTACTTAATTCGCTAATTAATGCAGTATCTAGTGCAAAACTACCAGTTATATCAAATAAAATAAAAGGATTAAGAGCCACTGCCGATGCCTTTATTGTCGAAAACTTACCAATAGTTGATTGAGCTAATTTCTGCCTTCGTTTTAATCTTTGTTTTTTCAACTGTATAAACAATTTATCGGCTAATTGAAGAGAGTTTAATGTTAATAAAATCTCTCCATATTGATTTATTATTTTTGTTAAGTAGTCATTAAGATTGTTTTCATGATTAATAATTATTGGAATATTTAAATCTTTTGGAAGCTTAAATTTTATATTTTCAGTTATTTCTTTTAATTCATTTTTTTTAAAAAGATCGATTTTGTTTAAAACTATAATAATTTTTTTTCCATTTTTAATAAAGGAGCTAATTTCGCTTACTTCATTTCTATTTATATCTCCTGCAACAATAAATAAAATAAGATCCGAATGGTTTATGTGAGAATGGATTTTATCAGGGAATTTAATATTGCAGAAGTCAAAGCCTGGCGAATCTAGTAACTCTATACTTTTAAGCGTTTGATTTTTAAGAGCCCACTCTTCTGCTTGTATTTTTTTTGTAGATCCGTTAATAATATCTGTTTTAAATATGTGTTTTTTAAATAACGTATTTAAAACAGATGATTTACCTACTCCTGATTTGCCATATACGCCAATTCTTATTTTTTTTTCTTTAAGTCTAAAAAGTTGTTGATTAAAGGAAATTATTTCACTATTAAAAAAACTTTTTTCATAGTTAGTAAGATCTATTCTCTCCCACCAATTTTTTAAAAGTAAATAATTTTTATTAATTTTTAATTCTTTCATAATTTATTTTTTCCACCAACCAGCTAAAACAGATAACACAGCTTCTGCACCAATAATTCCCACGAATCCCCCAAATTCATCTACTACTACTTTCACTCCTTTATGATTATTGTCAAATCTTGTTAATAATTGATCCGCCTTAATCATTTCGGGAATGTAATCTACAGGTTCGCAAATTTCTGATAGTAATTTTTTATTTGCACCGTTAATTAATTCTCTTAACATATTCTCTCGTTTAACCACTCCTTGTATTTTGTCAACTTTATCTCCCAAAATTACCCACCATGGAGAGTTATCTGAAATTATAAGTTTTGAAATTTCCTCAAGATTGGAAGATCCATCAAGACAAGGTGCTGATACCCTGGGAATCATTAAATCTTTAGCTTTTAAATCATTTAATTGAAAAACTTTAAATATCATTGCTGCCTCATCAGCTTCAATAAAACCTTTCTGACTTCCAATTTTTGCCATTTGTCTAATTTCTTCTTCATCAGTTGAAATTTCATTCTCTGCAGTAATAACTGGAAATATTTGCTCTATTAATATTAAAAATGGCCTCATTAAAGTATTTAATAGTCGTAGGATTGGAACGGATATTAAGGCGATTTGCACCGAAAATCTTGTACCTAGAGCTTTGGGAAGTACTTCTCCGACTAAAACCACCAGTATATAAAAAGAAATTGAAAATAGGGTTAAGCCATAACTATTATTAATTACCAATGCTCCGTATACTCCTAATATAAGGCTTCCAATTATGTTAAATCCGTTATTAGTAATTGTAATTACAGTTAATGTCCTTCCTAGATGTTTCCTAAGTTTAAGAAGTTGATTCGCAGAACTTTTAGGCTTTTGTCTTGATGCTATTTCTAAAATCCTTATTGAATTTACAGCTAAAAAAGCAGCTTCTACTCCCGAGCAACATGCTGACCCAATTAAAATAATAAGTATAAGTAAAATTAAAACGTAAATACTTGGTTCCATTAAGATAGATTAGATACTAAATCTGTTTTAATTTATTCTTCCATTTTTTTTAAAAACACGCCAATACACAATTCATGTTTAAACCTAACAATAAAGTTTTTGAGGAAAGAAGAGAAATTTTCTTAGATAAACTTGATGGGAAAGCGGCTATTATCCCAGGGGCTAATCTTGTAAAACATCATGCAGATTGCGAATATCCTTTTAGACAAGATAGTAATTTTTGGTATTTAACTGGTTTTGATGAGCCGGATGCAATCGCTCTTTTTTTATCTCACAAGCCAAAGGGGGAGAGATTTATTTTGTTTGTTGCTCCTAAAGAAATTATTAGCGAAGTTTGGCATGGCTTTAGATGGGGTTTGGAAGGGGCTGAAAAAGAATTTAAGGCTGACAAGGCTCACTCAATAAATGAACTAAGAGATTTACTCCCAGGATATATAAATGGTTCTGATGAACTTGTATTTTCAATTGGTAAGTATCCCTTAATTGAGAAAATGGTTTTAGAGATATTTTCACAACAACTTGAAAATCGCTCAAGATTGGGGATTGGTGGAAATTGTATCAAATCTCCAGAAATTTATTTAAATGAGATGAGATTAATAAAAAGTGAATTTGAAATTAATAGAATGAGAAAGGCCATACAAATTTCAGCAGAAGCTCATGAATTAGTTAGAGAATCTATATCATCTAAGAAAAATGAAAGACAAATTCAGGGCGTTCTAGAGGGATTCTTTTTGGAAAAAGGGGCGAGAGGTCCTGCTTATAATTCTATTGTTGCTTCAGGAGATAATGCATGTATTCTGCATTACACTTCAAATAACTCACCTTTGAACAAGGGAGATTTATTGTTGGTAGATGCTGGCTGCTCATTAACTGACTATTACAACGGAGACATAACAAGAACTATTCCAATAAGCGGAAAATTTTCTTGCGAGCAAAAAGCTATCTATAAAATTGTATTGAGTGCTCAGAAAACTGCAATTAAAAGTGCCATAACCGGTTCAAATTCTAGTACTGTTCACAATGTCGCTTTAACAATTTTAATAGAAGGATTAAAAGAAATTGGTTTATTATCGGGCAGTACTGAGCAGATAATAGAGAATCAATCATATAAACATCTTTACATGCATAGAACTGGACATTGGCTCGGTTTAGATGTTCATGATGTTGGAGCATACAGAATGGGAGATTATGAAGTCCCATTACAGAATGGAATGATTCTTACGGTTGAACCTGGTATTTATATAAGTGACAGGATCCCAGTCCCTGAGGGACAACCGACCATTGATAAGAAATGGAAAGGAATTGGGATCAGAATTGAGGATGATGTTTTGGTCAATGATAAAAAACCTGAAGTTTTAAGTATTGCTGCACTTAAAGAAATTTCTGATTTGGAATTTTAAAATTTGACTTATCTAGTTAATAGATTTATTTTTATAAAGTTTAAAGTTTTAAAATGGATAAATCAGATTCATATGATTCGAAACTCTCTCAGGCTAGAGGTTTGGCTAGTCAGCTTGGAATGTTTGCTGAAGAAAATGATATTCCTAAAGATCTTTGGGATTCATTGGAAGCTACTATTTATGATTTTTATAAAGTTCCCAATGATAGATGAAAATCCTTTTAAGTAATCATCAATAACTAAAATCAAGAGATTTTGAAAAAATCAATCAAAATGTGACCATAAACTGATAAATTATTTATTAAACATAAATACAGTGAATGACTTCATCTGATAAGTTAAATCAAAATTCAACAGAAAAAAAAGAAAAAAAAGAAAAAAACACTGATTTGCCAAAATCTAAAAATTCTTCTCCTAATTCAGGCATGATGGGTGCTTCAGCTGTATTAGCAGCAGCTACAATCGATGAAGATGGAGTACCTACTGGTTACACCCCCAAACCTGACGAAGGGAGGTTCATCATTAAAGTGTTGTGGTTACCTGATAATGTAGCTTTAGCAGTTGATCAAATAGTAGGTGGAGGCCCAAGTCCTCTCACAGCTTATTATTTTTGGCCAAGAGATGATGCTTGGGAAAAATTAAAAAGTGAACTAGAAAATAAAGGATGGATTACAGATAATGAAAGAGTTGAAATATTGAATAAAGCTACAGAAGTAATAAATTATTGGCAAGAAGAAGGAAAAACAAAAAAATTAGAAGAAGCCAAATTAAAATTTCCCGAAGTAACTTTTTGTGGAACTGCTTAAAAATTAGTTCTTTGCAGCTTGAATCCTAGCTTCTGCCTTCGAAATCTCTTTCAAGGCTTTAATTTTCTCTGGATTTTTTTCATTGTCAGAGAATTTACTAATTGCTAATTTTGCTTGTTTAAGATCTTGTTCAGCATTTTGAACATTAATTTCTGATCCAATTTCTGCATTATTTACTAAAACTATGACTTCATCTGATTCAATTTCAGCGAAGCCTCCCATTAAAGCTATTGATTTCCATTGAGAATTCATTCTTAGCCTTAAAACACCTATATCTATAGCCGTAACTAAAGAAATATGTCCAGGAAGTACGCCCAGTTGACCAGTAGTACTAGGAAGGATTACTTCTTCAGCTTCACCTTGATAAACATTTTTATTAGGAGCTAAAACCTTAAGAGAAATTGACATTAATTTAAAATTATTGAAGGTTAAATATATAAATATTTAGATATTTATTTTTCTGACTTTATTTTTTCAGCCTTTGCTTTGACTTCATCAATATTACCCACTAAGTAAAATGCCTGTTCTGGTAAATCATCCAATTCCCCAGACAAAATCATGTTGAAACCAGCTATGGTATCTTCTAATTTTACGTATTTACCAGACATTCCGGTAAATATTTCTGCTACAAAGAAAGGTTGGGAAAGGAACTTTTCAATTTTTCTAGCCCTGTCTACCGTTAATCTATCCTCTTCAGAAAGCTCATCTAAACCAAGAATTGCAATAATATCTTGTAGTTCTTTGTATCTTTGCAAAGTTGATTGAACAGCTCTGGCGGTTTTGTAATGCTCATCTCCAACAACTGATGGTTGAAGCATAGTGCTTGTTGAATCTAATGGATCAACAGCTGGATAAATCCCCTTAGCCGCAAGAGCTCTTGCAAGCACAGTAGTTGCGTCTAAATGGGCAAAGGTTGTCGCTGGAGCAGGGTCAGTTAGGTCATCAGCAGGTACATAAACAGCCTGGATAGATGTTATTGATCCTTCTAAAGTAGATGTGATTCTCTCTTGCAATTCACCAACATCAGTTCCAAGCGTTGGTTGATATCCGACGGCTGAAGGCATTCTTCCTAGTAAAGCTGATACTTCAGAGCCAGCTTGAACAAATCTAAAAATGTTATCAACAAAAAGTAGTACGTCTTGTTTATTTACATCTCTAAAATGTTCGGCCATTGTAAGTGCTGATAAGCCTACTCTCATTCTTGCACCTGGTGGCTCATTCATCTGTCCAAAGCATAGGGCGACTTTTGATTGAGTTAAATCATCTGCATTAATAACGCCTGATTCTTTAAATTCTTCATATAAATCGTTACCTTCTCTTGTCCTTTCTCCAACACCTCCGAAAACAGAAACGCCACCATGTTCTTTCGCAATGTTATTAATTAACTCTTGAATAAGAACGGTTTTTCCTACACCCGCTCCTCCAAATAATCCTACTTTCCCACCTTGTCTGTAGGGAGCTAAAAGGTCGATAACTTTTATTCCGGTTTCAAAAACTTTTGGCTTAGTTTCTAGGTCAGTTAATTTTGGAGCAGATCTATGAATTGGTGAAGTATCTTTGGTATTTACTGGACCTTGTTCATCTACTGGTTCTCCTAAAACATTAAATATTCTTCCTAAAGTTGCTTCTCCCACAGGCACAGATATTGGAGCTCCTGTATCGACTGCCTCCATACCTCTTACAAGACCGTCTGTGCCACTCATTGCAACTGCTCTTACTCTATGATCACCAAGCAGCTGTTGAACCTCTGCAGTGAGCGCTATTTCTTGTCCAGCAGGATTTTTTGCTTCAATTCTTAAAGCATTTAATATTTTAGGCAATTTTCCGGCTGGGAATTCTACATCTAGAACTGGTCCAATTACCTGACGTACTACGCCTTTTGTTTGTGAAGAAGTTGATGGAGTTGCTACCATTTTTTATTAATTTGGTGATGATTAGCTGATTTTAAACAGCTCATAATCCGAAAATAATACCACCTCATGGGTATATTCGTTAAATGGGTTCGGCCACCCGCACAGTTAAAGTATGGTTGAATTGCTGCTTCGCGGATTATCTTGATGAAGATACGGAATGAGAATTTCTCTTTCCACATTTATGGCGCAAAGCGTCTCAATCATGATCCTCCATTAATCTATGGCAGCTGTTTCACTTACAGTCTCTACAGTAAAACCACTGGGAGATAGAATATTTATTAAAGTTTCCGCATCTGAGGAAAAAACTGCTGGGGGCATACTTTTGCCTGATACAGCTAAAGAAAAACCACAGGTAGGAGAAGTTGCTCAGGTAGGTCCTGGGAAACTTAATGACGATGGTTCTCGACAAACTCCAGAAGTGAGTATTGGCGATAAAGTCTTGTACAGCAAATATGCTGGAACAGACATTAAATTGGGAGGAGATGAATATGTCTTACTCTCAGAAAAAGATATTTTAGCTGTAGTAAGCTAAAATATTTGTTTCAAAAATTATTAAAACTTATTATTAAATTGCTGCCTAAACATGGCTAAAAGAATTATTTACAATGAGCAAGCTCGTAGAGCGCTCGAGAGAGGAATCGATATCCTTGCTGAGTCTGTTGCGGTAACGCTTGGACCAAAAGGAAGAAACGTTGTATTAGAGAAGAAATTTGGTGCTCCACAAATTATTAATGACGGTGTCACAATCGCTAAAGAGATTGAATTAGAGGACCACATTGAAAACACAGGGGTTGCATTAATCAGACAAGCCGCGTCAAAAACTAATGATGCCGCTGGAGATGGAACTACAACTGCTACTGTTTTAGCTCACGCAATGGTCAAAGCAGGCTTGAGAAACGTTGCTGCAGGAGCTAATGCAATCACCTTAAAAAAAGGAATTGATAAAGCCACTGAATTTCTAGTGGGTAAAATTCAAGAGAATTCTAAACCTATTAGTGATAGCAATGCTATCGCGCAATGTGGAACTATTGCCGCTGGAAATGACGAAGAGGTAGGTCAAATGATTGCTAATGCAATGGATAAAGTTGGTAAAGAAGGTGTCATTTCCTTAGAAGAAGGAAAATCAATGACTACTGAATTAGAAGTTACTGAGGGGATGCGTTTTGACAAAGGCTACATTTCACCTTACTTCGCAACAGACACAGAGAGAATGGAAGCTGTTTTGGACGAACCATATATTCTTCTGACTGATAAAAAAATTGCCTTAGTACAAGATTTAGTTCCTGTTCTAGAACAAATAGCCAAAACTGGTAAGCCACTAGTCATTATCGCAGAAGATATAGAAAAAGAGGCTTTAGCCACTCTCGTTGTTAATAGACTAAGAGGTGTTTTAAATGTTGCTGCAGTAAAAGCGCCGGGATTTGGTGATAGAAGAAAAGCTATGCTTGAAGATATGGCTGTTTTAACTAATGGTCAACTCATTACAGAGGATGCAGGCTTGAAATTAGAGAATGCTACCTTAGATATGCTTGGAACTGGTAGAAGAATAACTATCAATAAAGAGACTACTACTATAGTAGCTGAAGGTAATGAGCAAGCTGTGAATGGTAGATGTGATCAAATTAAGAAGCAAATGGATGAAACAGATTCCTCATACGATAAAGAAAAGCTTCAAGAACGTCTAGCAAAATTAGCTGGAGGAGTTGCAGTGATTAAGGTTGGAGCTGCAACTGAAACTGAAATGAAAGATAAAAAACTTCGTCTTGAGGATGCTATTAACGCTACGAAAGCGGCTGTTGAAGAAGGGATTGTACCTGGAGGAGGAACAACTCTTGCTCATTTATCTCCTATCTTAAAAGATTGGGCTGATAAAAATTTAGTGGGAGAGGAATTAATTGGAGCTAATATTGTTGAAGCTTCATTGACTGCTCCTCTTATGAGAATTGCAGAAAATGCAGGTTCTAACGGTGCTGTGATTGCAGAAAATGTAAAATCCAAGCCATTTAATGATGGATTTAACGCTGCTACAGGAGAGTATGTTGATATGTCCTCTGCTGGTATAGTGGATCCTGCAAAAGTTACTCGTTCAGGATTACAAAATGCAGCTTCAATAGCAGGTATGGTTCTGACAACTGAATGCATAGTTGCAGATTTACCTGAGAAAAAAGATTCATCTGCTCCTGCAGGAGCCCCAGGTATGGGAGGTGACTTTGATTATTAACTATACACTCGTTAATTAATTATTTAAGGGATCATTCACAATGATCCCTTTTTTTATGAAATCTTTATGAAATCCAGCCAGCACTAAGAATAATTGCGAGAGACAAAAATATAACTAAAAAAGTCCAAGTTATCTTGTTAAGAGATGCTTCTGCACTACTAGCGCTATTGAACATTGAGCTGCCACTTGCTGCTATTCCTCCCATTCCATCACCTTTGGGGCTATGAAGTAAAACTAAAAGTATAAGAAGCAGTCCAGAAAATACCCATATCCAACTAAAAATTTGAATCATTTTTTTAAAAACTTGTATTAACTTTAGACATGCTGAACTACTTTATTATACCCTTTTAATTCGACTTCTTTAATTAGAGATTTTCCTGACATTTCTTTTGGAATTGGGAGATTTAATAATTGTAATAAAGTTGGTGCAATATCTGCCAAGCCAGCATTATCTCTCAAATAAATCTCATTTCCCATATTCGGTATTTTTCTCTTTTCACCCTCAATAAAAATTAACGGAACTTTGTTAGTCGTATGAGCTGTCCAAGGCTCACCAGAGGGGCCTTTCATTAGTTCTGCATTACCGTGATCTGCAGTGATAAGAATACTTCCACCCATTTCTCCAGTAGCGTTAACTATTTTACCTACGCATCTATCTACGGTTTCAACAGCTTTTATAGCTGCATCCATATTACCTGTATGACCAACCATGTCAGGATTAGCATAATTTATAACTATAAGAGAATATTTCCCGCTCTTTATTGCGTTTGAACAGCTAATAGTTAGTTCCTCAGCAGACATTTCAGGGGCCATATCATAAGTCGCGACTCTCGGAGATGGAATTAAATGCCTATCTTCTCCTGGCAAAGGAACCTCAACTCCTCCATTAAAAAAATAAGTAACATGAGGATATTTTTCTGTCTCTGCTGTTCTATATTGCTTGAGGCCATTTTCTGAAACTATTTTGCCTACAAAGTTGTCAAGAGATTCCGGGGGGAATGCCACTCTCACATGCAGATTTGCCTCATATTGTGTGAAAGTAACGATATCTAATTTAGGAGCACTATTTCTTTTAAACTTTGAGAAGTCAACCTCTGAAAGGGATCTTATTATCTGTCTAGCTCTATCTGGACGAAAATTAAAACAAATTAAACTATCTCCATCCTTTAAGAAGTTTTTTGTAAGTCTTATGGGCTCTAAAAATTCATCTGTAATATTTTTGCTATAACTTTCATTTAAATAATCAATCGGAGAAATATTAGTTACTTTGACATTGGGATCAGTTAAATTTAAAAAAGCTTTTTCTGTTCTTTCCCATAAAAGATTTCTATTCATAATCCAATATCTTCCACATATAGAAGCAATCTCTCCTACTTTGTATTTATTTGTATATTCAATTATACGTTTTAAATAATGAAATGCACTTTTAGCAGGTGTATCTCTTCCATCAGTAATTACATGAATAGCAACTTTTTTAAGGCCAGCCTCAGATGCCCATTTTATTAATCCTAATAAATGATCAATATGGCTATGAACCCCTCCATCGGAACATAAGCCAGTTATGTGCAATGTGCCATTGTTTTGCTTAAGTGATTTTGCTAATTTATTTAATTCCAATACGTGGTTTAATTCATTATTTTTAACAACATTTGTAATCCTTACTAGTTCTTGTTGAATGATTCTTCCTGATCCAATTGTAAGGTGACCAACTTCAGAATTGCCCATTTGACCGATAGGCAGGCCGACGCTAGCACCGCTTGCATTAATGAGAGTGTGAGGATAGGCATGCCATAAAGAATCCATCACGGGAGTATTTGCATTTTTTACTGCATTATCTGAACTCTCTTCTCGATGTCCCCATCCATCAAGTATTGCTAGAACTACTGGACTTTCTGGTGGACTTAAACCTTTTATGTGTTTGCTGCTAATCTTTGACATTTCAGAATCAAAATTCAGGTTTAAAGAGATCAGCCTCTAATTTAGCTGGAAAAGCGGTTTGATAACAATTTATATTTAAAATAGTTAGCTTTTGCTAATTTATGAAAATATTGAATGAATTTTATTGATTTATAAATTATGTCCAATAAAACAAAAAGGATTGTAATACTTACTGAAGAAGAGCTTAGAAAAACTCTTTCGCGTTTAACTTCCGAAATTATTGAAAAAGTAAAAAAACTTGATAACCTTCTTTTAGTTGGTATCCCAACTAGAGGAATTGATTTGGCAGAAGTTCTAGAAAAAGAATTATACTTTAAGACAGGATTACAAGTTAGAAAAGGAATAATTGACCCGACTTTTTATAGAGATGATCAAAATAGAGTTGACACTCGACTATTAAGAGCAACTGATATTCCAATTCCTTTAGAGAAGCAAGAAATTATCTTAATAGATGATGTGATTTACACAGGGAGAACAATTAGAGCTGCAATGGATGCTCTATGTGCATGGGGCAGACCTCAAAGAGTGATGTTGTTAGTAATGGTAGATAGAGGTAATAGAGAATTACCTATTCAACCGGATTTTTGCGGTAAAAAAGTTCCAACTAGTAAAAATGAAAGTATTAGTGTACGTCTAAATAATATTGATAATGAAGAAGGAGTTTTTCTTGAGTAAATTTAATTCAGAAAATATTCCCTAAATTATATTCTCCTAAAAATTCATCTTTAATATCGAAACACTTAACTAACAAATCAGCTTTTTTAGTAATATTGAAGAAAAGTTTTAAGTTGTCTTCTCCAAGATTAGATTCATTTTTTAGTTCGATTTTAAGTGGTTTTTTATCCCATTTTATAGTTTCTTCTTCACTTTGAACCTCTGATATCTTTGGCAATCCATTTTCAAAAATCACATCATATTCTCTTTCTTTTTTTGTTTCTCCAATAATTATTTCAAATATTTTCTGATTATTTTTACTAGCTTGAAGGATCAGTTTAAATGGTGCTTCAGTTGGCCATGTTTGACCTTTGCAGAAAATTGGATACCAGAAGTGTTTTTGTTCTCTTTTATTAAATAATCTAATAGAAAAGCCTTTGTCTAATATATCTTTAATTTTTACTCCAGGGGTCATTGCTAATGCTCCTAAAGCTATTGATTCAATAGGTGGTGGTGACTTTATTTGAATGTTTGAAATCTTTTTTATTATCCATTCTTTAATTAATGGTATCTGAGTCCCCCCCCCAACCAAAATAATTGCACTTAAGTCATCTACTGAGCAAAATTTGCCTCTAGCTTCATTTAATAATTCTTTGAGTAAGGAGTTAAGGTGATTTAGCAGATTATTCTCAATAATAATTTTCTCAAATATTTCTTTACTTAGGTAAAATTCTTTTTCTTTATATCCTTCAATTAAAAATTTAATTGGATATTTATCTTCATATTTTATTTCAGATGAGCTGAGTTTACATTTTATTTCTTCTGCCTTCAAAAGATTAATGGCATATTTATTATCAGGAACAAAATAATCAACGATCCATTGATCAATATCTTTACCACCAATTTTTGAACCTGTTTTACTTATTATTTCCGCACACCTTATTTTTTGTTTTGAAATTGAGCTTACATCATTCCCTTTGAATTTTAATAATTCAGCTATAGGAACAGATTTCCCTTCTCCTCCCTCTATTTTTACTATATTCAAATCTATTGTGCTTCCTCCAATATCTAATGTCATAATTTTGGAGCCAAATGGTACATTAGTTCCCAAACTTGCGGCAGTAGGCTCATCAACTAGCGCTATTTCTTCTACATATATTTCATTGCAAAGTTTAACCAGCCATTCTCTGTAACCCTTGTAAGTATCAATAGGAGCAGTTAGAACAAGTCTCTTTATATCATATTTTTTAGGAATGTTTGCCCACAAAAATTTAAAAAATTTTTCGCCGCATTCAGCAGGTTTTAATATATTTTTTTGATTAATTTTTTCAAGAGGATTTCCAATTAATCTTTTAAAATTTGAATGAAAAAATAAATCCGAATCAGATCTATTTTTCATCTTTAAAGCACTAATACCAATCTTTAAAATTCTTGAAGTTTCTTCGAACCAGACTGCTGTGGGGATTACTCCAGGAGATGATGTAATACTCGGAATTTCAACTAAAATAGAATTTATATCTTTTTGACCTTGAAAAGCTACTACAGTATTAGTATTACCTAAATCAACAGCTAGAGTTCCAGATAAAATTTCTTCCATTTGAATTTTTTGAATCAATTAAGTTGTTTTTGTGATTTATGTTTTGAATCGGTCCGATAAACTGTAAAATACATTTTATATTAAATAAAATCTTTTAATGAACATATCAAATAATCCAGGTATTGATTCTAATGACCTTGCTAAAAGAGGTGAAAGCTTAATAAGAAAATCTACTAATAGATACTTAACCACAGTTAGAATTGCCTTCAGAGCTAAACAAAGACGTTTTGATGATTTCGATGGACTATTAGAAGAGTCAACAATTAAACCTGTTCAAAGGTCAATTATTGAACTAAGCGATGAACAAGATCAACCAGATTTACTCCCTGGTTAATTTTGGCAAAAGACCAAAAAAGATGGAGATTACTTAGAGATTTTAAAAAAGGCAAATTTTGCTTTTTGATTTGTGTGGATAATTGGTCAATTGAGTTACAAAAAAGTGAATTTTATTCACTTTATCTCTTACTTCTAAGAATTAATGAACAACTAGTAGATATCAAGAATGAATTAATGGATGAGGAGTCTATTGTTTTAGAATTGGAACAATTGCCTTGGTATATTGAGTTAGAAGGGAAAAAGAATGAATGGAGTTTAAGGTTTGTTTTTGAAAGTCAAGATCAAACTAGATCTTTCGAAATGTATTGGCCGATACCAATAGCACAAAGTTTATTTTATGAAATAAAAAAAATGTGGGAATCAATGGATTAAAAGATAAATAAAATTGGAAATTTTAGGAAATATTTCCCCGTTCCCAAAGAAATTTTTCACAACTTTTCCACAAATATCTTTTAAAAAATATTTGATGAACTTAAGTATGTGGAAAACTTCTGATTTGATAAAATTCTTTATATTTCATTCAAGATTTAATTCTCGGAATTCAATTTCCATAAGACCCTTTTTTATGACTGGATTCTCATTATTCTATTACTTGAGACTGTTTCTTAATAATACTTGTTGACGATTTAGTGATTTTGAAGAAAACTAAATCTTGTAGATATCAATTTCAACAAGTTTTTTTGAATATGCAAGAGTTAAATTACGAAGAAAATCAAATAGTCTTAAATCAGAAAGATGAAGTAATTAGTTTTAACTGTGAACTTCAGGAAAATCTTCAAAAGGCTATGAAAGAATTTGTTGAGGAACATCCTAATTGGGATCAATACAGGATCCTACAAGCTGCTATTGCAGGATTTTTAATGCAAAAAGGGTTTCAAAATAGGGATTTAACGAGACTCTATATTGGAAATATGCTTTCAATGAATTTTAACGAATAAAAATCCTTTATATTTTTTCTAGTAGTATTTTTGCTATATCATTTCTTACAGGTAATATTGATAACCGATTTCCTTTCTTCACAACTAACAACTCATCTTTACTGAATAAAATCTTTAATTCAGGTAAACTTAGAATGTTATTTGACTTAGATATATATTTTACTTTTACACAATCCCATCTCGGATTTTCAGGTTTCGATTTTGGATCAAAATACTTTGAATATTTATCAAATTGCGTTGGATCAACAATATTTAGATCTATCACCTCCATAAGTCCCACAATACCTGGGGGTTTGCAGTTTGAATGATAGAAAAATACTTTATCTCCTTTATTCATATTTCTCATGAAATTTCGAGCTTGATAATTTCTTATGCCATCCCATAAAGTTACTCCATCATTTTTTAAAGTATCTATGCTATAAGCATCAGGCTCACTTTTCATTAGCCAGTAGCTAGGTTCCTGTTGTGGCATGGGTTCTCGGCGAAAATATAGGGTTTGAGTAAAGTTTGGGTAACTTCTGTGAATATGAATTTATTATCCATTAAATAATCTATTTAGGAAAGTGAAGGTTTGTATGAGTTTAATCGTCCTTGCCTATATTATCTTTTAGCTAAATAAATTATTACTGTCATAGTTACCATTGCGACAATATAAAGTTCCAAAGATCTTTTTGTAATTTACTATATTCAATAGTAATTTATAATTTTAATTATTGATTGAATTAAAATTGAAGAAAATTTCATGTCTAAAAAATCTAAATTAATATTGATACTTGTAACAGCTCTTTCTAGTATTGGATCTCAATTCTGGTTTAGTCCATTAATAATATTAGCAGGTTCTCCTTTCTTCTATTTTTACCCTATTAAAGAAAGAAAAGAAATAATTAAA
>NZ_JNAI01000006.1 GCF_000759855.1 Prochlorococcus marinus str. MIT 9107
GCTCTTCTAAGCTTTGCTGCTTCATCCAAACCTTCCATAATTGTAAACGTAGAATTTTCAGTGGCTACTTTTCTTAGCTTTGAAAACTCTTTATATTTTTCAGATTCATAAGCTTCAACGGCTGCCCTCATTGATGGAAATTCACAAATAACTGCTAAATTGGCATCCTCGGTCCTCTCCTTTCCTTGAGGCTCTGTATCTTTTGCAAAGACTTGACCTCCAACCTCTTTCAGCCATGGTCCAACTTTATTTACATATTCATCAAATAAATCTTGATTAATTATTTTGGCAGTTGATATCCAATAACCTTTAGCTTCTCTTTTATCCATTTAAAGTCCTAAATCTGCCCATTAAATCTATTAATATTGTTGTAACTTTGTAAACCTACTTTGAACGGTTAAACATAGCCTTTTGATTAGTTAACCAAAATATTAAATAGAAAAAAAAAGCTGGTACTCCTACCCCAATTAATGAACTAAAAAAAAATTTAGTATCAATATTAGTTTCTGTAAACGCAAAGAATAAATGCATGGCTATCAAATAAAAAGAAATCTACACCTTTATAATTTTAATTTCTTTCTTTTTTATACCAATGTAATATCGTTTTTTACTAAAACATAGATAAAAGATAAAAAGTATTTTTAAAATGAGCCAATATAAGAACATAAAAAACTATAAAAATATAATTTAAAATAAACCTTTTTTAACTTTTTATTTTTCTTCCAAACCAGCTAATTTCATAAGAACTTTTGCATTACTTACAACTGTATAATATTGTTTTTCTTGCATTGTTCTATCCATAACAGTTTTTAAAATACAGTTTAATTTTGATGTCATTGCAGGCATTAACAAATTCTAGATATAAAGAATGTTTGCTCCAAATAATTAAGAAGAGTTCTTAATTGTTCGATAGTATTTCCTTCTAATTCATTCATATGAGTATGATGCAAGTTGTAAGAGTTTCATTAATTTCACGAAAAAGTAATTGGCTATGAAATGGTATAAATTTTGCTTGATTAGAAATTAGATTTATTTTAATGTCCTAAAAGTTAATAATTAAATATGTTTGCAACAAATCAAGCTAAACAACCAGATTTAGAACTGAAAAATAATACAAAAATTATTGACCCCTTAACTATATGGCTTATTAGGATTGCATGTTTATTGATCATTATTGTTTTTTGTGGTCTTTTATTAAGTGTTCCTTTGGCAATATCAATTGGTCAGTCTTTATTTAATGACACACTTTTAAACGCTAAAGAAGTATTGAGAAATCTTATTGAAACATCACTTGCCTGATTAACTGCATAGGTTAGAAGTAGACAAAGCAAGATTTTTTAGTAGTGGAGTTGTAAGAGTTTCATTGTTCTTATTTTATCCCTAAATATCTCTCGCAGTAATAGTTAGCTAACTTGCGACTATTATAATTTTTTATTTCCTTGAGATTAAGCTTCTTCATCGCTTCATCACCTGTAATTTGAAAGCTTGAATTTAATTTTGCGCAGGTATCCTCTACTTTCGCTTCCTTATAAAAAGGGGTTCCTAAATAAAAAGCAAAAATCGATAGGAACAAACCAAAAGTTACGCCCTTTCTATGATTTCTCCAACATTCATAAGAATTTAAGTTAAAAACTTTTTTAAAGTCTTTTTTAGCCATAAAAAAAAGAGGTTTTTATCCCTCCAATTTTAGATCGACTGTCAATCGTATATTTTATCTTGATCTAAAATTTCTCTTTTTTATTTCTCACTAATTTTAACAAGATTTATCTTTTTTCTTCTTTCGCTTTTTTTCTACAGTAGGGAATTGATATTCTCTATTCTGATAATATTTAATACATTCTCCATTATTAGTTAAAGCGCAATATAAACCCTCAGCAGAGTCTGCAATAGAATTATAAACTACCTCTTTTAATGGTTTTTCAGGTGCTTTAAATTTCCCTCCACCTTTACCGACTAAAAGGAGATTGGCGTTTAGACTTGATCCACTTTTCTTTTTAACTAAAAGTTGTTTAGATTCGATATCTTCAATATCAATATTTGAATCGAATACGTATCTTGTAGATAAGAATGTTTCATTGATGCAAGTCTTCCTATTAATAGAAATCACTACGAGTCCAATTCCTCTTTTTTTGGGAGTTAGGACTTGAAACTTAAAATCTTCCACAAAGGGAGTAATAATTACTCTATTTTTATTGATATCAGATTCTTTTTTATTAATTAGTAAGTTTTCTGTCTCAAGAATTCTTTCCTCCCAAGTTTTTTCTAAAGAGGCATTTATACCAGGATAATTATTTAAAGCCTTCACTAATAAAAATGACATATCATACGCTTGTTTCTCAGACCACCAATCTGGAGATTGCTCCGCAGATAATTTATAAGGTCTTATAACTACATCTATTTCTTCTGAGGTTAAATCCTTATCGAAGGAATATTCTCTAGAAGATAAAACATTATTTCTTGATTTTTCTAAATCTTCCTCAATCGATCTAATTTTTGATTTACTTTGATTTAACTCTGATGCAGGTAAATCAAAATTTAATGGGAACGAAACTAAAGCAATAGTGAATAAAATAGCTAGATTTAATTTTTTCTTCATGATTAGAATAGATTTAATGATCCTTCAGTTGAATTTTTTCTTCTTTCATCTTCAGCTTCAAATTCTGCAATACATTCATCTTTAAGATACAAATGACAATCCAAATAATCCACAACTTTAATTAATGCAGCTCTCAAAGCTCTTGTTGCAGATGTCGTTTCATAAGATTTCTTTTCTTTAGTTGTATCTATAACACCTAAAGCCAATCCAGACCTATCGGCTTTTGATACAGATGATGTGGTTCCTTCAATAGTTCTACTAAATGCAATAGCCCCTGTAGATGTATTTATTACTCTTACATCAACAGCAACATAAGTATCTACTTTTGTTCTATCCTTACCTTCTCTCCATATTAAAATACGTCCATCAGAGTTAGATCTTGAACCTGCTGTATTAGGTATGTAGTCACTCAAAGAAGCAATAACAATATATTTTGCTTTTGTGAGATTTTTTTTAGTACCTGATATTGCTTGTTCTTCAAAAATATCATATAAATTATTCCTTTCAACAACAGTAAAATGCCCAGTATTAGCTAGTTCATTAGTTAAGACTTCTGCAAGCTTAATTTCAAAAGATGGTTTCCAAAATCCAACTCTAATTTTTTCGCCATTAACACCCTCTACAACACCATTCTCAGCAAAATCACCTGCAAAATTCTTAAATTTTCGAACAGCTATCGTCACTGGTTCAGTTATGTTGAAATTTGTGACTTCAGAATAAGAAGGATTTGAAGGAATAAAAAATATTAAATTTATAATTCCAAATAATCCCTTATTTATTATTTTTGTAGTAATTCTCATTTAAGAAATTTCAAAATTTAATTACAAAGTTAGTTCATAGAAATAAAAATACTCAATTTCAAATATCCTTTCTTAAGAAGTTTTAATAAATAAATTCTATAATATAAATCTGCTTAAAAATCTACTCATAGTAATATATACTCTATGCATTATTAAAAATTACAAAACATTTTTAATTTAAATTAAAAAATTGTATATGAAGAAAAATTTTTTATTGCTCAATATTCTTCTAACTCTCTTATTACCTTCAAATATAGTTTTTGCTAGAAGTCAAATATATCAAGGTAAATGTGGCTTCTTGCTATCAAATATTTTTGTGGATAAATGTAGCGCACTTTTTAATAAAGGCATTCTTACGATAATGCCAAAAGGGGCGCCGCAAGAAAGAATTTACCCTACTCAAATAGAAAGTTTTTCACTTTCTAGTAAAGAAACAATTAAGGTAAATCAGGATTTGGATAAATGGCAAAGACTATATCCTGAGCAATCCAGAGGATTCTTATTCTTTAAAAAGAAAGAAGGAATACCGAGATGGGTAGTTGATGCTACTTCAAAAAAAGTAACAGAACACAAATTCGTAATAAATTATGTGGATAGTTATATTTTCCCGAGGAAGGTATTATTTGTTCTCGAAGATAAGAGTCAAGCGGCAGCAATGCAATTATCTTTGAGAAAAACTACAGGTCTATATTTAGGAGAAAAAAGAAAACCTGGCGGTAGTTTAAGTCCAAGTTTTTCTAGGAAAATCACTAAAGAAGTTGAAAGAAAAGCCCAAAGAATTATGGGTTTATGTGCTGCTGGAATGTATGAGGATTCTTCACCTGTAATATCTGAATTAAATGCTTATGTCGAAAATACTATTAATGAAATTTCAATTTTTGAGAAATATGAACTTATAGCCAACAAAATTGATGCCGATGCAATTAAGACAATTGCATTTTGTGAAAATAAGAAAGTTGAAGAATTAACTCAGGCTAAAGAAGCGGAGAGACTTGCTAAAGTCAAAGAAATTGAGGAAGAGAAAGCTAAAAGACTTGATGCATTTGAAATGTTAAGTTCCTACTAAAGAAATAATAATCTTTTTTTTATAATTACCTTTGAACCTCTTGAATTCTTAAATCTAAATGAAAAAAACATTATTGCCTTTTTTTTTATTTTTATTAATTCCAATTTATGCATGCCGGAATTCAAATACTAAAACCGGTACAACTGACATACAACTTTCTCAAGAAGGTATGGTTGATCAGAGTACGAGAGACATTATCAGTAAGGAATATGATGGAAAAGGGAATTTATTAAATTGCACAATTGGAAATTCCTCTTGGAAAAGAGGACTCCCCTCATGTAATGAAATAATAGATAAAAGAACAAAGGATTTTGAAAGACTTGCTTTAGCTGAACAAAAGAGATTGGAAAAAGAAAAAAGTGAAGAAATCAAACAATATAAAAAAACTTTAAAAGATCAAAAGCAAAAACTGGAAAAAGAAAAAAGAGAAGAAACTAAAATTAATAAGCTACTTAAAAGAAAAAAATCCAATACAAAATCTTTTACTTTTCCTAATGGACTTAAAATTAAAACGATATCTCAAATAAGACTAGATCCTAGGTCAAATCAAATTATTGTTAATTGTGAAATTCTTAAACAAAAAGGGGGATTAGATCAATTTACAAAAATTTTTATAGAAGGTAATTCAAGAATTGAAATAGCCTTTTTTGATGAGCAAAAATTAGAATTAGCTAATCCGATTATTTTTCCCTTAAATATTTATGAAGGGCAGAAAGCTGGTTTTAAATACAAAAAAAATGTAGGGCAAGATATGTCAGATTTAAAAGGTATAAAAATAATTGGAGAAAAATCAAATATTAGAACTTCAGAATTTTTGCAGATTGACTCTATTGATGTTTCAATAAAGATTTAATTTAAAAAAAGTCAAGTGCATCATTACTTCTTTTCCTTCTCTCTTCCTTTGCTTCATATTCAGCTATACACTCATTCTTTAGATAAAGTACGCAATCCAAATATCCAGCTATTTCGTTAATAGCGGCTCTGATAGCTCTTGAGGGCACAGTTTTTTTAACAATCTCTACCTCTTCTTTATAGGTAAAGTTATTTTTATTGATTTTTATAATCTGATTTTGTGATCCATTTGAGACTTTACCTTCAATAGATCGGCTATAAGCAATTGCAGCAGTTTTAACATTTATAACTTTCAGGTCAAACGAAACATAATTATTTTCATAGTCGCTTAAAACTGCCCTAATAATATATTTAGGTTTAACCAATTCAATCTCTTTAAAATCATCTTGTCCTGAGAATAAACTCGATTCTTCTCTTAACTCTTTTAGTGCTTCTGGATCTCTTTCTATAACAATAAAATGACCAGCACTAGCGAGTTCAGTAGAAAGAATCGTTTTAAATTTATCTTCGAAACTTTTTCTAAACCATGGCGCATTTGATCTATCAAGTACTTTTGTGACTGCAACTGTAATAGGTTCAGGAATTGCGTACAAAGGACGGTTTAAAACATGCAAAGTTGTTAATCCTGAAGTAACAGAAAATACAAACAAATTTTTAATAATATTTAATTTGTTCAAGTATTTTTTTAAAACTTTAAGCAAGGATATCATGTCTTAATGGTTTTACAAAAATAATTTACTCATAAAATTTTTGTTTCTAAAAATTAAAATTTTTTTACTATCAATAATGATGGATTTAGAAGAAATCACTAAAAACTATTTCCGAATTTTCTTATTGAAATGTCTAGAAATGTAAAGAAATTCATAGTAGAAATTAAATTTTTAAACTCTTATGCCAATCTGGAGAAATTTCAAAAACGCTCACAATCATTTGATATACTTAAAAAGTTAAAATTAAATTAACCGCCTGGAGGGGTGGTCGAGTGGTTTAAGGCTCTAGTCTTGAAAACTAACAGATTTAAGAAAAAGAAAGTTTATATAATCTCTCAAACTTATTGATATAAAACTAATCTTACTAAGACAAAAATAATAAAATAATTTAACCCGAGACAGTTGTGACCAGTTTGTGACCACTATAAAATATGCGAATAAACTACTAATTAATTCAAATTTATCAAATTGAATCATCGTAAATCATCTTGAAAATATATTTAAGAATTTATTAATATAAATAGAATCACAGATTTATTGCACTAAAAAAAAGACTTTGAGAATTAGATAGTATTTTTAGCCAGATATCAGGCCAATCCTATTAAATCAGAATCTAATTAATTTACCAGCGAGGGGAATAATCTTGATGTCTCAAGAATTTTGCTGAAAGATCTTACAGCAGAGCCTATTTTTTAAAAAGGTATCTTTAGTCGCAAATGATTAATTGTAAAACAGCTAAAAGTTAATCAACAATTTGAAAGGTTTAATGACAAAAGAACAGAGGGTTTTATTTCGGATAGCAGTTACACTAAATTTACTTATGTTTCTGATAATAATATTTCTGGTATTAAATTAATTGCTATTTTTAATTATCAAATTAAGCAAAAGCTAATCATTTTTGTTCTTTTTCTAGATAGATTACGTATTAATAGTTATGGTTATGAAATTAGAAATTATTTGATGAACCAATAATTAAATTCTTGGATGAGATTTTATAGAATTTTTCATGAACTGATTCAGTAAATTCATTCTCATTTGTATAATTTACCAAATCTAGTGGATCTATATTTTCATCAAACCATTCATCGTAATCTATATTATTTGGCTCTGCATAAAAAGTCATTACTAATCTATAGCAAAAGAATTTCTATGAAACAGTACAAATACTACAAAAGTGAATATTTAGAAAGTTAACAGGTGGGCATTTGGAGTATTGAATTTACTTATTCCCTTAATGCTAAATATTTTTTAAACACTTAAGAATTTATCAATAACTGCTTGACTCAACTCACTAGTATTTCCGCTGGCAACAATACCTCCGCGTTGCATCGCATAATATCTATTGGCTTGCCTTACAAAATGCAAGTGTTGTTCAACTAATAAAACCCCAATTCCTGTATCTCTAATTATCTTATTGATTGCATTTTCAATGTCTAAAACTATATTCGGCTGAATACCTTCCGTTGGTTCGTCAAGTAATAAAAGTTGAGGTTTGCCCAGCAATGCTCTTGCAATAGCTAGTTGCTGTTGTTGTCCCCCACTAAGATCTCCACCTTTCCTATCTAGAAAATCTTTTAGGATTGGGAAGAGATCATAAATAAATGGATCTATTTTCTTGTTCTTAGATAATCCACCTGGCAGAGATTCCATTCCTAACATAAGATTCTCTTCAACTGATAGATATGGAATAATTTCTCTCCCTTGAGGAACATAAGCCATTCCTTTCCTAGCCCTCTGATGTGGTGCTTTTCTATTGATATTTTCGCCAATCAAATAAATATCGCCTTTTTTTTGTTTTAAAAGACCAATAAGTGATTTCAATAAAGTTGTTTTGCCAACTCCATTTCTACCAATTAAACAAACCATTTCTCCTGATTTAACATTTAAATCTACATCTCTTAGAATATGGCTTTCACCATAGTAGGTATTTAGGGATTTAACTTCTAGCAGTGTCATTTCCTTATATCCTCCTGTTTACCTAAATAAACTTCTATAACTTTTGGATCATTTTGGATTTTCTCCATTTTACCTTCGCATAATACTTTACCTTGATTTAACACAGTTACATCACTTTCTAGTCTCCTTATGAATTCCATGTCATGGTCGATAACTACAACTGTATTTGTACCTGCTAAGGATTTCAGTAAGTCTGCTGTTAACTCAGTCTCTTCGTCTGTCAAACCTGCTACTGGTTCATCTACCAACATGAGGGAAGGTTTTTGTCCTAGAAGCATAGCAATTTCAAGCCATTGCTTTTGGCCGTGAGACAGTGAACCAGCTTTTGTTTTTGATGAATTTGTTAAGTTTATTACATTAAGCAATTTTTCAATTTCTTGTTTCTTTTCCTTAGTTGCTTGGTTTGTAATTATTTTTAAAATCGATACACTTTGGCTTACAGAAATTTCTAAATTCTCTTCAACTGTCAAATTTTCAAAAATTCTAGGACTTTGAAACTTTCTTCCAACTCCAACGCGTGCTATCTTATGTTCTTTTTTACCTATTAATGAATTACCATTAAATAAAACCTCTCCAAAATTTGGCTTTACTTTGCCTGTTATTACATCTAGAAAAGTAGTTTTACCGGCCCCATTAGGTCCAATAATAGCTCTTAATTCTCCTTTTTTAAGAGATATATTTAATTTGTTTAGAGCTAAAAAACCTTCAAAACTTACACTAACATTTTTAAGCTCTAATAAATTCTTTTTTATCATAATTCAACCTCCTCTTTCCCAGCATGATCTAATTTTGGGTAGGTTATAGATTTTTTTGAAAAAGTAAGACTTTTTTTAACTAAAAACTTTATGAGATTTTTAAGAGGTAAAGGGAGTAATTTGAAATTCTTTTCAAAATTATCTAGTTTTAAGCTTATATCTATCAATAATGTTTTTGGACCATTCTCGTTCATCCAACCAACAATACCTTGTGGTAAAACTGTAACTACCAAAATAAATAAGCCACCTTGAATAAATAACCATGCCCCAGGAACAGCGCTTGAAACTAAACTTGCAAAAAGTCTTACAAAAAAAGCTCCAAAAACTGCCCCAATAAGAGTGCCCCTACCACCCACTGCAACCCAAATAACCATTTCTATTGAAAAAGGTGGGAGTAAATATTGAGGAGAAATTAAATCAGCTTGAACAGTAAATAAGGCGCCAGATATTCCTGCAAGTATTCCAGCAACAGTAAAAATAATAGTTTTATAAACTACAGGATTGTAACCACTAAATCTAACTCTTGCTTCGTCATCTCTTATAGCTATAAGAATCCTTCCGAATCTCTTACTTACAAGCCATTTACAAAATAAATAACTTAATAATAATAATATGGCTGTAATATAAAAAAAGAATTTTTGTGTTGTAGGGTCTCCAACTAAATAACCGAAAAGTTTTGTATTTGGTGTTGGAAGACCATTAGTTCCATTGATTAATTTCTGTTGGCTATTTATCCCGTTATAGAAAACTAAAAGAGCAGCTTGAGTAAGGATTGAAAAATATACTCCTTTTATCCTATTTCTAAAAACTAAATATCCTAATAAGAATGCTAATAATCCTGGAATAAGCCAAATTGCAAAAAAAGTAAAATAAGTAGATCTAAAAGGTTCCCAAAAAAATGGAAGACTTTTAACATCATACAAACTAAAGAAATTAGGCAACCCAATTGAACTATTTAATTGAAGATACATAGCGATGGCGTAACCACCTAATGTAAAAAATATTCCTTGTCCCAAACTAAGTAAACCTGTATAACCCCAGCTTAGATCTACTCCTAATGCCACTATTCCTAAGGCTAGAGATTTACCTAGGATTTTTAATCTGGAAACAGATACAATAAATGGCATAATTATTATCAAAAAAGAAATAATTGCCCATATATAGTTTTTGGCTTTAAGATTTTTGAGATTCATTATTCTACCGTCCTCCCTTTTTGAGGAAATAATCCTTGTGGCTTAAATTGAAGGAAAATAACTATTAATGAAAAAATTAAAACAACTGCCATACTTGATGTACTAAAAAAGTTTAGTGTATTAAATACAAAAGAAGGGGCGTTAGGAAATAGTGTTAGTAATCTTCCCGAAGCAAATATATCGGTTAATATTCCTATTCCAAATGATGCTAATACTGTTCCTAATATATTCCCAACACCTCCAAGAACTACAACCATGAAACAAGGGACTATATACAATTGTCCAACATCTGGACCTACTGATCCAAGAAGTGAAACTGCAACACCTGCAACACCTGCGAGGCCAGAACCAATTCCAAACGTTATTGTATCAACTTTTTTTGTAGATATACCTAAACATTCAGACATTGATCTGTTTTGAGTGACAGCTCTTATTCTTATCCCCCATTCGGTTAGATTTAGGAAAATTAATACTGCGATTACCGAAATTACTGTTATGGCTATTATTACAAGTCTAGTTTTTGGGAAGCTTTCTCCATAAATTTCAAATGGTCCTCTCATCCATTTTGGGGATGTTACGTCCACGAGTCTAGAATCAGGTCTTCTTATCCTTGGTATATTTGTTGCAAGAAAGTTATTTGATAATATTCCAATAAAAATTGGAATAATCCAATTGGATAATCTTATATATTTTTCATTAAATCTTTCTTTAATACTTTTTGGAAAAATGTTTTTTAATGATACGCCGGAAATAATTGAAATAATAACGCTAGTCCCAAATGAAAGAGAGAAGCTCCTTACAAATTGTTGAAGGAATAAGCTAACTCCCCATGTCCCAAGTAATGTCTCGAGAGGATTACCATATAGTCTTTTTATAATTAATCTCTCTAATAAAATTCCAACAGTTGCACTAAAGATAAAAGCTACAAAAATAGAAACAATTATATAGCTACCAAAAAATGGTTTTAAAAAAGGTTCTTTAAATAATAATTGGGTCACAAAAGTTGAATACGCACCTACCATTATTAGTTCTCCATGAGCGAGATTTATAACTCCCATTAGTCCAAAAACAATAGCTAGGCCTAGAGCTGCTATAAGATAAACTGATCCAAATGAAATACCATTAAAGAGTATGTCTACAAAAAGTTCCACTAAAGTAAATTAAAGAGATTAAAAAAAAAGGGATCTTTGAAAGACCCCTTAAAACATTATTTTTAGAGCTTATATTTCTGTCCTTTATTAACAGGATCAGTCCAGTCACAAGCGAAACCTTTATCCTCTTTTATGAATTGGTTCCAAGTTTGAGGTTTGATAATATCATCTGAGGTCTCAAGGATAGTAAATTGTCCTTCTGAGTTAACTTGACCAATTCTTACTTTTTGTGAGATATGGTGGTTTGGCATAACTTCGATAGGACCTTGAGGTGCGTCGAAAGTAGTACCCACTAAAGCCTTTCTAACTTCTGCATTTTCAAATGTACCAGCTTTCTCTACAGCAGCTTTCCAAAGGTAAACCATGTTATATGCAGATTCTTGAGGGTCTGCTACAACAGCATCTGGATCCTTAGTAAATTTTTTGTAGTTTTTAGCGAATGTTTTAGAAGCAGGAGTATCAATTGCCATCATGTAATTCCAAGCGGCATAATGTCCTTCAAGAAATTCAGGCCCGATTGTTTTGATCTCTTCTTCGGCTATTGAATAGCTCATTACGTAATATCCATTCTCAGGAGTAATTCCTTCATCCTGGATCTGTTTGAAGAAAGCAACGTTTTGGGCACCATTGAGAGTATTTATAATGACTCCCCCACGAGGTAGGGCTTTTTTGATTTTTGCAATGATTGGACCTACTTCATTACTTGAAAGGTCTAAATACTCCTCTCCAACCCATTCTCCACCAATAGCTTTTAGTTGAGCTTTAGTAATGCTATTTGAAGTTCTTGGGAATACATAATCAGAACCCACCAAGAAAAATGGCTTACCTGCAGCTTCAGATCTATTAAGCATAAAATCAGTAGCAGGCTCTGATTGTTGGTTAGGTGTAGCACCTGTATACATTATGTTGTTAGAGCATTCCCTACCTTCATATTGAATTGGGTAATAAAGGAATCCTTTCTTTGATTCAAAAACTGGCTCCATTGCATCTCTACTAGCAGATGTCCAGCCTCCAAATATGACAGGATATCCTGCATCTATCATTTGGCCTGCCTTTTCAGCGAATAAAGGCCAGTTTGATGCTCCATCTTCTACAAAGTAATTAATCTTATAGCTCTCGCCATTAATATTTATTCCACCAGCCGCGTTGATTTCAGCTATGGCCATTTTTTCAGTTTCCACAAGTGTTTTTTCTGAAATTGACATAACTCCACTTAAGGAATGCAGAATGCCGACCGTTATTTCGTTATCAAATGAAGCGGAACCAGAACCGCCTCCACAAGATGTCGCTGTTATAGCAAGTGAGGCAGTAGCTAATCCTGCCAAAATTCGCCTTGAAATTCTCATGAATTCTTTTAAATTAGGTAATTGACCCTGATTAAGGGGATAAAATAAAAGTTATTAATGAGCAAGGATTAGTTTTGTATCTGTAGTAACTTTTTGTTTAATTATTAATGAGTGAAGATTCGTTCTGTATCTGTAGTAACTTTTTGTTTACTCCATCCATAACAAATAATTATTTTTTTAGTTTCAATTGTTGGGTATATGTGATTCTAAAAATCGAGTTATTTCTTCAACTCCTTTTCCGATACTTAGGTTGGTAAAAAACCAAGGTTTCCCTTTTCTCATAAATTCGGTATCACTTTTCATGATATTTAAATCTGCACCAACCATATCTGCTAAGTCAATTTTATTTATTAATAATAAATCTGACCTTGTTATCCCTGGTCCCCCTTTTCTTGGAATCTTGTCTCCGGCAGATACATCAATCACATAAATTGATAAATCTACAAGTTCTGGACTAAAACTAGATGCTAAATTATCACCTCCACTTTCTACAAAAACAAAATCTAAAGCATTATATTTATTTTCTAAATCTAAAACTGCATTTTTATTTAAAGAACAATCCTCTCTTATCGCAGTATGAGGACAACCTCCTGTTTCTACGCCAATAATCCTTCCTTCCTCTAAAATTTTTTTATTTATAAGAAAGTTAGCATCTTCTTTGGTGTAGATATCATTAGTGACAACTGCTATCTCATAATTTTTTTTAAGGCTTAAACATAGAGTCTCGACTAATGCAGTTTTTCCTGAACCTACAGGCCCAGCAACTCCTACTCTCAATTTACTGCTCATAAATTAATTTCTAAAAAGTTTTGTATAAAGGTCATTATGATTTTGTTGTGCCATAGCTAAACCTATATTGCCAAAATAGATGTCATCAATTTTTTTGTCCATAATTTCTTCAGAAACTTTTGAAATTATTGCTAATAAGTCTCTCTGAATTAACTGTGTTTTTGTTGAACCAATAGGGAGAATTCTTAATGCTGCACTTAGTTGGTTTGCACTCCAAGTGTAGAAAAAATTCTCAACCATTTCTAACTTCGCAATTTCAAAACAATAACAAGCCCAACTCCAAGCCAATGGCCAAGAAATTTTTTTATTCTTTGCATATGGATATTCAAATCCAAATTCTTTGATTAAATCAAAGAGAGATTTTGCCATTTGAGTTTGTTGTTCTCTCATCTCGACAGAGTCCTTTGATGAGAGAATCCACTTATCCAAACTCAATAGCTTTTGCAAATTACTTTTTAAATTTTTGCCATCGTTTATCTCATTGAAAATATCAAAAAAATCTAGTAAGAGTTTTGCATCTAGTCTAATCTGGCCAATTGTTAGTTCACTTATGATTAATTCTTTTACCGAATTTGAGTCTTTTAAATTTTTATTATGAAGATAACTCTCCATTCCCTCGGAATAACAAAATCCTCCAACTGGTAAATTAGGGCTTATTAATAAATATTTTATTAAGTGACTTTTATTCATGACTATGCGCTCCTCCTTCAGGAGAAAATTTTTTCTGCGTATTTACGAAATCAACATTAAAATTTTTAATCATATTTTCAATAACGTAATCACTTTTTGTTAGAAGAATGTCGTCTACAATTTCTACTTCTACGTGTCTATTACCTAGATGATAAGCAGTTTTAATAAGTTCAATTTTAGATTTTGAACTTATTTCAATTAAACTTTCTATTTTGGCAATTATCTCTACATAAAAATTGGACTCATTAGTTGAAAGAATATCTCCATCATTTAATTTCCCCTTTCTTGGTAATTGTAAAATTATTTCTTGACCACAATCAGTTAATCTTTTACCTCTTAAGATTCTTCTTTCATCTGAACTTAAGGTTAGTTTAAAAAAAGAACCTAATTGAGGTTTTTCCTTAATCCAATCAGTTACAACAATTTGTTTATTTATTCTCATAATCAAAATTTTTGGTTACTTTAATTTAGTAATTAAAGAAAACAATTTATGATTAAAACTTCATGGGAAGGTAATTGTTTCTTAAATTTTTTCAATAATAAATCAAGTTTAGGAAATGTTGATAAAACAATCTTTAAATCTAAATCAACTTCTCCTTATAAGTTATTAAAGTCTACTCATGATCAGGAGGGCAGATGTATTTTACCTGTTCTTCATACTGCAGGGGGATTAGTTGGAGGAGATTTACTTGAGTTTGAAGTAAATCTTGAAAAAAACTCTAAGGTTTTGTTGACTACTTCTTCAGCTCAGAAAGTATATGGATCAGTTGGAAGATCTAAAATTAATCCAAAAGGAAGTTTTTCAAAGCAAAATAATCTCATAAAAATCCTTGATAATTCTCATTTAGAATATCTCCCCCAAGAAACAATTATCTTTGCAAATGGTTTATATGATCAAAAGTTTAAAGTATCTATTTCAGAAACTTCAAGTTTTTTATTTACTGATTTAATAAGACTTGGAAGATCTTCTTCAGGAGAGTCTATTGAAAGTGGAGTTTTTAGGTCCAAATTAGAAATTATGAGAAATAATGATTTATATGATGATTGGGAATATGTTGATCAAATTGAATTATCTAAAGCAAGTTATGTAGCCAAGTCAGGCATGGATTACAGGCCCGTTTTTGGATCCTTAATTTGGATTTGCGAAAAAGATTTTTCCAAATCAAAAATAAATAATTTAGTGGCAAATATAAAAAATATTTTCAATGAAAGTGATAATTATTTATCTATTGGGATTCTTCAAAATGGAATATCTGTAAGATTCCTAGGGAGTTCTTCTCAAGATGCTAGAAAATGTTTTTTTTATATTTGGAAACAAATCAGGTCTGTTTGTGGATTTTGTGAGCCAAAATATCAAGGGTTATGGCCTTTACAAGATTCTATGAATTATTAATTATGTTCATGGAGAACTTTTTTTGTAAATTTTTAGATTAATTTTTTATTATGCATCTCTCACCCCAAGAAAAGGATAAGTTACTTATTTTTTCAGCTGCGCTTCTTGCTGAAAGAAGATTAACTAGAGGTCTTAAACTAAATTATCCAGAGACAATTGCTTTCCTTAGCTTCCAAGTTCTTGAGGGAGCAAGAGATGGTAAAAGTGTTAGTGAATTAATGTCTGAAGGGACATCATGGCTTTCAAAATCACAAGTAATGGATGGAATTCCTGAAATGGTTGATGAAGTGCAAATAGAGGCCATCTTCCCTGACGGGACCAAATTAGTAACTATTCACAATCCAATTAATTAATTATGGCTTACTTAATTCCTGGGGAAATAATATCAGAACAAGGAGAAATTGAATTAAATCTTGGAAAGGATGTAAAAACAATAACTGTCTCTAACTCTGGAGATAGACCTGTACAAGTTGGTTCTCATTATCATTTCTTCGAAACAAATCAAGCATTGATTTTTGATAGAGAAATTGCTCTTGGTATGCGTCTAAATATCCCTGCAGGAACAGCTATTAGATTTGAACCTGGGGATACAACAGAAGTAAAACTTGTTTCTTATTCTGGTTTAAGAAAAGCATTTGGTTTTAATTCATTAATTAATGGTTCTCTAGATATTTAAAATTATGTCTTATAAAATCAATAGAAAAACATATGCGCAAACATACGGTCCTACTAAAGGGGATAGAGTAAGGCTTGCTGATACCGAATTATTAATAGAAGTCGAGAAGGATTTAACTACTTACGGAGATGAAGTTAAATTTGGAGGCGGTAAAGTAATCCGAGATGGAATGGGACAGTCTCAAGTAACAAGAGAGGAAGGAGCTGTTGATACTGTAATCACAAATGCTTTAATAGTAGATTGGTGGGGGATAATTAAAGCAGATGTAGGATTAAAAGACGGAAAAATTTTTGAAATTGGAAAAGCCGGCAACCCTGACATTCAAGATAATGTAAATATTATTATAGGAGCTTCAACGGAAGTGATTGCAGGAGAGGGGCATATCCTCACAGCAGGATGTATAGATACTCATATTCACTTTATTTGTCCTCAACAAATAGAAACAGCATTATCTTCAGGAATAACAACTATGTTGGGTGGAGGAACAGGTCCTGCTACTGGAACTAATGCAACTACCTGTACTCCAGGTTCTTTTCATCTTTCTCGTATGATTCAATCCGCAGAGGCCTTCCCCATGAATTTGGGATTTTTTGGCAAAGGGAACTCATCCAATGAGAGGAATCTTATAGAACAAGTTGAGGCTGGCGCATGTGGTTTGAAATTGCATGAAGATTGGGGGACTACTCCTTCAACTATAAATTCTTGCCTTAATGTGGCAGATGATCTTGATGTTCAAGTATGTATTCATACTGATACTTTGAATGAGGCAGGCTTTGTTGAAGATACTATAGCTGCTATTGCTGGTAGAACTATACATACTTTTCATACTGAGGGTGCAGGAGGTGGACATGCCCCAGACATTATAAAAATTTGTGGAGAGAATAATGTTCTTCCAAGTAGTACTAATCCAACAAGACCTTATACGAGAAACACCTTAGAGGAACATCTTGACATGCTAATGGTTTGTCATCATTTAGATTCTAAGATTCCAGAAGATATCGCATTCGCTGAATCAAGAATTAGAAGAGAGACTATTGCAGCAGAAGACATTTTACATGATATTGGCGCCTTTTCCATTATCGCTAGTGACTCTCAAGCAATGGGTAGAGTTGGGGAGGTAATAACAAGAACTTTTCAAACTGCTCATAAGATGAAAGTACAAAGAGGTCCACTTTCTGAGGATTCTGATAGGAATGATAATTTCAGGGTAAAGCGATATATTTCTAAAGTTACAATCAATCCAGCAATAGCTCATGGAATCAATAAATATGTTGGCTCAATAGAGAAGGGTAAAATTGCAGATTTGGCTTTGTGGAAACCTTCATTTTTCGGAGTAAAGCCTGAATTAGTTGTAAAAGGAGGATCTATAGTTTGGTCCCAAATGGGAGATGCCAATGCTTCAATTCCAACTCCCGGACCTGTGCATGGAAGACCTATGTTTGCAAATTTTGGTCAATCACTTTTTAAAAGCTCTTTCACCTTTTTAAGTAAAAATTCAATAGAACAAAATATTCCTAAAAAGTTAGGATTACAAAAAAATTGTTTAGCTGTAGAAAATACCAGAAATATTAATAAATTGAATTTAAAGCTCAATAACAAACTGCCAAATATTTCTGTTGATCCTCAAACTTACGAAGTTTTCTCTGATGGAGAACTTCTTACTTGTGAGCCTCTTAATGAAGTTCCAATGGCGCAAAGATATTTTTTGCTCTAGAAGTTTTAATTTTTTTGAAAGTTTCAGATAATAGATGAAAATAAATTTTATAAAAAACCAAATTTTTTCAAAATTATGGTGACCATTTTGTGACCACTTTTAGCCAAGAAAAGTACGAGAATTATCAGAACTCATAAAAACCTTAAAATAATTTATTTAAAGTTACTTTTTTTTCTGATGAAACCCTTCAGCTTTGATAAGCCCTCTGCTAATATTATTAAACTAGCTTAATATTTGCTTTCACCTGGAGGGGTGGTCGAGTGGTTTAAGGCTCTAGTCTTGAAAACTAGCGTATCTGCAAGGGTACCGTGGGTTCGAATCCCACCCCCTCCGTCAGAAATTGGACCCAGAGAGTCACATATATACCCATAAAGTCCTTTAAAAAGGGGATATCTATATTTTATTGAATATACGAATGTATTCAATAATCAAATTAGTGTTGGGTGAAATGTTGGGTGAATAACTAAAGTGTTGGGTGAATGAGATTGATTAGAGAAATAAATTTGAGGATAAACTTTAAATAATCTCTATTGCATAGTCAATCTGGTTCTCTTTCCAAACAATCAGGTGGGTAATAAATCCTATAGTCACATTTCAAGCATGCCCATTTTGCTGAAGGTATTTCTAAAGAGCAACCCATAATTGCGTATTCTCCAGAGGTTCCATCTTCTGCACTTGGCATACCCCAAATACAAGGTTTTATTGATTTCTTTGCTTTGCATTTAGGACAGTTTTGAATTTTATGCCATCTATATTCTCCATCAAATAAGGGATAGCAATTCTCCATTAACTTTCCTCGAAAGTACCAAGTATCGTCAATCATTGGAGGTTCTTTTTTTTAGAAATCTTCTTCAAAGGGAATTTCCATTATTGGATTCTTTATTCCATGTTTTTTAGCGGTTTCAAGCATTACTTTATAGTCATGCTTGCATTCTTCGTAGAATTTCTTTTCTTCATCTGTAGCGTCTTTATTTAAAGGTTTGCCTGTAGTCGCAAGCATTAATAACCTTTGGTATCTCTTATTAGTAATCATGATTTAATTTTTGCCCTTCACCAAGAAAAATAACAACTTTAACTTTAATTGTAAGCATTAGAAAAGACATCTAAAAAAAGAAGGATAAAATAATAAAAAATGAGTTTTAAGTGAGCGTTTCTTCCCTTCAAATAAATGAAAAACTTACTCTTTCTCAACTTGAGTCATTTCTTTGGGAGAGTGCAGATATCTTGAGAGGTAGTTTAGATGCTTCTGAATTTAAAGATTATATTTTTGGAATGTTATTTCTTAAGCATTTATCTGATGCTTTTGATGAGGAGAGAGAAAATGTAATTCAACATTACCTAGATACTGGTAAAACTCAGCAGCAAGCAGAACAATTTGCTTCAGAACAAGATGAATACGACAAAACATTCTTTGTACCTGAAATTGCAAGATGGAAAAATCTAAAAGATCTCAAACATGACGTTGGGTCAGAACTTAATAAGGCAACTGAAGCAATTGAAGAACAGAATCCAACACTTGAAGGCGTATTAGTATCAATTGATTTTAATATCAAAGATAAACTTGATGATGGGAAACTAAGAGATCTTCTGTCTCATTACTCGAAATATAGATTAAGAACTTTTGATTTTGATAGACCTGATTTACTTGGTGCTGCATATGAATATCTGATCAAGATGTTTGCTGACTCTGCCGGAAAGAAAGGGGGAGAATTTTATACACCAAGTGAAGTAGTCAAATTATTGGTTGAACTTATTAAACCTAAAGCGGGAATGAAAGTTTATGACCCAACTTGTGGTTCTGGTGGAATGCTTGTCCAAACAAGAAATTATTTAACAAGAAATGGAGAGAATCCATCTAATCTGATGCTTTCTGGTCAAGAGAGGAATTTGAGTACTTGGGCAATATGCAAATTGAATATGTTTTTGCATGGAGTAAGAGGAGCAGATATTAGGAAAGGAGACACTCTTGGTGATCCTCAACATGTAGAAAATGGTGAATTGATGAGATTTGATAGAGTTATTGCTAATCCTCCATTTTCTTTGAAGAAATGGGGTAGGGACCTCGCTGAGGATGATGGGTATGGAAGATATCGCTTTGGGTTACCTCCTACAGATGCTGGTGATTTAGCATTTGTTCAGCATATGATTGCCTCTTTAAATAATGAGGGGGTAATGGGAGTTGTTGTTCCTCATGGTGTTCTTTTTAGAGGTGCATCAGAAGGAGAAATTAGAAAAGGAATACTGGAAAATGACCTTTTAGAAGCAGTAATTGGTCTTCCTTCATCACTTTTTTATGGAACTGGAATACCTGCAGCACTTTTGATTATTAATAAGCAGAAAGATGATGAAAAGAAAGGTAAAGTTCTCTTTATAAATGCTGAACTTGAATATCAGGAAGGTAAAAATCAGAATATCTTAAGGGATTTAGACATAGAAAAGATTGTGAGTTGTTTTGATTCTTATGAAGAAATTAAACGCTTCTCAAGAGTTATCTCAATTGAAGAAATTAGAGAAAATGATCATAACCTTAATATCAGAAGATATGCAGATACGTCTCCTCCTCCTGAAAAGTTTGATGTAAAAGGGATATTAAATGGAGGAATTCCAATTAAAGAAATTCATGATGAATATATACAGGAGGTTTTAAACGGATTTGATGTGGGTTTAATTTTAGAAAATAAAGATGATAAATATATGATTTTCAAAGATGAGATAAAAGATAAATCTCAAATTAGACATATTCTTGGAGAGGTATCTGATTCAGTTATTGAACAGTTTGAGAAATGGTGGGATAAATATGGAGTTTCTCTCTCTCAAATTGATTCTGAGGTTAAGGAATCTGAATCATTAATGCATGAATTCTTGAAGGATTTGGGATATGAATGAATTTAAAAAAATCAAATCTTTTGCAAATTCGTTAACCAGAAAGAATATTGATAACAGATCTTCTGCCGATGTTTATTCAGTAACCAAATATGATGGATTTGTGAGATCTCTTGATTATTTCAAAAAGCAGGTATTCAGTAGAGATTTAAGTACATATAAAATTGTGAAAAAAGGAGAATTTGCATACTCGACTATTCATTTAGATGAAGGAGCAATAGGTCTACTTCGAGAGGATGAAGCATTAATAAGTCCTATGTATACTGTTTTTGAAGTAGATAAATCTGTTGATATTTTTTACCTAAATCATCTTCTTTCTTGTGATTTGCTTTTGAATAAATATGCACTTATTGGACAAGGGAGTGTCAATCGTCGAAAATCAGTACCATTTTCAACCTTCTCAGATTTAGAAGTAAGAATACCTTCATTGAAAGAACAGAAGAAGATTGCCGAAATACTTTCTGAAATTGATAAATTAATTGAAAGTAAGAAAGTTCAAATTGAGAAACTAATGATTTTAAAAAGAGCACTTTTGAATTCATTTATTTCTTCTATCGATCTTAAATATAAAAAATTTCCCTTATCTGATTTTGTAGTTAATTATGTTGGTGGAGCGTCACTAAAACCTAGTGATTTTAATAATAGCGGATTTCAAATTATTCCTAAAAAGGCAGTCCAACTTGGCGGTAAAATAAATCTTGGTGATGAACTTTTGTACTGTAGTTATAAGTTTGCTGAAGAAAATTCTAATCATATAATTGACTATCGATATGTTATTTCAACTCTAAGGGATCTCGTCCCTTCTGGTCCTTCTATAGGTTTAGTAGGAGTTTTAGAAGAAAAAGGAAAATTTATTCTTGCTCAAGGTGTTTATGGATTTTTATTAAATGAAGATTTAGATAATCAATTTTTTGTACAGATATCTAATACAGATTGGTATAGAAGATTAATGCGAAAGATAATGGTTGGAAGTACACAAGTTCACATTCGATCAAGTGAGTTCTTAAAGATTAATCTTCCTATTCCACCCATTAAAGAACAAAAGAAACTAGTAAAAATTCTTGCAAGTTTAGATAAGAGAATAAGTATGGGAAAAGAAAATTTAATTCAACTAAAAAATCTTAAAAGGGGATTATTAAATGATCTTTTATCTGGTCTGCAAAAGGTAAAGGTTTAATATGTCTCAACCTGAATTTATTTATGTAGAACAACCAGCAATAAATCAACTCCAAAGGATTGGATGGTCTTACAAGGATGGCAGAGAATTCGCTCCTGACACTTCAGATATTCGTTCATCTTTAAAAGAAGTAGTTCTAATTCCAAACCTTGAGCAAGCAATTAAACGCATCAATCCTTGGATCAGCGAAGAAAATCTTAGGAAGATTATTCGTGAAATTACTTTGATTCCATCCTCAACTTTGATTGAGGCAAATCAATGGTTTTGGGAACGATTAACTCAATATTTTTCAGTTGAACAAGATCTTGGAAAGGGACGAAGAGGACAAACAGTTAAATTGATCGACTTTGACAAAATTGAAAATAATGAATTCCTTTGTATTAATCAGTTCAAGGTTAAAGGACCTATCCAAAATATTATTCCTGACATTATTCTTTTTGTAAACGGTTTACCTTTAGGCGTTATTGAATGTAAATCTCCATATATTACTGATCCAATGGAGGCAGGAATTAATCAATTATTGCGTTATGCAAATTTGAGAAATTCAGAGAATAATGAAGGATGTCAGAAACTATTTCATTACAACCAAGTAATGATTTCAACTCATAGAGATGAGGCAAGAGTTGGAACAATTTCATCGCCCTATGAATATTACTTAGAGTGGAAAGATCCATTCCCTACAGAAAAAAGTGAACTAGGAGAGAATCCAAATTCACAACAAATTCTTATTGAAGGATTATTAAAACCTAAACAGTTTTTAGATATTATTCAGAACTTCACGATCTTTGAAGTAGAAGATGGTAGAACAATTAAAAAGATTACACGATATCAACAATTTAGAGCAGTTCAAAAGACAATTTCAAGATTAAAAACAACTGGTAATCGTAAACAAAAAGGAGGAGTTATTTGGCATACGCAAGGTTCAGGTAAGTCATTAACGATGGTTTTTCTTACTCAAAAAATAAGAAGAGATCCCTTATTAAGTGATTATAAATTAGTGTTTCTTACCGATAGAACACAACTTGATAAGCAACTCACAAATACATTTAGAGGAGCACAAGGAGAAACTGTTTTAAATGCAAAATCAGTTTCTGAATTAAAAGAATTACTTTGCAAAGATTCATCAGATTTAGTTACATCAACTATTCAGAAACTAGAAGAGGATGATTTAGATTTCTCTTGTTTAAATGATTCAGATCGAATAATTGTTTTAACTGATGAGGCACATAGGACTCAATATGGAACTTTAGGTGCTGCTATTAATACTGCATTGCCTAATGCACCGAAGATTGCATTTACTGGAACACCTTTAATTGCTGATCAGAAAACAGTTAATGAGTTTGGAGCATATATTGATCAATACACTATTGAACAAGCAGTCGCTGATGGAGCAACTTTGCAAATACTTTATGAAGGTAGAGAGGCAATTACCAAAGTTACTGGGGATTCTTTAGATGCACTATTTGAAAGATATTTTAAAGATAAAACTCCAGAAGAAAAGAATGCAATAAAGAAAAAATATGGAACTCAACGAGCAGTATTAGAAGCACCCAAAAGAATCGAATGGGTTGCTCTAGATCTTGTAGAACACTATCGAGAAAAGATAATGCCTAACGGATTTAAAGTAATGATTGTGACTTCTAGTAGAGAAGCAGCAGTTACCTATAAAAAGAAATTAGATGAGATTCCGGATGCACCAGATTCTGCTGTAATTATTTCTGGTGATCATAATGATCCACCTGAGATGATGCAATGGACTAACAAAACTGAGCATCAAAAAATAATTGAAAATTTCAAGAAACCATTAAGTGAAAGTTCTTTATCAATCTTGATCGTAAAAGACATGTTACTTACGGGATTTGATGCTCCTATTTGTCAGGTAATGTACCTAGATCGAAAATTAACTGATCACTCTCTACTCCAAGCAATTGCCAGAGTTAATCGAACAAAAGCAAAGAAATTCATTGGTTATATAGTTGATTACTATGGATTAACAGATTATTTAAAAGAAGCATTGGAAGTTTTCTCTGCAACTGATGTTAAAGGTGCATTGAGGAATTTAACTGATGAGATTCCGAAACTAGAAGCAACACATACAAGAGTGATAAATCATTTTAAAGATGTTGATATTTCAGATTTAGAAAAATGCATCTCACTTTTGAAAGATGAATTAAAGCGTCAAAAGTTTGAAATTGACTTTAGAAGTTTCTCAAAACAAATGGAAGTTGTTCTTCCAGATAAGGCAGCATCTCCTTTCATTAAAGATTTAAAATTACTTGGGAAAATTGCCATCGGGGCAAGGAACAGATACCGCGATGAGGAATTAAATATTCTAGGTGCTGGTGAGAAAGTAAAAAAATTAATTAACGATCATGTTTTCGCATCAGGAATCGATCCTCGTGTTCCCCCTACAAAATTATTTGATGAATCCTTTATTAAAACTCTTGGAGAAATAGAAGGTGATGAAGTTAAGGCATCAGAAATCGAACATGCAATAAAGGCACATATCAAACTAAAAATTGAAGAAGATCCAGAATATTATCAATCTCTATCTTTACGTTTAAATGAAATAATTGAAAATTACGAGGATAAGTGGGATGAATTAGTTCACCAACTTTTAATTTTTAGAGATGGTATAGAAAAAGAAAAGGGAGAGAAAGCAAATGATCTTGGGTTAAATGAAACTGAATTTGCTTTTTACAATATTTTGAATGCTGAAGTAGTTAAATCTTTTGGAGAAGAAACTTTCTCTGATGAAGTTCACGAAAGAATACTATCTCTAGTTAAAAAACTAGTAAATCAATTTGAAGAATCTTCAAAGATTGTTGGTTTCTTCTTAAAGCAAGATGAAATTAAAACTATGCAGAGAAATATAAAAAGAGCAATGATTGAGGATGAATTTGATGATCCTGATCTTAGAAAAATAGTTATTGAGAGATTTATGGAACTTGCAAGGGTGAAATTCAAATGAGTGCAATTCCAAAAGAGTTATTTGGATTAAAAGTTGCGGTTTTTCGATCCAAAAGAAAAACTTCAGCACTATATATTATTGGAGATGAACTTCAAATAAGAGTCCCAACTAGAGTAAGAGATAGAAAAATAGTTGAAATCTTAGAAACTAAAAAAAGATGGATCAGAAATAAAGTCGTTCAAATACAAAGCAGACCAGTGAGTAAAGAAAGAGAGTTTGTCAGTGGCGAATCTTTTTCTCTTTTTGGTAAGAATTTAAAGTTAAAAGTTGTAGAAGGAGGAAGAGTTGGAACTAAATTAGATGGTGATTATCTTTCTACAAATGTAAGAGCATCAGAAATAGGAGATTTAAGAAAATTTAGAATTAAAACATATATCGAAAAATGGTATATCCAAGAAGCATCCAAAAGATTGGAAGATAAAGTCATTAAGTATTCAGAAATTATTAGGGTTTCTCCAAGAGAAATAAAAGTCAAAAACTATAAATCTAGATGGGGTTCTTGCGATAAGAAAGGAAGATTGACTTTTAATTGGCATCTCATAAAAGCACCACATTCAATCGTTGATTATGTTGTTATTCATGAACTTTGTCATATGGTCCAACCCAACCATTCTCCGAAGTTTTGGCATGAAGTTGAAAAGTATGATCCTTCTTATAAAGACCACAAGAAATGGTTAAAAGAAAATGGGAACCTCTTAATTAGATAAAAAACAACAAATTTTTGCTTAAAAAGTGTTGGGTGAAATGTTGGGTGAAGATTTATCTTTTCGTGAGAAAGTTGTTGCTATCAGTACTATGTTGTCCCTTATGGACTTAAATGTCATAACACCCCCTCCGTATTTAGAGAACCTGCATAAGGTGTCATATTCCACCATAGTCAGGCAAAATTATTTTAATCGTAGAGATAAAGCCATATCTGCAAGATTTAAGAAACTTAGCCTTTTCATAGTCCTCCATAAACATTCAGATAGGGGTAATTATTTACTTGGGGATTTACTGGGGGATTTAGTTTTTCCAGTTCAATAAATATCGCCATAGACAGTCATAGATCATCATTCGGGCTGAATGAAAATCATACCCCTCCGTCCATAAAACGAATCAGATGTGTTCATTAATATTTAAATTGAACATAAACAGCCAAATAAGAGGCTTTTTACTGAAGAAGATTTTTACAGAACATGATATCCATCTCGGTTCAAATTTAATTACATTTTTTTTAAATGTGTTTTGGATATCTCAATAATGTATTTAAAAAAATAATTTTTTTACTGAATTCTATTTTAAGTTAAATTAGAAAGGCGTATTATTTTATATTCAAATTTTTACTTGTCTTTATCACTAATTAAGTTATTCGAGGATTTTTGAAATGGTTTTTCAATACTTAAAATTCTTATCAAAAGGTAGAAAAAGATTATTTTTATTTTATGGTATTACAAATTTTTTAATAACGAATTCAGTTCTTCATTTATTACTCTTAGTAATACCAATATTTGTAGCCACTATAGTTAGTCAAATAACTAATTTAATAATAGGTTTTTACTTATATGGTAAAAAAGTATTCAGGATGAGCAATCTGACTTATAAAGAACTTCGCAAGTATATTTTATTAGCAACATTTAATTGGATTCTAAATTATTTATCAATTAGGTTTATGTATGAAAATGGAATCCACAAAAATTTAGCTGCAATATTTACTATTCCTTTTCTTGTATTTATTTCTTATTTTTTTCAAAAAAAATATATATTCATTAAATCTGTTTAGAAAAATTATTTTTCAAAATTTAAATTAAAATTTTTAAAAGAGTGTTTAGGATTAGTTCAGGAAAATATTACTTTTCTGCTGAATTACTTATTCAAATCAGTTCAGTTCTATTAATTTTATATGAACTCTTGGGGCCCTTACTTTCTAATAATATAGCAAGTTAAAGTCAACAGCATATTACATAACACCTTTTTATTCAGTTCTTGTTAAATTTAGTTTTATTTTTGAATATGAGTAAAGGATTCGCGACAAATAGCTAATTTTCACAAAAATCAAAAAAAAAGGTTTTCTCCAATGAACCTAAAGGTAGATTAATATCTTGGTCTCCTTGGTCTCCTGCTAATTTCCAGACAAGATATCCTGCTTTCCCTTTCGTTCTTACAGTATTAATTATAATTATTGGGCAATGGTATATTTCTTTCCTCAAATAACTTGAAACTTTTTTTACATGCAATTTAAGATCAATTTAGTTTGAGAATTTATTTTGTTTTTTTCAATTTTATTATTAGCCCATTTTCAAGCAGCGGTCATACCAATAATACTAGGAATTAAATCATTTAATAAATTCAAACATATAAGTAAGAAAAGATTGATACCTTTCGGTTTTATTTTTTTAGGAATAGCGTCAATTTCTGAAATGTTAGATCATGTCCAAACATCTTGGATTTACGTAGATCACTCTTCTGCATTTAATTGGCTATTTTATTCTTTCCTATCTTTAGGTTTAACATGCTTATCAATATCAGTTATTAAAAACAAATTTATTCAATCAACAAACCTTTGCATTACATTTTGTTCAATCATCTCATATTTTTTGTTTGATAAATCTGTTGCTCTTCTTTTTCAAGTAATAATAAGTATCTTCCTAATAATAAATTGGCAAAGAGTTTTTAAAGATTGGCTTTTTATCTTTTACCCTATATTTGGTATTTTTTTTACAACATTCTTTGGAAGAAATCTCTCAACCAGTGGTGATCAATTTTGGCATATTTTAATAGGCCCATCTGGAACGATAAGCGTCCTTACCTTTTATTTAGTACTAAAGAGATCGGAAGAAAAAATTACTTAAGATTCTTATGAAAACATTTATATTTACAAGTTTTATAATTTACTTAATTACAATAGCTTATCCAATTCAAACTTTTGCTGATAGCGCACTTGATGTTTATATGAATGATTTTTATTCTAAATCTAATGAAGCTAGCCAGATTCTTAAAGAAATTGAAAATTCTCTAAAAAATGGTTCAAGAAAAAAAGTATGCTCTAGGCAAAGAGAAGCGGCAAGGCTGGGTTTACTAGCTAATAAATCATTAATTAAAGCCTTTGAAATAGAGGGGTTTAACCCCCCAATGCAAGCGATAAAAGCAAGTCAACAAAGATGGGAATCTATTCTGAATGAGTGCTGAGGAAACTGAGTAAATCTATAAATCTTTTTAAATTTGCATTCTTACAGATTTACTAATAAAAGGTATTTCAGGTTCAACTCCATAAATACATTGAAAGACTGAAAAAATAAATATAGAAAAATATGCAATAAATATAAATGATATTAATGCGGGAATAGGTAAGGAAAATATTGAGAAGAAATAAGTGATTATTATAAGAGAAATATTAAGTAGCAATGCTTGGCAAGCGTTGAACCTTACAAAATAAGGGACCTTTGGATTTCTAACAACTCCTGCAAAAAGAGCAAAAAATATCACTAGACCGCTAAAACCTCCCAGACCTCCATATTTAAGGGTTCCTTCTATTAAATTTATTGGTAGTGTTAAATAAAATATTATTACTTTTAGAAAGTAATATTTTTCAAACAAATAATCTCCAAAGGAAATTGAAGACTTAAGCATGTAAGTGTATAAACAAACTGAAGTAGCTCTTAGAAATATTTGATTCAATATATTATTGAAATTTCGCATTTATATTTTAACCTAATTTTTCTGAACTTAATAAAAAACTTAGCCTCGAAAAAATCAACTTTGGCAGATAGTTATTAAATATTAGATAATTGATTAAGGTTCATAATTCAAAATGCTTATCCTACATACAATGTTGAGGGTTGGAGATTTAGATAAATCCATTGATTTCTACGTCAATAGATTAGGAATGAATTTATTAAGAAAAAAGGATTACCCTCATGGGAAATTCACTTTGGCATTTGTTGGTTATGGCTCAGAAAAAGAAAATAGAGTAATTGAATTAACTTATAACTGGGACAAAAAGTCTGAAGACTATGAGCTTGGAGATGAATATTATTGTCATATAGCTATTGGAGTAAAAGATATTCATCTAATTTGCCAAGGATGAGAAAATAATGGTTGTAAAATAACAACCAAACCCAAAACAATGAAAAACAGTAATACTGTCTTGGCTTTTGTTGAGGATCCAGATGGTTATAAAATTGAACTTATTAAAAGAGATTAAAAGCTCAGAAGTCTTTAATTAAATAAACAAATAAGTAAAATTTAAAAAAGATTAAATTATCTATTATATCGTTTTCAATTAACGAAAAAACATCTCTAAGTTCATTCTGGATAGATTCTGAAGTTTCAATTGTTGTAAAAGATTATTTCTAATATAAGGAATTATTAAAAATTAAATTCAAACAAAATACAATCTATGTTAAATCTATTTAGATTATATAGACAATCTATATAGATTGATTTAAGCTGTAGATATCGCATAAAGCTTATGCCTAGTAATTGGTCAAAAATAAGAGATGAATGGCTTGATAAAACCGCCATTGCGAAAGATGATGCTAAATGGGCATTAGAAGCTTTAATTAATTCTGAAGAGGAGTTATTTGAAATAGAACAGAAAATCAAAAATAAAGAAGACGCTATAAGCCAAGTAAAAATTTTAAAGAAAAAAGTTAAGGAAACTATTTCCTCTAAAGAAATTAGTCTCGATGATATTGCATTAAATACTTCAAATTCAAACAAAGTACAGATCTCAGTACCATCAAATCTTACTTATCTATTAAAAGTTTGGGCTGCAGCAGAAGGTAGAGATCTATCGAGTGTTGCTTTTCAGTGTTTAGAAACTGGTATAAGGGAAATGAAAAGCAAAGGTTCAATACCCTCAGTAGCAGTAAATAGATATGACTTGGCTTGTCAAAAGAGGATTGCACTAGCAGAAGTAAACAATCTATTGGAGAAATACGAAATCGCTCAGTATGAAATCAAATAATTATGAGTAGCAGAAAAATCATAAAAGGATACAAAACATTAATATCATCAAGGATTAATGTAGATACTTCCACAGATAAATTCAAAGATGGAATAATTTATACTCTTTTTTCTGATGAATTTAATTCACTTAAATTTGGTTTTGCTGAAAATAATAAAGCTCTAGAAAAAAAATTATCAAGTCATTCATTAATATTATTGGATATGAAAAAAGGCAACAAGAAAGAGCTATTTTTATTAATAATCACTTTAAAAGAACTTGGGATCAAATATTCAGACAATCTTTATTTCAAATATTCAGGTTCTTTAATGAGACACTTATCTACTTTAGGTTGGCCTATTGGAAGATCACTTTATAAACAAAGAAAAATTAAAAAAGAACTTGTATGTGCATAAATTCAAATGTAATCGCACTCTAAAGTTTCTCTGGTATCTCTATTTGTGATTGGATTAGTGCCAGAGGCACTTTCACAAAATTTCCTAACAATATCTTTTGGCAAAAAAACATTTGTGAAGTCTGCACCTTGGATTTTTACATTATCGAACTGTGTACTATAAGCAAAAGAATTCTCCAAGTTAGTATTTGTTAAATCTGTTCCATCTAAAACAGCTGAGTCTAAAGTTACTTCTCTTAAATTGGAGTTACTTAAATTAGTATCTTTCAATTTTGCTCCATAAAGAGTCGCATTTTGGAGCTCACAGCCTGATAAATTTGCGTCTTGTAAATCAGTCAAATAGAAAGTTGCTCCTTTTAAATCAGATCCAGAAAAATCAGCTCCTACTAGGGATTGTTTACCATAATCCAATGCAGCGAAGCTTCTAAAAGGAAGGGTTAAAATAGTTATTAAAAAAGTTAAAATTATAAATCTCATTTTATTGAGTAGTAATTCAATAAATTCTAACTTCTTAAGCTGAAATCTAAAAATTAATTATTTACTGAATGCTATATTTACTGAAATGACAAATCACTAAATAGATTTTGAATATAAGACCCTATGATGCAATCGTTGTTGGTTCTGGAGCCACAGGAGGAATAGCAGCACTTACATTGGCAGAACAGGGGATAAAAGTTTTAGTAATAGAAGCAGGGCCTCAAATCAAAAGGCATGAAGCAAGTAATCATGAGCCAAAAAGTACATTTAAAAGATTATCAGGAGTTTTAACAAAAAAGCATGCCAATCAATGCCAACATCCTGGTTATTGGAAAAATAATCCTGATTTATATTCAAATGAATTGAAACATCCTTATGACTTCCCAAAAAAAAAGCCCTTCATTTGGACTCAAGGCAAACAATATGGGGGGAGATCATTAACTTGGGGAGGCATAACATTAAGACTTTCCTCAGAAGATTTTCATCCAGCCAAAAAAGACGGGTTCGGGCCAAACTGGCCTATTTCTTACAATGAACTATCCCCTCACTATGATTTCATTGAAAATTTCTGCGGAATTTATGGACGAAAAGATAATATTAAGGAAGTCCCAAACGGTAAATATATTAGTGAACTCCCTCTTACAGAAAACGAAAATATTTTTGGCAGAAAAGTTAAATCAAAATTAAACTATCCATTTATCCAATCAAGAGGGTTTGACCGTAATTCATCAGTGAAAGATAAAAAATGGCCAAAGTCCTCAAGTTTAGGAAGCACTCTAAAAAAAGCTTTAGATACTGGGAATGTTCAAATAATCTCAAATCACCTAGTAGAGTCTTTTGAGATTAACAAGATAACAGAGCTTGCTTCAAAACTAACGATCGTAAACTTAGAAAATGGATGCAAAGAAGAATTAAATTGTGATTTAATTCTTCTTTGCTCATCAACAATTTCAACTCTCAGAATACTACTGAACTCAGAATATAAATCAAATTCCTCAGGCTTTAAAGATAATTCTGGGAAACTAGGTAAATATCTTATGGATCACATATCTATCTGTAGATTTTTTTCAGTCCCAAAAACAAAGAACTCAGGCAAACCATTAGAGAATCCTCCCGACCTTTCTGGAGCAGGCAGCTTCTTTATTCCATTTGGTTCAAATTTGCCAAAGATTGACAACATAAATTTCAATAGAGGTTATGGAATATGGGGAGCAATTGATAGATTAGGGATACCTAAATTTTTGCAAAAAAACATCAACACATCCATTGGCTTTCTTATCGCACATGGTGAAGTCCTTCCTAGAGAGAAAAACGCAGTTTCTCTCTCAAGAAAAACAGATGAATGGGGTATCCCAATTCCCTACATTGAATTCGAATGGAGTGAAAATGAGTTAAATATGGCAAAACATATGAAAAAGACAATACGAAAATCAATAGAAGCTGCAAATGGAGAAATAAAAAATATTGATGAACTAATTAATATCCCATTAGGAAGTTTACTTACAAAAAACTTGATCGCACTCTCAGATAGTCCCCCTCCCCCAGGATATTACATACATGAAGTAGGAGGCGCGCCAATGGGAACTAATGAAGAAAATAGCGTAGTTGATAAATTCAATAGAATATGGAGATGCAAGAATGTACTTGTGCTAGATGGAGCGTGCTGGCCAACCTCATCTTGGCAAAGCCCCACACTTACAATGATGGCCTTGTGTAGAAGAGCCTGCCTAAATATTAAAAAGATTTAGAAGGAGTAAATAGTTGGTTTAAATAAATCTCTGAAACAGAATTATCAGTACATCCGTTTTGAACTAGAAAAGTAGCTAATGCTGAATTTATAAGCTTATATTGATCCCAAGTTGGGTTACTTAATACGAAATCTTTCATAGTGTTATAAAGAGTTTCTGAAAGCTCTGTTTCTAAAGAGACTTTATTTGAAGAGCATTCCTTGTTATTCACGTCGGATAAATTTGCTTGGCTGATTTGATCCATAAATTTATTTTTTCTAAAACCTATAATTATATTTTTTTTTCTAAATGTCAAAAAAAAATTACCAGATAACTTTTAAAATTATCATATGAGACTCATGTTATGAATTAAATTTTAAAAAATATCCTTTTTAATTAAGAAAATTGATAAGGGTTAAAAAAAAAGTCAACAATAATGTTGAAGTCCTGTTTTTTGTGAAAAATACTGGCATTTCTAATTCAGTGTGGATTTGGACGTGGAAAACGACCTGTAAATTGTGGAAAATCCAGTTCAAAATACTTTCAAGATTTTATATTAAGAATGCTTATATATACTGAGTCTATTAAGACTTAGTCGAGAAAGAGACAGATGATTCAGTTGTTTTCAATGGATTTTCTTAAGATTTGATCTTCATCAAGCAAGCGAAGCGTGACAGGTCCTAAAGGATGTTTTGAATTTGGATAAATACTATGGTGGTGGTGTTCATGTTGATGAGCCTCCACATGTTCATGTTCCAAGTATCCACCTTCTTGTAAATTTGATTTTTCATGATTATGAGTTGGGATTTGATTTTGTATTTCACAAGCGCCATTACATTCAGGATCACATAAATCACAGCTGATACCCAAACCCTCTACATGGTCATGATGACTTTCTTGCACCATTCCAACTTCTTTTTCAAAACCAAATAAATTTGATCTATATTTACAAGTGGAGCAATTCATGAAATTCTTACCCTCGTTATTAAGAATTTCTTCAATCCTTTCTACAAAAGTGTCGACCACATAAGACTGTGACGAAAGATATTTTGCATGTATAAATGAAATATTTGGATTATTAATCGCAACTAAATCACTTTGCCTTTTTATTCTTGTGACAAGTACACCTGAGAAAAGGAAATAAGGGAAAATAATTATATTTTTATAACCAAGTCTCACAGCATTTTTCAAGCCAGGTTCAACAAGAGGGAAAGTTACTCCAGAAAAAACTGTTTCCCCCCAACCTAAACCAATACCCTCTACAATCATTCTCGTAATTTTTGAAACATTGGAATTCGCATCTGGGTCAGAAGAGCCTCTACCAACAACAACTAATAATGATTCTTCAGGTTTGAGAGTTTTATTTTGTTTAAATACATCTTTTACTCTTTCACAAGCTGCACTAATCATTAAATTATTAATACCTAATTCTCTTCCATAAATTATTTCAATACCTGTTTTACTTGAATAATTCATAAGCAAGCTAGGTATATCATTTTTCACATGGCCAGCAGCGAAAAGCATTGCGGGTATAGCAATTACTTTTTTTATAGAATGATTTTTTAACTTGTCTAAAGTATCAACAAGTGAGGGTTTAGCAAATTCCAAGAAACCATATTCAACTAAAATGTTTGGATATCTTTTTTGAATAAGTTTAGTTAACTCTTGAAATTCAGTAATGGCTAGTTTATTTCTACTCCCGTGTCCACAGATAAGAATCGCGACTTGATTATTTAACTTCGAATCTAAATTATCCAAAATTAAGTTATTACTTATAACATAATAGTAAAGAACAATATTATGTAGTGAAAAAAAATAATAACTTGCTTAAAATTCCAAATATTAACTCAAATGACGCAAAGTTAAAGAAATTAATTTATGACGTGGATGATTCCTTATTTAATGGAGATAATTATTCTAAGGAAAAATTCGAGCACATTTGCGTATGTAGTGGAGGTACAACCTCTAGCTGTGCAAAAAATGGTTTTACAACTCTTGATCTAAGAAAAAATTACAGCAAAATTCACCTAGATAGAGAAAGCAATTTAGTAACAATTGGAGGTGGAGTAATAATGGGCGATCTATTAAATCACTTACAAAAATATAATAGAAGTTTTCCAATCGGACTTTCTAAACTTCCTGGAGCAGGATATATACTAACTGGTGGAGTAAGCCCACTTAGTAGAGCCTACGGATTAGCCATTGATAATATTGAGTCAATAAAAGGTTTCTTGGGTAATGGCACATTTATCTCTTTAAAAAAAAATCAACTAAATCCAGAAAAACAATTGATTTGGGAAGCAATTAAAGGCGCAGCACCCTTCTTCTCAATAATTACTGAAATAGAACTTAAGACTATCCAATCTAATCCAATTATTGTTATTGAAGGATTTGTAAAAATAAATGAACTTTCAGAAATAATTAAACTATCAGAGAAATTTCCAGAAAATATTAGTCTTCAATGGATTTATGCCAAAAAAATTTATATTTATGTTTTTGCTGAACTCAAAAATAATTTAGAGAATCAAGGAATAGAAAAGTACTTAATGCTTCTAGAAAAATTTCCTGGTCTAGAAAAAAAAATTTATGAGAATTTTAACAAAATAAATTTCTTCCCAAAACAATTGAATTTATATGAGTTGAATGCAAATAACCATTCTGAGGTAATTAGTCTTCTTGGAGAAGATTTAAAAAATGATATCCCAAATTTTATAAAATGTTTGGATGAAATAATGGAGAATAAACCTAATAATTCCTGCTATGTTGCCTCTCAACAACTAGGTTGCAAAACTAAAAAGTTGAATCATGGCTCAAGCTTTTTTGTTCATAGAAAAAGTACTTGGAAACCATGGATTTATGCATCATGGAAAAAAAATGATCTTCAAGAAAAAGAAGTCGCTTTGGACTGGATTTATAAATCGTGGCGTAGCCTAAAAAGTTTTTTTCCAAATATTCACTTAGCCCAATTACATAATCATTTGAATTCTCATAAGGAAGAACTTACATTAGCTTTTGGAAATAGAATTAATGAATTAAAAACTTTAAAGAATATTTTTGACCCACAAGGTATTTTGCCTCCTTTATGAGGTAACTTCTTAATTATAAAGAAACTTACAATGTCAAATTTCTCAAGATATTTATCTAAAAATTGGTTAGATGACCCAAAGTCAAATATTCTCTCTGGCTTAGTAGTTGCTTTTGCCATGATCCCAGAAGCAATTGCTTTTTCAGGTATAGCAGGTGTAGATCCTAAAGTTGGCCTTTTTGGTGCATTTTGCTTATCTATATCAATTGCGATTGTTGGAGGAAGAAGGGGGATGATCACTTCAGCCACAGGTTCAACTGCTCTTTTGATGACTGGACTTGTTGCTTATGGAGAATCACAAGCTCCTGGATTAGGAGTCCCATATCTTATTGCAGCTGGAATATTAACTGGAATTTTCCAAATTCTTTGGGGATATTTAAGACTTGCCTACCAAATGCGATTCGTCCCAACAGGAGTATTAAGTGGATTTGTAAACGCACTGGCACTTTTAATATTTCAGGCACAACTACCTCAGTTAGGAATAGGTATTAAAGAATCAAAAGGATTAGTTGACCAAACTTTAAGTCAATATCCAGTTAACTCTCAGATTCCAGTAGTTTGGATCCTTGTAATCCTAGGATTAGTAATTATCTATGGGCTTCCAAAACTCACAAAAGTAGTCCCATCTCAACTTATCGCAATAGTAGTAATTACTCTTATAAGCATATTCTTTAATCTAGATGTCCCAACAGTTAGCGATTTAGGTAAATTACCTGATGGATTGCCAAGTATTTCTCTACCTTTTGGATCAATAGAAAATGGGAAAGTGCCTTTTAGTCTTGAAACATTAGGGATAATTTTACCGACATCACTTGCAATATCTCTTGTGGGTTTAATGGAAACCTTTTTAACTCAAGACATTTTAGACGATGTAACTGATACAAGTTCTAATAAAAACAAAGAAGCAAGAGGACAGGGAATCTCAAATATTGTGGCATCTCTATTTGGTGGGATGGCAGGATGTGCCTTAGTTGGGCAATCTGTAATGAATACTGAAAATGGCGGCAAATCTAGATTATCAACCCTCTCCTCAGGTATATCTCTCCTAATTATGATCATCCTCTTGAAGTCTTGGATTGGAGCAATACCAATGGCGGCTTTAGTAGCAATCATGATAACGATCGCAATAAGTACGGCAGATATAAATGGATTAAAAAATATTAGAAAGATACCTAAAAGCGATACTTCAGTCATGCTTATGACTTTTGCAGTTACTATGCTTACAAAACCTCATAATCTTGCACTTGGAGTTATTGCAGGAGTTGCATTAGCTGCAATTCTTTTCAGCAGAAAAGTCGCAAAAGTTATAACTGTATCAAGAGCAAAAGAAAATAATTTGACTACATACAAAGTAAAGGGACAATTATTTTTTGTAAGTAAAATTTATTTTTTACAAGGATTTGATGTTCATGAACATCCAGAAAATATTGAAATTGATATGTCTTTAGCTCATATTTGGGATCAAAGTGGTGTTGTTGCTCTTGAGCAAATTATTAGAAAATTCCAGAATGGCGGTTCTAAAGTGGAAATTGTAGGATTAAATAAAGAAAGTCTTAACTTATTTGAAAGACTAGGTGGGATAGAAAGCGCTCATTAAAACAAGTTAATTAAGACTAACTTGTTGATAACAAAACCAAAGCCATTGCTGAAAAAGCAAATTCCTATGAGATCTCCAAGCGGTTTTTGAACTATTTAGATCAAAATTTTCAGGAGGAGGAACATCTCCCTTTTCTTTGTCTCTTTCGATTTCACTAATAATTCTATGGACCGTATATTCAGGATGACCTAGATGCATAAATTGTTTTTGATCTTTAGATTCAAATATTGTATATCCGACGTTTTCTCCATAAGCCAACAAATTCAATTTCCCTTCTTTTTGGGCCTTCTCCATCTCCGAATCTGGTAATCCTGCAAATCTACTTTGAGGACAAATAAATTCATCATCTTGTGTACCCATCAAAGGATGTCCAGGAACAAGACTTTTTAAAGGGAATACCCCAAATAATTTCCTATCAAAAACTTTCTTATCAACCCCTGCCAAATAAGCCAGCGCAAAGCCAGCCCAACACAACCCGAGAGTACTCGCACAAGAATTTCTGGCTTCTTTTACAATTTTCACAAATTCATCCCAATATTTAACATCCTCAAAGGCTAGGTGCTCAATAGGTGCTCCAGTAATAATGATTCCATCTAACGGTTCTGGATTATTTGCTTCTTCCCAGGTTATGTAAAGATTATTTAGATGATTAAGATCCCATGTTTTATAAGAGTGAGTTTTAAGCTTTATCCAAACTGGCTCAATTTGAAGAGGAGATAAACCAAGTGGATGGAGTAAGTTAAATTCATACTGTTTGCCAAGAGGCATGATATTCAAAATACCAATCCGAAGAGGACGTATATCCTGTCTTTTTGCCAATTCTGGTTCGATCCAAGATATATGATTTTTCTCAACATCACTAATCTTGTGATAGTTACCAGGAATTATTAAAGCCAATAAATCTCCTTTCCTATGTGATTTGTGAAAGTGCTTGTTCGAAATCTGCTTTTATATCATCAATATGCTCAATTCCCACAGAAACTCTTACCATCGTGGGAGTAACTCCTGCAGATAATTGTTCATCTTCAGATAATTGTTGATGAGTTGTTGAAGCCGGATGAATGACTAAAGTTTTTGAATCACCAACGTTAGCAAGGTGACTTGCTAATTTTAATGAATCAATAAATTTTACTGCATTTGCATAACCTCCATTAAGAGAGAACATAAGCATGCAACCCATTCCCCTTCCAGATGTATATTTTTTGGCACTTGAGTAATACGGATCAGATTCTAGGCCAGGATAATTAACACTACTTACATTAGAATTAGAATCTAACCATTTTGCTAATTCAAGAGCATTAGAAGTTTGTCTTTCTATTCTTAAACTAAGAGTTTCCAAGCCCTGCAATAACAAAAATGAATTAAAAGGACTTTGAGCTGATCCCCAATCTCTCAAGCATTCAAGTCTTGCTCTTAACGCAAAAGCTATATTCCTATTATCAGGTAATCCCAAAGATTTACAGATATCACTACCGAAACCAAAAGCGTCCCAATGAACGAGCCCATGATAAGCAGCGCTTGGCTCACTCATAAGTGGAAATTTACCATTTCCCCAATCAAAGGTTCCTGCATCAACAATAACCCCTCCGATACTTGTTCCATGCCCACCGATCCATTTCGTTGCACTTTCCACAACAACATCGGCGCCAAAATCAATTGGTCTTATTAAAGCACCCCCTGCACCAAGGGTATTATCCACTATTAAAGGAATTCCATTTTCCTTCGCCAAAGCAGAAAGCCCCTCAAAATCTGGAATATTGAACCGAGGATTTCCCATTGATTCGACATAGATTGCTTTGGTTTTATTATCAATTTTATTTCTAAAACTATCGATACTATCACCATCAGCAAATTTAACTTCTATTCCTAATCTTGGAAATTGGACTTTAAATTGATTATAGGTTCCTCCATACAGAAAAGATGTAGAGACAAAATTATCCCCTGCTGTCATGCAGTTCACAATTGCCAAAAATTGAGCAGCTTGACCTGAGGATGTTGCAAGTGCTGCCATACCTCCCTCCAAAGCAGCCATCCTTTTTTCGAAGACATCTGTGGTGGGGTTCATAAGTCGAGTATAAATATTTCCAAATTCTTTTAATCCAAAAAGATTCGCTCCGTGCTCTGCATTATCAAAGACATACGAGCTAGTTTGATAAATGGGTACTGCTCTAGAATTTGTAGTTGGATCAGGTACTTGGCCTGCATGTAACTGAAGAGTCTCGAACTTTTGGTTGCTCAAAATTTTTAAATAATCCTATTATCTATTTAACTTAAAAAAGTCCAAAAAAAAAACAAAAAAAAGATAAATATTTATAAATCCTTTTTTAATGAAGGGTAATTATCATTCATATATAAACTCAAATCCTCTTTTATAGCAGATCTGAGTTTATCAATATTTGTAGAATCAATTATTGGAAAAGTTTTATTAGCCTCAGGATCTTTTTCAGTAATTGATTTCCAATTCTTTCGAACATCTTTTTCAGAGTTTTTTAGAACCTCATCAAAATTGAAACTCTTATCGTTGTTTTTAGCGTCAAATTCGATAAAAGCTTTATTTATAAGTTCTTTTCTATTTGCGAATAGATTCTTGGCTTTTAAAGTATCTGGAAGACCCATAACTGGTTGTAATTCCTTAAGAAGTTTCATTTCCTCTTCAATTAATAGTGTCCAAACACCATGTTTATTTTTTGGAAGATTAGAATTACTAAAAATATTAATTTCACCGAGGTAAAAATTTAACCATAAATAATATGATTTTTCTTCGATAGTTTTTTTAACGGATATCTTTTTATTTTGGATCTTTGGTAACAACTTTTCTGCTTTCTTCAAAAACTGTCTATCTTCTCTTTCTAAATTTATTAATCCCCATCTTTGACTGTAGTCCCATAAATCTTCGTATCTTGTTAAGTCTTCTTGATTCCAACCAAGAGCTTTCAGTTCATGAGAACGATGTGATAATTCCTTTTTCAAAAAAAACCTTTTAAAACCATAATAATTCTAACCCCGTAATCAAGATTAGTAAATAAATGAAGCACTTAGCTTTTTAGCAAATCAAACAAAAAATCAATTATTAAAATAATTATTAATAATTTTCAATACATTGATATAACTTGGATTTTTTTTTGAAATTTTATTATTATATTCTTTTTTTTTAAGATCGTTTTCCTCTTTGTCAGTAAACAATTTCTTGTAAAGATTTTTGATATCATTAAAAATATAATCTCCTTTTAATTTTTCATTTAGTTCTAAAGCTAATTCAGATTTAACAGATTCTTGGCAAAAATTAGTGATTTCTTCTGAACTAATTAAAACTTTATAAATTTCTTTTTTTTCTTCTGAATTAGCATTAAAGCATAAATAAATCAGATTAATCATTGAACAATTATTATTTTTAATTTTGAATTCTTTATAAATATCTGGCCAAAATTTTAAGGATTTTAGACCTTCTAAATCTCCTTGACTGAGAGAGTATTTATTACACCAATTTACAAATTCTGAGACATCTTTTGGACACCTGCTGAGTTGCAAAAGCATATCTGATAAAACTTGTCCTGCTTGAAAATTTCGTGTTGGTTTTCCTTCAGTTGGTAGAGTCATGCTACCTAAAACATCAGCCTTTACAGCATTTAATTGAGAAAAAGTATAATCTCCTTTTTCATGGAATTTATCATTAATTATTTCCTTTGCACTAATTATTTCTTCACCATAACCAAGTTCTTTTAATGAAAGATATTTATTCTCGAATTTATTTTCTTTTCTAACTTGTAATGATACTGATGCGGCCTGATCTAAACATTGAGTTAACAAAATCGTATTAATGGTAGGTAGCATTCCTGGCTTATCGGAATGAAAGTTATTTACAAAACCTGCAAATATGGATGAAATATTTTTTATTGATTTTATATATTGACATTCAATATTATGAACTCCAGGGGAAACTTGAATTTTCGGTGACAATTGATTCAAAATTCGAGCTCCTATTAGAGCAGTAAAAGCATCAGGATGGCAGAAATTTGCAGTAAAACTATCATTAGGATTTCGTAAAGCTCCATGACGATGAAATCCTGTAAAAAAAGCTAAATTTGGATATTTATTACAGATAATAAAAGGTTTTTTATTTTTATTATCAATGCAAAAAGAACCTACTAGACAGCCAAGAACCACATTTTCTCTTTTTAAATTTTTTCTGAGTTCTAAAGCATGTTTAACATCATCTTGTATATGATTACTGTTTGAAGCAAGAATAACTATCTCACATTCTAGAAGAAGATCTTTTAGATCAAAAGACTTTTTCGTTCCCTCTGAAGAATAATGTCCCATTCTCTTAATCTTTTCAATAATCTCATTATCCATATCAGAAAGAACATCATTTGAGAAAGCACCTAACAAATCTCTATCTTCCCTAGGAGCTAAGAGAATATTATTTGATTTTCCATGCATAGCGCAGTTGTATGCTAACGATGCAGGATATAAACCAACACTGTAGAATCCAACTTTGCTGTTCTCTATGTCTTCACTCAATGAATAAAAATATTTTTCATCATTTATGTTTTCTATAAAATTATTCTTCATTTTTGGAAATTCTTGATAATTTTTTTAATTTCTTACCCATACCAGCATTTTTCTACATTAAAGCAATTTTTGATCATAGCAAATTTTTTATTGTAAATCTTGAATTTTTTAATTTATAATTTTTAGGACAAGTATTAATTTCCAGAAGGGGAATAATTATAAATATGGAAAATTTAAGAAATAATTTGAACATCCAAAAACAATTAATTTCTTCAAAAAATATCTTATTTATTCAAGACATTGATGGGGTTTGCATACCCTTAGTTAAAGATCCAATGACTAGAGAGTTGGAATCAAAATATATATATGCAGTAAAAGAGTTAGCAGAAGAATTCTTTGTATTAACTTGCGGTGAACATGAAGGGCCGAGAGGGGTTAATAGAATAATAGAAAGAAGCTTGAGAAGTACTAATGTGCCTAAAAATGAAGAATTATATTTAAGAGGCTTGGCAGCCTGTGGAGTAGAGTATCAAGATAGCAAAGGTGAAATAAGTTTTGAAGGTGTATCAGAAAAAGAACTGAATTTTTTATCTAAAGTTCCTAGTTTAATAAGGCCAAAGTTTAATTTAATAGTTAAGAATATTTTCCCAAAACTTAGCCAAGAAGATATCAATTTTCATGCCGCGAAATCGATATGTGAAACACGCTTCTCCCCAACCATTAATTTTAATAGTCTTTTTGATTTAGTAAGTAAAGATTCGGATAAAAGGAAGCTTATTCAAATTAATTTTGAAAAAATGATGGATGATATCATATTCCAAGCCGAATCAGAAGGGCTTAAAAATTCATTTTTTCTTCATATTTCCCCAAATTTAGGAAATAAGAATAGTAAAGAAATAATCAAACTGTCTACTAAAAATGATATTGGATCAACAGATATACAATTACTTATTTCAGGCGCAGTTAAAGATTCTGGTGTTTTATTTCTTTTAAATAAATTTATTGAGATTAAGACTGGCAAATCTCCTTTTGGGCGTAATTTTAATTTTAGAAATTCGCCTAAATCTGTTAGAGAGAAAATTGATTTATGCAAAAAAACTATTCACAAATGCGATATGCCATTGATTGTAGGAGTGGGGGATACAGTAACATCAAAAAAAAATAATGCTGATAAAATTTATTTAAGAGGTGGGAGTGACAGGTCTTTTCTAGAATTTATACAAATACTCGGTAATGAATTTGGTACTAATAATAAGATAATTTTCGTAGATAGTAGCTCTGGTGAAGTTGAAAGACCATCTACAAAAAAAACTGGTTTAATAGGGATCAGTGATGTTGATGACAAATTAAAGTTTGATATGGTTTTTAAAAATGGGCCCAAAGAATATATAAGTTGGTTTATTGAACTTGCTAAAAAGAGATCAAACTTTAAAAAAAAATAGTTGACTTTTTAAGTTTCGAATGACAATTTATAAATAATAGTTTATGAAAGAAAATTTCCCGTCAATAAATAAAGAACCTATAGAAACATTGCAAATCAACATAGGTTATAGATGCAATCAAGCTTGTAAGCATTGTCATGTAAATTCAAGTCCCCTACGGACGGAAAAGATGTCCAATGAAATAATTTCTCTAATTCCAAAAATAATTGATAAATACAAAATCAAGACTTTAGATATTACAGGAGGTGCACCAGAACTTCATCCAGAGTTTAAAAACCTAATTACTATATTAAGCACCAAACAAATTGATATTATTGATAGATGCAATTTGACAATTTTCTTTGAAAAGGGATATGAAGATCTTCCTCAATTTCTTGCGAATAATAAAGTAATAGTAACAGCTTCGCTTCCATGTTATGAAAAAAATAATGTTGAGTTTCAAAGAGGATATGGAGTCTTTGAAAAAAGTATTAATGCAATAAAAATTCTTAATGATTTAGGCTACGGCAAGAAAGAAAGTGGTTTACAATTGAATCTTGTTTATAATCCCGTAAACCCAATTCTTCCTCCATCGCAGGAAAAATTAGAAAAGGATTATAAAAAAATACTATTTGACAAATATAATATTGTTTTTAACAGTCTTTACACAATAACTAATATGCCAATAAATAGATATGAAGAATCTCTAAAAAGACAAGGGAAGCTTAACAAATACTATAAATTACTAAAAGACAATTTTAATGAAAATAATTTAAAAAATCTAATGTGTAAGAATACTATTAGTGTTAATTGGCTAGGTGAAATTTATGATTGTGACTTTAATCAACAAATAAATTTCCGATCAAATAAAGGGCCAAGAACAGTTTTTGATCTAATTGATGAATCTTTTACTTTTGACTATGGGGTAGCTGTAAAAAAACATTGTTTTGCTTGCTCTGCAGGTGCAGGATCAAGCTGCGGAGGAACTTTAACTTGAAAAATAAAAAACTTATTAAATACAATTAGGACATATAGCTCTTACGTTTAAAGAGGATTCAATTAGTTTAAATCCATTAACTTTTGCTGCAACTTTACCTGCTTCTAAAACCTGTTCATTTTCAAATTCTTCTGTTCTTCCACACCTAATACAAATCAAGTGATGATGATCAGGAGTTTCGTTACTAAGTAATTCGTATCTATGGCCACCCTCACTAAGTTCTAATTCATGAAGAAAACCCATTTGTACTAAAAGTCTTAAAGTTCTATAAATAGTTGCAAGTGAAACTTTGGAACTTGATTTAACTAACTTTTCATGAACTTCTTCAGCGCTTAAATGGTTTCCAGAACCAATATTTTCAAATAAATTAAGAACCTTTAGCCTCTGGGGTGTTAACCTCTTCCCATCTTTATGTAAATCATCGCCTAGAGGAGATGGAATGACTTTGTATTGAGAGGATAATGTCAACAATTAACTCCGGGCTATTCTCAATAATAACCCTAGATGAGAGTAAAACAACTTTTTGATTTAAAATATTTACGAAAGTTCTTCTAAATATTATTTTGAATATATCTTCATGTAGAAATGAATAAGGATTATGAAAAACTCTACTAATCAAATATTACCGAAAGTAAATGCCTTGGTGATTATAGATATTCAGGAAAAAATTATAAAGCCAATATTTAATAAGGGTTCAATAATCAAAAACGTCAAAAAGCTAATAAATGCATATCAAATTTTAGAAGAAAACATTATTGTTTCTGAACAGAACCCACTCAAGTTGGGGACAACAATACCTGAATTATTACCCAAAGCCAGATTTAAAAAAATTGAAAAGATGGAATTTAGCTTAGCTAATAGAAAAGAATTTTTGACAGAACTTGAAAACAAACAAATTACCAATTTGTTAGTTTGTGGCATCGAAACACATATTTGCATTCAGCAAACAGTCATCGATTGTTTACAAAAAGGATTTGAAGTAATCATTATTTCTGATGCAATGAGCAGTCGCAACAGGGTGGATCATGACATAGCCTTAAAGAGAATGATTCAGAGGGGAGCGATCTTAACAACTACTGAGTCAATAATTTTTGAATTATGCAAAACTGCTGATAGGGAAGAATTTAAAGAAATTAAAAATATAATAATTAGTTAAAAAGAAATCAAGACTGGTTTGTTGTTTAGAGATAATTTAAAATTAAATTAAGAGCTAAATTTTTAGGTTTTAATTGAATATGAGATTGTTTACTGAAAATTTCCTTTTAGCAATATCTATTTTTTTTATTGGGATTTTATTGTCGATAATAATTTCCAGGCTTTCAAAAAATTTTCTAAAAAAGATCTCTAAAAGGACAAAAACAAATTTCGACGATTTTATTTTTGAAGTGATCGCTGGAATTATAAAACCAATAGGTTTCCTCCTCTCATTTTATTTTTCAATCGACTATTTTTTCGCAGATGAAATAACTTTTATATCTGTCTTATTAAATATTCAGAAATTATTCATATTGATAATAATCATAAAAGCACTCAACAAAGTGATAATAAGATCCTTGACAGAATCGACATCAAAAATTGATGATTCCTCTATCAGTTCAATGATATCTTCACTAACTCCGCTAATAAAAGCATTAACATGGACAATTGGTTCAATATTTTTCTTACAAAATATAGGAGTACAAATGACTGCTATTTGGGCCTTACTAAGTGCAGGAGGGATTGGAGCAGGTTTGGCTTTGAAAGATCCAGTTCAGGAGTTTTTTGAATATATAACTATTTTACTTGATAAACCTTTTCAAAAAGGTGAGTTTATAAAGTCTGAAGGAGTCTTGGGAATGGTTGAAAGAGTAGGAGTAAGATCCTCAAGGATAAGAAGTATTAATGGAGAAGTAATAGTAATGAGCAACAGCTCCTTAACAAATGGAATAATTTCAAATTATGCGCAAATGAAAAAAAGGAGGTTAGTGCATAAATTAGGAGTTGTTTATGAAACTTCTCCAAAACTAATGAAATTAATCCCAACTATAATTCAAAAAATTGTTGAAGAGACAAAAGATGCCTATTTTGATAGATGTCATTTCACAGATTTTGGGGACTTCAGTCTTAATTTCGAACTTGTTTATTACATTCCAACCAATAATTATCTTGCTGCGATGGAGGCTCAACAATCTATAAATTTAAAAATAATTGAGGAATTCGCTGCAAATAAGATAGAGTTTGCATTCCCTACACAAACCTTAAATATTGAAAGTAACAAAGCCAAATGATCCACAAATCTCTTCACTTAAAATCCAAAGTTTAGATGCCAACTCAGAGCTATTTGCTTCATTACTAACCTGACTTTCAACTAATTTATGTTTTTTAAAAGATATAAGTTTATTACTTAAATGTACGTAATCAATATTATTAAATTTTGGGTCAAATACAATCTTAGAAACTATCTCGCCAGCATTTTCTACATTTTCAGAAATTCCTAAAATATTATTTGCAACTTTAGAAAAAATCATATAACCAAAGAGATTGAATTTTTTACTATATCTAAAAAAACCCGAATCATCATCTGGTATTACTAAACCAGGAGCCCAAGTAATTACAGAAATCTTACTACAGGATTTTTTTAATTTTTTTGAAAGTTCTTTCGCAAACAAAATATTACATAACTTGCTATTTTTATAAGATTCATCAGCATTAAAGTTTAAAAATCTTCCAGTAACCTTTTCTCGGAAATCAACTAAATTATTAAGTCCTGCTTTCTTTCCTATATTTCCACCTGAGCTTTTTGGGTCGTGTACATCCGATGAAGTAATAATAATTCTGGATTCTTCTTTATTATTAATAAAATCTTTTAAGAGATTTACTATGTAAAAATGTGCAAGATGATTAACTGCAAAAGTTAGTTCTATGCCTTGTTTTGATACTTTAGGATAAAATGAACCTGTATATTGTAATCCTGCATTTAAGATAATTACATCTAAAAAAATCTTTTTAGTAAAAATATAATCTTTAATTTTTTTAATATTCTCTAAATCGGAAAGATCACAATTTTCAATAATATTTAAATATTTACTGAGGTAATTTTTATCAAAATGTTTCTCTATTCTTCTTAAAAATTCATTCTTTCTTAATTCAGATTTTATTACAAGGTATATATTATTTTTAGTCTTTAGTAAATTAATCATGGCAAAAAAACCTATTCCTGAATTACCTCCAGTAATTAAAATATTTTTATTTTTAACCATTTAAAAAATTATATTTTTTTTATCATAAAAAAATATGTAAGTTTTTTTTTATTTTGTAATCTTATAAATTATTGTTAAAACACTGAAAACATAGTCACTAGTAATTAAGTAATTTGATTATTATTAATCTACTCTTATTATAAAGTATTGGATGAAATATAAAAAACTTAGCGCAGAAATAATAATTTATTACATTAATTTCTTTAATCATAAGATTTATATTTAATGTCAAAAGAAAGCATGCCAGATGTTCTTGTTTTGGGTGCAGGGCCTGCCGGCATGGCAATTGCATCAGCTTTAGGTAAGGAAAAGTTAGAAGTAGAAGTGCTTTCTCCAAATGGACCAGATGAACCTTGGCCAAACACTTATGGTATTTGGGGAAAAGAGGTTGATCAACTTGGGCTTCAGGATTTACTTGAATATAGATGGAAGAATACTGTAAGTTTTTTTGGTCATGGCGCTTTAGAAGAACAGGACGAAGAGAATAAAGCCACCGAACATTCACTAGATTATGGACTATTTGATAAGAAGAAACTCCACAATTTTTGGTTAAATGAATGTAATAAGTCTTTTATTAGATGGCATCAAGGCTTTGCAAACAAAATACATTTTGAAAAATACAAAAGTACAGTAACTACAAAAGATGGCGAGACCTACTCTGCAAGATTAGTAGTAGATGCAACAGGATATGACCCTATTTTTCTTAAATTAAAATCGTGTGGTCCTTTAGCAGTCCAAACTTGTTACGGAATTGTGGGTAACTTTAGTAAACCTCCGCTTAAAAAAGGGCAGTTTGTCTTAATGGACTATAGAAATGACCATCTTAATGATGAGCAAAAAAAAGAACCGCCCACTTTTCTTTATGCCATGGATATGGGGGATGGGAAATATTTTCTTGAAGAGACGTCTCTTGGTTTAGTAAATCCTCTAACAATGGAAAATTTAAAAGAGAGACTAGAGAAAAGACTGTCTTATCGAAATATATCTATCACAAGCATGCAACATGAAGAGCTTGGTTTATTTCTGCCAATGAATATGCCAATACCAGATTTTAAACAACAAATACTTGGATATGGAGGTGCTGCTTCAATGGTACATCCTGCATCTGGATATTTAATTGGTAATGTTTTAAGAAGAGCTCCACTTGTCGCAAAAGCAGTATCAGAAGCAATTAAAAACAAAAATCTTACTACTTATCATATTGCTAGAAAAGGTTGGGAAACTTTATGGTCAAAAGAATTAATCAGAAAGAAATCACTTTACCAATTTGGATTAGAAAAACTCATGAGGTTTGACGAAAAACTATTGAGAGAATTTTTTGGCAGTTTTTTCCAACTACCTAAAAATCAATGGTATGGCTTTCTCACTGATACTTTATCTTTAAGAGAGATAGTATATGCAATGTGCATAATGTTTATAAAGGCTCCATGGAGTGTAAAAAAAGGTCTGATGATTATGCATGGTAGAGAATTTAAAATGTTACTTAGGATAATTTTTCCAAATATATAGTTTTAAAAATGAGAACTATACTAATAAGTGGAGCCAATAGAGGTATTGGACTAAGCATTGCACATAAAGAATTAAAAGAAGGCAATAGAATTAGTGTTGGCATAAGAGATTTAGAATCATTAAAAGGAAGCGTTATTGATCCCAAAAAATGGCCAGAAGGGAAAATTATAATCAACCAATATGATGCATTAAAAAAAATCACAGCCGAAAATTGGATAAAAAATACCATAGATAAATTTGGGGAATTTGATTCAGTAATAAATTGTTCAGGAGTATTATCGAAAGTTCCTTTCTTATTTCAAGATGGCGATGAAGAAGATATTATAAATACACTAAATATCAATTTTTTAGCAATTTGGAATTTATGTAGGCTTTCTTGGGATCATTTATGCGATTCAGGCAGAGGTAGAATAATTGTTTTAGTTTCAATGAGTGGTAAAAGATCTAAAGGAGATTTAGCCGCTTATTCTTCTTCAAAGTTTGCCTTGATGGGATTATGCCAAACAATGAGAAATAAAGGTTGGGATGAAAATATAAGAATTTCAGCAATTTGCCCAAGTTGGGTTAATACAGAAATGGCCCAAAACATCTCCTCCCTAGACAAATCAAAAATGACACAACCTGAGGATATTGCTGAGATATGCTCAACTATTTTGAAGCTCCCAAAACAATCAGTTCCATTTGAAATCGCATTAAATTGTAATTATGAAATTTAGCCTAAATTGAAAAGCAAGTAAGCCATTGATAGCATTGCAATTGCTATAAAAAGGCCTTTTATTCTATTAGTTAACAATGAAAAAAGAGATAAATCTTCAGAAAAATACCCCCCAAAACTACCTGTAATAAATAACACAACCATTGGAAAAGAAGCCACTCCAAACGAATAAGATATAGATTTTAAAAATCCAAAATTTAAATAATTTAAAATTAAGTAACTTAATGCAAACAATAAAAAAGATGCGAATAGACTAATTGAAACTTCAGCATCTAAAGTATGAGGTAAGCCTCCCTTTAATTCAAACTGCTTTTTACATTCTCTAATCTGTCTTTTAGAAAGCTTTAAATAACCAGTTTCAGGAATTCTTTGCGACTTATATTTTCTTAGTAACCTTGCTTCAAGAGTTTCAGGCTCCTTTGTCATAATTGATGTTAATAATTCATCTGGTTTTAATTTTTTAATTTTCTTATCGAGATTATCCGCTTTACCAATTCTATAAAGATCTCCGACTCTTATAAGGTAAACATATCCCGCCATTTGCGTTGTAAAATTAATTTGATTCCTATATAAATAATACTCAAATAACAAAGGAAATTAAAAGTTTTTACAAAATGACAACAGATATTTTATATTCATTTCGAAGATGTCCATACGCAATGCGTGTCAGATGGGCCTTATTGATTTGCGAAATAAGCGTTGAAATAAGAGAAATTGATTTAAAAAATAAACCTCTTGATTTTCTGAATAAATCAAAGACAAAAACGGTTCCAATATTAATAAAAAAAAATAGCGAAGTTATTGAAGAAAGCCTTGAAATAATCCTATGGGCAATCTCAGAGAAAAAAAAAGAAAACACTGAAGTTATCTATTTCCCTGATAATAAGAAGGAAGATATTTTTAAAATAATTAATGAAAATGACAACGAATTCAAATATCATTTGGATCGCTTTAAATATGCCACAAGATATCAGAATATTAATAAAGAATTTCATTTCACAAAAGCGATTAAATTTATTGAGAAATGGAACAAAATTCTTACAGAAAACAAATATTTTTTTGGAGATAACCCCACAATCGCTGATTGGTCTATTTGGCCTTTCGTAAGACAATTTAAAATCGCCTGTGAAAATCAAAAAAAAACAAATTATTTGGAGACCCCAATAAAAAAATGGTTAGATTCCTTTGAAAATAATAAAAAATTTAAATCCTTAATGTACAAGTACGAATTATGGGCAGCAAATTCTAGAAAGAACTATTTTCCTTGTAATTAGCTTTCTAGCAACTTCCTTTTCTCAATGATCCGTGCCAACTCCAAAAAATATCCTGCAGTCCTAAATTTTCCAATATTCTTTTCCTTAAAATCAAGATCACTTCTAATTTCTGCAGTCTCCGCCATAAGCAAATCCAAATCGTTTGACCCTAGGCTATACAATTCACCAAGTTCAATTTCCCTACCAAGTAAATGACTTCTAAACCACTTCCCTTTGTTTTCTTGAGGTGGAATATCGTAGTGGTGAAAAGACATTAAATTAAAATAAAAACAAATCTAAAACAATTTTAGAGATATTATTGATTTTTTTTCAATTCTCCTTTATTAAAAATAAATGCAATAAGCAAGATTGCGAATGTAATAACAGCACAAATTTCTGTCCAATAATCTATTCCAATTTTTGAAATCATTAATGGTGCCAAAACTGTAAATAATCCCCCTGATAGAATTAATTGTGCGAATAACTGTTTAGATGTAAAAATTGGTAGAGTCCTGGAAATATTTTGGGGATCTGCAAGCCTCAAAAGGAGTAATCCAGAAGCTACTACACCTGTAGAGTTACCAAACTCTATCAAACTTTTTTCGAACCAGTAATCTTTAAATATAAAGTATGCAAAATAAGCAATACAAATTAAATTCCAAAATAAACCGAAAAGAGTAAACACTAAAATTAGTATCCAATTTTCAAAAACAACAGCGATGTCTAAGCTTGCCATAGCTGTAAAAATCAATAAATCTGTAGATAGAATTCCAATCTCTCTCTGCAAAATATTTGAAATAAATTCTGTATTTTTTGTTTTTTCTAAAATATATCTAATAAGTAGCGAGCCTATAAGAATAAAAGGGAATACTGGGAGTGAAAAAATAATTTCTTTAGAAAATTCACCAAAAAAACTTGAGATATATCTTAAAATTTTAAGTAACAATACACCAAAAGAGATTGCCATACCGGAGAATCCAAGATTTATTATCAAAATTCTTAAATCTGCAGAAATTCCTATTTTAGTGTTTTCCTTTAGATCAACCTTTTTTTCAGAAATTGTCTCAGTATCTGAAAGACCTAAAGTTCTGCCAAGAAAAATAAATATGCTGCCCAACAATGAAGAGGATAAAAGACCCATTGTTGCCATAGCCAGACCAAGATCTAAACCATTTGGAAAACCTAGTCTATTAAAACTTGCACCGATTATAGTTGCAGCTCCATGGCCTCCCTCAAAACCGACCTCGATCAAACATCCCATTAGAGGATTTGTATCCATCGATGGAGGTAAAAAATATTTAACCACTAGCCCACCAACGAAGAATTGCCCGAAACCTAGTGAAAGAGCAAGCAAAAACTGATTAAATATTGGTTTAACTAAACCATTTATATTTGGGATGGGTCTGCCCATCATTAAAGTTGCGAAGACCAATGATAAAAGTGGAGTAGGGAAATTACTCCAAACATTAATAGTTTCTTTTGGCAAGAGGTGTATCGTTCCAAAGGGACCTATAGATATACCTAAAATTCCGGATATAACTGCTATTGGAAGTCCAAACCTCTCCAGCTGAACAGCCAGCTTAAATCTCCTTCCAAATATCAAGAAGAAAAATATAATCAAAAATCCAAGAAAACTTATTAATAGAGAATTTGAAAAAATATCTTTGTTCTGTAGAGAAAAAATATTCAATGATTTCAATAACATATAACTACAAATCTAAATTAACAAACAAAATTTTTCAAATAAAAAAAGGCTCCTGTAATAGGAGCCTTTTAATATAAGTGATGAAATTTGAGAATTAATCTTTAAGAGTAACTGTTGCACTATCAATATTACTGATAGCATTTGTAACTCTCTTGAAATCAAAGCCTAGTGCTCTTAAAGCGTGCCATAAATGACCTTGAATAAAGAAGAATCCAAAATAGTAATGAACATTAGCTAACCATGCCCTTGATGTGTACTCACCGTCAGGGAGATCAACAGTATCCACCCAATATGGTGAAATACTAAATTTCAATTGAAGAGGTTCACCAAAGAATTCAGTAGGATAAACTGTAGTGTTAGATGCACTCCAGAAGGCTGCAACAATAGCCATCCAGCCTATTCCAGCTAGAGACCAAGATAGAACCGCCTCCGCTGAAAGAAGTCCTTTTCCTTTGAACTTGGTATATTCACCAACTTGCTTAGTAGCTATATGCCAAGCACCACCAGTAATCTCAACAAAAGCTAGGAAAGCATGGCCACCCATTACTTCTTCTAGACTGTCGATAGTCAAAAAGTCTGTTTGATGATTCCAAATTTTTGCCAAGTTTAATTCGTACTCAACCTGTCTTACAGAACCAAGAGCTGGATCATAAATACCGTGAACTCTTGCCCATTCAACAAAAGCAATAACTGCGAAACCAAGAATGATTAAGTGGTGGCCAAGAATAAATGTCAATTTGTCTGGATTATCCCATTCAATATTGAATTTTCTAGCTTTTGCGACATCAGAATCTTCTAAATTTCCAGGTAGAAGTAAAGAATGTAAAAGTCCTCCAGCAGCTAAAACCATAGAAGAAACTAAGTGAACTATTGCTATAGCAAGAACAGGTTTAGTGTCTCCCATCGCAACGCCATTAGCATCAAACCCTATTCCAAGAGTTGCCAAATGAGGAAGAACGATTAGAGGTTGATGCCCCATAGGGACGCTGGGGTCAAATCGTGAAAGTTCAAAAAGGGTGAAAGCACCGGCCCAGAAAACAATTAATCCTGCATGAGCTACATGAGCAGCAATGAATTTTCCTGAGCGATTTGCTACACCTGAATTACCAGCCCACCATCCGTAGGTAGTGTCTGGATTTCCATATGTTTGCATATTAGGAAATGATTAGCTTAAACGTTTTGAGAATACTTTATATTTCACCAAAGAGTTGAATTCACAACAAAATTGTAAAGGTTAGTAATCCTAGCCATAATTAATCAAAAAAATCATCTCAAGTAAAATCGCATGGCAAAGAAGTTAGATTTAATAAGAAAAGTTATTCTCAGAGATAAAAATTAAATAAAAAAAATCAAGATTTTTTCAACTCAGATATTTTTAATAAATTTCTTTTTGCTGACATTAAATAAAATTTTGTTTCATAAAAACATACTAATTATTGACCATTCTCAAACAATTATTAAAAAGGTGATAAGACACCTAATAAAATGGAAACCTTCCAAGAATCTCCTAGCAAAATTTCACAAAAAATGAAATCTGAGGTTGATTACAAAAAAGCTGCAAAATCCTACAGAGAATCAGAACAATATATAAAAATGATCAACTTATATCCAACTTTGCATAACACAATAATTGACTGTAAGGATGAAAATCTAGTTGAATAGCAATCAAATATATCTTTCTAAATTAATCTTCAAATAATATTTTTTTAAGCTGCATTACTAAAATTTTCTTCAACGTAAAATTTATTAATAATATTTCTACAAGTTTTTATATTGTAGAGGGCTTTAGGCCTCCAAGGTTTTTTTTGACCAAGAGGAGAGCTTTTCCAATGAATTCCAGGCTTAAGTATTCCATTATCACGTAAAAAAGAAAGTTTAATTTCAGTTATTCCTAAATTTTCAGCAGTTAGCTCGGAAGAGCTCCATATATCCCCTAACATTGAATTAAGTAAATATTATTAATCCTTAATAACGTTAATTTTAATTTTTTGAAAGGGGTAAAACTTTTAAATAATTGTTAATTGGCAAAAAGCCTAGTATCTATAGTAAAAAGCTGAAAAATATTTTTTATCTCAAATTAAGAAATATTAAACAAAGAATCCTCGTTAAGAAAAATTTTTTTAATTTCCTCTTTCTTTTTTAAAGATTTGAATCGAACATATTCTTGAGTAATCGATTCAGTTTTAAGGAGATTGAGCCATCCCTTTTCCCAATTACAACAGCTTGTTAATTCTTTTTCTGTAATTTTCAAATAAATTTCGCAATCAACAACCGAAACCATTAAAAAATATTTTTGTCCATTTTCTTTCGTCTTATTTACTAAGACAAAATGTCTTAAACCTTTTATAGGTTTTTTCGAAGTCCAGAAATTTTCCATTATTATTTTTTCTTTATATTTTTTTGAGAATCAACTCTAGATATTTCTTTATATTCTTTTCTAATTTCATCTAATAAAAGTTTTCTTTTATCCAGATAGAAAATAGATTCTTGTTTTGACAAGTTATATCTTTCTTTTTTAGTTAAATGCATCCAATTATTTAGATTCTTCTTATTGAAGGCTATTAATTTTTTAGATTTTAAAAATCTTTTTTTTCTATTTAATTTAAGCCAATTCCTCAAACAAAGGGAAATTAGTACAAAAAGAAGAATTATCATTAATTTGAGGAGCATTACTTTACAAGCAAGTTATTAATTAGCCACTTTTCCAAAGTAATATCATCTTCAAAAGATATTGCCAATTCTTTATTTTCAGTACTTGCTTTATCAAAAAGTCTTATAATGAATTCTTTATTAGCTGCTTCATCATCACCAATAACAATAATACTTTTAGCTTTTAGTTTATTTGCCTTTTTAAATTGTTTAGAGAAAGAGGCTCCACTCAAATCCAATTCAACTAATAAATCATAATTTCTTAATTTTCTTGATAAATCCATGGCTAATGTTTCAGAAATTAAGCCTTGATTAATAATATAAATATCAGTATTTCTTGGAGCTTCTAGCTCTTTTCCCGCGAGTAAGATTAATCTTTCTAAACCAATAGCGAAACCAATTGCAGGGGTGCTTGGGCCTCCCATTTGTTTTATTAAATCGTCATATCTACCTCCTCCGCAAACTGTAGCTTGAGAGCCTAGAGAACCACTAGTAATTTCAAAGGCAGTATGGGTGTAATAATCCAAGCCTCTCACTAGATTAAGATTTTCCAAGTAAGGTATTTTTAAAATCTCTAATTGTTTTTTTAAGTATGAATATCTTTTACGACTTTTTTCAGACAAAAAGTCAATTAATCTTGGAGCATTTTCAAGGATTTTTTTTGTTTGAATATTCTTACTATCGAAAATCCTCAAGGGATTTTTATCAATCCTATTCTGAGAATCTAGGTCTAGAGCCTTTTTGTTTGTTTTTAGCCACTTTAAAAAATTTTCCTGAAAATTTAATCTATCACTCAGATCACCCAACGTATTTATTTCAAGATTAAGTTCTTTTATTCCTAATTTTTTTAAGATGTCCCAAGCCAAAGCAATAATTTCAACATCACTTCTCACTGATTCATATCCTATAAATTCAACACCTAATTGATGAAACTGTCTTTGCCTTCCTGCTTGTGGCCTCTCATATCTAAACATAGGTCCCATATACCAAAGTTTTTGAAGGGGATTAGAAGATATTCCATTTTGTATTAATGCTCGTGCGACTGAGGCCGTCCCTTCAGGCCTAAGAGTGCAGGATCTCTCTCCTCTATCTAAAAATGTGTACATTTCCTTACTTACAACATCTGTTCCTTCACCAATTCCTCTTATAAATAATTCAGTCATTTCCAATATTGGTGTTCTTATTTCTTTGATAGATGATCTTTTAAGTTGCTCCAATACAATTTTCTCAACATTTTGCCACTTTATTAATTGATCAGGTAATAGGTCTACCGTTCCTCTAAGATTTTTTAAGTTATTCAAAGTTCTAGAAAATAATTCAAAAAATTTAATTTACTACAGAAATTAAATTTTATTGGCTGTTCTGTGAGACAATTTTAATTTAACATTTAGTAAACCTATTGGAAATCAATAAAAATAAAGAGAGTCAGCATTGTGGTACTAAACCAAAAAAAATTGCTTTTGGAATAGCACCGCTTGGTATTGTTTCAATAGGAATAGTACCAATGGGAGTAATAAGTATTGGAGTAGTTCCCATGGGTGTTTTTTCTTTTGGTGCCGTAGCAATGGGAATTATCAATTTGTCAGTGGTGGGGATGGGAATTATCTCTGGTGGCATTACAACTATGGGGGTATGGGAGTATTCACCTAATTCTCAAAACCACAATCATAATCAATCTAAACAAATTTCAAATTCAAACAAGAAAAATATAATGTCAGATCTTTTTAACACCAAAGAAGAAGCTGAAAAGGCTGCTTCAAGATACGGATGTATTGGAGCTCATGAAATGGGTAAAAAATGGATGCCCTGTAAAATGCACTAAATATTTACTTAATCAAAAATTAATTAAATATTAATTTAAAATCTCTACTCTAAAATCAAGACTTTTTGCCTCATCAATAGTTAATTTTTTTGACCAGGCTCCTTGCACAGGACTATTCCATCTAAAACCAGCATTTTTAGCTAATAGCCTATCATCATAACTAACCAATGCCTTGTATAAAAACCTAGGTTCAATAGCTTTTAGTAAAAGTTCCTCTAAATTATCACATTTTTTGAAGACCTCAGATAGATAAAAGCAATCAGACAAAGCTCTATGCAAATTCCAAACTGGTATTGAAAAAGATAAAGCTAAATGAGTTACAGAAGGTCTAGTTTTTAGTGATTTTTTAAAAGACCAATTAATATCCTCTAAACTGCAAATCCATTTTTTATTAAGTTTAGGCAATCTTCCCTTCCCAAACCATTTCTTATCAAACTCTACATTATGCGCAACAATGAAATCCGAACAATCAACAAGTTTTAAAAAGAAATTCAATCCATCTACCCATGGTTGAGGAATATTAGTTACTTCTGCAGATATACCATTTACATGTTCAGCATCATTGTTTTTTACCGGGAATAAAAATGAGACCTGTGAAAGTACACATTTAAAAGATACGTCAAACAAAATACAACCTATTTCTATCACTTCATCTTTGTTTTCATCTAACCCCGTTGTCTCGGTATCAAGAATTAAAATTTTTTCAATTTTTTTAATTTGATTATTAACATTTTTTTCAGAGGGGTTACTTTTAATTTGATCAGGAAGAAAATCCAATTGATTTAATTCTTTTTTGTTAGATAGTTCCAATTAGAAGAAAACACTTTAATTTATATTGACGCATTTATTAAAAATTTCTTTTAAATTTATATTTATTAAACAAATTTGATTAGAGAATAATTTTTAAAAATTTCTTAGATAAAAAAAATCATAAAAAATGACTTTTACAAAATATCAATTTAACAATTTTTGTTATTGGCCATCAAAACCTAAGAAAATTATAGAATTCATTGGTGGAAGTTACTTAGCATCTAAACCAGATTTAACCTATAGAAGATTTATAGAGAGCTTAATAAATAAAAATTACGCAGTACATGCATACAAGTACACTCCTCAATTTGATCACCAACAACTTTCTATTAAAGCATGGAAGGATTTTAAGAATTGCCGAATATCCATATCTAAAAGAATAGGAGTATCAATTCCATCAATAAGAATTGGTCATAGTCTTGGATGTAAACTTCATTTAATTTCTCCTGATGGTGGAAGAAATTGCGAAAGATTCATATCAATTAGTTTCAATAACTTTAGTGCTAACAAATCAATTCCATTTTTAAAACAGATTGCTCAAAGATTAGAATTCAACAGTGAATTCAGCCCAAGTCCAGAAAGAACTTTAAGAATAATTGAAAAAACTTATAATCAAAAAAATAATTTCCTTATAAAATTCAATTCAGACGAATTAGATCAAACAGATAAATTATTTTCTTGCCTTAAATCAAGAAAAGAAGATAATTCAAAGGGGATAATGTTAAATGGAACACACACTATTATTGCGAGTGCTGGACTAAGAGGAAATTTTTTAGGAGATTGGGCTGATGATAGTTTCAAAAGAAACACTATTAAAAAAATTTCTAGTTTAATTGATGAATTAGATTAGGATGTTTCTTTCAACTTTTCTAAAACAGAACTATCTTCAAGAGTACTTATATCCCCACTTATTTTTTCTCCAGCCGCCAATGATCTCAAAATTCTCCTCATAATTTTTCCACTTCGTGTTTTGGGAAGAGAGTCAGAAATTATTATTTTTTCAGGCTTAGCAATAATTCCAATTTCATTAACTACATGCTTCTTTAATTCCTCTAATAATTCTGCAGAACTATTCACATTCTTCTCTAAAGATACGAAAGCGACTATAACCTCACCTTTTAGATCATCTCTTCTACCAACAACAGCAGCTTCTGCAACTAATTTATGGCTTACCAAAGCAGATTCTATTTCCATCGTTCCTAGCCGATGACCTGAAACACTTATAACATCATCAACTCTCCCCATAATCCATATATATCCATCTTCATCAATACGTGCTCCATCCCCAGCGAAATAAACATTCTTTTCTCCTTTAAAAGAAATATATTCCCAATAACTCTCTAAGTATCTCTTTGAGTTTCCATGAATAGTTCTCATCATTCCTGGCCAAGGCTTCTTAATAATCAAATAGCCGCCCTCGTTTTCCTTTACCTTTTCTCCATTCTTATCGACAACTTCAACTTCAATTCCAGGTAAGGGATAAGTAGCTGAACCTGGCTTTGTCGCAACGACTCCAGGCAAAGGGCTTATCATCACACCCCCAGTTTCAGTTTGCCACCAGGTATCTACTATGGGGCATTTATTTTTACCAATAACATCTTTGTACCAAATCCATGCTTCAGGATTAATAGGTTCTCCAACTGTGCCTAAAAGTCTAAGACTTTCAAGATTATATTTATCAGGGATTTCACGTCCAGCTTTCATAAATGTTCTTATTGCTGTTGGAGCAGTATAAAAAATTGAAACCTTGTATTTCTGAACAATTTCCCAAAAAGCTCCTAAATTAGATGGCCTTGGAACACCCTCAAACATTAAGGTTGTAGCGCCATTTGATAATGGCCCATAAACGATATAACTATGGCCTGTAATCCAACCAACATCCGCTGTACACCAATAAATATCATCATCTTTTAAATCAAAAATCCATTTAAATGTCAAATGAGTCCAAAGATTATAACCTCCTGTAGTGTGTACAACTCCTTTAGGTTTTCCAGTTGATCCTGAGGTATAAAGAATAAAAAGTCTATCTTCGCTATTCATAATTTCGGGTTCACACCAACTTTTTTGATCTTTCAATAACTCATGCCACCAAAAATCCCTCTTATTTACCATTGAAATATTTTTTTTAGTCCTTTGAACAACTACTACTTTTTCAACAATTTTATCTGCTCCACTTTGAATTGCCGCGTCAACTGCCTTCTTAAGCTCAATAACCTTATCTTTTCTAAATCCACCATCTGCGGTAATAATATATTTAGCATTTCCATCAATTAATCTATCCTTTAAAGCTTCCGAAGAAAATCCCCCAAAGACAACTGAATGGGGCGCGCCAATTCTTGCACAAGCTAACATCGCAAACATCGCCTCAGGAATCATTGGCATATAAATACATACCAAATCCCCTTTTTTTACTCCAATTTCTTTAAGTGCATTAGCAGCTTTACATACCTCTTTTAGGAGTTCCTCATAAGTATATTTTTTGCTATCGCCAGGTTCTCCTTCCCATATAAGTGCAGTTTTTTCTCCACGTCCTTTCTTTATGTGTCTATCTAAGCAGTTATATGTAATATTGAGTTTTCCTTCTTTAAACCACTTAAAAAAGGGAGCATTATCACTATCTAATACACTTTGAAATGGTTCAAACCAATCTATTTCGGAATTTGCGAAAGATTCCCAAAATTTAATTGGATTATCTGAGGCTTGTTTTTTTAAACTAAGTAATTCTTTTTGAGATCTAATATTTGAGCTTTCTGCGAATTCTTTTGAAGGAGGAAAAATTCGCCTTTCGTCTAGAATATTATTTATTGAATTTTTTTTATCTAATGCCATTAAATGAATCTATTTTTAATAAACCTAAACGAAAAATTTATTGTTTTCAAAAATTTTAATAATAATTTAGCTGATAAATTTATTATTAAAAATCTAATAAAGGCGGCCAAGAACAAATTCAGGGAGGGCCATTAACGCCCTTTTGTACTCTGAATCAGGAAGCCAGACTATTGCTTCTTTAGAAAGCATGGCAAATTCCTCTGCTAGTTTTCTGGAATTTTCAATGGCTTTAGAATTCATTATGATACTTAGAGCATTATCTAAATCATCTTTTTCAGCAAGTTCTCGATTAATGAGAACAGACAATTTCTTATTCTCTTCTAATGCATATAAAACTGGTGCAGTAAGATATCCACTCGCAAGATCACTTACGGCGGGTTTTCCAAGTTGTTTATCATTTCCTGTAAAATCAAGGATGTCATCTACGACTTGAAAAGCTAGACCAACATTTTTACCAAACTCATAAAGTAAGTTTAATTTTTCGTCGTTGAGATTACTTAAAACTCCAGCTGCTTTACAACTATTAGCTATTAAAGATGCAGTTTTACAGTAACTTTTATTTATGTATTTGGAAAAAGATTGAGCTGAATCGAATCTATTTAAATTTTGTTTAATTTCTCCTTCAGCTAAATCCATTATCACTCTACTAAGTAATTTAACTACATTTACATTTTCAAGATTTGCCAGGTGCCAACTTGCTTGAGCAAATAGAAAGTCTCCTGCCAATACAGCGACTCTAGTATTAAATCTGCTATGTACAGTATCAACCCCTCTTCTTGTAGAAGCCTCATCAACAACATCATCGTGGACTAATGATGCTGTATGAATCATTTCAGTTATTTCAGCAAGCTTTTTATGTTTATCTATTAGAGTAAAATTATGGGATATAGCTTTTGAAATTAACAACACGATACCTGGTCTAAGTCTTTTCCCTCCTGCACTAAATAAGTGCTCAGCTGCTGCTTGAAGAATTGGATGACCAGCTCCTATTAAATTTTTCAGTTCAAGAATAAGATCATCAAGATCATTTTCAACTGGTTGTAGTAGTTCTGTTACTGTGTTCATGATTGACCTCATACATATATTAAAGAATCAAACATTGCTTCGGAGGTTAACCAATCTAATTTCTTTATTAATTTCAAGCCAAATTTTTACTTTTTTGAAAAATTCATCTTTTTTTGAAGTAACAAAAAATTGCACATTTTCGTAAGAAAGACTTTCATAGCGGTCAGTCTTTGTAATAAAAAAAGATTCATTAAATTTTTTTATTAACGCTTCTGATGGATCAATAATTTTTATATTGGTGTCTAATTTTTTTCTTAAAAAGTCATAAATCAAAGGATAATGACTACATCCAAGTATTAATTCTTCAATATTATTATCCAATAGTGGTCTTAAATACAAATCCGAAAGGTAATTTAACTTTTTAATATTTAGTTTTTCTTTTTCAATTTCTGATACAAATTCTGGACATTCTTGTTGAAATATCTTTAAATTCTCATTTTTATAACTTAAAGCGTTTTTATAATATGATGACCTGACAGTTGTTTGTGTTGCTAAGACACCAATTATTTGTTTACTAACTATTTCTGATACTGAGTTTATAAGTTCAAAACAAGGGATCCCTAGATTAGTTTCTATAATATCAAGAGCACATGCATTTGTGGTATTACATGCTATTAAAAGTGCATCCAAATTCTTGCCTTCAAAAAAAGTACAAATCTCTTTTGCAATGAATCTTATTTCCTTAAAATTTTTATTTCCAAAAGGGATTCTTTTTGTGTCCGCCAAGTAAAAAACCTCAACATCGTTTCGAGTTTTTAGTAAAGAATTAAGGATAGTAAAACCACCTATCCCACTATCAAATATACCTACTTTAATTTTCACCCTACTTTAGACAGATATTCGAGGATTCCTTTTGTAATTGCATAAGCTATCCTTTTACGATGTGCAGTTTTTTCTAATCTTCTTGCATCTAATCTTCCTGTTAAAAAGCCAATTTCCACAAGAACTGCAGGCATCCTAGTATTTTTAATTACGTAAAATCTACCTTGTTTAACCCCTCGATCAGGACTACCAGGGGAAACTCTTAGAATTTGTTTCTGAATTCTTTTAGCGAGTAATCTACCCCTCCAGCCTCTAAAGTAAAAGGTTTCTAAGCCATTAATATCTCTTCTTTTCCCTCTTGAGGCATTTGCATGAATACTTACAAAGATATCAGCATCAGTTTTGTTAGCGTAGGAAACTCTTGGAGGTAAATCCAAATCTACCTCATTTTTTCTTGTTAACCTTACTTTTACACCTTTGTCAGACAGTAAATTTTCAACTAGCTTGGAAACCTCAAGTACTACATCAGTTTCCCTTATCCCACCAATACCTATTGCCCCTGGATCGGGTCCTCCATGACCTGGATCAATAACTACCGTGAATTTATTTTGTTTTACGTTTGGCAATCGCAAGTAATCATTAGCACTTTTATTCATATAACTTGAGTCTTGGTTTGTTTTAATATTGCCTTTTCTCTTTTCAACTGAACCTTCACCAATCTCTTTAAATGAATATTTTGGTGTAAATAATTTAATTCTCCATATATTTTTGTTTAAGCCAACCATCTTCCAAGTCAAAGGAGTTAAATAAGGTTCTCCCTTAAATTCAATTACTAGTCTTGTTTTGCCCTTATTTGGTTTGCCTAACCTAATTTCTTTTATTGGACCATTACCTTTTATGATCCTCGGATTTTTTAATTCTCCATGGAAATCCACCCAGAATCTATCACCATATATTTGATTAGCCTTCTGAAAGTATGCTTTTAAATTTGAATTTGTTTTAGTTCTTAATTCTAAAATACCATTACTTTTTAAAACCCATGCCGCTAAAGAACTTGATGATCTTAAAGGCGGGATAAAAAAATTTAAAAATAAAAAAATGGCAATATAACGAGAAAGTTTATTACAAAAAAACTTTGACATTAGTTTGAGAACAATTTGTTTTTTCTATGTTTTAGGCTCGGCATCTGCTCCCTAATTTTCTTTACTCTTTCTTTATCAGCCGGTGCTATTGCAGCACCCTGTGTTTTTCCAGCATCAGATAAAACAGTTCCCCATGGATCAATTACCATTGCATGGCCATGGCTTTGTCTTCTTCCATAATGAATTCCAGTTTGAGCTGGAGCTACAACATATGCTGTATTCTCAATCGCTCTTGCTTGTAATAGGATTTGCCAGTGATCTTTTCCAGTAAAAGCTGTAAAAGCTGCGGGAATCATAATTAGCTCAGCACCATTCGAAGACAAATATCTATAAAGTTCAGGGAACCTCACATCATAACAAATAGATAATCCTACCCTACACAAACCTGGTACATCTACGATAGGAGGATATTCCTCGCCCGATAAAATAGTAGATGATTCCTTATATAAGTTACCATCCGGCAAATCAACATCAAATAAGTGAATTTTGTCGTATTTTGCCAAAATCTGTCCATCTTTTCCAAATAGTGCTGACCTATTAAAAGTGTGACTGTCTCCACCAGCAGGAACAGGATAGCCTCCCCCCAAAAGAAATACTTGATATCTTTGTGACATTGTTTTGAGGAAATTTGTGCACTTCATCGACAATTCAGAAGCTAATCTAAGTTTTTCATCATCTTCACCTAAAAAAGCAAAATTTTCGGGCAATCCTATTAACTCAGCACCTCTTCTAGCGGCTAATTCGATCTGTTCTTCTGCTTCAGCAAAATTTCGTTCAACATTTGAAGTACTTGTAATTTGCAATGCAGCTACCAAAAAATCAGTCAAGGCTTTACTCCTAGTGAACCAATTCGTAAATCATGAGGCACGAATCACTCCTCTTTCTACTTGAGCAGGAACAATCTCTAAGCAATCAAGTTTCGAACAACATTTAAAATCTTCCTCATAATCTCCTAGACTTGTCAATCTTTTGCCATGGGTTGCAGTTTTTAAACATTTTAAAATATCATTTTTCCAAAATTCCCAAAGTGCTAAAGCAGCCTGTAATTCGTCGTTAAGAATATTGACTTCATAATCATATTTTGCTTTCAAATATGAAGCCAAAGCACCAGCAGCTAAAGAATCCTCAAGTGAATAAGAGCCTTCCCAACCACTACCAAGTATTAAAACATTTTCACTTTTAAGTGAAATTATTTTTTCAGCAACTGCTCTTCTATTTGGAAGTCCCATAGCAAATAAATGATTTGCATCTTGAACTTTTTGCAACGATTTAGTTCCATTTGTCGTGCTCATAAATAGTCTTTTACCCTTTACAACTTTTTTTGTTACCGATAAAGGAGAATTGCCTAAGTCAAAGCCTTCAATTTTCTTTCCACCTCTCTCTCCAAGCATTAGTTTCTCATCAGCATTCCAGTTCATTGCAGATTTTTTCAACAAATCTAAATCTGCAAAAACTTGTATTGAATCAGCTCCATTTTTTAAAGCCCAAGAAATTGTGGTTGTAGCTCTAAGAACATCTATTACCACTGCAACATCGGGGCTTATTTCTGGAACTTCATTTGCAACGTGATAATAAGTAAGATTAATGGTCAAATACCTTTCTGAACTTATTATAGAAAACAGTTACTTACTTTGAATATTTTTTTTTAAAAACAAACTTATTGATAATATATATCTAATTTGTATTTATAAAAATTTATCGAGTATTAATTTAAAAATGAATAATATCCGCACAATAAAAGGTGGAGGTAATTTAAAAGGAAAAATAAAAGTACCTGGAGACAAGTCCATCTCACATAGAGCCTTAATAATCGGGAGTATTGCTCAGGGCGAAACTACTATTGAGGGTTTTTTACATTCTGAAGATCCACTTTCAACTGCTGATTGTCTTAGAAAATTAGGAGTAAATATTCCAAAAATAAAAAAAGATGAGCCTTTTACTATTTTAGGCTTGGGTCTTGATGGATTAAAAGAGCCAAAAGAAATTCTCAATTGTGGAAATTCGGGAACCACCATGAGGTTACTAATGGGGTTACTAGCCGGTCAAGATGGTAAAAATTTTATCTTAACAGGGGATGGTTCTCTCAATGAAAGGCCAATGAGGAGAGTGGGAAAACCATTATCTTTGATGGGCGGCAAAATTTTTGGTAGAGAATGCGGGAACAAAGCTCCAATCTCAATTAGTGGCAACAAACTTAAAGGATGTGTGCTAGGAACTCCAGTAGCTAGTGCTCAGGTAAAATCCGCGATATTATTAGCAGGACTCAAAGCTTCTGGAAACACTTCAGTTATTGAGCCAGTATCTTCAAGGGATCATACTGAAAGAATGTTGAAAGCATTTGGAGCAGATATAAGTATTAGAGGGGAATTTGGAAGAAATGTAGTAATCAAGTCAGGGACCGACTTAATTGGTCAGAGAGTATTAATCCCTGGAGATATAAGCTCTGCATCCTTCTGGATGATTGCTGCATCTATTGTTCCAAATTCAGAGGTATTAATTGAAAATATTGGATTAAATCCTACTAGAACAGGAATATTAAATGTAATGGATTCAATGGGCTGTAATTATGAGGTTTTAGATAAGTCAACAATTGCAGGAGAACCTATTGGATCTATCAAAGTAAAGACTGCAAATAACTTAAGGTCATTTACTATCGAAGGAGATGTACTTCCTAAACTTATAGATGAAATCCCTATCCTTACTGTGGCGGCTTGTTTTTGTGATGGAGTTTCTGAAATTAAGGATGCACAGGAATTAAGAGTTAAGGAAACTGACCGATTAAAAGTCATGACGAGACAGTTGCGAAAATTCGGTGCAGAAATATCAGAAAGAGAGGATGGCTTAATTATTAATGGACAATCAAAATTTAATGCTGCGGAGGTAGACAGTGAGACTGATCATCGAGTATCAATGAGTCTTGCTATCGCCTCACTCCTCGCAAAAGGCAACTCAAAGATAATAAGAGCAAATGCATCTAACGTTTCTTATCCTACTTTTTGGGAGGACCTTGCCAAACTAACTAACTAACTCAAAAAATTCTTTGTCTGAATTAATAGAAGTTTTAACAAAAGATGGCAGTTACTCTTTAAGAAGTGTCCTTTTTCAAGAGAATTTCCATAGCCTATTAGGAGCACTTGATGAAACAAAAATAAAGTTTACAGCCCCTTCTGAGTTGCAAAGATTCAAAGGTAAGTCGATTAATGTTTTGGATATATGTTTTGGTTTAGGGTATAATTCCGCTTCTTTATTCAACGAATTAATAAAACAAAAATCGTATTTAAATTGGTATGCCTTGGAGATAGATAATAAGCCTCTTGAATATGCGCTAACAAATAAATCTTTCAAGAAATTATGGACTCCAAAAGTTAAAACAATATTTGAATCATTGTACCGAAATAATTTCTATGAGGATCAATTTTTCAAATGTAGAATTTTGTGGGGTGATGCAAGAGAAAAAATTAATAAGATTCCTGCAGATTATAAATTCGATCTAATTTATTTAGATGGCTTTTCTCCTCAAAAATGTCCACAAGTTTGGACAATTGAATTTTTATCAAAGGTGACACAAAAACTTAATCCTCAGGGTTATTTAATAACTTATTCTTCTTCAGCCGCAGTAAGAAAGACATTAAGAAATCTTGGTTTAGAAATTTTTACTATTAAATCAGATTCTAATTTAAGAAATTTTTGGAGTCAGGGAACCGTAGCGATAGCAAAATTTGATAAAGCCAAGTTGAAACCTTTATTAAATTTCCAAAAGTTATCTCTAATGGAAGAGGAACATCTCCTAACTAAAGCTAGTGTTCCATATCGAGATCAAAATTTAAACTCAAGTAGAGAAGATATTATTAAGAAAAGATTAGATGAACAATTATTCTCAAATCTTTTATCAACAAAGAAATGGAGAGAAAAGTGGGGAATGACGAAGTCGGCCTTTAGGAGTTAAATTTAGATATATGTATTTCAAAAAATATGTTAAGTGTTGCGATATTGGCTGCAGGTAAGGGCACTAGGATGGAAAGCTCCTTGCCAAAGGTCTTACATAGAATTTCCGGGAAAACTCTTTTGCAGAGAGTAATTGATTCATGTATAGAGTTAAATCCTGATCAAATTTTTGTAATTACTGGACATAAATCAAAAGAAGTACGAGAGTCAATCCCAAACAATAAAAAAATCGATTTTATTATTCAAGATCCGCAATCAGGAACTGGTCATGCTATTCAGGTACTCTGTCGAGAAGTAAAAAAAAATAAAGGTAAACTTTTGGTGCTAAATGGAGATGTGCCGCTCATCAAGTCAAAGACTTTAAAAAAGCTTTTAAATTTCCATGATTCAAAAAATGCAGATGTTTCTTTAATAACAACTAATAAAATAAATCCTATTGGGTATGGCAGAGTTTTTTTAAATGGGGATTTTATAGAGAGAATTGTTGAAGAAAAAGATTGTAATAATCAAGAGCGACTAAATTCATTAATAAACGCAGGTATTTATTGTTTTAACTGGGAAAGCTTGTCAAAAATAATAGGTAATCTCAAGAGTAATAATAACCAGAAAGAAGTCTATTTAACTGATACAGTTGCTTTGCTAAAAAATTCCTTGAGCCTAGAGGTAGATGATAATGGAGAACTACAAGGGATTAATAATAGAATACAACTCTCACAATGCGAAGAAATTATTCAGAATGCAATTAAAGAAAAGCATATGCTGAATGGCGTAACTTTTATAAATAAAGCGAGTTGTTCAATTAGTGAAGAAGCCGAGATTGGCAAAGATGTAATCATAGAGGCTAATACTCACATAAGAGGAAGAACCAAAATTTTTAATAATTGCATTATTGGGCCAAATAGTTTTATTGAAAATTCTAATGTGGGATTACATTGTGAGATCTCAAATGCCACTGTTTATGATTCTCAGATAATGGATCATATAAAAATTGGTCCTTATAGTCACATAAGGCCTAAATCTAAAATATCCTCTCATAGCAAAATTGGTAATTTTGTTGAGATAAAAAATAGTGAACTAGAGGAAGAAACTAAAGTAAACCATCTAAGTTATATTGGCGATTCTATTATTGGAAGATCTACAAATATTGGAGCAGGAACTATTACTGCAAATTTTGATGGTCAAAAAAAATATCAAACAAAAATTGGCAAAAATTCTAGTATTGGAGCAAATACGGTTTTTGTCGCGCCTATTAATCTTGGGGAATCAGTAACAACGGGAGCTGGTTCAGTTATTACAAAAGACTCGAAGGATAATTCATTAGCGATATCAAGAACTAAACAAGTAAATATAGACAATTGGAAGAAAAAGAAACCTTGATTTAATGAATTAATTTAATAATTTTTTCAAGCTGCCAACATCTGCTCCCTTTTATAAGTATTGAATCACCTTTTTTTGTGAATTTGTTAATCTCTTTTGGGATATCTTTAATGTTGTGAAAAACTAAAAATTTTTTCTTCTTTTTTAGATAAGAAGTATAAAATCTTGCATTTTTTTTATCGCAAATAAATAGGCATTTCTCTATATCTGAATTATTTATCAAGTTAAATATTTCTGTATGATATTTTTCAGAATATATTCCTAATTCTTGCATACTGCCAAATATAAAAAAATGATTCCTTGGCTTTTCTAGGAGGTTTTCAATACATGCTTTTACTGATTCTGGAGAGGCATTGTATGACTCATCATATATTGTTGTTTTAACTGATTTAAGAATTTTATTCCTTCCTTCTAAACTTGCGAAATTAAACTTATTAAAACTTGCAAAATCAATCTTTAGCTCTTTTGCAACTGCATAAGCAAATAAAAAATTTAAAGCATTATGAAAGCCGTCAAATGAGATCTCAAAGGTATTTTCTTCTATTAAAATTGTTTTTTTCGATGGATTATAAAATCCTTGCAAATTATTATTTTTCTTAAAATTTTTATGAGGCTTTTCTATATTTAATAATTCTATTTTTATTAATCTACCTTTCCAGTATCTTTTTAAAGTTTCCTCTAGGAAAAAATCATCTGCAGGGATTATTACAACTCCATTTGGATTTAAAAACTTAGTAATTTCACTCTTCGCATAAGTAATATTTTCTTTAGAGCCTAATAATCCAATATGGGCCGTCCCAATATTAGTAATAACTGCGATATCGGGTTCACTATATTTAGACAAATTTTCGATCTCTCCAACCCCTCTCATACCCATCTCAAGGACCAAAACCTTATCTTCTATATCTGTTGCAAGGATAGTAAGACCAACCCCAATCTCATTATTGAAATTTAAATGGGATAGTTTAATTTTTCCAAGGTTCTTTAAAACTTCGCCAATCATCTCTTTTGTTGTTGTTTTACCAACTGAACCAGTTATTGCTACTACAGGAATATTTAGTTTTTTCCTTTTGAGCAATGTTAATTTTTGAAACGCCTCTAAAGTATCTTTTACAACCCAAAAAGGATAGTCAACTGGAAGTAATGTCTGCATCCCTTCTTTAATTACTACAGATTTAACTCCTTTTTTTAAAACTTCTTGAAGAAAACTATGTCCGTCAAAATTTTTACCTTTGATAGCTATAAAAAGATCATTTTTTAATATGGTTCTACTATCAATACTTATATTCTTAAAATTTAAAAAATCATTTTTAACATCACCCAGATTTTTAATATCGCCCAAAACATCGTTTAATTCTGATAAAGAAAGTTCCATTAAAAAATCAATTCATACTTTTTTTTAAAGATGGATCGGCTGATTGTCCGTAAGAGAACTTTTCAACTTCAGCAGCATCTGGCGATGGTTCCTTTATTCCGCAAACATCTTTATACATAATTTCGTATTCAAGAGCTGATCTTTGCCAACTAAACTCTTGGCTCATAGCTCTTTTTTGTAATAATTCCCAACTATCTTTGTGCCTGAAGGCCTCCCAAGACCTTACCAAAGAAGTGTAAAAATCTATAGGTTCAAAGCGATCAAAGCAAAAACCTGTACCAATATTATTTTCTGGGTCATGAGGCAAAACTGTATCTACTAAACCTCCAACTCGCCTAACTATTGGAATAGAGCCATACCTCATAGCAAGGAGTTGACTAATACCACAAGGTTCAAATCTACTTGGCATTAAGAATGCATCAGAACCACCATATATAAGCCTTGATAAAGAATCATCATATGTAAGGAATACTGAAAATCTTCCTGGGTAATCTAATGCCAATTGCCATAATCCCGACTCTAAATCTCTATCTCCAGTCCCTAAAACAGCTATTTGCGAATCTGTATATGATAAAAGTCTTCTTGAAACTTGTAAAAGTAAGTCAACTCCTTTCTGATCAACCAACCTACTAACCATACCTAAAAGATATTTTTTAGTATTAACTTCTAGCCCCATTTCTCTCTGAAGAATTTTCTTATTTTCTTTCCTATTTTCTAAATTCTTAAGACTAAATTTTGCAGGCAAGACTGGATCTTTTGCTGGATCCCATTCATCAAGATCTATACCATTAAGGATACCCCGTAATTTCCCTGATATGTAATTAAGTAATCCCTCAAGACTTTCTCCGTATTCATGGGTTTTAATTTCATCAGCATAAGTTGGAGAAACAGCATTTACTCTATCTGCGTACAACATTGCTGCAGCCATTGTATGGTCTCCATGCATATACCAAGGACACCAAGTCATTTTCTCAAGTTTCCATCTCCAGGGGCCTTGATATTTTAAATTATGAATTGTGAAAACAGTACTAATTTCAGGGTCCTGATGCATCCATACTGGAATCATTCCAGTGTGCCAATCATGGCAATGAAGAACTTGAGGTTTCCAACAATTCCAAGCAAATTCTGCAGTAGCACTAGCAAAAAATGTAAAACGCCAATCCTCATTCTCACCTCCATATATTTGGTCAGCATCAAATGTTGGATGACCAACTAGGTAAATAACATAATTATGTATTGGATGTTTTGCTTCATACACAGCAAAATCAGTCCCCATAGTATTTGTTCTGAAGACTGGTTCATTCGATACCTCCAAAAGACTCCATAATTTCCCATAGCCTGGAATTATAACCCTTACATTGTGGCCAAGTTTAATCAAAGATGGAGGTAACGAACCAACTACATCTCCCATACCTCCTACTTTGATCATTGGAGCACATTCGGCAGCGGCAAGAAGAATTCTCATTGATAGTTATTTTAAAAGTTCTATTAAAAGTCCCCTAGGGAGTCCACTTATAATCAGAGAAATCGGGTGGACGTTTTTCAAGAAAGGCATCTCTACCTTCTTGAGCTTCTTTAGTCGAATAAAATAATTTAGTTGTGTATCCAGATAATTCTTGAATACCCGCAATTCCATCATTTTCGGCATTGAATGAAGCTTTAAGAATACGAATAGCAGTTGGACTATTTCGTAAAATCTCTCTTGCCCAGATTACACCCTCAGCTTCTAATTCTTCAATCTTTGTTATTGCATTTATCAAGCCCATCTCTAAAGCTTCCTTAGAATTATATTTTCTACATAAAAACCAAATTTCTTTTGCTTTTCTTTGACCAACAAGTCTAGCGAGATAACTAGCTCCAAATCCCGCATCAAAGCTACCAACTCTGGGACCAGTTTGACCAAATATTGCATTTTCAGAGGCGATACTAAGATCACAAATTAAATGTAGTACCTGGCCTCCTCCGATTGCAAACCCAGGGACTAAGGCGATAACCACTTTAGGCAAACTTCTTATTAATCTTTGAAGTTCAAGTACATTTAACCTCTGCTTTCCCTCATCATTTTCATATCCATTATCACCTCTGACACTCTGATCACCTCCAGAGCAAAAAGAATAAATACCTTTCTTATCAGGACCCGCCCCTGTAAAAAGAACTACCCCAATAGTTTCATCATTTCTCACGACATTAAATGCACTTATAAGTTCATCTACAGTTTGTGGTCTAAAGGCATTCCTTTTTTCAGGTCGATTAATTGCGATTCTCGCAATTCCCTCATCTGATTTATGAAACAATATATCCTCGAAAGATTTATATTGTGACCAATTTAAAGTTGTTTCCCCAGGTAAGATTTTCATGATTTTTAATTATTCAAAGATAGAAAAAAATAAAATTTAAATACTAATTATTTTTTCTAGCAGAGCATTTTTTTCATTAATTTCATTTTCAGGATCAATATCAACTTTAATTATTACAGATTTACGAATAGAAATGCTCCATTCGAATGCCTCCCGTAATTTTTTAATATTTGTCACATTTTTAAATTTTACTTGATAACCCTCTGCGAGTTTTGGCCAGTTTATTTCTTTTGGCATAAGAAAAAGTTTTTTTAATTCATCTTCTTTTAAATTTTCTTTATAAATACGATTAAATATATTTCCGCCATTATTATTTATCAGAAGAATTGTTAAGTTCATGTTGATTGAATTTTCAATCAGCCAGCCGTTTATATCATAAATAAAAGCCAAATCTCCAGTCACAAGAAGCAGAGGATTTTTAATTCTAGAAATACCTAATGCAAGAGATAAAGTACCGTCTATGCCAGAAGCTCCCCTAAAGCTGAAACAATTTCTTGTTAAAGTACCATTCTCAGAAAATGTAAGCCAATCTCTAATCGGGCTACTCGCGGAGAGCATTATAGGATTTTCAGCTGGCCAAAGTTTTGGGACAAGATTTGCAAGCATATACTCAGTAATTTGAGTATCTTGAGTAATTTTCTCTTTTATGATTTTTTTAATCTTCTCGCCTTCCTTTATTAACTCTAGAGCCATCGGAGTAAGAGACTTTTTGTTTTTTTCGTTAATTGATAATTCTTTTAACAATAGATTAATGAAATTTGATAGCCCAAAATCATATTCAAATGATTTTTTTATAGGGTCCAATTTTCTATAGTTTTTTTCTTTTATAAGAATTTGTATCCCTTCGAAGTTTATTAAAAACCTCTTCAAATCAATTGAGGATGACATAGGGCCAAGCCTCAAAAGTTGATGACAATTTATAGAATTGCTATTTTTTCTTAAGATTAATTCCCAATTCACAACTAATCCTCTCAAATCAGAATAAACGCCTGAAACAGGATCAGCAAATACTGGCCAACCAGTAATTTCTTGTAATCGTTCTAAAGATTTATTGAAATAAGTTAAATCATTTATGGAACCTTGATAGGGACCTACCAAAATAATGCCAGATTCATCTAAATTTAAACTTTTTAAAATTTCTAAGAATTTGTTTTTATCCGACTTTATTTCAACTTCCTGAAATATATATTTTTTCTTTAAATAAATTCTCTCAAAAACCTCTAAAACATTTTTTTTATTCAAAAATGAAATACCTAAAGGCTTATCAATAGGAATATTTAAATGAATAGGACCTGGGAAAGTTGATATTTGTTTCTCAGTAATTCGAACTAAATTAAAGATTTCATTTTCCTGTGTTTCATGAAGTCCATTTAGATTTGTACTTAAAACCCTTCTGCATACTGAACTCAAAAAATCTTCTTGATTTACTGTTTGATTAGCGCCACAATCTTTTAATCTTAAGGGTCTATCGGCAGTAAGAAATATAATACCTTTACAAGATCGGTCTGCCTCAACTGCTGCTGGCAATAAGTTACATACGGCGGTCCCAGAAGTAGTAATAACTAAAGAAAGATTACCTGATGCAGCAGAAATCCCAAGAGAGTGGAATCCCGCAGATCTCTCATCTATTGAATTAAAAATATTCACCAGTCCTAATTTATTTAATTCTCCAGCAGCTATTGCTAAAGGTGCTGATCTACTACCAGGACATAATATTAAATTTTGAACTCCTATTTTTATAAGAAGATTCAAAAGTTGTAAACTTCTAAGAAAATTTTTGCATTCAATAGATGATGTCATAATTTATATAAATGCTTTGGGATTTTCTTTATAACTGAATTAAATAAAACATGTCTACAACTCAAGAAAAAAGAAATTCAATACTAAAGGATTTAAAAAATCTTTTAATCTGGATATCTATAGCTTTAATTATACGATGGCAGGTTATAGAGCCAAGATGGATCCCATCCGGTTCAATGCTTCCAACTCTTCAAATACAAGATAAGATTCTTGTTGAGAAAGTAACCCCCAAAATCACATCCAAATCAAATCTTTCAAAATTAAAAAATAAAATAGTTGTTTTTAACGTTCCGGAACAATTAATTAATGCTGGTTATGAAGCAGATACTGCTCTAATAAAAAGAGTAATTGGAATACCTGGAGACAAGATAGAAGTAAGAGATGGTAACCTTTACTTAAATGATATCGCTCAAAAAAATTACGATTTTGACAAAAATATTAATTATTCTATAGGGCCTTTTATTGTCCCAGAAGAGTCATTATGGGTGATGGGAGATAATAGGAATAACAGTATGGACTCGCATATTTGGGGATTTTTACCCTATAAAAAGGTTATTGGTAAAGCTATTTTTAGATATTGGCCGTTTAATAAAATTGGACCTATTCGGTTCCCTGCCCTTAATAATTTAGATTAATGGGTACGTGATGTTGTAAGGTTTTTATATCTTGAAGTTGTAGAAATGTTTAATCCAGAATTTCTTGCTACTGAAAATAATTATCCAAACGATGAGAATGATTTAATCCAATATTTACAAAAACAATCTCCAGAAGTTTTGCAAAGAGTAGCAAAATCAGCTAGTGAAGATATTCAAGAAATTATTAGACATAATGTTCAAGGTCTTCTTGGAATGCTTCCTTCAGATCAATTTGATGTAAAAATAACATCTTCAAAAGACAACATTGCTAATTTATTATCTTCTGCAATGATGACAGGATATTTTTTAAGACAAATGGAGCAGAGAAAAGAGCTGGAACAAACTCTTAAAAATGATGAAAACATGTCTATTGAATAATAATAGTTTTTAAAGATTTACTTCTTCAGGAATTATTCCTAGTTCAAACAACTTTTTATATAAACCCATCAAAAATTTATTATCCTCAGGAAGTTTATCCCACTTTTGGGAATTAATTTCGTTAATTAATTTTTGACAATCTTCTATTGTAAATTTTATAGGAGCCGTAAAATGAGCTGGAATTAAATATTCCATATCTTCAAGAGACTTTATATTTTCTAACCATTTAAGTAAAACTTCTTTTGAACGCGGAAAAATTAATTTTTGTAAAACTGGTGGAATTTGAATCTTAGGAGTATCTTTACCCATTATTTCAACAAGAGAAGATTCCCAATCTTCGTCCCATAAAAAGGGATAAATACCGAAATGAGATCTCCAATTTCTAAGATCTTTTTTAAATGAATACTTTAATATTTTTTTTAAAGGTGGAATATTTAATTTACCTGGTTTCAAAAAAGATGAAAATAAGACTAACCTTTTCCATCCTTTTTTTCTTTGTTCGATGGAGTCAATCAAAGGTTGATCTCCTCTCTCTCTAGAATGAAAAAGAAGTGGAGTTGGATCAAAATTAAATATCTCAGGTGGTGTGGAATCTATTCCAACTATTGCGTCTGTTACATGAAGAGTTTTCGTAGGATAATGGAAACAGCTTATCTCCTGATATCTTCCAAGTCCTAAATTCAGTGGGCCTAATGAAGACCATTTAAAGGAGTTTGTATGTGGAGTACCTTCCTCAAACAGTATTCTTGATCTTTTTGATGGAATTCCTAAAAAATCTAGTGGTAGATTTATAGGGAAACTCCATTGTCCAGGACAAAGCCAAATTTCTGCATCTTTCAGAATTCTTGAAAGAGCTGGCAGTCCGATTTTATGTTCTAGTCCAGAGGCACACGGAAGAATTATTGTTTTTACGTTTCCGTGAATCGCAATTAATTTTTCTAACTCATTTATTAATTCTTTTGTAGGTGGCAGTGGATTTATTAACATCAATCCATTATCAACCTTTATTACCGTCATTCTTATTGGAACCGCAACATAATAAAGTCCCTGTATTTGTTCCAAAGACCATATTTGATCAGGAATTAATTCTCTTAAAATTGTTTTCTTTTTTCCATAAGGATATAAGGGGAATAATGGCCACCAATTCCACTTTTGATTTAAAGTTTCTTCCACGACTATCATTTATACTCAGCAAATAATTTCTTTAACTTAAATATTCCGTATCTTGGAGCGAATAAAAAAGCAAATAAAAATATAAAAGTTTGTGCCAAGACAATTGATCCACCTGTTTCAAGATCAAACCAAAAACTAACATAGATTCCTATCAGGCTTGAGATAATTGCACTTAATACTGAAATTACTGTCATATTATCAAACTTATCCGTAAGTAAATATGCCGTAGCTCCTGGTGTAATCAACATTGCAACTACCAAAATAATTCCAACAGACTGCAAACCCACAACGGCTGCCAAAGATAAGCATGTGAGGAGTAAATAATGAAGAAAAAATACGTTAATCCCAACTGTTTTTGCATGCCTAGGATCAAAACAATAAAGCATTAAATCTTTTCTAAAAATTGATAAAAGGATTACTACCAATAAAGAAATGAATATAGTTTGTTTTACGTCTGAAAGTGATATTCCTAATGGACTACCAAAAAGAATAGAGTGCAGATCAATATTACTTTTAATCTTAGAAACTAATACGATTCCAAGAGCGAAAAATCCAGTAAATACCAACCCAATAACAGTATCTTCCTTAACTCTAGATTTCTGCTTAATAAACCCTATCAAGGCTACAGAACCAACTCCGAAAATAAATGCCCCTAGAGAGAAAGGAAGACCTAATGCATAAGCAACCACAACACCAGGCATTACCGAATGTGACACAGCATCTCCCATTAAAGCCCATCCTTTAAGAGTCAAATAACTTGATAGAAAACCACAAACAGCTGCAACTAATGAACTCATAAGAAGTGCTTTTCTCATAAAGTTATGAGTTAAAGGATCTGTTATGAATGAATCTAAAGTTAAAAAAGAACAGAGCTCCATATAATCTAAAATTTAGGATTCAGGTCCAAACAAAAAATCAGGTGAGATCCCTCCAAAAGTGGTTGTAATATTTTCAGGGGTAAACACTTCAGAGGTCTCGCCATAAGCTACAACAGTTTTATTTATTAAAATAACCAAATCACAAAATTCACGGACATGAATCATATCGTGCGTTGATAATAATATAGTTTTCCCCTCATTTTTAAATTGAATAAATAATTCCGAGATAAGTTTCTCAGTTCTTATATCAACACCTGAAAAAGGCTCATCAAGAAGTAATATTGACGCTCTTTGCGCAATTGCTCTAGCTAAAAAAGTTCGTTTTCTCTGACCTCCAGATAAGTTTCCAATAGGTGTAGATAAATGATCAGTAAGATCAACTCTCTCAATAGCATCTTTAACCGCCTGAACATCAGACTCTCTAGGACACCTAAAAATATTCATCGAACCATATCTTCCCATCATCACTACATCCCAAACACTTATTGGAAATTGACTATCAATTCCCTCATTCTGAGGAACATAAGCAATTGTCTGATCTTTTTGAGCTGATCTTACAGACTCTCCATTTATTCTAATTTTTCCCTTTGAAATATTTACAAAGCCAGTTAAAGCATTAAAAAAAGTTGTTTTACCAGCCCCGTTCATTCCTACTAACCCACAAATCTGACCAGGTTTCAATCTTAAATTGGCATCATACAAAGCCACCTTACCGTTGTAATCTACGCAAATATTCTCTGCATCAATCCTAAAGTTTTGATAATTGATTGATTCCATAATTCAAAAAAGCCCTTTTTTAATTAAATCCAAATTATGCTCAAGCATTTTTATATAGGAACTAGCAGGACCACTATCATCAGATAATGAATCAACAAAAAGATTTCCTCCAAAATTAGCCCCAGTTTCCTTTGCAACAACCATTTGAGATTCGTTACTTACAGTACTTTCGCAAAATACAGATGGGACATTTTTTTCTTTAATTAGTGAGATTGTTCTTGCCATTCTTTTTGGAGTAATTTGACTCTCAGCATTAACTGGCCACAAATAAACTTCCTCTAATCCATAATCATTAGTTAAATATGAAAAAGCACCTTCACAACTTACTAGATACCTCCTATCTTTATTTAAGTTATTAATAAAAAGAGAGAATTCTTTATCTAATTTAGAGAGTTTATCTTTATAAATTTTTCCATTTTCTTCAAAAAATGTTCTCTTGGATGGCCTCAATTCTGATAAAGAATCCACCAGAATATCTACGTATAGGATCCCTCTTTTTGGAGAAATCCAGGCATGAGGATTGGGTTTTCCTTTATAAAAATCTTCACTGATAAAAATAGGATCTAAATCTTCCGCGACAGTAATTCTTTTAACTTTTAAATTAGAAACAAATTTTTTAGCCCATAATTCAAATCCAAATCCATTATCAATAAAAACAAAAGCACTAGAGGCATTTACCAAATCGCTTGGAGTTGGTTGGTAACCATGAACTTCAACTCCAGGTTTCGTTATTGATCTAACAATAAAATCATCTTTAGCAACATTGCTAATTATGTCTGCTAAAACAGTGAAACTTGCCAGAATTACCTCTTTACTTTCATTTTTATTTGATATTCTCTTGCATGAGCCTGAAGCAAGAGAAAGTAGAAGTAACAAACTTAAAATAAGAATATTTTTTCTCATATTTAACTTTCATCCTTGGATTATCAACTAAAAGATAGTTTCATAAGTGGTTTTCTAAGATCAGAAATAAATCCTTGCCAATTTATTTTTTCTTTTTCAAAAGCTTTTTCAACAATTTTCTCAGAATTTTTCTTTATAAAATCCAAATCAGGTTCTTCTACACCTTTTGTTATTGCCATAAAATCAGCCAAAGAACTTGATACTACTCTTGTTAAATAAGCAGCACTGGCAGCCTGAAATGTTCCAAAAACAAGCCAATTTGGTCCATGTAATTTTGTTATGCCAATTAAAGTCTGTCCACTCCATTCAATAACTCCCTGAGCAATTGCAGTCTTTAAAATCTCTTTAGATACTTTATCTAAAATTTCAGGAGACCAATTACATCCCCATATAGACTTAATTTCTTTAATCATTAATGAATTTAGTACTGTCATTGCCATAACATCAATTGATGGGATAGGAGATAAGAAAACAGTTGTCGCGACAAGAATTTGATTTTTTCTTTGTATACCTTTTAACTGCATTCTTCTTATCCCTTCAATTTCAGCTTGCCAGACAACATGAAGTTCTTTCAAGAGTCTTTTTTTTGTATTTTCAATATTTTTAGATGAACTTATGAAAAACTTCCTTAACGAAAAAGGTATATTTGTTATCTCATTCTTATTCACATCAAAAGTAATAATTTTATTTATAAAGTCACTTGAAATTTGAGACTTTAGGTCTTCTATCTGATTTTTGGCTTCTATTTCGTTGGAAGTTAAAGCCACCAACCAGATTGGCATATTTTTAGGAAACTTTTCCAGCCACAAAAAATCATTTGCCGACAAAGGCAAGTTTATAAAATACAAGATTGCATCACTCTTCAAAGCTTCTTCTGGAATAACTTGAGAAGAATTGTATTTTGGCAGTTTTTCGTATAAATCAAAGTCAAACTTATCTGCTTTAAAATAACTTTTCAAAACAGACTGACAACTTTGATCATCTTTTTGTCCAATGCAACTTATTTTTTCTTTTTCACATCTATTAAGAGTAGATTCAAGTATTTTTTGTCTTTTTGAATTCTGTTTTTGTAATTTATTTGTTGCTTCAAGTTCTTCAAAAAAATTTAAATCTTCATTACATAGATTTATCCAACCATCTAAATTATTTGGCTCATTAAATTTAGGCTTATCATTCTTCAAGTAAAAATATCCCCCCAAACACAACGCAAAAAATCCTATTGAGCCTCCTGCAAAATGAATTAAGTCACTGACGAACCATTCCCCAAAACCTAAGAATAAAACAATAATAATAAGATTTTTTTTTGGAAACCTTATGAAATCCTTTAAAAGGTTGTCTTTACTAATATCAAACAAAATACTTTATTTTTCTAATTTTTATTTTAATGCAATTTGTGAATGAGAAAAGCAAAATTTCATAAGTCTTTAATCAAAAGATAAAAAATTAAGGCTTTTAACAAAGACTTATTGCATAACAAGATGCTAATTTAATAGACTATTTAAATAATTTAAGAAACATCAAGATGTCTAATTCAAATTTCAGCAATAATCCTGGACAAGAAAATTTCAGAGGTCGTTCTAACAATGAAAGATCTAATTTCAGAGATAGATCGAGCGGCAGAAGAGATGGAGGTGGATTCCGTATAAGATTGAGTGATAATGAAATGAAAGCTGTTAAATCAATACAAGATACCTTTCAATTGAGATCTACCGTTGCAGTTCTGGGTTTCTCTATTAGAACACTTAGCGAAATGATCAAAGACGAAAAATTGATTGAATCAATCACAGAATATGCAAAAAATAATAAAAACTCTTCTCCGAATAGACAATCACAAAATTCTTATGAAGAAAAGTCAAAAACAGCCCCTGACCCTTTTGCAAGACCTGTTAAAAGTACATCAACTGAAGAGATCCAATCTAGCGAAGTAGAAGAGGATGACAAATAAAAAAAGAATTCTTTCGGGAGTTCAACCAACTGGTGATTTACATATTGGGAATTGGCTTGGTGCAATAAATAATTGGGTTACGCTTCAAGAGCAATATGAAACATTTCTATGTGTAGTTGATTTGCACGCAATCACAGCTTCATATAACCCCAAAGAATTATCTCAGAACACTATCTCTACTGCAGCTTTGTACCTCGCTTGTGGGATAGATCCCAATATATGCTCAATTTTTGTCCAAAGTCAGATTTCTGCACATTCAGAACTTTGTTGGATATTAAATTGCATGACCCCAATAAATTGGATGGAAAGAATGATTCAATTCAAAGAAAAATCCATAAAACAGGGAAATAATGTATCTATTGGATTGTTTGACTATCCTATCCTGATGGCTGCAGACATTCTTCTATATGAAGCTGACTTTGTACCAGTAGGTGAGGATCAAAAACAACATCTTGAACTTGCCAGAGATATTGCACAACAAAGAATTAATGCCAGATTTAGTAAGGATAAAAATATTTTAAAAATCCCTCAACCAATAATCATGAAGAATGGATCAAAAATAATGAGTTTAATTGATGGTTCAAAAAAAATGAGCAAAAGTGATCCTAATGAAGGCAGTCGTATTAACTTATTAGATACTCCTGAAATAATTACGAAAAAAATAAAAAGAGCAAAAAGTGACAGTTCTATTGGAATTGAATTTAACAACCCTGAGAGACCAGAATCTAAAAATTTTTTGATGATTTATTCAATATTATCTGGCAAAGAAATTTCTCAATGTGAAAATGATTTCTCAGAAACTGGATGGGGGACATTTAAAAAATTAATTACAGAAAAACTTATTGAATCACTAGAACCTATTCAAAAAAAATATAAATTATTAATTAATGATCCCTATCAATTAAATAAAATCCTTAATGAAGGGAAGGAAAAAGCTGAAGATTTAGCAAATCAGACTTTAAAAAGAGTTAAATCAAAATTGGGATTCTTCGAAATGGAGAAATAAATTATGCCAATAATTACCTTACCTGATGGCTCAAAAAAGGTTTTCGAAAAATCTGTAACTATTCTAGAAATTGCCCAGAGTATAGGTGCTGGATTAGCTAAAGCAACAATTGCTGGGAAAGTAAATGATATTCTTCTTGATGCAACTATTCCTATAAATAGTGATTCTAGAGTTGTAATCATCACATCAAAAGATAAAGAAGGAATTGAAATAATAAGACATTCCTTTGCTCATCTTATTGGTCATGCAGTTAAACAAATTTACCCTAATATTAAAATGGCGATTGGGCCTGTAATTGAAGATGGTTTTTATTACGATATTTTTTCTGAATATAGATTTACTCCTGAAGATTTAATAAAAATCGAAAATAGAATTAATAAATTAATAAAAACAAACTATGACGTTGAAATTTTACAAGTTTCTAAAGAAGAGGCAATTAAAACTTTTAAAGAAAGAGATGAGACTTTTAAATTACGAATAATTGAAGAAATTCCTGAAGAAGGTCTCATCAATTTATACAAACACGAAGAATATATCGACATGTGTAGAGGGCCTCACGTACCCAATACTAGACATTTGAGACACTTTAAATTACTCAAATTATCAGGTTCATACTGGAGAGGTAATAGTGAGAATGAATCATTACAGAGAATATATGGAACTGCATGGGCAAAAGAAAAACAACTCAATGACTACTTAAAAAGAATTGAAGAGGCGGAAAAAAGGGATCATAGAAAACTTGGTAAAAAACATTCACTATTTCATATACAAGAAGAATCTCCAGGAATGATTTTTTGGCATCCAAATGGATGGAAAATCTACCAAGTACTCGAAAAATACATTAGAGAAATACTTAAAAAAAATGATTATTTAGAAATCAAAACCCCACAAGCTGTTGATAAATCTCTTTGGGAAAAATCCGGTCATTGGGAAAAATTTAGAGACGATATGTTCACTACTGCATCAGAAAATAGAACTTATGCAATTAAACCAATGAATTGTCCATGCCATATTCAAGTATTTAATCAAGGTTTAAAAAGTTATAAAGATTTACCTATTCGTCTTGCTGAATTTGGTTCTTGTCACAGAAATGAACCCTCTGGTGCATTACACGGCTTAATGAGAGTAAGAAACTTTACTCAAGATGATGCACACATATTCTGCACAGAAGAGCAAATTCAAGAAGAGGTATCAACTTTTATAGATCTTGTTTTCGAGGTTTATAAAACTTTTGGATTTGATGAAATCATTATCAAATTATCAACCCGTCCTGAAAAAAGGGTAGGTAGTGAGGAGATTTGGGATAAATCAGAGGAGGCTCTTACCAAAGCTCTCGATAATAAGAAACTAAAATGGGAACTCCAACCAGGGGAAGGTGCTTTTTATGGTCCAAAAATAGAATTCTCGTTAAAAGATTGTCTTAATAGAGTCTGGCAATGCGGAACTATTCAGGTTGATTTCTCAATGCCTATTAGATTGGATGCAACTTATGTAGATATTGATAATGAGAAAAGAAATCCAGTAATGCTACATAGAGCAATTTTAGGATCTTTTGAAAGATTTATTGGAATTTTAATTGAACAATACGAAGCTAAATTCCCAATCTGGCTTGCACCTTACCAAATAATTTTGTTGAGTATTACAGATAGAAATAATGAAAAATGTTTAGAATTAAATCATTTGATAAATTTCAAAGGGTATCGATCAAAAGTTGATATTAGAAATGAAAAAATAGGATATAAAATTAGGGAGGCAACTCTGAGTAGAATTCCTCTAATTGCAGTTATTGGAGATAAAGAAGAAGAAATTGATTCAGTCGCCTTAAGAGCTTTGGATGGAACAAATTTAGGAATTTTCAATTTACCTACTCTATACAAATTAATGGATGAATTAATAGAAAAAAAAGGGAGAACAGAATGATTTTAAATAGATGAATTTTCTCGCATGTGATCTAGGAGGTACGAAGGTTCTATTGGGAATTTACAAAAAAGATGTAAATCATGATTCTCCCAGCTTAATATTAAAAAAGAAATATATATCCTCTGATTGGGATTCATTTGAACTAATCCTGGAAGATTTTCTCAAAAATGAATGCAAAAATGTTACTCATCCTTCTTCTGCCTGTTTCGCAGTAGCTGGTCCTTTATCTAAAAACAATGCAAAAATAATAAACTTGTCATGGAATATTTCTGAAAATGTATTACAGAACAAATTTAATATTAAAAGCTGCGAGCTGATAAATGATTTTGCAGTGCAAATTTATGGAATACCTTATTTAAAAAAAAATCAATATTATATTATCCAAAATGGGGGGCATTCTGAAAGTGCTAATAATGATTTGCATGCCATTGTTGGAGCGGGTACTGGTTTGGGCATTGCAAGAGGCCTAATATCAGGAAGAAAGGTAAAAGTTTTAGCTAGTGAAGGTGGTCATGTTGAATACTCGCCAAAGTCAAAATTAGAATGGGAATTAAAAATTTGGCTTAAGAATCACCTAAAAGTTGAGAGGATATCTTGTGAAAGAATTGTTAGCGGTACTGGTTTATCAAGAATTGCCGAATGGAGACTAAGCAAACCTGATGCCCAAAACCATCCTTTACAAAAATATTTAAAAGAAATTAAAATTTCTGATGCTGCAAGAAAAGAACTTCCTCAAAAAATTTGCAATCTTTCTGAAGAAGGGGATAAGCTAATGATCGAAGTTGAGAGGATTTGGTTAGGAGCTTATGCATCTTTATTGGGAGATGTTGCACTTCAAGAATTGTGCTTTGGCGGGTTATGGATCTCCGGAGGAACCGCATCAAAACATTTCAAAAAATTTAAATCAGATTTATTTATGAAACAATTTTTCGACAAGGGAAGATTAAAAGATATTCTTAAAACAATACCTATGAAAGTAATTTTAGATGAAGAGTTTGGACTTTTTAGCGCAGCCTGCAGAGCCAAAATGCTTTTAAAAACTTAGTGACAAGAAATGTCTATTCCTGAAGTAGGAAAAAAAATAAGGGTAACAGTACCTTCCACAACTGCCAATTTAGGGCCTGGATTCGACTGTCTTGGTGCAGCTTTAGATTTGTATAATGAATTTATTTTTACAAGAATTGAAGGTGGTGGAGATAGATTTGATTTGATAATGGAAAGTACCGATGGTAATCATTTAAGAGGAGGGCCAGAAAACTTAGTTTTTAGAGCGGCTCAGAAAGTATGGGAGGCCGCGAATATGGAACCATTTGCACTTGAAGCAAGAGTTAAGTTGGCCGTTCCACCTGCACGAGGGCTAGGAAGTAGTGCTACAGCGATAGTCGCTGGACTAATTGGAGCAAATGCGATAATGGACTCACCACTCAGCAAAGAAAAGCTCCTAGAACTTGCCATTGATATAGAAGGTCATCCTGATAATGTAGTACCCTCTCTCTTAGGGGGGCTTTGCTTGACAGCCCGTTCTTCTTCTCAAAGATGGAGGATCATAAGGTGTGATTGGCACGATTCCATTAAAGCTGTCGTAGCAATACCTGCGATTCGTTTAAGCACAAGTGATGCGAGGAAAGTAATGCCTAAGAATGTACCAATATCCGATGCGGTAACAAATATGGGGGCACTTACTTTATTATTAAATGGCTTAAAAGCAGGAAATGATGAATTAATAAAAGAGGGAATGTTTGATAAATTACACGAACCATACCGATGGAAACTTATTAAAGGGGGACTGGAAGTCAAAGATGCAGCATTAAAAGCAGGTGCTTTGGGGTGCGCGATTAGTGGTGCAGGACCAAGTATCTTAGCATTATGTCAAAAGGAAAATGGCAAAATAGTAAGTCAAGCGATGGTAAAAGCATGGGAGAAATTAGGTGTGGCAAGTAGAGCTCCATTTTTAAACCTCCAAAGAACAGGTAGCCTATTCAATACTATCTCTGGTAAGTAGTTTTACTTAGGTATTTTTAATGTTATAGTCTCAAGCTAGTACAACTTCAACTAGAATAAATAAATTATTCATTACATAAATGAATTTAGAATCTTTTCCTTGGCTATCATCTATAGTTTTATTACCTTTAATTGGGGCATTAATAATGCCCTTCTTGAGTTCTGAGGAAGGGGAAGATAACACACTCCCGAGGAATATCTCATTAAGTTTTTTATTTATAGATTTTTTGCTAATCATAAGCGTTTTTTTACAGAAATTTGACACTTCAAATAGCGCCTTGCAACTTGTAGAAAGAGCTACTTGGTTGCCCTCCATAGGTTTAGAGTGGTCTCTAGGTGTAGATGGATTATCTGCTCCTCTAGTTGCTTTAAGTGGGTTGATTACATTTTTATCAGCTGCTACAAGTTGGAAAATTAAAAAAAAATCTAATTTATATTTTGCTCTTCTATTAGTTCAAGCATCCGCGCAAGCACTTGTTTTCCTCTCTCAAGACTTCCTATTATTTTTCTTAGCATGGGAACTGGAGTTGGTTCCGGTTTATCTTCTTATCGCTATTTGGGGAGGAAAAAAGAAATTATATGCAGCCACAAAATTTATTCTTTATACGGCTCTAGCTTCCTTACTAATACTAATAAGTGGTTTAGCAATTGCATTAAGTGGTGATAATTTCACTTTAAATATTACTGACTTAACCAATAAACATGTAACGGGAAGTCTAGCATTACTATCTTATCTTGGATTTTTAGTAGGTTTTGGAGTGAAACTACCTATTTTCCCACTACATACTTGGTTGCCAGATGCACATGGAGAAGCTAATGCACCAGTTTCAATGTTACTTGCAGGAATACTTTTAAAAATGGGAGGCTACGCACTCTTAAGATTTAACGTTCAAATATTACCCGAAGTACATCTGCAAATAGCACCAGCATTAATTATTCTTGGAATTATTAATATAATTTACGGAGCCCTAAATGCATTCGCCCAAGATAATGTCAAAAGGAGAATTGCTTGTAGCTCAGTGAGTCATATGGGTTTCGTTCTCTTAGGTATTGGAGCGGTAGATGCTTTAGGGATAAGCGGAGCTATGCTCCAAATGATCAGTCACGGACTTATTGCAGCCGCAATGTTTTTCGTTACAGGATCATTCTATGAAAGAACTAATACTCTATCAATTCCCAATATGGGTGGTTTAGCCAAGGTCTTGCCAATAACTTTTGCTTTTTTCTTAGCAAGCTCACTTGCTTCTCTAGCATTACCAGGCATGAGCGGTTTCATAAGCGAAATAACTATATTTCTAGGAATTACTAGCCAAGAGGGATTCAGCTCTCTCTTTAGATCAATCACAATTCTTATAGCAGCCATCGGTCTAGTCCTAACACCAATTTACCTACTATCAATGTGTAGAAGAGTATTTTTTGGGCCTAGAATTCCCGCACTAGCAACAGTCAAAGAAATGAATGGCAGAGAATTGACAATTGGTTTCAGTTTATTGTTGCCTACTTTAGTAATAGGTTTCTGGCCAAAAGTTGCAATTAATTTATATGAATCTTCAACAAATGCTCTCAGTCAACAGCTAACGTTAGCTAAATTAGTGGGAATAATTTCATACATTAGTTAGATTATTAGCTTTAATAAATGGAAACCTCAATTTTTCAATACGGAGAATTACCGGATTTTAAAAAATTCACTCCAGAAAATATTAGTCAACAATTTCCAGTAGTGCTAGAAAAAATAGCCGAAGATTTTAAAAACATAGAGAAAAATTTATCTAATTATTTAATTCAAAATGATTTAAATTGGGATAAAGTAATAAATCCTCTAAATGAAGTCAATGAAATTCTTAGATGGAGTTGGGGAGTAATAAGTCACCTAAATGCTGTAAATAATTCTGAAAGTCTTAGAGATATTTATTCAAAATTTCTTCCCGAGATTATTAGTTTGAGTAACAAATTTGGACAAAGTAAAATAATTTACACTTCTCTAGTCAAGCTTAAAGAGATAAATAATTTTGATCAAATCAAAAATAGAATTTTAGATAAAGAAATACTTGAGATGCAACATAGGGGCATTTCACTACAAAAAAATGAGCAAGAAGAATTCAATAACATTTCAGAAAAACTTGGAAAGTTATCAGCAGACTTTAGTAACAATGTTCTTGATGCCACTAATAAATGGTTTTTAATATTAAATAAAAAATCTGAAATCGATGGTCTTCCTGAACGAGTACTTGAATTGATGGCAATTTCCGCTCACAATCACTTAAAGAAAGACGGCGACGTTAACCTTAAAAATGGGCCTTGGAAATTAAGTCTAGATATTCCAACTTATACTTCTTTTATGACATATGCCAACGACCGTAACCTTAGAGAAAAACTTTATAAGGCATTCGTTGGCAGGGCCTCCCAAGGAGAAAAAAATAATACTCAAATTATTGAAAAGATATTAACTCTTAGAACTAAACAGGCTAATCTTCTCGGTTATAAAAGTTGGGCAGAACTAAGTTTGTCAACGAAAATGGCGAAAGAAATTAAAAATGTTGAAAACCTTTTAGAAGAATTGAGAGAACCAGCATTCAAAACCGCAAAAATTGAATTAGAAACGCTTGATAAGTTTTCTAAAGCTATGGGGTTTCCAAAATCGCAAAATATTGAGCCATGGGATATTAGTTATTGGTCTGAAATTCTTAGAAAGGAAAAGCTAAATTTAGATCAAGAGTCTTTGAGACCTTGGTTCCCACTAAATGATGTTTTGAAAGGTTTATTTAAATTAAGCGAAAAGCTCTTTGAAATTAAAGTAGTTGAGGCAACCGATGAAGCACCTTTGTGGAATGATGACGTTTTATTTTTTAATATCCTCAATAAAGAAGATAACAGAATAGCATCCTTTTACCTAGATCCATATTCTCGTCCAGAATCAAAGAGAGGAGGGGCCTGGATGGATGAATGCTTAAATAAAAATAATGTTGGCAAAAAGACCCTTCCGGTAGCTTATCTTGTTTGTAATCAGACACCACCATCAAAAGATAAACCTAGTTTGATGAGTTTTGAAGAAGTTCAGACTCTGTTCCATGAATTTGGTCATGGTCTTCAACACATGCTTACCACTGTAAATCTTCCTCAAGCAGCTGGAATCAATAATGTTGAATGGGATGCAGTCGAACTCCCAAGTCAATTTATGGAAAACTGGTGCTTCCATAAAAAAACACTCTTGAATATTGCTAAGCACTATAAAACAGGAGAAAAATTATCCGATGAAAATTTTGAAAAGCTCGTAAAGAATAGAACTTTCAATTGTGGTATGGCTACACTTAGACAATTGCATTTTGCAATTACAGACCTCAGATTACACAGTAGTTTTAAAAAGAACGATGGTAAAACAGCAGATGAAATAAGAAGAGAAATTGCGAAACAAACTACTGTTATTGCACCAATTCAAGAGGATCAATTTCTCTGTTGTTTTAGTCATATATTTGCAGGGGGATATTCTGCAGGATATTACTCCTATAAATGGGCTGAGGTTCTTAGTGCTGATGCTTTTTCTATGTTCGAAGAAGCTGATCTAGATAACTCTGAAGATTTAAGGTTCATAGGGAAGAAATTTAAAGATACAATCCTTAGCTTGGGTGGAAGCTTACCTCCATTAGAAATATTCAAACTATTCAGGGGAAGAGAGCCACGAACAGATTCCTTAATAAGACACTTGGGACTATCTAGAGCTACATAATAATTTCATTGATTATTTTGTCAACCACAGATTTATTTCTTACGAGATTTCTATGTTTATATACTTTTACTGATATTTTTTTTCCTATATTTAAATTTGTCCACCAGCCAGGGAAAACCATTAGATCCCAATAAGTAAAGAAATTTATACACTCGATATCATCAAGAAAAAAATCATTTTTCGCAAGTTCTCTCAAAAACTTACTATTTATTTTCATTTCAGATATTCCTCTTAAAGGATATTTAGGTACTAATTGAGCCATTAATGTTCCTTTGTGAGGGGAACCTATAGATATTAATCTTCTTGTTCTTTTATATCCTTTGAATTTTTGAAGCCAATACCTACCAATTATTCCTCCCATAGAGAATCCTAAAATGTCTATTTCTTTTTCTAAGCCGTATTTCTCTAAAATTAATTCGTTTAATATATTTGTTAAATCAATAATTGAGGACATTCCATATGAATGATTAAGAGTTGGGGCAAAATATTCAATTCCAATTTCATCAAGTTTTGAGGTAATAGAAGAAAAAATACTCGAATTATTCCAAAGACCATGAATCAATATAATGGGATTTCTTTTTTCCAAGACTTTCACTTTTTCTCAAGAATTCTTACTATTGACACCTTCCCATCAAAGCCAGTAATTGGAGGATTACATTTTTGCAAAATTATTTTAATTTTAGAAAGCTGAAATTCTTTATCAATAATTTCTAATATTGCGTTCGAGTATTTTTCGATTGTGAAACAATATATTTTCTTTGATTGATCTTTTAATATTTCAACTAATTTTGAATAGTTAACTGTTTCTTTTAAATCATCATTTAAAGTACACTTTTCGAAATCAGTCCACAAATATATATCCAAACTAAATAATTGTCCTAATTGCCTTTCTTCATCAAGAACACCTACTCTAGCCCAGAGTTTAATATCCTCTATTTTTAAAAATGTTTCCATCTTCAAAAAAATCAAAAATCCTTATGAGTGTAGATATCCTTTCCAGATGAAAAATCGTCAACTATATTCCCTTTTCCTTTTAGGAAATATTTATATGTAACCAAACCCTCTAGACCTACGGGTCCTCTTGGGGGAAGAGTTTGAGTAGATATCCCAACTTCAGCTCCAAATCCATATCTAAACCCATCTGCAAACCTTGTAGAGCAATTATGAAAAACACCTGCACTATCAACTACATTCATAAATTTATTAGCAGTAATTAAATTTTCAGTAATTATTCCATCAGTATGTTTTGAACTAAATTTCTGAATGTGAGTGATTGCCTCATCAAAATCATCAACAATTTTTATCGATAAAATTAAATCTAAATATTCAGTTTGCCAATCTTCTGGACTGGCTTCATATTTTAATCCTAATTCAAGAGATCTTTTATCTCCTAATAATTTAACGTCATTAGAATCAAATAAAGGTACAGCCTTTTCAAGAAAAACTTGTGCAATATCTTTATGCAATAATAAAGTTTCAATAGCATTACATGCTGCTGGATATTGAATTTTACTATCCAGAGCTACCGATAAAGCCATCTCAAGATTTGCCTCATTATCTATGAACAAATGACAAATTCCATCAGCATGCCCTAGCACGGGAATTCTTGTGTTTTCTTGAATAAATTTAACCAATTCATTACTTCCTCTAGGAATTATTAAATTAATATACTTATCAAGATTTAACATTGACATACTATCTTTTCTGCTTGTGAGCAAGCATATTGCATTTTTATCAAGACCTGATTCATACAAACCTTTTTGCAATGCTTTGACTATTGCAGCATTTGTTAAATTAGCTTCACTACCGCCCTTTAGAATTACTCCATTACCGGATCTTATTGCTAGTGAACTAATCTGCATAACAGCATCAGGTCTAGATTCAAAAATAACCCCTATAACTCCTATAGGAACCGTTTTCCTCTCTAAGATCAGTCCCTTGGAAAGCTCTCTTTTTATTTGAACTTGATTTACGGGATCAGCTAAGTGCCCAACTTTTCTTACTCCTTCAATTGCTGAATTTAATTTTTCGTCTGATAACTTTAATCTAGAGAGTAACGCCTTTGAAATACCTTTATTTTCTGCTATTTTGTAGTCCTCAAAATTAGCCTCCAAAATTTCTTTAGTATTTTTTTCTAGAGAATTAGCCATTAAATTTAAAGCTTCAATTCTATTATGATTTTCAGCCTGACTTATTTTTATTGATGCTAGTCGAACTTGATCAGCTTTCTCTAAAAGATCATTTCCTGGTTGAGTAACCTCAAAGATATTGGGCATATTTTTTTTTAGTTATTTTAATAATAATTCAAATTAACGATTCTTTAAACTAACTTCGTTGTGAATTAATATCTAAAAAATAATTGAAGTCTACCTTTCCAATCCCCATTAGAATCATAAGAACCTAATAATTCTAAGTTTGGATTAGCCTGAAAAGTTAAAATCCCTGTAGGCGGGAGGTCATCTCTTCCTGGAACAGTTTGGAAGGCAAAATTTACTGCATCTGTAATGTCAATTCCTAGCTCAGCTATCCAAGCTTGAGAAGAAAATTCTTCATTAGAAGATGATTCTTCATCATTTTCAATATCTAAATTCTCATTAGAAAAAATATTATTTAAAGAATCATTATTTTCTATTAAAGCTGGGTATAAAGATAACTGAAACCTTTCACTAAATGCATCGGCATTATTAAGTTGAGAAATGAATGCTCTATTTATTAAATTTGCAGAATTACCTCCAATTAAACCAATTATTTGTGACCTGTTATAACTTGGGGTACTCCTTAGTTGGATTCTTTTATTTTCATCTTCAAAAGATAATTGATCTAAAAATCCTTCGTAAGAAGCTTCAATTTTAATAAGCCTTGTATTGCCAATCCCAAATGCTCCAAAACCACTTGAAGTCTCATTTGCATCAAGATCATCTGAAACATTTGAATCCTGATTATTTTCACTTATAGGTATTATAGAATCTGGCACTTTACTAACTAGAGAAAAATTAATGAATGGAACCACCCCACTTCTTGAAGCAAATAAAATATAATTATCTTTATTTTTATCAAGTTTAAAAGGTGTAGTATATAGATTAGCTCGACCTTTTTTAAGATAAATAAGACCTCTAGCGTTTAAATCTTTTCCTACCGCTCCATTTATATTAAGGTCTAATTTAGTATCTAAATAAGCTTGAATTATCTCGGAATATTGAAGTTTAAATTCTGGTCCAAGTTTTAATTTAAGATTATTAAAACTCAAATTATCCAAATAAGTAGGCAAAGTTTCTCCTAAAAGAACTGAATTCAAAATTGTTTCATTTGAAATTATTTCAATATTCCCATTGCTATTCCAATAGAGTTCTGGCCAATCTTTTTTTTCTTCTTTTAGATTAATATCATCTTCTATTTTATTATTTTGATTGGCTCTATTAAAATTAATAAATCCATTATTGAGTGATAGGTTACCTCCTAAAATTGGATTTTCAAATGATCCACTTAAATCAATATCTGAATCCACTAAAAAATTGAAACTTTCTGTATTTATAGTAAATTTATTTGTTATTAACTTAATCCCTTCCTTACGGGAATCATTCTTACTATAAAAAGGCAAAGACCCGTCTATAAAAATATTGCCAGAATCTTCTGTCTTTGCTTGCAGATTCTTAATCTCTAAAGATTCAAAATCAAAAATTATCAAGCTATTAATATCTTTGATTAAAGTATTGTAAAAATCAATTTCAGAATCTTTAATCACGACAAATCCATTTAATATAGGTTTATTTATAGTACCTTTTATTATCATTCTTAGATTTAAGTCACCAACTTTATAAGTAAAATAGTCAGTGGCAAAGATATCTATTAAATCAATAAATTTTTCATTCCCAACCAATCTTAAATCTAGGTTATCTGATGTATTTATTGGTATCGAACCTTTAAGAATGATCGGAGTTTTAGAGTCATCTATTAGAAAGGAAAAATCAATATCAAAAGTAGAATTATTAAATTCAATTAGTCCTTTATCAAATACTACTTGTTTAGTGTTTATTGATGAATTATTGGAATAAATTGAACTTGAGAAAGATTTTGTATCAAGATTATAAAATAAATTAAGATCCAAACCTCCAACAAAATCCTTTGGTTGATTTAAAAAGATATTTAAAGAACTTAATGGAAGTTTTTTAATATTTAAAGAACCTTTACCTCTTAATAATCCCCCTTCCATATCAATAGAAAATTCCTCTTTTTCATTTTTGTAATCATCTCTAGAGAAATCAAGATATCCATTTAATTTTGCATTTAATTTATAGTTGAGTGGCCTATCTCCGTTAATAGTTGCTTTTGCATTATATCTGCTTTTAAATTTACTTAAATATTTTTTCAAGTTAAATTTCTCCTCTTGATCATTTTTATTTTCAACAAAATTATTTATATAGTCGATCCTCTCTTTAAACGAATTATTATCTTTATTTATTTCCAAATCATCAAGGATATTTGATTTTATTGTTGGAATAACTTTTTTATTATCAAAATTAAAAATATCAAGCACGGTCAAGATAGTCCAACTCGTACTTATATTGGTGAATTCCGTATTAATCAAATTATTTTTATTTGAGTCATATTCGAATTCAATTATTCCCCCATCAATTGGATACAATGATGAGTTAACATATAAAGAATTATTTTTGAAACTGAAATCAAATAATGAATTTGCCAACTTTATATTTCTATATTTACCTAAACTCCAAGCCATTCGTCCATCAAGATAAGACTGGTCTGAAGATATTGATCCTGCACCATTTATAATTCCGTTAATTCTATCAAATTGATTTTGGCTTATAGATAATTCAAGTTCATCAAGAGGAAAATTATCGGCTTTCCAATTATAATTATCATACTCTTTGACTATTTCTATACTCCCTTTATTTGAATTAAAAACTCTTATAAAAGTTGCATTATCTAGTTTAAGCTTAGAATCAAATTTAATTGAGAGAAATGAAGGGATTGGAGAATATCTGTTTTTCATATTTAGCAGAAATTTATTTCTATCATTTTTAATATCTCCCTCCCATATTTCTCTAATACGAATACCTTTATAGTGAGGATAATCAACATTAAAGTTTATCGAAATATCAGGATCACTAATTTTTCCTTTAAATTCTCCTCTAGCAGTAATGAAACCCCTTATATCATTTTTTCGGAAAATATTTAAGTTAGATAATTGAGTTCTATTTATCTTAAAACTAGAATTGATTTCACCAAAACTAATACCTCTTCCATCAATCCAATAAGGAATATTTCCAGATAATTTAATATCTGGGTTCAGACTATCAATGTATCCAATGCTTCCATTTAGATCAATATTATTAGAACTTTTATTTAACGGAACATTTAGATTAAAATTTGAAGTCAAAGTTCCATAATTTAAGTTTTCTGAATTTCCAATTAAATACTTATCTTTACAAAAAAATCTAGTTGAATCTGAAGTTATATTTTCTGATAAAGCTTCTGGTTTTATTTTTAAATTAGTAAAAGAGAATTTTCCTTTGCAAGAGGTTTCATTTGATAATTTATTAAATTTAAAGTTAGATTTAAAATTTCCTTCTTTAAAACTAATTTTTCTGTTCCCAAAAACATATTCGGAGTTCTCAAGATCTAAACCCCTAGAAAATAAATCCAGCCTTAAAAAGTCTTGATTTAACTTTGTATTGAATTTTAACTTTAGAAAACCTTTACCCTCAAAATTAGATTTTACATTTGCAATAATTTGTCTACTAATTGACTTGTAGATAAAATTACCTTTTACTTTTGTTTTTAATCCTGAATTTTTAAGGTTGAGAATTGAATATTTTTTTAAATTGAAATTCAATTCATACTTTGATTTTGATTTTTTTGAACTTCGAGCTTTTTTATAAGGTTCTTCCCTTTTAAAAAAATCTCTATCTATATTAATTTCAGTTTGATCAGGCCTTATTGTTAATATCCATTTTTGTTTTAAAAAAGATCTAAAAGGCATAATACCTATATATACATTCTTAGCTGTAATTCCAGAATCTATATTTTTTTTATCAATAATTTTTGAATTCCCCAGAGAAAACCCTAGAAATCTAATCCCGGAATAATCGCCTAAATAAACCTTTTTATTTAAAAAATTCTCAACACTATCTTCAAGATCTGATTTCCTAGAATTATAGTTATCTTTTAAAAAATTATTTAATAAAAAGGTGCCTAAAAATCCTATAGGCAAAATCATACATAATAATAGAATTTTTTTATTTAAATTTAGAGATCTAAATTTTTTCAAGTTAGAACCCAAAATAGAGTAGGCTTACAAAATATAAGAAATTAATTTGATCAAAGCCACTAAATGTCTTTTTTTGAACTATTAGAGAACACTCCAAAAATTTTTGGATTATTTGGAATATTCCTCTTTATTTGCACTGTAGCAGCTTTTATATTTAATTTTGGTTTGAAATTTCGAATAATAGGTGCAACCATTTTCTCATTATTACTTTCTTTAAGCAGTTGGGCATTTATACAAAGTTATACTGAAAATGTAGTAATAGAAGATGCAAAATATTTACCAATAGTTTATGACAACGGGTTCGATTTGATTATTACTAAAGCAGAGGATGACTTTCCAGAAGAGTCTATTGAACCAACTCTAGAACAATTATCACAAAATCTTAGAAAAGGTAGTAGATCGGGTGCAAATGTAAAAATAAAGATAAGAAAACTTGAACAAATTGCAGATGGTGTAAGTAAACCAGTAGTAATTGGAGAAGTCAAGAAAAATGTCAAAATGAATTAGTCTCTAAAATTATGGAAATCAGAACCTTTTTAGATTTATTGCCAACTAACTTTAGACATGAGAAATCTTTTTTTATTCAAAATAATATAAGTAACTTTGAAAAACTAAGTAATCTTTCAGACTTAGATATAAATGAGATTCAAAGAAAATCTCCACTATGTACATTAAATAATTTGAAAAAAATTAGAGCTATATCTATTTTCAAAAAAGAAATTGGAATTTCTCCACCGCAAGCATATCTACTTTTACATTGCGGTATTGGTTCTCCCAAATCATTATCACTATCTACTCCTTACGAATTAGAACGCAGAATTAGAAGATTAGAAAGAAGCCTTAGAGTTAAAACCAAGACAGCTATATCATTTACTCTGTTAAAAAAATGGATTAAAAGAGCCAATCAAATCTATAAATCTATTTGAAATCTTGGTTAAAAAAATTTTTTAATGTAGAATTAAAAAAAAGTAAGTAATAATGAAACCTTTTTTATTTTTATTTTTTTTGTTTACCAACTTTTTATACCCTGTTTTTAGCCAATCGAACTTATTAGAAAGCGTAAAAAAGAATCCAAGCGAAGCTATGAATATGTGTAATAAGTTTAGAGAGTTTAATTCAAAAGGTATCTCGGCTAGTTCAGATAAAGTTATAGAGTATGTATCAAAAAAAAATAAGTTGACCCCCGTTCATGCTGAGATTTTCTCTATTTACGTTATTGGACTACACTGTCCAGATATTATATAAAGCTTAATGTATGGTTCAAGATGTTTTGACAAGACTCTAGTACTTAGAGATGGGGTCAGACTTACATCAAGGATTTGGTTACCTAATAATGATAATGGGCCATGGCCTGCATTATTAATGAGACAACCTTATGGGAAGGAAATAGCTTCAACGATTACCTATTCTCACCCTGAATGGTGGGCATCTAAAGGGTATATGGTAATAATTCAAGATGTTAGAGGGATGGGCTCTTCTGAAGGTTTTTTTAATGGTTTTAAGCAAGAAGCTGGCGATACTTCAGAAACACATGAATGGGTAAGGTCTCTCAAAGAATGTAATGGGAAACTTGGCTTATATGGTTTTTCATATCAAGGATTTACTCAACTAATAGGTGAATCAAATTCAAAGCCCCCCGATTGTTTATCTCCAGCAATGACTGGGTTAAATATTAAAGATCATTGGTGCTCAGATGGAGGAGCCTATTGGTGGCATAACAATATTGCATGGGGACTGCAAATTGCAGCACTAAAAATGAAAAAAGAAAATAATTTATTTGAGTGGGAAAAGATAAGGTTAGCCCTAGAAAATAAAAGTTATCTAAGGGAAGGAATTGATATTTTAAAAAATTATGATCCTAATAGCTTTGTTTTGCTATGGCTTAGAAATTTAAATAATGGTTGCCTCTTTGAAGAATTTAAGCCAATTTCAACATGGATTAAACAACCTATGTTAATTATTGGGGGACTTTGGGATCCACATTTAAAAGGGGCATTTGATCTTTATAAAAAGTCGCAAGAAGCTGGCGGCAGTCCAGAGATACTTATTGGGAATGCGACTCACCTAAATTGGTGGGAGGGCTCACAAAGATCTTTATTAAAATTTTTTGATAAACATTTAAAATTAGATAAAAAGTTGAATTCTAACAATAATTTAAAAGAGAATAAAATATGGAATATTTCATTAAATCAATGGGACGAATTAGATAATAAATTTTGCCCTGAATTTATTTTTGGGCTCAAAAGCGATGGCATAGCAAATATAGATGCTGAAGATGGGAGTCTGACCATAAAATCAAAAGGATCGGGATGGTTCACAATTGTTAATGACCCATGGAGACCTGCGCCATCTGACGGTGGTCATTTGGGTCCAAATCCAGGAAATTTTAATAGAAATATTATTGACAAACGTCTGGATGTAGGAGTTTTTCAAACCAATTATTTTGAAGAAGATCAATATTTCAAAGGGGTTCCCACATTAGAAATCCCTGTAAAAAGTGATCAGCCCAACTTCGATATCTGCCTCGCTTTATCTCTAGTTGAAAAAGATGATGAGAAGGTAAATCAGTTCTCAACTGGATTCTTGAGGGTTAAAAACTCCCAAATAAGTAAAGAATGCATTTATAAAATTACAATGCAACCAACAAATATTTGTTTAATCAAAGGTAGTAAGCTTCGATTATCTATATCTGCAGCAGCTTATCCTGCTATTGGAGTTAATCCTGGATTTGGTGATGAAAATATTGGAGCTCCTTCGGCAAATCATAGAATTATTACTTTAAGTTTTACACTTAATCAAGCATTTATGAAAATGAGCCCTTTTTTTAATAAATAATTATTTTTTGGTTAATCATTTGATATTATTAATCCTTAACATCTACCAGTCATGATAGAGACAAATCAAGCAGACTGGATTAAATCAGAAGCTATCAACCTAGAAAATTGTTGCAATGATAATCCATTAAAAATATTAGGTCCTCATTTTTATGAAGAGCAATGGGTAATAAGGGTATGGATGCCAGAAGCAGATGAAGTGAAAATAAATTTTAAAAATAAAACCTATAAGGCCGCAAGCATAAACCATAAATGGCTTTTTGAAGCAATCCTTCCAGAAAATCCAAATTCTAATTACGAAATAAATATTTCAAGAGGAGGGATCACTCATACCCAATATGACCCTTGGTCTTATAGAGAAGAGTGGATGGGAGAAGTTGATAGGCATCTTTTTGCAGAAGGTAATCATCATCATATTTGGGAAAAAATGGGAGCACATCTCATTGAAATCAAGAATCAAAAGGGGGTTATGTTCTGCATTTGGGCTCCAAATGCAAAATCAATCTCGATAATTGGAGATATAAATTCTTGGGATGGAAGACATCATCCAATGCAAAAAAGATTAGGCGGAATTTGGGAACTATTCATGCCAATAATGAAAGAAGGAGACAAATACAAATACGAAATAAGAACACAAGAAGGACATATTTATGAAAAAGCTGATCCATATGGTTTCCTTCATGAAATCAGGCCTCAAAATGGTTCAATAGTTTCAAAATTAAAAAACTTTAATTGGAATGATAGTTCTTGGATTAAAAATAGGGATTCCTCTAGTCAAATTAACAAGCCCATTTCAGTTTATGAGATGCATTTAGGAAGTTGGCTCCATGAATCAACAGATAATAAATATCTTGAAGACAATGGGAAGCATAGAGAACCAGTGCCTGCGGCAGATTTAAAACCTGGAACAAGATTATTAACTTATCCAGAATTAACCGAAAAACTCATCCCTTATGTAAAAGAGAGAGGATTTACTCATATTGAACTAATGCCAATATCTGAGCATCCTTTCGATGGCTCATGGGGATACCAGGTTACAGGCTGGTATGCACCTACAAGTAGATTTGGAACTCCAAATGAATTTAGGGAGTTTGTAAATAAATGTCATAAAGAAGGCATAGGTGTAATTCTTGATTGGGTGCCTGGTCATTTTCCAAAAGACAAGCATGGTTTGGCATTTTTTGATGGTTGTCATCTTTATGAACATGGGGATTCACGTATAGGTGAACATAAAGAATGGGGAACTTTAATCTTTAATTACAGCAGAAACGAAGTAAGAAATTTCCTAGTTGCCAACCTCATTTATTGGTTTGAAGAATTTCATATTGATGGCATACGAGTAGATGCTGTAGCTTCAATGCTATACAGAGACTATCTACGCCCGGATGGAGAATGGATACCTAATGAGAATGGCGGGAATGAAAATATAGAAGCCGTTCAATTTCTTCAACAGGCTAATCATGTACTTTTCCAACATTTCCCTGGTGCGCTTTCTATTGCTGAAGAATCAACAACTTGGCCAATGGTTACCAAACCAACAGACATGGGAGGATTAGGGTTTAATTTGAAATGGAATATGGGATGGATGCACGATATGCTCGATTATTTTGAGATAGATCCTTGGTTCAGACAATTCCATCAAAATAGTGTGACTTTCTCAATAACATATAACTACACAGAGAATTTCATGCTTGCTCTTAGTCACGATGAGGTTGTCCATGGGAAAAGTCATCTTTTGCATAAAATGCCAGGCGATGATTGGAAGAAATATGCAAATACTCGAGCTTTACTAACTTATATGTGGACCCATCCCGGTAAAAAAACGATATTTATGGGAATGGAATTTGGACAAAGACAAGAATGGAATGTTTGGGATGATCTTCAATGGGAGTTGCTAGAATTTGAACCTCATAAAGGTATCAGAAACTTAGTTGACGACCTGAATTCGCTTTATAAAAATGAACCTGCGTTATGGAAAAATGACTTTGATCCTTATGGATTCCAATGGATTGATTGTAATGACAAATCTAATTCAGTAATAAGTTTTATGAGAAGAGAAAACGATACTAATGAGTGGCTTGTAATTGTTGCGAACTTTACACCTAATACTCATGGTTCATATAAAGTAGGGGTTCCTTTAGAAGGATTCTATAAAGAGATATTTAATTCAGATGGATCTAGATACGGGGGCAGTAATAAAGGGAATATGGGCGGCAAAGAAACTATAAATTACAACATTCATGATTATCAAAATGCTTTAGAACTCGCTTTACCGCCATTAAGCGTAAGTATCTTCAAACATCAAGAAAAGAAATAAGAAAGCTCATTTAACTAAGTGCTTCATATAAATGTTCATATAACACTTTTGATCTGCTTTGCATTGTAAGATTTTTAAGTTGGAATTTTAATTAAAAAAAAATCGAATTAAAAAATGGGTGAAAATTTACCACTACTTCTTTCTGCCGCATTAGGTGAAAAAGTAACTAGGCCTCCAGTATGGATGATGAGGCAAGCAGGAAGATATATGAAGATCTATAGGGATTTAAGGGAGCGTTACCCTAGCTTTAGGGAGAGGTCTGAAAATCCAGAACTATCCTATGAGATATCAATGCAACCTTTTCATGCTTTCAAACCAGATGGTGTGATCCTTTTCTCAGATATTCTCACACCTCTTCCAGGTATGGGTATAAATTTTGAAATAATCGAAAGTAAAGGTCCAATAATTGAGGAACCAATAAGAACTCTTAGCCAGATAGAAAATTTAAAAGAATTAAATCCAGGTGAGAGTTTAAGCTTTGTTGGGCAAGTACTTACTTCATTAAAAAAAGATGTGAATAATGAAGCAACAGTTTTAGGTTTTGTTGGCGCACCTTGGACTCTTGCAGCATATGTAGTTGAAGGTAAAAGCAGTAAAAATTATTCTTTAATAAAATCGATGGCTTTTAAAGAACCAGATTTACTTCACAAACTTCTTGATCATTTTGCAAAATCTATTGGTGAATATCTTAAATATCAAATAAAATCTGGGGCACAAGTAGTACAAATTTTTGATTCATGGGCAGGTCAACTAAGCCCACAAGATTATGATATCTTTGCTGGCCCTTATCAAAAAAAAGTTGTTGAGATTGTAAAGAAAGACTACCCTGACACACCTGTTATTCTCTACATTTCTGGCAGTGCGGGAGTAATAGAAAGAATGGCAAAAACAGGGATAGATATAATTTCATTAGACTGGACAGTAGATATTGAGGAGGCTTGTAAAAGAATTCCTAATGAAATTGGTATTCAAGGTAATGTTGACCCTGGCATTTTATTTGGAAATAAACATTCAATAAAAGAAAGGATTGATAATACTTTCAATAAAATTAAGGATAGAAAATATATTCTTAATTTAGGTCATGGAATTTTACCTGGGACTCCAGAAGAAAATGCTCAAACATTTTTTGAACATGGAAAAAAACTCACTTACTAGTCAAAATCTTGGCATTTAAAAACTTACTAATTACAGGCGCTAATGGATGTGTTGGCCAATATTTAGTTGACTGGTTTTTAAAAAACACAAAATTCAGGCTTTATCTCATGGTAAGAGATAAAAGTAAGTTGCCAATTTCTATTCAAGAAAATAAAAAAGTTAAGTTAATAGTTTGCGATATCAGAGAATCAAACAGATATAAAAAAGAAATTAGTGAAATCAATTACCTAATACATACTGCTACAGCTTGGGGCGATCCCCAAAGAGCCTATGAAGTAAATATTAAAGCTTTTGAAGAATTACTTGAAATGCTCGATATCAAGAAATTAGAAAAGATTATCTATTTCTCAACGGCTAGCATTCTTGATACAAAAACAGAATTAATGAGGGAATCATTAATTTATGGAACGGAATACATACAAACAAAATATAAATGTTTCATGAGACTTAAAGAAAGCTCATTTTCTGAAAAAACATTTGCTATTTTTCCTACCTTAGTTTTTGGAGGAACTCTTGGCAGAACAAGTAAATATCCTGTAAGTTATTTAACTAGTGGATTAAAAGAAATTGGGAAATGGCTCTGGTTAGCGAGATTTTTAAAACTTGATTCCAAATTTCATTTTATACACGCCAATGACATAGCTCAAATTTGTGGCTTTCTAATTAAAAATTATAAAGAAAAGCAATATAAAGGATTTAGAAAATTTGTCCTGGGTCAGAAATTTATTTCAATTGACGAAGCAATAAATACACTTCTAAAAAGGAATAAGATGAAAAGATATTTTGCGATACCTCTTACAAAACAAATTCTGAAAATATTATTAAGAATTCTTCCCATCCAAGCAACACCATGGGACACCTACAGTATTAAAAAATATGACTTTAATCATGACCCCATCACTAATCCTGAGACGTTCAAACTTAAAAGTTATGCCAAATCAATTAGCGATATTTTAAGGTTATCAAAGTTACCAAGCTGTAATATCAATTAAAACTCTCGCAGTAAGGTTCCCAAAGCCTTGTAATATATATATATATTAAAGTAAATTTTTATTATGTTACGTTCAATCTTCGCTGGATTATTCGCAATAGTCTTAACTCTAGGTCTTGGTATTTCATCAGTTTCAGCTAAGACTGTTGAAATTAAACTTGGAACGGATGCTGGAATGCTTGCATTTGAACCAAGTACAGTAAACATCAGTACTGGTGATACAGTAAAATTCGTTAATAACAAACTTGCCCCTCATAATGCTGTTTTTGATGGACATGAGGACTTAAGTCATCCAGATCTAGCTTTTGCTCCAGGAGAATCTTGGGAAGAAACATTTAATACTGCAGGAACTTATGACTTCTATTGCGAGCCTCATAGAGGTGCGGGGATGGTAGGTAAAGTAGTTGTTGAATAAATCTTCTTGTAGTTCAATATTCTTTTCTACTTGATACTTCTTGTAGTCATATCTAAACTTTGATTAATGAAAATAGTCCCAAGCGAATTTTCAAATTCAGCTTGGGACTGTTTTATTTTTGCCAAAGAAATAGCTTATAAAAATCACCAACAAAACGTAGACTCTGATAATTTATTGTTAGCTCTCATAAAACAAGACAAAGTTACAAAAAAGATTTTAGAAAAAAACAAAGTAAATACTTTAGAGATAGAGAAGCAAATAATATTTTCATTAAATACGAAAGCAAAAATGAAAACGAGACAAGATAATTTATATATTGGTGATTCACTTCATAAAATATTTCTAAGAGCAAATGAATTTAAAAATACTTTAAATGATGTAGTGATATCAACAGAACACTTACTATACGGTTTAACTTATGATGTTAAATATGGATTTCAAATTTTAAATCAAAAGGGCATTCCAGAATTTTTTGAAACTATAAAGAAAATGAGATCAGATCCAGCAGTTCAAAACGAATTTGATAATTCCAATGATTCTTTAGATAAATATAGTACTGATCTAACCCAATCAGCAAGGGATGGATTTTTAGATCCCGTTATTGGTAGAGATGAAGAGATTAGAAGAACAATTCAAATATTAAGTAGAAGAACAAAAAATAATCCGGTTCTTATTGGAGATCCTGGAGTTGGGAAAACAGCCATAGTTGAGGGTCTGGCTCAAAGAATAATTAACGGCGATGTACCCTCATTACTACAAAATAGGCAACTAATTTCATTAGATATGGGTTCGCTTTTGGCTGGAGCAAAATATCGAGGAGAGTTTGAAGAAAGAATAAAAAATGTTCTAAAAAAAGTCAAAGAATCAGATGGCAAGATCATTCTTTTTATTGATGAAATTCATACTGTAGTGGGTGCAGGCGCCAGTGGGGGATCCTTAGATGCAAGCAACCTATTAAAACCTATGCTTGCAAGAGGAGAACTTAGATGTATCGGTGCTACAACAATAAATGAACACAAACAAAATATAGAAAAAGATCCTGCTCTAGAAAGAAGATTTCAGAAAATAAAAATTGATGCTCCTTCAGTTGATGATACTGTCTCAATATTAAGAGGATTAAGAGAAAGATACGAAGTTCATCATAGTGTAAGAATTTCTGATAACGCTTTGGTTGCTGCTGCCACACTCAGCGAAAGATATATTAATGATCGATTTCTTCCTGATAAGGCAATAGACCTAATCGATGAAGCAGCGTCAAGATTAAATATGGTTATAACTTCCAAACCTGAAGACATTGATGAAATTGATCGAAAAGTTCTACAACTAGAGATGGAGAAATTATCTTTAAAAAGAGAGACAGATGATTTTTCTATAGAAAGATTAAAAAAAATCAATATCGAACTTATTTCTTTTAAAGAGAAACAGGCCGAATTAAATGCTCAATGGAAAAAAGAAAAAGATGAAATTGATGAAATTAGCATCATAAAAGAAGAAATTGAAGCTATTCAATTAAAAATAGATCAAGCAAAAAGGAATTTTGATCTTAACAAAGCAGCAGAATTGGAATTCGGAACTTTAAATTCCTTACAAAAAAAATTAGAAGAAAAAAGTGAGTCCTTAGTTAATTCACAAAAAAATGGAGAATCTAGTCTTTTAAGGCAAGAGGTAACTTTTGATGATATTGCAGAAGTTGTCTCTAAGTGGACCTCAATTCCAGTACAAAACTTAAACCAATCAGAAAAAGATAAACTTTTAAGCCTCGAGTCAATCCTTAAAGAAAAAATTATTGGTCAAGATAATGCAATTAGTGCAGTTGCAGACTCTATAAAGAGATCAAGGACAGGTCTAAACGACCCTAGCAAGCCTCTAGCAAGTTTCCTTTTTTTAGGTCCAACTGGGGTTGGGAAAACAGAGCTTAGTAAAGTAACCGCAAAAATCATATTCGACTCAAACTCTTCAATTACTAGACTTGATATGTCTGAATATATGGAAAAGCATTCAGTTAGTAAGATAATAGGTGCGCCCCCTGGATATTTAGGTTTCGAATCAGGAGGTCAATTAACTGAAGCTGTAAGGAAAAATCCTTATTCATTAATACTTCTAGATGAAATAGAAAAAGCACACAAAGATATCTTAGATATTCTTTTACAGGTTCTTGATGATGGAATCATTACAGATGGTCAGGGACGTACAATTAATTTCAAAAATTCAATCATTGTTCTCACAAGTAATTTAGGAAGTCAATCAATAAATGATTTGTCAGCTAGAAAAGAAGATACAAATGAAATTAAAAAAATTGTAGATTCTGAACTTAAAAAATTTTTCAAGCCTGAGTTTTTAAATAGACTTGATGAAATAGTGATTTTTAAAAATTTAGAGTTAAATGATATAAAAGAAATTGCAAAAATCCAGCTCAAAATTTTAGAAAATAGACTTATCAAAAAAAATTTAAAATTTAAAATCACTGATGAAGCAATAGACCAATTGGTCAAAAATAGTTTTGACAATGTCTACGGTGCAAGGCCTTTAAAAAGAGTTATTCAAAAACAAATTGAGACGAAAATTTCAAACAATATCCTTAACAATAATTACAGTAATAAACATGAGGTTAATATTTACCTCTCTAATGGAGAGATAATTGTTGATTAAAGATCTGAATTTAAAAGAATCAAGTATTTTTAAATGAAATAACCTTAATCTAGGATTTGAACCATTCAGGAATTTTCTCATAACTTGATTTATTAAATTTATTTTCTTTTGATTCTGTTTTCCAACAACATGTTCTGCCTTTATCTTTATCCTGCAAGAATTCATTAGCCCATCTCCAAATCAATTCAGAAGTAAATTCCATTCCCACATTATCCATAATTCTCAAATCTAAAGCACCTAAGTCATGTAATTTTTCCCAGTAATTCAATAAGGGATCATCTTTATTTATCAAAAAAGTATGGTCAAATTGCTCCTTAAGTTTATTTTCAAGAGGCTTTAGACTTGAGAAATCAACGACAAATCCATTTTGATCTAATTTTTTTGAAGTAAAACAAAAGGTAAATGATCTTGAATATCCATGCACAAATCTACAGTGGCCTTCATGGCGCCATTGCCTATGAGAGCAAGGAAAATCTTCATAACTTTTACTGCATGAAAATTTAAAAGAATGAATACACATCAATTAACTGTTAGGATAATTTTTAATAAAACACATTGAGTAGCATTCAACATACCGAACATAATGACTTATACAACAAATTTTTCGATAGAAGATCTACGCTTTGATAATTATGGATTAATCCCAGCAATAGCACAAGATTGGCTAGACGGATCAATTCTTATGCTTGCTTGGATGAATAGTGAATCATTGACAAAAACTCTTGAGACCAAAAACGTCCATTACTGGAGTAGATCAAGATCCGAAATTTGGAGAAAGGGAGCCACAAGTGGAAGTACTCAATTACTTAAAGAGATAAGATTCGATTGTGATAATGATGCACTAATTCTTTTGATTGAACAAAAAGGTTCAGGGGCTTGTCACACTGGTGAAAAAAGTTGTTTCTTCAACCAAATCCAAATTAATCAAAATAATAAAAAAAAGAAAAAAACAACTCCTTTTTCAAATATTTGCTCAGAATTATTTAATACGATAAAAAAAAGGTCAGTGAATCCTTCAGAGAAAAGTTACACAAATTATTTATTTACTAAGGGAAGTAATACTATTTTAAAAAAAATAGGAGAGGAATCTGCTGAATTTATAATGGCTTGCAAAGATAATGACAAAAAATCAATCTCAAATGAAGCGGCTGATTTAATTTATCATCTTCAAGTAGCCCTTATGCATAAAGACGTTGATTGGAGAGATGTTCTTGCCGTCTTAGAATCAAGAAAGAAATAAATAATAAATCACAATTTAAGAAAATTTAACTAATAAATTTAAAGAAAAAGTTATTAAATAAACTAATTAATAATTATTAATTAATTATTAATTAATTATTACATGTATGGATAATTCAAGAATAAACCCTAAGTTAAATATATTAATTAAGAGGTAAATCGTGAGTTCATTAAGCGATTTTCTTGGTGAAATAGGTCGTCATCAACTTTTGACTCCTGAAAAAGAACTCACTATGGGCAGAAAAGTCCAAGAAATGGTTGTACTTATTAATAGATGTCAAAGTGCTGGGGGTAAAGGTCCGGCTTGCGAATATTCTGATTCAGAAAAGAAAAAAATCAAGATCGGTGAGAAAGCTAAAAATGAAATGATAACAGCGAATCTAAGATTGGTTGTGAACCTTGCCAAGAGATATCAAGGAAAAGGACTTGAATTGCTCGACTTAATTCAAGAGGGAACATTAGGCCTCACGAGGGCTGTAGAGAAATATGATCCTTCTAGGGGGCACAGATTCTCGACCTATGCTTATTGGTGGATTAGGCAAGGGTTAAATAGAGCATTATCAACTCAAAGTAGAACCATTAGAATACCTGTCAACATTAATGAAAAACTTACAAAATTAAGATCCGCGAAGTCAAAACTCATGCAGCTTAAGGGTATTGCACCTACTAGTATTGAGTTAGCTGAAGAAATGAAAATAACTAAGGAGGAGATTGATGAACTTCTTTCTTGTGAATTAAGAAGTATTACTGTTAGTCTTCAAGGTACTGTTAAATCAAAGTCAGACCCCTCTGAATTAGTTGATATTCTTCCTAGTGATCAAACGCCCCCAATGGAGTTAGCAGAATTAGACGAAAGGACAGCCTCTGCTTGGAAGTTATTGGACAAAGCAAATTTAACTGAAAAAGAAAGAAAGATAGTAAGCCTGAGATTTGGCTTAGACGGTTCAAATGAGTGGAGAACTTTAGCTGAAGTAGCAACATATATGAGTTGTAGTAGGGAATATTGCCGACAAGTTGTTCAACGCGCCTTAAGAAAACTAAGAAAGGCTGGGATACAGAATGGATTAGTTGATAGCATTAACTAAAAAAAAATCAATTAAAAACAATTACAATTTCATTTATAGAGATGAAAGAGAATTACAAAAACCAAGAAAAAGTTTATGAAGCTGAAGTTTTGCAAAGTTCAACAATTGATGAAAATATCATTATCAAGATTCTTATTAAAGCAGGAAGAACAATTGCTAAGCCTGCCATAGAAGTTTTAGAGATGGCTATAGATCCTTATACTCCAGCACAAGTAAGGGTTTCCTTAATGGCGGCGCTAGCCTATTTAATTATGCCATTTGATCTTTTTCCTGATTTCATGCCCTTAGTTGGTTTTAGTGATGATTTTGTAGCTCTTACGGCAGTACTAAGTATTTGGAGCAAATATATGACTCCTTCAATAAGAGCAAGAGCAGAAAGAAAGCTTAATAAATTGTTCCCTTTTTATTAAATGGATAAACTATCTCAACAGGAAGAGAAAGAACTGATCTCTTTTATTAAGGATTGGTTGAAGTCTCATGGATTTAATCAAAAAGATTTAGCGTGTGAACTAAATATTAAATCGAGTAGAACCTCTGAAATTATTCAGAAATTCAAAGAATTATATAAAAAAGGAGGTATGTTCAACATTGCAAAAAAACTCATAAAGATTGAACAAAATTGGTTAAACAATATCAAAAATGATTATCGAGAGACAATCGTATCCGCACCATATAATCAATTAGATATCGACTCCTTAGTAAACCAAATAAATCAAGATACTAATGTATAGTTATCGTCTTAAAATATAATTTTTCATTTAAAATCATCTTCTCTCTTTAAAAAGAGATTAATGAAAAAATAACCCTCTAAAAAATTCAATTTATAATACATAAATATTAAATTAATTCCTTAAAATAAGGAAAAATTATATATATATATATTCTTTGAAATTAAGTTTATTTTATTTAATAGTTAATAATTACTAAAATATTCGTAAATAATATTTAAAAAGCCTTTACCCAGGGATAAATTTCATAATTAATCCATATACCTTTTTTCCAATATATATCTTCCTCAATCAAATTTTTTAATTCGTTTTCATCATTAGCATTAAAAATACCAAACAAATATTTAGTACATTTTGTTGGTCCTAAAGTAACTAAAATATTGCGATCTTTTAAGTTTTTAAGTCTATTGAGATGCTGTTCTCGAAATGGTTCCCTTTTAATAATTGCATCTTCACAGTACTTTCCGAAAACTACAAACTTTTCCATTTTCAAAGATAACTAATAGAATAAATACATACTAAATAATTGCATATATTACACACAAATTGCTATCTTATTTAAGAAGAACTTTCTTTTAATTAATTATGCTCACTGGTAGCTATCTTCTTGCTAAATACAAAGAAGTTGAGGGGTTAAGTGTAGAAGAGCAATGTCGTGCTTGTGGATATGTTTCCACAAAACGAAATGGAGAATCAAGATTGAACTATACCGCTTATTACAAAGCTCTTCTTGAAGCTAAAGGAATGAAAATGGGTGGAGGCAAAGTTTCTGGGATAGGTAAAGGGGGAAGAAAACTAAGTTACATAGCTAAAGTACAAGGAAACGGAAATCTTTTGATTGGGAAAGCATATACAGCACTTCTAGATTTAAAAGCAGGTGATGAGTTCGAAATTAAGATCGGAAAGAATCAAAAAAATATAAGATTACTACCTACGCAAGAAACTTAAGAATAAAAAATAAAATTTGAGGCTAAATTTATAAACTCCCTATTAAGTAAATTTTATTTATCCACATTCTCCTCATATTCATTTTTTTGATCCGCAGCTAAACGCATATCTTTGCAAAAGTTACCAACATGATTAACTACATCTTTGTCAATTGAACTAGAAATTCGTTTTACAAATGCGCTTCCAATAATTACTCCATCTGCTCCCCATTCACGAACTTTCTTAACATGTTCAGGGGTGGATATCCCAAAGCCAACAGCAATTGGATTAGTATTCACTTCTTTTAATTTCGCAATAAGATTTTCTACTCTATTTTCCATTTTATTTCTCTCACCAGTGACACCTGTAACACTTACTAAATAAGTAAAGCCTTTTGTATGATTGGATATTTTCTTCATTCTCTCAAAAGGAGTAGTTGGAGCCACTAATAAAATCAAGTCCATAGAATGGTTACTAACTATTTTAGAAAATTTATAAGCTTCCTCTAAAGGGAGGTCAGGAATTATTAGTCCAGAGATTCCAGCATTAGATGCATTCTCACAAAACTTTTCAAAGCCGTAACATAATAAAGGATTTAAGTAAGAAAAAAGTATAACGGGAATATTTAATTTACCTTTTAAAGACTCTAAAAGTGTAATTACTTTTCTTGGAGTAGTACCTGACTTTAAGGCACGAGAGGCAGCAATTTGAATAATAGGTCCGTCGGCAAGTGGATCACTGTATGGGATGCCCAATTCAATAAGGTCCGCTCCATTTTCTTCTAACTTCAATAAAATATCAGAGGTTATTTCAATATTGGGATCCCCAGCCATTATGAAAGGCATCAAAGCTAATTTTTTATTATTTTTTAACTCAATAAACTTCTCATCTACCTTTGATAAAGATTCATTTTTAGTCATTTGCATTTTGTTATCTTTCATAAATTTTAGAATTTTTTTCTAAAAAATTTATGGATTATTTTCCAAATCTTCCATTAGTTTTTCCTGTTCTTCCTTTGATAATGCGTTGAACTTAGTTTCTAGTTTATCATTAACAACTTTTTCATACTCTTTTCTATAACGCTTCCTTTGTTCCATAAAAGTCATCTTTCCATTTACAACTCTATAAACATAAGATGTCACCCAGGTAATAACGATCAGAATTAAGATACAACTTGAAATAGTACTGGCTGTAAAATTATCGATCCCAATTTGCGGTGCAAATTTATAACTAATTAATCCTATTAATGATATAAATATCCCTATTTGTACAACTTTACCTTTAGTCAATTATTTACCCTTTACCATTTCCTTTTAATCTGAGATTTAAAAATGGAGAAAATAAAATCAAACCTGGAAAAAAAAGAAATACAAGTCCATAAATTCCTAATCTTTCAAATTTGCCCATAACATTCCATCTATTATTCATCCAGTAAAATAGGAATAATGGAACAACCAGTAGATAAACAGAAATAACTCCAATATAAGCAATTAAAGTGGCGAATGAATTATTAAAAATATTTTCCATTTTGGTTTATTATTTCTTAATTAAAACATAACAATTATTGGAAGCTATCGTAAGAACTAAAAATAAATTATTAATTAATGGGAGTGGGGGGACTTGAACCCCCACGAGCTAAAGCGCTCGACGGATTTTAAGTCCGGCGCGTCTACCAATTCCGCCACACTCCCAAAGGAATTTGCGCTTTCTAATCGTAGCTGAAAGTAACCCATTTAACCAAGAAAAATTGGAATATTTACACTTTTAATTGTCAGATTAAATGTAATTTTTTAATTTACATAACCTTCTACTTGCCATTGTAAAGTTTCACCTGCATGAAATGGTTTTATTTGTCCGATAATATTTTTTTCTTCAACAACATCAATAAATTCTTTAATTTTATTAGGTCCAGAGACTAATTTTAATTTTTCTTTATTCGGGGGCAAATTATAAAAATTAGGGCCATTCAAACTTGCAAACTTTTCAAAATTATCTAGTGCATCCTCCTCTTCGAATACCGTTAAATAGCTCTCAATTGCTACTGGCGAATTAAAAATACCTGCACATCCACAAAAAGCCTTCCACTTCCTAAGATGTGGAGCAGAGTCGGTTCCCAAGAAAAAAGATTTTTCCCCACTTGTAGCAGCTTTCCTTAAAGCGAGTCTATTATTTTCCCTCTTAGCAACTGGTAAGCAGTAAAAATCGCTATTTAAGCCTCCAAAAAACATTGCATTTCTATTTATATGTAAATGATGCGGAGTGATAGTAGCTCCAATATTATTTTCTTGAACAAAATTCACTGCATAAGAGGTAGTTATATGTTCTAAAACGATTTTTAATTTTGGAAATCTTTTAGTTATTTGAGAGAGTTCTTTATCTATAAATACTTCTTCTCTATCGAATACATCTACTTCAGAATCAGTCACTTCCCCATGAATTAAAAGAGGCATTCCAGAATCTTGCATTAATTCAAAGATCTTATAAAGATTTTCTATTTTCCTAACTCCATGACTGGAATTTGTTGTGGCATTAGCAGGATATAATTTTGCTGCGAAAAAGACATTATTTTTAAAACCATTTATTAGTTCCCCTTTATCAGTCTCATCTGTAAGATAAATTGTCATTAGTGGTTCAAACTTAGAACTTTCTGGTAACGCTTCAACAATAGATTTCTTGTAAGAGATAGCGCTATTGATTGATGTTATGGGACTTTTAGTATTTGGCATGACAATCGCTCTTCCAAAATATTCTGAAGTAAAATGAATAATATTTTTTAATACAAGACCTTCTCTTAAATGTAAATGCCAATCATCAGGTTTTATTATGGTTAAAGTCTTCAAAATTTTTTGTATTTAATCAATTTTAACAGCAAATTAAAATTGACAATAAATTATAGATAATCGAGGATAGTTATTAACCAATTATGAAAATTTTTATTATCTATATAAAAGCCTAAATATGAGTTATTTTTTATTTCCAATAATAGAAATAGTTTTAGGCGTAGTTCTACTTTTTGCTGGAGGAGAGTTCTTTATTCAAGGAGCCATATTTTTATCTTTAATTTTAGGAATACCTCAAATAGTAATTGGTTTGACAGTTGTTTCTCTTGGAACAAGCGCTCCCGAGTTGTTGGTAAGTTTGAGTTCAATTTTAAAAGGAAGTGATTCGCTTGCGGCAAGCAATGTAATTGGAAGCAATATTTTTAATGTTCTAGTTGTTTTGGGCATAAGCTCATTGATAACACCTCTTAAGGTAAAAAGCAGAATAGTCAGAAGAGATGTGCCTCTTTTAATGGCAATTTCTTGTGCAGTTTGGGCTATGTCATCAACAGGCTTATTAACATTGCAAGCAGGGGTATTTCTAATATTTTGTCTAGTCCTAAATACAATATGGGAAATCAATACCATCAATGAGAAAGGAGAGGAGACAAAAGATGCTGAACCAGAGATAGAAGAATTAAAAGATAACTATAAAGGGAAGATAAATATTTTACTAAAGTTAATACTGGGAATATTTCTTTTAAGCTTTGGTTCAAATATTTTAGTAAATGGTTCTCGAACGCTTGCTACTCTTTTGGGTGTAAATGAAATTTTTATTGGTTTAACTATCGTTGCAACTGGGACATCTTTACCAGAATTAGTAACTTCAATAATTGCTGCATTTAAAGGCAAAACAGATCTTGCGATTGGCAATGTAATAGGAAGCAATTTGCTCAATCAACTTCTAATCCTTGGAAGTTGCAGTATTTTTTCAGGATTTAAAGGTTTAGTAATTGAACAAAGTCTAATAAAAGTTGACTTACCATTTATGGTTTTAACTACCTTTGCTTGCTTACCAATTTTCTGGAGCAAAGGGACAATCACAAGAATTGAAGGATTTATTTTGCTTAATCTTTATATTTTCTACATTCTCGATAAGATACTTTTCCTGAATGGATTTAACTTCCTTTCTGAATTAAGGATAGGTTTATTTATTTACTTTGCGTTACTTATAATGTTTCTGATTGTTCAAGAAAAATTTAAATTTTCTAATTCATAATTTTATCCATACATAGTCACAAATTCTTCTGAGATAGTTGGGTGCAAAGCCATAGTAATATCAAAGTCTTTTTTTGTTATCCCTGCATTTAATGAAATTGATACCATTTGAATAATCTCAGACGATGTTTCTCCAAACATATGACATCCTAGGACTTTGTCAGTTAGCTTATGAACGACAATCTTCAACATACATTTTGATTTATTCTTATTAAAGGTATTAGACATAGGGGTAAATTTGCATTTGAAAATTTTTATATTTTTTTCAGAATAAATCTCTTTAGCTCTTTTCTCACTTAAGCCAACTGTTGAAATTTCTGGAATAGTAAAAACGGCCTTAGGGATATATTCATAATTTACTTTTCTTTTTTGATCATTAAAAAAATTATCCGAAAAAACTCTCCCTTGTTCTATTGCTACTGGAGTTAAGTTTGGTTTATTTATGATATCGCCAACTGCAAAAATATTTGCGTTGCTTGTTTGATTAAGTTCATCCACATCTAAATATTGGCCATCCATCTTTAGATTTAAAAAATCTAAATTTAAAGGCAAAAGATTTGGTTCTCTTCCTGTAGCAATAAGGATATTATTAGTAAGGAGTTTATCCCCCGAGTCTAGGGTAGATTCCAGATTTCCATTTACTCTTTTGATAGACTTTAATTGAGTATTGGAGATTATATTGATTTCATTAAAAGTGGATGATTTCTCTAGGCATGAAGAAAGATCCTCATCAAAACCATTAAGTAAATGTTGACCTCTAATTAATTGATTTACTTCAGTTCCTAAATTTCTGAAAATAGAAGCAAATTCACAAGCAATATAACCTCCTCCCACTATTAATATTGATTTGGGAAACTTTTCTAATTCAAAGATATCATCACTAGTCCATGCCAAATCTACCCCAGGTATATTTAATTTCTTTGGTTTACCTCCAACTGAAATAAGAATCTTTTTTGAACTTATTTTATTTTTAATTTTCTTCGTTTTTGGACAAATAATTTCTAATTCATTTTGAGTAGTAAATCTTCCTAAGCCCTCAAAAACAATTACATTCAATTTTTTTAAAGAATTTCTATGTAAATTACTTAATCTGGAAACCTCCTCTCTAACATTCTTTAATAAAATATTTGATTCAAAATTAATACCTTCATTTTTTAATCCATATCCTTCAGAGGAATCCATATTTTTTTTACTTTTAGCGGCATAAACCATCAATTTCTTAGGAACACATCCCCTTATCACACAAGTTCCTCCTATTTGATTTACTTCTACGATTGCGACTTTTGCTCCATAACTAGCCGCACGTTTAGCCGCCGCGAGTCCTCCAGATCCAGCGCCAACAACAATTAAATCAAATTCAAATTCCAAGACTTTTTTTAATCAATTATTATAACGTTAGTTTATAGCTTTAATTCAAATAATGAATGGTATTTTGACATGGGATGATTTAAATAAATTTGAAGTTGAAGAACTTGATAGAGTCCATGGTATAAATAATTCCTACGCAAATTTAAGATTATTCGGGCATAGTAAAAATGATGTATTAGTTACCCTCTATAGGGATAGACATTCTTGGTGTCCTTACTGTCAAAAGATATGGTTATGGCTTGAATTTCAGAGAATTCCATACAGAGTCGAAAAAATAAATATGTTTTGCTACGGTCAAAAAGAAAGTTGGTTCCTTGAAAAAGTCAGATCTGGTAAATTACCTGCAATTGAATTTAAAGGGCAAGTTATAACTGAAAGCGACGATATCATAGCTTTTTTAGAAAATGAATTTGGAGCACTTGGATCTTTTATAAGATCTAGTCACCTTATAAAAATTCGAGAATTAGAAAGAGAAATTTTCAGATCCTGGTGTAATTGGCTCTGCCGAGAAAGCTTTAATTTTATAGATAACTCTTTTAGAAAAAAAAGATTTAAAGAATCCATTTCTAAACTCGATGAAATCTTAAGTAGGTCAAAATCAGGGTTTGTTGATCCATCAGTATCTAATACGGGTGATATAGAGCCTGGTGTTGGAGATATAATTTTTATTCCCTATATGGAGAGAATGAATGCATCACTAGTTTATTATAAAGGGTTTAATTTAAGATCTAATTACCGTAATGTAGATAATTGGCTTACCCTTTTTGAAGGGACAAGTGCCTATAGAGGCACTCAAGGAGATTTTCATACTCACTCTCATGATTTACCACCACAAATGGGTGGATGTTATAAAGAAAGCAATGAGCAACAGATAACTTACTCTGAGCTTATTGATACTGGAGAGGGTCTAGGTAATTATGAATTAAATAAAAATTATGATATGAAATATTACGCTATATTTGCTCTTAAAAGGGTAATAAAACATAAAGATAATTTAATTAAAGTCAATCCATGTGATTCAAAATTCTTTGAAGAGTCATTGAGATCAGCATTGACACATATGATCACAGGTGAAGTAAGAGTCCCTGAGAATCTTTCAGGAAAATCCCTGAGATACTTAAAAAATAGAATCTCAGTTCCAAGAGACATGCCAATTATTTCTGCTAGGTTATTAAGACAATCATTAAATAAAATTGAATTACTAAGTAATAACAGTCAAATAGATAAAATACCTTTGAATCATAGATATGATCAAGACCCTATAAATTTTTTTTCTAATTAACTATAAATTTTTTCTTGAATCTATTTGAAGTAAATCTCTTATTTTTTGAACTTGGCTAGCAATATTGGGGTCGATAGATAACTTTTTTTCAACTTGTTCAATAGCATACATAACCGTTGTATGGTCTTTCCCCCCAAATTCATCTCCAATTCTTGGTAGGCTTAAATCAGTTCCATGTCTCATAAGATACATACCTATTTGCCTAGCTTGACTTACTGGTTTTCTTCTACTTGAACTAATCAATTCATCAGTAGAAACCTTAAAGAAATCTGACACTTTGTTAATAACTTGTTTTGGGGTTACAACCACCCCAACACTATTAGGATCAAGCATTGGGGCGATAGATTGGACAGTCATTGGCAAACCTGTTATTGAAGCGAATGCAACAGCTCTAGTAAATGCGCCTTCTAATTCTCGAATATTCGAAGTGAATCGTCCTGCTATAAATTGAATTAGATCTCTTGGAAGACTCATCCTCTCTTGTTCCGCTTTTCTTTGAAGAATAGCTGTCCTTGTCTCAATGTCAGGGGGTTGAATATCTGCAGTCATGCCCATTGAAAACCTAGAAATTAATCTCTCTTGAATTCCCGACAATTGATTTGGTGGTCTATCACTTGCAATGACAATTTGGCTTCCTGCTTCGTGAAGAGCGTTAAAAGTATGAAAGAATTCTTCCTGAGTATACTCTTTACCTTCTAAGAACTGTATATCATCTATTAAAATCAAATCTACATTTCTATATTTATCTCTAATAGCTGTCATTCCATCTCTCCTGATACCACTAATAACATCATTAGTAAAAGTCTCTGTAGATACATATTTAACTTTTGCTTCTGGATCTATTTCTACTCTATAGTGACCTATTGCTTGCATTAAATGAGTTTTACCAAGACCTACTCCGCCACAAATAAATAATGGATTAAATTCTCTTCCAGGAGATTCTGCAACTGCTAAAGCTGCCGCATGAGCCAACCTACTATTTGGACCTACAACAAATCTTTTAAAAACGTAGCGTAAATTTAAACCGTTAGGATTTTTGAATTGATGTTTTGAAGAATTATCTTGAATATTGTTAGACAAAGATTTTGTTTTATGATTAAATTTCTGTTCATTCAGGTTATTTTTATTTGTTAAATCGCTGATAGTATTTGCTTCAGATTTGAAAACAACTTTTACATCATGGCCACAAATTTCTTTCGCAGCTTTTTCAATAGTTTCACAATAATTCTTTCTTAACCAATCACTAGAAAATGTATTTGGAGCAATTAAGGTCAATAAGCCATTTTCAAAACAATTAAATTTAGCAGGCCTTATCCATGTCTCAAATGAAGGCTTACTTAAAGTTTTTTGTAGTAATTGTTGAACTTCCGCCCAAATAGGATTAGTTGCTTGCAAAATTTTATTATCTAGATTATCAATCTAGTTGGAATTTAATAATTGGCCATTATCTAATCACAAGATCCCGACAAATTTAAAATTTTTTAACAAAGCATGATATTAATTTATAAAAATAAATTTTATATTTTTTTATAGGAATATAATTATTTTTAAATCACGCTGAATTATTGGATAAAACATTACTTATTATTATGGCAAAATGGCATGCTTTTGGAAGATGCAAAACGAGGTTATCAAAAGATATAGGTAAAAATAATTCGGCTAAAGTGCAAAGTGTGATGACCAAACACACTATTTCCGTCGCCAAATCACTCCAAAAAATTAAACCAATTGATATCTCTATAGCTATATCCGGTTTAGGAGTAAAAAATTGTAGAAGATGGTCTACAGAATTAGGTATTAAAAAGTTTAATTTACAAGGCAAAGGCTGCCTGGGAGAAAAAATGAAAAGGCAAATAATTATCAACAAAAAATTTTGTACTCAAAACAAGATAAAAAATTTTATTTTTATTGGTACTGACCTCCCAGATTTATGCCATCTAGATTTATTGAATACTATGGGAGAGCTAAAACAAAATGATCTTATTTTAGGGCCATCTAATGACGGAGGGTATTGGCTTATTGGTTTATCAGAGAAAATTATATCTAAATATCTAAATTTACCCTTTATCAAAATTAAGTGGAGTAAAGAAAATGTTCTTAAAAATACTATTGATAATTTCGCTTCTACAAATTTGAAGTATAAGTTTTTAGACAACAAAATTGATATAGATACAATAATTGATATTGAAAATAGAAAGTAATTAACTTGTCTAAAATCTCAGTTATCATTCCGACTATTAATGAAGCCAATAATTTGCCATTATTGCTTTCAGACTTGTCCATTATTAAGAAAGAGGGAGAAATTCTCATTGTTGACTGTGGCAGTGAAGATAAAACTATTGATGTAGCAAATATTTATGGAGCGAAAGTATATAAATCCAAAGAAAGAAATCGAGGTTTACAATTAGATATTGGCGCTAAAAATTCAATAGGAGACTGGCTTATGTTTTTACATGCCGACACTAGATTAAATCATGATTGGTTTACAAAAATAAAATCAGTTTTCAAGAGAGATAAAAATTATATTTACTTTTTTAAATTTAAAATCAATGATAAAAAGATAATTTACAGAGTCCTTGAGATTATTGTAAATTTTAGAAGCCAATATTTTAAACAACCATATGGAGACCAAGGTTTAATAATTCATAGATCTATTTATTTTAAGAATAATGGTTTTAGAAAGATTCCTTTAATGGAGGACGTAGATTTTATAAAGCGATTAAAAAATAAAAAAGATTTAAAGCAATTAAATTTACCTATATTTATAAGTGCAAGGAAATGGGAAAAAACTAATATTTTTCTCCAAGCACTCAAAAACTGGAACTTGCGAAGAAGATGGTTAAAAGGCGAACCAACAAAATCTATATATTCTGACTACTACAAAAAATAATTATTTTGCATACCAAAAAGCGCATTTAGAGCCTCTTGGTTCTAATATCCAACCTTGCCTTTTGTAAAATGAAACCACTTCCGCATCGGCAAATAGACTAACTTTAAAAATACCAATATTTTTTAATTCTTTGAGAATATATTTCATTAACTCTTTACCCAATCCTAGTCCTTGATATACAGGATTAATAGCCACATCCCACACTGTTGCTTCTAGAATTCCATCACCAGTACATCTTGCGAAGCCTATTAGTCTGGGAAATTTATCATCATGACGCCATAAACCAATCACTAAAATACTAAAATCCAAGGCTCTTTTAACTCTCCTTATGGGTCTTTGACTCCAACCAACAGTTTGCAAAAGTTGATCTAGCTCTATTAGATCTAACTCTTTACTTTTGCTACATACAAAAATTTCTTCTTTATTTTTTTGAGTGAATTCGTAAGAATTTAAACCATAGATATTTACAAGTTCATCTTTCGAAATACTATTCGACTTTTTTATTGATGACCTTTGGTTTCTAAAAATCATTAAAAATTTGCAAATCCTTTTTGTTGAAGCTCAGAGAGCTGAAAATATAAACCCTTTTTCTTTCTCAACTCACTATGTGTTCCCTCTTCAACTAATGATCCGTCTTTTAAAACTAAGATTTTGTCTGAACTTTCAATAGTCGCTAGTCTGTGGGCGATGACTAATGCTGTTCTTTTTTTAAGAATTCCTTCAAGATCTTTCTGCAATGTAGCTTCTGTAGAAGGATCCATAAACGCTGTGGCTTCATCCATTATCAACACAACAGGCTTTCTAATCGCTACTCGAGCCACCGAAAGAAGTTGTCTTTCTCCAGAAGAGAGATTCCCTCCTCTTTCTCTAAGAGGGGTATTCAAACCTTCTGGTAATTTTTTTAACAAATTATTTAATCCTAATTCTTCACAAAGATTTTCTAATTCAATATTGTCTATATTCGCACTTAATTTCAAATTATCTGCAACATTCCCACTAAAGATAAACGTATCTTGCAAAACTACTCCCAACATATTTCTAAGTGTTGCAATAGGAATATGTTTTATATTTATATCATCGATTAAAATTTGGCCTGATTGAGGTTCATACAATCTGCATAACAATCTAATTATGGTTGTTTTACCTGAACCAGTTGGGCCGACAAAAGCTACATGTTCTCCTGGATTAATCAAGAAAGATAAATCCTTTAGGATAACTTCGCCTTTATTGTAGAAGAAATTAACATTTTTGAATTCAATTTTACCTTTGAATTTATTATTTGAATTTAAAGCATCCTCATAAAAATATTTTGCGGAAATAGAGTCTTTAATCTGAATTTCTTCATCCAATAATTCATTTATTCTCTCAACAGCAGTAAGTCCTCCTTGAATCTGTGTAAATCTTTCTGCGAGCTGTCTTAAAGGTTCAAAAAGTCTTTGTGAATATAAGATAAAAGTTGTTAATGTTCCTAAACCAATATTTCCAGAGGTAACAAGATACCCTCCAACTGCTAAAACCAATGCAACTGCTGCAAGCGAAATCCACTCTATGAAAGCAGAAATGCTACTGTCATAAAAAATTGTTCCATTTACTGCTTTTTTATAAGCATCTCCAGTATTAGAAAATTTCTTGCTATTGAAAGCTTCTCTTCTGAACATCTGAACGACTTCTAAACCTTGAAGATTCTCTTGAAAATCAGAGTTGAGTTGAGACAATTCTTCCCTTACCTGATAATTCGCCCTTCTGTAGCGTTTCTGAAGCCAAATAATAAAATATGAAACTGGAATTTGAGTCAATAGCAACAAAATTGCAAGCCCTCTATCAATTGAAAGCATTGTCAATGAAATTACAATTAGGCTAACAAAATCAGCAATAACTCCGACCGCTCCACTACCAAAAACCTCAGCCAAAGCATCGACATCATTAGTTAATCTTGTTAATAACTTCCCAACAGGCATTTTATCGTGATACTTTAGAGACAAAGATATTGAATGATCAAAAAGTTCTCTTCTTATCCTTGCAGTTAATCTTTGCCCCACTGCTTGGATGTTGTAAGTTTGGTACCCTTGCAAAACCAACCTAAATAGAACAGTTATTAATAAAGTTAAGATTATGGCATTTATTGACTGTCCAAAGAAAGTTTTACTCAGCCAGACATCTGTACTTTCGTTTTTAAGAATAGTAATTGCTTGACCTACTAATAGTGGTTGAATAGCTCCTGAAAAAGACACAGGGAACAAAACTATTAAAATCAAATAGATTGTTTTTTTATCTTTAGTTAAATATTTGCCTAACTTCTTAATCCTTCTAAAATCATTAAAAAACATTTAGTTATTCTTCAATATAGAGCATTAGTTGATTCTATTGATAAAATAATATCTCTGAGATGATTATCATCTAATCTCATAGATAAAGGATTTCCAATTAGTCTTGCAGTCGAGTAGAAAAGATCATCTATTTTAATTAAACCATTTTCGTTAAGAGTCTTTCCTGTCGCAACCAAATCAACTATTGCTTCTGCCATGCCCGTAAGAGGACCAAGCTCGACTGATCCTGTTAAATGAACTATTTCTACAGGTATATTTAATTCATCAAAATAAGATCTTGCAGTTTTTGTGAATTTACTTGCTACTTTACAATTCGCAGGTAGATCAGTTGGTTTGGAATAATTGCTATTTTTCTTAACCGCTAACGACATATGACAACCCCCAAATCCTAAATCTAATAACTTTGCGACTTCTAATTTAGATTCGAGCAAAACGTCATACCCAACGATACCCAAATCAGCCTGACCATAACTTACATAAACAGGAACATCTCCATTTCTTACTAATAAAGCTTTAGCACGTTTGCAATTTGATTCAAAGGTTAATGATCTATTATTTTCGTCCAAAGCATTAGAGAAATCTAACCCAGCTCTTTTAAAAGTTGAAATTGAATCTTTTAACAGAGCTCCTTTTGGTAAAGCTATAGTAAACATAGATCAATTTCTTCCAAGGATTCTTTATTCTAAGTTAACAATGGAATTTAATAAAGTTCGAAATATAATAGGCCTCAGAGTTTTAAGTGATAACGTTATTTGGTTGTGGGAAAAAGATAAATCCGTTGTAGTTGTAGATCCATCTGTACACGAACCAGTAATTAAATATATCGATGAAAACAATTTTAATCTAATAGCTATTTTGCAAACTCATCATCATTCAGACCATATTGGAGGGACGAAGTCTCTTATTGAAAGATGGCCAAATGTAGAGGTGATTGCTTCATACAAAGAAAAAAAGCGAATACCTTTTCAAAATGTATCTGTAGAGGATGGAGAAACTTTAAATATTTTAGGTGAAGAAGTAAAAATAATTGAAGTATTAGGGCATACAAACTCGCATATCGCCTTCTTTTTGAATGGGGAAAATCCTGTTCTTTTCATTGGTGATACATTATTTTCTGGAGGCTGTGGAAGAATTTTTGAAGGAACTTATCAACAAATGTATTCTTCACTAGAAAGAATCAAGTCTTTACCAAAAAATACTCTCATATATTGCGCACATGAATATACTAAGGCAAATATATTGTGGGCATTGAATCTCAAGCCTAAAGATCAAGTTATAAAAAATAAACTTTCGGAAGTTGAAAAAAAACTTTCTCTTAATGAATTGACAATTCCATTTTTACTGGATGAAGAGATGAAAATAAACCTTTTCTTGAGAGCAAAAAATTTAGAAGAATTTACTTTTTTAAGAGCAAATAAAGATTTATGGGTTTAAATAGATAGGTATCTTATTAAACAAATGTCCCCCAAGCAAGTAATTAAAACATCAAATGCTCCAGATCCAGTCGGACCTTATAATCAAGCAATAAAAGCTGGGAATTTTATCTATTGTTCTGGTCAAATTGCTATAGACCCAGCTTTAAATGAAATAACATGTTTGGGTGACATAGAGAAGGAAACTGTTCAAGTTTTAAAAAATCTCACAGCGGTTCTTAAAGCTGGTGGAGCCAAAACAGAGGATGTAATAAAAACAACTATCTACTTAACCGACCTAACTAATTTTCAAATTGTCAATAAAATATATAGTGAATTTTTTAATATAGAGAATCCTCCAGCAAGGGCATGTGTGGAAGTTTCAGCTCTACCAAAAGGAGTTTTAGTTGAGATAGATTGCGTCGCATTTCTAGATTAATTTCTAATTATTGAGAAATTTGAAATATGGCCCAAATTTGCACCATATTTGTATAGATTATTAATTGGTTAATCCTCTTAAATCTATGTCAGCAGCAAAGCTAAATATAGATGAATTAGAAGCAGGCTATCCTTTATTTTGTAAAGCGCTAAGACTATTAATTTTAAAAGGCAACTCAGTTAAAGATATACAAAAGACAGTATGCTGGGGGCATCTCGAAACTTTAAACAGATGCCTACCAGGAAGATATAAGGCCCCCACATATTTAATGGCTTTAATTAAAAGAGATATTGCTAAGCCCAATAATTATTAAAAGATCTAATCTTCTAAATAAAATTTATCTACATCTTTTGAAAAGTCTTTTTCTCTACTAGAAATTTCTTCAGTATCTAAAAAAATTGAAAGACTAACAAAATTCTTACCAAAGCTGATATTTGGATAGATATCCTTTTCTTTACATAAACTCTCAATTTTCTGCATGAATTTACTAATTTTTGAGTATTCCTCGAATTCAAATCTTTTTTCAATCCTCAAAGGTGATTCTCTTTTATTCCACATTAAATTCTTTATTAATGATTAATTACACTATACAATCAACAAAGTTTCTAAATAAACTTGTTGAAGTTAAAATTTTAATCATTGTCCCAATAATCAATAATCCCCCCAATTGTTAAATCAGTTATCACTTCTGGGTTAGGACATGAAAATCTTGCCGCCGTTCCACTTGAAGTAAAAACCCAATTGCCCTCTCTAGCTCCAACAGGATCAAGAGCAACTAATTTCTTTCCCTTATTATTCTCCAAAATTCGTAAATTCATATGTCCTAACCCAGCAACTCTTTGAGTACAGACCATTCTTCCTAATACCTTCATAATTTCCACGATTTCTTCCTCCTAGTTTTTCTGGCTGTCAGGATCCCAATGATCAATTATTCCAACAATAGTTAAATCACTAGGATAAGATTTGCTGCCTGCCGCTTCTCTAGCAGCAGAGCTTCCAACACAAATAACCCAGTCTCCTGGCTTACAGCCAACAGCATCTACTGCAACCTTACTTGAAGAACCATCCAATACAACCTGTAGATGTTTATGTTCAAAACCAGGAATCCTATTAGTAGATACGAGTGGTTTTACAATCTTGCAAATTAACATAACTAGTGAGCCTCCTCTGCTTTTTTATCTAAAGACATTCCAATTATTTTGGCGGAATGAATGTTGTCCCTATCTCTAATAGTAGAACAAGTATGTAACAAACCTTGATTAACTAAATTTTTATATCTAATTGATATCGCATTATTAACTCTTTCACAATCTTTTATTGCTCTCTCTTTTGCGCCAGGAACTTTGCCAGAGTAATCGAATCTTATGACTACTGGAATAGGTAGATCTTGAGAAACATTTAATCCAGTAAAAATTTTAACTCCAACATCTAAATCTGGGGCACCTTCTTCGACAGTATCTAAATGTGCAAAATAAGTTAAATTTCTAAGATGTACTTCTTTGAAACCTATACCAACGCCAATAAACCTCTCAGCATGACCAATATCCTTATAAGAACAATTATGAAAATTTTTCACATAATCAATTTGAGAAATATTATTGATAACTAATTTGTAGATGAATTTTTCTATTCCTTGTAGTTTATCTTTTGAAGAATGCTTAGAAATTATTTGACAAATTTCTTTCTCTGAATCCTCTTTCGAAAAATTTATTGTTGAATTATAAATATCTAATGTAGAAATAGTTTTTTCTAAATCTATATTGCCATCGCTAGTTGACAAATGAATTTTCAATGAATCAGTGTCTGTATCAAGTCCAATCAACATTAAATCCACAGATGCACCGCAGCAAAAGCTATTCTCTACAGCCTCTTTGAAAGCATATAGTTTATTTCTCCCTTCTCTTGCAGCTAACTCGTCATTACTCCCATGAGCTGCGCATCCCTGATGCAAAGGATCTGCTGAACTAAAATGATAAGTTACAACTTTTAAGTACCTGGTATCTTTATGAGCTTCATTAGGAATATTCTCTCTATATCTTTTATGTTCAGTTTTTACCCATCGATTTACTGTATTTTCAATATCAAACAGTGCTCCAGCATGGGATCTTCTTCTTACTGAACTAAAAGGTATTCTCATGACATAAGCAACTGAATGAGCTAATCTCCCATCTGAACAAGGAGTTATATCAAGTAAATGTATTCCACAATCTAAAAGAAATTTCTCAAAGTCTTCTGCATTCCTACCTCCGGCAGCACCTTCAAGTGGGTCATTGTTAAAAAAATTGTCACTAAGTTTCTCATGCTGTTTGAAAGTGCACCATGCATATAAAGCTCTCATATCAAGAGGTTTAACCCAAGATTTATCTAATACATGAAAGGGTAAATCTATTCCCAAATTTTTTCTAGATATTGTCTGAGCCTTTTTTATAAAATCATCATGATGTTGTATTCGGGCAATTTCCTTAAGAGTTGGAACAATTTCATCAAAATCACTTTTTATTTTGCTTTCATACTTAAATAGATTTTCATTTTGAATATTATTAGTTAATTTGTGAGACTTTCCAGAATTCCTAAAATTATTTGATTCTTTAGTTTGACTATGAATATTTTCGGTAAAAGTTTTCATTGGAGCTGTTGGCCCCAATGTGAAGTTCTTGGCTTTAGCCAGTCCTCTTAAAGGCATTATTTACTTAACCTCTTGCACCACCTGAAAAGGTAACAAGTTGTCCTTCACGAGTATTACCACTAGATCCAGTAATCAAGAAATCCGGTTTTTCTACATCCTCATTTCTCTTAACCTCTAAAGGGGGCATTGCGCTAGTAAATCCTGCTCTTGATGGATTTCTCTTTCTTGAAGAAGCTCCCTCTGTTCCTGTCACCTTATCACCACGATCCCAATCATCACCAGTTACGTTTCCCACTGATTGTCCTTCACCAGTAATCCTAGATGCAACTCTTTTCTCTGGTGTATTTGCAGCACGATCTGCCTCTTCAATTTCCATTTTTTGTTTATAAGTAATATTTTTATTCGGTTCGAATCTAAATTTTTCAGTCCCAGTTACCTTATCAACTGCCATATCAAAAGGGCCTGTTACCTTTGAACCATTTTCATATTCATTACCGGTAACACCTTGAGTATTTTTTTCATAATATTTGTCTCTTGATGGTGATTTAACAGAGAATTCGTTCCAAGAATTACCTGCTGACTTTTCCGGATTCGCATACGCAGTATCATGTGGAGGATTATCACAAGTTTTTGAGAACTGATCTCCACCAACATAAGGAGTCCCTGTTAGATTCTTACAAGCACCTTTCTTAGCACCTGTCATTACTCCGCCAATCCCTGGTTGCTGGCCTGTAAGTCTTGCATTTGAATTATTTCCAGAATTAACTGTCGCTCGAGATTTCATATCTTCAGAAATCTCAGTACTACAATTTTCATTAATCTGATCTAAGCCTACGTATGGTGTTCCTGTTAAAACTTTGCATGAGCCGGGTTCATCTCCAGTTACGATTTTTGATCTTCCTGTCATAGTCCCACTTATCAAATTAGACTTTGATGAAAGGCTTAAGCCTACTTTTCTAGCTTCAGGTTTTGGTTTTGAACCGCAAAACTTTTCATATTGTTGAGATCCTATGTACTCATCACCAGTTATATTCTTGCAACTACCATGTTCATTACCTGTCATGTGATCTGATCTTCCTACCCCTGTACCAGTTACATTATTCCCATTAAGAGTGTTGTAACTTCCTACTTTTTCAAATACTTTACCTTGTGGATTTGGCTCAGAGCCAAGATATTGATCTCCTGTTAACTGATGCCCAGAACCTGATTCATCTCCAGTAACTAGGGTTGATCTACCAGGAAGAGATCCAGATACTTTTAAACCATCGGTTGTAGTACTATGTTTAACCTTTGAAGGATTTTTTGGAATATCACCACAATACTTCTGTGATTGATTAGCAGATACATATTCAGTACCTGTAAGGTTTTTACAAGTTCCTGGCTCATCTCCTGTGACCCTTTCAGATCTACCAACTTCGTTCCCAGTTACTTTATTACCTGATGTTGTTGCGGTAACAGTAGATCTAAGTGGTTGTTTATAACTTGGTCTATCTTGACAAAATTGATCAGCTACTTCTGCTCCCATATATTGTGTCCCAGTAACTGTTCTGCATGTGCTTGCTTCATTACCTGTAGTTTTTACAGATCTATTAGCCTGTGTTCCAGTAACTATTTGACCTGAATCAGTTTCACTTGTGCCAACTTTCCAACTAGCATCGGCAATATTTTGTTTGGCTCCATTTTTATTTGGACCACATGGTCTAAATTTACCATTACCTTTTTTACCTGTGGCACCAGTTTTACTTCTAAGCTCTCTTACCCTCTGAGAAATTTCTCTACTACTTAAATCTGGGTCTCCCCTTCTAGCTAAAGAAGCGGCACTAGTATTTTGTTTAGATGCTGATTTACCATGCTTAGATTGAGCTTCTCTTCTAGCTAAAACAATATCTCTACTTGTATTAGTAATAGGCTTTCTCTTCTGATTAATTCTTCTTTTGACGTTTGGTTTTGATGTTTTAATTTCTGCATTATGTGAATTTTGAACTTCTTGATTTTTATTAATGGTTGATTTAACTGTATTTACAGGAATTTCTTTTTTAACCTCAGTACGGGTTTTATCAGACGAGGTTATAGCAGATTTCCCATGGGTAGACATTGCCTTTCTTCTCTCTATTACTAACTCTTTACTAGATAAAGTTCTTGAAGAAGACTTTCTACTTACTTGAGTTTTTGGAATATGTTTTGTAACTGGTTTAGAAATATTTTGATTATTAGAAGAAGACTGAGTCCCAGAAATCTGTATATCTTGAGAAGATCGAACTCTGTCTTTAGTCGTTGAAGAATAAGCAGCAGCTTTTTTACCACTATCACTCATGGCCTTTCTTCTTTCTAGTGCAATCTCTCTACTGGTTTTTTTTGACATAATCTTCAAATTTGAAACTTTTTAAAAAACTCTTTTTAAAAACTTTCTCCAAAAAATTTTGGAGAAAGATATTTACTACATAAAGTAGATTTAACGTCCTTGGAAAACGACAAAAGCTGTTCCTTGGCTTTGAGTGTAAGCATCGTATCCGATTATTCTTACATGGTGATCAGGATATGCTCTATGACATGCCTCTAATTCACTTACAACCAAGTTAAGGTCTTTTTCCCCAAAGAATGGGAGCTTCCAATATGACCAATAAGTTTGCATACTTCCACTAGGATGAACATGCTCAATAACAGGACTCCAACCTTGAGCAATTATGTATGCAATTTGATCGTATATTTCTTCCTGGGTCATCGGTGGTAAGAAACCGAATGTTTCCAGGGTTGCAACTGTTTGATAGTCGCCTACTGTGCTCTGGAAAGGCATAATAAATTTAAATGTGAATGGAATTACTCGTAAAAGAACGAGATTTATAGAAGTTTGAGGAGAAGAAGAATCTCCTCAATTTTGAAATCTGGTTTAACCTTGAACGTCAAGCTTGTCGACGGTATCAAATTCAAACTTAATTTCCTTCCAAGTTTCAAGAGCAATAGCTAATTCAGGACTGTGCTTAGCAGCTTCCATGAGAATGTCTCTACTCTCTTTTTCGATTTCGCGACCAGCATTACGTGCTTTTACGCAAGCTTCTAAAGCAACTCTGTTGGCTGCAGCTCCAGCAGCTGAACCCCATGGATGTCCATGTGTTCCTCCACCAAACTGAAGACAAGAATCATCTCCAAAAATCGCTAAGAGTGCAGGCATATGCCATACGTGAATACCACCTGATGCGACAGCAAATACTCCTGGCATTGAACCCCAATCTTGATCAAAGAAGTTACCTCTTGATCTATCTTCAGGAACAAATGACTCTCTTAAGTTGTCAATGTAACCAAGTGTTGTCTGACGATCACCTTCTAGTTTTCCAACAACTGTTCCAGTATGTAATTGATCTCCTCCTGAGAGTCTCAAACATTTGGCTAGAACTCTGAAATGAATACCATGTTTCGGATGTCTATCAATAACAGCATGCATAGCTCTGTGAATATGCAGAAGCATGCCATTTTTACGACACCAGTTTGCTAATCCAGTATTTGCAGTAAAACCACCAGTTATATAATCATGCATGATGATTGGCATATCTAGCTCTTTTGCAAATTCAGCTCGTTCGTAAAGTTCTTCAGGAGTGTTAGCAGTACAGTTTAGGTAGTGACCTTTAACTTCTCCAGTTTCTTGCTGAGCAAGCTTAACTGCTTCTGCAACAAACTCGAATCTCTCTCTCCAACGCTGGAATGGTTGAGAATTAATATTCTCATCATCCTTAGTTAAATCAAGACCACCTCTAAGGCACTCATAGACAACTCGACCATAGTTTTTACCAGATAAGCCTAATTTGGGTTTAATGGTACAACCAAGAAGAGGTCTTCCATATTTATTTAAACGATCTCTTTCAACTACGATTCCATTAGGTGGACCACCGCAAGTTTTAATGAAAGCGATTGGGAATCTAATATCCTCTAGACGTAAGTGTCTTAAAGCTTTAAATCCAAAAACGTTTCCTACTAGAGATGTTAATACGTTTGTAATTGAACCTTCTTCAAAAAGATCTAAAGGATATGCAATAAAAGCATAAAAAGCTTCAGGATCTCCAGGAACGTCTTCAATTCGATAACAACGTCCTTTATAAAATTCTAAATCTGTAAGTAACTCGGACCAAACTGTTGACCAAGTACCTGTTGAAGATTCCGCGGCAACAGCTGCTGCAACTTCTTCTCTTGGGACACCTTCTTGACCTGTGCATTTGAAACAGGCTAGTAAATCGGTGTCTAGGGGTACGTATTCAGGAGTCCAGTAGGTATCTCTGTACTCCTTTACCCCTGCATCATACTTTTTACTCATAAGGATAAATTTAGGTCTGTGTAGGGAAAATAATCATTGTGCAAAATTTATAAATCTTGCTTTATTTAATTAGTCCTTTTGACCAAGAAATTCACCGTTACCTAGAGCAGGTTCAACTTCTCTATGAGGACGAGCAATAATGTGAGCTGCAACTAAACCGTCACCAACTCTTTCACATGCATCAGCACCAGCTCTAACAGCTGCGTTAACTGCGCCTGTTTCGCCTCTAACTAATACTGTGACATAACCGCCACCAACGAATTCACGACCAATAAGGCGAACTTCTGCTGCCTTGGTCATTGCGTCTGCTGCTTCGATTGCAGGTACAAGTCCGCGTGTCTCGATCATGCCGAGAGCGATACCCATTGTTTCTGTAGCCATTGCCTACTAATTACTAAATGTGGAATGTTCAATCCGAAGAATGCTCCATTAGGTACTTAGAAGTCAAGCGTTTTTTGTAAATTCTCCATTAATGTTTTTACTATCATTGATAAGATAAACTTATCACCCTTGGTACTATTGATATGTCAATACTTATTAAAATCAGTTAGTGCATCAAAACATACTGTTGTGTTAATAAAAAATTTACATTATGTTATTTGCGTACGAGACAGGCCCTGTCTACACAGGTGTGGAATGTTCAACCTCTCCTGTCTCTGTATCAATCTTTGAAGTAAGATAATATTCTCAACATATTAACTTTATCGTTTTGAGTATTCCGGTACTAACTATTGCGAGTGGAAATCCAAGAAAGGTCTCTGAAATTTCAGAAATGTTAGATGTTTTATCTTTAAGAGTTGAAAAACAACCCGAACATTTAAACGTTGAAGAGACTGGAGCTACATATCTTGATAACGCCTTTTTAAAAGCCAATGCAGCTTCTTTAGAAACAAAAACCTGGACTTTAGCTGATGATTCAGGTCTCGAAGTAGATTACTTAGATGGCAGGCCAGGCATATATTCTGCTAGATATGCAAGAAATAATGTTGAAAAAATTAAAAAATTAATTAATGAACTTAGTGATAGCCCATATAGAAGTGCAAAATTCATAAGTTGCATGGTTTTATGTGACCCCTCTGGAAACTTAGTTAAACAAACCACAGGTATATGTTGGGGTGAGATTCTTAAGAAACCAAAATACCCAAATGGAGAATTCGAATCTATTTTTTGGGTTAAAGAAGCTAATTGCGTATATGGTGAGCTTAGTCAATCACAATTAAGTAAATTGGGTAGCAGAGGCAAAGCAGCAAAAATCATGTCACCTTTTTTAAAAAAGGCAATTGGCTTAAAGTAAAAATTATCAATAATTTGAAATCTCTTCAATTGCTCTAATAGAAGCGGCGGCGGCTTCTTCTACATCTCCTTCTTTACCTGCGAGGGTTAGCCTACCAAAGGCTCCAACTGCTTTTACATCAACTACAGTAATATTAGATGCTTTTTCAGCCTCATTAGCCGCTTTTAAAACATATCCAGCAGGTTCAGTTTCGAGAATAAACATACTCATACCAGCTTGAATCATTGATCCACTTCTATTTTGTCTATTAATTAACACCGAATGATCAGGAGTTATTGCGCGAATAATTTCTGTCCAACTTGTTGATGGTTTTGTTCTTTTATTAATCTCACTACCAATAGCATCTAAAACTACATCACCTGAATGCAATACAGTACTTTGATCCTTATGGTAAAGAGCAAAAGAACCAAATTCCCTTTCAACGATCATTTGTCCTAACCTTACATTGCTAGCCTTTAGTGCAATATCTGTAACTCTATGAATTGCCATACCTGGATAAACTTCCATCCATAAACATGCATCCCCAGGTATTGGTAGAAAACCTCTACTGACAGTTCCCATATAAGCTGCCAACTGAGGTTGCAATGAATCCAAAAAAACGTAGGTTCTTAATTCAATTTGGCTTACTTGACTTGCCTGTCTTGAAACTAAAGATTTCTCTGAATCTGTTGTAATAAAACCAGCACCAATGCTCTGAGATTGAATCTCAGAACCGGTTATGAGGGGGCTTTTATTTCTTCGTTCCCCTCTATTAAAACTAGATGTTGGTTCCATTCAGGAGACTATAACGGATAATGGTTCTTTTTTCTATTAAATTTACTTGCATGATGCTCACAAAACGATAACTTCAAGTTAAATATATGAAATTTTATGGTAGCTTCTCAAAAAAAAGAACCAAACTTTTCTGGTACTGAAAAAGAATTAACTACTGATCAAACTCTTGGATTAGTTAGCCTAAGGTTGATGCAAAAACTATCTCAGAAAGACCCATCTTTTAGTTGGTTAGAAGAAGATAAAATAGAGAAAGTAAATCTTAAGAACCTTAGAGTCAGATTGGAGTTAACCCAATTAGCTATAAATACTGGAGCACCTTTAACGACTTCAGAAGTGACAGCTTTAATTGGAGCAAAGCCAGGGAAATCTAAGTTAGAAAGAGCAGGATTATTAGCTACGAAAATAGCTAGAAATGTATGGAAAATTTCAAAAATAAACCAAGGAAATTCCTTCTACAGAAATTAGAATAAACCTTGAAAATCATTTTCATGATTCTCATTTAAGTATTTAAACATTCATATAAGTTTTTTAAATGTGTGCATTTTGTAAGAGAACTTATTAATTACTTTCTTAAATTAAAAAGTTTATGCAAGCTTTAAATATAAGATCTTGAAAATTTTTAATGAGTAAAATTGAATTTAATAAGGAAGCTGGGCCAAGGGAAGTTTTTTGTGGCTTAACTTCAATAGTTTGGCTCCACAGAAGAATGCCGGATGCGTTTTTTCTGGTGGTAGGCTCAAGGACATGTGCTCATTTAATTCAAAGTGCTGCTGGAGTTATGATTTTTGCTGAACCAAGATTTGGGACAGCTATTCTTGAAGAAAAAGATCTTGCTGGTCTTGCTGACGCTCATGAAGAATTAGATAGAGTGGTTAATGATCTTATTGCAAGAAGACCAGAAATAAAAACTCTTTTTCTAGTTGGATCTTGTCCAAGTGAAGTAATCAAACTAGATCTTGCAACTGTCGCAGAGAAATTAAATAAAAGATTTTCAGGTCAAGTAAGATTCGTTAATTACTCTGGCAGTGGGATAGAAACAACTTTTACCCAAGGAGAGGATGGCGCCTTAAAAGCTTTAATTCCGTTAATGGAGTCCTCAAATGAGGAGAAATTATTATTAGTTGGGACTCTTGCAAATAATGTAGAGGATAGGTTTAAAAAGATTTTTAGAAATTTAGGAATTTCAAATATTGAGAGCTTTCCACCACGACAATCAACAGAATTACCAAAGATTGGCAAAAATACAAAAGTATTATTAACTCAGCCTTATTTAAGTGATACGGTTCGAGACCTCAAACATCGTGGTTGTGAAATAATTTCGGCTCCATTTCCCCTTGGTATCGAAGGAAGTACAAAATGGGTTTTAGCTGCAGCGAAATCTTTCAAAATTAGTGAACTTAAAGTTCATGAAATTATTTCGCCTTTAATCAATAGAGCAAAACTTGCTCTTGAATCTCACAAAGAAATACTCAAGGGGAAAAGATTATTTCTTCTTCCTGAATCGCAACTGGAGATATCTTTAGCAAGATTTTTGCATAATGAATGCGAAATGGATCTTATCGAGGTAGGAACTCCTTACCTAAATAAGGATTTAATGAGAGAGGAGATTAATTTATTACCTGACAATACAAAAATTGTCGAAGGACAGCATGTAGAAAAACAATTAGATCGAGTAAGGGGATCTAATCCAGACTTAGTAGTTTGTGGGATGGGTTTAGCCAACCCGCTTGAGGCGGAGGGAATTAGTACTAAGTGGTCGATAGAAATGGTATTTAGTCCAATTCATGGTATTGATCAAGCTGCAGATTTGGCAGGTCTCTTCTCCAAACCTTTAAGAAGGAATCAAATACTAACTTCTAAAACGCTAGTAACGCATTAAAAGACTATGGAATTAACGCTATGGACATATGAAGGGCCACCACATGTCGGTGCGATGAGAATTGCCTCTTCAATGAAAGATATACATTATGTGCTTCATGCCCCTCAAGGAGATACATATGCAGATCTTCTCTTTACAATGATTGAGAGGAGAGGGCAAAGGCCTCCAGTCACTTATACAACTTTCCAGGCTAGAGACCTCGGAGGAGATACGGCTGAATTAGTGAAGAAAAATATTAAGGAAGCTGTAGAACGATTTAAACCAAAAACTCTTTTAGTTGGAGAAAGTTGTACAGCAGAACTAATCCAAGACCAGCCTGGAGCTCTTGCAAAAGGAATGGGGTTTGATATGCCAATTGTTAATCTTGAATTGCCTGCTTATAGCAAGAAAGAAAATTGGGGGGCTTCAGAAACCTTTTATCAATTAACAAGAACCCTTTTAAAAGATAAAGTAAGTTCTTCAGAGAAAATAAATCCTCTAAGGTGGAAGGAATTAGGTCGAAGACCAAAAGTAAATATACTTGGCCCTTCATTGCTAGGGTTTAGGTGTAGGGATGATGTTATCGAAATTCAACGTATTCTCTCAGAACAAGGTATAGATACTAACGTTGTTGCTCCATTAGGTGCCAGTTCAGATGATCTCCAAAGACTAATTGATGCTGAAATAAATATCTGTCTTTATAAAGAAATTGGAGAAGCGACATGTGAGTGGCTTAAACGTAATTTTGGAATGGAATATACAAATACTATTCCTATTGGAATAAAAAATACTATTGAATTTATAAGTGAAGTTCATAAGAAGCTAGACCTTCCTCTGACTAATAAAGAAGAATTAGAAAACAAATCAAAACTTCCATGGTACTCAAAATCAGTTGACTCAAATTATCTAACTGGTAAAAGAGTTTTTATTTTTGGTGATGGAACACATGCAATTGCAGCAGCTAAAATTGCTAAGGAAGAATTGGGTTTTGAAGTAGTGGGTCTTGGAACATACAGTAGGGAGATGGCGAGACAAGTAAGAGCTACTGCAAAAGAACTAAGTATAGAAGCTCTAATTACTAATAATTATCTAGAAGTAGAAGACGCGATGAAAAAAGCAGCTCCTGAGCTTGTTTTAGGGACTCAAATGGAAAGGCATAGTGCCAAGAGACTCGGCATTCCATGTTCAGTAATAAGTACACCAATGCATGTTCAAGATGTTCCTGCAAGATATAGCCCTCAAATGGGATGGGAAGGAGCAAATGTGATTTTTGATGATTGGGTACATCCCCTAATGATGGGATTAGAAGAGCATCTTATTGATATGTTTAAACATGACTTTGAGTTTGTCGATGGTCATCAAAGCCACTTAGGACATACAGCAGCTAAAACAAAGGATTCTATAAATTCTGACGAAAAAATAGATAATAATCCTAAAGAGGGCATTATCTGGACTGAATCGGGCAGAGCCGAATTAACAAAAGTTCCATTTTTTGTAAGAGGTAAAGTTAAAACAAATACCGAAAAATATGCAATCTTGAGAGGAATTCCAGAAATAAGCGATGAAACCCTTTACGACGCTAAAGCATATTTCAGCTGATTTTTACCAATAAATTATTAATTAATCATGAGTATTTTCACTCATAACTTAATAAATAAAATTCTAAAAATCTAGTAATAAGAACATTATTTAGACTTTTGATACAAATAAATAAATATTTGTTTAGAAATATATTTCATGGGTATTTACGCTGCAAGAATATAAACAATAATGTGTTTTTAAGCCTTAAATGACAACTACTATAAAAAAACCTCTTGATGGAGAAGGAAGTGTTCAAGTAAAGCAAGATCCAAAAATAAATATCGAAGAAGGTGCTTTAGTTATTGCCGTTTATGGTAAGGGCGGTATCGGGAAATCAACTACCTCATCAAACCTTTCTGCAGCATTCTCAAAATTAGGGAAAAAGGTTCTACAAATTGGATGTGACCCAAAACACGATAGTACTTTTACTTTGACGCACAAAATGGTCCCTACTGTTATTGATATTCTCGAAGAGGTTGATTTTCATAGCGAAGAATTGAGACCAAACGATTTCATGTTTGAAGGTTTTAATGGAGTAATGTGTGTCGAGAGTGGAGGTCCTCCTGCTGGCACAGGATGCGGAGGATATGTAACTGGCCAGACAGTTAAGCTTTTAAAAGAACATCACTTATTAGAGGATACTGACGTTGTTATTTTTGACGTCCTTGGAGACGTCGTTTGCGGTGGCTTTGCGGCTCCATTGCAACATGCAAATTACTGCCTTATTGTTACTGCTAATGACTTCGATTCAATATTCGCTATGAATAGAATTGTCTCTGCAATTAAAGCAAAAGCGAAAAACTATAAAGTCAGATTAGGGGGCGTAGTAGCAAATAGATCAAAAGATACAGACCAAATTGATAAATTCAATGAAAGAACAGGCTTGAAAACTATGGCTCATTTTAAAGATGTAGACGCCATAAGAAGATCGAGACTAAAAAAATGTACCATCTTTGAAATGGAACCGTCTGAAGACGTCATTGAAGTTCAAAATGAATATTTATCTCTTGCCAAAAATATGCTTGAAAACGTAGAACCTCTTGAGGGTAATCCGCTTAAAGATAGAGAAATTTTTGATTTGTTGGGATTTGATTAGTCTTAACTAACCCGACCCATTTTGTCATAAGTAGAGATTTACTGAGAACGTAGTACTCGCAATGGTTTACAACGGATCTAAGATCCTATTTTACACTTATTAATTACAGATAGGCTTCTTTTTCCAAACAGGAGAATTACAATTTATTTTTACGGGTTTCTTCTTTTCTTTAATTGGTTTCTCTTTTTTTGTTTTGATAATGTAAGGAGCTTCACAAGTAGAGTTCCATCCAATGGCTGGCTCACCCTCTGGACACAAATCACTATTTGTTACTGGAACTTCTACTCCAGGCTTGAGACGACCTGGACCTCCCCAGGGACTGAATGGACAATCCCAAGTACTTTTCCCAACGAAAAGAGGATCATTAGGTCCTTGTATCCCCCACCAAAGAGAGTTATACGTACATTTAACAACTATGCATTTACCATCCCCAATGTAGGCAGCACCTTCAGGGCATTTATTCCCTTTTATCAAACTTTTTTTTACTTTAAACCCTTCTCCAGTCATTGCTTCAACACAACCTGCAAAATCTGCTGCCTTTAGGCAAAATTCTGCTGTTTCCTTATCTATTTGAGCATTAACTGCGATAGGTAATGCAATAGTAGCGAATAAAGGTATTAATAATTTTTGCATTAAAAAAGAGGATTTTATTACTCCAATTTTAAATCGACTGTCAATTATTTGATTTAAGAGATTTGCTTTACCTTTTGTTAAAGAAGTTTTTGAGAGAACTTATTTTATTTTGTAAGATCGCCATAAAACTAGTGATAGCAATGATCTTAGCTATGCCTAAAAGGATATGATTAATCTTAATTAATCTAATCCAACCAATTGTTTTGTTAGATCATAAGTTTGTTTAGAGGTCTGCGTATCAATTATTCTTTTTGACAACTTTTGAGAAAAAGCTTTTCTGCCATTTTTTTGACGATTTCCCCAGCTCCAATGGACTGATGGTTTAGCATATTCTTTATAAGTTGCTACCTGAGCGACCCTCTCTCCCGCTAGTCTTTGTGACACATATCCCCTTGTTATGAATTTTTGAAATATCGGGAAAAGAATTCTAAATATCCAAGGTGTATCTCTAAACAGTTTTGTTTCAGCAACACATCCAGGATATAGAGAATTAACAATAATTTTATCTGCAGGATATCTTTTTGATAATTCCTGAGCGGTTACTATATTGCAAAGTTTACTATCCTTATAAGCCTTACCAGGTTTAAATTTCTTTCCGTTAGCCATACTAATTGGAGATAAAAAACCATTTTTAAATCCCGATAAATCTCCCAGATCAGCTGGGGCAGGAATAGGAATTCTCCCTCCAAGTTCTAAATAATTAGCAGTAACTGTTCCTAGAACTGTAATTCTTGGCTTGAATAACGTAGATTTACCATTTAAGGTTATTTCTCGTTCTGAAGATAAAATATTTTCTATAAGAAGGTTTATCATAAGAAAATGCCCAAAATGATTTACAGCCATTGAGTTTTCAAAACCCTGCGGAGATCTTTCAGGCCTCCTTAGTCTAGGCTTATAAACTGCTGCATTACAAATAAGAGAATTTATTGGTTTTTTAAATCTTTCCAATATTTGATCGCAACCTTTCCTTACATCATCCAAGTCAGAAAGATCTATTTCTACAAAGTGAACATTTTTAATTTCTTCTTTTGTCAAAAATCCCTCAGCTATTGTTATCGCTCTTTGATTTGATCGATTAACAGCTATAACTTCCCATCCAAATCTTAATAGAGGTTTTAGAGTATTTAATCCAACTCCTGAAGTTGTTCCTGTTATGAGGACTAAACCCTTGATGTTCTTACTCACAAGCAAAAAAGTTAATAGAAAAATGATAAGTAAAATGATTCTAAATCATTCTTATCATCGCCATATTACCCTGATAATGTCCCTAGAAATTATTTGATCTTGATCCTTCATAAATATTTGCTCACCTTCAGAAGAGAATAAATCATCAAATCTACTTTTCAAAACATTGAATCGATATTTTTCATATAAAAATGAGTCTTCAATTTCCCTTAATCTGTTTAATCTGACTTTGGAACTGTAGCCAAGTTTAATCAAGCTTATTATTGCTAAAAGGGAAAAGGAAATTTTTATAATTAAAAAAACTAAAGATACAAAATTTTCATGTTTCTGCTGCTTTGTTTTAAATGCAGAACCTAGATATGTTTTGTAAAAAATACTATTTTTGTAAAAAGATTTTGACAAGTTTAGTGATTAGTTTTTTTAATTAGATAATTTAGTTCAGTAATATATATATTATTAACTTAAAAATGTATATTTTCTAATAGATTTTAATTTCTACCTAAGCTAATTCCTAGCCTTAATGCTAAAACCCCTGCATGCATAACTACTATGAGGCTTAGTGCAATTAAATTTATTGTTTGAGTTGGCTCCATTTTAAAAAAAATATTTACTATATTTTCCACCCAAAAGAGTGGATTTGACACACTATTACAAAATGATGTTACGTAATTAATAAATTGAAAGAAAAAATTTATTGAAAATTATTATAAATAGACCTACAAATTTAATTTTGGGAATAGAAAATCAAGCTTTAATTTTTTCTACAAATAATTTACCTGGATTTGATCAAATGGCTTTAGATTTAAATTCTTTAGATCAGACAATTTCAAATCCTGCAATAATCTTCACATTGAGGTTCTACTATTGGTCTGGGGATTGGCTTTCTATTGGCTATCACCAAAAGGAAATTCCCCATCATTGGGAAAAATTATTATTAAATGGAGAAATTAATATTGTAAGACGTCCCTCTGGAGGAGGAGCTGTTTTGCATTCAGGGGGCATAACATATGCATTAACATTTAAAAAAACACACTATAAAATCCTAAGTTATGAAATGGTTAACAATTGGTTAATTAAAAGTTTTAGTGAATTAGGTCTAAACTTGCAAAATGGTAATTTACGAAAATCACCCATAAGAACTAATTGTTTTGGGACTTCACAGATTTGTGATTTAGTTGATCAGGATGGATTCAAGAGGATAGGTAGTGCACAATATCGAAAAAAAGGCGCCTTCCTTCAACATGGAGAGATTCAAACAAATCCTTCAAAAGATTTATGGTACAAATTATTTAATGAAGAAGCCCCACCCAAAATGAATCTAGACCTCACAAATAATGAAATAGTTAAACATTTAAGAAATTCATTCCTAGAGAATAAACCAAATATAAGATTCAAAAATATCTCCATTAATAATAAAATTATTGAAAAACTTGCATAAAACTAATTCTTAAAGATCTCCTTTCTGCTTCATTGAATTAATTATTCTTGGTAATTCAATTCCCAAAGGATACTGATTTTTATAATTTAATTTGTTGATAATTTCTGATGAAAAATTAAAACCTAATTTATTCAATACAAATTGTCCTATTTTCGACCTATCAATTATCCCCAAAGGGATATTTGCAGCATTGAGAACCAATATAAAACCTTCGCCATTTTCTTCAAGTCTTTCTATAGTTTTCCATAATTTGTCATTACTGTATACACTCGCAAAACTATTGATCGGTTTCTTAAAATCTCCAACAAAGTTCCGTTCCCATTTTTTTATGGAGACATTTTTTAAAATATTTTCATCAACAAAACCAGTCCATCTGCCATTATTCGCAACAAAAAAATATTTATCCGCTGTATCCTTTTTATTTTTTATTAATGAATTAAATTCTGAGAAATTAGAATCGAATTTAATTTTTCTCAAAGGCTTTAATTTAAGCTCAGAAACTTTACTAAATTTTAGTATTTTTTCAATTTTGTAAAATTGGCTCTCTGATTTTGCAGAGTTAACTCCAAACAAACCTAAAAAAGAAAGAATAAACCCATAATAAAAGTTAAATCTAAAAAAACAAATCATCCCAAGTATTAGGACAAAAAAAGATAAAGATAAATTTACTTTATTGAGGAAATCTCTCCCTTTGTTTTTACTCCCTGAGAAATGCCAAATAATACTTTTTAATAAATTTCCTCCATCTAATGAACCAATTGGCATCAAATTTAAGAAGCCTAAGAATAAATTTAATATACCTACTCTAGAAATGATATTGATGGATATTAGTTCTTGCGATTCACTGTAATTACTTATTAAAAGTAATATAAATGCTGTGGCAAAACATAATATTGGTCGAACAATAGCAATTTTTATATTTCCTAAAGCAGTTTGACAATACCTATCAATTTGTAAAATTGCTCCAAGAAAATAAAAAGTAATTTTCTTTATTTTTACACCCTGATTTAGGGAAACAAAAGTATGTAAGACTTCATGAGAAATAATTGAAGATAATAAGAAAAAAGAAGTTAAAAATCCTATAATCCATGCTTCTTTAGTATTGTAAATATCTCCTGAGGTTAAATTAACCTGATTACTTATACTCCATGAGAATATAAAAAGAATCGCAAACCAATAAGGATGAATTTTGAAGGGAATTCCCCATATTTTAAAAATTTGCCAACTCCTCAAAAATAATCTCCGCTATATTGATCAATAATATTAATTTTACATACAAGATAATGATATGCCCAAGACTAATACTTTAGTTAAAATTTGTGGAATAACTTCCAGAGAACAAGCTCTTCAGGTCGCTAAATTAGGAGTGAACGCTATCGGAATTATTTCGGTTGAGGAGTCTCCAAGATACATATCAGCTGAAATTAAGAAAAAAATTTTTAAAGCCTTAGAAAATATGTATCCAAAAATCGAGAGGGTATCTGTCGTAAAGAATTGTCCTATAGATTTAATTATTCAAAATTTCTTAGGGGACCCGAGTGAGACAATCATTCAATTACATGGAGATGAAGGTATTGAATACTGCAAACAAATAAGGGAAAAAATTCCAAATATTGGCCTATGGAAGGCTTTCAGAATAAAAACGGAAAAGGACTTTGATAAGATAGGGCCTTTTGAGGATTTTGTAGATGCCATACTACTCGATTCTTGGAATAAAGAAACTTATGGTGGTTCAGGGAAGAAAATTAATTCTATTTATCTAAAGAACCTGCAATTTAGTAAACCTTGGTGGTTAGCAGGTGGGGTCTCAATTGAATGGGTTAAAGAGATTTTAAGTGATATTAGACCAGATGGATTAGATATTTCTAGTAGTATTGAAGTTTGCCCTGGTTTAAAAAATTTAGAAGCAACAAAAAATATTATTGATAAAATCAAAAGTTAAATTTTCAAGTGATTTTATAAAAAAATATTATTCACTAAGCTTTAATAACATGCCATACCATTAGGTTGCTGTTTAACTAACTCAAAAAATTCCTGTTTAAGACTATGATCATGTCTAAAATCTCCTCTTACTATGGAATTTATCATACTGGTATTAGGCTCTTTTACCCCTCTCCAACACATACAATAATGCTTAGCCTTAACCAAAATTGCTAGACCTTTTGGTTCGCATAATCTCTCTATTTCATCTGCGAGTATCATTACAGCTTCTTCCTGAATATGAGGTCTAGAAAAGACCCAATCAGCTACTCTTGCAAACTTAGAGATTCCTATGACTTTGTCTCCTGGCTTAATTCCAATCCAGCAATCTCCAATAATTGGGACCATATGATGGGAGCAAGCAGAGCGAACACTTATGGGACCGAGGGTGTATATTTCATCTAATTTTTTTGCATTAGGAAAATCAGTAACATTAGGTCGTTTATGATATCTACCTTTAAATACTTCTTGCAAATACATTTTTGCAACTCTCTCAGCTGTCTCCTGTGAGTTATGGTCGTTATCAATATCAATAACTAATGATTTAAGTAAATCTCTGACTTTCGTTGCCACTTCCTTTTGAAGAATTTCTAATTCGCCTGGATTAATAAAATCAGAAATATTATCGTTAGCATGAAATCTTTTCTTATTCAGTTTTATTCTTTCTCTGATTATTTCAGAGATAAGTTTGTTACTTATTTTGTCACTAAAAGATTTTTTAATATTATCGTTAGGTAATGTAGAAGTCATGGAATTGTTATCAGAAAAATAATCTGCAAACTTAATTACTTTATATTCTCAAGTGCTATTTTACCTATACACTATATCACAAATTAATGTTCATTAGAGAGAAGAAGAAGCCAAAAAATTCGCTAAAAATAAAATTCAGCCATTCAAAAGGCACCTCCCGCAGGCATCAAGGTTAAGTCTTCGATTAACTGTGATTCTGGTTGTTGAGCCATATAAAGGATAGTATTTGAAACCTCGTTTGATGAGAGCATAGAGGTTCTATCAAAATCAGAATTAATTGATTCGGAGTCCCAAAGAGGAGTATTTACTGAACCTAGAGTAATTGTGCATGCTCTGATTGAATTAGATCTCTCCTCCTCCCTCAAGCATTTTGTAAACATGGTGAGTGCAGATTTCGAAATACAATATGCTCCCCATTGGGGGAAAGCATTATAAGACGCATGGCTACTAACATTTATTACTAAACCACCATTTTTTCTCATTTGAGGAACAATTGAGCCGCAAATTTGAAAAACACTTGTGAGGTTTATTTGAATAGTTTGTTCCCATTGTCTCAAATCCATTTCAACTAAGGGGCTATTAAATGCACAACCAGCATTATTTATCAAGACTGAAGGGCACCCATATTTCTCAATTGCTTCTTTAACACAATGTTCTATTTCTGAAGAATTAGATAAATCGCATTTAACTAGACTAATTTTTGATTTAGTAGCCAATAATTCACCCTTGAGTTTATCCATTAAATCAATATTTCTGGAAAGTAAAATCAAATCCCAGCCAGCATTCGCAAAAGTAATTGCGGTAGATCTACCAATACCTTTAGTAGCACCTGTTATAAAAGCTAGTTTCAATTTATTCAGTTTTTTGGGGAATTTCACTGTAAATCTCTTCAATATTATTTGCTTCGATAAATTTACCTAAAACCCTAAATTTTTTATATCTTTCCTCAATTAGTTCATCTTTACTCATTTTTAATAAAGCATTAAGGTGTTTCTCAATAGCCCCCTTTAGTGTATTGCCAGCGTCTAAAGGAGCCCAATTGTTTCCCCCAGAAGGCTCTGGTAAAACTTCATCTATTATCCCCAATTTAAGTAGATCTTTACCTGTAATTTTTAGTGCTGATGCTGCTTCTGAGGCCTTTGCCGCATCTCTCCACAAAATTGATGCACATGCTTCTGGACTGGCAACTGTATAAACACTATGTTCAAACATTAATAACCTATCTGCGACACCTATTCCGAGTGCGCCTCCAGAACCACCTTCTCCAATGACAGTAGCAACTATAGGAACTTTCAATCCAAACATTTCCCTCAAGTTTCTTGCTATCGCTTCTCCTTGTCCTTGCTCTTCGGCGGTTAAACCAGCATAGGCTCCAGGAGTATCAATAAATGTAAGAATTGGCAAGGAAAATCTATCAGCATGCTGCATTAATCTAAGAGCTTTTCTGTACCCTCCTGGTTTGGCCATCCCAAAGTTTCTTACTACATTTTCTTTCGTATCTCTTCCTTTCTGATGCCCTAACATCAAGACTGGACGATTATTTATAGAACCTATCCCTCCAATTAGTGCCATATCATCGCCACCATTTCTATCTCCATGTAACTCAATCCAGTCATCACAGAACATTTGAACAAAGTCCAAAGTACTTGGTCTTTGGGGATGTCTTGCTACTTGAATCTTTTGCGCAGGTGTTAGTGATTTGAATATTTCTTCTCTTCTCCTGGCAGCTAAGGTTTCAAGCTGCAGAAGCTGTTGACTAACATCCACTTCTGAATCTCGAGCTAATTCTTTAATTTGCTCTATTTGTTTCTCCAGTTCAACAAGAGGCTTTTCAAAATCAAGAAGGTAGCGTTTAGCCATAATTTAAACAGTTAGTACTTTAGGCTGCTTATCAAGTCCAATCGCAGAAAAACCATGTTTCAATGAGGCTGCTCCAATAAATTCCATTTTTTCAAGAGAAATGTTATTTCTTCCCCAGCTAAAGTTGGTATGACACTTTTCAAATTCTAAAATCATAGCTTCTGCAAAGCAAGCAAACATCTCTCTCTGAGGGTTTTGCATTTCTGCTAGTTCCATCATATTCCATCCGATATCATTAAAAAACTCTACGATACCTCCTTTTAAAACATGAATATTTTCACCCTGAAATTTCTCATCAAGATTTTTAGGGTATCCACCGTCAATCATTAAACATGGTTTTTTAAAATTATAAGTATCAATTTCAATAGTTTTAGGCATGCTTGCAACCCATACAACGATATCAGCCAGAGGTAATGCCTCATCTAAACTTTTTATAGTGCCGCCATCTAATTCTTTTTGCAACTGAGCTAATGGTTCTCGTTGTCTGGCTACCATAAGAAGTTCTGAGATACCAGTTTTATTGATAAGCCATCTACAAACAGCACTTCCAATATCCCCTGTAGCACCAATTACAGCAACAGTTGCGGTTTTGAGGTCTATCCCTATGCGAGGAGCATTTATTTCTAGTTGTTTACAAATAACCCAAGCGGTATGAGTATTGCCAGTAGTAAACCTTTCCCACTCTAATGAAGTATTTCTAATTTGTTTATGCTGAAGGAGATTGAAATTCTCGAATATTATAGAAGTAAATCCCCCTAAAGCAGTAATATTAATCCCTTTTTTCTGAGCTAGTTCCATAGCATTTAATACTTTTCTTCTCGCCGTTTTAAACCTAGAAAGCATTTCAGGGACAAAGCAGGAATCTATATAAGAACCTTCAATAGATATTCCAGTAGCACTCTTAACTTCTACATTTTCAACCAACTGAGGAGGCGCTGTACACCAAACATCCAGGTCACCATCTGCAATATGATCGAAGCCTAGTAATGAAGCTTTTCTTTTTGCATCTTCAAAACTAGTTGAGTGGCCTATTAACCCAAACATTGAAAATTTATTAATAGTTTTTTATACAATGTTATGAACAATAGCACAGAGAAACGTACTTAATTAGAAATGATTAATTATCTTAGAATGCTTAATTAAGGAAAAATATAATTAAACAATTGCTGCCATAGCCATTCTGGCAATTTCTCTATTATCTAATCCCATTTCTAATAGTGCATCTTGATAAGCGATCATAAACTCTTCCATCAACTCTTCTTTGTCCATAGATAGAGTTGCAGCATCTTCGGCGACTTGATCAAGCATTTTTTTTATTAATGGTAAATTTACTTTATTGGCTGCTATTAATTCATCTTTACAAGTATGCAGATTTTCTTTAAGCCATTTCTCACCATAATTTAAATGCAAATACTCATCATTTACAACACCTTGAGTAATTTTTTTTGCGAATGGATCAGCAACTCTTATATACACGTGATAAGCAGAAATAGCAAAAGCTTCGATTAAAATGGCTTGAATAAGAAGACAAGTAGTTAGGTTCCCATCTTTTAAAGCTATCTGGAAATTACCATGTAACTTTGAAAAGAATTCCTTAGCAAAAGGCATATCTGCTTCGACACCTAAATTCTTACCACATGCAGTAAAACCTCTTTTATGTTTAAGCTCCATTTTTGCCAGTTTGGTCAATTCTTCCGAATCATTGGGTAAAAGAGTGGCTATAGAAATATAGTTGTCGTAAGCTTCCTGTTCGCCTTCTATAACAATTGCATTTATTCTGCTATAAGCATCTTTGTAAGCATCCGTGGTGAAATCAGGCAGATTTGCTGTTTCATTATCAGCTGATCCTTCTAATTGGATGTTTTTATTAGATTCTAGAGTTTGCATGAAAGTAATTTTTAGCTCATTATGCATGAATATTACATGATTATAGTGAGTTTATTTAAATATCATGAAAATAGTTTCAATTGTAAAGTCACATTTTTTTATTTAGAAATATTTTAATTTAAATTTGGCCAATCAGATTTCATTAGATTCATTATCAATTTAAACCAATGGTTAATCAATAATTCCTTTAAATCTTTCCCTAAGGACTCATTTGCCCCTCTGCTATCACCAATAACACCAGATTTACTCAAGTCATTAGTAAGCCAAGCAGTTGGAGCATTTCCCTCTAAACTCCAACCCTCTGGGATTTCTCCTTTAGTGCCTTCATGTGGACGTTCATCCCCTACTAATTCTGGTTTTAAAGCAAGCATCAAACTTGTCTCAGCTAAGGAAGCATGAAGTCCATGCTCGATCTCAGCTTTTGATAACAATTCACTTAATCCATCAACACCACTCCAAAGAAAACAAGGGAAAACTGCCATCCCAGGGGCAAAACTTCTTAACTCTCTTGCAGCTGTATTTAATAATGAGATTTGACCTCCATGTCCATTAATCAATATCAGTCTTTTAAAACCCATTTCAGATAATTGTCCTCCTACTTCTTTAATCATGGAAGTTATTAAATTTGAGGAAAGGGAAATTGTCCCAGCAAAACCCTTATGTTCTGGAGAAAAACCTATATATTGAGTTGGAAGTATTTTTAAGGGAATCTCAGAAGAGAATAATTTAAGAACTTCGATAATGATTTCCTCAACAAAAATACTATCTGTAGCAAGAGGCAAATGCGGCCCATGTTGCTCAACGGCGCCAAATGGCCAAATCACTGTTGATCTTTTTTCTTCTGCAATACTTTCAATTTCTTGCCAATTTAAATATTCAAATTTATTAGGTATTGGTTTAAAGTTCATTAATTTTATTTTTGAGTACTAACATTTAGAGTATGTTAATAATTAATTATCCTTATTTTACCTACGATGGGAGTAAGTAATAAAAATGCCCCAAATAATAACCAAAAAGAGGGCAATAAAAAAGATTTAAAGAAACCTCTCCAGGTTATTCACATAAGCAAAAAAGATACTGAAAAAAAATCTCCAGAGATACAAAATGAGAAAACTAATTCGCAAGAAAAAATTAAAAACGAAACTATCGCAATCAAGCCTCAATTAATCAAAGATAAATCAGTAAAAGAAATTGAGAACAACAATGCAATCCTAAAAAATTTAGATGTTTCTCAGAAAGATTTAAGTAATCCACTAGATTTTTCTGCACAAAACACAGGCTTTGAATTAGAAAGAGTAGTTGACGAATTCGATTTTGATGAGAGTGCATTTTTGGAGGCTTTAAATGCAAATGAGCCCATAGGGTCTGAAGGAGAGACGATTTCAGGGAAAGTTATAGCAATCGAAAGTGATGGTCTATATGTTGACATTGGAGGGAAAGCTCCTGGTTTTATGCCAAAAAAAGAATGCGGGTTAGGTGTGATAACAAACTTTAAGGAGAAATTTTCTATCGGGCTTGAAATGGAAGTTTTGGTGATCAAGGAACAAAATGCAGATGGGATGGTAACAGTAAGTGCTAGAGCATTAATTCTTAGACAAAGTTGGGAGAAAGTTTCAAGTTCTGCAAAAAATGGAGAATTAATTGACGTCTTAATTAATGGATTTAATAGAGGCGGGCTTACATGCGATGTAGATGGATTGAGAGGATTCATCCCAAGATCACAACTTGAAGACGGTCAAGATCATCAATCTTTTGTTGGAAAAAATATAAAAGTAGCGTATCTGGAGGTGAATCCAGAAACCAGAAAATTAGTTCTATCTGAAAAGAAGGCATCATTAGTCTCTAAAATTACAAGTCTAAAATTGGGTCAATTAATTGAAGGAAAAGTTTTAGCGACAAAACCATATGGCTTTTTTATTGATTTAGGTGGAGCTAGTGGACTTCTTCATCAATCCTCAATAACAAATGGATCGATTCGTACTTTGCGAGAAATTTTTCAAGAAGGAGAAACAATAAAAGCTCTAATATCTGAAATTGACCTCGAAAAAGGTCGCATTGGTCTCAATACAGCACTCCTAGAAAACTCTGCTGGAGAATTAATTATTGATAAGCAAAAAGTCATGCAAGAAGCGACAGAGAGAGCACTAAAAACCAAAGCACTCTTCGATAAAAAAGAACAAGATAAATGAACATCAATCAAAAAATGGAACCAAGTCTTGAATTAAAAATTTCAGATTGGGAGTTAGACTTTTACTCAAGACCAATTATTGAATCAAATCAAAAAAAAAGGTGGGAGTTAATTATTTGTTCTACAAGAAATTATAAAACAGAAGATATTTTTCTTTGGAATAAAAAATGCCCTGCCAATGAAGTTAATTCAGTATGGCTTACAAAGGCACTAAATGAAGCAATAAGTGAAGCAAAAAAACAAGGGTGGGCGAAACCTTCAATAGTTCGATTCTGGAGGTCGTCAATGAAATCGATCATTAAGAAATCTCTGGAAGCCTTAAGTATTGAAGCTCTTATAAGTAGAAGAACTTACGATTTATTCGATAGAATCGAATTTCTTGAAAAAGAGATTTATCCAAAGGAAAAAGGTTATGTAAGAGGGATACTAGCTCCTACTTTTACTTCCAAAATGGAAAACTCCCCTACACCTCTACCAGAAGCAGTGAGGGGTGATGCTTTAACTATCTCTGAAATATCAATTGGTGAACTAAAATCAGCAGAAAATTGGCCTATGGAATTTGGAGATATTTTCCCAATTCAGCAAGATTTGAATAATAATAACTTAGTTCCAGGATTAAGACTTTTTAGTAAAGATAGATCATTAGCACTTTCTGCATGGTTCAGTTGTTTAGAACCTATTAAATTAACTATAAGTAAGAACCAACTCATTCTTGAAGCTTCAGAAGACGATAAGTGGCTAGTAACAGATTTGCCAGAAAAAGATGCAAACATTTTAAGCACGAAGTTTTTAGAGAATAAAAAAAATTCTTTTGGTTATCAATTTATTTCCATACAGTCAACGCCATACGTCGAAAAATTTGCAGGATTCTGGATCCTGAGAGATATTGAATTAATTTCATAAATTTAGTTTAGGAGCAGGAACTATTCCTTACAAAGAAATATATTTCTCAAAAGCTGAAATTTTCATTCAAAACAAAAAATTTGAGTATTATTCATCACCTATCCTTAGTCAAAATAATTTCAAACATGCATACTTTACTAATTCTAGCTCTGAGAAATTTCTTCAATTATTAGGTAATCACTTTAATGAAAATTACATAAATTGTATTTCCAATCAAATTCACAGTAATGTGATTGTGTTTGGATCACATTCGCAAGAAGGTATCAAGATCGATGCAGATGGTCTTTTTGGTAATAAATGCAATCAAAACTTATGGGTTTACACAGCTGATTGCATGCCAATATTTTTTGCAGATAAAAGGACAAGAAATGTAGCAGCCTTGCATTGTGGAAGAAAAGGTTTAGAAAAAAAAATAATAAAAAATCTGGTTAAAATTTACGATAATTTTGGGACATCTAGAGATGACTTACTTGTCGCAATAGGACCAGCGATTTCGAAGGAACATTATCTAGTTGATAAAATAACACTCAAAGAATTTTATAGAAATGCCGAAAACAAAAAAATAACGAACAATTTGCCTAAAACTGAAAAAGATCTTTGTTTTAGTGATTCAAATCACTTCAAAGATCAAAACTTAAATCAACTTGATCTTAAAAGATCTGCCTATAGACAACTTTTAAATGAGAACATCCCTAATACAAATATAGACATCTCAAATTTATGCACATACAAATTAAAAAATGAATTTAATTCCTGGAGAAGAAGCAAAACAATCTCGAGGCAATGGAATTTTATTTGCTCATATAAATAGTTAACTTGGACAAATTTCACTAGTTAACTCTTTAGCGACTAATAATTCAGTCATCTCCTTAGTTCCTTTAATATTAAAAACTTTGGCTAACAAAACATTCTCTTTGAAACCAAAAGGTTTTATTTTCACTTTGCTTCCTCTTGGGAATTCACTCTTAAGTAAATTAGTTGCTTCTAGTTCATCATTTTCATTTACATCTACACAAAATAATCCAAGAGTTAAATTCCTATTTTGATCCCCCACCAAAATAGTATTTGAACTTTTAATTTGAAGAATTTCAGCCGAGTTACCTATTACTGGATTGAGAACAATTAAGCAGACTAAAATTAAAATTTTTGATAATTTTTTCAATTCGCAAATATCTAAGTTTTTAAATTATCTTAAAGTTAATTTTTTAAAATGACGAATTAAAAAAAATTAGTCTTCACAATTAACATATCCAACCATTTGAGCATTACTTTTACCAGGAGGAACCATTGGATAACAATTTTCACTTCTTCTGACAAGGATATTAATCAAGGCAGGACCGTCATGATCAAGCGCATTTTTTAATTCATTCTGTAATTGTTTTCTATCAGAAATTAAGTATCCTTTAACTCCAAAAGACTCAGCAAGTTTTACAAAATCAGGTTCACCACAACTCATGTCAGATGAGGAATATCTTTCATCGTAGAAACTTTCCTGCCATTGTCTTACCATCCCTTGCCAACGATTATTTATAATGAGCAATTTCACCTTAAAACCATATTGAGATAAAGTTCCTAATTCTTGAATATTCATTAAGACACTTGCATCTCCTGCAATACAAATTACATCTGAATTAGGTAAGGCTGCTTTTACTCCAATTGCCGCTGGCAAACCAAAACCCATAGTTCCTAAGCCCGCACTACTAATCCATTTCCTTGGAGAATTCCTAAGATATTGAGCAGCCCACATCTGATGTTGTCCTACATCTGTAGTTACATAAGATTCTGGGGCAAGTTCCCTAACTTTCAAAAGAACTTCCTGAGGATAAATTTCTCCTTCTTTAGGCGGGTCATATAAAGGGTGTTTATTTTTCCAAAAATCAATTTTTTCTAACCAGTTCTTCGTCTGACAAGGAAATTTATTATTGAGAAATTTTTGATTAATTTTGTGGACGCCTTTTGAAACGTCAGAGACAATTGCAACATCTACGCGTCTATTTTTATTAATTTCTGCTGGGTCAATATCTATATGAATCACCTTTGCATTAGGTGCAAAAGTATCTAATTTTCCTGTCACCCTATCATCGAATCTAGCTCCAATAACAATTAAAAGATCGCATTCTGTAACAGCAAAGTTTGCGTAAGCAGTTCCGTGCATTCCTAACATCCCTACTGATAAATTGTCTTTTTCATCAAAAGCGCCCTTCCCCATTAAGGTTGTAGTAACTGGTATTTGATAATTCTTTGCCAAAGTTCTTATTTCATCATGAGCCCCTGAAGATATTGCCCCACCTCCTACGTATAGAAGAGGTTTTTCAGAATCTTCTATTAATTTAATTGCTTTATTGATGTCGCAATCATTAATATCACCATTTCTTTTAAATCCTTTAGGAATAATCTCACCAGGCAAAACTCTTTTGTAATTAAAGAACTCTTGACCTACATCTTTGGGTATATCGATTAAAACAGGGCCAGGTCTTCCAGAAGAGGCTATAAAAAAAGCTTCAGAAACTACTTTCGCGATATCTGAAGGATCTCTTATTACCCATGAATGTTTCACTATTGGAAGAGTTATACCAAAAATATCAGTTTCTTGAAAAGCGTCTGTCCCAATAGCAGGTCTTGGGACTTGACCTGTAACTACAACTAGGGGGACTGAATCCATTTGAGCAGTTGCAATTCCAGTTACCAAATTTGTAGCACCTGGACCTGAAGTCCCAAAACATACTCCTACTTCACCAGTAGATCTTGCATATCCATCAGCTGCATGTGAACCACCTTGCTCATGCCTTACCATAAAATGTTTTAACCATCCATCTTGTTCTGCCTTATGAACAGCGTCGTATATTGGGAGTATGGCTCCTCCAGGATATCCAAATATAACTTTTACCCCATGAATTTTTAAAGAATCCATTAGTGCATCAGCACCATTAATCCAAACTGGATTTTCATTTTTTGAACTACCCTTTGAAAAGGATCTCGAAGTAAGAGTCACTAAAGAAATTCAATATTTAATATAAATATTAAACTTAATTAAATACTTTTGCCTCATTTAGAAATGTAATGTCAGAAATGTATTCAAAAAAAATCTTTCAATAAATTTGAAATTTTCTAATAAATATCAATTACTCTTTATAAAATGCCTAGCTTATGTAAAGGTCCAGAGCCTGAAATGAGTTCAATAAAAAGCACAAGAAAAATAATCATTGCAACCCTTCCATTCCACACCTCTGAACTATTATTCCAACCCCATTGCCATTTCTCTTGGGGATAAAGTTTAACCTTTTCAGGCAACTTAGAAGCCTCCTCTATGTTAACCAGAGGTCCTTCCATGCAGGAAATCACTAGATCACTAAGTCCTTCAATAAAAGTAGGATGAGTATTTAGAGCCTTAACTCTCCGAAAGTTTTTAATACCAGCCTGCTCAGCAATTTCTTTATATTCAATATCAATTTCTTGCAATGTTTCGATATGCTCTCCAACGAAACTTATGGGAACCACAATCAAGTCATTAACATTTGACTTTCCAAGATCAGCCAACACTTCTTCTGTGTAAGGTTTCAACCATTCAACAGGGCCAACTCTACTTTGATAAGAAAGTGTATAAGGATTAGTATGCCCTAAAAATTTTTCTAGCTCATTTATTATTAATAAAGAACAATCTTCAATTTGCTGTTTGTAAGGATCTCCAGCTTCCTCTACGTAACTCTTAGGAACTCCATGAGCAGTAAAAAATATATGAGCTTTTGAAGGTGATTCACAAAGTGAAATTTGTTCAGAAATTAATTCGACCATTGACTTTAAATAACCTGATTGACTGAACCAACTCCTTACACATCTCATTGGAATCTTCTTAAATTCATCATCAGAATCTCGCAATTTTTTTAATTCTCTAAAGCTCGAACCACTAGTGCTTATGGAAAAATGTGGATACAAAGGTATTACAATAACTTGATCTATACCATCTGCTTTCATATCAGCAATTGCTGATTCTGTAAAAGGATGCCAATACCTCATGGCGATATAGGTAGTAGCATTAAACCCTTTGTCCCTTAATTTAGATTGCAATTCTCTTGCTTGTTGTTCAGTTATCCTTCTTATAGGTGAACCTCCACCTATAGAAAGATAGGCCTGTTGTGAAGTAGTACTCCTTAGCGTACTAATTAACCAAGCAAGGGGCTTTTGAAAAGCAGGGAAAGGAGTCCTGATTATTTCTGGATCAGAAAAAAGATTGTATAAGAATGGGCCAACATCACTAATGCGTTCAGGCCCTCCTAAATTCATTAGTAAGACGCCTATTTTATCCATTTAAAATTTATGGAGATTGAAAATCAAGATTAAAAACGTCATCATATGGTCAATTATATAAGTAAATGAACGTAATTCAGGAAATTAATAATGTCAATGATAAATTTGCTACTCAAGGCAGCAAGCTTAAAATTGAGAAAAGAGGAGAGAAATTAAATATTCGTGGTTCACTACCATCAAAAGAAGATAAAAATAACTTTAAAATTCAAAGAATATCTCTAGGTTTAAAGGCTGATATTTCTGGATTAGAGGAGGCCAAAAAAAAATTACAATTAATCAATTTGCAATTGGAATTGAATCAATTTGATTGGATTAATTGGATAGGCAGCCCTTTTAAAAAGGGAATTAAAGATGGTTTTGAATTCCCAAAAAGATTAAATCAATTTGAGGAATTTTTTTTTAAAGAAAACAAAAGTGATTTTCGAAGCAGCACTAGAAAAACTAATTGGAGAAGCTCTTACAAACCATATATGAAAAGAATCTTAAATATTTACAATGATCATGAGAATGTAGCTTTAGAAAAGATATTCCAAAAAACACTTGAAAGTTATAAGGAAGGTAGCAGAAGTAGGAAACAATGCGCTACTTCTCTAAGTGTTTTGGCTAAGTTTCTGGACATTAAATTACCAGAAGATTGGAAATTAAATTCTAGAGGATATGGTCTTAACAAAGCAGGATTTAGGGATCTCCCCACAGACGAGTTGATTGAAAAACTTTGGGAGAAAATACCAAACAAATCTTGGAAATTTGTTTTTGGTTTGATGGCTACATATGGACTAAGGAATCATGAAGTATTTTTTTGTGATTTAAATTCTCTTACAAACTATGGAGACAAAATTATAAGAGTTTTACCTACCACTAAAACAGGGGAACATCAAGTTTGGCCATTCCATCCTGAATGGGTAGAAATGTTCGAATTATCAAAACTTGGAGAAAATCCAGAACTACTCCCCAATATTAATAGAGACCTTAAAACTACAACCTTGCAGAATATTGGAAAAAAAATTACAGATCAGTTTAAGCGTTACTCTTTACAGATAAAACCTTATGATCTAAGGCATGCTTGGGCAGTAAGAACAATTTTTTATGATTTACCTGATACTGTGGCTGCCAGAATGATGGGACATTCGGTTAGTTTACATACTCAAACTTATCACCACTGGATTACTAAAAGAGATCAACAAAAGGCAGTAAATAATGCACTTTTAAAAGTTAAAAGAGCTAAAAATATTTAAAGATTTATAATTATTAAATAAAAATTAGGGGCATATGCAAGAAAAACCTACATCTTCCGAGAAAATATTTAACCTTGATAATCAAGCAAATAAGCTTGGAATGGGAGGAAAATTATCAACGGATAGCGATGAGAGCTCATATAAAAAAAGAATGCAGCAAAGAAAAGATATTCAAGCCGAAAGACTACAAATTAGAAAAACAAAAAAAGGATTATTGATTGTTTTTACAGGGAATGGCAAGGGCAAGACAACTGCATCTTTAGGTATGGCTTTAAGAACAATAGGTCATGGCTATAAAGTGGCAATAATTCAATTTATCAAAGGAGGCTGGACCACTGGAGAAGAAAAAGCACTTAAAAATTTGTCTTCAAACATATCTTGGCATTCATTAGGAGAAGGATTTACTTGGGAAACACAAGACAGATTAAGAGATGAAAAATTAGTTCAAGAAGCATGGCAACTAGCAAAAAAATACATAAAGAACGAATCTTATAAACTTATCATTCTTGATGAAATTAATATTGCTACAAAACTTGGTTATCTTGCACCAGAAGATATAATCACTTTTTTAAAAAGCTTAAATAATAGAAAAAATCATATTGTTTTAACTGGAAGAGGAGCATCTGATTCAATTATCAATTACGCTGATCTAGTTACAGAAATGAAACTTATAAGACATCCTTTTAAAGAACAAGGAATAAAAGCACAAAAGTGTGTTGAATTTTAGTTAAAGCAAATTATTATTTAAATTTTATTGAGGCAGGTTTAGAAATGTTTAAAGACGCAAGCAATATCTGAACAAAAAATCAATTTGGTGCATTTACTTGCTAAGGTCTTAAAAGTACAATTATTGAATGACTTACAAAAGAGTACTCTTAAAACTTAGTGGTGAAGCACTAATGGGTGAAAAACCTTATGGTATTGATCCTGCTATAGTTCAGTCAATTGCAGAGGATGTTTCAAAAGTAGTCGAAAAAAATATACAACTTGCAATAGTTGTTGGGGGTGGGAATATTTTTAGGGGGCTTAAAGGGTCTGCAGATGGAATGGATAGAGCGACGGCAGATTATGTTGGGATGCTCGCAACAGTAATGAATGCTATTTCACTTCAAGATGGTCTCGAGAGAGTAGGAGTTGCAACCAGAGTTCAAACTGCAATAGAAATGCAAGAGATTGCAGAACCCTATATCAGAAGAAGAGCTATGAGACACCTTGAAAAAGGTAGAGTTGTAGTCTTCGGAGGTGGATGCGGAAATCCGTTTTTCACAACTGACACTACTGCGGCTCTTAGGGCAGCGGAGATAAATGCTGAAGTTGTTATGAAGGCTACCAAAGTTGATGGAGTATATAATTGTGATCCTAATAAATTTAAAGATGCAAAAAAATATTCCTCTCTTAGTTATCAACAAGTTCTTAGTGATGAAATCGCAGTAATGGATAGTACTGCAATTGCTCTATGCAAAGATAACAATATCCCTATTATGGTATTTGATATATTCAAAAAAGGTAACATCTCTAAAGCTGTTGCTGGGGATTCTATAGGTTCATTAATTAGTTAAAGCTTAATTAAATTTTTTTATTATGAAAGAACAAGAAATTCAAGAAAATATGAATAAAAGTATTGAAGCCACACAAAGAAACTTTAATACAATTAGGACAGGCAGAGCTAATGCTTCCCTGTTAGACAGAGTAAGTGTTGAGTACTACGGAGCAGAAACACCAATCAAATCGCTTGCCACTATAAGCACTGTTGATTCGCAAACAATTTCAATACAACCTTTCGATATTTCATGTTTACAAGCGATAGAGAAATCTATTTCCATGAGTGATTTAGGTATTACTCCAAATAATGATGGGAAAGTAATAAGAATAAATGTTCCTCCTTTAACAGAAGAAAGAAGAAAAGAATTTTGTAAATTAGCCTCTAAATATGCTGAGGAAGGAAAAGTAGCTTTGAGAAATATCAGAAGAGATGCTGTTGATAAAGAAAAAAAAGACGAAAAAGATGGCCTTATTTCTATTGACGAATCGAGAGATAATCAATCTGAAATTCAGAAAATTACTGATAAATATATTGCCTTAATAGAAACTAAATTGTCTGAAAAAGAAAAGGAAATTCTAAAAGTTTGACAGGATTTGACGTTGTAATAATTGGTGGAGGTTTATCAGGATCTTCCACAGCTCTTAACCTATCAAAGAAAGGATATTCTGTTTTAATTATTGAAAAAGATAATTTCCAAGATTACAAACCATGTGCAGGAGGGATGGCATCTTCAATGCAAAGATTTCTTCCTTTAAATATAAAAGATTCCATAGAATCAAAAATTAAGAATGTTGAATTCAGATGGAAGGCTGCAGATAATGTGACTGCTGATCTGACTGGTGAGTCCCCATTTTGGATTATTAAAAGAGAGAAGCTTGATCAATTATTACTTGATGAGTCCTTGAGTAATGGAGCTCAGATAATGAGACCATTACTGATAGAAAAAATCATAAAAAAAAATGATAAATGGGAAATTACTTGCAATAACAAAATAAAATATATTACAGAATTTCTTGTGATTGCAGATGGGTCCCAATCGAAATGGGCGAGTTATTTCAATTTAGGGCCAAGAAAACCGAAATTTGCGAACACAATCTCATTAAGATTGAAAGGGTTAGGTAAAATACCTAGAGATGCAGTTAGATTTGAGTTTGGATTTATAAAATATGGTTTCGCATGGGCGTTTCCCCTAAGAGAAAGCTTAAATATTGGTTTAGGTACTTTTATAAATAATAGTCTCCTAGAAAATCAGGCTATAAATAAGCAAGTAATCAGAAGCTTCGGTTTTGAAGATTTTCCTCATAAAACAATTAGTAAGAAACTGAGAATATGGAATGGCTTCCACTCAATTAATGGTGACAAAGTTTTAGCGGTTGGAGATGCAGCATCTCTATGTGATCCATTTTTAGCTGAAGGAATTAGACCATCTTTAATTAGCAGTTTTTATGCTGCAGAATACATAGATCAGTACTTATCAGGAAAAGTAAATGATTTAGATCTTTATACAAAAAAAATTAACAATATTTGGGGGAAATCTATGGCTTGGGGGCGGAGAATAGCCCAGGTATTTTATAGATTTCCTAGAACTGGATACCAATTAGGTGTTAAAAGAAAAACAGCCCCTAAACGTATTGCTCAAATATTATCAGGAGAAATGAGTTATGAAGATATTGCGAAAAGAGTTATTAGAAGACTTTTAACAAGAAGTGGGGCTTAATTCTTTTTCAATTCAAACTTAAAATTAGTTAGCAGAAATCAATTTATGATTTTTAATTTCTGAATATCTCTTAAGTAACAGCTCTTCCAATTCTTCTATAGCCTTACTGAATCCAGTGATACCTTCACTAAGCTTTTCACTTGCCATTTGATCTTCTAACATACTTAATCTGAAATCTTTTTCTTCAAATTCGTAGTCAATAGAATTATTTATTTGAGTACTTACATCTAATTTTCTAACTAACTCTCCTTTCTCTTTTTTCAGTTCCTCAAGAAATTTTGGTGCGATTGTTAAAAGATCGCAACCTGCTAATTCTTTTATTTCATCAATATTTCTAAAACTCGCTCCCATTACTTCTGTCTTGAATCCCTTTTCTTTAAAGTACTTGTATATTTGTGTAACCGAAATAACACCAGGATCTTCAGAACCAACAAAACTAGTTTTACCAGTTTTGGCTTTATGCCAATCCAATATACGGCCAACGAACGGAGAAATTAGAGTTATCTTTGCATTGGCACAAGTTACCGCTTGGCAGAAGTTAAAAAGTAAAGTTAAGTTGCACTTAATACCCTCTTTTTCCAAAATTTCAGCTGCCTTAATTCCCTCCCAAGTTGCAGCAATCTTAATCAAAATTCTTTCCTTTTCAATTCCAAAATTTTTGTAAAGATTAATCAATTTTCTCGCTTTTTCTACCGTAGCTGCGGTGTCAAAGCTCAGTCTTGCATCAACTTCTGTAGATACGCGCCCTGAAATAATTTTCAATATTTCTTTTCCAAAAGATACTGAAACTTGGTCAACAGTTTCTTTAATTAATTCAATTTCGGAGAATCCTTGGGACAGTGAATTTTCTGAACTTTCTAAAGCTCTATCAATTAATTTCACATAATCAGGATTCTTGGCAGCAGCAAGTATTAGCGATGGATTGGTTGTGGCGTCCCTTGGTTGAAACTTTTTTATCGAATCTAAATCTCCAGTATCAGCAACAACAACAGTCATAGAAGACAATTGGTCTAAGATTGATTTCATATCCAAATAATCATAATTATATTTATAAACTAGCTTCAAATACTAATGAAATCATCAAATAATTAACTAAATATTTATAAATTTGAAAAACTTTAGGGTTTTTTAACAATCATTTTATGATCTTTCACCTGAGGAGGTATTTTTTCAATTACGATCAAGCTCTCAATAATTTCTTTCGCAACTGGGACTGCGACTGTTGAACCATATGCATATGATTTAGATGGCTCATCTATAACTACAAGGACAACATATTTTGGATCATTAACTGGTAAGGTCGCGACAAAACTGCAAACTTTTTTACTTGTGTAAGAACCATTTAAAGCCTTTTGAGATGTTCCTGTTTTTCCAGCAATTCTGTAACCCTCAATTTTCACTCCAGATCCACTACCGTCATCAACTACACTCTCCATCCACTCAAGAACAGTTTGAGAGACCTCATATGAAAAAAATTGTTTTTTTGAATTTTTATTTACTCTCTCTTTAAAAGTTGAGGTCACATGAGGAGTCACTTCAAAACCTCCATTAGCAATAGCCGCATGAAGTTGAACCAATTTAAGTGGCGAGATTGAGAACCCTTTCCCAAAGGAAGCCACAGCAGGTTCAATTGGTTGATTGACAAATAAATCTTTGCTCTTTAATTGACCTGCAGTGGATTCATATAAGTCAGTCTCTAAGTTTTTATTAACGCCTAAATTTTTTAACCAATCCCAATAAATTGTAGGATCTAAATTTTGCATTATTTTTACCATCGCTACATTACTTGAAACCTGCAAAACTTTTGGATAATCAATGTATCCATGACCTTTTTCATCCCAATTAGAAAGTGTCCACCCTCCAACATTAATCTTTCCAATATCTTCAACTAAGCCATCTTTTTGGATTACTTTTTCTTCTAACGCCAAGGCAAGATTAATGGGTTTAAAAGTTGAACCAGGCTCAAATAAATCTTGAGAATACCAACCCTTGAATAGTTCAGAATCATACTGCCAAAATTTATTTGGATCATAGGAAGGAACTGTCACCAAAGAGATAATCTGACCATTATTTACGTCCATAACTATTGCGAATCCCTTTTTTGCCCTCCATTGATTTACTTGCTTTGATAAAGCATTGAATGACGCTTTCTGTAATTTTGAATCTATTGTCAAACCTAAACTCTTGTAATCAGAAATAAAATCTCCAGGAGCAGAATTATCAGGTAAAGGGGTTCCATCTCCTCCCCTTTTTATAAAATTACTTTTATTAAGTACTTTAATACGATTTTCTAAATGAAGCTCTAAACCAGCTGAACCTTTATTTTCATCATTTACAAATCCAACAAGGTTAGAATAAATCTTGCCTTGTGGGTAATATCTTTGCGAATATTTAAACAAATCAAGTCCGCTTATTTGAAGATTCTTAATCTTTTGAGCTTTTTCTTCAGAAATTTTATCTAAAAGCTTTATACCTCTCATATTGTTATTAAATTTTTCCAAGAGAATTTCATCTCTAATATCCAAGATAGGTGATAATTTTTTTACAACTTCTTTAATACTGCGAACTTTTTTAATTGAATCACCAGGAAAATTAAAATGCTTTGGATGGGCCCATAATTTATAGAGTGGTTTATCATAAGCAATCAATCTTTTATTTCTGTCTACAATTGATCTCCTTTTTTTCAAAGACTCTGTTTTCGAAGATTGTATTAACCTTGCTTTCCTTTGCAAATTTGAGGCGTTAAAGACTTGCAATTTAACTAACCTACCAAACAAACTAAATATGATTATCAAACTAAAAATATAAAGCAACTTAAATCTCCTTTGATCAAGGGGGGCAATACGAACAATTTTTTTATATTTTTTCATTAATATCCTCTTTGATATTTGCTATCACTAAAACCTTCAATGAAGCTTTTAAAATTTTTATTAAATAAACTTTCTTTTTTTTCTGCAATTTTATCTAGATAGATTAAATCTTTAGGTTTAGTTTTTTTATATTTATTTAGAGACTCAAGTTCACTTATATAATATTGCTCAAGTGTAGAAATATAATCAATTAGATTATTATTGATTGCTATCGTTTTAGATAAAGTTTTATATGTATTTGACCATTTCCTTTGACTATCAAAAGATAAGAAAAATAAGGTAAAGATTAATATCACAAGAGAGATATTAATGGTGTTAAATATTTGATGTATTAGTAAAGATATTTTTTCAGGTTTTTTTTGACTTTGATATGGAACTTTTTTTTTAAAAATTAAATTGATTCCCATCAGGTTTCATTTATGATTTAATTGTAAAATGAAAGAAGTGTTATTAGTTAAATAAGCACCTTTTAGTTTGATTCGCAAGTAATAAATTTAAATTATTTATGTTCTCAATAAGAACAAATTCAAAAATGTCAACCCATTCCACAAAGTATGCATAGTGACTGAAGAAAGCAAACTCCCTGAAGCAATACGTGTAATTCCTAGTCCTATACCAAGAACAAATAATGGCAGCATTTCTCCCAAACTTAAATGAGCCAAAGCGAATATAAATGCTGAAACTATGATGCCCAAAATTATTCCAAAATCTCTTGAAAGAGTGGGCAGTAAAATACCTCGAAATATAATCTCTTCAAATAAAGGAGCAATGAGAGTTGTAGTAACAAATAAAAGAATAAATGATAAGTAATTATTATTATTAAGAACAATTTCCAGCAAAGGGTTACTACCATTCTGGGTCTCAATAAGACTATTCATAATTAGAGAAACCAATAAGACAAAAGGAACTATGGTTAACCAACCCTTAATTCCTTGAATAATTGCATCTTTTATTGGCAAGAAATTAAACTGAAAATAATCTTGCTTTAAAATAAATTCACCATTTAAAGATTTAATTTGATAATAAACTATCAACAATGGTGGAGTAGCCATAAAAAGATATCCAAAAAATATTTTTAGAGATTGAGATAACTCATTCGAGATATTTTTAGAAAATAGTTCAACTAAACTTATAGAAAATAAAGGAGATACAACTTCTCCCAAAACAACGAATCCACCTCCAATTAACAAGACCATATCTATTAACTCTAAGTCTAAGGGTTTAATTTCTTTCCACCCAAATTTTTTCAAAGATATAACTTTCCATAATGTTTTTAAAGCCAGAATTGACCCAATCAATATAGTTAAAAGTGGTATTAATCTGATGGCTATTATTTTTAAAAACATTTTGCTTGAAAATGATTTTGTTATTATTGAACTATCATCAAAATCAAATTTCTTGCTTAAAAGGTGATATATAAATCTATCATCTTTTAATAAATCAAATTTATCAAAATTTGCTTTATAAGAATTATTATTGGATTTTTTTTCTATTTCATCAATTAATAAATTATAGTTTTCATTTTCAAAATCTTTAAATATGTTTTTATCAGTTTTATATTGATTTGAATTTGAAGAAATTATCTGAATTAATTTATTTCTTTCTGTCATTTCATTAAATGCAACCTTAGATAAAGCATCATTTATTTCATCAACCGGATCATTTATGATAAAAAATTTTTGAAGATTTGTTGGTATTGATTGGCTAGCTAATTCAACAATTTCATATTCTTTTTGACTTATATCAAATGAAACAGATGGTCTACTCAAACTGTCTCTCAAACCTTGTTGCCATACGAAGAAAGTTATGACTAAAGAAACTAAAGCCAAAGAAAGTTTTGTCTTAGAAATATTTTTAAAGGTCATAATTTATTATAAAGTTGAAAACTATAGTTAGTTATCATTGAAATTTCTTATTATTGATATACCTATTTTTATCACGCCATGAGATGATTAAATTATCATCATTCTCAAATTCATATAATGACTATAAGATTAGTTTTGGTTAGACATGGACTAAGTAGTTTCAATTCAAAAGGATTAATTCAAGGTAGAACAGATGATTCATTATTAACTAAAGAAGGATACGAACAAGCCCTCAAAGCAGGCAAAGCATTATCAAATATTGATTTTGAAAATATCTATTCTTCCCCTCTTGTGAGAGCCGCAGAAACTGCAAAAACAATAAAAAAGAGCTTTAATAAAGAACAAGATATTATCTTTGACAAGAATTTATTAGAAGTAGACCTTAGTCAATGGTCTGGTTTAAAAATTGATGAAATAAAAAACAAATTTCCAGAAATTTACCCTATATGGAAAAATGATCCAGAGAATCTAATTTTAAGAAGAAATAAAAATGATAACTATAAGCCAATTCAAGAGTTATTTGATCAAGCAAATAATTTTATAGAAGATATTTTAAAAATTTATTTAGAAAAAGATGATGTCAATATTTTAGTAGTTGGACATAATGCGATTCTAAGATGTTTAATCCTTTTATTATTGGGAAGGCCTAACAAAGGTTTTAGGAAAATAAGATTAGAGAATGCTTCTTTCTCAATTCTCAATATCTCGAATCATAATAATTCTATTAAGACCCAAATTGAATGCTTAAATCAAACGTCCCATCTTAATAAAAATATTCCTATTCAAATTGGAGATTCAAGAATATTTCTCATAAGACATGGTGAAACAACTTGGAACAAAGAAGGCAGATTCCAAGGCCAAATTGATATTCCTTTAAACTCCAATGGAAAAGATCAGGCAAGGAAGACTTTTGAATATTTGAGAAATATTTCTTTCAACAAGGCATTTTCAAGTTCAATGCAAAGACCTTACGAGACAGCACAAATAATTCTTCAAAAGAACAAAGGTTTAAAGATAGAAAAAATAAATTCACTTGTAGAAATAAGCCACGGATTATGGGAGGGTAAACTAGAAGCAGAGATTAGAGAAAAGTGGCCTATTTTACTTGAAAATTGGCATGAAAAACCTGAAGAAGTAATCATGCCTGAAGGAGAATCTATTAAAGATGTTTCAGAAAGGTCCATAGAAGCTTTTAACAAAATCTGTTTGTCTCAAAAAAATAATGATCTCACTCTCGTAGTAGCTCACGATGCAGTAAATAAAACTCTTATTTGCAATATTCTAGGCATGAATCATTCAAATATCTGGATGATTAAACAAGGAAATGGTGGCATAACTGTGATTGACCTCTTCAATGATCCCAGTAAAAGTCCTGTGATTAGCGCTCTAAACATTACAACACACTTGGGAGGGATAATTGATTCAACGGCTTCCGGGGCACTTTAAATAAAAACATTTTTGAAAACAAATAATGTCATCAAGTCTGAGTAAGAAATAGGTCTTTATTTATGGAAAAAGCCAACCTTATTAAGAGGCCAAAATCTTAAATAAGCTTTCCCAATAATCTCCTTTTTATGAAGAAATTTACTTCCAGGCCAATATCTTCCATCCCAGCTATTTGACCTATTATCGCCTAAAACTAAAAAATGATCTTTGGGGACTTTTTGATTTTCAAATGAACCACATCTATTAAAAAAGGAAGATGAACACTTATAAGATACATAAGGTTCAGGAATTAATTTATTATTTATTATTACTTCACCTTTATTATTAATACTAACCATTTCCCCAGGGAGTGCCACTATTCTCTTAATATATGCATCGCAAGCTTGATCCCTTAAACCAGGAATAAAGGACATTGGAGGAAAACTCATAAAAAAACAATATCTTTTATTTGGTAAAGCATTAGATCTTGACGAAATTAGTTTTTCATCAAATGAGTAAGGAGATTTAAAAACGACAATATCTCCTCTTTTTGGCAAAGAGTTCTTTATAGAGAATTTTTCAACAATTAACCTATCATTTATTTGTAATTCCGGGAGCATAGAACCAGAGGGAATATAACGAGGTTCTGCGAAATATGATCTACAAGACGAAACAAAAAAAGTCAAAAAAATTAGTAGACCCCATTCTTTTATAAAACTTTTAATAGAAGCATGCATCAATTTTTAAAAGAGTAGATTTTTTAATTTATATAAATTGTTTAGCATATTCAATTTCTTTAAATCCTAATATTACTTTTTTTTCTTCGTAAATCAAAAATGGTCTTTTTATTAATTTGCCATCACTTAATAAAAGTTTAATAATTTTTTCCCTCGATAAACCATAAATATCGATATTAAGAGATTTAAAGGCTTTACCTCTCGTATTGAAAATCCTTTTTTTATCTGCAGAGTATTGTTCTAAAGCTAGATTTAAATAATTAAATGGAGGGGGTTCTTTTACAATATCAATTAAATGGTATTCGAAATCTTTTTTATCAAGCCACTTTGCCGCTTTTCGGCAAGTAGAGCATTTTAAATAACTATAAAAAATTATTTTTTTCAATTTACTTTACTAATGGCTGACTTCTTGAGAACTTTAAAGTTTTTCTTTTTTAGGGGTATACAATTTTTCAATAAATTTTCAATTACATCAAAGTCCCTCCAACCATCAATTTGAACTGTTCGTCCATCAAGTCCTTTACTAGTTCTAAAAAATTCAGCAACATCCTCAAGCTGATTAGGAGCAATTTGATTGATACTGACTATATTAGCCTGTCTAGGATTAGCCATCGGCACACATAAAAGTTTCCCGTCATATGCACCACAATCATGCATATCCAAAACTCCAATAGGTCTAGCTTTTATTAGACAACCAGCAAACGTAGGCTCATCCATTATCACCATTGCATCAAGAGGAGCTCCATCATCAGCTAGTGTATTTGGTATAAAGCCATAATCAAAGGGGTACCTTACTGAAGAATGTAATACTCTATCTAATGCCATTATTCCTGCTTCAGAGCAATATTCATATTTATTCCTACTTCCTGCAGGTATTTCAACAACTATATTTACGATTCCCTTCATTGGAGATGGAGGTATGGAACTAAGATCCATCTTTTTTAAAATCTTTATTAAAAATTACCTCGCTTCCTTGAGAGAAAGGTCTTCCAATTAAAATACTGATTGAAGGTAATAAAAATGTCAAAAAAGCAAAAATAATACCTACAGATGTTATTGATAAACTCCTTATACTTAAGGGGTCATCATCATCTGTTTCAAAATCACTTTGAGCAAAACCAAGAGAAGATTCTTCGCTTAATTTACTTTTTATAAAGTGCTTTGATTTCGTATAACTCAAGAACTCTTAATTGGTAAAGGTTAAGGAGATAATTGAACATCATTATTCTACAATCTATATGTCAATAAATCAAAACATTCTTTAGTAGTTTTTTTGATTATTCTTTTTCTAGTAAGGACCTAATACATTTTAATTCGTCTAATATTTGAATCAATATATTTTGAGCAGCTGAAGAGGGTGTATTAAATACTTCTACAGTGACTTCCTTAATTCTTAAAATATCTTTTGCAAATCTTGCAACTTCATTGGGATGGAATTGTAGAGGATCTTTTTGATCAGTTCTAAATTCGGGATTTAATTTCCTTGGATTAAAGCTAGGGTTTAAGTTCCTTAAATCAGTATTGGTATACCTATAAACAGAAGCTCTTGATCTGTTTAAGTATTTTTGAACTTCATCAATACCTACTAATTCCTCTTCGCTAGAAATATTCGAATCTATATTTTCCATAACCTTAATTAAGAAAATGTTTTAAAAATAAAGAACTTTTTTAGAAGTGTGAACTTCATTACTGAAGAAAATAGCAGAAAGAATATCTATAGACTAGCCGCGTTGAGGGACTCAAGACACTTTAAATTTTTTTTTCGTCTTAATTGATAAAATTAACATTACTTAGGGATTTTTTGTATGCGCGTGACCACCTCATTTCCTCTGGGGACACTTCGTGACACACCTTCTGAAGCTGAGATTATTTCACATCAATTACTTTTAAAAGCTGGTTACATTCGCAGAGTTAACAGTGGTATTTACGCATACATGCCAATAATGCTTAGAGTTATTGAGAAAATATCAGCAATAATAGAAAAAGAACTCAATAATATTGGTTGCACTAAATTACTCTTACCCCAACTGCATCCAGCAGATTTATGGAAAAAAAGTGAAAGGTGGGAAGGTTATACTGCTGGGGAAGGAATAATGTTTAACCTAAAAGATAGACAAGGGAAAGAATTTGGGTTAGCCCCAACTCACGAAGAAGTGATAACGAGTATTGCATCAGAGATCATTAGCTCCTATAAGCAATTACCTCAATGTTTTTATCAAATTCAAACCAAATTTAGAGATGAAATACGGCCAAGGTTTGGATTAATGAGAAGTAGAGAATTTATAATGAAAGATGCTTATTCATTCCATTCTTCAGGAAATGATTTAGCTTTATTTTATGAGAGGGTAGGCAGAGCTTATGAAAATATTTTTAAATATTGCGGACTTCAGACAGTAGGGGTTGAAGCTGATAGTGGAGCTATTGGCGGGGCCTCCTCCAAAGAATTTATGGTCACTGCAGATGCTGGTGAAGATTCCATCTTGTTTACTCAAAGCGGTTCTTATGCTGCAAATATCGAAAAAGCTGTTTCTATACCCTCTAAACCTATTCCATTACAAGAAAATATTTCAGGGTGGCTAGAAACACCTCAACAAAAAACAATCCTAGAAGTTTGTAAGAATAATAATTTAGAAGCTAGCCAGATTATTAAAGTCGTAGTATTCCTTGCGAAGTTCGAAGATAAATCAGAGGTCCCAATTCTTGCTTGCATAAGAGGCGATCAACATATTAATGAAGTAAAACTTTTTAACTTTATAAATAAACTTAAGAGTTCCAACCTCCTTAATCTTCATAAAATTGAGGATAAAAAAATTATCGAAAAAAACCTAGTAAATTTTCCTTTAGGTTTTATTGGACCAGACTTAGATAATAAAATTATTAAAGAGAATTCTAATTGGGATAAAACATGGACGAGAATAATTGATAATTCTGCAAGTAGTCTTTCAAAGTTTATAAGTGGCGGGAATAAAGTTAATTTCCATAAAGTTTATCAAAAATATTCTTTTGCTTCAAAAGATTATCTAATTGAGGATATACGTAATGCTAAAAAAGGAGATAAAATAAAAACCAGTGATGATGAGCAACTTAAAGAAACAAAAGGTATAGAGATAGGGCATATTTTCCAACTAGGTCAAAAATATAGTGAAAAATTAAATGCAAAGTTTTCTGATAAAGATGGTCAGTTAAAAAATCTCTGGATGGGTTGTTATGGAATTGGAGTAACAAGAATAGCCCAAGCTTCTATTGAACAGAATTATGATCAAAAAGGAATTTGTTGGCCTATCCAGATTTCACCATTTGAAGTTATTATAATTCCAACTAACTTAAAAGATCCAACACAAAGAGAGTTAACTGAGCAAGTATATAAAATTTTTAAAATTAATAAAATTGATGTTCTTCTTGATGATAGAGAAGATAGAGCGGGTGTGAAGTTTAAAGATGCAGAATTAATTGGAATTCCTTTTCAGATAATTGTTGGAAGAGATTCTGTTAACAACGAAGTAGAACTTATATGCAGAACAAATAATACCAAATTAAAAATTAGTGCCAATAAATTGTTGGAAACATTTATTTCGGAATCAGAAATAATGTACAATAAATATTCTTAAAGTTAAATTTTTTGGGAGCTAAGTTATGTTACTCAAATGGACATCAGGATTAATTTTCAAGAATCTTACCAAAGCTATATCTTTTTCACTGTCCTCGATTCTTGTTTTTACATTATTTAATTCCCCCTCCATAGCTGCAAAAACCTCAATGACAGGTGACTATACAAAAGATACAATTTCGGTAGTTAAAACATTACAAACAGCTGTTGACACTCCAAAAGATTCTCCAAATAAGGATGAAGTAAGAAGTGAGGCTCTTACCCTTATAACTGATTATATTTCTAGATACAGAAATAGAGGTATGGTGAACAAGACTCAATCTTTTACTACTATGCAAACAGCATTAAATGCAATGGCAGGCCATTACAAAAACTTTGCAAGTAGACCTTTACCAGATAAACTTAAGGAGCGTTTAACAAAAGAATTTTCTCTTGCTGAAAAAATGGTTCTTAGAGAAAGTTGATACAATTCATTTACTTTTTAAAAGTAATCAAAGATTTTTGAATATATTAAATATTCGCACAATAATAATGCTCTTCTAAAATTGGCCAATGTCGTTGTAATCGGAGCCCAATGGGGTGACGAAGGAAAAGGTAAAATAACCGATTTACTAAGTCGTTCGGCTGATGTTGTCGTACGCTACCAAGGAGGAGTAAATGCAGGACATACTATTGTTGTAGATGATAAAGTCTTGAAATTACATTTAATTCCTTCAGGTATTCTTTATAAAAAGACTACTTGTTTAATTGGATCAGGAACAGTTGTAGATCCAAAAATCTTGCTAAAAGAAATAGATATGTTGATTGATAATGGAATTGATATCTCAGGATTAAAAATTTCATCTACATCACATGTAACAATGCCCTACCACCGAATATTAGATGAAGCTATGGAGGCTGATAGAGGGTCGAACAAAATAGGGACAACAGGTCGTGGTATTGGTCCAACTTATGCGGATAAGTCACAAAGAAATGGGATTAGAGTAAGAGATTTACTTAACAAGGAAAGACTAAGTGATGTGATCACAATTCCATTAAGAGAAAAAAATGGTCTTTTAGAAAAAATCTATGGTATTGAACCACTTAAAGTAGAAGACATTGTTAATGAATATCTTGACTATGGAGAAAGACTATCCAAGCATGTAGTTGACTGTACTAGAACTATCCATGCAGCCTCAAAAGATAAGAAAAATATTCTATTTGAAGGTGCTCAAGGAACTCTCCTTGACTTAGATCATGGGACTTATCCCTTTGTTACCTCATCAAACCCTATATCAGGAGGGGCATGCATTGGAGCTGGAGTTGGTCCTACATTAATTGATAGAGTTATTGGAGTAGCAAAAGCATATACCACAAGAGTAGGTGAGGGCCCATTCCCAACAGAATTGCAGGGAAGTATCAATGATCAACTTTGCGATAGGGGGAGTGAATTTGGAACCACTACTGGGAGGAGGAGGAGATGTGGGTGGTTTGATGGAGTCATTGGCAAATATGCAGTATCTGTAAATGGTCTTGATTGTTTAGCAGTTACAAAACTAGATGTATTAGATGAATTAGATGAGATTCAAGTTTGCGTAGCATATGATCTGGATGGAGAAGAAATTGACTACTTTCCTACAAATTCAGATGACTTGAAAAAATGTAAACCAATCTTCAAAAAATTAAAAGGCTGGCAATGTTCAACTGCAAATTGCAGAACTTTATCTGATCTCCCTCAAAATGCCATGAATTATCTCAGATTTTTAGCTGAATTAATGGAGGTTCCAATTGCAATTGTCTCATTGGGGGCAAATAGAGATCAAACAATAGTAATTGAGGATCCAATTCATGGACCTAAAAGAGCACTTCTAAGGTAATAGAGTTAAGATCAATGAGGGATTCCTTTAGACATTTTGAAGAAAATAAAAAAACTGACCTTATTGGTCTGGGCAACGCAATAGTTGATATTATTGTCAATATTGAAGATGAGTTTCTTAAGATAAATAATCTGGAGAAAGGATCAATGAATCTCATTAATTCTGATGAATCTCAGAGATTGTTAAAGCATTGCGAAGTCATCAAACAAATATCAGGGGGGTCTTCAGCAAATACCGTTGTATGTTTAGCAGAATTAGGTAATGATGTGCAGTTTATTGGAAGGGTAAAAAATGACCAATTTGGGAATTTCTTTTCTTCTGATATAAAAAAAAGTAAAACAATATTTAATACTCCCCCAACGAATAAAGGGGCTTCAACAGCTCATTCAATTATATTGATCACACCTGATGCTCAAAGAACTATGTGCACCTATCTAGGAGCATCTATAGAGTTTGAACCAAAAGACATTGATTTTAGTTTAATCAAGGAGAGTAAATACTTGTATTTAGAGGGCTATTTATGGGACAGCGAATTAGCTAAAAATGCTTTTCTTAAAGCCGCTCAAATCGCAAAACTATCTAATACAAAAATAATCCTTTCATTGTCTGATGCATTTTGTGTAGATAGACATCGAGAGAGTTTCTTAAAATTAATTGATAACTATGTAGATATAGTTTTTTGTAATGAATCCGAGGTTTTAAGTCTATTTAAAAAGGATAAATTAGCAACCTGCCAAGGAGACCTCTCTTCCTTGTGTGAATTAGTGGTAGTAACTTTAGGTAGCAATGGTTCTCTCGTAATAAACAAAAATGATGTAGAAGTAGTTAGATCAATTACTAAAGGGGAAATTCTTGATACTACAGGAGCGGGAGATATTTATGCCGGAGGATTTATTCATGGATTAATAAACAATTATTCCCTCAAAAAATGCGGGGAGATCGGTTCAATTTGTGCGGGACAAATCATTACACAATTAGGATCAAGATCCAATATTGATCTTAGAGAGTTATTAAAAATAAGTTTAATCAAATAGTCTTATTCAACCAATCGTAATATTTCATCTCAGTATGGTATTTTTTGTAAATAATTTGAGGGACATCATATGTAGAAATTTCATGTAAGAAATGAATTAATTTATCTTTAAATTCTGGTTTGCTTTTTATTGTGATTTCAAACTCTTTAGTTTCTTCAAAAGCACCATCCCACTCGTAAATTGAAAAAATTCGCTTAATAGAAACACAAGCTGCAAGTTTATTTTGGATGAGTAACTTAGCCAATCTCAAAGCATTTATCCTACTTGATTCAGTTGTGATCAGAATTAATACTTCCATAATAAAAAAAATCAATATTCTCTAATTATGTGATCTATCAAATTCTCGTATCGATAGAAAGAGTAAGAATAATCATTTTTTAATTTTGGCCTTTTAACCAAAAATAACTTCATTTTACTTCCAGAAATAATACTTTCCCAGTTTTTCTGAGAATAACTTCCAGAGTCTCTGCATAGAACATAATCTATCCCCCAAAAATCGCAAAGTTTTTTTTCTAAAATGTCTCCCTCAGTTTTACTCGGTTCAAGTATCGCTATATTCGATTTTTTTATACATGATCTAAAAGCTTTTGTTATGCTCTCACAAGTTGGGAGTATTCTTGTAAATACATTCGCTTTACAATTAATATAATATTTAGCAGTATCATCAAGAAATCTTGATCCTATTGCAAGAAGAATGTTCTTATTTTCAAGGTCGGCTTTATTTATGTCCTTTAAATCATCAATATAATAAAAGTTATTGGCGTTATTCACTAATGATTTCCTCTCAAATACAAGAAGAGGAGCATTAATTTCTTTACATGCATCGTTAAGATTTTTAGAAATTATCTCAGCAAAAGGATGCGTAGCATCAACAACGCATTTGATCTTATTTTTTTTTATGAAATCAATTATTTCATCTTTATTATTTAATTTACCCGTAATGATATGTAACTTTGAATTTTTAATATAAGATTGCCCTGCTCTATAAGTCAGAACACTTGCAAAGACTGAATAGTTATATTCAAGAAGCCTATTTGCAATACAAGGTCCATCCGAAGTTCCTGATAGGATCCAAACATTTTCGTAGCAATTTTCTGAATTCTGCATCAATATATCTTTAATTAATTAGAAAGGAATGAATCATTGTTTAATTCAAGCGGTAATTAATAGCGCTCCCCAAATGAGGTATACAAAAGAGAACCAAGTCCCAATTGCGGAGATGATTGTTAATTTTAAAGGATTACGTATTGAAGATCCAACCAGAGAACTAAAGATTGTAGGATGGGGCAATATTGCTCAAGAGATGATAGACGAACTAAAGGAGGGGCAAAATATTGTTATTGAGGGACGTCTTAGAATGAATTCTGTCACTAGAAAAGACGGAACAAAAGAAAAGCAACCAGAACTGACAGCTTCAAAGATTCATCAAATAACCCCAATTGAAGTAATTAAAACTGATCAAAAAGAAAATAGCGAATCATTTAATAAGAAAGAAAACACCAAAAATTCTAACTGGGATAGCTCTCCTTTAGTCCCAGAAGTTGATGAAATACCTTTTTAAATCAAATATCAACATTATTTTCTTGAACACTTATAATTAATTTGCTGATTTTTCTTTCAAGAGCAGCAAGTTCACTTCTAATTTCTGGCCATTTCCCCTTATCAAGATTTTCTAAGAGCCATGCTCTATCTTGATCAAGTTTTAAAAGCAAATCGCCTTGATTCACAGTATTAGTTTCTTGCATAACACTTATTAGCACATTTAATTATCATTTTAATTGATCAAAATGAAGAAATACTTATCGCCTGCAAATTTAATCATAACAATTGGAGGGATATTAGCTTTTATTGGTTTGACTGCTTATTTTACAGATTCAGTAAACTTAAGTGTACCTACTTTTTTTTATGGGGTACCTATTTTTCTAATTGGTCTAGCTCTAAAGACTACTGAGATACCTCCAGTAAAATTGCTTGGCGTAGAAAATTTTAAAAATAATAGATTCAATAGGCCAAAAGAATTAACGGCACTTGTAAAAGATGTCACAAGATGGAGATATGGAACAGCTCACCTTGAATCGTCTCTGAAAGCTTTAAATTTATGGAGTGAAGGAAATCCTCCACAACTTAAAGAAGTTGAGGAAATTACTAAAGAAGATAAAAATGGGTTAAGAATGCGTTTTGAACTAAATGACGTCCCTTATGAAAAATGGATTCAGAAACAAGAAAGATTAAACAGGTTTTTTGTCAAAGGTCTTGAATCAGAATTTATTATCGACGATAATAAAAAAGAATTTGATTTTATTCTCTTTTATTAAATATAGGGATATATTTGAAAAAACCTAATTTCTTAATTCAATAAAATTTTAATGATTTTTGATAATGAATGATTCTCAAAGAGTATCAATATTAAGTGAAGCTCTTCCATATATACAAAGTTTCTCAGGTAGAAAAATTGTTATCAAGTATGGTGGTTCTGTCATGGAAGAGGATGATTTAAAAAAGGCTTTTTTTAGAGATATAGCACTTTTATCAAGCGTGGGAGTTTGTCCGATAGTAATTCATGGGGGAGGGCCCGAGATTAATAATTGGTTAAAAAGATTAGAAATAACTCCTAAATTTGAAAATGGATTAAGAATCACTGATCAAAAAACAATGGATATTGTCGAGATGGTCCTAATGGGTAGGGTTAACAAGGAAATTGTAAGAGGCATTAATAAAACTGGCTCCCTAGCCGTCGGAATATCAGGTCTTGATGGGAACTTAATTCAATCAAGAGAATTAGGTGATGGGAGCCATGGGTTAGTGGGGGAGGTTACAAAAATCAATCCTGAGGTATTAGATCCTCTTATTTCTAAAGGATATATACCAATTATTTCAAGTATTGGATCAACCATGGAGGGTAATTCGCATAATATTAATGCAGATTTTGTCGCTGGAGAAATTGCTGCTGCGATAAATGCAGAAAAACTTATTCTTCTTACTGATACTCAAGGTGTTTTAAAAGAAAAAAATAACAAAAATAGTCTTATTGAAAAAATGAATCTCAAAGAGGCAAGAGATTTTATTGATAAAAAAGTTGTCACTGAAGGCATGATCCCAAAGACGGAATGCTGCATAAGAGCTTTAGCTCAAGGAGTAAAAGCGGCTCACATTATCGATGGACGAATAGAACATTCATTGCTTCTTGAGATTTTTACAAATTCCGGAATAGGCACAATGATAGTTGCTTAACCTATGAAAACTTATGCGCAAGTTTTAGAAACAGTAGAACTTGCTTTAGATAAAGGTGAGTATCACTATTGTATTGAATTTCTTTTACCCATAATCGAATCATTTCCTTTATCATGCAAAGAAGGAGTGAATTTAAGAACAATTTTAATAACTGCTCTTGTTGGTATCAATAAAAAGGAGGAGGCAAAAAGATTTTGTAAACAACTTCTAAAATCTTACGATAATAAGACGAGAGAAAATGCAAAATATTTAATGGAAGTTATAGATTCTCCTGATATTAAAAAACCAGCTAATTGGAACGTTCAGTTTGAAAGTGAACCAACACTAAATAAAACATCTCTTAACTCACTAAGCAAAAAAAGAGAAGTATTAGAGAAAAAGAAATTTATCAATATTACTGATACGCCTACTGGTGAAACAAAGCCCTTTCAGAAGGGCTTCTCACTGATCATATTTTTAATACTATTATTATTAATCCCGCTCTTAAGTGGCTGCGTTAAAGTTGAGAATACTCTTGATCTTAGTGAACTTGATTCAATAACTAATAATCTAGTGATAGAAAGTAAATACATTAAAAAATTCCCTTGGCAAATAAAATTTGAAGGGAAAATGAAAGATATTTTTCCTAACGCAGAAATTAGACAAGAAGAATCAACTTTTTCTATGAAAAATAAAAATCTTGATTTAGAGGATACAAAGCAAGTTCTTAAAATAATCCAAGATAATGCAGGAGACTTGGCGGGAGGATCAACAAATATAGAAATTAATACTACTCAAAAAAACTTCATTTTTTTAAAAAAATACTTTTATAAGGTAGAGATAGATCTTAACAACATTAAAGGAGTTGATGATTTAGAGCTTATTTTCAAAATCATTCACCCTAATACAGTTACCCTTACTGATAAAGATAATTCAAATTTAAAAATCACAAAAAATCTAATAATTTGGAATTTAAATCAAGGTAAAATCAATAGTCTCGAATTTTCTTTTTGGAGCTTCAATAAAGTTTTAATTGGGATATCTATTATTTTATTAATCATAATATTCGCTTATTTATTAAGATTCTATAGATTTAAATTAGGTACAGATTTGCCTCAACTTCCATCGAAGTAATTACAACTCTGCTGGATTAACATCAATTGTTAAAAAAACGTTTTTTGGAATAAGTTTCCATAATATTGATCTATCAGGCAAAGGTATATTTGAGCCCTCAGGACCATATATTAATATCTGCCATCTAAATTTTTTCCCAACTTTAGCAATTAAACCTGGAGCAGGACCAATTAATTTCCAGTTCTTTCTCTTACAAAAATTTAGTAGATATTTTGCTAATTTTATTGCAATTGATTCAGTCAATTCATAATTTTCACCTGATAGTTTAAGAAGGCAAATTTTGCAAAATGGAAATAAATTAGCATCTTTTCTCAATTTCGAATTTTCAATTAAAAATCTTTCGTAATCTCTTTTCTGAAGATATGAAATTACAGGATGGTTTGGTTTATATGTTTGAAAAATAACTTTTCCTTTTTTTTGAGCCCTGCCTGCCCTGCCTGCTAATTGTAAAAACAATTGTAATGATTTTTCTTCTGCCGAAATATCTGGACGATGAAGCAATCCGTCTGCTGCGATAACTACTGAAAGAGTTATATTGGGGATGTCAATCCCTTTGGCTAACATTTGAGTTCCCACAAGAATATCAGCATCACCTTTAGAAAATCTTGAAAGAATATCTCTATGACCATCCTTTCCTGAGGTTGTATCTCGATCAAAGCGAAGTACTTTTAAGTCAGGAAATTCTTCATTTAAAAACTCTATAACTCTTTGTGTACCTATTCCAAAAGGTTTGAAGGCATTTGAATTGCAATCGGGACAACGATTGATCAGTCTTGATTTATGATTACACCAATGACAACTTAACCATTTTTTTCCTTGTGAACCAAGATGTACTGATAAAGGGATATCACAGTTGGGACATTGTATTAAATATCCACAATTTCTACAACTTAAAAAACCACTATGTCCCCTTCTAGGGATCAAAATTATTGCTTGTTCATTCTTTAAACGTAGTTGAGGAAGTAATTCTAATAACTCACTGGATAAAATTTTCATATTGCCTTTCTTAAATTCATCTCGCATATCAATAATTCTTATTTCAGGCACTTCATTTCTGGATATCCTTTGAATCATTCGTACCAATTTAAAATTCTTTTCATAAATACACTTTTTCCAAGTCTTCATTGATGGGGTTGCACTCCCAAAGATTAGCTTTGCAGAGTTTCTTTTTACTATTTCAATAGCAATCTCTCTTGCGTCATAACAAGGCATAGGGCTATCTTGTTTATAGGAAACATCATGTTCTTCATCTATAATTATTGACCCTAGATTTTTAATTGGAAGAAAAACTGCAGACCTTGTTCCTATTACTATTAGAGGTTCATTAGCATTAATAATTTCCTTCCAAACTAAAGTTCTATGACTAGAAGAACAGTTACTATGATATTCGTAAACAACATTATTAAATCGCTGACTAAATCTATCAATAAGTTGAGGAATTAGTCCAATTTCTGGGGCAAGTATCAAACAACTTTTTTTCTTAAGTAATTGATCTTCAGAGATTCTCATATAAACTTCTGTTTTACCTGAACCTGTTTCGCCCCAGAGAAGTAACGATTCTCCAGGTTTCATTTTTTGAAATTGTTGAAATGCAATTTCTTGCTCATTTGTAAGATTTGGTTTTTTCGTTTCAATATGATCTTTAAAAAAAGAATTTAATTTAGTATTAATAGTTTTTTTTCTTTTAGATTTAACTAGATAATTTTTACTAATCATTGAATTAATGAGACTATAATTAAAACCAGACTTTATTAATTCACTTTGCCAATTACCTTTTTCGGGCAAAGTATTTATTAAAAAAAATTCTTTTTTAGTCAATTCATTTTTTTCTAGATCAAATTCTGTTTTGGGTTCAATCCATATTTGAGCTCTTAACCCTTGAGAAATTTTTTTATATTTACCAATCCAACCTGGAGGAAATGCCGTTTTAAGCATTTTTAAATTACTAACCATATAAAAAGAAGCTAGGGCCTCTATCCATTCTCTCCAATAATCATCAATTATTTTTTTCTGCAGAATACCTTCAACAAACGAATATCTTATACTTCTTCCTGCAGTAAAATTGCCTTCATCTTTATTAATTGTCGAAAAGTTTTCTTTGGAGATCACCAACCCATTCAATAATCTCCCTCTTAATTTCACAATTACAATATCCCCAACTTCTACTCCAAGATTATTTCCATCTAAATAGTAAAAGCTATTATTACTACTACCTATATCAAGCAAAATTTCCAATTTATAGGATATATTTAATAACTGATTACTTGCCGGCTTCAAAACTTTTTCTTAGTATTGGATTGTTGAACATTCCACAAAGTGTTTTTTGCACATTGTAAGTATCCTGCTCTTAAGGGAGACATGAAGCTTTGATCATTGAGTGAAAATTCAAAAACTGATCTGCCTGTCTGAGAAATCCCAAGACTTTTTACTTTAGGTAATCTATAGCACTATTTAAATTTTTCAACAATTCTAAAAAACTTTTTTAATCACATTTCGAGAAAAAGTTCTTTATGAGATTAAGGTAATTTTTACTACTAAATGTACAAATTAGCCCTAAATAAAATTTTATCTAGTTAAATTCACCGTAGAAAGGAGTCCATTATGTGTCCAGTAGCCGCAGAATCAAAAAATTCTAAGCCTAGTTCCAAAAAAAAGATTAACAAAAAAATTAATACTAATTTAGAGACAATAGTTGGAGAAGATAGTAATAAAAATAATCAAAATTTGCAGGCATCTTCTCATTTAAACGAAAGTAGTGTTGAAAATAATAATGAATTCAGTGATTCTGAGGAAGATGATAAAGTGCTTGGGAATATAAAGCTTGGTCCAAAAGGTATATATACTGAAGATTCAATAAGAGTTTACCTCCAAGAAATTGGAAGAATTAGACTTCTAAGGCCTGATGAAGAAATTGAACTTGCAAGAAAGATTGCTGATTTACTTCAATTAGAAGAACTAGCAACACAATATGAGTCAGAGAAAGGGCATTTCCCATCTGTGAGAGAATGGTCAGAATTAATAGATATGCCTCTTCCTAAATTCAGAAGAAGACTTCTTTTAGGAAGAAGAGCTAAAGAAAAAATGGTTCAATCAAATTTAAGACTAGTAGTTTCCATTGCTAAAAAATATATGAATAGAGGTTTATCATTCCAAGATTTAATACAAGAAGGAAGTTTAGGTTTGATTAGAGCAGCAGAGAAATTTGACCATGAAAAAGGCTATAAATTCTCTACTTATGCTACTTGGTGGATTCGCCAAGCCATCACTAGAGCTATCGCAGACCAAAGTAGGACTATTAGATTGCCAGTTCATTTATACGAGACAATATCTAGAATTAAAAAAACCACAAAAGTGCTCAGCCAAGAATTCGGAAGGAAACCAAGTGAAGAAGAAATAGCTGAGAGTATGGAAATGACAATTGAGAAATTAAGATTTATAGCTAAAAGTGCTCAGCTGCCTATTTCTTTAGAAACTCCAATTGGTAAAGAGGAAGACTCAAGACTTGGAGATTTTATAGAAGCTGATATAGAAAATCCAGAGCAAGATGTTTCTAAAACTTTACTAAGAGAAGATTTAGAAGGAGTCTTAGCGACTCTAAGTCCAAGAGAAAGAGATGTTCTTAGGTTGAGATATGGAATTGATGATGGAAGAATGAAGACCCTTGAAGAAATAGGACAGATATTTGATGTTACTAGAGAAAGGATTAGACAAATAGAGGCAAAAGCTCTCAGAAAGCTAAGGCATCCAAATCGTAATGGGGTTTTAAAAGAATATATAAAATAAAAAAAGTTAAATATAATTTTCAGCTTTAGAAAGTTGCAAAAGAATAGCTTAAAATAAATTCGACTTAATATTAATCCAAACTCAAAATAATATTTTAATGACTAATTTTAAACTGAGAATAGCTAGTAGACGAAGTAAACTAGCCATGGTTCAAACTTTATGGGTTAAAGATCAACTAGAAAAAAATATTCCCAATTTAGAGGTATCCATAGAGGCCATGGCAACTCAAGGTGACAAAATTCTTGATGTAGCCTTAGCAAAAATAGGAGACAAAGGCTTATTTACCAAAGAACTTGAAGCACAAATGCTTATAGGTCATGCAGATATAGCAGTACATTCGCTAAAAGATTTACCCACCAGTTTACCTACAGGTCTTACATTGGGATGTATTACAAAAAGAGAAAACCCTGCAGATGCTTTAGTGATAAGTAAAAAAAATGATTGTTATAAATTAGAAACCTTGCCAGTAGGTTCAATTGTGGGGACAAGCTCTCTAAGAAGACTTGCGCAGTTAAGAAATAAGTACCCACATCTTAATTTCAAGGACATCAGGGGAAATGTTATTACGAGAATAGAAAAATTAGATGCAGGAGAATTTGATTGCATAATTCTTGCTGCCGCTGGTTTAAAGAGATTAGGTTTTGAATCAAGAATCCACCAGATTATTCCAAATGAAATTTCCCTACATGCAGTTGGTCAGGGAGCGCTAGGCATTGAATGCAAATCAGATGATAAAGAAATTTTAGAAATTATAAATGTCTTAGAAGATAAACCCACTAGTCAAAAATGTATAGCTGAAAGGGCTTTTTTAAGAGAGCTTGAAGGTGGATGCCAAGTCCCAATAGGTGTGAATAGCAATATTCAAAATGAACAACTTTACCTTACTGGAATGGTAGCCTCTCTTGATGGAGAAAGGCTAATTAAAGATCAATATATTGGCAAAATTAATGATCCTGAACAAGTCGGCAAAGAACTAGCTAAAAAACTAAAACTCCAAGGGGCTGATAAAATACTCAGCGAAATATTTGAACAATTTAGGGAAAACTAAAATTAGTTAATTTACTAATTTAGGATCAATTTCTTTTTTATATCTATCTTCACAATCTTTAATAACCTTAACAGCTTCTTCAATACCAAAAAAACCATTTACCTTACATGTTCCAGGTTTTTTTAGATCTTTGTAATGTTCCCAATAATACTTAGTTTCTTTTAGCCAATGCTCTCCAAGATCTTCAAAACTTGAGATATGATCCATTCTTTTATCATCTGCCAGAACTGCAATGACCTTATCATCAACCTCTCCTCCATCATCAAATTTCATTACTCCAATAATCCTAGCCTCCACGAGAGATCCAGGTATCAACGGTTCAGTTACACCAACAATTTCAACATCAAGTGGATCTCCATCTTCATCCCATGTCCTTGGTATACATCCATAAGCAAAAGGATAAGCTAGGGAAGAATAACCAACCCTATCGAGTTTAAGATGACCTGTTTCTGTAATTAATTCATATTTATTTATCGTATTAGAATTTAATTCAACAATAGTATTAACTATTGAATTTGAGCTGTCAGAGAAAGCATTTAGTATATGCAATAAATTCGGTGTAACCCTACTTGGGGGTTGATTAAAATTTGCCATCAAAAAATTATTTTTGTTTATCTTACATCGTCACACTCAACGAAATTATTCCAACGTAATGTTTCAGCAAAAATCATTTATTTTAGACCTTAAATGGTTAATAAAATATTGAGGTGATAGTTCTTCATTAGTGACAGTCCTTACCAATTCCATAGAGTTAAATGATCTTCCATATTTATGTATGTTATTTGTTAACCAAAAGATGATTTTTTGATATTCTCCATTCGCAATTAAATTGTCAATCAAACCAATGTCTCTCTCCATTTGAGTAGATATTTGTGCACTTATAAGATGTCCTAACAGGTATGAAGGAAAGTATCCAAACGCTCCTTCACTCCAGTGAACATCTTGAAGGCAGCCCTCCGAATCATTAGATGGTTTTATTCCTAAAAGTTGATCATATCTTTTATTCCATTCGTATGGAATATCCTTTACTGGCAAGCCTCCTTCAATCAAATCTATTTCAAGTTCGGTTCTAATTAAAATATGTAAACCATAGGTTAATTCATCTGCCTCAACCCTATTTAATCCTGCTTGCAAATGATTAATAGACTTCCAAAGTTCAGCATAATTATTTAGAGAACATCCGGCCGAAACAAAATTTTTAAAAAATTTTTTTGAAAAAGATTTGGATTTAACTATTCTATTTTCCCAAAATAAAGATTGACTTTCATGAATCCCCATAGAGGTTGCTTGACCTAAAGGCCAAGCGAACCATTGATGGCTTTGAGATGGAAGTCCCTGCTCATAAATTGAATGTCCCCACTCATGTGCAGTTGCTAAAAAGCTTGATAATGGTTCACCTTTAACAATTCTTGTAGTAATCCTATAGTCATTAGGTCCTAGTGTGATTGAGAAAGGATGTGGAGATTTACCAACAACCACGAGATCTTTATCTCTACCAAACTCATCTAGTAATTTAGAACATAAATTCTGTTGGGATTCTGGACTTAAATCCCAATTATTTTTTTTTAACTGGTTTATTCCTCTAATTAAGTCTGGGATAGTTTCTTTCAATGGTTTAAACATTTTATTCAACCAATTCAAAGTTAATTCAGGCTCAAAGGGTTGAGCTAGAGTCTCCCATGGAGAATATTGATCAGATATTTGTTTTGCCTCTTCAATCCGCAATTTGACTAATTCTTCAAAAAAAGGAAGAAAAATTTTAAAATCCGATTTTTTCTTAGCTTCTTGCCAGCTTTCATACCCCTTAGACTTTGCCTTTGCTAAAGACTCAACTAATTTAGGATCTAAATTTCTTTCTCTATTAAATTCCTTCATTAAAAGGTTTATATTTCTTTCTTTATCTTTAATAAAAAGTTGATTTTCTGAATTTTTTTTCGTATCTACTAATTCATTTTTAGCAGCTTGTATTAAATTAGAAAATTCTTCAGAAGAATTCCTTTTATGTAATACTTTGGCAATATAAGTAAGTTGTTCAGACCGCCAGGAAGCCCCTTTCTTTGGCATCCCAGTATTCTGATCCCAATAAAGTGTATTTTGGATTGATCCTAATATTTGAGTTTCTTTAAGATAAGCCCCTAGCTTATCCCATTGAGTTTCAGCCAAAAATTTAGATTTTAATTAAGTATATTTTAAGATAAAAATTTTAATGTCTGCAAAATACACACATTTTTTATCCATAATAGAATATTGAATAATTAAGTTATGACTTATATGGAACAAATATTTTCAGAATTAGAATTTTTAACCCATGGAGAGGGTTTTATTGATATCACACATGATTTAAATTTATTTATTGAAAAAAATAATTTTCATTCCGGAATTTTGAATTTAACTTCACTTCATACCAGTTGCAGTTTAACTATTAATGAGAATGCAGATCCAAATGTATTAGTTGACTTAAAAAAATACATGCAATCTATAGTTCCATTTGATTCTTACTTAAACTTATCAAAAAATAGAGAAGAAATTTACTATCAACATTATCAAGAAGGATCTGACGATATGCCTGCACATATTAAAACATCCTTAACAAACACTTGTTTATCTTTGAGTTTTAAAGAAGGTAAAATTTTGCTTGGCAAATGGCAAGCAGTTTATTTATGGGAACATAGATTTGGTCAAAAAGAAAGAATTATAAAAATTCATATAATTGGTGAGAAAAAGCAAAATAAATATAATTTAATAAAGTCAGATTAATTTTTTAATGGAACCTTACCTTTTACAAGATGGAGAATTAAAAGAATTAGTTGTAAAAATACCTGGCTGGGAAATTAAGTCTGGACGAATCCAAAGAGAATTTAATTTCGCTAATTTTATTGAAGCCTTCTCTTTTATGACTAAAATTGCTTTAATTTGTGAGAAACACAATCATCACCCTAATTGGGAAAATGTTTATTCAAAAGTAATAATTAAATTAAATACACATGATATGGGAGGTATTACAAATCTGGATCAAACAGTAGCTTCAGAAATTAATAAAATTTTCGATAAATAAAATTTCAAAGTTTTTTCATTAAAGAATTCGTCCAAATGTCCAAAAAGTTATTACCAGTTACGATTATTAGTGGATTTTTAGGTTCTGGGAAAACCACACTTTTAAATCATATTTTAAAAAATCAAGTTGGTCTCAAAACAGCTGTTTTAGTTAATGAATTTGGAGAGATCGGAATAGATAATGATTTAATAATAGAGGGTTCAGAAGATATGATCGAATTAAATAATGGCTGTATATGTTGCTCTATAAATGGCGAATTGTTAAATACAGTATCCAAAGTTTTAGAAAGATCTGGACAAATAGACTACTTAATTGTTGAGACAACTGGGCTAGCAGATCCATTACCAGTAGCAATGACATTTGCTGCTGGTGATCTTAGAGAAAAAGTAAGATTAGATTCAATCATCACTGTTATTGATGGAGAAAACTTTGATTTTGAAATCAATAAAAAAAGTGTCGCCTATTCTCAAATTTTATACGGAGATATCCTCCTTCTAAATAAATGTGATTTAGTCAATGAAGAACAATTAATGAGAGTAGAAGAGTTTATAAATAACATAAAAAAAGAACCAAGGATCTTGAGATCAATTAATAGTGAAGTTGGATTACAAACAATAATGAGCGTAGGTCTATTTGAGACAGATACTTTTCAATTCGAGAAGGATAAAAAAAATGTAGAAGATAATTCACACGATCACTCTTCTCATTCTCACGATCACTCTTCTCATTCACACGATTTGAATAATATCGAAGGATTTACATCAGTTTCTTATGAGACATTTGAACCATTTTCATTAAGGAAGTTTCAATATTTCTTAGATAATCAAATATCGCAAAATGTATTTAGAGCAAAAGGAATATTATGGTTTATGGAAAGTGAAAGAAAACACCTTTTTCACCTTTCTGGGAAAAGGTTTTCTCTAGATGATGAAAAATGGACAAAAGAAAAATCTAACAAGATAGTCTTAATAGGGAAAAACTTAGATCATCAAACTATTAAGAATCAACTTTCATCATGTAGATTTAATTCAGATTAAAGTACATAGTAGGATTTAATTAATTTTTGAAAATACTTATTAAAGGATTTAAAAAAGCAATAACGGAATTAAAACTTTTTTATATCACATCGTTTATTGTTGCACTCTTAATAATCATTCCAATTTCCAATTTTCTTCTTGAAGGAGTTCAATATGTTTTTGGTGGGAATTTTTCATTAGGTATTGCAGGAGGAGAAGAGGTACTCGGCACCTTAAAAGTTTTAACACTCACAAGTTTATTTGGAGGAGGATTAGGAACCTTGAATGGATGGTTACTTTCAAATTGTGATTTTAAGTTCAGAAAAGTTCTCCGTATTTGTCAGTTAGTTCCACTAGCTGCTCCAGCCTATTTAATAACAGCTGTTCTGCAGGACTTAGGAAGTATTTTTGGGTATCAAGTAACTGGTTTATGGTGGGGGGTTTTAATACTTTCAATTTCTACTTATCCATATGTATTCATTCTTGCTAACGAAAGTTTTAATAAATTTGGAGTTAATCAAATCAATGCTAGTAGAGGATTAGGAGTTGGGCCATGGAGGAGCTTCTTTAAAATTGCTTTTCCAATGGCTTTACCAGCACTAATAACAGGAATAAGTTTAATGTGTATGGAAGTAATGAATGAGTTAGGTACATTTGCATTATTAAATATTCCAAGTATTTCTACCGGCATAGCCGAAAATTGGATAATTGAGGGTAATCCAAAAAGTGCTATTGGATTATCTTTGATAGCCTTGTTAATGATTTTTACTTTAATTATTTTTGAAAAATTCTCAAGAAGAAAATCCAGGAGATGGAGTGAAAATCCTGCCTCACAAGATTCTCAAGGATGGAAATTAAAAAGAATTAGAGCTCTTTTAGCAATAACCATAGCCTTATTTCCTCCAATTTTCTCTTTTGGAATTCCATGTTTTTGGGTTCTTCTAAATATCGATCAAATTCAAAAAGGCTTATCTTTAGAATTACTTAACCTATCATTAAGGACTATTAGTCTAGCCCTTTTTACTTCATTAATAACAATGCTATTCTCCTTAATAATTTCCTTGGCTAGGCGCCCAAATAAAAGCTTTTTGTTAGGATTAGTTACAAATCTGGCGGGTATAGGTTACGCAATCCCAGGAACTGTATTGGCTTTATCTTTGATCAGCATTTCTTCTTCAAAATTCACTTTCATTGCTATTTGCTTACTAGTTTGGGGTTATATTGTCCGATTTTTAACTATTTCTAAGGGTTCTATTGATTCAAGTCTTGAGAGAATATCTCCTAGTCTTGATGAAGCTGCGCTTGGACTAGGAGAGAACTGGCTAGGAATCTTCAAAAGAATTCATCTACCTCTACTTAAAGGACCAATATTTGTAGGATCTCTTTTAGTTTTTGTAGATACGATAAAAGAATTACCATTAACATTTATCTTAAGACCATTCGATTTCGATACATTATCTGTGAGAATATATCAATATGCTGGAGATGAAAGAATGGTAGAGGCAATATTACCAGCAATTCTTATCATGACTTTAGGCCTTATTGCATCGATTAACTTGATACCAAGTTTAGAAAAGAAAAACTAAATTCTTTTAAACAGTTTTCTAATTAAAAAAGGGAAGCTTATCAACAAATCTGCTGAGGAAGATATAGCTCTAAAATAAATTAAGCTAACAAAAATTGTATTTTGTGGAATATTTCTGCCAACAAAAAAAAGGAAGCAGGCTTCAAAAATGCCAACTCCCCCTGGAGCTGTTGGGACAACCAAACCTAAAGACCATGACAAAGAGAAGACTACTAATAAAAAAATGATATTGAGAGTAGAACTTGTATAAAAAGTATTTAGGCAAATATAAAACCCAATAAATTTTGATAAAACAAAACCAATTTCAATTAATAATGCTTTGATAGGGAAAAAAGAAATTATATTTATTCTCTTTTCAAATTGATCCTTTGAATTTACAAGTCTCAAAACCTCAAATACTTTTCCCTTAAGAGAACCTAATCTCTTTAATACGAGATAAATTAATTTTCTATTTAAAAACACTAAAGGTAAAATTAAGAAAAAGTAAAATGGTGAAAAAATTACTCCAAGGGATGCCAACAGAAAAGCTCCACTCAACATAAAGTAAGGTTCTATAATTGTCGAATACAAAGCAATCTGAGAATTACTTATCTTTTTTATAAAATTAAATCTTTCAACAAAATGCCAAATCCCTCCTGGAACATATTTAAGAATATTGGTTAAAACATAAAAAGAAACTAGATTATTACTTTTAAATTCTAACCCGAACCATTTAACTATATATTTCCATGCATAAGCATTGAGGTAAATACTTAAAACACAAAATAAAAATGATAAAGATAGATTAATTCCATTTTTTTCTAAATTGATATCAAAAGAAATTTGATCGATATTATAAAAAAAATAGATGCAAAAATATAACAAGCTTGAAATAAAGAAAATACTCTTTAAACCACCAAAATTAATTTTTTTAAGAAATTGCCAATATGCTTGAATAATTATATTAAATCTCATTTCCAGTTTTCAAATGCTTTAAAGTTTTTACTTGACTCTTTTATTATTTTTCTTATTTCGTCAGTTGATATTTTATGCTTTAGTTTTAATCTCAAAACTTCGTCATTTTCTGGTTTCATACTTATCGATCCATCTGGTTTTAAAGTCTGTTTAACTTTTATATTTCCAAAAGTCGTTGAACATTCTCCTCTTCTCCTAAGTAATATCCACCTAGATTGGGTCCTTTCACGAACTCCAATAGTATTGGAATAATCAAACCATAATCGCCTGAAGTTTTCTTTTTTTTCTATTGGCAAGATTGCTTGAATAGAAAATCCAATTCTATTTTTTTTCATATTGATAGCTTGATAAGAAACGTCGTAGGCGCCTTCGATTCTTAGTTTCTCTACAAAATTAGATATATCTTCAGGTGTTTGGTCATCAATCCATGCCTCTTGAACAGATATCTCTTCAAACTTTGGATTAATTTGTTGAATAATAGAAGAATCTTCAAATGAAGTAATTTTATACACTCTAACCAAATTAGGGAATGGGAATTTTAGATTACCAATGCCTACTCCGTAAGAATTAATAGAATATTTTGAAGGGGGTTGCAGATAGTTAACTAAATTAGAAAGTAAAGCAATTCCCGTAGGTGTAGATAGCTCCCCTTCTATTGAGTCAAAGCATGATAAAACTCTAATATTCTTTTTTCTTATGAGCTCTATTACAGCAGGAGGGGGAACAGATAATTTTCCGTGTTCAGTTTGAACAAAACCTTTTCCCAACATTGGTTCATTGCAATAAATCCTTTTAGGATTTAAGAAATTTAATGCGGCGCATACTCCAATAATATCCACTAATGAATCGATAGCCCCAATTTCATGAAAATGAACATGATCAGGTTTGATGCCATGAACTTTTCCTTCTGCACTTGCCAAAGATTCAAATACTTCATAAATGATTTGTTGTAAATTATCTTCCAAGTGTCCATTTAAAATAAGTTTTTTTATACTTCTCCAATCCCTATTAATTGGACAGGAATCAATATTCTCAACTTTTGCCTTAATCCCACGGATTGAACAACTTTTAGATTCTTTAAACTCCAGATTGTATAGGTCCTTTAATCCAAGATCAATAAGTGGTTTTTCAATTATTTTTTTAGGCACACCTAAGTCATAAAAAGCTCCTAACAACATATCTCCTGAGATCCCTGGAGAACATTCAATTAAAATATCTTCCATAAATCTTAGATTTCTTTAATGGTAAAAATTGCGATGAAAATCAACTTTTTATTCTAATTATTTTTAGAAAGATTTTTTTCAATCACTTCGTATTTGAGTAATTTTAAAGAATTTCCATCTCTAATCACATCTAAGCTTATAAAACTATTAAGGAGTTCAAGAGAAAGCTCACCTTTTATGACTAATTTAAAATTTTTATTTTTTATCTTTTGCTTTGAAGAAGAATAGATTTTTATAACAAACTCTTTCTTTTGAGCGTTTACAAAAACCAATTCTCCTCTAACAGAGAAATAATTATCTATTAATTCTAATTCCTCTAGTAATTTCGAAAAATTTGTTTTTGAAGAATCATTTGGGAAATGATTAAGTTGATAAGGATCCCAGATGCCTACAACCTGTAAATGCAAGTTTTGAGTACTTTTATTCTTTGGATATACAATCCAATAATAACTTTTCTTTAAGTCAATATGCTTTTTCAAAAGAGATAATGCTTTTCCTAAAACTACAGTTTCAATTTTTTCACCTTTATTATCAGTTAAAAAGCCTCTATTTAATTGCTGAGTATCTTGGGGATTAAATTTACCATAAATAATACCAATTGCTCTGTACTGCAATTGATTAGTAACTTTTGGGATGGGATTTTTTAACATATTAAAATTTTTTAAAATAATAGTTTATAGTCTTGTATTTCTTAATTTTCCTCCAAACTATTAAAAGACTTTAAAGCATCATCTATTGCATCAGAGGGGTTCGTCGCATCATTCAAACTATTATATCTCCTAATCATTTCAACAATTTCAAATGGATTAGTTGGAATAACTGAACTATCCTCTTCTGATTTGGTTGAGCTTTCTACCTGTGATTCCTCAAAAAAATTTTCAGCATTTAGGAAATCACTTTTTAAGGAAATTAAGGACATCAAAAAAACAACTAAAGATATTGGTTGAGAAAAATTTTTAAGAAAATAAATTTTCATTTTATTAAATTTCAAAATTCTTTAATGCCAAAAATCTTTGCTAGTTTAATTTTACATAATTTAGTAGAAATTTGTTAATAGCAACTTGGAATGTTAACTCTATAAGAACTAGACTTTCACAAATATTAGATTGGATTAATCAAGTCAATCCAGATATTCTATGTTTGCAGGAAACAAAAGTGATTGATGATAGTTTCCCTATTGGACCTTTCGAAAAATTAGGATATTCAGTGGAGGTATACGGACAAAAGTCATATAATGGTGTTGCTATCATTTCAAGAATAAAGGCTGAAAATATAAAAAAAGGGTTTTACGGTTGCAAAGACTATGATCAAAATATTGAAATTTTTCAAGATCAAAAAAGATTAATTTCTGCTGATATTAATGGTATTAAAATCATAAATGTCTATGTGCCAAATGGATCTAATCTAGAATCCGATAAGTTCGAATACAAAATTAATTGGTTGAGTTGTTTAGCTTCTTTTTTGGATGAGCAAGTAAAAAGTGGAGAAGCAATTTGTTTGATGGGTGATTTTAATGTTGCTCCATCCAACATAGATATTCATGATCCCCAAAAATATGAAGGAGCCATAATGGCATCTGAGGCAGAGAGAAATGCACTAAATAATGTTCTAAAAGGAAGATTAATAGATTCTTTTAGGGTTTTTGAACAAAATACTGGTAATTGGAGTTGGTGGGATTACCGTAATAACGCATATGAATTAAATAAAGGTTGGAGAATAGACCATATCTACATCAGTAAAGAACTATCATCAAAACTTAAAAGCTGTGTGATAGACAGCTCCCCTAGATCAAATTTACGCCCAAGTGATCATGCTCCAGTAATGATTGATTTGGACTTAAATGACATAAATGCAGATTTTTTTGAAGATGAGGATAATTTTTTCGAAATATAAATAAATCAAATATGAATTCTTTTAGGCCTGAAAAAGCTTATCAATAAAGAGTTATTAAAGAGTGATAGAGATTTGCACTATAATTCCTTAATAATAAGAATTTACAATCCAAACTATCGCAATAAAAATATCATAATGTAGAATTTCATTCTGAATAAAATTTTACCTATTTTTAAATTAGGACATGATTAAATTTTTCTCAAAGCTTTATTTATTTAAACTGTGACTGACATATTAAATTACACCCAATCAGAAGAAGTTTTTTCTGCTGCCCAAAAATTAATGCCTGGTGGAGTGAGTTCTCCTGTTAGAGCTTTTAAATCTGTCGGCGGACAGCCAATAGTTTTCGATAGAGTCAAAGGGCCCTTCGCTTGGGATATAGATGGAAATAGATACATTGACTATATAGGGAGCTGGGGGCCGGCTATTTGTGGACACGCCCACCCTGAAGTTACAACCGCATTGCAAGAAGCAATTGAGAAAGGTACAAGCTTTGGAGCTCCATGCGTTTTAGAAAACAAACTTGCTGAAATGGTAATAGATGCTGTTCCATCGGCAGAAATGGTTAGATTTGTTAATAGTGGGACTGAAGCTTGCATGGCTGTTTTAAGGCTTATGAGAGCATTCACTGGGAGAGATAAAGTCATTAAATTTGATGGTTGCTATCACGGTCATGCAGATATGTTTTTGGTGAAAGCCGGATCTGGTGTAGCTACTTTGGGATTACCAGATTCACCAGGTGTTCCACGATCAACAACCGCAAACACACTTACAGCACCATACAATGATCTTGAAGCGGTAAAGAAATTATTTTCTGAGAATCCTGACGCCATTTCTGGGGTTATTCTTGAGCCTATTGTTGGTAATGCTGGATTTATTACTCCTGAGCCCGGATTTTTAGAGGGATTGAGAGAATTAACCACTGAGAATGGATCCTTATTAGTTTTTGATGAAGTCATGACTGGCTTCAGAATTAGTTATGGAGGCGCCCAAGAAAAATTTGGAGTTACTCCTGATTTAACTACACTCGGGAAAGTTATTGGAGGAGGCTTACCTGTTGGAGCTTATGGAGGTAAGAAAGAAATTATGTCAATGATTGCTCCTTCTGGTCCTGTATACCAGGCAGGTACATTGAGTGGGAACCCACTTGCAATGACTGCTGGAATAAAAACTCTTGAGCTGCTCAAACAAGAAGGTAGTTACGAGAAACTAGATGGACTTACCTCAAGATTAATTGAAGGAATAATTCAGTCTGCAGAAAATAATGGTATCGCTATTAATGGCGGAAGTGTGAGCGCTATGTTTGGATTTTTCTTGTGTGATGGACCAGTTAGGAACTTTGATGAAGCAAAAACAAATGATGCTGAACTTTTTGGTAAGTTGCATAGAGAGATGCTACAACGAGGGATTTACTTAGCCCCAAGCCCTTTTGAGGCTGGATTCACTTCACTAGCTCACAGCGAAGAGGAAATTGATAAAACTATCGAAGCGTTTGATCAATCATTTAATGCAATTAAAAGTTAGTACTTTATTATTATTATTTTTAGAAAAAGATATATAAAAAGTTAATTAATTAAAATTATCTTTTACCACCAACAATTACTGGGGGACTTCCTCCTTCTGATCCTGGCAGTCCGGGAACAACCTGAGTACTTCCATCCCATTTATCTAGAAATAATTTAAAAAGCACTTGATCGTCAAGACTTCTATTTAGGGTTTCGTATCTAAGAGCTTCTTGTTCCGCAATTTCTACTTCAGTTTTTGCTCTCAATAATTGTTGACCAGCTATTTGTTTTTGTTCAATAGCAGCTCTATATTCTTCAGCAATCTCTAATCCAGTCAGATCTAAACTTTTGACATCTACATAATCGAAAGAATTTAGTTCTTGAGCAACAGTATCGCCTACTTTTTCAGAAATGACTGCAAATTCTGTAGCTATTGTCTCTAGCTCATATTGAGAGAAAACAGATTTGAGAGCTTTAAGTAGTGAGGGCTGAACAATTTTTTGATAAACATCACTATTTCTGCTGGCTATAGTAGCAAAAATTCTTCCAGCTTCATTAGGCTTCACAGAATACTTGACAGTAGCTGTAGCTCTAATAACCTGAAGGTCCTTGGTTAAAGTTTCGAATTTTTCAGGTTGAACTTGAGTTTTAATATCAAATGGATAAACAGACTGAATAAATGGAAGTTTAAAGTTTAAACCAGCTCTTCTAGAGGGGCCACTTACCTTACCTAATGTTGTAACCACTGCAACTTGTCCAGAAGGTACCACAAAGAGGGCCTGAGTAAGTAAAAGAAAGCCTGTAAAAGACAATACAATCAAGAGTGTTGCAGTCCCTCCAGGACCAGCTGGTGTGACATTTTTAAAAGATGTTGACATTAAATTTTTTCTTTTAATTAATCATATTTAATCAAACTAATTAGTGCATTAATAAGGTATTTAATTAAAATAATTTTTTAATAATTAAAAAAGGAATATAAATATTGTTTTTATTAAATGTTAGATCTAAATTTATCCAAAAGTTGTAAATAAAGGTCCTCATCTATTTCTCTAATATCATATTCAGATGGCAAAACACCATGCTTATGCTCATGAACTGCCATCCAACAAAATTTCTCAATTTCTCCCTTTGAGAAACGGGGATAATTTTTTACCTTTATGCACAATTTTTTAATAAGAGATTCCGGATAATCTGTCATATTGTTAAAAAAGCCTTATTGAAGATCTTATCTAAAGTTATTAGCCTTGAGAGGAATGTTAAAAGACTCTTCCAAGTCACTAAGAAGTGTAATTGCTAACTGAAGATCATTTTTGCTCTTACTAGAGACTCTGAGAGTTTCTCCATTGATACTGACATTAATTTTTTTTATTTGATCTCTAATATTTTTACTGATTTTTTTTGCTATTTCTTGTTTAATACCTTGCTTTAAAAGGATTGTCTGTTTTACTTTATTACCACTAACTATTTCAATTTCACCGTAATCAAAAATTTTTAAAGATAATTCTCTTTTTATTGCTTTTTGTCTAATTATATCATTTACAGCATTTAAGGTTAGTTCACTATTAGTAGTTATAAAAATATTTTCTTTATCTAAATCAACTGTCGTAATTGTTCCTTTAAGATCGTAACGCTGAGAAATTTCCCTTTTTACTTGATCCAAAGTATTAACTAATTCCTGTCTATCAAAATCAGAAACGACGTCAAATGAAAAACTTTCTGCCATTGTAAATTTTTAAACGCAAGATCATTTTTAGCATAAATTAGATTTAAAAGGGTAAATAGATTAATTTAATCAAAAAACAACAAACTAACCACTTTCCCCATTTCTTCAGCACATCTACAACTATTTAGCAAAGTTTCACTATCATGAAAGGCGAAACATATTAATTGATCACACCTAGCAATAATTTCTTGATTACAAAGGCTGCTTGCAAGTGGTAAAGGCAATTCATCATTTTCACTTTTTTCAACCAAATGCATAACCCTTTCAAGTTGATCCTTGATTTCAGGTATTTGCCTGTCAAGGCTTTGTGGTAATAAAACAGTCAATAATGATGGATTGATATCTAAAACAGCTCGAATAACCGCAGCATTCACTCCTTGTGATCCAGATGTAAGAATATTATGTCCCTCTTCAGCTAAAGACCTTGCTATCAACTCAATCAAGTGAATATCAACGACTGGGACATGTCTACTACCCAGAAAGGCGATCCTCCTTTTTCCATTATCTTGGAGTTTTGCTAATTCTTGAGCTAAGGCATCAACGCCTTCGGTTTCTGGCAAATCTAAAGAGCGACTCAAAATAAAATAGTTCCTATATTTGAAATTAGCATTTATCTGAAAAATTGCAGGGAAAATCTATGCTTTCTAGAATTCTTTTTAGATTTACATGCTCCTGAACTAATTGAACAGCATAAGAAGCTTTAATTGATTCATGTATTCTGACATGACCAAAAGCTTGCTCAATAATTTCTACGGAAGCAAGAGTATCTAATTCTACTTTTAAAATTGGGACCTCTAATTCCTCCGCTCTATGAATCAATTGTGACAGAGGGTCCCCCAATCCAGTTAAAATAAGACATTGAGTTGAAGCTTCCAAAGCCGCAAGTTGAATATCAGTTCTGTCAGCTCCGGTAACTACAGCCATATTTCGTCTTCTTCTGAAAAATTCCATTGCAGAATTCACACCCATTGCACCAATACTTAATGTTTCAACAAGTAATTGATCTTTTTCAGGACAACAAATTACTTGGGCATCTAATCTTCTTACAAGCTCACCAACGGTGACGCTTCTTAGAAGTGGTGATTTAGGCATAACTCCAAATACTTCAATATTCAATTCTTTAAGGGAGGGTATTATTTCATTTTTTACTTTTTCGACTTCTTGAGGCTGAACTGCATTTAATACCACTCCAGCCAAATGCTCTCCTAATTGCTTTTTCGCATTAAGTAATGCATCTACGCTTTTGCAATCTTCCCATAAATTCACAATTAAGACTTTCGCATTTAAACTCTCAGCTAGTTGCGGGAGACTTAAACCATAAATCATCCCTTCATGAAGACTTCCAGCCGCTTCTAGAATATTCAATCCTTTAAAATCATCATTAACCAATCCCTCAATTTGATCAAAACCTTTGCCAGGAAGTAAATCTTTATTAGATATTCTTTTTTCAGCTGATATATTATCCAATAATCCTACTGAAGAAATTAAATTCTCTTCTTCGATATTTAGTGTAGATCCTATAAACTTAACATCATCATCTATTAACCCTTCATAAGACATTGAAGGTAGATTAGTAAGTTCGATACATGTTGCCAATGGTTTACCAATACGTACTTGTTTTTTCTCCTGTAAAAGCCTTTTTGCTATTCCAAGCACCAATGCAGACTTACCACTAAATGGCTCACATGAACCAATTAACAATATATTGCTCATAATTAAGTAAAATTATTTATCCATAGGTTCAAGATAATATTTTTTTTAGAACTAAACAAATATTTATTTATGAGTTTTAATTAAATAAATAAATATTTTTTTTGGTAAATTTATTTTATTTCTTCGGTAATTCATCAAATTCAGACAAAATGATAAATTCAATAAAAAAAGAGACAACTATTGGAATTACTGGAGCTTCCGGCTCGCTAGGGAAAGAACTAACGAAATTATTTCGTCATAAAGGATATAAAGTGATTGGATTTACTCATAGTGAAACTGATACTGAAGTGAATCTTGAATCTCCTAATGAATGGATTAAATGGGAATGTGGGAAAGAATCAAAATTAAAAAAGCATTTAAAGAAGATAGATATTTTAATTTTGAACCACGGCATTTATAATCTAAGCAGGGAAAATATTAATTATGAAAATTCAATCGAAATAAATGCATTAAGCAAATTCAAGTTTATAAATTTATTTGAAGATATTGCCCGAACAAATGATTCATTAACAAAAAAAGAGATTTGGATAAACACATCTGAAGCAGAAATATTACCAGCACTAAATCCGTCATATGAGATTAGTAAATCCCTTATTGGTCAACTAGTTTCCTTCAAAAAAAATCTTCTGGACAAAGATACTAAGGAAAAATTAATTATAAAAAAAATCATCTTAGGGCCTTTTAAATCAGAACTGAATCCTATTGGAATTATGAGTCCCAAATTTGTGTCTAAAAAGATTTATGATTTAGCTAATTCAAAAAGTTACTTAATAATAGTTAGTCCAAACCCTTTAACTTACTTAGTTTTCCCACTGAAGGAATTTTTTAATTTTTTGTATTGCCAAATTATCTATAAATACAAATCTTAGCGTCTAGAAATCTCTATCTGTCAATATTTCAATACCATCTTTTAAAACAACTATTGTATGCTCCCATTGTGCTGATAATTTTCCATCTTTTGTTATTACGGTCCATCTATCATTTAATGTTTTACAAAATTTAGTCCCTTCGTTAACAATAGGTTCCACAGCTAATGTCATTCCTTCACGAAGGACGACGTTGGGCAATTCTTTTGTCCGAAAATTAAATACCGATGGTTCTTCGTGAAGATTTCTTCCAACTCCATGACCTGTATAGTCTTCAACAACACTAAAGCCATTTTTTAAAACAATATCTTCAATTTCACCAGCCACATCGAGAAGTGTATTCCCTGCCTTGATTTTCGAGAGTCCCGCATACAAAGCTTTATAAGCTACATCACTAAGATTTTGAGTCTTAGAACTAACTTCTCCTACACAAATTGATATACAACTATCCCCATGGAAGCCATCTAAATACGCTCCAGTATCAATTTTTACTAAATCACCATTTTCGATTATTTTATTTTTATTTGGTATACCGTGAACCACTTCATTATTAATACTAGAACAAATACTAGAGGGGAAACCATGGTAGCCCTTAAAACTTGGAACAGCTCCAAAACTTTTTATCCTCTTTTCTGCAAAATCATCTAAATCTTTTGTGCTCATTCCCGGTTCAATTAAGTCATTAATTTCCCTCAAAACTGTTGCTACTATCCTGCTAGATTTTTTCATCAAATTTATTTCACGTGCAGATTTTATTTCAATTCCTCTGCTTCTTTGGATAAAAGGAACTTGATCATTAGTTTTGGAATTATTTTTATTTAATAAAAGATCTGCAAAATGTTTCATTGGAATAAATAATAAAAATAGATAAATATCATCAAAATAGCCATTAGAGTCTTGGCTATCTTAAATCTATCAATAACAATGGAAAACAGGAATGAATTTTTTATTTAATTCTAGGCAATTTCATAAGGCTTTGGCTCCTTGGGTTTTTCTTCCATTATTTTTATCTTCAATTACAGGCTTCTCTATAGGGTTTCAAAAGATTTATTAGGCTACTCTAGAGACCAAGTTCACTGGTTAATGTCGCTCCATGAGGGCGCATGGCTTGGAGATAATGGAGAATTAATATATGTCTTATTAAATTCGCTTGGGGTTTTATGGATGCTTATAACGGGATTCCAAATGTTTTCAAAAACAATTTCATTTACCAAAAAGGTTACTAAAGGTGAGTCAAAAGGTTAAGATATAAAACTTGTAAGGTAAAAATGTTCAAAATGGCCAAAGAGAAACAAGAAAATGAATTAGAAACCAACATTAAAACTGACGGATCAATCGATGTGGGAGTTGAAAAAAAAGAAAAAGACTTGGTTTCTAAAACTACAAAAACTATAAACATTTCCAATCTTATTGAAGAATTTGAGAATGAACAATTAAAAAAAGAATTACCTGAAATTTATGTTGGGGACACTGTTAAAGTTGGTGTAAAAATTACAGAAGGTAATAAAGAAAGAGTCCAACCTTATGAAGGTGTTGTCATAGCAAAAAGACATGGAGGGATGAACCAAACTATTACAGTCAGAAGAATTTTCCAGGGTATAGGCGTCGAAAGAGTATTTATGCTACATAGTCCACAGGTTGCCTCTCTAAAAGTTGAACGTAGAGGTAAAGTAAGAAGAGCTAAATTATTCTATCTAAGAGATAGAGTAGGAAAAGCTACTCGCGTAAAACAACGCTTTGATCGATAAAGTTGTAAATTAATCGACTTATTGGTCACAAAGGCGCCTATAATCACTTAAAAGCGTCGTTAGTTCAGTTGGTAGAACGCAGGTCTCCAAAACCTGATGTCGGGGGTTCAAGTCCTCCACGACGCGTTTGATCAACATTATGTAAATCATTTTTTTTCATAAGATGGAGTTAGATCTTCAACCCGGGGACGTAGTTAAAGTCCTAGAATCAGCAGCTTTAGGATGGGTTCGTGCAAGAGTCATCAGAGTGAAGTCTGGTGGAAGAGTTGTCGTACAAAGTGACCAAGGCAGAGAATTTACTGCAAGAGGCAACCAAGTTAGGTTGATAGAACCTGCTGGATTTAGACCTCAAAAATAAATAGTGTTTTAAGGCTGCCCCAAAGTTAACTATTTCTGTAAATCCTCAAATTAATAAATTTTTTTTATTACAACAACATTATTTAAGTATTATGATCTGATAATTTTAAGAATGAAGTTCTAAGTAAAATTAGAACAAAACTATGGGACCGTAGTTCAACTGGTTAGAGCACCGCCCTGTCACGGCGGAAGTTGCGGGTTCGAATCCCGTCGGTCCCGTTTTTTCTAAAAAAAATTTGGAAAAACGTTTAAGATTAGCCCCTAGTCCAACAGGTTTATTACATATTGGGACAGCTCGAACAGCATTATTCAACTGGTTGTATGCACAAAAAATAGGTGGAAAGTTTCTTATCAGAATAGAAGATACAGATTTTCTTCGATCAAAATCTGAATACACAAAAAACATATTAGAGGGCTTGAAGTGGCTTGGACTTAAATGGGATGAAGAACCTATAAAGCAAAGTGACAGAATTTCTATTCACAAAAAATACATCAAAAAGCTATTAGAGTGTGGAACTGCATATAGATGCTTTACTACAGAAAATGAAATTTCCGAATTAAGGGAGGAACAAAAAAAGAAAGGATTACCTCCAAAGCACGATAATAGACACAGAAATCTTTCAAAAGAAAAAATAGAAACATTTATATCCCAAGGAAGGACTTCCGTAATAAGGTTCAAGATTGAGGAAAAAATACAAATCTCATGGGAAGATCAGATAAGAGGTAAAATCAAATGGCAAGGTAAGGACTTGGGAGGTGATTTAGTTTTATCAAGAAGGGCTATTGGATATGAAATTGGAGATCCTTTGTATAATCTTGCAGTTGTAGTTGATGATAATTTCATGAATATCACTCATGTAGTAAGGGGAGAAGACCACATTTCTAACACTGCGAAACAAATATTGATTTATAAAGCCTTAGATTTTAAACTGCCAACGTTTTCACATACTCCACTAATACTAAATAGTGAAGGGAAAAAATTATCTAAGAGAGATTGCGTTACTTCAATCGACGAATTTAGAGATATGGGATATTTACCTGAGGCCTTAGCAAACTACATGGCCTTTCTAGGTTGGTCACCAAAATCTGCAGAGAGTGAAATACTTTCACTGGATGAGATATCTAAAATCTTTGACTTATCTGATGTAAATAAAGCTGGAGCTAAATTCAGTTGGGAGAAACTCAACTGGATTAATTCTCAATACATAAAAAATATGGAATCAGTTAAGTTAAGTGAGATCATAAGGAGATGCTGGGATAATATGGGTTGGGAGCCGCCATCTGAAGAATGGGCTATTAAATTAGTAATTTTGATTAAAGACTCCATGACCCTTTTAAAAGACGCCATTGATGAATCAAAACCATTTTTCTTATTACCTCCAATTCAAAAAGAAGGTCAAGATTTTCTCGAAAACAACCATAGCAAGACATCTCTTAAACTAATTTTAAATTATTTAATTAAGCAAAATACGGCAACACTAGATAAAGAGGAAGCCAAAGAAATAATAAACGAGATCTCAAAAATTCATAATATTAAAAAAGGGATTTTAATGAAGTCATTAAGAGTAGCTTTTTTTGGTTCCCTCAGTGGGCCAGATTTAATACAAAGTTGGGAACTTTTCTCAGAGAGTAAAAGTGATATATTGCGGATTGAAAGATGTCTTAAATCAATCTAAATTATTTTTTTTACCCAATTCAAACCGATTAGCCAAAGGTTTAGCAGAAAGTCCTTGGATTCCTACTGTCATTAATATAGTAAGAAACACTAAGCCTTGAAGACGTCCAGCTCCGAGGATACCAGCCTGTTCTAATCTGATAGAAAAAAGAGAGGCTACCGCAGCGGTAACAATTCCTCTTGGTGCTAACCAAGCTAAAAATACTTTTTCTTTTAAGTCTAATTCTCTTCCCATTGTTGCTATCCAGATAGAGATAGGACGAACAATCACCATCAACATAAAAACGCAAACAACCCCTCCCCAACCTAAAGGACTTAATTCACCCCAAGAAACATCAGCTGCCAAAAGAGGGAAAAGAACTGTTATTGCTAATTGAGCTAGTTCACCTATTAGATTATCCAATCTCTCCTTATCTATTACTTCTCTTTTACCTACAATAAAACCTGCCGCGACAGAAGCAGGCAATCCTGATTCTGGCAAAAAATATTCACAAATTCCATACACAAGAAAAATAAATCCAAGGGTGACTTGAAGCTCTATACCAAATGAGGCTTCATTTTTTATTTTTTTTAAAATTTCTGATAGTAACCATCCTGCACTTAACCCGATTAAGACTCCGCCACCTAATCTTTGCATTAATGCAATAAAGACATCGTTAATCCCACGCAGGTCCCCTAAAGATAATTCTAAAAGCAATAATGCTAGTACTGCTCCAATTGGTTCAAGTAACAACCCTTCAGCTTTTAAAACGTCCGAAAGAGGAGAAGCTAATTGTATTTGTTCAACTAATGGAGAGACCACTGTTGGACCAGTAGCGAGAACTATGGCACTATATATTCCTGCGACTTGCCATGAAAGTCCTGCCAGCCAATGAGCAATAAAAATTCCAGCTGATAATGAAATAAAAAGTCTTACTAATGAAATTTTCAAAACAGTATTTCTTATATTCCCCTCAGGCAGTTTTAAATTTAGTCCCCCTTCGAATAAAACTAAGCAAACTAAAAGACCTACAATAGTTTCAAGCCCTTGTCCAAGATCTAAAGGCTCAACAAGTCCTAAGCCTGATCTTCCGATGAATAATCCAGAAAGCAATAAAATAACAACACTTGGGAATCCTGTAAAAGACGAAAATAATCGTGCACAAGCACCTGCGAATACAGTTATTCCCCAAAGTAACCCCAGCCTTTCAGGCGTCATATAAACTTATAAATAATAAAAATATTAATTATTTTGATTAAATCAATAATCTTATCGCAAGTCCATGAAATACAATACTTTTTAACTTATTTAATCAGCTGAACAACACTAATTTTTTAAAATCACTCAAAACCACTTTCAAGAAAAATTAATTTGATTTCTATTAAGAAAATTGGCTTAGTAGGGCGACAATAACAAAAATTATTCCTATACCGATAGTTGCCATCCTTCCATTCCATATTTCAGCTTGAGGTGTAAAACCTCTTTTCCATAAATTAAGTTCCTTTTTATCAACTAAGTTTTTTGTTTCTTTAATTTCGATTTTAGGTTGTTTGTTCATTGGAGTTAGAAAGGAGGATTTTCTTCGTAAAGGGTATTTGCTTGTTCAATTGAGAGTCTTCCCGAGACACCTAATTTAAGAGAACTCAAATGTTCCTTAAATTTAATCCTGAACAAGGCCGCTGCTCCAATCATCGCCGCATTATCTGTACAAAGATTAAGGGGAGCTAAATGAACTTTAATAGATTTTTTACTAGCTTCACTAATCATCATTTTTCTTAATGTATTATTGGCTGCCACACCCCCAACTACAACAACATTATCCAAGCTATGATCTTTTGCACATTTTATAGTTCTCTCTACTAATACCTCCGCCACAACTCTCTCAAAACTTGCCGCAATATCATGAACTGGCAAGGAATTACCATCAAGATTTATCTTCTCAACCAATCTTAATACAGCAGTTTTTAGACCACTAAAAGAGAAATCATATTTAAGAAATCCACCCTTTTTATCTGAAATCCTGCATTTTGGTAAATTAAATTTCAGAGGGTCTCCATTTTTAGCAATCTTTTCAATTGCAGGTCCACCTGGATAACTAAGACCTAGTAATCTTCCAACTTTATCAAAAGCCTCTCCAGCGGCATCATCAAAACTCTTTCCCAGTTTTTGCATTCGCCTTCTCTCATCAACCTTAATCAATTCAGTATGTCCTCCACTAACAAGTAACGTAAGAAAAGATTTCTTTGGATAGTTTTCTGAAAATAATATTGAAGATAAATGTCCCTCCAAATGATGAACTCCCATGAATGGTTTTGAATGTAAACTACAAAGTGCTCTTGCAGTTATAGAGCCAACTCGTAAACACCCAACTAATCCAGGAGCTACCGTTGATGCAATAAAATCAACTTCTTCAATTTTAAATTTTGATTCTTTTAATGCCTTTTCCAAAACAAAAGGTAATAACTCTAAGTGCTTTCTAGCTGCAAGTTCTGGAACAACTCCTCCCCATTTTGAGTGATCTTTAATTTGAGATGCAATAATGTTTGAATGAATTTTAAAAGTATCGCCAATATTAGAGACTATAGAGACAGATGTCTCATCACAACTTGTTTCAATAGCTAAAACTTTACGCATATTTGATTCAACTTGTTCTATTTTAATATTAATTTCTTACTTAACACACTATAAGGAATTAAAGATTGCAACTTATGAAATTCTTTTTTTCAATCATTACCGCAGTTTTTCTGTTTCTAGGAATTACTCCCACTGTTTTAGCAGCCAATGGGCCAGCTTTAAACCGCGACAGAGCAAGCACAGAATATACTGCATCAGCCCTCACAAAATGCTCTGAAAATCCCAAATTCATGGAGAGAGCAAGTTCTGCTACTACTCAAAAAGATATCGCAAGATTTGAAAGGTATGGCAAAGCATCCTGTGGAGATGATGGCCTTCCACATTTAATTATTGGACCTCCTCTTGAGCCTTGGGGAGCTTTTTTAAATAGAGGGCATGAAGGCGATTTACTTATTCCTGGTGTATTGTTTATTTACATTGCTGGAATCATAGGTTGGTCAGGCAGAGAATATCTAATTGAATCAAAAAAGACTAAGAATCCAGCAGATCTTGAGATTATTATTGATCTAGACTTAGCTAGAAAATGTCTTATGAAAGGTGCGCAATGGCCTCTTCTTGCTAATAAGCAGGGGAAAAATGGTGATTTAAGGGAGAAGGATAATAATATTACACTTAATGGCCCACGCTAAAAATCTTTAAAAACTTTCTTACAAACAAATGTTCAAAATTTTAAGCACAAAATTTGTTAGATCTGCACCAGTAGTTGCAGCAATTTGGCTAACTCTAACAGCTGGAATAATTATTGAATTTAATAGGTTCTTCCCAGATTTATTATTCCATCCAATGAGCTGATAAGAATCAAAATAGTCCTTATTTGATTAGCTTGATTATTCTATTCGCTGTTTCATCAACATTGTGATTTGTTAATTCAAAATCAAATTGATTTGATGCTGAAATCTCATAATTAGCCCTTAAGAGTCTTTTTTTAATTGCCTCTTCTTTTTCTGTACCCCTATTTCTTATCCTTCTCTCTAACTCAGCTTTATTAGGAGGTAGTAAAAATATTGAAAGAGAATCCGGGAACTTTTCTTTTATTTGTTTTGCACCCTCCACTTCAATCTCAAGTAATACTGTAAATCCCTTTTTAATTCTCTCATTAACTGAAGATAAAGGAGTTCCATAATAGTTTCCAGCAAATTGTGCCCATTCAAGAAAAAGGTTTTGTTTAATCATTTCTTTAAACTTTTCTTGATTCAGAAAGTAATAATTTTTCCCCTCATTCTCTCCCTTTCTTGGTTCTCTTGTAGTTGCAGATATTGAGAGCCAAATATTTTTATCTTTACTTAATATTTCTTTGACGACAGTTCCTTTACCTACTCCACTAGGTCCAGTAATGATAATGAGTTTTTTTTGATTTTTCATATTAAATTTTTTACAGTAAAATAAAAACCTTGTGAATTAAAAAGAAATAATGCAAAAAAGTGTACCTCAGATAATGGATATTACATCGATTAGATCTGTCTTGCATTATTTATCAAAGAATATTTTACCTACAAAGTTTGAAACTGCCCAACAACCTGAACCTAATACAATTCAATTATGTTTCAGAGGAGTTGATTCTCAAACTTGGTTGGAAGTTTCATGGAATGGGGACTCTCCCAGAATACTAAAGATAAATAAGCCAGAAAAGATTGGGAGAGAAAGCACACTCTCTAAACAAATAAGATACGGATTAAAATACATGGCATTAATTTCGATTAATCAAGATGATTTCGAAAGAGTAATAAAATTTGGCTTTGCAAAAAAACCTGGAGATGAAATTAGCAAGTATTTAATTTTTGAGTTAATGGGAAAACATAGTAATATTTTTTATTTGGATAATAAATACAAAATAATCGCAGTAGGGAAACAAATTAACTCAAGCCAATCTAGTTTTAGAACAATTTCAACAGGATATATTTATTCTGACCCACCAATTAATCTCAAAAAAGAACCTAGAGAAAACGAGTCTTTTCAATCATGGAAAGAATCAATTTCGACAGTACCAGAGTCTTTGAAATACTGTTTAATAAATTCTTACCAAGGAGTAAGTCCTATATTAACGAAACAATTAGAGATCTTTAGTAATACTAACGATTCAGAAATAATGGGGAAAAATATTGATTTCATCAGCGAAGCGAACTTAAAGGAGATCTTTAAAAGTTGGAAGATCTGGATAAATAGGTTTAAAAACAATAACTTTAATTTTTCACTATTTAATAAATTTTATTATTCCGTTTGGTTTTTAGATAAAGAAATTAAGTGTGAAAATAAAATAGATTTATGCACCGGTTTAGAAAATTATTATGATTTTCATTTAAAGCAAAAAAAACTTGAATTGTTAGTAAAGAAAATTGATGGAAAAATTTTCAAACAAATGAATATTGAGAAAAAGAATTTAAATGTTCAATATGATCTCCTGTCAAAGTCAGAAAACTACGAGGTTTATAAAGAAAAGGCTGACAAAATATTTACTAAAAATGAAATTACAAAACAAGATATTATTAGAGGACAAAAACTATATAAAAAGTCAAAAAAGCTAAAAAGATCTAGAGAGTTAATAAAAGAAAGACTAAATATTTACAAGACCAATATAGATAGATTAGATGAATTCACTATGCTTCTAGAAAATCTTAATTCTTTATCTCATGAAGAACTTTCTATGAAGATCAAAATCCTAGAAGAAATTCTGGAAGAACTTTGTAACGAGTTTAATATTAATCTCAATAGGCAAAGAGAAGATAAGAAAAGTAAATCTGAGAAACGATCCTCCCCAATACAAGTTAACACTCCCACAGGATTGAAGCTTCAGGTAGGTAGAAATATGAGGCAAAATGATTTAATAAGTTTTAAGTTCTCAAAGAAAGGCGATCTATGGTTTCATGCTCAGGAATCCCCAGGAAGTCACGTAGTTTTAAAGTCCTCATCGCGAGCAGCATCTGAACAAGATCTTCAAATAGCTGCCGACTTGGCTGCTTTATTTAGTAAGGCAAAAAGAAACTTTAAAGTTCCTATTAACTTAGTAAAGATTAAAGATTTACAAAAAATAAAAAAAGGAGGACCTGGATGCGTTTCCTTTAAAAATGTAGAGATTATGTGGGGAAATCCTACAAGAGGAGAAGATTACATTAAAAAAAATCTTAAAACATTAATTTAGTTTATAATAAAAAAAATTTTTAAATCTAAATGCTTGATTTTCTTTTGGGTACTCATGAATTTTTAGGAAATCATAGTTTTCCAGAATTTATTGTTGGATATTTATTTGGTGCTGCATTAATTATTGGAGCCCCGACCGTTTTCTTATTACTTGCCTTCGTAAGCGCTCTAATGAAAACAAATGGGAAAATGGGGGGGTACAGAGAATATGAAACTTACGGCGAATCCTCTTTAAATGATGCCCCTCCTTTCTTATTACCAGATCCAACTAATCCAAAGTTAAGCAAATAATTAAATACACCAAAAAATAAAATTGGACTGTGGAGAAACTATTTTTAAACCCTTATCTTAAAAATTTTATTAAACAATAATGAAAGGTGCAGTTCATAGTGAAAATAAATCATCCGATTCGATGACCTTTAGTGATCACTTAGAGGAGCTTCGTCAAAGAATACTTAACTCAATTTTCTCAATACTTATTTCAATATTTTTCAGTTTTTTAATAATAAAGCCATTAATTTCTTTTTTAGAAATTCCAGCTGGTGATATACATTTACTGCAACTTGCTCCGGGAGAGTTTTTGTTTGTCGCCATTAAAGTTGCAGGTTATAGCGGATTAATAGTTTCTATACCTTATATTTTTTATCAAATAATATTATTTATTTCCCCAGGATTAACAAAACAAGAAAAAAGCCTTATCTTGCCAGCAGTTTTTGGCTCAGGTCTTCTATTTTTTTTAGGATTAATTTTTTCATGGTGGATATTAGTTCCCGCAGCCATAAATTTCTTTATTACTTTCGGTGCTGACATTGTTGAACCAACGTGGTCAATAGAACGATATTTTGATTTTGTTCTTTTACTAATGTCTAGCACTGCAATAGCTTTTCAATTGCCAGTATTACAATTTATTCTTGGTTCACTTGGAATAATTACTACACAGAAAATGATTTCGAACTGGAGAATAGTTGTGATTTCCTCAGCAATTTTATCTGCAGTGATTACCCCTTCTACAGACCCATTAACAATGTCATTGCTATCCATATCTATTATATTTTTATTTTTTGTGGGTACTGGATTAACTTACTTATCAGAAAATCTTAAATCAAAAACTCTTTCATCTTCTCATTGATAATTAATTGCAAGCTGACAGCTCTTCCCAACCTTGGTCTAGCATTGACTTTTTTTAGCCATTCTCTTACTTCCTCTGAATATCCACATCTATTTAAAATCTCGATTTTATCAGCTATGGATTTTTCATATTCAACTTCATTTAAAGGAAATGATTCCTGTCCAAGGAATCCCCACATCATCTGGAAATAGACATATTTTCCTCTTTTAAAGAGTCTAAAGTCATATTTCTTACCCCAGCGATGAATCAAATAATGAATAACTTCATCTACTAGTAATGGTTTCATTTGAAACAATTAAAATACTTCCAAAACTTTTACTTTAAATTATTAAAAGTCCTATCTATTTGCAACAGAAATTGTACAATTTGATCCATAATAACTAATAAATAACAGAACCAAGTAGCGAATGACTCAATTAAGTTCCAATGATGTTCCTTCAATGGGTCGAAGGCAATTTATGAATCTTCTTACATTTGGTACTGCAACTGGTGTAGCTTTAGGAGCCCTTTACCCCGTAGCAAATTATTTCATGCCTCTTAGAGCAGGTGGTGGTGGTGGTGGAACTTCTGCTAAAGATGAATTAGGAAATCCAATTACTAAGACAGGTTGGTTGGCGACCCATCAATCAGGAGACAGAAGCTTAGTACAAGGTCTTAAAGGAGATCCAACTTATTTAATTGTTAATGAAAGTGGGGGGATAGGAGATTTTGGTTTAAATGCAATTTGTACTCATTTAGGTTGTGTTGTCCCTTGGGATAGTGGTGCTAATAAATTTATATGCCCTTGCCATGGCAGTCAGTATGATACCAACGGGAAAGTAGTAAGAGGTCCCGCTCCTTTATCTTTAGCGCTAGCTCATGTTGATATTGAAGATGATGCTGTACTTGTCAAACAGTGGTCAGAAACTGACTTTAGAACTAATGAAAATCCTTGGTGGGCATAAAAAAAATGAATAATCTTAAGAGACAAATCATGAAAAGAACAACTTTATTTATCTGTACTTTCCTCTTCATTTCGAGCATTATATTTTATCCTAAGACCACTTTTGCTTATCCATTTTGGGCTCAGCAAAACTATGAATCCCCAAGAGAAGCTACAGGAAAGATAGTCTGTGCGAATTGTCATCTAGCTCAAATGCCCACTATTGCAGAGGTACCACAATCCGTTGGTGCTGATAGCGTTTTCAAAGCTGTTGTCAAAATACCTTACAAAAATGACTTAAAAGAGATTGGAGCGGATGGTTCTGAAGTTCCTTTACAAGTTGGTGCTGTTGTTATGCTGCCTGATGGCTTCAAACTTGCTCCTCAGGAAAGATGGAGTGAAGAAATTAAAGAAGAAACAGAAGGCGTATATTTCACTAATTACAGTGAAGAGAAAGACAATATCATCATTGTTGGTCCTTTACCTGGCGATACTAATAAAGAAATAGTTTTCCCTGTACTTTCCCCTGATCCTTCCACAAACAAAGAATATCACTATGGGAAATACTCATTACATATCGGAGGTAATAGGGGTAGAGGTCAAGTTTATCCAACTGGAGATAAAAGCAATAATGTATTATTTACATCAACCACCACTGGTACTATTAATTCAATAGACACTATTGAGGATGGGAGCTATCAAATCAATATAGAAAAAGAGAATGGTGAAATCACTACTGAGGCTGTACCTGTTGGTCCTCAACTTATAGTAAAAGCACAGGACAAAATTAATGCAGGGGACCCTCTTACAAATGATCCGAACGTTGGCGGCTTTGGGCAACTAGATGCTGAAGTTGTACTTCAGAGTCCTTACAGAGTTATTGGATTAATTGCATTTTTTATTGGTGTAGGTTTAACTCAAATACTTCTAGTATTAAAGAAAAAACAGGTAGAAAAAGTTCAAGCAGCAGAGGGTATTTAACTTTCTTTTAAATGCTTACATTTCAAGCTTTTATACAATCTCCAGGGGAAAATTTTTTAAATTTAGGTTTTTTAACTATTAAGTGGTATGGTTTTCTTATTTCTATTTCAGTTTTAATAGGCATATTTATTTCTAAAAAACTTGCTTCATCAAGGAATCTTAACCCAGAGTATATAAATGAGATACTACCATCATTAACAATTTCTTCAATAATTGGAGCAAGAGCTTATTACGTAATTTTTGAGTGGAGACAATATAGTGGGGATAAATTTTTTACTTATTTAGAGCTATTCAATAACACGTTTCAAATACCATCTTTTCTAGCAGTTTGGGAGGGAGGTATAGCCATACATGGAGGTCTTATTGGAGGATTATTATCTATTATCTATTTCTGCAAGTCAAAAAACATTCATTTAAAAACCTTTTTAGATATATTAATTCCCTCAATTATTCTTGGACAATCTATAGGAAGATGGGGGAATTTTTTCAATAATGAGGCATTTGGGGTCCCAACAAATTTGCCTTGGAAATTATTTATTCCTATCCAAAATAGGCCTTTAGAATTTATTAATTACAAATTTTTTCATCCTACATTTCTTTATGAGTCATTGTGGAATCTTTTAATTTTTATACTCCTCATTTTTATTTTTAATAAACAAAACAAAACAGATTTTGTCAGACCTGGCTTTATTAGCTGTCTTTATTTGATAAGTTATAGCTTTGGAAGATTCTGGATTGAAGGTTTAAGAACTGACCCTCTATGTATTGGTGGACTTCCACCTTTCTGTAGTGGCGGGATAAGAATGGCACAATTTGTAAGTATTTTTTTATTTTCTTCTGGATTAATTGGGATATTTTTTTTAAGATTAAGAACAAATAATATTAAAAATAGAAAGAATGGATAAAAAAATATGCTTTATTGGAGTTGGTCCAGGTGATCCAGAGTTATTAACATTAAAAGCATTAAAAAAGATAAAATCTGCAGATGTCATTATTTGGACTGATTCTCTAATTCCTGAAAAGATTTTAGATTTTTCTAAAGAAGGAACTGAAAAAATAAAAACGAGTTCACTAACGTTAGAGCAAATCACCTTAGTTATGATAAAAAAATTTCATGCAGGCAAAACTGTTGTAAGGTTGCATGATGGAGACCCTTGTCTTTTTGGAGCAATTAAAGAACAAATCGAAATTTTAAAAAAAGAAAAAATTGAAATCGAAGTGATTCCTGGAGTTAGTGCTTTTCAAATAGCTGCAGCTTATCATGAGGCAGAACTGACTGTACCTGACATAACCCAAACAATAATTTTAACTAGAGCGGGAGGGCGAACATGCATGCCTGAGAAAGAATCTTTAAAAGATCTTGCTAAACACAATTCCTCTCTATGTCTTTATCTAAGTGCTAGGCATGTAAAAAAATCTCAAGAAACTTTGCTACAGTTTTATCCCCCAGAGACTAAAGTGATTGTTGGATTCAGAGTATCTTGGGATGATGGTTGGACATCATTAATAGAATTAAAAGATATGGAAAAATTCTCTATTGATAAAAAATTAATTAGAACAACTATTTACATAATTAGCCCAGCAATTAGTAATTCTCAAAATAGGTCTAATCTCTATAATCCATCTTATAGACATCTCTTTAGAAATAAATAATATTAAAGTTGATAGAAAAATATTAATAACTATAATTAGTAAAAAATTTAATTGTTTTGGAAGAAATAAAATCTTTTACAGAAGAAAATAATAAAAAAGAAAATTCCTCTTTAATGAGAATTGGAAATTTTATTAAAGAAGCAAGGTTAAGTAGAGATCAATCTATTGAAGAATTGGCTTCTGATTTAAAAATTGGGGCTCACCAACTTAAAGCCATAGAGGAAGGCAATGAAGAAAAACTACCTGAAAAAGTATTTATCAAAGCAATGATTCGCAGGATTTCACAGAAGTTGAAACTTGATACAAAATTTATAATGGATGAACTAAATACAGAGAGGGGAGAAGTAAAAATTGAAGAAATAGTTGAGGCAGTTCCTACAAAGAATGATAAATCTAAACAATCTAAGAAACTGAATCCAATAGGTTTCGGAATATTTATTTTAATTTCAGGCCTCCTTGGACTAATCGCCTCTACCTTAATTTTTAATTTATTATCAGAGTCTTTTCAGAATCAGCTCCTAAAACAAGAACTTATAAAAAAGAACTAAATAACTTTTAAATCCAAATTCTTTAGTTGTTTTATTGCATTAGAGCATAATCCTAAGTTCCATTTTTCAAGGAGAAGCTCATGATTTTTATTTAATGGTACAAGTTCAAACGTAATAATATTTTTAAGAAATTTTACCTTAATAGAGGAGATTACCTTTTCAGGCCTTTGGTCTAGTGATGCTGCTAATCTCAAAATCAATGACATTTCAAGCACTAATGTTTTATCCTCTTTGGATATTAAATTTTGCCAAGACTCATGTCTTTTCTTTGGTAGATTCTTCCTATGGTATCTGGCGATAGAAGCAATAATATTTGTTTCTGCTTCAGAATATCCTAACAACTCACAATTTTTTATTAAGTACCAAGAGTGTTTGTGGTAGGAACTAATATTTACGTATTTCCCACAATTATAAAGATTAGAGGCTGCCCAAAGAAGTTCTTTGGCTTTAGGGTCATTATCGCTATGAAAGATATTTTTAGTCTGATCGTAGATTTGAAAGGCAATATCGATAACTTTCTCAGCTCTTGTACTATCTACGCCAAACTTTCTGGCCTGATGAACTATGGTTGTTTTTCTAATATTGCTTTGAATATTTAACTCGTTTTTTATTATCCCTTTACGAAGCATCCAATCAACAACTAAACCCTCTCTGAGCGCCCTCTCACTTATAGTTAATTCATTAAAGTTCAACATCTCCATTGCGGTGTTTAATATCAATGCTCCTGGAACAATTATTTCTGCTCTTCTCTCACTTAATGAAGGTATTTTCTTGATTTCCGAAAATGGCAATTTAATTAGTTTTTCCAATACATTTTGTAAATTTTCCCTTTTAAATTTATAACCATGCAACTTTTGTTTAGATTCTCCCAAATCATCTGAAATCAAATTTCCTAATGAGGTTGCAGTGCCACTGGTTGCAATCATAGATAAAGTCTTATCTCCCTTAGATCTACTCTTTATTTTTCGAACAGATGGTTCTAAAGATCCTTTAATAAAAGTTGTTAGAAAACTAGATCTTTCTGAATTTATAGACTCTTTATTTAAAAAATCATTTTTAAGTCTTACCGCACCAATTCTCGAACTGGTAAGAGCTATAGCATCTTTTTTATCAGCAAGTATTAATTCTGTAGATCCTCCTCCAATATCTATGATTACAAAAGACTGATCTTCAAAAGCCATGCCAGAAAGAACACCAAGGTAAATTAATCTGGCTTCCTCAGAACCACTTATCATTTCTATTTGAATATCAGTTTCATCAAGAACTCTTCTAATAAAATCTTGACCGTTTGGAGCTTCCCTAACTGCACTTGTTGCTGCTGTTACTATTTGTTTTACTCCATTACTTTTACAATATTCCTTAAATCGCTTAAGAGTAACTAATGTTCTTTGGATTGATTCTTCAGTAAGATTACCCTCCTCATCTCTTTCTCCAAGACGAGTGGTTGATTTATCAGTGAATTTTATTGAAAATGATTTTAATTCTAGATTAATTTCTGCTACCAAGATATGTGTAGAGTTAGTTCCAATATCTATAGAAGCTAATAAAATTTGTTTTTCTTGAAAATATCTTAAATCTTGTTTCAGTATCATTTCTTTTTATAAGATGCAGATATCTTTAATCCATTAATAAATATACCCAAGAATGATTATTAAATAATAGAAATCATTTAATCCTAGTAAGATTATTTAAAGTTATGAAATATACAATAGTTCATATGCAAAATAAAAATCGACAAATTAAATTAATTACTTTTTTTGAATTATTAAGGTGGAATAAGCCGACTGGAAGAATAATCTTACTTATTCCTGCTGGATGGAGTTTATATTTAACCCCAGATGCTAATCCAACATTTTTAATGTTGCTAAGAATAATACTGGGAGGACTACTAGTAAGTGGATTAGGCTGCGTGGTTAATGATATTTGGGACAAAAAAATTGATCAAAGAGTTATTAGGACAAAAAATAGACCGCTAGCTGCAAATAAAATCGGTCTTAAAACAGCTTATTCAATTCTTTTCTTTTTAATTTTATGTAGCTTCTTTTTAACTTTGTCACTACCTCAGCCTGGAAGAATTCTTTCCATTTCACTCGCTTTTTTAGCTTTACCTATTATTTTAATTTATCCTTCTGCCAAAAGATGGTTTAAATATCCTCAATTAATCTTATCCATATGCTGGGGTTTTGCTGTCTTAATTCCCTGGGCCGCAAATGAAGGCAATTTAAATAGTATTGTTTTATTATTTTGCTGGCTAGCTACTATTTTTTGGACTTTTGGCTTTGACACTATTTATGCTTTAGCAGATAAAAAATATGATATCAAAATTGGAATAAATAGTTCCGCTGTTAACCTCCAGAACAAAACAAGAATAACTATTCAAATTTGTTATTTTTTAACTTCTTGTTTTCTCGCATTATGCGGATTTATTAATCAAATGGATTTTATTTTTTGGCCAATTTGGCTTACAACGTTAATCTTAATGCAGAGAGATATACTAAAAGTATTTCCTGAGGAAAAGCAATCAATAAAAAATATTGGGAATCACTTCAAAAATCAATCAATTTATGGAGGAGTCCTTTTATTAGCAATTATTATTGCCTCATAAATTCTAAATATGGTTTTTAGATTAAAAAAAGGGGATCTAATAGATATTTTAGCTCCAGGCTCCTTTATTGATGAAGACGAAAATTTTCAAAAAGGCATAGAAATCTTAAAAAACTGGGGCTTGGAAATTAATGAAAATAATTCTCTATCAAAAAAATTTGGTTATTTTGCAGGTGATGATCTAACTAGATTTGAAGAACTGGAAAAAGCACAAAATAGTAAGCTAATCATTTTTGCAAAAGGAGGCTGGGGTTCAGCAAGACTTTTAGAAAAAGAACCTTCTTGGCAGCATGGCTTAATGCTTGGATTCTCAGATACATGTTCTTTATTACTATCTAAATATTCTCAAGGATTTATAGGTTCTATTCATGGGCCAATGGTTACTGGCCTTTTCAATGAGCCAGAGTGGAGTCTTGAGAGATTAAGAAATTTACTTTTTGAGGGATATGTTGAGGACATAAGAGGAATTCCTTTAAGAGCTGGAAAAGCTAAAGGAGAAATTATCGTTTCTAACTTAACTATTGCTACTTTTTTAGTTGGTACTAATCACTTTCCTGATTGCAAAGGAAAAATAATAATTTTTGAAGATATTAATGAAGATATATATAAAATTGATCGCATGTTGACTTACCTCAGAATGACTAAAACACTTTCTGAAATTGCTGGTATTGGATTCGGAAGTTTTTCTAATGATTCCTGCGACCTTGAATGGAAAGATTTACTAAAAAACTGCATTATTGAAAGACTCCAAGAGTTTGATTTCCCTATTCTTTTTGACCTCCCAATAGGCCACATATCGGGAAATGCTTGCATTCCTTTAGGATACGAAGCCACCTTAAATGGTGATGATGGCATTCTTAGTATCGATAAACCTTTTTAACTAGGGGTTCTTCACAAAAAGTTTTGCTATTTTCAAATCTATAGGGGATGTAATTTTTATATTTGAATAAGTTCCTTCAATAATCTTCACTTTCCAATTAAGCATTTCGAATAGAGAGGCATCATCTGTGACTTTCCAGTTTTTATCAATTGCCATCTTATGAGCTTTTTTTAATCTATCTACTAAAAAGCCCTGAGGAGTTTGCGCTGCCCATAAATAATTTCTATCTGGTGTTTCTTTAATAAAACCTTCATTATCAACAATCTTTATAGTGTCAGTTACCTTAGTAGCCAAAATTACAGCTTCATTTTCATCTAATTCCTTTGCACAAAGGTCTATCAATTCAGGATTAATTAGACATCTAGCACCATCATGTATTAAAACTTTTTCAGCATCTTTTGGTAACGCTTCTAAACCATTAAAAACTGACTGTTGTCTGGTGTCACCACCATTAATCCAATGAACTTTATGGGCAAAATCCTTTGCTGAATTTAATAATAAATTTTTATCTTTCGGTTGACCAATTATTCCAACCCAATTTGTTGAGCTTGCAGAAAATACAGATTTAAGTGTCCAATAAATCAAAGACTCTCCCTCTAAATCAATAAGTAATTTATTTTTTCCAGCTTTCATTCTGCTACCGCTCCCTGCAGCTGGTATTAAAAAGTGCACAATAGAAGGTCTTAATATTTTCTAGACAATTATAAATAAAAGCAATATCTTTACACAAATAGTACTACGATTGAAAATTATAAAATTTCATAATGTCCAATACAGATTCATTATCAGGCAAAGTTGCTTTAATCACTGGAGCTAGCAGAGGAATTGGTAAAGAAATTGCTTTAGAACTAAGCCGATTAGGAGCAGAAGTTTTTATTAATTACTCTTCTTCTGATGAAAAAGCTGAAGAAGTTGTAAATTCAATAAAAAATTCGGGAGGTAAAGCTCATAAATTAAAATTTGATGTTTCAAAAGAAGATTCTGTCAGTTCAGCTTTTGAAGAAATAATCAAAATTAATGGCACCATTGATATCCTCATTAACAATGCTGGAATTACTAGAGATGGACTATTGATGAGAATGAAATCGGAACAATGGGATGATGTACTAAATACAAACTTAAAAGGAGTTTTTCTTTGTACAAAATATGCTTCAAAATTTATGATGAAAAAAAGAAGTGGTAGCATCGTAAATATTTCATCTGTTGTTGGAATAATTGGTAATCCTGGTCAAGCAAATTATTCTGCAGCCAAAGCTGGGGTTATTGGATTTACCAAAACTTGCGCTAAAGAATTTGCCTCAAGAGGTATAAACGTTAATGCAATAGCTCCAGGCTTTATAGAAACAGAGATGACTGAAAAACTTAATACTGAAGAGATTCTAAAAGTTATTCCTTTAGGGAAATTAGGAAGTTGTACTCAAATTGCAAACTTAGTGTCATTCTTAGTTTCAAGTGATGCAGGAAGTTACATTACAGGGCAAACAATCAGTATAGACGGGGGTATGAGTATTTAGTTTATGTACTTTCATAAGGCTGGCCTAATTCATCTCTCAACCTTCTAATTTTTTGTAAAAGTCTTAGTCTTCGACTTCTAGCAGTTAATGTCAAGAAAAATCTTAAAGGAAAGTATATCAGTGTCATAGCAATCGCGAGGATTGCGGTAAGAGTAAAAATAAGATTATTTGTTTCTTCCATAACTTAAAGATACTCTTATTTGAGTTAATTTGTATGACTAATTAAAAGAAATTCGGCTTTCCCCACTTAATTAAATATCCCTTAAAAATGATTATATGGGAGATTAGAATAAGACTAAAGATCGAGTAAACATGGCTAAACAGTTAAGTTTTTCTAATGAATCAAGAGAAGCGCTAGAAAAAGGTGTAAATTTCGTAGCTAATGCGGTAAAGGTTACTATTGGGCCAAAGGCAAAAAACGTAGTAATAGATAGAAAATTTGGTTCACCAGATATAGTTAGAGATGGGTCCACAGTTGCTAAAGAGATTGAGATTGAGAACCCTATTTCTAATTTGGGTGCGAAATTAATAGAGCAAGTTGCATCCAAGACAAAAGAGAGTGCAGGAGATGGAACAACAACAGCCACCATTTTGACTCAGAAGATGGTTCAAGAGGGATTAAAAAATATTGCTTCTGGTGCCAGTCCTACGGAGTTAAAAAAAGGTATGGAGGTAGGCCTGGCTTTTGTTCTAGAAAAATTAAGTTCCAAAAGTATTTCATTAAGTGGTTCTGATATTCAAAAAGTTGCAACAGTTAGTGCTGGAGGTGATGAAGAAATTGGATCTATAATTTCGAAGGCAATGGATATTGTCACTTCGGATGGCGTAATAACTGTTGAGGAATCTCAATCACTAGATACAGAATTAGATATAACTGAAGGGATGTCTTTTGATAGAGGCTATAGTTCTCCATATTTCGTAACAGACCAAGAAAGACAAGTTTGTGAACTTGAAAATCCTAAAATATTAATAACTGATCAAAAAATTTCAACTTTAGTTGATCTGGTTCCAATACTTGAAGAAATTCAGAAATCAGGCTCACCTTTTCTAATTCTTGCTGAAGATATCGAAGGAGAGGCTTTAACCACCTTGGTTTTGAATAAGAATAGTGGAGTGTTAAACGTAGCTTCCGTAAGAGCTCCGTTATTTGGCGAGAGAAGAAAAGCCGCCCTTGAAGATATTGCTATTCTTACTGGAGCTAAGTTAATTAGTGAAGATAAATCGATGACACTTGATAAAGTATCGATTAATGATTTAGGCAAAGCAAAAAAAATAACTATCACGAAGGACAAAACTACAATTGTTGCCTTCGAAGACACTAAAGATTTGGTTAAAGCGCGAGTAGAAAAATTAAAGAGAGAAGTTGATATAACAGACTCAGAGTATGATCAGGACAAAATCAACGAAAGGATAGCAAAACTAGCTGGAGGAGTAGCACTTATCAAAGTTGGAGCTGCAACAGAAACAGAAATGAAATACAAAAAGTTAAGAATCGAAGATTCTCTTAATGCTACGAAAGCTGCTATTGAAGAGGGTGTAGTTTCTGGAGGTGGACAAACTTTAATTGAAATATCAGATGACCTTTTAAATTTAAGTCAAACATCTTCCGATGATTTAAGAACAGGGATAAATATAGTCAAAGAAGCCCTTTTGGAACCTACTAAACAAATAGCAAAAAATGCTGGTTTTAATGGTGATGTAGTTGTCGCTGAAATTAAAAGACTTAACAAAGGCTTCAATGCTAATTCAGGAAAATATGAGGATTTAAAAGATTCAGGAATATTAGATCCAACCAAAGTAATAAGATTAGCTCTTCAAGATTCAGTATCTATTGCAGCTATGCTCCTCACAACAGAAGTTGCGATTGCTGACATTCCAGAGCCTGAAGCCGCAGCCCCAGGAGGACCAGGTGGAGATCCAATGGGAGGCATGGGGGGTATGCCAGGTATGGGTGGAATGGGTATGCCAGGTATGGGTGGAATGGGTATGCCAGGTATGGGTGGAATGGGTATGCCAGGTATGGGTGGCATGGGTGGAATGGGTATGCCAGGTATGATGTAAAAAACTAACTAGCTTTTTTATCTTTATTAATCCATTTTCTTAAATTTTTAATATTAGGTAGTGGTAATTTTGGGGTTTCAATATATTGATTTACTTGATTAGAATCTTGTTTAGTATTAAAGACTTCATTATTATTAGAAATTTTTAAGTAATTTGATTCACAATTTGTTTCTTCTAAATTTTCTAAAGTTTTTAAAGATTCAAGCCTAATTTGTTCTTGATTTTCTTCTTCATGATTTTCATCAATTAAAGTTATTTGTTCTTGATTTTCTTCTTCATGATTTTCATCAATTAAAGTTATTTGTCCTTGATTTTCTTCTTCATGATTTTCATCAATTAAAGTTATTTGTTCTTGATTTTCTTCTTCATGATTTTCATCAATTAAAGTTATTTGTTCTTGATTTTCTTCTTCAT
>NZ_JNAI01000007.1 GCF_000759855.1 Prochlorococcus marinus str. MIT 9107
AATAAAAGAGGAGCTAAAGGTTATTGGATATCAACTGCCAAAATAATTAATCAAGATTTATTTGATGAATATGTAAATAAAGTTGGACCATGGCTGAAAGAGGTTGGAGGTCAAGTCTTTGCAAAAGATACAGAGCCTCAAGGAAAGGAGAGGACCGAGGATGCCAATTTAGCAGTTATTTGTGAATTTCCATCAATGAGGGCAGCCGTTGAAGCTTATGAATCTGAAAAATATAAAGAGTTTTCAAAGCTAAGAAAAGTAGCCACTGAAAATTCTACGTTTACAATTATGGAAGGTTTGGATGAAGCAGCAAAGCTTAGAAGAGCAATGGTTATGTAAGAAATATCTTGTTTTTTTAATGGTTATATAGCGAATAAAGAGTTTGAAAAAGAATATTGGCAGTAATTGATCGGAGATAACTGAACTAGTTTAAGGGGACAATTGACACCTTCACAAAAAAATTAAATTAATTCTAGAAAATTACAATTAACTAGAGAATAATTTTAGGGATTATCTCCTTATTGGCAGATGGCAATAGATTATTAATGAAGGAATTAAAAGAAAATACTATTGATCAAATAAGAACTCTTCTTAGGTATTTGAGTGAAACAGATCTATTAAAAAAAAAGATATTCTTATGTGTTTAGACGAAATAGCAAGAGAGTATGGAGGAGAAATTGTAGATAAAAATTAATCGCTAATCCAGATCATAAATAATATTGCTAGAGCAATCTTATGACGAAATTAAAGTCATTTGTTCCAAGTTCCAAGACGTATCTTAAGCTGCAGATATGGAAGTAAAAACACTTTTAAAAGAACTTGCAAGGGTTTGGAAAAAAATATTAATGACGCTTAAGACATGGATTGGTAAATTTAAATAAGTATTTTCTACGATGTTTTAGTTTGAGATCTATATTTGAATAGTATTAGCTATGGAAATTCTTATGCAGAAAACACTTGCTAATTTCTTCTACTGGTTATTGATGAAGACAGCGGAAAGTTACTATGGCGACTCGATAAAAACAGAAGAAGTTCCCTATTCTTATTATTTTTAAAGTAATAATTTTAAAATAACTCAGGAAATTACTCTTTTTGAAAAATAAGCATTTTACTAAGTTTCTAGCAGAAACAAAATAAAGGAGATAACTTATGAAAGTTTTCAACTAAAAATTATCTTATTTGGTTTAATTGGAATCATATTATTTTTATTATTCTTTTCAGATAGTGCTAATACTAAGAATCTATATTTAAAAAAGTTAAATAAAAAAAAAGAAAATTATTGCCTAGTGATTGATTTTCAATCAATATCCAAAAATCATAATTTTCATCCTTTACATGGGGCGTAACTTCTTACTGCAGAAAATATATATTATTTATATATATTGAAAAATCAAAAATTTATCTTAAGGATAATCAATGAAACTGAGAAATTTATTTTTAAAGATTCCTGGATTTGTATTATTGTTAGTTTTTTGTTCTGTAAATAGTCAATTTTTAGCAGAGGATAGAAAAAATTGTCCAGAAGATTTTCCATCTGAAGGAACACAATTTATCGTGACGGGGGAAAATGAATTCAAATTAACTATTACCAAGCAAAAATTTCTTAGAGATGCACTTAATAATGAATCTTTAGAAGAACATATTGCATTATTAAAACTTGATGTAGTGGAAGATTATCAGAAATTTCTTAAGAGCGATGTCTCTTATACGGAAACAAAGTATGGAGGTTTTAAATTTACAGAAAAATTTGATAATACTTGGAATACAATGAAAAAATCCATAGCATCTATGAGAGATTTAGGCACATGTATAGAAAAAGATCTAGTCTTATTTAGTGGAGAATGGTCTTCAAAATCAATAAAAAGAGTTGTAAGAATTATTAAGCTTGAAGAAGCTTTTCATGACTTATTTATGTTGGAAGATGAAGATCCAAAATTTAAAATTGATAAATTGGAAAAGAAATATCCAACAATCCTTAACTCTGAAGATCCAAAATTTCTTAGAAAGGTTATTAATAATTGGAAAAAGAATAGGACATTTTAACTTTTGATAATATTAAAAAACAAACTTGCTAAAATTTTTAGTTCTCTTTTTAAGTTACTTTATTAGAAAGATATTTATTATTTAGATGCTTAGAAATATAAAAAACAAACATTCATTCAAATTATTTACTGGAATTTTTATCTTAACTTTTTCTTTTTTCTACTTAGCGAATCATTTGAGAAATAATTCAACTTATTTTATGCCAAAAGAATATAAAATCATAAAAAAAATAGTTGATAAAATTGCATCAAAGAATGATCTAGGTAATAAAGAAATTCCATTTTCTATAGCAAGCGGAATTTATATGGAATATAGAGCAGAAGAATTAGGATTATGCGAAAAGGACGGATGTTGGTATTACAGGAATTTAGATCCATATAAGAACCATAAAAAAGTTAATGGTGTAAGTATTAATGAGCTTATAAATCAATCATATTTATACAATGGGATAGAGGCTTATGCCTGGAATGATGTGGTCTGGCTTAGTAAATCATCTTTTATTACATATAAGGATAAACCAGATTATTTAGGTTGCACAATTGGACATGAATTATCCCATATAGTTTTTAATGATCACATCAAACAATCAATTAAGTTATCAGAAAAACTAAAAAAATTAAAAGATAAAAATAAAGTTGAAATACCAATTAATTCTGATGGAACAAAAAAGAGTGATGAAAAAGTGCAAGATAAAAAAGATTTGATTAAAGAACTTTTGCAAAAAGAGTTGAATAGAGAGTCTGAAATGATTGCTGATAATAATGCTGCAAAGATGATGATTAATGCTGGATTTGCTAAGGAAACATGTCTTGATGAGATCACTTTTATTGCAGAAAAGTCTCAATGGGATGCGGATACAGACAAAGAAAGTACACATCCAGGATATTTGGAACGTTCTAAATCTTTACAGAATTTCATAGCGAAATACGATAAGTTAAATGAATTGAAAGACTTTGAGCCATATAAATGGAATTGGAGTTACAACAGAAAATTAAATATACTAATTTTCTCTCCTCAAAAATATTAATTACCTGACATTTTCACTATCTGCAGTGAGATATGGTTTTCAAGAGTCGGGGCGACAGTATTCGAACCTGCGACCTAGTGCTCCCAAAGTAATCGCCTTCCAATTTTAGACAATATCCTCATGACACTAGTATTAGTAAGACTTATGAGTCAAAAGCTAGTTTTTTAAATAAGTCTCAGGAATTCAACAAATGTATACAAAGTTTTCCCTATGTATACAATTAATCGCTAAATAATCGCTAAATAATCGCTAGATAAAGTACTAGTTCCCTAAATCATCTATTAAATGTTTACTCATTTATGCACTTTTTTGTAAAAGATGATCCTTGTAAAATGGACTAATTAAGCTATTTATGTAATAGCGGATACATTTTTTATGGACTTTAAAAGATTTTATTCTTTAAATTTTATTGCTAAATTACTTCTTAGTGCGATTTTTGTAAATGCCATACCAACAAAGATTGCTAACTTTGGTAGTCAAGCACAATACATAACAAGCAGAGGGTTCCCAGAGCCACTTTCCAATCTTTTATTAATTGCAGCAATAGTACTTTTAATTTGTGGTTCAATACTATTAATTTTTTCAAAAAAAACAAAACTTGCGTGTTCACTACTTCTCATTTTCTTAGTCCCTACAACGATTATTTTTCATTTAGTACCTCTTCAATTAATGGCGATTGCTCGAAATTTATCATTAATCGGAGGATTACTAATAGCAATTGATAAAACGAATGTTAATTCTTTTAAGCAAGATGCAAAAAAAGAAGCTGAAGAAATTGAATATTCTGATTTGAATGAAGATAATTAGAATAAGTATCTTTTTGAAAATCTTCGAACTTATTTAGGAATAGCAGAAGGAATGGCCTAAAAGATAAATGGCTATTTAACCTATTTAGACTTTTTAGTTCTTAAAATATATAAATTCAGATTTCAAATAAAATGATTGATTTTAAAGATGGTTTTTCAAGCGAAAGCTATTACCCAGATAGTAAATATTATCTTGAACAGGAAAATACTCCTAAAGAGACTCCACTTTCCGAAGATCAAATATCCAATATGAAGGAAATTTTTGAATGGCCAAATACCTATTGGTTTATTGCGGAAAGAACTAATAGCAGACTTGCAATGATAGGCTTCATGGCTGTCATTATTAACTACACCTTATTTGGTTGGATAGCATATCCAATTCTTTAAATGAATATAGATTTTTTTAAGATATTTTTTAAGGAGCTTTGGAATAATCAACCAAATACTGTTATTGGTGTAGGAGTAGCCACATTAGTATTTTTAGGGATTTATATAACATTACTCAATAAATATAAATAGTATTTTTAATGGCTCAACTGTATTGGTTAATTAATTCGAATAGATCGGAGGTAAGTAGTTTTATAAAAAATACAAACTAATAACTATAGTTTTTTTGAGTATATGTTTGTTGATACTGGAAAAATAGTTGGTGTATTAGGAAAAGAACCACCAGTAATTCAAAAAAGAGAAGAATTAAAGATTGAAAAGGCTAGGGAAGAATGGAAAAATTTAATTAGTCAGAGTTGGAGTGTTACCTTGGAGGTATTGAATAAACCAAGTGATAATTAGCAATTAAGCCTACTAGGTATATCAAAACTATATAAATAATCGCTATTTAATCGATGTTTGAATTATTGAGACTTCTGAGAAATAAAAAAGGCAACCTTGGGATGGTTGCCTATGAATTGGTTTTTATAGTTTAGGGGGCGATAGGATTCGAACCTGCGACCTAGTGCTCCCCAAGCACTCCTTAATTCACTTGAGATTAATCAATATTTCTCTACTATAAATAGGATTTATATGAGTTAGTGGAATGAGTTTGAGTCTCAATCTGGTACAAAGTATATACTCCTATATGAGAAGTTTTGAACCTTAGCTCCCCCTTACGACATAGTGCTCACTGTTAACTAGGTCGTAGATTTGATATTTTTTTAGGAAAGTTGATCTAAAATTAGAGGGATAAAACCCTCTTTTTTTTTATGTCCTCTTCAATGAAAGATTTCTTAGATAAATTTTTTGATTTATGTAGAGAATATCAAGAAGAAATCTCACCTCAAAAGATGGCAGAAATTTTAAGGGATTACGCTGATAGATTAGATGGTTGATAAAGTCAAAAGAAAAACCTAGATTAAAGAAGTAAATTTTAAGCAGAATTAAATGTCTATCATTACTGACAATAAAGTACTAGTTAATATTTGCAGCGGTTTAAAATCCAAAAATAAAGTAACTTTAGGTTTATTGGCTGCCCTTACTGCAGAAGACGAAGGGCATCAAGTAACTCTTTTTCTAGAGGGAAACGGAGTAAACATCCTAAATTGTAAAACAGCTGGTGAAATAGTTGCTAAGGGTACTGGAGATTTATACGAACACCTCGAAAATTTAAAAAATTCTAACGTTACCATATATGTCTCAGAAATTTCGGCTAAATCGAGGGGTTACGATAATACGCTTCTTCATGGATATAGAGCAGAGTTTGCAATGCCCAATGTACTAATTGAAGAGTCGATTAAAGCGGATAGCGTACTTTGCTATTAAATCGATTATGCGCTTACTACTCCCACTAGAAGAGCTTTGGCAGAATCACCATGACCCAACCCATGCAGCTTATAGTATGGGTGGAGTAATATTACTGTTGGTAATTTATAATCGATTACTCAATAAATATCAGTAATAATGATGGGAAGTTTACCTAAATTAATTGCTCTTTTAATGGTGTTATTACTTTTAGGAAGCACATTTGTTGGTGGAATTATTGTAAAACAATGAAAAACCCAATAGACATATTTAAAAGGTGGTTACTAGACTTACTTGTTCCATATATAGAAGGAACTAACAAAAAAAAGAAAGACAAAAAGAAAGATTAAATGATTCATATGTATGGAATAGCAATTACTTATGGTGTTGTTAGTTTGTTATTACTAGGTGGCTTTGCTTATCTAACCTTCAAAATGACCTCAAAAAAATGAAACGCTTATTCCTTATATTCATTTTTAATGAAGATTAACTCGCAGGGCTGGAGCTTAATTTTTAGTATTGGAACTATAGTGATAAGTTTTTTTATTTTGGATAAGGGAGAAAGGAGGAAAAAATATAATTCAATGTCTAGCAAAGAAAGACAGGAGCTCATTTTAAAGAAGATGAAAGCTAAAGGAATAGAAGTTGGAAGTGGAGTTCCAAATAAAAAATACGATAGTGAAGAAGTTTACGAGTTAATACATATTGCAAATTGCTTTCCAGAATTAAGAGAAAAGAACAATTAGTATATAACGTTACTTTGATAAATAAGGATAGATCGAGAATTAAAGTATTCGAACCTTTCGAAGCTGTTTCTAAACCTTCTCCTTCTCTTGACGCAATGATGATTAGTTACTGATTTGTTTATAAGAGAATTAGTAAACCAGTTATGAAAGGCAGCAGCTAAGAAACTATTGAGGCAGCAAGAAAAAATATATGGAATTAGACCAAGGGTGGTAAAGAATAGTATTTTTGGGTCTTACTTTTAGTCATCGCGGGCGATACATCCTCAAAGTCTCCTAAATCAATACAAAACCTCGCCCGCTCCTCGCCCTTAGAATTTCAAGACAAATGAGAAAAAAAACGAGTTAGGAATAACGCTATTATTACTTGGATTATTAGAGTCTGGGTGAGAGGATTAGAATCTGCGACCTAGTGCTCCCAAAGCACTTAAAACCCTAGTAGGGTACTATGTCTACTGACCATGACTAAATAGTTGCGGGGTATTGCAAGATTTGACATGGCAAATTATGAGATATTTGTTGGCGATTTGTTGTCTCTTTATGACAATAACGAAAAAAAACTGGGAACTAAGTCTTAGAGAAAATGAAATATGAGTCTTAGGTGTAAAAAAAGGCCTCCATATCGAACAAACAGTAGAGATTGTTTAAATTAATATAGGCTAAAAACTGCCTGAAAAGGACCACCGCCAAATTGGCCTACAATATTTCCAGTATTATTAGTTGGTATTATCGTCATTCCACTATTAGATACAGTAAATTTCACTTCTAATCCCTTAGTACTATCTTCAATCACCACATGATTAGTCAGTGCTAATGCTCCAACCAAATGAGTTGCATCACAAGCTGTTGCCGTTACATAAGAACTATTAGTCAATCTTGCTGCCATAGTACCTTCAGTAAGAGTTTCACTTGCTTTTGCATCATCAGCATCATATGGATTACTGCAACTCCCACTGAAACTTGTCAATGTTTCTGTAAAATTTTGAGCTGTACAACCAGAGGTAGAATCTGCTGTGGCATCACTATTTGAACAATATGTCGTGCTATTTAATTGATAACTTCCCTTTAGCCCAAATGTATTAGCCATCTTCACGTATGCATGTGGATATGTTGCACTTGCGGGTCTTGTGCTAGTACCACCACTTAGAGTTGCTGCTCCTGCGGCAACATCAATTTCTATACCGTTAGTATTTGTATAAGTTGCTGTACAACTAGAACCATCGAAATCAGTCCCAGATAAAGGATTAGAAGTACAGAGTCCCATTTCTAGTATCTTGACGACATATCTATCTGGTGTTTTATAACAACCATTTGCATTAATAGATGAAGGATTTTCTAAACTACAAACATTTGCCTCTACAGGCTCAGGCGTAAGAAAGAAAGCACTCATACATACACCAAATCCAGTAGTAAGCTTGAGAAGATAGTTTTGTGATTTAAAAGTAGTCATAATTGGGTGATCAAAAATTTAGTAACTAATTAAAGAATTAAGAGCTATTTACTGGTTGCTCTATTTGTGAATGTTCCTGTCGATCTTTCAAGTAAAATATCATAATTACGTTTGACTGGTTGAGTCATTTGAGTGATCATATTTTTCTTATAATTTGATCTCTCAAATTTGACTGGCTTACCGGTAATATTCATTCTTAAACCAAAAAAAGTTTCATCTGTTCCTGGCAGAGAGGTGTTTAATGTAGTAGAAGTAGCAGAAATTTCATTAGATAAATAAGCTTCAAAACTGACGTGCGGAGTAGCTTGCCAACTCACTGATCCTTCTAATCCGGAATTATCTTGAGTATGTTTATAGTCCCAATTAAAACCTCTTACAAAGAAAGCAAGTTCTGGATTATTTGGCAATCTGTAACCTAGTTCCACATCCCATCCTGGTACTACTCTTTCTTTATATGATGTACCTTTTATAGTTACATCCTTTTCATCTGTTATTGACATATACCAGTTATTTCTAAATTCAAAATCTTTCCAGAAATATTCTCCACCTAATCCAAGTCTGCTGTGTGCATCGCTATAATCAGTCATTCTGTAATCCCAGAACGCATTAGCTCCAACCATAGATACATTGTTAGGGCGATTTCTAATTCCTAAACCAAGATTAATGGTGGAACCATCTGCATTAGTTGCAGTAGCGAATCTTGCCTGAGAAAATGCCAGAGTTTTTAAATCGCCTTCTTCATCTGTTGCAAGTTCGCCAAGTTTCATCAAACTATTGATTGAGAAGCTTGTATCTGATTCTGTTCCGCTAGAAATATTTACGGAAGTCTGAGCAAGAAATGGGATTTTTTGTATCTCACCATTTGCTTTTGCATTCGTAAAATTAAATCCAGCATCAACTAATAATCTATTAAGATCATTCGCCATGATGCTCGTATATTCATTTCCTTGCGCACCATTATTCATTAAAGGAACAAACTTAGTTGAATAGGTTGCTCCTTTAATTATATATTCATCTAATTTGTCTTTTGGCTCGTATATATCTTGCTTAATTTTAACTTGATCAAATTTGATATCTTCAAATTTGTATTCATTAGCTGATACAGAAAGAATTGATCCAGAAGCAAGTGTAGTTAAAGATAAAGCTTTAAATAATTTCACTTAATAAAATTTTTAACTTAATTACTTATAGTTGCAAATAATAAATAAGTAAAGTAAGTATTGATTTTTAATTACAAAAAGATATCCTCATTTAAGTTCGTTGGCGGCTATGAGCCAACAAGTAAAAGCAACAAAAAAGCGAGTCTGGTTAACTCTTTGCTACGACTTGTTTTGATTGAGTCTGGACGACAGGATTAGAACCTGCGACCTAGTGCTCCCAAAGCACCCGCCCTCCAATTTGAGACAGTAACCTAAATAAACAAGTCAGGCTATGGCAAGTTAGTTGCAATATCAGAGGAGTTGTGAGTCTCAAAAACAGGTCAAAGGTATACAAAATTATCCATAAATATACAAATCCTCGCCCGTTTGTCGCCCGCCTCCGACCTAGTGCTTTTATTAAAGAGTAAAATATTATTGATTGACAGTCGATCTAAAATTAGAGGGATTAAACCCTCTTTTTATATGTCTTCTTCAATAAAAGATTTCTTAGATAAATTTTTTGATTTATGTAGAGAATATCAAGAAGAAATCCCACCTCAAAAGATGGCAGAAATTTTAAGGGATTACGCTGATAGATTAGATGGATAATTAACACCTATAGTTTCTAGATTTTTAAAAATAAATTTAATTGGTTAACTTATAAAAACTTCATATTTTTTTGGTAATTTATACTCTTTTATTCAATAAATATTTGAGAATTTTAAATAATCATGCTATTTAATTATTCCCGACCTTAAAAAGTCATGATGAAGAAAACAAAAAACACACCTCAACGTAAAACTACACTTAAGTGGAACGTTAATGGAGAACTATCTTCTATTGATATGGCAAGAATACTTGAGGCTCTCTCAGTCAAAGAGTTAAGCCAGTGTGAGCTTGCATGTAATAGGGATGCAAAAAAATTAAATCTCGGTATGTGGTGGTAATTAGGTTAAATTTTCAAATGTTTAGGAAGAGTTGAAGGATTAGCTACTTATTAATGATTGACAGTCGATCTAAACTGAAGGGATAAAACCCTCTTTTTTAATGAAAAGATTACTGCTTGTACCTTTAATCTTATTACTTTTGACTAGTTGTCAAAGCAAAAAAGATATCTGCGCTTCATGGGTAGGGGGTGTAATTAGTTATCGAGAGGCTCAGGAAAAACTAGATGTCCAAAGCCCTGGCGGTTATTGTCAGGATTACAAAGACTGAACAAGAAATGAAACGCTTACTACTCCCACTACTAGCTGCTCTCGCTTTACCTGCGTCTGAATTAGCATTCGCATCATTTCCAATTGTTTTTATAAAAGACTGCTATGACGGAGATACTTGTACTACTTTAAAGGCCGAAAAGATAAGACTGGCTTGTATAGATACTCCAGAGTTAAAAGGTTGGAAGGCGGATCCTATTCCAGCTAAAGAAGCGAGAGATTTTGTGAATAAATTAGTGGCTAATGAGAAAGTTTCTATTAAAAGAATCACTAAAGATAAATATGGAAGAACTGTTGGTGAATTATTTAAAAACGGAGTTAATATTCAAGAACTTATCGTTGAAAAAGGATATGGGAAGATATATAAGAAATACGCCTATCAATGTGAATGGAGCAAGAAATAAAGGGAAATAAATGGATAAAGACTCTAGGAAAGTTACTGAGGAGGCATGGTTAATATGTCCTGACTGGACTGAGGTACGACGTTTTACAAAGAATAAAAAAAATAAGGATAAGTTTTTTGAGTACATGTTTGTAGATTCTGGAATTGTTGTTGGTTCTAATAGCGAAGCTCCTCCACTTATGAAAACAAGAAAAGAGATAAAAATAGAAGAAGCAAGGAAAGAATATCAACAATTAATCACAGCAGGATGGCAAGTTACTGAGCCAAATTGGTAGTGATATTTAGCGATTAAGCCTACTAGGTATATCAAAGCTATACAAATAATCGCTATTTAATCGCTATTTGAGTTTTCAAGACAAATGAGAGATAAAAAAGGCAACCTTGGGATAGCTGCCTATGAATTGGTTTTGATTGAGTCGGGGCGACAGGATTCGAACCTGCGACCTAGTGCTTCCAAAGCACCCGGCCTCCAATTTGAGACAGTAACCTAAATAAACAATTCAGGCTATGGCAAGTTAGTTGCAATATCAGAGAAGTTGTGAGTCTCAAAAACAGGTTAAAGGTATAAAAATTATCCATAAATATAAAATCCTCGCCCGTTTGTCGCCCGCCTGCGACCTAGTGCTCTATGAGCACTAGATCATAGAATTTATAAATTTATTAATTGACAGTCGATCTACAATAAGGAGCAAATGCCCCTTATTTTAGATCGAGTGTCAATCATGTAAACAAAAAGAAATCAGCATAACTACGCATATACAACATAAATTAGATTGACTAATATTTTATTAATCGAATGGAGGAATCGGAAATGATTGATAGTCCACCAGTGAATTCAATAAGATTGGCTTAAAAAACCAAGTTCCACACAACTTACTAATTATTACTAAAAGAAAGAGATTGTTTCCTAATGGCTGGAGTGCAATCTCTTTTATTATGAAATTAATTTATCTAGATAATCTTTTATATATTCTTTTCCAAAGAAAGTAAAAAAAAATAAAATGTATTGATTACTTATTAATAAATGAAAATCGACCTAAAAAAGAGGGAATAAAACTTTCTTCCTTTTTATTTTCTTTTGTTTTTTCATTTAATTGAATTACATTATTTTTGGCAGAATCATTATTATTAAGTGCTAATTCAAAATTATTAAATATATTAATTTTTAGGCATTCCTTGAATAATTCCTTACATAAAGAAATAAAGGATAAACAAGTAATTCCTATTATTTTAAAGAGATTTAGAAATTGAATAAAAGCAGACATCAATGACTTAAATATTTCAGATACATTTTTTAAAAATGTTCCAAAAAGTTCATATATTTGAATGAAGCTTTTAAAAAGAACATCAATAAGAGTAATTATATTTCTAAAGATTAAAGTAAAATCATTAAACAATTTACTTAAAAGTACATTAATTGAATTCTCATTATCTTTGGTAAATATTTTTACAATGCCAATCCAAATAAGAAATGAAGTTAGAAGAGTAATTAAGACTTTAATCATTGAAGAGTATTTTTTTTAATCAGAGCAATATTTGCTATGAATCGCAATCAAAACAATTACTCAAAAAGTAAGAGACACCAAAGATAAAATTTTTCTATCAATTGAAAATTCTATTATGCAAGTGACCTCTCTATTGCAAGTTTAAAAGCCTCTAATCGTTTAGTCACAATATTTCCAAGAGTTATGTTTAAGATATATTAATCATTTTTTAATTAATTCCAATAGATCAGAAGTAAGGCGATTTACTGAGAATAGAGATAGTGAGGATCAATTTAATAAATATGTATTTATAGACAATGGAAAGATAGTTGGATATTTAGGCAAAGAACCACCACTATTGCAAAAAAGAGAAGAATTTAAGCTAGAGGAGGCTAGAGAAATTTGGAAAAAATTAATATCACAAGGTTGGCAAAGAACTGACCTATTTGATGAGAAACCAAGTGACTAGAGCGACATGACTCAGCAAAGTTATGTAAGGTATTGCAAATCCTCGCTAAAATCTCGCTCACAAGCAACCTAGTGTCTCATATTAACTAGGTCGTAAAAAGATGTTTTTCAATCTCGACAATATACTTAAATTTAAGAACAAAAATGATGAAATCTTTGATCATCAACGTCTGCCATTAAATCATATTCTTTCAATTTTTTTGTAATCCTTTTATATTCAATATCATTTACAAAATTAGCTAAATATTTTTCTAAGAAATTTATATTGATTTTTAGGTTCATTAATATCCTTTATTTATTAATAGCTATTAATTCTCCTTTTAACTTTTTATTGAATTACACTCGATTATGAAATTTAATTTAGATTATTTTCAAATTCAGGTCTAATTTTAATAAGTTTTGAAATTGCTAATTCAAGCTCCTCTTCAGTATTAAAACCTAAAACATCGTAGGTCTCTAAACCTAATAAGGTATCTTCTTTTAAAGTTATTTCCATTTTTTGTAAATTAATAACTTAATAATAGATTTTTATTATTTAAAACAAATAATTAGTTTTTGATTCAACACCTGTAAATCATTTCAAATTCTTATTTAATTTTTTAAAACCAAAGTTAAATATCGCTAAAATTTAGTTTTAGAAAATTAGAACTAGCTAATTCTCAATTTATATCCAAACTTCATCAATTGGTTATACGTCGATTTTATTTGTATAGCCTTGAGAGAAAGACGTTTCTCCGCATTCTTTTGTAAGTAAAAAAAACCTTTGTTATCTGTATTTTTCTCAATAGACACATATTCTTTTCCTTTCTCTAAAATCCAAGGCTCTAATTGGAAATTATCATCTCCTATTTGATAATCCCATGGATAAATACCATTAGTTTGATTTTTTAGTGACATATTGAATACCTTAACTTCAGTAAAAGTATCCTGGTATTTTGTGATGGAATTTTTGTGTATCTACAGAGACTCTTATTATGTCGCTTTTTGAATCTTTCACATATTTGTTATTACAGGCAAAAAAAAAGACCCTTGCGAGCCTGGATGATGGGGATTTCTATCATGACAAATTAAAAAGGAACAAACAACCCCATCGATAGGTAATTTTTATCACTTACAAACACTATATATAGTGCTAGGATTTTTAAAAGGCTGGGTGATGGGGATTATCACGCTTTTATATCGAGGGCGAATCTAACGCCCTTTTTTTATGGGATATTTTCAGGGGCTTTGGAATAATCAACCAAATACGGTTATTGGTTTAGGTGTAGCAACATTAGTATTGTTGGGAATTTATATAGCATTACTCAATACTTATAAGTAAGAAATTAAGCACCTTTTCAAAATCTTCGAAGATGCTAGCGCTCCTTTCTTATTTGAGATTGCAGACAATAAAAAAGCGAGTCTGGTTAACTCGCTAGTATGAATTGCTTTTTAAGAGTCGGGGCAACAGGATTCGAACCTGCGACCTAGTGCTCCTAAAGGACTCGGGCGTAACTATGAGAAATCTTCAAGAATTAAGTTATAGCTTAGCTAAATCATAGTTATAGAAAGCTATTTGAGACTCACTATTTATTATTGTAAGTACCCGTATAGACTTTTTATGACACTTTAGCGCCCCATACTGCCGAGTAACTTCTTTTGATAAAGATAAATAGAAATTATTGACAGTCGATCTAACATAGAGGGATAAAACCCTCTTTTTTATGCAAGTAATAAGAGTTTAAAACGAGCGACCAGGTTGTATATATCAATAGTTTTTGATTATATCAAAATATTTTGATGTATTTCTTAATCTTTGTATTTCGCTTTTTGTTTGATGCTATAAATGAATTGTCTTTAATCTAAGTCGCTAATGAGTATTTTTAAAAAAACTCTCATTTTATCTTCTGCAATTTCATTAATACTTTCTCCATCTGCGATGGCTTCAAAAAGATTGAGTGGAGCTGGTGCATCATTTCCTTCGAAGATTTATACCAGGTGGTTTTTTGACTTGGCTAAATCTGGAGGCCCTAGAGTTAATTATCAAGCAGTAGGTTCTGGATCTGGAAGAAAAGCTTTCATAGACGAAACTGTGAATTTTGGAGCATCAGATGATCCAATGAAAGATTCTGATATAGAGAAAGTTAAAAGAGGACTTGTTCAAATACCTATGGTAGGTGGCACTATTGCCTTTGGATATAACTACGATTGCGATTTAAAACTTACTCAAGAGCAAGCAGTACGTGTCGCTATGGGTATGGTTAAAAACTGGAAAGAATTAGGTTGTAAATCAGGTAAGTTAACTTGGGCACATCGTTCTGATGGCTCAGGCACGACTAAAGCTTTTACAAATTCTATGGAGGCTTTCTCTAAAACTTGGAATTTAGGTACTGGTAAATCTGTTAAATGGCCTTCGGGAGTTGGTGCTAAAGGTAATTCTGGTGTTGCAGGTGTTATTCAAAATACTCCAGGTGCAATTGGTTATGTAAATCAGTCATACATTAAAGGTAATGTTAAGGCTGCTGCACTTCAAAATCTTTCTGGTGAATTCGTTACCCCCAATACTGAATCAGGTTCAATAGCTTTAAATGGAATAAAGCTTGATAAGAACTTGGCCGGTAAAAATCCAAACCCCACTGTTAAAGGAGCTTATCCAATAGCAACCTTAACTTGGGTACTTGCTTATGAAAAAGGTAATGGCAGGAATACTAAGGCAATTCAAGATACATTCTATAAATTACTCAGTGATGAATACCAAGATAAAGCGCCTGCCTTGGGTTTCGTTCCCTTGAAAGGAGAAATTTTAAAAAAATCAATTGAGGCTGTTGGAAGAATAGGAAGGTAATTTAGAACTAGTAAGCCAAGCAATTTGTAGTACAGGATGCTGCTGTAATTAATTTATGTTTTTCAGGTTTATAAAGGGCTTGATTAATTCCATAAACAATATTAAGTGCTTGTTCCCCTCCCACAATTCCTTTTACAGGACAAGCAACTATTACTTTTTTTATTCCAAGAGAATCAAAGTATGGATTTAATTCTTTAGGAGCTTTGTTTTTACCTGTACATTCCAAAACAAGATCAACCGAAGATTTATTCCATGGAACATCAAGATAGTTCTTTATTGATGTAAAGGAAATTTTTTTATCTTCAATTATTATTTCGTTGTCATTTGAAGCTATATTTTTATTCCATTTACCATGAACAGAATCAAACTCTAGTAAATGAGATGCAGTTAAAGAATCCCCATTAATTTCATTTATATGAGTTATTTCAACATCTTTTCTTTCCCATAAAATTCTTAAAACTAACCTACCAATTCTTCCAAATCCGTTAATTCCAATTTTCATAGAAATATCAAAACATAATATAATATATATCAAAAATAATTGATATATCAATTATTTTTGATATGTGTAATTAAATTTTTTAGGTTAGTATTTAAAAAGTTAATGATCTTTTGATTTTGTTAGAACAACTTAAAAAGATTGATAGTGAGCAATTTATTGGGATAATGGAGTCCTTCTCAGATCCGATTAGAATAAATATTCTTGAATTAATGATGGGTGGAGAGATATGTGTTTGCGACATAGTTAAAGTAACTGGATTATCTCAATCTAAAATTTCCTATCATATAAAAATCCTTAAGGATTAAGGTCTTATCTCTGATAGACAAGAGGGTAGATGGGTTTACTACAAATTAGATTTGGAAGTATTATCAGATATTAAAAATTGGATGGGTAATTTAATTCAGTCATCATCAAGTAAAAGTTCTTGTGAATAAATGGTTTTTAACCTATTTAGGTTTTTTACTCATTACATATAAATAATTTTTAAATTGAAAATTAATTCTCAGGGTTGGAGTTTAATTTTTAGTATTGGAACCATTGTTTGTTTATTGCTTATTTAAGTCATAGTGAGCGAGTTCAGTCAGCAAAGTATTGCAGGGTATAGCAGAATCTCGCTCAAAGCTCGCTCAGTCTGATTATTCTAAAATGTAACCAATAAAAAAGACAGGCTGGGAAACCTTTCTATAAATTGGATTCTAAGAGTCGGGGCGACAGGATTCGAACCTGCGACCTAGTGCTCCCAAAGCACCCGCACGAACAAGGCTATAATTGATACTTAAGTATTTGCTATAGTTTTGAGTAGGTTGGTTTGATTAAATAATTGAAAAAAAGCTATTTTTGCGTGAATTTTGCGTGAGATTTAATTGACAGTCTATCTAAAATAAGGGGCAATTAATAAATTAGTTAATGGAGTACACAGAGGAACAACTAAATTTATTAAAAAAAAGAAACCAGAATTTAATTTAAAACCAGTTCCTTTATTAGATGTTGTTGTTGAATTTCTAAAAAAATATGAAGTATATCTTGAAAACTTAATTGAATATTTTGCCATTAAGTTTTTTTAGGATTAATTCAAATATTTAAAGAGATTATGACTTAATTCAACTATCAGCGCATGAAATTATTAAGTAGACAAGAATAAATTATTTACCTTTCAATGTCACATTATTTCTTCTAACTGGAAATGGACCCCTCAAGGAAGCATGAGAAGTAACTTGGATAACTTATTAGGTTAAATTTAGTCCCTATTCAAGTAAAAAAACTAATAATAAATTTTGCAAAACATACTATATTTACTTAGTTAAAAATTTAAATGTATGGTTCAAAAAAATAATACCAATAATAAATCAATCTCAAATAAAACACCAATCTATGAAATTAAAGAACCACCCATATTAAAAAAATTTTTAAATAAAATACTTGGCCCAATACAGTTTTTCTAGACTTGATCTATATAATAATTATTTAATTGATTATGTTTAAGCCAACTGATGAGCAAATGGAGGAGTGGTTTAAACCTGCGTTTGAAGAAATAAACACGATATTGGATGAGGTAAACAGAGAAACCAAATGCGGTAATGAATATTTGATCCAAGTGTTGAAGCAAATTACTGAAGCCTATGAAGGCGTTCAGAAAGTGATGGATCAAGAGGGTATAGAAAACTAAGCACCTTTTTGTAGATCTTCGAAGATTTTATAAGGTCTTTATAGATCCTAGATCCCCCTACAGATCCCTCTTACAACCGAGTGCTTACTATTCATATGGATAAAAATAAATTATTGACAGTCGATCTAAAATTGGAGGGATAAAAAACCTCTTTTTTTAATGGTTATGTTTGTGCATACTGCATGGCATCCATTTATCACCCATTTGATGAGCGCCTTCACAAGCAAATTTATAGGCCTCTTTTTCTGCCTCTTCTTTCGTATTAAATAACATTGGCATTTTCATTTCTTTTTCTACTGGTTTATTTGAACATCCGAATATAGGAATTGATATCAAAAGAAAAGTAATAAGAGAAATAATGTGTTTCAAAATTAATTTATAAATCAATTCAGCTTAGTATTTAATATCTTTGGAAATATTTAAAAAGTTAAATTCTTTACATATATATATTGATTGAAAGTCGATCTACAATAAGGAGCAATTAGCTCCTTTTTTTATGAAGTTAAAAAATATTTTAAAAACTATTGGAGCGCTTCATATCCTTTGGGGATTGTTAATTATTTTTCTACTCATTTTTTCAGTGGAAACTATTGCAGGTGATGCTTCAAGTGAAACATTGCTTCTTGTAAGAGGTACTTCAGATGTAGTAGCAGCTAGTAATTTGGGAATTGGTTGTTTATTGATTATTTGTAGTTCTATAAAAGATAAAGTCTCTTTAAGAAAAGTTTTATCTGGTGAATTAGCTTTGATGTTTTGTTTTTTAGCAGTAGCTATATTCAATTCTTTTAATGCTGGAACAATTGTCGATGGTGGACCTCCTCCTCCTTTTTGGTTTGTTTTGATAGTTAATCCTCTTTTATCTATTTACGGATTAAATAAAGACAACAGATGAACCAATTTCTGCTTTCACTACTAGCTGTTTTCGCTTTCATGTTAAAGTCCTAAGAATTTATTTTTTATCTTAATGTCTAAAGGATTTTGGCTCGTTACTACCACAGTTACAAATCCAGCGTTTGCTGAATATGTTGAAGCATTTCAACCTTGGATAGAGTCAGTGGGTGGTTCTGTATTTGCGAAGGATCTAGATGGTCAAACTGTTGAAGGGAAAGGTGGAAAATTATCTGTGATTATTGAGTTCCCATCAAAGCAAGCTGCAATTGATGCTTACAACAGTTCTGAATATCAGGAGCTAAGCAAGTTACGCTGGGCTAACTCAATCGATACAAATATCACAATCATGGACGGAAGTGTAACTCATTAATGAGTACTAAATGGGAAGAAATTCCTTCAAGAGAAGATTTACTTTACTTGGTAAACTTTTGATCGCCCATTACATTTTCTTACTGCCCAAGGGATTGTAGTATCTATACTCTCTTGTTCTATACAAATGGTTTGATAATTTGCCCAAGTTTTCAAGGAGATTAGATTGAAAGCAATAATACTGAAAATCAGTATTAGTAATATTAAACAAATACTTATAAAGGCTTTAAAAATTTTTTCATCAAAAATATTCATTTTTTATTAAAAATTTAATCCTATTTGCATTTTGAGATTAACAAATAAATTTTAAAGACACATTAAAAAAGTAAATTTTAAATAATTAACTTGTTTATCTCAAATTAAAAAGTATTAATTAATTAAGAGAACAATTTATTTATTCAAAATGCCTTCTTTATTAACACTTTTTTTTTATATACTTGCTGGAGCAGGTTTAGGAACTTTAATGATCTTCACAGGTATTCCTGCTGCTTCTTTATTGGGAGCTATCATTGGAGCTGGGGTTTTAAGTGCGAGTGGTCTAATTGATGTTGCAGTTTGGCCATTAGGTACAAAAACAGCACTTGGGATAGGAATAGGAACTGTGATAGGGACTGGAATTAATCAAGAAACCTTAACCGAATTACAGAACTTGTGGAAGCCAGCATTAATTATCACATTTTCTTTATTGATAACTGGACTTTTAATAGCATTTCTAATAAGTAAATTTTTAGGAATTGATACTGCCATTGCAGTACTAGGTTCTGCTCCTGGAGGGACAATAGGGATGAGCCTAGTTGGATCTGAGTATGGAGTAGGTGCTTCAGTTGCTGCTTTACACGCGGTCAGATTAATAACCGTTTTATTATTAATTCCTGCTGTTTTAAATTTATTCGGTTTAAAAGATGGTATTAATACTCCTTAAATAAATTAACTTTATTATTTTTATATTAATGTCATATATCTGATAAGAAATCTAGTCTTAACTTAAGACTTGAAAAGTAATTTAAATAAGTTTGCTAGTCTTTTTCATTGATAGGTGTACTGTCATGCAAACAGCCTTCTCGATTATTCAGAGTGGGGTTATTTATTGATAGAGAAAATAAATCAAAATTGAAGAAATCAAGATAAGCAATGGAAAGACTAGAAGGAGAACCTTCTGGAATTATTGATATTTAATTAAAAAATTTACTCATTATATATAGAGAAAATTATTATATATGTATGGAGAAATTTACTCTTATAAATAAGGACAGGAGCAGGATAAAAGTTTTCGAACCTTTCGAAGATGTTTCTAAACCTTCTCCTAGTATTGATGCAATGATGATTTCCTATGGATGTGTTTATAAGAGAAGTAGTAAACCAGTTAGGAAAGGAAGCAGGGTTGAAACTATCGAATCAGCCAGGAAAGAATATAAGGAATTATTAGAGGAAGGATGGAAGAAAACAAGTATCTTCAATAGCTACTTCTAATCACCTAGGGGGGATCTTCGAAGATTCTAGCTCCCCCTACAGCTCCCCTTTGGGGGTATGAGACAACAAACAATAAAAAAGAGAGTCTGGGAAACTCTCTAGTATGACTTGGTTTCTAAGAGTCGGGGCGACAGGATTCGAACCTGCGACCTAGTGCTCCCAAAGCACTTAACATCCATAGTTCAGCACTAGGTTTTCAAGCTATATTTAATTTTTTGCTTAGTTCTGCGAAGTTTGACATGACAAATTAAGTAATATTTGTCCGCAATTTGTCCGCAGTATATTCAAACAATTAGTTTCTACTAAGTCTTTTAATTATTGGACAATAAATATCAGCTGCCATAACAGCTGTTGGATCATTTCCTATTTTCATCCAACCTTTCATAGCTCCTCCTGCATAATTAACTCGATCCCCTTTCCTGTCAAAGGTAAGGTCAACACAGTCAAGTGTGTATTTATAAAAACGTTTATCAACCCCATCTGGAATTACTATTTCATCTGTTCCCTCTTCTCCATAGCAAGATCCTCCAGATGACCAACTACCACTTCCATAATCTCGATCATAATAGGCACTTCCGCTTCCACCCCAATCACAATCTATATATCCTGGTTTCGCAGGAATATAATCACCCGTAAAAGGATTATTAGTTTTTCCAAAAAATGTAAGATATCTCCCGTACTTATTACGGATCATTTTCTGTTTTACAGATGAATCATCGAGAGCATAATCCCAAGTATTATCTCTGTTATGAAAAACACCTAATAAAAACTCTGGATCATAGTATCTATATCCCGCATTTTTAAAAGTGTACATTTCTTTAATGGCGCAGGAGCTACCAATTTTTTTATTATCTGAATTGAACCAAGATAAACTTTTTGAATAATTTTTTCCATAACAATCACAATAGTTAGAGATATTTCTAGGTGAATAGAATTTCTTTTTTACTAAATTGTCATTTGATACTAGAAAAGCATGGTAATTAGTAAGGAAGCAAGTTTTTTTGAAATCGGAGAAAACGTTATATTTTTTATCTACAGCAAGTATTGATTCGCAGGCTAAATTGTAGCTCTCATCATTTAGTTCTCCTAGTCTTTGGGTATAGATATTGAAGTTGCTTTCATTTTCTCTTATTTGTTTAAGGTCTCTTATGCAGCTGCTTAATTTATTTGGTTTGAAAATATTAAAGATATTTTTTTTATTTTTATCGTCCATCTTACTTAGCGCGTTAACACATCCTTGATAATCTTGAGCTTTGAGGCACTTTTCGTGAATGGACTCGGCTCTAGAATGGCCAATAAATAAGGTGTTTAAAAGGATTACTGAAAATAAGAAAAACTTTCCTTTCATATATTTGATTGAAAGATAATCTAAATTATAAATTTGTTTCTAAAAAAAACAATTTGTCCGCAATTTGTCCGCAATCTTTGAGGACAGAATTTAGAAAATAAAAAAGACAGGCTAGGAAACCGGTCTATAACTTGGATTCTAAGAGTCGGGGCGACAGGATTCGAACCTGCGACCTAGTGCTCCCAAAGCACCCGCTACGCAAATTGCGACAGCCCCCATGAGAAACAAGTGAGGCTATAGCTTATTAATTGGTATTAAAAGAAAATTTATGAGTCTTAAAAAGTAGAAAGATATAGCAAGGTGTTGCATAAATAAGCAAAAGCTCGCTCAAATCTCGCTCACAAGCAACCTAGTGCCCTATGAGCACTAGATCGTAGGATATAAATATATATTCATCATTAGTCGATCTAAAAAAGAGGCAATTAATAACATTTATTTTCAGGAATTATTTTTTTTGCTAGTAATAGAAAGCCAATAAAAATTAAAAAATAAAATGCTTTACGTTCAGCATTGGTCATTTAAGGCCGGATATCATCAAAAAGGTGCAGAAAAATTTCTTGGTGGAGGGGGAGATTATCCTGGAGTTGAGATGATTGGAAGATATCACGCGCCCGGATCTTTAGAGGGTTGGATAGTTTTAAAGACTGATGATCCAAAAGCAATATATCAACACGCCGCTGAATGGGGTGAATTTCTAAATTGGGAAACCACACCCGTATTTACTGATGAAGAAGCTGGTCCAATAGTTGCCAAAGTCTACTCATAGATTGCGATTGACAGTCGATCTAAAATAAGGAGCAATTAGCTCCTTTTTTTATGAACACTCTCATCATTTCTACTTTTAGCTGTACATTTGAAGAATTTAAAAATGATGTAACGACATTATTTCTTGAAGAAATGTGCAAGGAGTTTGTAACTGATTATGAGTTTGTAAAAGTCAACGAACACAAATCTCATTTATTAATGAACTGTACTGACTTAGAAAAATTAGGTGCAGAGATGGAATCTCCTTTCGCAAAGGAATGGGATAAAAAAAATAACTGTAAGGATACCGTATATTCGATCGAACTTTTCGCTTAAATGAAACGCTTACTACTTGTACCGCTATATTAAATACGATTGACAGTCGATCTAACATAGAGGGATAAACCCCTCTTTTTTATGTCCTCTTCAATGAAAGATTTCCTTGATAAATTTTTTGATTTATGTAGAGAATATCAAGAAGAAATTCCACCTCAAAAGATGGCAGAAATTTTAAGAGATTATGCTGATAGGCTAGATGGATAATAGGTTATAGAAATGGATACAAAACTTGGAACATTAAAGAATGTAAATCTTAGAGAAGCATGGAGTCATGAAGCACAAGATTTTACTCCTTGGCTTGCCGACAATCTTGATCGATTATCTGCAGCTATAGGTATACCTCTTGAATTAGAAGGTCAAGAAGTTAGTGTTGATTCATTCTCAGCGGATATCCTTGCCAGGAACCCCCAAAACGACTCGAGAGTTCTTATTGAAAACCAATTAGAACAGACCGATCACACACATCTTGGACAAATCCTTACCTATTTAGCTGGATTAGAAGCTCAAGTTGTTATTTGGGTTGCCAGCAGTTTTAGAGATCCTCATATATCTGCAGTGCATTGGCTAAATGATCACACTGTCGCACCTTTTGCTTTTTTTGCTGTTCAGGTAAAAGCTGTACAAATTGGTAATTCTCCAATTGCTCCATTATTCGAAATCGTTGCTAAGCCAAATGATTGGGATCGTCAAATACAAAAACAAGTACGATCATCCGGAGAACTTAGTGGATTGAGTAAATGGAGACTTCGCTTTTGGGAACATCTTCTTGAACGTCATCCAGAGCAGGAAGAATGGGACGGACGTTTGGCGACTAGTTCTCATTGGCGTCAAGTTCCTGACTCTGATCTTTGGGTTTCTATTTATATTGGAAAAAAGGAAGTAGGTTTATTTGTTCGAGGTGGTCGAAATGCAGAAATTGAGAACATATTCCTGCAGTTGGAACCTCATCAAGAAGCATTAGAAAAGTTTCTTGGCGCCCCTCTCGGAGATGGAGAAAAAAGAGGATATTTCTTTCACCAAAAATCATCGGGTGATTTGACTGATGAAACTTGCTGGTCAGAAAAGGTTGATTGGCTTCATCAAATGCAAGATTTATATGTACGTAATTTAAAAGAAGTCCTTTAAGTAAATGCTTACTCGTTAAATAAAGAACTTGTTTATCCCTTTATTTAAAGTCATTTCCTGAGTACCTTTCATGCAGCCTCCAGTTGGATAGCTGATAACCTTTTTTGAAATTGCACCAATACCAATAGCTATTAAACCAATTCCTAATATTGCTTTTGATCTTTTACTTGAAAGCAGAGATTTCATTGTAATTGTTGTTTTTTTTCTAATCATAGGAATTATTGGGATTATTTTGTGAATGTCATAATCAGTTTGAGCGATACCACTCAGCAAGGTTATGCAAGGTATAGCAGAATCTCGCTCAAAGCTCGCTCAGTCTCATTATTCTAAAAGAAAGCAATAAAAAAGAGAGTTTGGGAAACTCTCTAGTGTGACTTGGTTTTGATTGAGTCGGGGCGACAGGATTCGAACCTGCGACCTAGTGCTCCCAAAGCACTAGTGCTAACTTTTGAGAAATACATAAGACGCTAGTTATATTCAAAACTTATACTGGGTTTAGAAGTTAATTTGAGACAAGATTTTGATTAATTTGATTAGTTTTAATTAGTATAAATTATTTCCTAGCTCTACTCTTAGCTCTATTTATAAAACTAATTTATTTTGCCCAATTCAAAGATTGTAAATTTAAAAATATTAAATTAAATTTAAAAATATGGTTTTAGATTTAGTGTATTTTTAAATTCGAAATGAAGATTAGTTGATTTAATAAATAATGAACTCAAAAATAAATTTAATTTTAAAGCTTTTCATTTTCTTCTCTTTCGCAATTTCCCCAATTGGCGAAATTTCAAAAGGTTTTGCATTCCCTTTAAGCTCTAAATGCAGTAATTCTAAAAAAATAAAAGATATCTATCAAAATAATATATCTGGGATTGTGACAGTAAAAGCTGGTAACTCAATTGGTACTGGATTTGTAATTAATCAGACAAAAAATAAAACATATTTTCTAACAAACTTACATGTTGTTAAAGGGCAAGATGATATTGAGATACTTTGGGCTGATCGTAATAAAACAAGGGCATACATAATTGCGGATGCAAATATTACTGGAATGAATAGTCAAAAGAAATATGTTGATGATCTTGCAATTCTAGAGATGGAAGGACTAAAAGGTGAAGTAATAAATTTCAGTAAAAGACCTATTGCAGTTGGTGATGATGTTTTTGCGATAGGTACACCGAAAGGCCTAGATTTTTCATTAACTAGAGGCATTATTAGTGCAATAAGAGAAAATGGGGAAATAATTCAGACAGATGTTGCTTTGAATACTGGCAATTCGGGCGGCCCACTCTTGGATAAGTATGGGTGTGTTATTGGAATAAATACATTTGATATCAAAAATACAGAAGGTTTGAATTTTGCAATTTCCTCAAACGTTATTAAAAATTTCATAAATCAAAAAGCACGTTGGAAGTTTGGTAAAAGTGGAAATAGAGAAGAATATATAAAATTTCAAGAAGCTATATCCAACCTCACAAGGAATCAAAAGAAAAAAGATTATAAAAGTAATTATTATCCAGGACCAAAAGGGAGTATTAAACCAAAAGGGAAGGGATGGTTCTTCATAAAAGAATCATGTAAGTACTGGGATAAGGATAAAATGGGCGAATGTTTTGAGAAAGCAACACCTATAGAAAAAGAATGGTCCTGGCTTAAATTCATGAAAATTAAAGGGGATTCAATTTCTAATCCTGATTCAATAATTTTTAGGATTAAAACAACATATCCAGTTGCAAATGGAGAGGGTTTTTATGAAGATGATTTCGATGTTTTTATTGATATATATTGCAAAAACAATCAGATGTCGGCTTACGTCCCAAATATGCTTAGTTCAACTGGTACTTACCTCATAGACAATAAACCAATATATTCATATTCTCTAAATGCTGTTACTTTTGATTTATTATCCCAACGAGGTTGTAATGTAAAACCTATTGATTAATTACTCAACTTTTCGTTTATATGTTTTTTGTAGTTCGGCATAATGATGAATACATCAACAGAATAAATAACCCACATTAGGTATATTGCATTAGCTAAGTCAAAAAAAGATTTATTCAGCAGTATTAAGAAGTAAATTGGGAAAGTAATACTTATAGAAATCAATATATTAGAAAAAAATATTTCCCATCCTCTTTTTTTACTAATTTGGCTACTTAATTTTAGAGATTTTAATGGGCCTAATGAAAGGTCTTCTGAAATCACATCGACGTATTGAAAACGTTTTGCAAGGATTATTCCAGGAAATATTAACAGGACTATTCCTAAAACTATAAAAAGATCACCAATAAGGGCATTCCTAAAAACTATCCAACTTTTAATAAAGAGTTTTTTCTTATTTTTTATGACTGGGATTTCATAATAATTTTCTAATCTAATATTTTCAATAAAAATAGTCTTGTAAATTGTTGAAGTTATCCTGAATAAAATTGCAGAAATTATCCATACTAAGTGATATGGAATGCTTAGTCCCTGCAGTAACTTAAATGCTGTAACAAGAAATAAGTAGTAAAGTCCAAAAGCTTTTATTATTTTTGGATTAAATACTTTAAGTATTATTTTCTTAGCTAGGTCAAGCATTCAATTCAATAAGTTTTTTTTATATTACATCTAAAATATTTGAAACTTTATATAGTGTTTAATGAAGAAATATAAGAGGATCGTTACTTTAAGCTAGGAAATCCTTCAGGATATAAATATATCAATAGCCTGTAATCTGTCTATACTGAAGACCATTAATTGTTCTTTGCATAGTGGACCTTTGAATCGCATTCCCCATTTGTATAAGAGCATTTGAAATTTGAGCACCTCTAACTTGTTTCTTCAGTTTATTTAGATCTGTAATACCAGTTTTGATTTGAGCTATTTCAAGAGGTGTCAGGCACTCAAGAGTTATAGTTTTTGTTCTTCTTTTGCTTAACAAACCTCCACCAGTTTGAAACGTGTAGTTGTAGTTCTTTCTTCCGTCTGAGCATTCGCTACTTGTGCTTCCCTCAGAAATTGAAAAGTCGTTATTTTTTATTCGTTCTTCTTTAGCATCTTCTTTCTTTAAGGCTAACTTAAAATTATCTCTTCTTTTTAAATAATCATTAGATTCAGTTCTTAGTTTGGAAAGAAATTCTTGGTTATTTGTTTCCAAAGCTTTGAAGTATTTTTCGCCATACTTTTTCCCTAAAACTATCCCTAGATAATATTTATCCCCGAAACGTCTATCACATCCCAACCACGATAGGGATTGAATATTACCTACCTTTAGAGCTTCATCACATGCTCTTTGCCTTCCTTCTTCTTTTGATAAATGATACGCATAAAAATGAAAATAAGAAGTAACATTCCATGCTTCTGAACAATAATTGGATAATGGGTAAATATTATGAGCATTTACAATATCTCTATAACCTTCTCTTTGAATTTCAAGATTTGGATATTGCATTTTTGTCCAACCTCTTATAAAAGTAGCCTCAGATAATTCTTGATCACTAATATCTTTTTGACTAAGAATTTCCTTAATTAATCTTTTAAGTTTCCTGAACTGCCTTCGGTCAGTTTCTGCTTTAACTCTTAAAGTCCTTAATTTATTAATTTGCTTGGAATCTTCTTTATAGGCTGGTTTTTCTATAAGACTACAAGTTATGTTTCCAGCTGGAGAGCTTTCAAATACTGGAGGAAATAGTTCCTCAGGATAATAAACCTTTGGATATCCATATTCTTTTGCTTTTAAATATTCATATGAAATAACAAAAGATAGTAAAAATATTAATATTTTTTTCATGACATGATTTTATATAAATCAATTTTAAAAGAACTTATATGAAATATTTAATTAAATTAAAATTTTCATAATTTTTATTTAACAAATAATTAGATTCAAATTTATGAAATTTTCATGAGCTAATCAGTTTTAATTAGAATCTAGCTCTATTTCTAGCTCTATTTGTATATTTGAGACACTCTAGAAATAAAAAAGCAAGGGCTTGGATCCCTTGCTATTAAATGGTCGGGGCGACAGGATTCGAACCTGCGACCTAGTGCTCCCAAAGCACCCGCGCTACCAAGCTGCGCCACGCCCCGCTCATAAGATCTTAGTTCATAACAGACATCTATAAAAGAGTAAATTACGAAAGATTTTATAAAAAATCACTTTTTTGGCCAGAAAATGATCTTTGTCGCTATTTTGTCACTCGAAAAACAAATGTTTTGTCGCTAGAAATTAGTCTTTTGTAGCGACAGAAATTATCTCTGAATTTGCATTGAATTTTAATGCAATATTTTCTAATTTTTCTAATCTTGCTAAAAGTTTTTGATTCTGAGAAATTATCTCATTATTTTTAGCTTTTGATTCTTCTATAGCTGCTTTTAGATTTTTGTTATTTTTCTCAAGAGTGGATATTTTTTTATTAATTAGTTTTTTATCATTAAAACTTATTTGAGTAGGTTTATTTAATTCGCCAAGTTGAAAAGTAAAACCTGCTTTTACAGCACCACTATCTAAAGTTCCTCCTCCATAAGATTTTGATCAACCAAAAACGTAAGATCCTCCAGCATTAATATCAATTCTTTAACTTACCATTGAAGCGCAACCAAAACCAACTGCATATCTACTGCTATATAAACCACTCCCTAAGCCGCAAGTTGTTTTAGATTCTTTTGACATTTGAGGTAGTGCAGACAATGCTGCTGTGAGGGCAGTAGAACCAGCAATTCCCTCTCCTAAACTATCAATATTGTTGTAGTTAGAGATTATATTTTTATGGTTTTGTTGAATAGCAGGTCCTAATCCAAATTTTGTGCAATTTACATCGTCATCGTTTTCCGCAATGCCTATGAAAGATGAACAATAATCTGCTGCACTATTTAATTGATTAGGAACTATGTAGTCATCAATAATATCTACATAACTATTAGTTGGTGTATCAGCTTTAGCGGGAGCAGATAAAAAAGGCAAACTTATAGAACTAAGGAGTAAGCAAGGGAGAAGTTTTTTCATTGTTTTTAAAGACTATTTTTTTAGAGGTTAATAATCTCTTAGAAGAAAAGCTATAAAACATCTAAAAATGAAGTAGAAAAGCAGGTGTCATGAGAGCACCCGCGCTTGTAAAGCCTTGTCGCTTTCCGTCGCTTTTTATTCTGTAATAAAAGTAAGAAAGTCAGTTATTGCAATCAGTCTCGTTAGTAAAAAGGTATGCTCCCAAAGCACCCGCGCTACCAAGCTGCGCCACGCCTCGTTAATAAGATTTTAGTTTATAAGGGTCAATTAGACAAAAAGAATAAATTAATTTTGAAAAATTATTTTGGATATAATAAATTATCTAATCTATTAAGTTTTTGCTATTACATTTATTTGTAAAGGTTAATTATTTAAAAATAATCTCGGCCCCATGAAAAAGTTAGAAGAACTGATTTCTTCCTATAAAGATTTCCCAAAAAAGGTATTGATTCTAAAGATGTTCTTGAAATAATTCATGAGAATGCAGTCTTCTCTGAATTGATTATTAAAATGTCTTCTAGTGAGATTTTTGAAAAGCTGAGGCAATAATTTCAATAGATGCAAGAGGTTTTATTTTCAGATCTCTAAGCCTTTAATTGAAGTAAGGAAGCCAGGTAAGCTGCTTGGTGAAATACTTAAGAGAAAAATATAATTTAGAGTATGGAGATAATTCTCTTTCAATTAAAAAAAATCTTTAAAAAAGTATAATTCTTTCGCTATTGTAAATAACTTACTAGCTACGGGCGGGACTGTTGATTGTGTAGCAAATTTAGTTAAGAGAAACGACAAAAAAATCTTGGTATTATTAACTGTTGTTGAATTAGTAACTTTAAAAGGAAGAAGTAAAGTGAATTTCTCAGTGGAATCATCCATATCATTTTGATTCAATTTTAATTCCAGTCTTCAAATAGACTTGGTGAGATAAATGGCTTAATCTAAAATTATAAATTGAATTCTATTAATCCTTTCTCAGTTGCAAATGTCTAAAGATATCAAAACTCCTTTCGGAAGAATTAGTCCAGAGGTGAGTTTAATCCCAATCTATTATTTAATATTTATATATGGTTTTGTTTATATTTTTCCATATGGTGAAAATTTGATAGGAGTAAGTTGGTTTGACTGGCTTAGAAGTGAGGATGGCCCTCTTGAATGGCTTCAGTTTTTTGAATATGTATCATCTTCTATTCTAGCTTTATTTATTTATGTAAGAAGAAAGAAAAAAAAGGAGATCAACTCTCTTATTTGGCTTATGATAGCTATTTTATCTTTATTAGTCGCAGGAGAGGAAATAAGCTGGGGAGAGAGGATAACAGGAATTGGAATTACAAGTGTATCTAATTTAAATGTTCAAGGAGAAACTAATTTTCATAATTTACCTTTTTTTCATAATTATTTATTAGACCCAGTTTTTGAAATAAGTTGTATTTTTCTTGGTTGGTTTGGGTGGAGGAAATTCAAAAAAATTGATGCTTTTCCTAGTAAAGCACTGTCTCTTTATTTCTTATTTGTCGCTCTATTTTACTTTTATTTTGATATTTCATGGGCCTCTACAACAGAACAAATAAGAAATGATCAAGAGATTTTTGAACTTTTATTATCTTCAGGAATTTTTATACATTGCTTGGAAAATTTCAGAAGAAATAAACCAAAATGGTTGATACATAAAAATATCTGAGATTTCTAATGTTTTAGATGAATTTATCCTTGAAATTATTAATGGATTATATTAGTCCGATTGATCCAGCAGTAAAGCCTACTGCTAAAAAAAATGTGAATTCAAGAAGATCTCTAGGGAGATAATTGACAATAAGGTTTATTTGAGTCATTTGACCTTGTGCTCCTCAGGTTTATTAAAGTTTTAAAAAATATAACTAATAAATTTTTTTTGTGAGATTAAAAATATTAAATTTTTTGTTTTTCTACAGAATTCAAAAATTAAATTTTAGATATTTCAATGAGGCTTTTTTTTTACTCGTAAGGTAATTTGATTTTAATTATAAGTTAATAATTTTTTTTAATGCTATATTTCTATAAAACTTTCTTTTCACAGATCTGATGGACTATAAAAAAAAATCTTTAACTAAAATGAATCGCAATGAAAGCTATGAAGAAATAGATACAAGACTAGCTTCTGGATGGTACGTAGATTCAGTAGGAAATACAAAAATGAAAAAATATAAGACTAAAAAGGTTTCATTTAAAATTTCAAAAAAAGTTTAAAAACCCTAAATAAATAGTCGAAACTTCTAAAACCATTTTCTTTGATTAGTGATTCAATATTTTTATTAAAACAATTGAAAACCGTTACAAGTATCCAAAAGTGTAGCCTTTGATATATAAAAGCATAAAGGTTACATTTAAAATTAAAGATAATTTAAAACTAGAGGTGTAAATCTCTAGAACAATTTTCCTTTGAGTAACTTTTCGATTTTTTATTATTTGTACTTAAAAGCTGATAAATTGCCAATATTATCCAAAAATGTAGCCGTTGCTACTTCATTTTGTACCTAATAATACCTTATAATTAAGTGTCCTTTAAATTTCGTGTGAGGAAATTTATGAAGCTTTTCAAAAGCTTGCTTATAGCTCCTGCAACACTAGGTCTTTTAGCACCTATGTCTGCTACAGCTAATGAGCTTAACCTCGCTGAGGTTTCTGGCTACTCTTCTTCTGAAGAAGTACAGAACATTAGCGAATTCTATCCAAAAGAACTAGCTGTTACAAACAGCCGAGTTGACGGTTTAGAAGCAAGAATTAATGAGTTTGAAGCTGGTGGCTTTTCAGAAACAACAACAGCATCATTCAGTGCAGACTTCTACTTAGGTGGAGTTGATGGTGGAACAAGTGCTACAGATGATCCTTTCATGGCAACTTACGGTTTCCAGATTGATCTAAACACTAGCTTCACTGGTGAAGATTCACTTGATATCTCTATAGATGCTGGTAACACTTCTAGTTCCACTACTTCTGTTACAGAATTTGATGGTAACGCTACTGGAGATGTGCTAACTGTTGACGGTGTTTCTTACACTTTCCCAGTAGGTGGCGCAACAGTATTCGTTGCTGACAATGGAGATGGTAGTGCTTTATTCACCACAGCATGCTCTTACGGTGGACCAACAAATACACTTGATGACTGCGGTAATGTAAACGCTGGAATTACTGGTGGTGCTGTAGCCACAGGAGCTAGCTATGACTTCGGTAACGGATTCTCAACTGCTGTTGGATTACAAACAAATACTGAAGCATCTACTGGAATCATGACTGAAGAGTCAACTGATGCTTATGCACTTAACGCGGCCTACACTGATGACAATTACGGTTTCTCAGTAACTTGGAGCAACATTGAAGATGGTTCTAATGGTAATGATACTTACACTGCACTTAACGGTTCCTTCACTCCTGACGGAGAAGCTTTACCTTCTATAAGTGTTGGTTATGAAATCGGTGATGATGATAGTAAGTCAACTGATGAAGAAATCACAAGTTTCTTTGTTGGACTTCAGTGGGATGAAGTAGGACCTGGCGCCTTAGGAATTGCAATGGGCCATAGCAACACAGTTGAAGGTGCTGAAGAAGAGTACATGTACGAAGCATATTACTCATACCCAGTGAATGACCAAATGACAATCACACCAGTGATTTATACAAAGGAAAGCGCAACATCTGGTCAAGATGATGCAACTGGTTTCCTAGTTAAGACATCATTCAGCTTCTGAATTTAATTATTTAATTTAGAAAATCTCCTATACACATTTAAAACCTGCTTTTATGCAGGTTTTTTAATGTCATGACAAATTTTGTTTTGTCTACAAACACTTGTAAATTCAAAAAAAATTACTTATTCTAGATTGTATTTGATTTCTGTGTGAGGAAATTTATGAAACTTTTTAAGAGTTTGTTGATCGCACCAGCAGCATTGGGACTTATGTCTCCATTAGCTGTCAGTGCTTCTGAAACAAACTTAAATGAAATCTCAAACTACTCTGATGTTGAGACTATTGATTTTGCTAACTCATTTGGCAAGGTCGATTCAAACCAAAAGGAACTACTTGCTGGTGGTGAAGGCTTAGTTGATAGTGATAGCTATAATCATAGACATGATGGTGGTTTCTCAGAAACAACTTCATTAACTGGAGCAGCTTTTTCACAAATTGGCTCAGTTGATAAAGGTGATGACACTGAAGCTTTAACTGCTACTTACTCTTACAATCTTGATCTAAATACTTCATTTACTGGAGAAGATAATTTGTATGTAGGTATAGAAACTGGTAACGCTGTTTCAAGTGTAGACTTTCGTACGGGTGATTCTGTAAATGGCAGCGATGAGTTAAGCGTTGCGTCTATGTATTATCAATTTCCTGTTGGAAATTTTGATATAGCTGTAGGACCATTACTTGATAATGATGATTTAATGCCTACAACTACAACCATTTATTCAGATAAATTCTTTATGAGTGGTTACGGTTTACTTAAATCCAATTTTTGGCTTTACGATAGAACAGGTGCTGGAGTTGCAGTATCAAGAAATTTTGATAATGGCTTTAATGCTTCTGGTAGTATTATCGGAGCAGAGGCAGCGACATCAGATGGTTTCTTAACTGAAGAAGGGGCTGATGTAGTTACTCTTTCTGCTGGTTATGACGGAGATAGTTTTGGTGGAGGTATTGTTTATGTTTCTAGTGATGGATACTGTGATTTAGTCAATGATTACATTTCTACTACTTGTTCTGATCTTGGAATAACTTCAGACATATCTGCTGATGTAGTTGGTATCGGAGGTTACTGGACCCCTAATGACGGTCAGACAACAATCAGTGCTACTATCAATCATGTCGATCCAGATATAAGTGGAATAACTACAGATGAGTTCACCGACCTTCAATTAGGTTTAGAGCATGAATTTGGTGCGGGTGTATTGTCAGCCTCATGGAAGTCAATTCCTTTATTAAAAGTATCAGGTTCAGATCTTGTTAATGATACTCTGGGTTCTTATTATGAAATTTATTTCACTCAGCCAATTAATGACTCCTTAGATCTAACCTATGGTGTGTCTGTAGCAGATCCAGATACTGATAGTGATGATACCATCGAACTATTGGACTACTCAGCAGTTGGTGCTCAAGCTACCTTTAAATTCTAAGATTTATTGATTAAAGAGCTATTTCAAGTCCTTAAATTAATTTATTAAAGATTCATTAAACAGCCCACTTTTTAAAAGTATGGGCTGTTTTTTTATCTACTATATTTAAAAGAGCATTATAAAAGCATTTCTTTTTTATCTCATGATTAATTTTTATTTATTCCATCGGTTTAAAATTCCTCAAGAAGCCATTTGATTTTATAAATAATATGTTTTCATGGATCTTTTTAGTTCTTTTGATATTTGGTATTTATAAGAGACTAGTAATTTTTTGTTTTCAGGTTGTTTTGCAAGAATCATAATCAATCTAATATTTTCTATAAAGTTGAAATTGGAAGTAGAAATGTTTTATTTCCCGATAAGAGGAAACATTAAATGATAAAGAATTATCTAATTCTGTATATTTTTTTTAATTATTACTACTATCATTGATCATATTTAAATGACCCAATTTTTAAATGTTTAATATGTAAACAAGATATAGAGATATTAACAAAAACTTTAAAAAAAAGGTCATTTATTATGTTCTACTTGCCTAGAGAACATAGAAATAAATGCACAAAAAAAAAGCCTTAAGTAAAAGGCTTTTTAATTATGTAAATACTTTATTAAGCTTAAAACGAAGGATTGTTATTAGCCAAATAATTCATTTAACTTTCTTCGTTTAAACAATAATTTTCTGTATTTTTTTGTAATTTTGGTTATTGAACCTAAAACCATCCTGGAATAATTTGTCCAGTGGTTACATATGCGCCAACAGCTGCAACGAAACCTAACATTGCGGCCCAACCATTAAAACGTTCTGCTTCAGGAGTCATAATAATAATAGAAATATATGTGTATTATTGTAACAGCATTCATGACGCTTTGTAAAGTATTTTATATTTTTTTTATAGAAGTCCCTATTTGAAAGGTATTTAAAGCTTAATTTTAACATAAATGATACATAAACGTGAATATTGTTCTTTGTTCTAGGAATCTTTTGAAAAATTTAGGTTAAGTAATTTTTGACTTTTTAATTCAGGTTTTATATTAAAAGTAAATCTTTAAATGTCTCTCAAAATCTTTGATAATTTTAATTTGTGCATACATTTGATATCTTACAAATAATGGTCCGAGATAAATTTGCAGGAGTTAGGGTTTGAATCCTAATTCTTTAGTCTAAGCAATTAAATGCTTTTTTAATCTTTAAAAATATTCCCATAATTTATTTTGACAAAAAATTTTTTTCTTCAGTATTCTGTAATTACTAATCAATGAGCTATCACTGATTGATTAAAAATTCTTTAAGTTATGAGAGAGAAAGTTTGGTAAGTTTATGTATTATTTTCGATTAATGTAATCAATTATTTAGATGTGGGTCGCCTGAGATTCGAACTCAGGACCAGCCGGTTAAAAGCCGGATGCTCTACCGCTGAGCTAGCGACCCATTATGTAAAATTGAGTACATTAAAAATTATCCCTTTTTAAGGTAAAAAAAACAACTTATTATTCTAACTTGAACAATTGAAATACAATTCTTAACTTATTAAAAAAAAAAAAAAATCTCTCTTTCTCTTCTGCAGAAAGCTAGAATGATAAATAAATAACTATTCAAGAACATGTTAAGAATCATCTTAGTTTTCGCCCCAATTATTGCAGCTCTAGCTTGGGTCATATTTAATATACAAAAACCTGCAAGGGAGCAATTTACAAGGGATTTTTTGGGAAAGGATTAATTTAATTTGATAAACAATGAAGTAATAGTTATAGGTGCCGGTCTAGCTGGATCAGAGGCTGCTTGGCAAATAGCAAATGCAGGAATTGCGGTTAAATTAGTTGAAATGAGACCACTTTCTTTAACCCCGGCTCACCATACTGATCAGTTTGGCGAACTTGTATGTAGCAATAGTTTTGGGGCCTTGAGTCATGACAGGGCTGCTGGTCTTTTACAAGAAGAATTAAGAAGATTCAACTCTTTAATAATTAGAACAGCTGATAAATTTTCTGTTCCTGCAGGAGGCGCTTTAGCCGTCGACAGATCAAAATTCAGCAAATATTTGACAGAGAAATTAACAAATCATCCTCTTATTGAGGTAAAGAGAATTGAACAATTAGACATACCTTTAAAAGATACCGTTACCGTACTTGCTACTGGACCATTAACTTCAGAAACCTTGGCAAATAAAATTAGAAATTTTACGGGCATTGATTCTTGCCATTTTTATGATGCAGCAAGTCCTATCATCTACGGTGAGACCATTGATCAAGAAAAGATATTTAAAGCAAGTAGATATGATAAAGGTGATCCGGCATATTTTAATTGCCCTATGAATGAAAATGAATACCTCAATTTCTGGAATGAATTGATTAATGGACAGCAGGCTTCTTTAAAGGATTTTGAAAAAGAATCAGCAAATTTTTTTGAAGCTTGTTTACCAATTGAAGAAATAGCTAGAAGAGGAATTGAAACAATGCGATATGGCCCTTTAAAAGCTATTGGTTTATGGAATCCAGAATGGGGCGATTTATTCGATAGAGCAAATAGATTAAAAAAAAGGCCCCATGCAATAGTTCAATTAAGGAAAGAAGATTTAGAAGGTAAATTATTAAATATGGTTGGTTTTCAGACTAACCTCAAATGGTCAGAACAAAAAAGAATATTTAGAATGATTCCTGGCTTAGAAAAAGCTGAGTTTGTTCGTTTTGGTGTAATGCATAGAAATACTTTTTTAGAATCTCCCAAACTACTGTTGCCAACACTTCAATTTTTAAAAAGGGATTCACTTCTTGCCGCTGGCCAAATAACAGGGACGGAGGGCTATGTAGCTGCAGCCGCAGGTGGTTTATTGGCGGGTATAAACGCTTCTTTACTTGTGATAAGAAAAAATCCTGTTACTTTCCCTGCGGAATCAATGATAGGCTCCTTGATGAACTTTATTAGTAATAAAAATATAATAATGTCTAATCAGAAAAAAAATAAATTTCAACCAATGCCCCCTTCATTTGGATTATTGCCAGAATTAAATAATAAAATAAAGGACAAAAAAATACGGTATAAAGCTTACCAAGAAAGGTCTCTTGATGCTTTGGAAGGGTTTAAAAAAAAATTAGATTCATATTTCGAAAAAGATCAATTACTTGTTCAGATTAATTAAAATGAATTACCTATCAATTTAAAAATGAAAGATAATAAAAAAAATTTTGACGCAATTATTATCGGTTCGGGAATAGGAGGGTTGGTTACAGCTTCCCAGTTAGCTGCAAAGGGTGCGAGAGTTTTGGTTCTTGAGAAATATATTATTCCTGGTGGAAGTGGAGGATCGTTCAAGAGAAAAGGTTATACCTTTGATGTTGGAGCTTCAATGATTTTCGGATTTGGAGAGAAAGGGTATACAAATTTATTAACTCGAGCTCTAAAAGATGTAAATGAAAAATGCGAAACTATTCCTGATCCTGTTCAACTAGAGTATCATCTTCCAAATAATTTTAATATTTCAGTTGATAGAGAATATGAAGTATTTATCAGCAAATTGTCAGACCGTTTTCCGGAGGAAATTGAAGGTATCAAGAAATTTTATGGAACCTGTAATAAGGTATTTAACTGTCTTGATTCAATACCACTTTTGTCAATTGAGGATCCAGCTTATCTTTTTAAGGTCTTTTTAAAAGCTCCATTATCTTGCCTAGGTCTTGCAAGATGGTTGCCAATAAATGCTGGAGATGTTGCAATGAAATTTATTAAAGACAATGAACTATTAAGGTTTATTGATATTGAATGTTTTTGTTGGTCAGTTATGCCTGCTCTTAAAACCCCAATGATCAATGCAGGAATGGTTTTTACAGATAGACATGCAGGAGGTATTAATTATCCAAAAGGAGGGGTTGGGAAGATTGCTGAGAAACTAGTTACTGGTCTTGAAAAATTAGGGAGCAAAATACGTTACAGAGCTAATGTTAATGAAATAATCTTAGAAGATAAAAAAGCTGTAGGAGTAAAGCTATCAAATGGAGAGGAAATTCACTCAGATATCATTGTCTCTAATTCCACAAGATGGGATACTTTCGGTCTTAAAAATAATAAAAAAGGTTTAATTTCAAGAGATTGCGTACCAAAAAGTGAATATAAGTGGTCTGAAACTTACAAGCCTTCTCCATCTTTTGTTTCAATACACTTAGGAGTCTCTGGAGAATTAATTGATGATAATTTTAATTGCCATCACATTATTGTTGAGGACTGGGAAGAATTAGAAAATGAAAAGGGAGTAATTTTCATTTCTATTCCCACTCTTTTAGATAAATCTTTAGCTCCAGATGGTAAACATATCATTCATGCATTTACCCCTTCTTCTATAAGTGAATGGGATAATCTTTCAAGAAAGGAATATCTTACTAAAAAAGAAAATTACTATTCATTTTTAATTGAAAAAATTTCTAAGATAATCCCAAGATTAGATCAAAATATTGACCATAAAGAAATTGGTACTCCTAGAACTCATAGAAAGTTTCTTGGAAGATTTGAGGGCAGTTATGGACCAATTCCTAATAAAAAGTTACTCGGACTTCTTCCAATGCCCTTTAATACAACAAATATTGAAAATCTTTATTGCGTAGGGGACTCATGTTTTCCCGGGCAAGGTTTAAATGCTGTAGCTTTTAGTGGTTTTGCCTGCGCACATAAAATTGGATCAAAACTAAATATTAATGATTTTAATTTGCCTGATTGAATAAAAAATTATCCTCATGACAGAAAAATTTAAAACTCTTTTTCCTTTAAAAAGCTCTCTAATTTCTTTGTATATTGCTCTTACAGTTCCTATTCCATTTATTTCAAGTGAACAATTAAGAATACCTTCATTGATTTTCTTCATTTTAGGTCTATTTTTGATTGTTAATATTACTAGCGATTATATAGAGACTTGTGAAAAGAAAATTTCTTATAAAACAAGTTTTATCTCTAGAACCTTTGGCAAAAAAAATTGGGAAATTTGTTGGGAAGAAATTAAGTCTATAAAATCCTTACCAACCAGCCAAGGGAGTAGAGTTTTTTATTTTGTTGATGAAGAAGGTAAAAATCTTCTAGTACCCCAACGGATTGAAAAATTTGATATTTTTTTAGATGAAATTGAGGGAAAAACTAATATTAGTACAGAAGGTATATCCTATATCTCACCATTATGGACATATAAATTAATCACATTGTTATCGGTTCTAATGTTTATTGGGGAAATAAGCTTATTTTTGGTTTAGATATTATCAAGGCTGAATCTATATCCTTGTTGCCTAACTGTTGTTATACCGCCACCTTCTCCTAAGCCTGCCTGTTCTAGTTTTCTTCGTAAGGTTAAAACTTGAGTGTCAACCGACCTTGGTCCACCGCTAAACGGAGGCCAGGCCATCCTCAGGAGCTCTTGTCTACTTCTAACCATCCCAGGGGGCATCAATAAAGCACAAAGCAATGCGAACTCCCTAGGGCTTAATTCCACGGGTTTTTCACTAAGCGTCACCTGACGAAGGAGAAGATGGACTTCTAATGGCCCAACTTCAACTTTTTCTTGTAATCCTATTCTGCCTCTTTTCAAAAGTGTTCTACATCTTGCTGCTAATTCTTCAAGACCAAATGGTTTTCTGAGAACATCATCAGCTCCTTCATCCAATAAATTTACTAATGCTTCAACACCTGATCTTGCAGTTAAAACGATTACAGAGGCCCCTAACTGTTGGGCTAACCTCATGGCAGTATTCTGCTCAAGAATTTCTGCACTGACCAATAGGTCAGGAGATTGTTCTCTGCATAAGTCAACTGCCTCTGCAGCCGATCCAACTGCAGCAGCAAGGTGACCATCTTGGCGAAGTCTTTGTACAAGGACTGTTCTAAGTGTGGGGTGAGGTTCAACAACAAGAACTCTTGAGGGAGTTTGAGAGCTCGATGGCAATTGTGAACTGCCAGGGGTTGAAGCTAAGATTTGCTCAGTTGATTGCATTCTTAATTATTGTTGGGCCAGGCAATTTTTTATCATCCTTAATAAGGTATAACAAATGCTAAATAAAAATCAGAATCTATCGAATTATGACATCATTTGAAAATCCTAAAGCAATTCGTCATTTTCAATCAATTTGCGATAGTTGCCAAGACTTGGTTAGTCGTTTTCATACCTCTTCAGACCTTCAATTATACTGTGATGGTTATCTCCAAGCCTTGAGGAATTGCAGTAGTTTAGAGCTTAGAGATCAAGAGAAATTAGAAAGTTTAATGGAAAGATGGATTTTAGATCCATCAAGTTTTATTGAACAAGGTGGTGAAGAAAATAAAGGGTTTTTTGATAAAAAAAGAGTTTAAAATATTAACTTTTATTAACTAATATCAGTATTTATACTTATAAATTTTTTTAGGAAGCTAATTCAATCTCAATTTTTTCTTTTAAGGTACCAGAGTTGTACATCTCGATAAGGATGTCCGATCCTCCTAGAAATTCACCTTTTAAATAAACTTGGGGGATAGTAGGCCAATCTGAATATTCTTTAATTCCCTCTCTGACATCAAAATCACTAAGAACATCAAAAGTACTAAATTCAACACCTATAGAGTTGAGAATTTGAACGACATTGTTCGAGAACCCACATTGAGGCATTAATTTAGTACCTTTCATGAAAACCATAATTGGATTTGATTCTATTAGATTTTGGATTTTATCTTTAGTGAGATTTTCCATAATTTAACTTGGGGTTTTTGTTTTTAGAGCTAGTGCATGAATAGCTTCTGAGGCTAATTCTTCTTTTAGAGCAGAATAGACTAGCTGATGTTGTTTAACTAATGATAATCCATTGAACTTGGATGAAATTACAGTAACCTCCAAATGGTCATTCCCCTTAAGATTTTCAACTTTCACTTGGGAATCAGGTAACTTCTCCATTATTAAATTTATAACTTTTGATTTAGTAATCATGATTAATATTTAGAAACCTTTATATGTTGTGTCAACGAAACCAAGTTGTAATAAATTATTATATGCTTCTTTGCCTTCAGGACTATTTGGAGTCATTAATCTAATTATTTCAACAAGTAAAGGTACAGCCACTTCAGGTTGTTTTTTCCTTTTGTAGAGAGAAGCTAGCCTAGCATTTGATTTTGCCCAAATTTTTATAGATTTTCTTCCTTTTTTATCCATTTCTAGTGGTATTCTTGCATCCAAGCCTTTAAATGATCCATTGAGATCTCTATAGAATCCAGCAAGTTGTCTAGCTAAATTCCTTGCTTTGTCATAAGATCGTTTTGCTTTTTCAAAATCACCATTTTCTACAAGTTTATCGCCCTCATTTAAATATTCTTTTACATCAGAAATTGATAGCTTTTTGTTAGAACTTGAAAGGACCTTATATTCATTTGAGTTTTTACTTTCTGCATAAGATAGGTTCATATATGTTGGTATCCCAAGAAAAATAAAAATTATTGGGAACATTTTTAAGAATTTCATATTCTGATTATTTATTAAAGTTTATATTAACTGATAATGGATTTATCTACCTACATTTTTTAAAGCAATATTTTCAGCATTATGCATTCTTTTATGCAAAATTTCATTGAAATCTTTTATTGATAAATTGGAACTTTTATTTACTAATAAAGGCTCTCCAAAACATAAGGAAACTTTACCTCTTATTTTAGGAGGTACTCGGCTATAAGCAATTCCAATTGGAATTATAAATATTGAATTTGTTTTTTTTGCTGCCAATAACGCCAATCTATATAAACCCTCTTTAAGCTCAAGTTCCTTTCCGTATTTATTAATTTTTCCTTCAGGGAAAACTACAAGTTGATCCTTTTTTACTATCAGATTTACTGCATATTTTAATATTGAAAGAGAAGGAGATAATTGATCAATGGAAAAACAACCGAGTCTTTTTAGAAACCAACCTTGTATTCCTTTCATTTCTGATTTTGTAACCATAAATCTGCAATCTTTCTTAGTAACCCTTCTACCCATTGCCTTAGTAAGGACTAATCCGTCCCATCTCGATCTATGTGTTGGGGCTAAAATAATTGATGAATTGTTTGGTATTGAGGAGATTTTATTTTTTATTTTTATTTCACTAAAAAAACACTTTATTACAATGTCCTGAGTAACAAACATAGCTAAAAAACCTAAAAAAGGATTAATACTATAATGAGTATTTATAAATTTTTTCTTCAAGTTCAATCAACTGTTTATTAATAATTTATAGGTTTGTATTTTTTTTTTCGCTATTATTGGGCGGTTACAAGATTGTCTAGAAACTAAAATTTCGATTATGACTACTTTAGGAGTAAATATTGACCATATTGCAAATGTAAGGCAAGCAAGGAGAACTGTAGAGCCTGATCCTGTACAATTTGCTTTTTTAGCTGAATTAGGGGGTGCAGATTCAATAACAGTTCACTTAAGAGAGGATAGAAGACATATACAAGATAGAGACGTTTTTCTTTTGAAAGAAACTATAAAAACTAAACTGAATTTAGAGATGGCGGCAACAGATGAAATGTTAGATATTGCTAAAAAACTTCTTCCGGATTACGTAACACTTGTACCAGAGAAAAGAGAGGAAGTTACTACTGAAGGTGGGTTGGATGTGAAAAACAATGTTACATACCTTAAGAATTTTGTTGGGAATTTAAAAGATTCAAACATTGAAATTAGTGCATTTATTGATCCTGTTGGTGAGCAGATCAATTATTCCAAAGAAATAGGATTTAACTTTATAGAATTACATACTGGAAAATATTCTGAACTAACCGGTCAAGATCAATACAAAGAGCTCCAAAGGATTATAGAGTCTGCACATTTAGCAAATGACCTTGGAATAGTTGTTAATGCTGGGCATGGCCTAAATTACAATAATGTAAAAAAAATTGCATCAATTAACAATATGAACGAGCTAAACATAGGACATAGTATTGTTGCAAGGGCTTTAGCGGTAGGATTAGAAAAGTCTGTTCGTGAAATGAAGTCACTTATTACATCAAATTAAATTTCAAAATGACAACATATTTTTTCGTCGCGGCAAGTGAAAAGTTTTTGACAGTTGAAGAACCTCTTGAAGAAATTTTGAAAGAGAGGAAGAGAAACTACAAAGAAAACAATAAAGAAATAGATTTTTGGCTCTTAAAAAATCCATCTTTTTTGCAAACCAATCAATTTGCTGATCTAATATCAAAGATTCCATACCCCCCAGCAGCTTTATTGTCGACGGATAAAAAATTTATAACTTTCTTAAAGCTACGTTTAGAGTTTGTTGCTGTTGGGGAATTCGAATGTCCTAATGCAGAAATAACTGATCCATTTAAACTTGAGTAATATAATCAATCAGTAAATTGCTCAATCTTTATAAATCAAACAAAATTGAAGTAATTAGTGAGCTTTTGGCAGAAGAATTAAAAATATGTCCTCCTTTTATAAATGAGAATTTAGAAATAGCTGTTCCTAATTATTTTTTGGGTAAATGGTTAAGTGAACAAATAACTATAAAAAACAAAATAAGTGCTCTTTATGAATTAAAAACAATATCAAGTTACACCGAATCATTATTGACAAATTTTTTCCCAGAAATTGATATGGGGTTATGGAATTTTGAATCAATAAAATGGGGAATTATTGATTCATTAGAAGAACTAAATAGCTTTAAAGAATCATTTCCGCTTAGAAATTGGATTAATAAATATTTGGATAATAAAAAGACAATTGATGGAGACCTATATAATCTGACAAAAAAGATCACGAGTAATTTTATTGATTATCTAATTTTTAGACCTGAAATGATTTCTGAATGGAATAGATATGAAATTAATTCACTTAATCTATATAAGAATTTAAATAAAGATCAATTTTGGCAACCTATTTTATATAAATTATTAGAGAAAAAGATATCTGAAAAGCCTTCATGTTTATACATGATTGAATTAATAAAGAATTTAAGAGAAATTAAAAAATTTCATATTAAAATACCAAATCAAATTTATATTATTTCAGATAATAACTTATCTAAACTTTATATTAATTTTTATTCAGAACTTTCAAAATTTACTAAGGTAAATTTGTATTTGTTATCTGCAGGAGATGATTTATGGAACAGAATAAATTGTATTGAGGGTGAGTTGGAATTTGAAAATTTTGAAAGTAAATTTAATTTTAATACAAATATTGAGAAAATATTTGGTAAATTTGGAGCAAACTTTCAGAAACTAATTGAGGAAAATATTTATAAGGAAGGTATCAATTTAAAAAATAATCTAATATACATTGATCCAATAACTAATTTTTATGAGAAGAAAGATACTCCTCTCCTTAATCAAATACAAAAAAGAATAATTGATAATAATAGAAATGATTTTATAGTAAATGAAAGTGATGATTCAATATTACTTTGTGAGCATTTTAATCAGAATAGTCAATTAGAATATATAAGAAATAAAATTATAGAAATAATAAATTCTTGCGAGAATATTAATTATAGTGATATCGCTGTTTTATCTCCACAAACTAATCAAATTAAACCTTATCTAAGGTATATCTTTAATAATGAAATAATAAATGGTATAAAGATACCTTATATTTTTATTGATGAGAATAATAATGATTCTTCAGATATATATAAATTTCTAATTGACATAACTGGAATAGCAAATGAAAAAATTACAATTGAAAGAATAGATTTTATTCTTTCTAAAAAGGAGACTCAGAACATCTTGGACTTTGATGTTACTGAAAAGGATGAAATTATTTTGTTACTTTCCCAAGTAGGTTTTCATTGGGGATTAGATTCCAATGAAAGATTAGGAGAAGAAAAAAATAGCCTTGAATGGTGTATAAATAGAATTATTTTAGGCTTAATTTATGACAAAGAAATCAATTTAAGTACTTTTAATCTAAAGCCATTTAGCCCAAAAAATATAAGTTTAGATTTGAATAAATGGGTTAAAATATTAATCAATTTAAAAAAATATATTAATCTACTAAGGGGATCTTTTTCTTACTTAGTTTGGGTTGAAAAGATAAAGTTTATATTAAAAAAAATTGCTGATTGTAACACGAAATATAATTTGGAAATAAGCGAAATAAATAGAATTCTTGATAGTTACGCAATACCTTTAATTCCTGATGACCCTATTTTGTTAAATGTTTTTATAGAGATATTAATTTCTTGTATAAATAAAGCTAAATATCAAAGCAAATCACGTATCAACAAGATTCTAGTGAGTGATATTGAAAATGCAAGACATATCCCACATAAGGTTATCTTCCTAATAGACATGAATAGTATTTATTATCCAAAATTATCAAAGAATGAAAATATTAATTTATTAAATAATAAATATCACCTGGGAGATCCATCAGTTTTTGATAGAGAGAAATATTTATTTCTTGAGTTGTTAATTGCCTGTAGAGATAAATTTATAGTTAATTGGGTAAAAAATGACAAAAATAATAAAAAATTAGATGTTTCTTTTCCTATAAAAGAGTTAATTTCTTTTTTTGATAGTTTTTTAAAACAAGACCAAAGAAAACTAATAATTAAAGATTCTGATTTAAATAAAAAAGAAATAATTGATCTTAATAGTTCTAAGATAATTAAAAGTAATTACTCTTTAGTAGAAAATATAGATTGGAATGAAAAAAAATCTGATACTAAAAATTATAAATTGTCAGAACTGATTTATTGGTTCAAGACTCCACAAAAATATTGGCTAAATAAAAGAAATATTTCTCCCAAGGAAATATTTATTCATCATCCAGATGATGAATATGTCAGTAATCTGCAAAAGTCGCAACTAATTACAAAAATAATCCAAGAATTAGAGATTGATAACCATAATTTTATTGATGATTTAAATAATTTGAATATTAATGATAAATTGGTTGAAAATGGTATTTTTATGCCCAAAAATAGTTTTTTTATAAAGGAAAAAGAAATCAAGGATTTAATAGGTAGTTTATCTACAAGTTTGAGTCAACATAATAAGATTAATAGAATTTATGTAAAATTAAATGCAAATAAAGAAGAATATTTTATCGCTGATGACACTGTAATTGAATTAATTCATTCGAAACTAAGTTTAAGTCGTTTGACAGAGGCTTGGATAAAATCACTCTTCATTTCTTCTTTAAATAAGAATATAAAAAAGACTAAATTAATTTTTAGAATAGAAAATCATTATAAATCACAAATTATTCAACCACCAGGAGCAATTGAGTCAAATTTAATTTTGGAGGAATACATTAATATTTTTAAAAATTATTCTGAAAAATGTTTACCTCTACCTCCAGAAAGTACTTATAAATATGTAGAAGCAAAAATAAAATCAAAAAATGAGAAAAAAGCTTTTACGGATAGATGGATTGGTAATAAAACTTTTTCTAAAGGAGAAAAAGATAATATTGAAATGAAGTTATGTTTTGGAAATGAAAAAGAACCAGATTTCTTTTTTGGAAATAATAATTTTGATAAATTATCATTCAGATTATATGGCCCTCTTATTGAAGCATTAAAGAAATAAAAATGACTAAATTTCAGTTAAAATTTTTTTTAAAATCTGCCTATGAACTAATTCTTGTTTGTTTACAGTTCTTTATTATTAGTCTCCATTTTTTTCAATGGGAATTTATTCCACAAAATCAAATAATTCAAGTTAGTCCTTTTTCTTATTTAGTGGGGTTTTTAATTATCTTAATCGCTTTCATAATATTGTTAATTGCAATTAAAGACTTAGGTAGAAATTTATCCCCTTTCCCAAGACCTATATCTAATAGCAATTTAGTTACTACTGGAATTTATCAATTTACTCGTCATCCTATGTACTATTCTTTAATATTTATTTCCTTTGGCGTTTTCATAACAAAGCTATCTATTTATTATTTATTTTTATCAATAAGTCTATGTTTAATAATTAAATTTAAGATTGCTTTAGAAGAGCAATATTTAAAAAATAAATTTAATAATTACTTACTTTATAAAAATGAGGTTAAATATTAATTCAATAAAGATATGGATATTAATCAGATTAATTTAGATAATAAATTTAAATTAGTAGAAGCAAGTGCAGGAACTGGTAAAAGTTTCACGTTGTCTCATATAGTTTTAAGAAATGTTTTGGAGAAAAATATTAAACCAGATGAGATACTCTTATTGAGTTTTACAAAAAATACGTGTTCTGAATTACGAGATAAAATACTTTTGAGATTTCAGGATTTAAAATTATATTTGCAAAATCATAATGAAATCAATATAGATAATACTCTTAAAGATTGGTATCTGAAATTTAAGGAGAATGGAAAATCTAAGGAAGAAATTATATCCGAAATTGATAATTTCGTTAATGAAATTTATAAATTACAAGTAACTACATTCCATGCTTTTTGCAATAATATTATTGATGAATATAGTATTGAAATAGGTGTAACTCAAGATCAATATATTGAGAATAATATAGATAATTTGTATAAGGATGTAATAGATAATTTATGGATTGAAGATTTTCTAAATCTTAATCCTGAGATGATTTTAGCTGTTACCAAAAAAAAAATAAGTTCTAGATTTGGAACTAGAATCAATAAGTCATTTTTTGTAGAAATTTTAAAAAATATAGATCAAGAAAATATTTGTAAATTTCAAATAAATAATAAATATAATATTATTGATATAAATAATTATTGTAATGAATTTTTTTATGTAAATTGGAATGAGTTTTGTGTTGAATGGAATAAGAATGGTAAGGAATTATTTTTAAAACTTATAGATTTGGGAAAATTAATTAAGGACTGTGGTGGTAAAAGTCAAATTTATGCTGCAAAACCAAGAAATGATAAGTTTAATCAAGTAAATTGTTGGATTGAAGAAATTAACCAAAGACTTTATTCGGAAAATTTTATTGATTTTCTTTATGATATTTCTAAAGAAGATCTTTTATTTAAATATTTTTACAATGAAAATATATCAAAAGAAATTAATAAATATAATTTAAAATTAGATTTTACCAAATTTAATTTATTACAAGATAAAATTTATAAAATAAAAGAAGGTTTCTACACTGAATTTGTAAGAATATTTACCCAATTAGCTTATATAAAATTAATTGAATTAAAGAAAAGTTTTTCTATTTTCAACTTTAATGATCTTATAAAGACTGTAGAAAATACATTTCTAGATTCAGAAATTATTAATACTAGCACTCTATATAAAATTCAAAAAAGATTTAAATGTGTCTTAGTAGATGAGTTTCAAGATACAGATAATATTCAGTGGAATTTAATAAAAAAGTTCTTTAATACTAAAAATCATTTTTTGCTTTGTGTCGGAGATCCAAAACAAGCGATCTACAAATTTAGAGGTGGAGATATTGAGACTTACCTGGATGCGAGATCTAATGCAATTGAAGTTTTTAGTCTTACAGATAACTATAGATCCTCAAAAAAGTTAATGGATGTTATTAATAAACTTTATAGGAATGGACTTAAAGAATCAAAACTTAATTACTGTAAATTAACTTCTAGAATTAATGAAAATATTAATTCTGAATTTAAATATAATGATGCATTTGAAATTGTAGAATTTTCAAAAAAAGATAATGATTTAGAGGATCTTGTAACACATTACATAGTGGAATTTATCTTAAATAATAAAGAATTTGATATTAATAAAATTGCGATTCTTACATTAAATAATTCTCAATGCTTAGATTTGAAAAATAAATTAAATCAGTTTAACCTCCCATGCAAAATTCAAAATAAACAAAATATTTTTGATACAGAAGCAAGCTCTCTATTGTTTTTATTCATTGATTGTTTATTAAATCCAATGATTTTTAAAAATATAACTTTGCTTGCTGCTTCAAAGTTTATTGAAATTGAATTAGAAGAATTTCTTAATGATGGAATTAGTAATAATTTAGAAATTTTGATAAATAAATGCATTAATTGGTCTCAGGAAATTACAGAAAAGGGTTTTTTAAATATTGTTTATGAACTTCTTATAAATTACAATTCATCCTCGATTATTAAAGATTCAGATTTAAATTCAAATTTATTTCAACTTTCAGAAATTGTTGAAATAGAATTAATCAATAATGATTTTAATCTCAATAAGGTTTTTATCTGGTATAAAAATCAGTTAGATCATTCTTTAAGAATTTGTACTGGAGAAGATTTTTTGACTAAAGATTATAATCTTCAAAATGGAATAAATCTTTCTACCATTCACAGCAGTAAGGGCCTAGAATTTGACATGGTCTTATGTCCATATCTTTCAATTATTTCTAATAAGTCAAATAAAATTAAAGGACCTATTTGGAAATCAAATATTAATAGAAACATCTACATTAATATTTCTAATAATTATGCGAAGGTTAAAAAATTTAAATTATTAGAAGAAGAAGATTTATTTAAAGAGAGTGAGAGATTAATTTATGTAGCACTTACAAGAAGCAAATATAAACTTATAGTTTTTAATGATTTAGAAGATACAAATAATATCTTAAATAATCATTTACTTAATAATTTGGAAAATATTAATATTTATAAGTCTACTTATGAAGTTATTAAAGAAAAAGAGAAAATTAAAGAAATTTTCTCTAAGTTTCAAATTAACCGATTTAACAATAATCTTTGGAAAATCAATAACTTTAATAAAAAAATATCCAAAGAATTTAATTCTGATCAATTTATTTCTTATTCAAGTTATTCCTCTTGGATAAGTAAAGATAAAAATATTGATGCAGTCATTAATCAATATAAGGATTATGAAGATAATATATCAATTATCAAAGAGTCTAATTTTAAGAAATCACAGAATTATCCCAATTATTTTTCTTATCCAAATCCCTTAAGCGAATTCCCAAGAGGAACTATTGCTGGGACTTGCTTGCACAAAATAATAGAAAGATTTGAATTCAGAAACGATAATAATCAAGAATTAATTGATTTAATTATTGAGGAATTAAACTTTCATCAAATCGATCCTTCTTTGGCTTTTAAAGTAAAAGATGCGATTTTAAGAATTATAAATATATCTTTAGGGAGTAAATTACAAAACAAAAAACTTGTTGATATCCCAAATGAATACTTACTTAAAGAAGTTAAATATGATTTAACATTATCTTATAAAGGTAGAAATATAAATTCTCACGATATATCAAAATGTTTTCTTTTAGATCAGGAATATGAATTTGGTGAAGAATATGCAGACAAAATAAATGATCTTCAAATTATGAATAAAGGCTTTCATTCAGGATGTATTGATTGTATTTTTCCTGTAGGTAATACATTAGAAGATAGTAAATGGTGGATAATTGATTGGAAAAGTAATTTAATTTCTGGAAGTGATAATAGTGATTGTTTACCAAGAAACTATAACTATGAAAATATGAGAGATGAAATGATTAAACATCATTACCCCTTGCAATCTCATCTTTATTTATTAGCATTACATAGATTATTAAAGTGGAGACTTAAAAATTATCAACCACATAAAAATCTAGGAGGATATATTTATTTGTTTTTAAAGGGATTGCCAGATTTTGAATTATTTCAAAAATCTAATTCGCAGGATAAATCTCCAGGCGTTTTTATTAGTAATGCTCCTTTAAAGAGAATTAATTATTTAGATAACCTTTTTTAGAATGACTAAAACAAATACGGATATTGAAAAGTTCCAATATGACCATATATTTAATTTAATATTAGGTATTTTTAAATTCAATGAAAAAAAATATGGTAATTTCGTAAAAGATATAATAACGATTTTATTAGAGTTTGAAAAAAATGGTGAAACTATTATTGATGTAGATAATAGTTTAATAATCTTTGAAATATTAGAAGATGGCTGGCCCAATAAACATCTAGATATTCTTATAAATATAGGCTTGATAGGCTCCCTTAATTCTCCATTCCTATTAGTAGATAGAAAATTATCTCTTGCAAAATGGTCAAGAAATATAGAAAGAGTTATTAATTCATTTTTAAAAAAAATAGATACCGATAATTTAATGAATTCGATGATTTATGAAGATAATAATAAAATTGATCAAATTAAAAATATATTCAAATATTCAAACATAGTTTTCCTTCAAGGAGGACCAGGCACAGGTAAAACAACTTTAATAATAAACTTAATAATAGAACTCCTTCGAATTGATAACTTTTTAAATATTGGTTTGTCATCTCCAACCGGTAAAGCTACAGCTCGACTAAAAGAAGCTCTTAATGATAATAAAAATATTTCCTTTAGCAAATTTCTAGACCAATTAGAATTTCAAACTTTACATAGATGGATCTTAAATTCTCAAAATAAATCTCTTAAGTTGAAATTTAAACTAAAAGAACTTGATATTTTCATAATTGATGAAATGTCAATGGTAAATATAGATTTGATAGAATCAGTTTTAAGTTTATTAGCAAAGGACTGTAAAATTATTTTAGTTGGAGATAAAAATCAATTGTCCCCAGTAAATAACTGTTCTATCTGGAATTATTTGTTTGAATATTGTGAAAATAGCGCAATTAAATCTTGTGTAGTAAATTTAGAAAAAACTTATAGAAATATTGGAGATATAGCATTAATTAGTAGTTTAATATTTAATAATGATTATTCTTTACTTAATCAAAAGATAAAAGAATTAGAAAAAAATAATAAATCAAAAGAAGTTACTTTTTCAAAAAGTAGAGAAAAAGATATTCCAAAACATTTATTTTTTTCAATTAAAAGTCATCTAAATAAGTTAAGTCTTTCAACTTCAAATTTAAGTAAAAAAAAATATATATTTGATGAGGGTATTGATAATTTATTGCTTAAAGAAAAAGATTTAGTAGATAAGATATTTTTTGATTTACAAAGTCACTTGATTTTATGTGAAAAAAATGATGGAATATGGAGTGTTGAATATTTGAATGAAATTGTTCTTGGTCAAAAAAGACCCTATGACCTTAAAACTCTTAACGAGGGTGTTCCGATCATGTGTACAAAAAATAACAATGAACTTGGATTGTCAAATGGCGATATCGGTGTACTTATAGGTTTAAAAAATGATAGAAAATATCTTTTCAGAAAATTTAATGATAATAACGAAGAAATTGTCACTTTAATTGATCCATCTAATTTAGAAAATGTTATTCCAGCAATAGCTATTACTATTCATAAATCTCAAGGAAGTGAATCTGAGGAAGTAAGCATTTTGTGGTCCCAAAAATATAGAAGAAATAAATATGCTTTAAAAGAACAAAAAAATAGTGAAAATATCTTTTGCAGAGATAATTTCGAAAAAAGGTTATTTTATACTGCTGTAACAAGAGCGAAAAAATTTCTAAATATATATTATTTAAATTAAATCTTATTTTTGAGAAATTAGTAAGATTTTAACCTCAAGATGTTAGATTAATGATTCGGCTCTGTAAGGCTAGTCAACAATTTAAGTAAATTTAGATATTTGTTGAATGCCTAATCAGAAGATCATTGGGCATTTAAAATGGCTTTAAAAAAAAATAATAACTCTCTTGATAGTGAGCAGGATAGATCTCAGAATCAAGATGTTTCACTAATCGATTTAAAGAACTTAGAGAACAAATCAGAAATTGAATCTCAACCATCGCAAGAATCGAAAGGAAATGATAATGAGAATGGATTTCTCGATTTTGGTTTTAATCAATCGATCTTAAATTCTTTAAGAAATAAAGGATACAAAAATCCAACTCCTATCCAAAAAGCTGCAATTCCCGAACTATTGTTAGGCAGAGATTTACTAGGCCAAGCGCAAACAGGAACAGGAAAAACTGCAGCTTTCGCATTGCCACTAATAGAAAAACTTGCAGATAATAAAGAATTAAATGCCAAGGTTTTAGTTATGACTCCTACTAGAGAATTGGCAACTCAAGTGGCAGAATCTTTTAAAAGTTATAGTTCTGAATCTAGTAATTTTAAGACTGTTGCAATTTATGGAGGTACCGACTATCGAAATCAGATTTCCGCATTGAAAAGAAAAGTTGACGTAGTAGTTGGAACACCTGGACGAATAATGGATCATATAAGGCAAGGAACTTTTAAAATTAAAGACATAAATTGTCTTGTTTTAGATGAGGCCGATGAGATGTTAAATATGGGTTTCCTTGAAGATATTGAATGGATAATAGACCAACTTCCGGAAAATAAGCAGATGGTATTGTTTTCCGCAACAATGCCTAATGAGATTAGAAATATAGCAAAAAAATATCTGAATGATCCCGCCGAAATATTAATCAAAAGTGTAAAAAAAGAAACTCAATTAATTTCTCAAAAATTTCTATATGTACAAAGGCATCATAAGTTAGATGCTTTAAAAAGAATATTAGAACTTAATAACGAGGGAGTAATAATTTTTGTGAGGACAAAACTACTTACTACTTCAATTGCTGAAGCTTTAGAAAATTCAGGTCATACTGTTGCAGTACTTAATGGTGATATTCCTCAAAATCAAAGAGAAAATACTGTAGATAGATTAAAAAAAGGATTTATTGATATCCTTGTTGCAACTGATGTAGCAGCTAGAGGATTAGATGTTGAGAGGATTAAACTTGTTGTTAATTACGATTTTCCTTTTGATAATGAAACATATACTCATAGAATTGGAAGAACTGGAAGGGCAGGCAGATCAGGAGAGGCAATTTTATTTGTTAATCAAAGGGAAAAACATTTTCTAAGAAACTTAGAAAACTCAACAAGAACTAAAATTGAAGAAATTAATATACCAAGTAATAAAATAATAAATGAAAAAAGGATGGAGAAACTTATAGAGAACGTTAACGAGAGTTCTTTAGCTAAAGATGAAAATGAAGAAAATAAAGCTTTGATTATTGATGTATTAGATTCTTTAAAAGAAAAACACTCTATGGATCACTCAAATATTGCAATGGCGGCGATAAATTTAGTAATAGGTAATAAAGCATTTTTTGTTAATGAAGATGATTCTTGGATTCATAAACAAAATAATAATGATCGTAATAGATCAAATAGAAATGGAAATAATCGTATTAGAAATTCAAATAGAAGAAATAATTATCAAAATGATTCTTTTGAAACCTATAAATTTAACTTTGGTAAATTTGATGGGGTTAGAGTTGCAAATATTATATCCTCAATCTGTAATTCAACTAATATAAATGGTAGATCTATTGGTAAGATACAAATTTTTAATGATTACAGTTTGGTAGATTTACCAAGGGATCTGCATAGAGAAACTAAAAATAAATTAAAAAAAATTAAAGTCAGAAACTAGGCCCAGAGAATGAAAGCTAACAAATATAAATTCTTTATTTTTGTGAATCTGATGATCCTTTTCAACTCCTTTAATAGTAATTATTTAGCTCAAACGAAACAAAATTCAATCATAAAATTATTTTGTCTTCAAAGTGTCAAAGAGGAGATGATGAAATCAGAAATTGAATATAGTGAAGAAATTGCAAATGAAACTTGTGACTGTTATTACGAAGAATTTATGCAAACAGCAAGTCATCAAGAAGCAAAAACAAAATGTAAATTAAAAACTAAAGAAAATTTAAATCATAATAGAAAAATTTAATTGCTTTTTTATGAGATCTAAGAACAAACAAAATCCAATAATTAGACTTTATTTGAATCTTATTGAAGAAAGAAAATTACTATTTTTTGCTTTTTTTAGTTCCATCATTAACAAGATATTAGATTTAGCCCCCCCTGTAATAATCGGTCTTGCAGTGGATATCGTTGTAAAAGAACAGAATTCATGGATTGCTGGTTTTGGGATAAAAGAAGTCCCTGCACAATTAATTTTTCTTGCATTTGCATCAGCAATAGTTTGGTCTGCCGAATCTTCCTTCGAATATTTATATTCGGTTTTATGGAGAAATTTAGCTCAGCTATCGCAACATAAATTAAGAATTAAAGCATATGAGCATATACAGGAATTAGATATGGAATTTTTTGAAAGCGATAATACTGGAAGGCTATTATCTATTTTGAATGATGATGTAAATCAACTCGAGAGATTTCTAGACCAAGGGGCTAATCAGATTATTCAGTTATTTATAACTGTTTTAATAATTGGTGGAACTATGATTTGTGTTGCTCCAAAAATTGCTTTATTTGCTTTCTTTCCTATCCCAATAATATTCTTAGGATCAATTAACTTTCAAAAGAAGCTTTCTCCTAAATATAAAGATGTAAGAAATAAAGCTGGACTGCTGGCGTCAAGACTTAATAATAATTTAAGTGGAATTTTGACTATAAAAAGTTTTACCAAAGAAAAATGGGAACTTAATAGATTAAATAAAGAAAGTCTCGCTTATCAAAGAAGTAATAAGGCTGCAATAAAATTATCTTCAGCATTTATCCCTCTTATAAGATTCGCAATATTATTTGCTTTTATAGCAATTCTATTAATTGGTGGTTTCCAAACTTGGAATAAGACACTTAATGTAGGTACTTATAGCTTTTTAGTATTTATTACACAAAGACTATTATGGCCTTTAACTACTTTGGGTCATGTTTTAGATGATTTTCAGAGATCTATGGCATCAATAGATAGAGTAATTGATCTTATAGATACGCCTATAAAAATAAAAAATGGAAAAATAAAAATTGAACCTAAAGATACCAAAGGAAAAATAATTTTTAATAATGTAAATTTTAATTATCCTGGACGAGATTTAACTTTAAAAAATATAAATTTTAATATTGAAAATAACTCAACATTAGGAATTGTTGGTTTAACAGGTTCCGGTAAAAGTACAATAATAAAACTACTTCTTAGGATTTATGATAGTAATAATGGGTCAATAACCTTGGATGGCATTTCTATTAAAGAAATTAATTTGAGGGATTTAAGAAAGTGTATATCTCTAGTTAGTCAAGAAACTTATTTATTTCATGGCACTGTACAAGAAAATATTGCCTATGGCTCAATCAACCCAAGTTTGCGAGAAATCATAAATGCCTCAAAGATAGCGGAAGCACATAAATTTATTGAACAATTGCCAGATGGTTACAAAACCATAGTGGGAGAAAGGGGGCAAAGGCTCTCAGGAGGGCAGCGCCAAAGAATTGCCTTGGCGAGAGCTATTTTAAAGGATGCTCCAATATTAATATTAGATGAAGCTACAGCCTCAGTTGACAATGAAACAGAGGCTTTAATTCAAAAATCATTAACCAAAATCACAAAAGAAAGAACCACTATAGTAATAGCTCATAGATTAAGCACTATAAAAAGTGCAGATAATATTATTGTTATTGATAAAGGTAAAATAGTTGAAAGTGGAAAGCATGAAAAGCTATTAGATAAGAACAAAATATATGCTGATTTGTGGAATGTTCAAGTAGGCATCTAATAAAAATTTTTCTAAAACTATATTAAGAAGTTAAATGATTCAATTACATTATTAAACATCCCATCAACTTTATTCCATCTCTCTTCATTTGTTCCTACAGCAAAAGTATAAAGAGTTCCTCTATCAATTACGACAGTAGCAAGTTCATGTCTGGCCTGTTCATTTAAATTTAATGCATACTCTAAATCATAGAAAGTATGATTTGATGCATCCCTTTTGTTAGCATTAATAAGTTTTACCTCTCTACCTGAACCTTCAGGAGCAATAACTTTATCAATTAATGTTTGACCTACTTCACTTGGGCTTCCCAACTGTTCTAGTTGAATCTCTTTATTTACATCAGAAATTACTAAACTTAATGTCTCATTACTATTGATTAAATCATGATAAATAATTTCTGGCCCTCCATCAACTTTTACTCTAGTCCATCCTGTTGGATACAAAAACGCATATCTTCCGTCTGGGCTTTGATAAGATTCTAATCCCGCATTGAGTGCTCCACTACAAGCACTAAGTGTTAAACATAAAAAAATCAAAAATAAATATTTGTATGGGTTAAATTTAAGATTTTTCATTTTGTTTGAAATTACTAATTAAAATCATAATAAGACATTAAAAGCAAACAATTATGGCAATTTAGAATTTTGCGTCTAAATTATTCCTAGAAATAGTTTAATTTTGATTAACTATACCAAACCACTTTCAAAATTAATTGGTCATTTTGAAAAATTTCCGGGGATTGGTCCAAGAACAGCTCAACGACTAGCCCTGTTTATTTTAAAACAACCTGAAAGCACAATAAGGGATTTCTCAAAGGCCTTGTTAGAAGCTCATAGTAATGTTGGTCGTTGTACAAAATGCTTCAATTTGACTTCAGAGGATGAATGTGAAATTTGTAGAAATTCTGAGAGAAATCAAAAACTCATTTGTGTAGTAGCAGAAACCAAAGATTTGCTTGCTTTAGAGCGTGCTAGAGAATTTAAAGGGGTCTATCATGTAATTGGAGGTTTGATATCCCCAATGGATTCTGTTGGCCCGGAACTCCTAGAAATAAGAAGCTTAGTAGAACGAGTTAGTAAGTCTGAAATAGATGAGATCATATTGGCATTAACTCCAAGTGTTGAGGGAGATACCACAAGTCTTTATATTGGAAAATTATTATCACCTTTCACTAAAGTTACTAGAATTGCATATGGCCTACCAATGGGCAGTGAACTTGAATATGTAGATGAAATTACACTAGCTAGGGCGTTAGAAGGGAGAACTAATTTAATTTAAAAATGAGTCAAAATAATCTAATCAAGCAAGAAAAAATTTTAAGACTTCCTTCTTGGATAAAATTTCCTATTAGTAAGGCTTCAGAGTTTGAAAATATACAAAGACTTATCAAAAAATCAAATATTCATACTATTTGTGAAGAAGCAAGATGTCCAAATAGAGCAGAATGTTATGCCTCAGGAACAGCTACTTTTTTACTAGGTGGATCGATATGTTCTCGTTCTTGTGCTTTCTGTCAGGTAAATAAAGGTAGACCTAGTTCAATCAATATTGATGAATGCATTCAAGTCGCTGAAGCAGTAAAAGTACTAAATTTGAAATATGTTGTCTTAACATCTGTAGCTAGAGATGATCTCCCTGATCATGGTGCAAATTTATTTGTATCCACAATTAATGAGATTAGAAAAATTGATTCAACTATAAAGATAGAAGTTTTAACTCCTGATTTATGGGGTGGTGGCAAAAATTTTGATGAAACTAATAACCTTCAGACCAAAAGATTGAAGATGATTTTAGAAAAAGATCCAGTTTGCTTTAATCATAATCTTGAAACTGTTGAAAGACTTCAAAAAGAAGTTAGGAGAGGTGCTAATTACAAAAAATCACTAAGTTTACTAAAAAAGTCAAAAGATATTGCTCCTAATATTCAAACTAAATCTGGAATTATGTTAGGTCTCGGGGAAACATTGGATGAAATAAAAAATACAATTTATGATCTTAAAAAAATAGATTGTGATCAAATTACAATCGGTCAATATTTAAGGCCCTCATTAAATCATTTGGCAGTTAAGAAATATTGGGATCCATCAGAGTTTGAATATTTATATCTTTTCTCTAAGGAATTAGGATTTAAGAAAGTATCTTCTGGTCCCTTAGTTAGAAGTAGTTATCATGCTGGTTAATTATCTTCAATTAAGGAGAGTTTCTTTTCAAGTTTTTTCAAAATGGGAATACATTCTCCTTTCATAAGTGTCCCGGCACCTCCCCAAACCAACCTTAAAAAGAGATCTAATGGGCTAGAACCAACTTCTTTTACAATTTTAAATCCTATTAACTTGAAGTATCTTACAAGTTTTTTGCTGTATCCTTCACTATCAAAAATGGCTAAGAGTCTTGCTTTATTGCTTGATTTTTTTTCAATTGCCCAAGACATAGTTGTTGCCCATATTAATTCCGAAACAAAAGGGGGTGCTTTACTCAGTATTCTTAATGTATCAAGTTGAATCCCTTGCTTATTCAAATAAGTCCAACCTTTCATTTCGGCCCAAATCTTTATGATGTTTTCTTTTTGTTCTGCTACAACGATTTTAAAAAAACAAAATCCAAGAGTTTCTCTAACTTGAATTTTAATTAATAGTCCAACGGAGCTTGCTACATTTTCTAATTCTTCAACTTTCATAATTTTGGAAAATTAATCTTGATAGATTTTTTGATGTCCCCCTTTTAATCTATCGATCTGTTTTTGCCTTTCTTCAAATCTTTTTCTATCATCATCACTGAATTGATTTATGCAGAAATGACATTGAATACCTTCTCTATATTCTTTTCTCTTTTGATCTTGAATTGAAACTGGCATTCCGCATGCATGACAAATGGAGTAAGAACCTTTTTCTAATTGGTGATCTAAAGCAACTCTTTTATCAAAAACAAAACATTCACCTTCAAATAAAATTTTTTCTTCAGGCATATCATCAAGGTATTGTAGGATTCCTCCTTTTAGGTGATAAATATTTTTATAACCTTTATTTTTAAGCAAACTTGTAGCTTTTTCACATCTGATGCCTCCTGTACAAAACATGGCTATATTTGGAGACTTCTTATTTTCTAAGTGACTATCTAAATGATCATCTACCCACTTAGGAAATTCCTTAAAGTTTTTTGTATTTGGATTTATAGCATTTTGAAATGTTCCTATTGAAACCTCATAGTGATTTCTAGTATCAATAACTATTGTATTTTGATTTTTAATTAACTTATTCCAATTAACTGAGTCAATATAGTTCCCATTATCTTGTGAAGGATTTATTTTAGGTACACCCATTGTAACTATTTCTTTCTTAAGTTTTATTTTTAATTTTTTGAAGACTTTCTTATTTGAAAAGTTTACTTTTATATTTAAATTTCTATTATCGGTATATTTCGTTAGTAAATTGATAACAATTTCAATTACATTTTTCTCAGCACAAATAGTTCCATTAATACCCTCACTTGCAAAAATCAATAAACCTGAAAGGTCATTTTTATTTTCAAGGTTTAATAATTTATTTTTGAGTTCAAGAATTAAGTCTTCTTGAAATGGGAAGAAAGAATAAAGAGAAACTATTCTATAGTTTTTGCTTTTCATAAAGAGGATAATGTTTTTTCATGGATTCCAAAATCTTTATTAAATAGAACACCAACCTCTTTTAAAAGTTTTCTGTCAGATTGAAAAGATGGATTTGAAGTTGTAAGTAACTCATCTCCATAAAAAATTGAATTCGCACCACATTGAAAACATAAAATTTGTGCTTCTTTTGAAAGATTCTCTCGCCCTGCACTTAATCTTATTTTGCTCTTAGGCATAAGAATTCTCGCCGTAGCAATCATCCTTATCATCTCAATCGAATCAATTTCTTGATTTTCTTCTAAACCAGTACCTTCGATAGCTACTAATGAATTTATAGGAACACTTTCAGGATGTGGATGCATGTTTGAAAGAACTTCCAAGAGAGATGCTCTATCACCATTACTTTCTCCTAAACCGATTATTCCTCCACAACATACATTTATTCCTGCATTTCTTACTCTCTTGATAGTATCTAATCTGTCTTGATAAGTTCTAGTTGTAATAATATTTTTGTAATACTCCGGACTGGTATCAAGATTGTGATTATATGCTGTTAAACCTGCCTCAGCTAGTCTTAAGGCTTGTTCTTCAGTTAGCATTCCAGCCGTAACGCATGCTTCCATTCCTAACTCTCTCACACCACTTACCATCTTTAACATTGCATTAAAGTATTTCCCATCTCTAATTTCTCTCCAAGCCCAACCCATGCAAAACCTATCTGCACCCTCATTTTTTGCTATTTGAGCTCTTGCTAAAACCTCTTCAACTTGAAATTGCGGGTGACTTTTTATTTGGCTAGTGCTGTAGATTGATTGGCTACAATACGAGCAATTTTCCTCACATCCACCAGTTTTTACGCTGAATAATGATGCTAATTGAATGTTGTAGTTGTTAAATTTCCTGTGAACGATTTGAGCTTTCCACATCAAATCAATCAGGGGCATATTAAGTATTTCTAAAATCTCCTTTCTCTCCCAATCAAACCTAATATCTTTATATAACTGCATTTTCGAATTAGTCATTTCTTGTTAGGAAGAATATTGAGAATCTTCATAAGATTCATTTGGTAATGATTCTATACCGCCGAAACGTCTATTCCTTGATTGGTAATCAATTATTGCTTTAAGAAATTCAAACTCATTGAAGTCTGGCCAAAGAACATCAGATATATAAATTTCTGAATAAGCTAATTGCCACAAAAGAAAATTACTTATCCTTTTTTCTCCACTAGTTCTTATTAGTAATTCTGGATCTTTAATTCCTTGAGTTAATAGCTCTGAATTAAACAATTCTTCATTTACTTCACTTGGTTTTATTTTTCCATAAGAAGTTTTTAATGCTAGTTTTTTCGCTACTTTTACTATCTCTTGTCTACCTCCGTAATTAACACAAACATTTAATAAAAAATTATTGTTGTTTTTAGTTAGAGATTCTGAATTGTAAATTATTTTTTTTAAAGGCTCTGGGAAAGGGGTTAAATCTCCAATGAATTTTATTTTTATTGTTTCCTGATGTATCTCTAGAATTTCATTTTTCAAAACTTCTCTAAAAAGATTTATGAGGAAATTAACTTCTTTAGTTGGTCTTGTCCAATTTTCAGTTGAAAAAGCATATACAGTAAGTACCTTACATCCTAATTTTTTTGATGCTTTAATTATCTCTTTTAAAACACTAACGCCCTTGTTATGGCCAAATGATCGAGGTAAACCTTTTTTAGTAGCCCATCTCCCATTTCCGTCCATAATTATCGCTACATGTTCGGGCACTTTTCGCTTATCTATTTTCTTAGATAAGTCATTACTTGTCTCGTTAATTATTTTTCCTAAGCTCATTAGTTAATCCTTTTTGTGAGTAAAGATTTCTGATTTATTAGACTCTTTTTCATTGATATCACTGATAATGTTATCACTTACTCTTGTCTTTTGGGATAAAGCATTTTTACTTAAAGATGTTTTACTTGTTCCTAAAGAGTTTTGATTGCCAATTAAATCTACAAGAAGTTCTTGTAACCTACTGCTTGTAATTGGTCTTTCCAGTTTCCCTTGGTTTGCTAAGGATAACGTACCGGTTTCTTCAGAAACAACAATACAAATACATCTATCAAATCTTTCTGTAATTCCTAATGCGGCTAAATGTCTTGTACCGTATCTACTAATTCCTTGTCTCGAAAGAGGAAGTATTACACCAGCAGATATTATTTTGTTACCTTTCACGAGAACTGCTCCATCATGTAAAGGCGTATCTGTAGCAAAAAGATTTATTAAAAGGTCAGTTGACAATTGTGCTTCAATATTTGTACCGGAATATAAAAAATCTTCAGGCCTTAAGTCACTCCCTAAATCGACAACGATTAGAGCACCTCTTCTATTTTGGGAAAGTTTACCTGCAGTATCAACTAACTGAGTAATAGTAGTAGTAGTTGCTCTAAATTCTTTTGGCGGATTTCCTAGTAATACAGTTAGCCTACCAGTACCTAATAATTCCATTAGTCTTCTTAGCTCTCCTTGCCAAAGGATTGCTAATGAGAGAGAGCAGGCTAGTACTACAGCATCAATTAATTTTGATGTTAATGGAAGATAAGCATACCTTTGTATAAACCATGCGGATGAAACTAAAAATAAATATCCCCTTAAAAGCCATAACGTTCTCTGCTCTTTTACCCTAGAAAATAATAAAAGTCCAAAACCAAGAGCGAATAAGACATCTAATAAAAACTTTAAATTTATAAACCCCCAAAAATTCACATTAAATACAAAATTAATTTAAATGTACCTAATTTTGTTTAATAAAGCGATCAGGTAATACATCATATTTTAAAAGATCAAAAGGACTTTCTCTCTTTTGAATAATCTCTGCTTCTCCATTACAAACTAAAAGAGCAGCAGGTCTTGGAATTCTGTTGTAGTTTGAACTCATTGAATTATTGTATGCGCCAGTACCAAAAACACATATTAAATCTCCTGTTTTACAATTTGCTAGTTCTATTTCCTTAAACAAAACATCACCCGATTCGCAGTGTTTGCCAGCAATAGTATATTTATTTTTTGAATTAATATTAAGTGGATTAGTCACTAAACATGCAGAATAATTTGATTGATATGTTATTGGTCTTGGATTATCACTCATCCCACCATCAACAGCTAAATATGTTCTAATACCAGGAATTTCTTTAAAAGCCCCAATTTTGTAAATTGTTATGCCTGCTGTAGATACAATAGATCTACCAGGCTCACACATTAATGTGGGAAATTCTAGGTTGTTTCTTTCGCAGGCTTTAACAACGGAAGAAGAAATTGTTTTAACCCATTCATCAATTGAAGGGGGATCATCACTTTCTGTATATTTAATACCTAAACCTCCGCCAAGATTAAGTTCCTTAATATTGTGACCAAATTTTTTGGCGTCTAAAATAACCTTTATCATTATTTCACCAAGATCTTTATGAGGATCTAGTTCAAAAATCTGGGAACCTATATGAGCATGTAATCCTTTTAATTTAAGATGATTAGTATCGCTGATACGTTTAAATAAAATATTCAAATATTCAATTCCAAAACCAAATTTGCTATCAAATGATCCTGTCCTAATGTATTCATGTGTATGGCATTCTATTCCGGGAGTAAAGCGAATCATTATTTCTAAGTCTTGATTTAATGAATTAGAAATCTCATCTAATCTTTTTAAGTCATAGTCATTATCTACAATTATTTTTATATTGTTTCTGACTGCAAACTCTATTTCTTTATCAGATTTATTATTCCCATGAAAAACAATTTTTTCATTTGGCACCCCACCTTTTAGAGCCGTTAATAATTCTCCTTCTGAAACAGCATCAAGACCTAAACCTTCTGAGGAAACCAGGTTACTCATGAATATAGAACTATTTGCTTTGGAAGCATAAATTGGTAGTGAATTCCCTGGGTAATATTTTTCTAATGCTCTTTTATAAGCTCTACAAGAGTTTCTTAAAGTGGTTTCATCTAAAATATAAAGGGGAGAATCATATTTTTTAACTAATTCTTCAATAGAACATCCACCAACTGATAATTTCCCATCTCCTCCAATGGATGTAGTAATAGGTACGATATTTTTATTAGGACTTTCGGAGTCAATTTTTTGCGTTAAAAAGGATTTTTTTTCTTCCATGGGAGGACATAAACAAACTTATACTAAACTGCCATATTTTATAATGACTTTAAATTTGAAATTTTGATTGTAGGTATATTATAAAATGATATCTATTAAACAAATAAATGAGAATGATATTGACTTATGTTATGAATTAGATTCAAATACAATTTCATTATGGAGCAAAAAACAATGGGTTGACGAATTCAAAAAAGAGGGTTCAAAAATATTTGGCTTATTCTTTGCGAATTTACTAATAGCAATATGCGTTTTTCAAGTTGTTCTTGATGAAGCTCAAATAAATTATTTTGTAGTGGATCAGAAATTTAGGAAAAGGGGTTTTGGTTTTTACCTTATGAGCTATTTAATAAAACGATGTGAAAAGATAAATTTAAATAAATTACTATTGGAAGTCTCACAGAATAATATTACTGCTCAAAGATTTTATAGTCGCTTTGATTTTTTTACTGTGGGAGTAAGAAAAAATTACTATAAAGACGGTTCAGGTGCCATCTTAAAAGAAAAAAAATTAACAACAAAATAATATAAAAATTTAATTGTTCGGATAACCAGAATGCTTGAAATTACTTTAATTTATTGCTATATCACTAAAAAAGTTAATTTTGATTGAATAAAATATACTTTTGGCTATTCACAAAAGCTCATTCTGAACACAAAAATCACATATTACTGGTAGGTTATTAGTAGGAATTTAATCTTCTAATGTTTGAAAGATTTACAGAAAAGGCCATAAAAGTCATTATGCTCGCTCAAGAGGAGGCTAGAAGACTTGGTCATAATTTCGTTGGAACTGAACAAATTCTTTTAGGTTTGATTGGAGAAGGAACGGGAGTTGCAGCAAAGGTACTGAAGTCACTTGGCGTTAATTTAAAAGATTCAAGGATAGAAGTAGAAAAGATAATAGGAAGAGGTTCAGGTTTTGTAGCCGTAGAAATACCTTTTACACCTAGGGCTAAAAGGGTTTTAGAATTATCACTTGAGGAAGCTCGTCAGCTGGGACATAACTATATTGGTACCGAACATCTTTTATTAGGTTTAATAAGAGAAGGTGAGGGAGTAGCAGCAAGAGTTCTTGAAAATCTTAGCATTGACCTGAGCAAAGTAAGAACTCAAGTTATAAGGATGTTAGGTGAAACAGCTGAAGTTGCTTCAGGCGCTAACTCTAGTAAGGGTAATTTAAAAACTGCCACTCTCGATGAATTTGGAACAAATTTAACAAAATTAGCTAGTGAATCAAAACTAGATCCAGTGGTGGGACGTCAAGCAGAAATAGATCGTGTAGTGCAAATATTAGGCAGGAGGACTAAAAATAATCCTGTACTTATTGGAGAACCTGGTGTAGGTAAAACCGCTATTGCAGAAGGGTTGGCGCAAAGGATACAGACTGGGGACATACCAGACATACTCGAAGATAAAAGAGTTTTAACTCTAGATATAGGACTTTTGGTCGCTGGAACAAAGTATAGAGGCGAATTTGAAGAAAGATTAAAAAAAATAATGGAAGAAATTAAATCTGCAGGTAACGTAATACTTGTCATAGATGAAGTTCATACTTTAATAGGTGCTGGTGCTGCTGAAGGAGCAATAGATGCTGCAAATATTCTGAAACCTGCATTGGCCCGTGGAGAACTTCAATGTATTGGAGCAACAACACTCGACGAATATAGAAAGCATATTGAAAGAGATGCTGCTCTAGAAAGGAGATTTCAACCGGTACAGGTGGGTGAACCATCTATTGAAGATACAATCGAAATATTAAAAGGTCTTAGAGAACGTTATGAACAACATCACCGTCTAAAAATTACTGATGATGCACTAGAAGCTGCAGCTCATCTAGGAGATCGTTATATATCTGATAGATTTCTACCTGATAAAGCTATAGATCTTATCGACGAGGCAGGAAGTAGAGTTCGATTGATAAATTCTAAACTCCCACCTGAAGCCAAACAAATAGACAAAGAATTAAGACAAATCCAAAAACAAAAGGAAGAATCAGTAAGGGATCAAAATTTTGATCAGGCTGGCCAATTAAGAGAAAAAGAGATAGAGTTGTCCGCAAAAATTAAAGAGGTGCTCGAAAATAAAAAAGACTCTTCAGCTGAGGAAGATTCTGATATTGAGAATAACTCGTCTAAAAATGATTCAAAACTCTTACAAAACCCTCTTGTTAGTGAAGAAGACGTGGCAAATATTGTTGCATCATGGACTGGTGTACCTGTTCAAAAATTAACAGAAACCGAATCAGTCAAGCTGCTTAATATGGAGGAAACACTTCACCAAAGATTAATTGGGCAGGATGAAGCTGTAAAGGCTGTTTCTAGGGCAATAAGAAGAGCAAGAGTTGGATTAAAAAATCCCAATAGGCCCATTGCAAGTTTTATCTTTTCAGGTCCTACTGGTGTTGGTAAAACCGAATTAACTAAATCATTAGCTTCATATTTCTTTGTTAGCGAAGAATCCATGATTAGATTAGATATGTCAGAATTTATGGAAAGACATACAGTCAGTAAACTTATAGGTTCGCCTCCAGGGTATGTTGGTTTTAATGAAGGAGGTCAGCTTACCGAGGCGGTTAGAAGACGTCCTTATACGGTTGTTTTATTTGATGAAGTAGAAAAGGCTCACCCAGATGTATTTAATCTATTATTGCAACTACTTGAGGATGGTAGATTAACCGATTCCAAAGGTAGAACTGTTGATTTTAAAAATACTTTGCTAATAATGACTTCTAATATTGGTTCTAAGGTGATCGAGAAAGGTGGCGGTGGTTTAGGATTTGAGTTTTCCGGTGATTCTGTTGAAGATAGTCAATATAATAGAATAAAATCTCTAGTTAATGAAGAACTAAAGCAATACTTTAGACCTGAATTTTTAAATAGACTTGATGAAATTATTGTATTCAGGCAACTAACTAAAAATGAGGTTAAACAAATTGCCGAAATCATGTTGCAAGAGGTTTTTGCACGATTACAAGATAAAGGTATCAAGTTAAATGTAACTGATGCTTTCAAAGAAAGGCTTGTTGAAGAAGGCTATAATCCTTCTTATGGAGCAAGACCCTTAAGAAGAGCTGTTATGCGCTTATTGGAAGATAGTTTGGCGGAAGAAGTTCTTTCGGGGAGAATAAAAGATGGCGATAAGGCTTTAGTTGATGTAGATGATAATAAAAAAGTTAAAATTAGTATCACTACCGAAGAATCTCCTCAAGAGTTAGCAAGTGCTAACTTCTAGTTATTCAAAGTAAATATGCAGTCAATCTCTCCAGAAAATATTTTTAGGGGGAGTGATGCTTGGAAAAAAGCTTTACCTCAAATTATTAAATTAACTAAAAATCCATTAATTTTAGGTAGAAGCGTACATACGCAAATTATCAGAGATAAGATTTTTAGAGACTTAAAAAATCTTATCCCTGGTGTCAGTTCAGCTATTTTACAATTTGATTGTTGTTACGAAGATATTTCATTAGTTAAGAAAATCATTTTAAACAATAATCATGATTCTGTTATCGCAGCTGGAGGTGGCAAGGTTCTAGATTCTGGGAAATACATAGCAGATTCTCTAAATATCCCTTGTATTACAGTGCCTCTTAGTGCCTCTACATGTGCAGGTTGGACGGCTTTATCCAATATTTATACAAAAAATGGCCAATTCATAGAGGATGTTTCATTAAGATCTTGTCCAAAAATCCTAGTCTACGATCATAAATTTATTCAAACAGCTCCATTAAGAACACTCGCAAGTGGAATAGCAGATGCTTTGGCAAAATGGTATGAATCTTCAATAACAAGTTCAACTATAAATGATGGTCTTGTTCAACAAGCTATTCAGATTTCAAGAGTTCTAAGAGATCAATTACTAATAGATGGAGAAAAAGCCTTTAAGAGCCAGTTTGAAAATAATTCTTCTTGGAGGAATACTATAGAAGCATGTGGACTTACAGCAGGATTAGTTGGAGGTATCGGAGGAGAAAAGTGTAGGACAGCAGCAGCACATGCTATCCATAATGCAATTACTCAGATTGTTACCCCAAATAAGTTCTTACATGGCGAGATTGTTGGAGTTGGATTGTTATTGCAATTAAGACTTGAAGAAATGAAAAATAATAATAAATTAGCTGAGCAGTCTATTAAACAATTGTTGGAACTCATGAAAGAATTGAATTTGCCTACTACTATTTCAGAATTAGGAATTAATGTTTTTGAAAATAAAAATTTAGAAAAAATTGCTGATTTTACTTGTAGAGATAAATCTGAAATTCACTTTTTACCTTTTGAAATTAGTAAACAAGATATAATTGAAGTTATTTCAAATTTTGAACAACAAAAAATTAAAATATAATTATATTTTGACTAACAAATCCCATTTCGAACAATTTAGAGATTTAAATGTTGAATTTTTTGAGAGAGCCAAATTATCTCTATTAGATCCATTGGGGCTTTATTTAGCAAATGATGTTAAGTGGATCAAACTCAATGAGAAATGGAAATCTTTGGAATTTCCTGTAGTTATCGGAGGAAAAGGTCAACCTATACTTCTCCTTCATGGTTTTGACAGCAGTTTTTTAGAGTTTAGGAGAATATATCAATCATTAAAAATAAATTTCCAAGTTATAGTTCCTGATTTGTTTGGTTTTGGTTTTAGTCCAAGGTGCGCAACAAATGAATACAATCCATCTAAAATAATTTCATATTTAATTGATCTCCTTAAGGCCTTAAAAATAACAAAGAATCTTAAAATTATTGGTGCCTCTATGGGAGGTTCAGTAGCTTTAAAACTTGCTTTTGAAATCCCAAATTCAATAGATAAAATTATTCTTTTATCTCCCGCCGGATTGTTCGGAGAACCTAAGAGTATCCCTTTTCCTCTTAACCAAATTGGTGCCTCATTTCTTGGATTACCGCAGGTAAGAAAAAGTCTTTGCAGGCAAGCATTTGCTTTTCCAGACGAATGCGTGGGTAAAATGGAAGAGCAAATTGCTTCAATTCATTTAGGTTGTAAAGGATGGAGGAACTCACTTGCATCATTTGCAAAAAGTGGAGGATTTGCTGGGACACATAAATACATCCAAAATATCCCAATTAAAACAGTATGTGGAGAAAATGATCGTATTCTGGGAAAAAAAGAGATTAAAAATATAAAAAAAATTGATAAATTAAATTTTGTAGGGTTGAAAAATTGTGGTCATCTTCCTCATATGGATTTACCATTATTATCTAGTAAAATTATCCAAGATTATTTTTTGGAATAAAAAAATTTCATAATTAATTTAGATACTTTAGAATTATAAAAATGTAATACAAAACAGATGGAGTAAAAATGTAGCTGTCAATTCTGTCAAGAATACCTCCATGTCCGGGTAAAAAAGTTCCGGAATCTTTTATTTTTGCATCTCTCTTCATCATTGATTCAATTAAATCTCCAACTAATGCCATAAGAGAAATTAAAATTCCATATAAAATTCCAACTAATAATGGATTTTCCCAATTCAGTGAAAATGTGAAAAATATTGCTAATAAAATTGAACAGGATATTCCTCCAATTAAACCTTCTATTGTTTTACTAGGAGAGATTGGAGAAAGAGATTTTTTACCAAATGACTTTCCTATGAAATAAGAACCAATATCACTAGCTACAATTAAAAAACAGGAAGTTAAAGTTAAATGAAGACCCGATGTATTTGATAAGTTTTCAAACGAAATCAAACCCTGATTTGAACTTATTATCACTGACTCTAATCCCCTTAATTTAATCCAGTAACTTGGCAAAAAACCTAAATAGAATAATCCAAAAATAGAAGCAGCAATATCTGAAATTGTTCCAGGTTTTGGTTGTAACAGTAACCAAGTGCATATTCCAACTGAACAGATAGGCAAAATTGAATTTGATATCTCTCCTTCCAGTAACCCTATGGTCTCAAGATAAGTAGTAATTATAATAACGAATGATGAAAACAATGTGGTTTTTGTGGCTGGTTTTATTCCTTTAAATTCTGCCATTCTAAAAAATTCTAATGATGCTAAATAAGTAAGCAATGCTATTGCTAATGTAAAAAACCACCCCCCTAACAAAACAACAATTAAACCAAATATTCCTATAAGTAATCCGCTTCTAAATCTCATATTAAATTTCTATGGTTTTATGACTCTTATATTAAAATTTACCAGATCTTTGTTGCACAAACTTTGATTATTTATCCAATTAAACCTATCTATGTCAATTTTTTCTCCAGGGACTAGTAGAGGTATTCCAGGAGGATAAGGGCAAATAATATCTCCTGATATTTTATTTAATGATTGAGAGAAAGAAATAATCTGAGTCTCACTTCTCCAAGCAATTCCAATTTCAATCTCGGTTGTTTGAACTAGTTTAAAGGGCGATTGGAGTACTTCTAAACTTTTTAAATTTTTAGAATTTAATAGTAATTTGTTCCACAACTTTTCAAACAAATTAGGAAAATCTTTCTGATTCGCAAACCCTAAGCAAAAAGTTAGAGTCCCCATTTCTGGTAATTCAGCAATAAGACCATTTTTATAAAAAAAATTGTCAGCAGTAAAACCATCAATTCCAACCTTAGAGGTGTTTAATACTATTTTAAAAGGGTCTTGGGTTTCTATCAGAGGAATATTCTTTTGGATTAATTTTTTGTAGATACTTTTTGCCTCTAAAATTCTTTTTTGATATTTTGATAAACTTTTTTTATTTAACCAGTCTTTAATAGACTCTTCACAAGAAGAAAGTAATAGGGAACTTGGACTAGTAGTTTGCAACAAATTAATACTATTGATTAAATTATGCTCATTTACGAGATTCCCTTTGTACCATAATGCGGCTGTTTGAGATAAACCATTTAGCGACTTATGCAATGAGTGTACGACTAAGTCAGCGTTTGATACTAAAGCGGATTTTGGTAAGTTAAGGTTTTCACAAAAAAGAAAATAAGAACCATGAGCTTCATCAACTAAAACGGGTAAATTTTTTTGATGACAAAGATCTATTAAGGGCTCTAAATCTCCTGCATAACCTTGATAAGAGGGACTTACAAGAATTACCCCTACAATCTTTTTTTCATTAAAATTTATCTTTTTAAATACATTTTCCAACCATATTTTTGTTATTGGTTTGTAATGACCAGTTTCTGATGAAGAATCAAGGTCAAAGAATATTGGATGTATATTCTGCATTGCACAGATTTTTATAACACTTATATGAACATTTCTTGGCATAAGAATAGTTTCGCCAGGTTTTGCCATTGCAATTACCGCTGATTGTATTAATCCTGAGGCTCCATTAACTCCAAAAAAACATCCTTTCGCCCCAAATTTCTCAGAGAATTCTCTTTGAGTTTTGGCAATTAATCCGCTTTTGGATAGGGGTGAGCCTATCTCTGGTAGTTCAGGTAAGTCCCAATAGCCCGGTTGTTTTTTTAATAATTGCACTAATTTCTTGGGTAAAGCTGCCCCTCTGTTATGAGCGGGAAAGAAAAGTGACTTTAAAAACTTTTTAGTTAGAAAAGATGAAATGCTCATAAAGTATTATTGGCATATATAGAATGGACTAATAAGAATCCTTCTTTGATATTTTTTAACTTAAATGACAAGGTATTACTCTCAATACTCAGCAAAAGGTGACTTAATTTGGTTGATTTTGAGACCATGGATTTTCATCCCGAGAGTTTTATATATCCTTTTAACTTTTGTTTTTCTTTTTTTAAGAATACTTTTTCAAGGTAACAGTAAAAATAAAAATGTACAAAAAAATCTCTCAAAATATCTTTTTGATGTAATAACAGATTTAGGACCTTGTTTTATAAAATTAGGACAGGCACTTTCAACTAGACCGGATCTTGTTAGACAAGATTGGCTTACAGAACTTACCAATTTACAGGATAATCTCCCAGCTTTTGATCACAAAATTGCTTTAAAAATTATTGAAGACGAACTTGGTGCGCCACCTAATGAATTATTTGATGAGTTTCCTGAAAGTCCTATTGCTTCGGCAAGCTTAGGACAAGTCTATAAAGCAAAAACAAAAATCAATACTTATGTAGCTGTAAAAGTACAAAGGCCAAATTTATACTTTCTTATAAGAAGAGATGTTGTGATTTTAAGGTTTTTAGCAACTTTTTTATCTCCAACCCTACCATTAAATATTGGTGTTGGGATTGGAGAAATAATCGATGAATTTGGGAAAGCGCTTTTTGATGAAATTGATTATGAAAAAGAGGGTGAAAATGCTTTGAAGTTCTCAAATTTATTCAAAGATAACCCAAATGTTTTTATCCCTAAATTGGAAAAAAAGTATTCATCAAAGAAAATTATTACAACCTCTTGGATTGATGGAGTCAAATTAAGAGATAGGGCTTTATTGGAGGAAAATAACTTGGTACCTGCCTCTTTTATAAAAACTTGTGTAATCAGTGGTCTGCAGCAATTATTTGAATATGGATATTTTCATGCTGACCCACACCCTGGAAATATGTTTGCTCTCAAAGGGGGAAATGCAGATAATGGAAATTTAGCTTATGTAGATTTCGGAATGATGGATACAATTACAAATTCAGATAGACTCACTCTTATTAAAGCCATTGTTCACATAATAAATGATGAATATTATCTTCTTGCAAAAGATTTTCAGAAATTAGGTTTCTTAACCAAAGAACAAAATCTTCATAAACTTGTTGAACCATTAAAAGATGTTTTAGGAGGATCTCTAAGCGCTGAGGTTGGCAATTTTAATCTTAAAAATGTAACGGATAAATTCTCAAAACTAATGTACTCTTATCCATTTAGAGTACCTAGTAGGTTTGCTTTGATAATAAGAGCAGTTGTTAGTCAAGAAGGCTTGGCACTTAGATTAGATCCTGAATTTAAAATTTTAAAAATCGCATATCCTTATATAGCTAAGAAACTACTTACTGATAATTCTGATGAGATTTTAGAAATTCTATTAGAAGTCGTTTTTGATAAAAAAGGTAGAATACAAATAGAAAAAGTTGAAAGTTTACTAAATATTTTATTTAAAGATTCTGAAAATATCAATTCAGATCTAATACCAGTTGCTAATGCTGGATTGAAATTATTTGTTAGTAAAAAAGGATCCGAAGTTAGGAAAAATCTTCTTTTAAGCCTTATTAAAGATGACAAATTAGAATTTACTGATGCTAAAAAACTCTTAGGTTTAATTAGAGATACTTTTAGCCCTTTAAATATTGCAAAAAGTGCAGTTCAGAATATTATTTCTACAGTATAGTTTTATCTTTATATCTAATAAATTTACTTATGAATTTTTATTTATTAAAATTTAATAAATTACTTATTTATAAAAATTGAGTAGTCAACGAATTAACTAATTTGGAAATATAGGATGAATATTTTGAAAAATCTTTTTTTATTTAATAAAAAATATGAAATGAATATAGGCACTAATTATGAAGTAGTCGATAAGTATATAGAAATCGCAAAGTTAGTAAAAGAGGCAAGAATCCATAAGAATCTAACAATAACAGAATTGTCACAGATATCAAAAATTCCTGAACGAACAATATTTTCTATTGAAAATAATAATAAAAATATTAGACCTAAGTATCCCTTTATAAGATCTATATTAATTAAATTAGAGGAATGCTTAGTTTTTAAAAAAAATACACTATTAGATTTAGCAATTAGAGAAAGAGAAACTTTTAAGAAAGAAAAAAAGGATTTTCTCTTAAGCAAATTTGATCTTATAAATACTTGGCAAGGAACACTTTTGTATTTTTTTATATTAGTTCTAACTGTGTTTATATTAAAAAGATACTTTATTTTGAATGTAAATGTTATTGAGATTCAAAATATTGAAAATAAAATCATTGATAAATAATCTTCAACAAGACCCTATTTTCTTGTTCTCCCATAATCATTTCCTAGCTTACTAAATGTTCTAAGATCGTTTTCTATTTCTTCTAAAGTTCGATTTAATTTCCATCTCCAGTTGTTTTTTGTAGTGCCTGGTATATTGAATCTACTTGAATCATCTAGAGATAATATATCTTGTATTGGAGTGATAAAGAGATTGGCATTTGTTTTCATACCTATTTCTATTAAACTCAGTGAAGGATTTTCTGAAAAATTGTACTCATCTTTAATTCGTTTTTTGTTTAAATCATCTAAACTTTCCCACCATGAGATAGAAGTAGAGTTGTCATGAGTTCCTGTATAAACAACCCAATTTTCTCCTTTAATATTCTTAGGCAAATATGGGTTATCTTCTTTCCCATCAAAAGCGAATTGTAATATTTTCATCCCTGGCAATTCAAAATTTTTCCTTAATTTTTCTACATCAGACGTTATTACTCCAAGATCCTCCGCGATTATTGGTAGATAGTCAGATCCTAAATCATTTTTTAGTTTATTTAAAAGTGTTCTTCCTGGAGAATTTATCCATTTGCCGCAAATTGCTGTTTTAGAATAGCCATTAACTCTCCAGTAACCTGCTAACCCTCTGAAATGGTCTAATCTCAACAAGTCCACAAGTTCAAACTGCCTTTTAAATCTTTTTCTCCACCAATCGAAATTAGTGCGCTTATGTCTTGACCAAAAGTAAGTAGGGGAACCCCATAATTGTCCTGTTGATGAAAAATAATCTGGTGGAACACCACTTTGAAAGATTAAATCTCCATTTTTAAAAATTGAAAATAATGATTTATTACTCCATACATCGGCGCTGTCTCTAGAGACATAAAAGGGCAAATCTCCAATTAACTTAATACCATATATTTTCGCAAAGTTTTTAATAGTTCTCCATTGCTCATCTAAATGCCACTGTATTAATTTTTCAATAAGGATCTTTTCACTTTTTTTATTAATCCATGATTTTAAGAACTTATTATTTTTCATTTTAAATTCTTGAGGCCATTGCCACCAAGGCAACATATTAAATTCCTCCTTGATAGCAATAAATGTTGCATAATCTTCAACCCATGAATTCTCACTATTCCATTTATGAAAATCAAGTTTTCTCTCTTGAGATTGGGAACTCCAACCTTGCAAAAGGAGGCGACCTAATTTTTTTTTTAAATCATCTGCTTCCTCAAAATTAAAATAATTCTTATTGTTATTTGTAGGTCCTAATTCTTCTTTATTAGAAATAAAGATAAAACCTCTCTCTATTAAAAAATCTATATCAAGAAACCATGGGTTCAGTGCAAAACTAGATGGTGAACTATATGGCGATCCTTTAGAGTCAGTTGGTGTGAGAGGTAAAAATTGCCAGTATTCGATCCCATGCTTGTGAAGCTTTTTTATCCACTCTTTAGCTCCTCTACCAAAAGTTCCACATAATCTTCCTCCTGGTATACATGTAGGATGCATAAGTATGCCTAATGATTTTTTTGTAAGAACTGTTTGAATAGTCATTTTTTAATTATATTTTGAATCTTTACAACTAAATTGTTATTAATCCTTTAATTTCAACGATATACAAATTTTTTTTAATTGACAAATAATTATTTAAGTTTTATTTGGCTGATTTATAAATGAACTCTGATTTTAATCGACTTTATTTTACATTTTGCTTAAAAGATATGACTTTTGAAAAGATCTAGTCATTATCTTTTGCGAAATTCCAATAAACGACTACGATAAGAATATAGTTTTATATTGCTAATTTCGTGACAAGTTTTATCACGGCAGTGCAGAATAATGAATCTAATTTTAATCTAACTAATAGTAGATTAAGGCTAGTAAGTGGAACGACAAATCCTAAATTAGCTGAAGAAATTGCATCATACTTAGGGATTGAAAATGTACCTTTAATATCTAAAAGATTTGCTGATGGAGAACTTTATGTTCAGATTCAGCAATCTATTAGAGGTTGCGATGTTTTCCTGATTCAACCTACATGCGCTCCTGTAAACGATAGTTTAATGGAACTTATGATAATGGTTGACGCTTGTAAGAGGGCATCTGCGAGACAAATTACGGCTGTAATTCCTTATTTTGGATATGCAAGGGCAGATAGAAAGACTTCAGGAAGAGAGTCTATAACTGCGAAACTCACTGCTAATTTACTAGAGAAATCAGGAGTCGATAGAGTTCTTGCTATGGATTTACATTCTGCTCAAATACAAGGTTATTTTGATATACCATGTGATCATATTTACGGTTCGCCCGTATTAATTGATTATTTAGAATCTTTAAATTTAGATGAAGTTGTAGTTGTCTCGCCTGATGTAGGCGGGGTGGCTAGAGCAAGAGCATTTGCAAAATTAATGAAAGATGCTCCGTTAGCAATAATTGATAAAAGAAGATCAGCTCATAATATAGCTGAAAGTCTAACGGTTATTGGTGAAGTTAAAGGTAAAACGGCTATTCTTATAGACGATATGATTGACACGGGGGGGACAATCTGTTCGGGAGCTCATTTATTAAAAAAAGAAGGAGCTAATAGAATATTTGCATGTGCTTCACACGCTGTATTTTCTCCTCCTTCTTATGAAAGATTAAGTACAAAAGATTTATTTGAACAAGTTATTGTGACCAACAGCATACCAGTTCTTGTTAAAGATAATTTCACACAGTTAAAAGTTCTTTCTGTAGCAAATATGCTTGGTGAAGCTATTTGGAGAATTCATGAAGAAAGTTCTGTTAGTTCAATGTTTAGGTAATAAATAAAATTATTTTTTGCTTTCCTTTATAAATTGTTTTAACCTTTTTTCATAATCATTTTTTATATTCTTTGGAACACTTTCAGGACAAATATTGAGTGCACTACCAATAATCTGAAATGTACCTGCGTTATATAATCTTTTTTCATCTAGTTTTTTATTTCCTAATTCTTCAATAGCCCCACCATGCTTGCCAATTATTACATTTGCAAAAGTAGCGCTGGCAACGCCAAGACTTTTTTTGAAATCTATTTCAGCTTTTGAAGCTATACAAAGATAAGATGCCCCCATTTGCCTGTATAAGAAAAGATCTTTTTCTGAGGCAGCAATTAAATTTTTTTCGGCTTTAATTTGTTTATTAATTGTATTAATCTCAAAAAGTGTAATGGGTACAATAAGACTAATACCTAACAATTTGAGAAACCTTTTTGAATGAAAATTAATATCCATTAACTAATAATATTTACTACAAGATAACATTTTTACTTTTAATATTAATTGATAAAAAGTACTTACTTAATAATTTTTATTTCGTGATGATTCTCTACTATTTTTAGTTTATTTTTGTTCCATGAATATATAACCCTGAATCTATAATTATCCGAATCTACTAGTCTTGTATGTTCAATAATATACCAATCTTGATAAGAAGATTCAAAAATCATTTCGTGTTCATCGACTTGCTTAATATTTGAAATGCCACCATCATTACTTAAATAAAATTTGCCCCTAATAAGTTGGTGTCCCTTTAAGAATGCATGCATTTCGCCTTGTTCTTTATATTGGGGATTCTCTTCAAAAAAATTATATTTCCTTTCTGGATACCAGGTGAATTTATAGTGCGACTCCCATTCAGATTTATTTTTAAGAGCTTGTATATTTAAATTCATGCATAAATTATAAGTTTTTTGTCCTTCATCAAGAAAATATGATCTATTAGATTTCCAAATACCAATATTTCTTGAAAACCACCTTTTTAAATTACTATTTAAACTAATTTCTGGAGAATTATTTTCACCAAAATCTAGATTTTTCTTATGATTAATAACAACCATATATAAATATGACTCATCTATTTCATAGCTTATCTGTAGAATAAATATAAATATCTTAATGTGTTTATAAGGATTAACAGCTTTTCAACACTTCAGGGAAAATCATTTGAATGATAAAAAAGAGCTAAAATTAATACTTGTAGCAGCTAGGACTCAACTTTCTAGTAATGATATTAAGTCTCTGATAGCTTATTTAGAATCAGATGATTGTGAATTTGAGATATCTCTTCAGATTTCTGAGCCCACAGAACAGCCAGAATTACTTGAACTACATAGACTAGTGGCTATACCCGCTCTTATTAAGATTTCCCCAGCTCCAAAGCAAATATTTGCTGGAAGTAATATTTTCTCTCAGTTGCAGAAATGGCTGCCAAGGTGGACGCAGGAAGGCTTAACAAAAAATCTAGGGATTAATTTGCAACCATCCAAAATTGATTCAATAAGAACTCAAAAAGAATTTCTTCTAGAAGACGAACTTCTTGTTTTAAGACAAGAAAATGAGACATTAACAAAAAGAATAGAATCTCAAGAAAGGTTATTAAGAATGGTCGCACATGAATTAAGAACTCCATTAACTGCCGCCACTTTGGCTGTCCAAAGTCAAAAACTTGGACAAATAGATATTTCAAAATTTCAAGAGGTAATTAAAAGGCGCCTAGAAGAAATTGAACTCTTATCTCAGGATCTTTTAGAGGTTGGAACAACAAAATGGGAAGCGTTATTTAATCCTCAGAAAATTGACTTAGGTAATATTAGTGCTGAAGCCATACTCGAATTAGAAAAACTATGGAGATTAAGGAATATTGAAATTGATACTGATATCCCATCAGATTTGCCAAGTGTATTTGCAGATCAAAGAAGAATGCGGCAAGTATTCCTAAATTTAATTGAGAATGCTATTAAATTTTCTAAAGACGCTGGATCTATAAAAATTACAATGATCCATAAGACAAATCAATGGGTAGAAATAACAATTTGTGACAAAGGTGCAGGAATTCCTTTGAGTGAACAAAAAAGAATATTTTTGGATAGAGTTAGGCTCCCACAGACTTCTGAAGGAACTTCAGGATTTGGAATTGGGTTGTCTGTATGCAGGAGAATAGTACAAGTTCATGGAGGAAGAATATGGGTTGTATCTGAAATTGGTGTCGGTTCTTGCTTCCATTTCACCGTTCCTGTATGGCAAGGACAAAACAAAGAGCAACAATACTTGACGAAAGGCTAGCCTTACTCTTAATTTTTAATAAGCTGTTATGCTTATTACCTGGCCCCATCGTCTAGAGGCCTAGGACACCTCCCTTTCACGGAGGCGACAGGGGTTCGAATCCCCTTGGGGCTATTATTTACAATTTAAATTAATTTCTTGATAATTTTGCTTGCCTATCAACCGCAATCAAATTTTCTGAAAGATCTTTTTTTAATCTCTTTTCAATCATCCCTATTGGCATCCACTGACAACCTTGAACAGTTAGATCGTAAATTAATGAATTATTTGAAGTATTTTTAATATTTTGAATTTTCCAACTACCTTCAAATTTTCTGAAATCTCCCTTAATTAAATTGAATTTTAAAAGACCAAGCTCCTTATCTTCAAATAAGTCGATAGTTACTTCAGCTGAAAATTTCATGCCTAGGAAATCTTGAGCACCGACTTGTTTTAGGTGGACATTGTTATTCTTATGAAATATTTTTTTGCTTGACAATAAATTCGGTATGTAAAGATTTAGTCGATCATAATCTGTTAAAACATTCCATAAAGAATCTAAACTTGCAGAAGTTGTAAGTTGAGCAGCAAGTCTCCTTGTCCCGCCAGAAAGCTTTTCCATCGTTTGCTCAATTGTCCTGTAATCATTGTTTTTAGAATGATTTACTGATTCTTGAGGATTAATCATAAATCAATTTTTTAATTAGATAAAAAATTATTTCTGTGTAACTATACTGATAAAAACAACAAATACTGAAAAATAAAAATAATTTTATTTATTTATTCCGATCTCAAAACGTAACCATTTTTGTAAAATCACAACAAATTAAACTACAAATTGATAATCTCATATATAAAGAAGCTTACAAAATGGTTTACTCTCAAGCAAAAGTTATCGCTGGTGGATTAGCTCATATCCCAATTTTGATCGGTATTTTTTACTTCATCATGACTTTTTTTAACAAAAGAGCCATAGAATATGCTGAGGCAAATAAACCAAAGAAGGTTGAGAAGAAAGTTGAAAACCCCGAAATAAAAGCGAAAAGCGCAGCGCCAACAAAAATTGAAGCAAAAGTTGTGGTTCAAAAAAAAGTTTCAGATAGTTCCGAAATAAAAACAGAACCTCTCAACAACAAGGAAATTAATAATATTGAGAAAAAATCTATGAAGAAAAAACACGCTGATGTTCCAGTTAATATCTATAGACCAAAGACACCCTATGAAGGAACTGTAATAGAAAATTACAGTCTTCTAAAAGAGGGAGCTATAGGTAGAGTAAATCATATTACTTTTGATTTAAAAGATAGTGATCCTTTTTTAAATTATGTTGAGGGTCAAAGTATAGGTATTATGCCTGCGGGTGAAGATGCTAACGGTAAACCTCATAAGTTAAGACTTTATTCAATTGCAAGTACTAGGCATGGAGATAATTTCGAGGGCAATACTGTTTCATTATGTGTAAGGCAGCTGCAATACGAAAAGGATGGAGAGACTATAGATGGAGTTTGCTCTACTTATCTATGCGATATTAAACCAGGAGATAAGGTTAAAATCACCGGTCCTGTTGGTAAAGAAATGCTTTTACCAGAAGAAGAAGACGCGAATATTGTTATGTTAGCTACTGGAACTGGAATAGCCCCTATGAGAGCTTATTTAAGGAGAATGTTTGAAGCAACTGAAAAGGAAAAAAATAGCTGGAATTTTAAAGGTAAAGCTTGGTTATTTATGGGCGCCCCAAAATCAGCTAATTTATTATACGAAGAAGATCTTCAAAGGTATCTAACTGATTATCCAGAAAATTTTAAATATACAAAAGCTATTAGTCGTGAGCAACAAAATACTAAAGGTGGAAGAATGTATATTCAAGACAGAGTTTTAGAATCAGCAAATGAGCTCTTCAATATGATTGAAGATGAGAAGACACACATATATCTTTGCGGATTGAAGGGTATGGAGCCTGGAATAGATGAAGCTATGACTAAGGCGGCAGAAGAAAAAGGATTGAACTGGTCAGAATTAAGGCCAAAATTAAAAAAAGCAGGAAGATGGCACGTAGAAACTTACTAACCATCTAAGATTGGAATTAAGGTTTAATCTTCGAGATACTTTTTGGTTTAGACACAATATGTAGCTATTCTTAGAAAAAAGGAGGATTTTAAAAATAAGAATATTAAAAATATGCCTTCAACTTTAAGTAATCCTCTTAGATTAGGTTTACGGCAGGAAAGAGTCATATCTCCACAATGTTTAGTAATCTTTGGTGCTAGTGGAGACCTTACTCATAGAAAATTAATACCAGCCTTATTTGAACTCTATTTGCAAAGAAGAATTCCTAGTGAATTTGGAATAGTTGGTTGCGCAAGAAGACCTTGGACTGATAGTGAATTTAGAGAAAAGATGAAAGTAAAGCTCTCCAATCAAATATCTGGGAAAGAAAAGGACTGGGAACAATTCTCAAATTATCTTTTCTATGTACCAGTTGACTTACAACAAAGTGATCATGTCGTAAGGCTTTCTAAAATATTAAATCAAATTGATAAAACACAAGCTACTCATGGAAATAGAACATTTTATTTATCGGTATCACCGAATTTCTATGCAAGTGGATGTAAAGCTCTTAAAGCAGCTGGCCTTTTAGATGACCCTAAGAAAAGTCGTTTAGTAATTGAAAAACCTTTTGGAAGAGATTATTCAAGTGCAAAAAAATTGAACAAGATTGTTCAAAGTTGTGCTGAAGAGAGTCAAATTTATAGGATTGATCATTATTTAGGTAAAGAGACAGTTCAAAATATTCTTGTTTTGAGGTTTGCTAACACTATTTTTGAACCAATTTGGAACAGGAATTACATCTCAAGTGTTCAAATTACTTCATCTGAAACAGTAGGTGTTGAAGATAGAGCAGGTTATTACGAAAGCTCGGGTGCTTTAAGAGATATGCTTCAAAATCATATGACTCAAATGCTTGCTGTTACTGCTATGGAACCGCCTGGGAAATTCGAACCAGAAGCTATAAGAAATGAAAAAGCTAAGGTTCTTCAAGCTTCAAAACTTGCCGACGAAAATGAACCATGGAATTGTTGCATAAGAGGTCAATATGGAGAGGGAGGAAATGTTTCAAATCGACTCAAAGGATATAGGCAGGAAGATGGTGTGCATTGTAATAGCACTACAGAAACTTATATAGCAACAAAAGTTTTCATTGATAACTGGCGTTGGCAAGGGGTACCTTTTTATTTGAGAACAGGGAAAAGACTACCCAAAAGACTTGGAGAAATAGTCTTAACTTTTAAAGACGTTCCGGTTCATTTATTTGAATCAACAATAATAAATCCTGCACCAAATCAACTTGTTCTAAGAATTCAGCCAAATGAAGGAGCTACTTTTAAATTCGAGGTGAAGTCGCCTGGTTCTGGAATGAAATCCAGACCTGTTGAGATGGAGTTTTCTTATGATGAATCATTTGGAGAACCCTCAGATGAAGGGTATGTAAGATTATTAGCTGATGCAATGCTTTCTGATCCAACTTTATTCACAAGAAGTGATGAAGTAGAGGCTGCGTGGAAACTTTATACTCCATTAATAGAATTGATGGATAATTCTCCTTGGAAGTTACCTATTTATAACTATGAATCTATGACCTGGGGCCCTCCTGAGTCTGATCAATTACTTTCTAAAGATAATATTTTCTGGCGCAGACCTTAAAAATGAAACCTCAATTAACACTCCAAACCCCTTTAGAGCTTCCTTATCAAGAAATTTCTAATTACCTCAATAAGTTATGGATTTCAGAAGATAACGATAACACAGGAGCTAATACTTTTACATTAATGGTCTGGCAGCCTGCCTGGTTAGAACAATGTTTAGTTCGAAAAGGATTAGTAAATGGACCAATTACTGGAAATTTAAGTCCAGAAATAATTGAAGTAGCCAAAAAATTTATACTAGAGGAAGGACTACCTATCACTACATCTCTTAACAGTGAAGAATTATTGAAATTATTGAAGGAAAATTTGTCTAATATAGACTTTGAAGACTTTAGGGGTCAATTTTTTGAATCATCAATAAGTACATTAAATCCAAGGAGACTAATAACTTTAGCTCCAACTTTAAATAAAAATTCAGATATCAAAACTTTTGTATCCGCATACTGTCCATTAAGTGATACTCAAGCTATGCAACCTATATGTGGGGATTTAGTTGTTATTAGGGGGGACTCTGACTCAATAGCCCATAAAGGATTAAAAATAATTGATGAATTATCTATTGATGAATTACCTTCTTGGTTGTGGTGGAATGGTAGCTTAGATGAATCACCTGAAATTTTCGAATACTTTACTAATTATGGCCTAAGGTTAATAATTGATACTGCTCTTGGATCTCCTAAAAGATGTTTAAAAGTTTTAGATAAGTTAAAGAAATCAAATAAAGCTATTAATGATCTAAATTGGGTTAGGCTGAAAAATTGGAGGGAATCATTGGCGATGATTTTTGATCCGCCATCGAGGAGACCAATTTTAGATCATATTACTGATATTGATATTGATATCGCAGGAGATCATATGATTCAAGCTTTGTTTTTGATCTCTTGGATTAGCGATAAACTTGGTTGGTCTTTTCTAAGAGTTGAAAGGGAAAAAGAATCAACACAAATAGAATTTGAAAGAATTAATGGTGAAAAAATTTCTACATCTATTAATCCTTTGCCTTTGGGGAATCCAAGTATTCATTTAGGACAGGTTATTGGACTGAGGTTGGTTTCAAAAATTAGTGATGTACAAAAAAATAACACTTGTGTAATACTTGGATGTGAGTCAGTGGAATGCATGAGACTCGAAGCAGGGGGAATGGCTAATATGGAATTAATAGAACAAGTTGTTCCAAATTCTTTTTCTTCATCGGAGTTTGATGTTAGTAAATTATTAGGGAGTAGTAGAGGGAATACAAGTCCTCTTTTTGAAAATGCTATTAAAATAGCTCTTCAAATATTTAATGATTTTAAAAACCAATAAATGCCTTGCGTAATATCTTCTCCTTCAACAGATAGTGGGAAAACTACCTTATCGCTTTTGATATCTTGTTGGGCTTTTTCAAAAGGTATAAAGATTCAAACTTTTAAGGTTGGCCCAGATTATCTTGATCAACAACAACTGAGTTGCATTGGTCAACCTATTTGTAGGAATTTAGATATTTTTTTAAGTGGTGATGAATGGGTTCAAGAAAGTTTTTTAAAACATTCTTTGAAATATGAATTCACATTAATTGAAGGAGCAATGGGTCTTTTTGATGGATTAGGTTCGACAACTAGTTCAAGCACAGCAAATGTTGCTAAACTTCTCAATACCCCAGTAATTTTCATTGTTAATGCTAGAGGACAAGTAGCTTCTCTTTTGGCGACTTTTAGAGGTTTCAGAGATTTTGATAGTGAGTTGTCGATAGCAGGAATCATATTTAATAACGTTAATTCAGATAGACATAGAAAATTAATCGAAGATGTTTTTAAAAATGAAGATATCGAAATCCTTGGTTTTTTACCCTCTGATTCAAGAATATCTTTAAAAAAAGCTAATTTAGGTTTGATCTCTCCATTGGATAATGGTAAAGAGATTGATGTTGATTATTTTGCAAATTTTGCCGAAAGAAATCTTGATGTATTTTCTCTAAGTAAATTCCTGAGATCTCCTCAAAAGAAAATATATAATTCTCTTAGTTTTGAAGATTTTAAAATTGACAAAAGAAAACCTATCGCAATTGCAGAAGATAAAATCTTTCATTTTCAATACCCGGAAACTAAGGAGTTTTTGAGTGAAATTGGAATACCTTTAATTTCATGGAGTATTTACGATGATGAAGAAATTCCTAATGAGGCTTCTTCTTTAATCATTCCTGGGGGATTTCCTGAGAAATATGCTGATCAAATCAGTAACTCTAGAAAAAGTTTAAATTCATTAAGGAAATTCCGCAAAAATGGATTTATATATGCAGAGTGCGGAGGGATGATGATTTTAGGAGATTTCATAAAAGATGAAAATGGTAATAATCATAAAATGAGTGGTATCTTACCTTTTATTTCAAAAAAAGGTAATCTATCGGTAGGTTATAGATACATTGAGGGTTTAAAAGACACTCCGATCATTAAACAAAATCAATTAATTAGAGGACACGAATTTCATTATTGGGAAATTGAAAATAATTTATCTGAATTTGATTTAAAAAAAAACGAGCATCAGAAAAAACTCTCTTCCCCATGGAAAATTAAATCTTGGGAAACTGAATACAAAAATGAAGGCGTTTTTGATAATAAATTGCATGCAAGTTGGGTTCACTTACATTTGCCAAGTACTCCAGAAGTTGCAAAAAACTTCATAGATGCTACCCAAGTTGGTTATTCAAAGGATTCTTAATTTATTATCGAATTAAATATCTTGAGAGGGGAACCTAAAAAAAACATTCCAGGTAAAGTAATTAATGGTCCTAAAAAACTTCCCACCAAAACCTCAATTTTTGTATGGCCTAGGGTTTCTTTTAAAAGTAATTCAACTTGAGGGTCTAGTTTCTTTGATAGTTTGTTGATTTCTGCCGCTTGAATTCCTGCTGATTTTCTAACACCACTAGCGTCATACATAACTATGAGTGCGATAGCAACTGCCAATGCGAATATTGAGCTATCAAATCCTAATTCATAACCTATACCAGATGAAGCACCAGTTATTAAGGCGGAATGACTTGAAGGCATACCACCTGTCTCGAACATAATTCCAAATCTTATCTCTCCAGTTGAAAAGAAATTGAATACGATTTTTAAAAATTGAACTAGTAAACATGATAATAAACTCCAGAAAAGAACTGAATTATTAAAAAAGGCAAAAGACTCAGACATAAATTAAAACTATTTATCGGTCTCTATTTGTAATAAAGTCAGCTAAGCATATTAAATACTTTGCATCTGAACCCCAAGGTTCAATTGCCTTTTTTGCTTTTTCAACTAAATCAAATGCTCTTTTCTTTGACTCCTCCATTCCAAGTAATTTCGGGTATGTAGTTTTGTCAGCCAAAAGATCTTTACCGGCAGTTTTACCAAGCTTTTCACTGCTTGAAGTTAAATCAAGGATATCATCTATAATTTGGAAGGCTAATCCTATCCCCTCTGCATATGTTGTCAGAGCTTGTAATAGTTTTTTGTTAGCCCCTGCTATCATAGCGCCTGTTCTTACGCAAGCTTTTAATAAAGCTCCAGTCTTGTGAAGATGAATATACTCTAAGGTTTCAAGATCAACTTCTTTACCTTCGCATTCTAAATCAACAACTTGTCCTCCCACTAAACCTGGCGCTCCCGCGACCAAGGAAAGTTCACCGATTACATTTAATAATCTAGTTGGATCAACTCCGGGACTTCTTAAAGAGACCATTTCAAAGGCTCTAGTTAATAAAGCATCGCCTGCGAGAATAGCAATTGCATCACCATAAACTTTATGGTTTGTTGGCCTACCTCTCCTTAAGTCATCATTGTCCATAGAGGGCAAATCATCATGAATCAAGGACATTGTATGAATCATTTCTATCGCTACCGCCGTAGGAACCGCTAGAGAAGGTTCTCCTCCTGCCATTGAACAAGAGGCTAAACATAAAATTGGACGTATCCTTTTCCCTCCAGCTAAAAGAGAATATCTCATAGACTCTCTAAGTATTTCTGGATTTTCGGGGCCTAGGGAGAAATCAAGTGCTTCTTCTACAACTTTTTTTGCGTTTTTAAGATATTTTTCAAAATCTGAAATGTGATTTATAACTTCAGTCATTTTATACCTTTAAAAATAATTTTTTTCATCTTAGATTTATGGCAAAAGGTCATTTAGGGTTGATGATAATCCAAATTGTTTTTGCCAGCTAAAAATAGTATTTACAAGTAACATTGTTACGGTCATTGGTCCAACACCTCCTGGAACAGGTGTGTAAGCAAATACTTTAGGAATTACATCTTCTAATAATACATCGCCACATAATCTGGTTTTATTTATTTCAGAACTTTTTAATCTATGTATTCCGACATCAATAATAACTGCACCATCTTTTACAAAACTCGAATCTACAAGATTAGGTTTCCCTGCAGCAGCAATTAGGATGTCAGCTTCCCTACAGACTTTATTTAAATTTAATGTTTTCGAATGAGTCATTGTTACCGTCCCATTAAGGTTTAACAACATAAGCGATAAGGGTTTCCCAACTAGTAAACTTCTTCCTATAACAACAATTTTCTTGCCTGCAATTGTAATATTTTGGGATTTTAATAAATTAATGATTCCTGAAGGTGTACATGATCTCATGGCAGACTCATTTTTCACTAATTTGCCGATGTTTATCTCATTTAATCCATCTACATCTTTGCTTGGATTGATACTACTTATCAGTCTTTGCTCATCAAACTTTTTCGGGATGGGAAGTTGTAGCAATATTCCATCGATATCTTTGTTAAAGTTTAGTTTGTTTATTAATTGTTCAACTTCTTTTTGTTCTACATTATCTCTTAGATGAAAGATAAAGCTCTTTATCCCAACCCTTAAACATGCTTTTTCTTTATTATTAACATAAACACCACTAGCGGGATCTTCGCCTATTCTTATTAAAGCCAAACCAGGAGCTCTTTTTGCAATTTTTTTATTACTAGAAATATAATTATTTAATCTATGCTCAATCTTAAGAGATAATTTTTTACCATCTAATTTTAATGACATTTAGAAAAACATCTCCTTTTTACACCTAGCATGCCTATAATTTTAAATTAATCAAATAGATTTAATTATATTCTGTGCAAAACATTACAACTACTTTAAAAAAATTGTTTTATCTGTGGAGGAGAAGTCAAGTTCCATTTAAAAGACCAATTAGAATTTCAAAAATTGATAATCTCATAATTTTTCTAATATGCATTTTAATTTCAATAATTTCTTCTTATCAAGAACTTCTTATTTCGCCTTTAAATATCTCAGATATTTTTTCTTGGCTTTTGAACTTTACTGAGGCACTTATTAGTTGCGGTATTTTGATATTAGTTTCAAAAAAAGAGAATCCTATAATCTCTTCAAGACATATTATATTAATCATAACTCTTCTTTTTGCAGCACAGGCTTTGAAATTAGCCTTAGCTTCAACAATAAGTCCATTATCAATTATCATCCCTCCTGCTTTAATAATATCTCAAGGGATGGGAAGTATAACCGCTTTAGCTTGGGTATCAATAGCAAGCCTTCGTTGGCCTGATCCATCAATTACTATCAATAATAATTTATTTTTTATTGCATTAGTTTGCGCTTTAGTAGTATCTATACTTGGAGGAAGAATAAGAAGTAGAGCTCAGTTACTTCAACTATCAATCTTTGTCCCCATTGGAGCATTGTTAAGTCAATGGATATTGATAGGTAAAGATAAAATATCTCTAATTGATAAGCAAGAATTGGTTTTTGCTAACGACAGAATATTTTCAGATTCCTTATTATTGGCAATAGTAATGCTTTTTACCATTTTATTTATTCCTATTTTTGAATCGATATTTGGACTATTAACTAAAGCAAGATTACTTGAATTGGCTGATAAAGAGAAACCTCTCATTAGAAGATTGTCTCTTGAAGCTCCAGGTACTTTTGAACATACCTTATTAATATGTGGTTTAGCAGAAGAAGCAACAAGAATGATTGGTGGTGATATTGATCTAATTAAAACTGGAGGGTTATATCATGATGTGGGTAAATTACATGCCCCTAATTGGTTTATTGAAAATCAGGATGGTTCAAAAAATCCACATGACGAAATAGATGATCCTATTAGAAGTGCAAAGGTTTTACAGGCACATGTTGATGAAGGATTAAAATATGCAAGAAAAAATAGACTACCTAAATTGATAGCAAATTTTATACCAGAACATCAAGGCACTCTAAAAATGGGATATTTTCTTCACAAGGCTAAAGAAAAAAATATAAAGATTAATGAAAATGATTTTAGATACAATGGACCTATCCCTCAGTCAAAAGAAACAGCTATTTTAATGCTTGCTGATGGATGTGAAGCAGCACTTAGAGCTATGAATATTAACGCATCTGATAATGAAGCTTTGGAAACAATATCTAATATCATCTACTCACGTCAAAAAGATGGCCAATTAAATGATAGTAATTTATCGAAGGGAGAGATTTTTTTAATTAAAAGGGCATTCTTGAGTGTATGGAAAAGAATTAGGCATAGAAGAATTCAGTATCCAACAAGCAAGAATAATACTTTTTCTTAATTTTCTTTTAAATAATTTAAAGCCTTATAGTTCTACGATGTTTGGGATTGCACCAATACAGAAGAGCTAACATACTTAAAAATGTTGTTAAAAGAGTAATTCCACCAATTCCCAAAATGTCTTGAAGAGTAATAAGTCTTACTATTGAATAAGGACCCATACCAGAAATTACCATTGATAGGGATACTAAAGTTAAAGTTACTCCCCATTTTCTTTCTGCTAGGAGAGCTGCTGAAGAAACTATTCCAACTATTGCAGCAGGCCAACCAAGGCTTATAGCAAGAGTTATATTTGCAACTTTTAGTGGAGGTCCAAAACTTATTATTAACGCGATTATAGGAAGTGCGATTATATTGCTGATTAACCCAACCCATGAAAGTGCCCAATATCCTAGTAATCTTTCTCTCATTATTTACTGCTTTAACTATTAATTCAATTTACAGTATTAAGAGACTATTTTGAATGTTACTTAATAATCCTAATAAATAATTTAATTTCCAGGATTAGATAAAAATGTTTTCTCAGAATTTTCTAAATTATCAAACTGTGGGTGAATTGAACTTTTTTTCTCAGAAAAAACAAGCCTATTTAAAGCATTAAGGTAAGCATTCGCAGCAGCAACTACAACATCCGTGTCAGCAGAATGACCAGAATATATCTTTTTATCCCTTCTTATTCTTATTGTTACTTCTCCCAAAGCATCAATACCCTCTGTAACTGATTTTACAGAAAATTCAATTAGTTCATTAGGAATTTTAGCTAATTTATTTAATGCCTCGCACACAGCATCAACAGGTCCAGTCCCTATTGCTACTGCACTATCCTCGGTATTATCTTCCGTGTTTATAAGCGTAATGGTGGCAGTAGGTTTAGAAGCGTTACCGCAACTTACTTGTACAAGACTTAATTGAAATTTAGCTTCTGGAAGCTGTACTTGTTCGCTTACAATTGCTTCTAAGTCTCTATCAGTAATTTCTCTTTTCCTATCAGCTAAATCCTTAAAACGAGCAAAAGCATCATTTAAGTCTTCCCTGCTCAAGTCGTATCCCATCTCTTCTAATCTTGCTCTTACTGCACTTCTTCCACTAAGTTTACCTAAAGATATTTTGTTTTCACTCAATCCAACAGTTTTTGCATCGATAATTTCGTAAGTGAGCCTATTTTTTAAAACTCCATCCTGATGAATGCCTGATTCATGTGCAAATGCGTTAGCACCCACAATTGCTTTATTAGGTTGGACAGTCATTCCAGTTAGGTTGGAAACAAGCCTAGAAGTTTTTGTTATTTCTTCTGTTCTTATAGCTGTAAGAGGAGTTGGTGAATCTGGATTTCTTTTGAAAAAACTATTAAAAAAACTTTTCCTAACATGCAATGCCATTACTAATTCTTCTAGAGAGGCATTCCCTGCTCTTTCACCAATTCCATTAATCGTACATTCTAGTTGTCTTGCCCCATTCTTTACCGCCTCAAGAAAATTGGCAACTGCTAAACCTAAATCATTGTGACCATGAACGGAGATTACTGCCTCATCAACATTTGGGACATTTTTATTAATATCGGCAATTAATTTGCCAAATTCACTAGGTGTTGTAAATCCAACAGTATCAGGGATATTTATTGTTGTCGCTCCTGCAGAAATTGCTAGTTGAATTACTTCGTATAAAAAATCAGGATCACTTCTTGAGGCATCTTCACAAGAGAACTCAATATCATCTACCAATGATTTAGCATAATTAACCATTTCTGGAACTATTTGTAGAACATCTTTTCTGGATTTTTTAAGTTTATGTTTTAGGTGAATATCACTTGTTGCAATGAAAGTGTGTATTCTTTTCTTGGGAGCTGCACTTACCGCTTCATAGCACGCTTTTATATCACCTTTGGAAGCTCTAGCTAAACCGCATATTATTGGGCCGTTTTCTTTTCCTACAGAATTGGCAATTTTATTAACAGCTTTAAAATCTCCTGGACTTGCAAAAGGGAATCCAGCCTCAATTACATCTACCCCTAATCTTGCTAATTGATGAGCGATGGCAAGTTTTTCTTCAAGATTTAAACTAGCACCAGGAGATTGCTCTCCATCTCGCAGAGTTGTATCAAAGATCAAAATTCTTCCAGGATCCTTGGACATTATTAGAAATCACTTACACTTATACTAAGCTAATTAAAAAAAATTGACTAGATTTTTGTTCAATAAAAATTGCTTTGGGATTATTGCTTAACAATTTTGGTTAAAATTTTTAGAAAAAAAATAAAATGCTTTATTTATTAAAGTATTGTTTAATGATTAAAGTCTACTTTTTATTTAAAGGTTAATTTTGATTCTTTATAGAATTTCAGGCGTAAATTTTAACAAATATGAATGGGCAATACCCAAAAAAAAATGTTTTAGGCCAATTAGCGATAGTTTTACATGCTCATCTTCCTTATGTTAGGAAAAATGAAAAAAACTCTTTAGAAGAGGATTGGTTATTTCAGGCGATTTTGGAATGCTATATACCCCTCCTTCAAACAATAGAATCTTCCAAAAAAGAAAATCCTCTTAACACAAAACTTACTATTAGTTTGTCTCCAACATTATTATCTCTTCTAGATAATAAACAAATTCAAGAAACCTTTCCAGGTTGGATTAAAACAAGGAATGATTTCTTAAGCGATCTACCACAAAAAGCAAAAAATGCTTCTGCATTTTTAATTAAGAACCTCAATGAAAAATACTTATATTGGCAAGAATGTTCTGGAAATTTAATTGAGAAATTCAAAGTTTTAAATAAAGCTGGAAATTTAGATATTCTTACTTGTGCGGCCACACATGGATATTTACCAATCCTAAGAGAGAATCCTGGAACTGTTAAAGGACAAATTAATACAGCCATTAAAAGCCATGAAATAATTTTTGGAACTAGGCCCTTAGGTATTTGGTTGCCTGAATGTGCATATTATGAAAATTTAGATGAAATATTATTTAATTCTGGAATTAGATATGCAATTTTAGACGGTCATGGGATTCTAAATGCTACTCCAAGGCCAAGGTATGGAGTTTATGCACCAATCTGTTCTAAAAAAGGTGTTGCATTCTTCGGAAGAGATAGTGAGTCAACCTTGCCCGTTTGGTCTGCTAAAGATGGATTCCCTGGCGACAAAGTTTATAGGGAATTTCATAAAGATTTGGGGTGGGAATTACCTATTTATGAGCTCCAAAAGAAAGGTATTTCAACTAAAAGACCTTTGGGTTTAAAGTTTCATAAGATTACAGATGAAAACACACCATTAGGGGAAAAGGAGTTTTATTTAGAAAATGAAGCTCAAAAGAAGGCTGCAGAACATGCTGAAGCTTATCTTATTGAGAGATCCAAGCAGTTAGAAAAAATATCTTTATCTTCTTCCTTCAATCCATTATTGGTAGCACCATTTGATGCAGAGTTGTTTGGTCATTGGTGGTATGAGGGACCTTCTTTTATTGAAATTATTCTCAAGAATTCTAGTAAATATTCAATTAGGCTTACAAATCTAAGAGAATTCTTACTTCAAAAGCCAAATCTTCAGATTTGTGATCCATCGCCATCAAGCTGGGGGCAAGGTGGTTTCCACAATTACTGGATTAATGATGCAAATGCGTGGATCGTTCCAGAAATTACAAAAGCAGGCTCAACTTTTATTGATTTATGCTCGAAAAATTTTAAAAATGACTTATCTCCAAGATTGTTCAATCAAGCAGCAAGAGAATTACTTCTCTCTGAATCCTCTGATTGGAGTTTTATCCTAAGAGCTGGAACTGCAACCCAGCTTGCAAAAGAAAGGATAGAAAGACACTTGTTCAGGTTCTGGAAACTAGTTGATATGATTAAAGATTATTCCAATATTAATTTGCAATTTCTTGAAGAAATTGAGGAAGAAGATAAAGTTTTTCCAGATATAAATATTGATGATTGGCGAAAATAAAAATACTAATTTAACTTAAGCATTCCTAGTTTTACTTTTAGAGGTGAATTTATAAACATCTTACTCATGACGTAAATTAGTTTTGGAAGTGGAAGTGTATTCGTAAGAAAACCTACCCATTCTTTGGTCGATAGTCTAAAGAAATTTGAGAAAAAGCTTCTTAGTCTACTTTCGTCAAAACTCATTAATCTTCTTAGACCATATTGGTAAAGTTTATGCCTTTGTGTTAACTCGTAGGGCCATAGAATGTTCCAACCCTTTGTGGCTAGCTCTAGAGAACTTAGCTGGGGCTCTTTTAAAAAGATTGCTAATTTTTCCGCAAGTAGTGGAGACCTTCTTAGCAAAGATCCAATCATGTATCCTGAGGCAGGATGTACCATACTTGCGGCCCCTCCAAAACCAAGTACAAATTGTTTTTTTAATGGAAGGGGTAAATTCATTGGGAAAAGGCAATTCTCTTCATGAAAGATTTCACTTACCTTAATACCCTTACTATCCAGTCTTTTAAAAAGTCTTTTTTTAAGATTTTCTTGAGATAATGCCGGATAACTAGCTAATGATGTTTCTTCAACAAAAAAAGTTTCATTCCCTAGATCCATCGCATAAAGAAAGGAAGGAGATGATAACTTTTCTTGATAGTTTAAATGATTTGGACGAAAATCCATTAAAACAAACTCTTCCTTATTAACAGGTGGGGATGAAAATTTACCTACAATTCCATACGCAGCTTGTTGTGCGATTTCCTTTTGAATGGGTCTTTTTACAAAATTACTTTTATGACCACTTGCGTCAATTACTAACCTTGCATTTATTCTTAGGCCTGAAAAACAAATTACCTCAGAAATTTTGTTTTTCTCTATAATTTCTTTTGCTGTTTCATTCAACCATTCAATTCCTTTACATTTTTTTAAAAGTTCATTTTGAAAGGCTTCTTGATTTATTAAACCATAATCGTAGTTATGCTTTGTCGGAATATCTCCATTTTTATTTTCCCCATTTCCAAAAAAACTAACTGTTTTACACCATCGATGAGATAACAAAGACTCTAATCCTAATTCCTCTAATTCAGATGCCCATATACCATATGTATTCTCCCATTTTTCATTGGGAGATTTTGTGGATATTCCCTTTATATTTAGATCCTGCTTGGCTAATTCAGAAGCTAAACATAATGCTGCAGGACCAGAACCTAAAATTAAAATATCAAGTATTTCCATATAATCTAATTAACAATTAATTTACTTTTCTTTCTCTAAGCTTATTTGGTCTATTTCCTCTATTTGTTCTCGAGGAACTAATACCACTTCTGATAAATGATCGCCCTCGTCCAGTCTTTGTAATTTTACTCCAGTTGCGGCTCTAGATTGCTGAGAAATTTTATCTGCGTTTGTTCTAACTATTACACCTTTTTCGGTCACAAAAAGTAACTCTTCTCCTTCTCCAAGGACCTTCAAACAAACTAATACATCATCTTTAATTCTGAATTTTATTGCTCTTAAACCCATCCCTGCTCTCTTTTGTAATCTAAACTGAGTTACGGGTACTCTCTTTCCTAGTCCAAATCCACTGGCGATTAGTACCCAAGGACCTTCTGAAGAGTTGTCTTCAAGATTTTCATCAATTTCTTCAGTAAGATCTTCATTTTTAGCCAATTCATCAACTAAATCAGATGTTAAAACATCCATAGATACTAGATTATCTCCTGCTCTCAGGTTCATAGATTTAACCCCCCTTGCCGTCCTACCAAGTGGCCTTAATTCGTTAATATCTAGTCTGAAATGAATAGCCATTCCTGTTCTTGATCCAATTAAAACACTATCCCCTTCTTTTGATAATCTGACCCATGTTAAGGCGTCTCCATTCTCAAGATTAATTGCTATTAATCCATTTGAGCGAATTTTTGAGAAAGCAGAAAGTGAAGTTCTTTTTATAAATCCAGCCCTGGTTAGCATTAATAAGTAACAATCGTTGTCAAAAGAATCCACTGCAACTAGTGAAGTTATTTTTTCTTCCCTTGGTATTGGGAGAAGTTGAACTGATGGAGTCCCTTTTGCGGTTCTGCTACTCATAGGAACTCTATATGCTGGGAGAGCATAAGCGACACCTCTATCACTGAAAAGCAAAAGAGTATCATGATCGTTACAGCTTATAAATAATTTGACCTCATCATCTCCTTGGGTCTTTGTGCCAGCTTTACCCCTTGACCCGCGACTGGTAGATTCAAATTCATTGACAGGCATCCTTTTTAAATAACCTGCTTCAGTTAATAAAACTACTGATCTGTCATTTGCTATAAGATCGATATCATCTAGACCACCACCTAAGTCTAGTATTTCTGTTTTTCTTGGGGAAGAAAATTTTTCATCGATTTTATTGAGTTCTTCAAGAACAATTTCAAATATTCTTTCCTTACTATTCAATATTTCCTTATATCGGTTGATTTTTTGAGTTAATTCATCATGCTCTGCTTTAATTTTATCTGCCTCCAGGGCGGTTAATCTTCTTAACTGCATTTGTAAAATTGCTTCTGCCTGCGTAGAAGATAACTCATGATCAGTTTGTAATTTTTCTCGAGCTGAAATTGTATCTTTAGCTGATCTTATTAGATTGATAATTTCATCCATAACATCTAATGCTAATAAAAGTCCCTTTACAATATGATCTCTTTCTTCTGCCTTTTTTAATAAAAATCCAGTTCTTCGTCTAATTGTCTCTACCCTAAATTCTAGAAATACATCCAACATTTTTCGAAGTGAAAGAGTTGTGGGTTCTCCTTTAACTAAAGCCAAAATATTCGCACTAAAGTTGTTTTGAAGAGGGGTTAACTTAAATAAGTTATTTAAAACTACTTGTGGATAGGCCTCTCTTTTTAGCTCAATAACAATTCTCATACCATCTCTATCACTTTCATCTCTAATATCAGAAATACCCTCTAATTTTTTCTCATTAACCAAGTCTGCAATTCTCTCTATCAAGGCTGCTTTATTGGTTTGAAAAGGGAGTTCTGTAATTATTACGGCATCTTTTTCCACTCTGCCAGTTGATTTAATTTGCTCAATATTTGCTACACCTCTCATTGTTATTGACCCTCTCCCTGTTTTGAAAGTTTCTCTGATTCCATCTCTTCCAAGGATTTGACCACCAGTGGGAAAATCGGGACCTTTGATTAGTTCGAAAAGATCTCTATCTTCAAACGAAGGATCTTTGATTATTGATTTGAGACCAATGATTAATTCTCCCAAGTTATGGGGTGGAATATTAGTTGCCATTCCTACCGCTATTCCAGATGATCCATTTAAAAGTAGTTGAGGAATTCTTGCTGGTAAAACTGTTGGCTCTTGTTGAGAACCGTCAAAGTTGTCAGAGAAATCTACAGTTTCAGATTCAATATCCTCTAGTAAACTCTCATCTGTAAGAGACTGCAGACGAGATTCTGTATATCTCATTGCTGCGGGAGGGTCGTTATCTACAGAACCAAAGTTCCCATGACCATCTATAAGTGGCATTCTCATAGAAAAATCCTGAGCCATTCTCACCAAAGCATCATAGACAGCAGTATCACCATGAGGGTGGTATTTTCCAAGAACTTCTCCAACCACCCTTGCACATTTTCTGTAAGGTCTACCGCTAGTTAAGCCAAGTTCATACATTGCATAAAGAATTCTTCTATGAACAGGCTTTAAGCCATCCCGTGCATCTGGCAGCGCACGACCGACTATAACGCTCATTGCATACTCGAGATAAGAGCGAGACATCTCATTTCTTAAGTCGGTCTGAATAATTCGGTCTTTATCTTCGCTAAATCCAGAATTACCGGAATCTAAAATATCAGACATACAAAAAACCTTTATTTAATAATAGTCGTTGATTGTCATAATGAAAAAAAAAAAAGATATATTTAATCCACAAATACTGACATTTAATCACAAATTTAAAAAAAAACTTTTGTTTTTGAATAATCCTTGGCTTATTACCCCTTTAGTTGTTAATTTATTCAAAATAAGTAAAAATTCCGTGAATATTGAAATTGGCTTGAACAAAAAAGTTAGGAGGGCTTATGGCATTGATGAAATAGCTTTAGTTCCTGGCAAAAGAACACTTGATTACGATTTGACAGATGCTTCATGGTTAATAGGTGACTTAAGGAGAGAAGTCCCAATTATTGCTAGTGCTATGGACAGCGTTGTGGATGTTAATACTGCTGTAGAACTTACCAAATTAGGTGCGCTAGGGGTTATTAATATGGAGGGCATACAAACAAGATATGAAAATCCTGATGAAATATTAAATCAAATAGCATCAGTCGGGAAAAATGATTTTGTTCCATTAATGCAGAAGATTTACAGTGAGCCTGTTAAAGAGGAATTGATTTTACAGAGAATAAATGAAGTTAAAGAAAGAGGCGGTATTGCTGCGTTTAGTGGAACTCCTCAAGCTGCTATTAAATTTAGAGAAATTCTTAATAATTCCAAAATAGATTTATTCTTCCTTCAAGGAACAGTAGTTTCAACTGAGCATCTTGGTATAGAAGGTAATGAAACCTTAAATATTAAATTGCTCTGTCAATCTATGAAAGCCCCAGTCATAGCTGGTAATTGTGTTACATATGAAGTTGCAAAACTTCTTATGGAAGCTGGAGTTGCAGGATTAATGGTTGGTATTGGACCCGGAGCAGCATGTACTTCCAGAGGTGTATTGGGAATTGGAATTCCTCAAGCAACTGCAATTGCTGATTGTAGTTCAGCCAGAGATGATTATTTTCAAGAAAGTGGCCGTTATATCCCTATTATCGGTGATGGAGGAATAGTGACGGGGGGAGATATTTGTAAATGTCTAGCATGTGGTGCAGATGCTGTAATGATTGGATCGCCAATAGCTAAATCCTCAAATGCTCCAGGTAAAGGATTTCACTGGGGTATGGCTACTCCAAGCCCACTCTTGCCAAGGGGTACAAGAATTGAAGTTGGATCTACAGGATCATTAGAAAGAATAATAAAAGGACCTGCTTTACTTGATGATGGTACACATAATTTGTTAGGGGCAATTAGAACATCAATGAGCACTCTTGGGGCTAAAAATATCAAAGAAATGCAAGCTGTTGAAATAGTTATTGCCCCATCTCTGCTAACAGAGGGAAAGGTTTATCAAAAAGCTCAGCAGCTTGGAATGGGTAAATAGTTTGCATCGAACAAATTTTTAAAAACTAAATTTTTAATTATTTAAATTGAACAAATTTCTGATTAGGAGTTATTATTAAATGATGGGGGAAACCCCATACTCCTCACACACTAAATCGCCCGATTAATCGGGCTTTTTTAGATGTTTTGTTACTTATATTGTTTTATCTGTAATGAAATCATCACTTAAAAGAATAGCTTGCTAAATTCTCTAAAAGGAATATTTAAATTATGTCATCAGCTCCAGCCGTAACTGACTCTTCATTTGATAAAGATGTGCTGCAAAGCGATCTGCCAGTATTGGTTGATTTTTGGGCCCCTTGGTGTGGTCCATGTAGGATGGTTGCACCAGTAGTAGAAGAGATCTCTAAAGACTTTGAAGGGAAAATTAAAGTTTTCAAATTAAATACAGACGAGAATCCAAATGTCGCAAGTCAATATGGAATTAGAAGTATTCCCACATTAATGATCTTTAAAGGAGGTCAAAAAGTTGATACCGTAGTTGGAGCAGTACCAAAAGCAACACTTTCTAGCACCTTAACTAAGCATTTGTAAAATAAAGATCTTTGCATAAAATCGGACTTATAGACTATGGAATGGGTAACATTCATTCTGTAACAAAATCTCTTGAAAGTCTTGGAGAAGAAATAATATTAATTAAAAACTTTAATCAATCAAAGGCTTGCAAGGCGATAATACTTCCAGGAGTTGGTTCTTTTGATCCTGCGATGATTAATCTCATAAATACAGATTTGATAACTGATTTAAAAAACTGGATTAATAGTGGCAAGTCCTTTTTAGGGATTTGTTTAGGCCTTCAACTCCTTTTTGAATCTAGTGATGAAGGAAAAGTGCAAGGAATAGGAATTTTAAAGGGAAAAATACAAAAAATACCTAATATGAAGGACCAAAGAATTCCCCACATGGGTTGGTGTCAGCTTTTACCTACAAAACCCAATACTCTATTAGATCTAGAAGAATTAAATAATTGGGTCTACTTTGTACATTCCTATCATGCAATACCTGATGATCTTAATATTATTGCTGCTCAGGTTAATTATGGTTCTAAAAAATTAACAGCGATGATTGAAAATGATAATTTATTGGCCTGTCAATTTCATCCAGAAAAGTCTGGTAAAACTGGAGAAAAACTTTTGAGAAGATGGCTCAGTAATATTCAATAACTGATAATAGAGATGAAGACAAACTTAAGATTAATAGGTGGCAAGAGACTCCAAAGTCCAAATAATATTTATACTAGACCTACAACTTTGAGAGTTAGAGAGGCTATATTTAATATATTGAATAATAGAGTTGAAAATAGTAACTGGTTAGATTTGTTTAGTGGCACAGGGGCAATATCTTGTGAAGCATATAATCACGGGGCAAGAAAAATAATTGCAATTGAAAAAAACAAATACAACTCAAAAATTTGCTTAGAAAATTTACTTTCGATGCAGGATATAGACAATAGGAAAAAAGATATTGATGTTATTTGTAAAGACGTTATGAACTGGACAAAACCAAATTATGTGAGAAACGAGTCATCTAAAATTATGGATTTAGATAAATTAAAATTTGATTTTGTTTATCTAGATCCTCCATATAATGTAAATATCCATGAATTAGTTTTAAATCAAATATTTAATTGTAATTTTTTAAAAAAAGATTCATTAGTTATTTGTGAACATTCTCCAAACATATGTATTAAGAAAAGTACTTTATGGGAAACTATTGATGTAAGAAATTATGGACAGTCAAGATTAACATTTTTAATCAATGTCCAACATTCCTGAACCTCTTCTGTATTGATTCCAAGCACTTACGAATAATCCAAGAAGAGTTATTGGAACCAACCCTAAAACTATTCCACATAGAAGAGGCTCGATCATTTTTTTGCCTTTTTTGAATTTCTTATTCACAATTGTTACATAGAGACTATTTTTTGTGTCAACATCTTCATCATCTGCAGCAGAAAAAGAATTTAATAGAGGATTATTAAAAAATTTTATTATTGTTTTTGTAGTTTTATTGATAGGTTGTTTTTTAATATTTTTCTTAAATAATCATGAAAATAACAAATTTATAATTGAAACTCTTGAGCTTAATGGATCTGCTGATGAAGGAGATGCTCTTTTTAAGATAAATTGTGTTGGATGTCATGGAATTACAGCAAGAGGGTTAGTGGGTCCAGACTTACACTCAATAACTCAACGTTTGAATGATAAAGAGATAATAAAACAAGTTACTGGTGGCCTCACACCTCCAATGCCAAGTTTTGAAATTGATCCAAAAAATATGTCCAATTTATTAAAATTTCTTCATAGCCTTTAATTATTTTGGACAAAAATTTTTCTAATTTAAAGGTAATATTAGTTGAACCAAATGGCCCTTTAAATGTAGGGTGCGTTGCTAGATTATGTTCCAACTTTGAAGTTCATGAATTAAGAATAGTCTCTCCAAAATGCGATATCTTCTCTATAGAAGCAAAAAAAATGGCCCTTAAAGGTCAAAAATTTCTTGATCATTGCAAGGTTTTTGATAATCTTGAAAAAGCAATTTTTGATTGTGATTTGGTAATCGCATCTTCTGGAAGGATTGATGTAAGAAAAGATTTAATTTTTGAATCTTCTGAAGATATATTTAATTGGACTACATCTTTTAAAAAGATAAAAAATTTAGCAATTATATTTGGCAGAGAGGATAGAGGTTTAACTAATAGTGAATTACTCCTGGCAAATAAGATTTTTACTATACCTAGTTCTCAGAATAATCCTTCTTTAAATCTTTCTCATGCTGTTTCAATAGTTTTGTATGAATTAAATAAGTCTTCTAAGAGAAATCTTAATAAAGAATTAGAAGTTTTTAATCTTGCATCATCAAAACAAATACATGATTCATTTGGGGAGATAGAGGAAATGCTTCTGAGAGTAGGATATCTTTTGAAACATACCTCAAGGGCAAAAATAAATAAATTTAAGAATTACATATTAAGGGCAAATACATCAATGCACGAAATAAATGTTTTAAGAGGAATTGTAAATCAAATAAACTGGTTTTTGAATAATTCAAAAAAAAATTAGGGATTTATAAATAAAATTAGATTTTATTTCTCTGTAGATTAAATTTGAAAGGGATATTTACTAAAAACATTTTCTGAAGTAACATCTATTGATTATTTGAATATTTAAGAGAACTAAAACTGTGCCTACAACAAAGAAAAGAAGAGTTTTCCCTTTTACAGCTGTAATTGGTCAGGAAGAAATGAAATTAGCTCTCTTATTAAATGTTATTGATCCAAGAATTGGAGGAGTGATGATAATGGGTGATAGAGGGACTGGAAAGTCTACTACAATTAGAGCCTTAGCTGATTTGTTGCCAGCAATAGAAGTTGTAAAAGATGATCCATACAATAGTTCTTTAATTGATCCTGATTTGCAGAGTAAAGAAGTTTTGGAAAAAATTGTTCAAGGAGAAAATCTAGAGAGTATTCAAAAACAAGTCCCCATGGTTGATTTACCTCTAGGGGCTACTGAAGACAGGCTTTGTGGAACCATTGATATAGAGAAGGCGTTAAGTGAAGGTGTTAAGGCATTTGAACCTGGATTATTGGCAAAAGCTAATAGGGGACTACTTTATGTTGATGAAGTGAATCTGCTTGATGATCATTTAGTTGATGTACTTTTAGATTCGGCTGCTTCGGGATGGAATACAGTTGAAAGGGAGGGAGTTTCAGTTCGACACCCTGCGAGATTTGTCCTTATTGGCTCAGGTAATCCAGAAGAAGGTGAATTAAGGCCTCAGCTATTAGACAGGTTTGGAATGAGTGTTGAGGTTAAGACAGTTAGAGATGCTGAATTAAGAGTACAGGTAGTAGATCAAAGGACTTCTTTTGATGATAATCCTGATGAGTTTTCATTAAGTGTTGAGAATCAACAAGATGAACTTCAGCAAAAGGTTATTAAAGCTCAGGAAATTTTAAATTCTGTTCAAATGGACGATGACCTTAGATTAAATATTTCTGCGATCTGCGGAGAACTTGATGTTGATGGTTTACGTGGAGATATTGTTACAAATAGATCGGCGAGGGCTATTGCAGCCTTTGAGGGCAGAACTGAAGTACAAGAAGATGACATAGCAAGGGTTATTTCTTGTTCTTTAAGACATAGACTTAGAAAAGATCCTCTAGAACAAGTTGATTCAGGTGAAAGAGTTATTCAAGCTTTTTGTAAAGTATTTGATTTAGATGTAAAAGATAATCTTTCAAAATTTCAATTATCTGCAGAATCTTAATTACAGTGAGAATAATTGGTATTGACCCTGGATTAGCTAGAGTTGGTTATGGAATTATTGAAATAGAAAATGAGAAAAAGATATTATTAGATTGTGGTGTTATTGAGACAGGTAAAGATAAAAAAGAAGAAGATAGACTTCATGAGATATTCACAGATCTTAATGAATTAATAAATCATTGGAATCCAAATGTAGCAGCGGTAGAGAAATTCTTCTTTTATAGATCAAGTACCACTATTAGCGTGGTACAAGCAAGAGGTGTGATTATGATGGTATTGGCCTCTAAAAAAATTAGAGTTAGCGAATATTCTCCTGCTCAGATAAAGTTAACTATTGCAGGTTCTGGAAAAGCATCCAAGAAAGAAGTTCTTGATGCTGTTATGTATAATTTAGATCTTAACAAACCTCCAAGACCCGATGATTCGGCAGATGCGTTGGCCATAGCACTGACAAAACTTAATGAAGAAGGCTTCAACTGAAGATTCATTATGAATACCTTTGAAAAAAAGAAATTAGAAAGGCATACTTTTAGAAAACTTAGAGATCAAATCTCCCTTAATCAAAGGGAAAATGTAGTAAAGAATGTAAAACTATATGTTGATTCATTTGTCAAGGAATATAAAAATATAGGTTACATAGCAATATATTGGCCTCTAAAAAACGAAGTGGATATAAGAAGTCTTAAGGAAAAATTTTCTTTGGCTTTGCCCAGATGCCAAGATAAAAAAGAGTTATTGTTTTATCCATGGGCTGAAAAACCTCTTACAAAAGACTATGAGGGGATACTAAGTCCAAATAACTCTTTCTCATTAAGTTATAAGAAGATAAGTATGATATTTGTCCCTTGCCTTTCAATTGATAAAAATCTAATAAGATTAGGTTATGGAGGAGGCTATTTTGATATATTAAGAAGAGATAAAAATTGGAGAAATGTTCCATGCATTGGAGTTTTAACTTCTAATTGTGTAAGTACAATTCCATTAACAAGAGCTGAGTGGGATATTCCCTTATCAGGTTTTATCACAGAAAAAGAAATATTTGTATAATAATTAGTTTACAAGTGATTTATTAATAGTTTTTTAAAAAATGGAAAATCAAATAAAATATAATAATTTATCAAAACTAGTCGAAAAGTTGAAGAAATCAGAAGATCCAAAAAGAAAATATGAGTACATTTTATGGCTAGGGAAAAAATTGAAAGAACCAGATAGTAAGCTCCTTGTCGAAGAAAATAAAGTTAAGGGATGCGTTTCAGAGGTTTTTGTTAAAGCAAATATTAAAGGCGGTAAATTATTTTGGGAAGGATATTCAGATGCCCTAATAACAAAGGGTTTATTGTCATTTCTAATTATTGGATTAAATGAATTAACGCCAAATGAAGTTGTTAAAATAAATAAGAAATTTATTGAAGATACTGGTTTGAAAGCAAGCTTAACTCCTTCACGTTCAAATGGTTTTTTAAATATACTATTGAAAATGCAGTCTCAAGCAAATCAATTTTTGTAGGCCCAATAATATAAAATTAAATTCAAAGTAAAAAGAAATAAAAAATGAGAAAATGCAAAATTGGTATTGTAGGTTTTGGAACTGTGGGCTCAGGGATTTATAAAATATTAAATTCAGATGTTGATTCACATCCTATTTTAAAAGAAATAGAAATTGCAAAAGTTGCAGTTAAAAATCTTAATAAAAAAAGAGACATCGAGCTAGATAATAATTTATTAACTGAAGATCCATTTGAATTAATTAATGACTCTTCTATAGATGTAATTGTAGAAGTAATGGGAGGAATTGATTTGGCGAGAGATCTAATTCTGAAATCAATAAAATCAGGTAAATCTGTAGTTACAGCAAATAAAGCCGTGATTGCAAGATATGGAGAAGAAATATATGAAACTGCATCTAGAGAAGGAGTTTATGTCTTGTCAGAGGCGGCAGTTTGCGGGGGGATTCCTATAATTGAGCCTTTAAAAAGATCATTAAAAAGTAACAGGATAAAAAAAATGATTGGGATAATAAATGGCACTACAAATTTTATCCTTTCAAAGATGACAAACGAAAAAGCTGATTATAAGGAGACCTTAAAATTGGCTCAAAGCCTTGGTTATGCAGAATTCGATCCAACGGCAGATGTCGAAGGACATGATGCTGCTGACAAGATTTCAATTCTTAGTGAACTCGCATTTGGAGGGAAAATTAAAAGAAATGAAATAAATACTGTAGGTATTAGTAAAATTAACCTCAAAGATATCGAATATGCAAATAAATTAGGATTTGAAATAAAACTTTTAGCGCTTTCCGAAAGACAAAAAGTTACTACTAATGATTCTCTTCCTTTAAATATTTGGGTGGGACCTTCTTTGATTCCTAAATCTCATCCTTTGGCAACAGTTGATGGAGTTAACAATGCCTTATTGATAGAGGCAGATCCTCTTGGAGAAATAATGTTGTATGGTCCAGGGGCAGGAAGTGGCCCAACTGCTGCATCAGTGGTATCAGACATATTGAATCTTCATGCTTCCTCAGTAAAAAATAATAATTCAATCGATCCATTATTAGCTTTTGATTTCTGGAGAAACTGTCATATAGTTGAATCGTCTCAAATTACTAAAAAAAATTACCTTAGAATTATTTGTCTTGATAGTCCTGGTGTAATAGGCAAGATTGGAGATATTTTTGGAAATAATAATGTATCAATCGAATCAATTGTTCAACTAGATGCGAGTACGGATGAAGCAGAAATTGTTGTAATAACACATAAAGTGGATACTGGGAATTTTGAGAAATCAAAAAATGAAATAAATTCTCTTAAAGAAGTAAAAATTATTGCAAGTCAATTAAGTTGTATTTAAAAAAATAATTTGCAAATTTCCTTATAGCTTGTTAAACCGAAGAAAGTAAATGTTTAATTTTTAAAGCTATAATGATGCATTCAAAATTATTAGATAAAAAATATAGAAAAAATAATAATTTAATTTGTTCAGAAAACCTTTATAAAGGTGCTTGCGTAAATATTAAAAATAGCAATAAGACTTTTCAAGTAATTGGTATCAATCTAGATAAAAAAATTTGTTGGGTTAGAGAGTGGCCCTTCGCCAGTAATTCTAAAAAAACATTTGCTTTAGAAATAAGTAAAATAACCTTACAAATTTTTTGCTCTAATCAATCTTCTGAATAATTTGTTACTTATAAAGATGAAAAAAAATTTTCTTATAACAATTTTTATTTTTTTTATTTCTCTATTACCTAATTCTTGTGGTTCAAAAAATATATCTCAAAAAATTATAGTTGCAAGTTATGGGAAAATCGAATCTTTAGATCCAGCCAATGCTAATACGCTTAAGGCTCTTCAATTAATAAGTTCTCTTGGAGACACATTATATGAATTAAGTTCTAATGGAGAATTAATACCTAAATTGGCATTAGAAATGCCAATTATTTCAAAGGATAGACTTAAGATAACTATTAATTTAAGAAAAAATGTCTTATTTCACGATGGTACTTCATTTAACTCAAACGCAATAAAGTTTACTTTTGATAGATTCAAAAACATTGGGAAGATGAATTATATTTTAGGAAATAGGATTAAATCAATTGAAACTCCAAGTGAATTTTCAGTCATAATAAATTTAAATAAACCATCAAGTTCTTTAAATGGTTTACTTACATCAGTATATTTAACACCAATTTCTCCTATCTTTTATAAAGAATATTCTGATAAGTATCTAAATGAAAAATTCATTGGTACTGGCAAGTATGTACTTACGAGTTTTTCTAATGAAGTTCAACTGATCAATCCAAATTTAGATTATTGGGGAGAAAAACCACTAAATAAGGGTATTAGTTTTGTGGGTTATTCTAATTCATCCTCTCTTTTTGGAGCTTTAAAAAGTAAACAAATTGATGTACTCTTATCTAACTCAATTGATGATATTCAGCGAAATAGTTTAAATAATTTAAGTAAAAATAAAAAATTTAAAGAAGGTAATAGCCCTTTTAGCGAATTAAGTTTTATAAGCCTTAGAACTAGTTCTTATCCATTAAACAATCTTAATTTAAGACTTGCTTTAGCTAAAAGTATTAATAGAAAACTAATTAGTGAAAAAGTAAGTTATGGCTTAAGAAAACCATCAAGATCAATTATTCCTCCGATATTAAAAAACGATAATCAAGGACTGTGGCCTAAATATGATTATTTAGAAGCGAGAAGTTTATTGCAAAAAGAGAATTATTGTAATGGAAACATACTGAAAATACCTCTTACTTACAGATCGAATGTACCAGCTGATAAACTTATTGCCCTGACATGGCAGGAAGAAATAAAAAATTCTTTGAAAGATTGTATTGATATTGAACTTAATGGGGTTGAATCTACAACAGTTTATAAGAATCTAAGTTTAGGAATTTACACAGCTGTTATTCTAGATTGGACTGGAGCTTATTCAGATCCAGAAGCCTATCTTACCCCACTTTTAAGTTGTAATGAAATAGTTGATGGCATATGTAAAAAAGGAGAATCAGTTTATAGCGGTAGTTTTTGGGGATCTAATAAAGTGGAAAGTTTATTTCTTGAGAGTGAAAAAATAAGTGGACATAAAAGATTAGAAAAACTTGTTGAAATTGAAAAAATAGCAGCAAATTCAATTCCTTACATTCCTATTTGGATATCCTCTCAAAAAGCATGGTCTCAAAATAAGATATCAAAACCTATTTTTAATGGTGCAGGAATAATCTCATTGAGTGATCTTAAGTTAATTGATGAGTAGAAATTTAAAGAAACTACTAAATTATTCCTTATTAAAAATTTCATTAATACCAATAATGTTATGGATAATTTCTTCATTAGTTTTTATTTTATTGAGAGTCGCTCCTGGCGATCCTGTCGATGCAATTATTGGATCTGGTGCCGATGAGGTTTCAAGAGAATTTCTAAGAAATAAATTGGGACTAAATGAACCTTTAATAAATCAATATTTTTCCTATATTCAAAATATATTGCACTTAGATTTTGGCCAATCTCTTAGTACCCAAGAGCCAGTCCTAAATATTATTCTTAAGTCATTTCCTGCAAGTCTTGAACTTTGTTTCTTTTCAATATTAAGTGCCACACTAATAGGTTTCCCATTGGGATTAATTGGCTTAAGAAATAGGGGTAAAAAAACTGATTATATTTTGAGAATATTAGGAATTGCCACATATTCTATACCTCCTTTTTGGGGGGCGATGTTAGCTCAATTATTATTTTCTGTATTTTTTAAGGTTTCTCCAATTGGGGGAAGATTTCCAATATTTCAGCAACAACCTCAAATTACAGGTTTTCTAGTTTTAGATAGTATTCTTTCAAATAATATTATTGCTTTGAAAGATAGCCTTTATCATCTAGCACTTCCTTCAATTACACTTGGTTTCCTTTTAAGTGGTATATTCAGCCGCTCATTAAGAGTAAATTTGGATAAGACATTAAAAAGTGATTATGTAAATGCTGCTATATGTAGAGGGATATCGAGGAAAAAAATCTTTTTAAACCATGCATTGCCTAATGCTCTATTGCCAATTGTCACTATTTCTGGGTTGACTATGGCTTCATTAGCTGGAGGAGCTCTATTGTTTGAAGTAACTTTTTCATGGCCAGGTATTGCTTTAAGATTATATGAAGCAATTTCTCAAAGGGACTATACCTTGGTTCAAGGCATTGTAATTTTTACTTCTATTCTCATAGTTTCTTTAAATCTCTTTGTGGATATTTTAATTGCGTATTTAGATCCAAGAATAGAGTACTAATTTTTTGAAACTTTTTTAATAGTTTCAAGATCTAAAAGATGGAAATCAAGTCCCAAATCTCTTTGGTTTTTAATTACAGTAGGGACCTCTTGGTCCTTAATATTTTTTAAAAATTTAACTATAAGTTCCTTAGATAATTCTTGTACTAAATTTGGATCTGAACCAATAAAAGATTTACTTATTTTGAAGACATCATTATTTTCTCTATAACTATTATTAATTCTTATTGGAGAGAAATGACTTGCACCTTCAAAAATTAGAAACCTATTTGACGGATTATTTAAAGCTGAAAAAACTCTAAACTGTTCATTCATTAAGGGTGTAATAAGATCATATGTTCCACCTATAAGTAGAGTTGGTATTTCAATCCCAGAACTTTTTTCTTTTGGCCATAATAAACTTCCAAACGAATTAAAACCTATTATCGCAGTAGCCTTCTTATCATTATTTTGCTCAGGAAATGGTATTTCGCTCAATTGACATTGAAGTAATTTAGATAAATTTGTTAGAGCAAAGTCTTTTAATGCTGAATCACATTTTTCCTCAAGTTGATCAGTTGGTTTATTGCCCTCATATAAAAGTGCTATTAAAGCACCAAGTGAATGCCCCATTAAGATATAAGAATCATTAGGAAGGTCAAATTCTCCAGCCCCATGTGCTTTTATTACAGCTTCTAAATCTTTAATTCTATATAAGAAAAAGTCTGCACTTCCTGGAATTGATTTTCCACGCTCAATAACTTCCGTAAAGGCTTTCAAATTACTTCCTCTATGGTCTATGAATACTAATGGCCAACCCCTTTTAGTTAATTCGTTTCCTAACCACTTAAAATTATCGATTTCACCTGCAAGTCCTGGCATAAAAATTATTAGTTCTTTATCATTGTTTTTTCTTTTGCTTCTCCATAATTCAATTTCTAATGGTTTTACTCGGTGAGGAGCATAAATCTTTTTATTTATCTTAATAAGATTTGAAGTGAAATTATTATCAATTTTTTTAAAAGTTGCTTTGTTTGTTTTCTCAAGATTATTTAATTTCGATATTAGATCTTGTTGCATTGCTAATTCATTCTTCCAAGCCGATATTATTAAAATTAAGTTATCAATATCTAATGAAATTTCTTCTGAAGGTAATGCTTTAATGATGTCATATGTTGAAACTTCTTTTTTCTCCTCTAATAAATTTTCTATAGTGTTATAAATTTCGACTCCATTTTTGTCATTAGGGACTATAATTGTTTTGCTTAATTCTGTAAGGATTTTACGTCCTATCCAACTTCTTAATACTTCTCTATTTAATCCTTCTTCCTTGAAAACTGGAAAATTTATATATTTTGATAATTCAAAAACTTTTATAAATCCATATTTTTTTAACCAATCAACTAATTCTGTTGAATCTTCTTTGTATTTTTCTAATTTTGATAATTGTTCTATAGTAAGAGGGATTTCCATCTCTTCAAAATTAATATTTACCTTTTCAGCTGCTTTTGAACAATTATTAAAAAATAAACTATAAAAACCTAAAAAAATTATAAAAATGTATTTCACTTGTGATTAGTCCAAATAGTATTCAAATTAGCAAAAATTGGTGGATTCAATTTCCATATCATTTGAGGTTAATAACCAAAATAAGATTTTACGCCGCTTTTGGCGCAGGAGGTGTTATTTATTTAACATCACTCATTTTTAATAACATTGGCTTATCGGCAACAGATATTGGCTTGGGCTTTACCATCTCAGCAATAATTGGAACCGTAACAAGATTCTTTACAGGTAATTATCTTAATAAAACAGGCGAAATACAATTTCCATTAATTGCTTCATCAATTCTAAGTATTGCTGCTAGCTTATTTCTCATTTTTTCTAGAGATACTTTTTTTTACATAATTGGGCAATCATTTGTTGGTGCGGCTGCAGGTATATATTGGCCTTCTGCCGAGTTTGGAGTGCCATATTTTTGCCATCCGATTGATACAAGAAAAGCTTATGCTCTTGTGAGAAGTTCGGAGGCTTTTGGAATATTTCTAGGGGTTTTCTTAGGGGGGGTTATGACGAATTTTATGTACCATAAATCAATTTTTATTAATGATATATTTTGCATGCTAGTTATTACATATTTAATATCTAGAAATAGTTCTTCTATTAAAAGAAATTTAGAAAATTTCCAAAAGAAATTAGTAGATCCAATTAATCAGGGACAATTGAAATGGAATAAAAATTCCAAAATAATAATTTTATCTATTTTATTGATAACTACATCTTTAGCTTTGATTCAGGTGACTTTGCCTTTGGATCTTGTTAAAGGTGGAGTATCTCGGAATGCATTAAGTAAAGAAATTACTAGTTTTATAATTTCTATTCAGTTAATTTTATTGTTGTTTTTACAATGGCCTGTCGGTTCTTGGATTTCAAAGAAAGGAAGATTATTTGGATTGAAATTTAGTTTAATAAACTTCTCTTTTGCTTCATTTTTATTATTTATTTCTAGCTATTTAAATATCCTAGCTTTTTATTTGATTTCTTTTTCATTGATATTAGTTAGTTTAGGCACTGCTTCATTTCTTCCAACTTCAACAGATGTTGTTTTCAGAATAGCTCCCTCAAACAAAAAAGGTTTTGCACTTGCTCTATTGTCACAATGTTTTGCTATGGGTTATTTTTTTGGACCATTTTTTTCGGGACGTATATTGGATCTATTTGGTTATGCCTCAATAATCTGGCTTTCTATTTCATGTTGTTGCTTTATTGTATTGGCAATTCTATTTAAAAAATTATTTTAGTTAATCTTCTCTAATTCAATAATTCTTCTTTCCCTTAGAAATAAGAAAAAAGGTGCAGAGAATGCAAATGCAATAAGAAAAGTACCAATGTAAACAACCCACATGTTCTTCATATTCAATTTTTTTGATTCATTTACTATCCATATAAAAATAGCGCTAGCTCCTACTAATAAGTCTCTGGAAATTGACTGAGCTGCAGGATTTGCATTAGCCAAGGCAATAAAGTTATTAATATCAAAACTATTCCCATATTCTCTAGCAAATTCGAAATTCGCCATCATTGGAAGAACAGCCCCCAAAATTGATAGAAAAAGGTAAAGATAAGATAGGATCTGTTTATTATCTTTTAGAATGTTAAATGAGTTCACTTTTTAAAATAATTTCTTTTAATAATAGTATTTAAAAGCTTATGGCTGTTGAAAAGAATAATAGATTTGAAGAAGATAAATTTAAAAAAGGAAATTTAAATTTTGCTGTAATAGGTCATGTTGAATGGATGAATTTCTTAAACGTCGATAAATTGCCAAAACCAGGAGTTATTTCTCACTCTAAAAAGTCACTTGAATATCCTGCAGGTGGAGGGTCTATTATCGCGAAGACACTTTCAGAATTAACTTTAAACCAAATTCATTTTTTTACTGCATTAGGTAAAGATGATTATGGAGATAAATGCTTCAAAATTCTTTCAAATATGGGAATAAACTTGCATGTCGCTTGGCGTGATAAACCTACTAGAAAAGGATTTAGTTTAATTGACTTACAAGGTGAGAGAGCAATTACAGTTATTGGAGAAAGGTTGGCTCCAAATTCTAATGACAACTTAGAATGGAGCGTTTTAAAAAATATGGACGGAATTTTTATTACTGCATCTGATTCAGAGATTTTTAAAATGGCTAGATCAGCTTCAATACTTTGTACGACTCCAAGGGTGGGATTGAATACAATTAATAAATCAAATGTCCTTTTAGATGGATTGATAGGAAGTAATCTTGATCCTGGAGAATGTTTTTCTTTATCTGAATTAGCGGTTAAGCCAAAATATATTATTAAAACTGAAGGAGAGAATGGGGGTATAATATTTCCCGGAGGAAGATATAAGGCTCTTAAAAACAATAAAACAAAGGTTGATTCTTATGGTTGTGGCGATTCTTTCGCTGCTGCTATACTTTACGGAATGACATCTAAATGGAATATAGATAAAAGTTTAAATCTTGCTAAAATCATAGGAAGAAATACTAGTCAATTTTTTGGCCCATATGCACAAAATTATGAGTAATTATTGATTTAAGTTTTTTATGAGTAATTTAGATAATGAAAATAAAAATCTTCTTGTAGAAAACCTTATAGTTTTCTTTTTATTCACTGTTGTTTTGGTTTTTAAATCTTTGAAAACTTTATCTAGAATTTTTACTTATGGAATTTTCAAAAAAGAAATATTAACTACTAAAAGTAACTTAGGCGTAGATATAAAAATAAAAATTAAATAGGAAATGAAAAATTTTTTAGTTTTTTTAATTTTAGGAATTTTCTTTTTGTTTTACAAAAAAATTAACTCGAAAAAACCAAAGAACTTTAAATTAGACAAATTTAAAAATAAACTCAAGAGCACGCAAGCCAATATCGAAAGAATTTTTTTAAGAGAGGAAGAAAAAACCTTTTCAAATCCTAATATAAATATTTCTATTGGAATTTCCGATAGTGAAAATAATATTAATAGAAAATCTAATATACACCGAGCAAGACTTTCAAAATTTAAGAAATCTAAATTAAATGGCGTAATGATATTTCAAGATGATGAACAAAGAATTTATAAAATTACAAACGGTAAGAAAATTTACTTATGATTTTAATTTTCTAGTGGCACTCAAGACTTTCTCTTGTTGAAACTCCTGTTTTTGGATTAATACCATCAGCAATTTCGCAAAGATTTCTTTGGTCTTCGCTATCAAGAATAGCGTAAGAAAAATCTGCCCCTTCAATTTGAGCTCCTGCGAAACTACTGCCCGATGCGATCATGTTTATTAAAACAGCATTTCTAAGATCTGTTTTTTGAAAATTAACTCTATCAGAAAGAGTATCGGTAAGGTCGATTCCATTTAGATTGGAACCTTTTAAATCAGATAGGGTTAATGTAGTTCCATGTAAATCAACATCGCTAAAATCGGCATCTCTAGCTACTGCTCCAGCTATGGAGGATAAATGAAGATCCTCTCCATGGAAATTATATCCTGTAATATTCGATCTTACATAACTTGGAACCTCATCTCCCTCTCCCTTAACAGCAACATTTGCGCCAGCAAAAACTGGAGAGGATAAAATCAAGAAAGAAAAGGTTATGCATAAAAAATATTTTAAAAAACTAAAAAATTTCATAACAAAAATTGCAATAATATTATTTTATAACAATTAGATAACTATTTAAATTGATATATAAATTTAAAAGTCCTTTTTAAGATTATTTAACACTATAAATTTTAAATTTAGGCTCTAAATTGGTTATACAATCAAGAAGTTTTTTGTTCCCTTTGCTATTTGTAACCTTGAATTCAGATTCAACTGTACCGTATTTATCTCTTACGGCTTGATTTAAAACTATTGAACCGTTTTCATCAGATACTGATCTATGAAAAGTCCCTCTAGGTATCTTTAAAATATATCCACAAGAATCTAATCTAACCTTATAAAATGGATAATCCCATCCAAAATTTACGAGAAAAAATGTTCTTCCCCCAGAAATAGCTAATAGATTATCTTCTTGCTTGTGATGTATATAAAATTGCCAATTATTAAATTCCCTATCATTTGGCGGACTAACTGCAGGACCATTGTGAATAACTAAATCTCTATAATTTGATTCATTAATACTTATATCAAAAAATCTGACATCTTTTGTATCGCGAAATTTTTCATAACTTATCAACTCAAACATTTTCGATTTGTTTGGTTTAATAGCAGGAATTTGTAAACTTGAGTTCAATTTTCTTTAAAGAATAAACAAATGAAAACAGATATATATATCTAACAACGTATCAATAAACACTAAAAACAAAACATATTTTTATTTATCTTTTTTTTCTTATTTTAAAAGGTTAATAATTCTGTATTTATTTAATTTCAATAGGTTTGATTTCCCAGGATAAAGTATTTTCTAAATTATTTTTTCCAATAAAGTTTCCTGTAATTACTGAAGTCAAATTAGATTTGGAAGAGGATACCAATGTTAAATATCTTTCGTCTATTAATCCTTTCCCGCTTGGATCAAATCCTCTCCAACCAGCACCTGGAATATATAACTCAGCCCAAGCATGTAAATCTAAATCAGAAGGTAACGGATCTTCAAAATGATAACCACTTACAAATCTGCTTGGGATGCCCACAGATCTACAAGCTTCAACCATAAGCATTGCCAAATCTCTGCATGAACCTACCCTTTCTCTTAGTGTTCTGCTAGCGGGCCATGCTGGACCTGTATGTCTTTTGGTATATTTAACCCGATCTTGAATAATCTCTATTAGTTGGTATGTGAATGATAATGCGTTATTTATGCTTCCTGCTAAAGCTTCTTGGGCAAGTTCAACAGCAGAAGGATCGTGTTGGCCATTTGGCATCCATCCCTCTAATGCGCCCTGTAAATCTCTGTTAATAATGCTTCTACAAAAAGGTAATGTTAAATCTCTATTTTTAACCCCATCAATAATATTTGGATGTTTAATAGTCTCAATTTCACTAGTTGATTCAATAATTAATTTATCCGTTAATCCATTAAATCTAATTCTATTAATCTCTTCACCACTGGCCGCAAGTAATGGATAAATGATTTCTGGTTGTGGGCATATTTTTAATTCAAAATTCTTTAGCTTTTGGAATCCATTTGATCTTGGCTTTATACATAATCTATGTTCGCCTAATTGAACAGGATCTTCATATTTATATTCAAGTTTGTGAAGGTATTTAATTCTCATTAAAAAACTTATTAATTGATAAAGTATTTTTCTTGAATGAGATCATTTAATTTATTCAAATCAATTTGCAATGAATCGATTGCCTCATGTAAACCATCATTAATTATATCTTCAATTCTGATATAACTCCACTTTGCTTTGAGCAAGCCTCTCATGCATTCTAATTCGGAAGGATTTTCAGGAGGAGGAGAGGTATCTATCATCTTAAGAGTATTGCTTATCCCATCAAGACAGTATCTTATTGATCTCGGGAAAATTGGATCCAGTAAAAGGAATCTTGCAACTGATTCAGGCTTAATAGAATTTTGCTCTGCTTTCCTAAACATTTGATAAGCTCCAGCGGAACGTAAAAGAGCGATCCATTGCAACTCATCAAGAACACCTCCAAGTTCATCTAGGCTGGGGAGAAGTAAATAATATTTAACATCTAAAATTCTCGATGTTTTATCAGCTCTCTCAACTAATCTTCCAAGAATGCTAAATCTCCAAGCAAGGTCTTTGCTTAAAGTCGCATCTGTAATTCCATAAAAAAGCTGACATGCTCTCCTTATTTCACTTAATTGTTCTTGTCTTGGCTTATTCCATATTGCTTCTCCTTCTTGCATATTCCAATATAAAATATTAATTTGCTCCCACATTTCTGTTGTCAACACGTCTCTTATTTGTCGTGCGTTTTCTCTAGCTAATTGAATACAAGAAATTATGCTGTTTGGATTTAAACGATCTCTTATTAAAAAATTTATAACGTCATCAGGCTTTTTTTCTGGGAATCTTTTATCAAAAGATTCTCTGTCGCTTGAAGCATCAATTAACGGGAGCCAAGGTTCTGCACTTCCTGGTGGACAATCTAATGACATTGCTTCACTTACTTCCACAAAACGAGATATATTTTCTGCTCGTTCTAAATAACGATTGATCCAATAAAGAGATTCTGCTACACGACTTAAAAGCATATTATTTTCCTACAACCCATGTATCTTTGCATCCTCCACCTTGAGAAGAGTTTACAACTAATGATCCTTTTTTTAATGCTACCCTCGTAAGCCCACCTGGACTAACCCATGAATCTTTTCCTCTCAAGATATATGGTCTTAAATCAACATGGCATGGATATAGTTCTCCATCACATAACGATGGTACAGTAGATAATTCTAATGTTGGTTGTGCTACGAAATTTCTAGGATTTTTTCTAATTTTATTAGCAAATTCCTCTATTTCACTGCTTGTTGAGTGAGGCCCAATTAACATTCCATATCCACCAGCTTCAGCGACAGACTTAACAACAAGTTTTGGTAAATTTTCTAGAACGTATTCCCGATCCTTTTCGTAATGACAAATATATGTTTCTACATTTTTAATAATAATTTCTTCATCAAGATAATATTTAATCATTTTTGGAACAAAAGAATAAATCATTTTGTCATCTGCTATTCCAGTCCCAGGTGCATTTGCTAAGGCAACATGACCTGCTTTGAAAACATCAAGTAATCCTCTAACACCAAGGCAGGAATCTTTTCTAAAATTAAGAGGATCTAAAAAATCATCATCAATTCGTCTGTAAATGACATCTACCCTCTTTAAACCGGAGGTAGTTTTTAAATATACATAATTATCATTACAAATTAAGTCATGACCCTGTACTAATTGGATGCCCATTTCTTGCGCTAAATAACTATGTTCAAAATATGCACTATTAAAAATTCCAGGAGTTAGTAGAACTATTTTGGGAGTGTCTGTCCAAACAGCAAGTTCTTTAAGAGTTTTTAAAAGATATGATGGATATTCATCAATTGGTTTTACTATTCTTCCAGAAAAAAGATTAGGGAAAATATTTTTCATAACTAATCTATTTTCTAAAAAATAAGCAACCCCAGAAGGACACCTTAAATTATCTTCTAAAACATGCCAATCTCCTTTTCTGTCCCTTATTAAATCAAGTCCCGAAATTTGACACCATTTATTTAATGGAGGTTTGAAACCTATCATTTGAGGTCTCCAACCTTCTGAACTCTCGATTAACTCTCTTGGAATTATTCCATCATTAATTATATTTTGAGAATTATAAATATCGTCTAGGAATAAATCAATTGCCTCAAGCCTTTGTTTTAGGCCTTTTTCTAATGTTACCCAATCATCTTTACTTATTATTCTTGGCAGTGGATCAAAAGGTAATATTCTCTCAGTACCTTTTAAACCAGTATCGTTTAATCTGAAAGTGGCACCATGTCTTAATAATAATTTTTTTGCTGCAGAATGATTCCTGTTTAACTCTTCAAGACCCATATTATCTAAAGAGGATAGAAGTGGAATTAATATTTCTCTTGCAGAGTTGACGTTATCTTTAAAGTATTCATCAAAACTATTTTTTGGACGATAGCTTGAAAACATATATTTCATGGTTTAATAACTTTTACTTTAGCTTCAAATCTTTATTCGTATTTATGGCTACAAAAAAAAACATCTCCTAACTCGATCTATTTCTTTATTTTGATCATTGAAGTATATTTTTTAAAAATCTAAAAAAGTATGAATTCTAGTAATTGGCAATTTGTTTTTTTTAGATATTTCGCAAGCTTTCTTTTTATTCTCTCTCACAGTTTGCTTGTTCTTGATCATTTACCTATTGGGGCGGCACTCCATGGACTTGGGGAAGTTTTTATTGCTCCTTGGGCTTTTAGGGAAAGAGCATGGGATCTTGTTGTTATTGCAGTTTTATTTTTCTTCTTTGATATCTGGGGACTTATAAACACTCCTTGGAATTAACTGATATTATTTATTTACTAATTCCGATAAAATCATAATAAAAATGAAGTCTTATTTTATGCAAATTTATAAAATAATTTTTCTTTTATTAATTACGAATAGTTCCAATTTATATGCACATAATTTATTTAATGGGGGTTGTAAAGAACATTGTGGGCAAAAAGTTAAAGTAATAAGTAATAAAAACAAATTAAAAAATATTGATGATCAAATAAATATTGAGAGTAAAAATTCTTGTTTAAATAAATCACTATGTAGAGGTTGACCACTCGAGATTTTTAAAATTGTTTTATGAAATTGTTTCTTTGATAATGATCATTAAAGTACCATTTGCTTGATAATTTTTATTAGGAGGATTTAATTGATTTTTAATTAAAAAAATAAAAGTATATATCAACGGTAAAAGTAATGATGAAGCAGCAACTAAAGCGATTATCTGGTTCAACCTAATAAATGGTTTTTTTACAAGATCCTCTCCACACAAGCCACAAATCAAATTACCTTTTGAGGATTGTTTTTGAAATTGATATTTAGGATTGCAATATGGGCAATAATATTTAACCATTTTATTTTATTCTTTTAATCATTATCTATAAAACTAGAAGAAAGTCATCTTATTAAAAAAAAGAGGGCTAATTTAAGCCCTCTTTTATCTCTTACTTATATTTTTTACTGAAGTTAATAACGTACCTAAATCATCGATCCTTGTTGCTAACTTCTTTTAAGCTAATGATCACCAAAATTAACTAATTGTCTTTAACTGGGGCAAAAACTCTAGAATTAAGCTTGTTTCTTAAAGGGCACCTAAACGATGCAGAAGAAGGAAGCTTAGACATTAATAAAAAATAATTGGAGCAGTTAATTAAATTAGTTCGTTTTATTCCGAAATTTCAGGCAGGCTATCGATCATTTTGAAAGACCTCCTAGAACTCAACAATATAAAATTAGGGGAATATTTCTCTAAAGACAATCCGTTTTTATACGCATTGCTTTTTTATTAAAAATGTCCGAAAGTGGTAATCAATCGCGTTAATTTTTTTGAGATATTTTTAGTAAGTTTTGCTTATTTCTTTTGATATTTAATTCGACTATCTTGATTTTAAATAATTGAGGAACTCTTTTATGAATCATTCGAAAGAAGTTAGTAAAGCTGATCAATCTAATCCTATAGACGAATATTTTCAATGTCTCTCATATTGCGATATTCACCCAAAAGGTATAGATAATGACTGTGAAGTCATCTGTATGGAAAGACATTTAAAAGCTAACTATTGGTAGTTTGAATTATTTTGTTTTCCTGCTTAAATTCCTTCAAAAAGAATTAGTACGAACTTTAAATTTCCAAACATTTACTACACCTTTTGCGTTAACTGCAGCTAGTGCACAATCATCAGGTCTCCACGAAAGTGCACCCACTAAATCGCCTGCGAATGCAGCCCCAACTGGGTCACCATTACCGTCTTTTTTTAGAAAACTTGCGACAACAGAACCATCTCTAGATCCAGAAGCTACAAGCATGCCTTTATTTGAAAAGGCTAGGCTAGAAATAGGTTCGGTATGGTGCCATAGCTCTACCGGCATAGTCCCCTCGGGACCGTCACCTATAAAGCTCCAAACTGTAATTCTTTCACTGCCACTAGTTGCCAGTAATTTTCCACTATCGTCAAAAGAAAGGTGACTAGGTTTTCCTGGGTATCCTGTCATTTCAGCATCCATTCCGGTTGATCTTCTCCAAAAATGAACTGAATTGTCTTGACTCCCGCAAGCGACTATATCACCATCAGGACTTAATTCCATTGAGACTAATGATCCTTGCCACTCGAGCTTTTGATTCGTTTTATTATTTACTATGTCAAAGAATGTTACTCTCCCGTAGCAGGCTGTAGCTAGCTCATTATTATTTGACCATTTTATTGCACTCACTGTGCTTGGATGATCATCTGATACCCATTTTTCTTCACCAATTTCATTAAAAACATATACTTTTTTTGAAGAAGCTGCTGCAAGAAATAAGCCATCATTTGACCACTTAAGATGCTCTACCCAAGCCTTGCCAAGATCGAGAGTTTTAATTACTTTACCTTCGTGACAATTATATATTTGAATATTTCCATCTTGACCGGAAGTTGCAAAAATCTCTCCTTCTGGATGAATGGACATTGCTAATAGACCAGCAGAGTGTGTATTTTCTTTTTTCCAAATAATTTTCCCAGTATCTCCTTCAAAGGCAAAAATACCTCCTGCTACATCCCCAACAATGAATAACTTTCCTTTAGTAGCCCAACCACAAACTATGGCATAATCATTAACTTCAGCTGTCCATCCCTCGTGGAACATGCCTCTTGGGCTAAATGATTCTATATCAGGCATTTTTCAAAACCTTCTTTCATCTCTTTCTCGTCCAAATTTCTACCTATAAAAACAAGTTGGTTTCTACGAGGTTCGTTACCCCATTCCTTATCAGGTTGCGCTGTAAATAACATATGTACCCCTTGGAAAACTATTCTCTGTGGGTTGCCTGAGTAGCTAATGAAACCTTTAGTTCTAAATATATCCACTCCTTTTTCAGAAAGAAGTCTGCCCAACCAAGTATTAAGTTTTTCTGGATCAACATCTCCAAATCGTTCAATTGCAATGGACGTTACTTCATCATCGTGCTCGTGCTCGGCTTGCCAGAATCTTTCAATATTAAATGGGATCTCTTTTGAATTATTGTCTTCACTTTTAATGATTTTCATATTGAATTCTTCAGCAGTGTGCTGTGTATATAAACCTATCTTTGATCCCTTTTCGATAATTAATATGAATGATTTATTTCCTTTATCCTCCAATTTAAGGTTTATATGTTCTCCAAATGGAATGATATTCCCAGGTTCTATGCTTTTAGCTTTTTCTGCATAAAGTCTTACGCAGGATTCAGCACCATCTTTAAGTTCTTCTTCACTCTCACCTTGATTAGCGAAAGCTACTAATGACATTTCTGGATCGGGACCTTCTTCTAGCATTAATTCATATTTACCTGCAGCAAGGTCGTAAACACCTGTCCATTCAAAAGGATATTCTGGTTCAAGAAATGTTGGTCTGCGTTTAAGGATTTGATCGAGATCAAATGCACTTAGATTTAGGACTGTTTCGATTGGTACTTGGGCATTCTCGGCTCTAATGATTCGAGTCATTCGGTTCATATCTCTCAATCTCGATTCAAGAGTATCTAGTGCATCATCAGAGTCTAAATCAGTTTTATTAAGGACAAGAACATCTGCAAACGCAACTTGTTCTGAACTTTCATCACTTCTTCCTAGCTGCTGATCAATATGAGCAGCATCAACTAAAGTTACAATTCCATCAAGAGTAAATTCAGAACTAATTTCTTCATCCATGAAAAATGTCTGCGCGACTGGCCCAGGATCTGCTAATCCGGTCGTTTCTACTAAAACATAGTCAAACTTATCTCTTCTTTTCATAAGGTTGCCAAGGACTCTTATTAAATCACCGCGAACAGTACAACAAATGCACCCGTTTGACATCTCAAACACTTCTTCATCGGCATTAATTACGAGCCCTTGATCTATCCCTACTTCACCGTATTCATTCTCAATTACGGCTATTCTTTTCCCGTGCTCTTCACTTAGTATTCTATTAAGTAAAGTAGTTTTCCCTGAACCTAGAAATCCAGTGAGAATAGTAACTGGAACTTTATCTTTGATGCTCATTTAATGATTTTTACCAAATAAACAATAGTTTAATACTAGTAACCATAAGAAATGAAAACCGTTTTTATTAGAAAAATTTAATCTGAAAGTTTGTACCATTCAGACTCAAGATTGGAGCCAGATTCTTTATCACAGCTTCCACCTAATGAATCAACAATTGTACAAGTGTTGTGTACGGCTACTGAAACCGTATTACCATCCATCATCAATCCATCAACGAATATTTGATTAGAAGCTAAAGGAACTGAACTTTGTCTACTTAAGTTCCTTAATAACTTAGATGCTGGAATTTGTTCAGGAAATATTGCCTGAACTTTCTCTTCATCTAACATTTTTAAAGTAGAACTTATGTTGTCTGGCCTTAAGCTTGAGGAGTCTCCAAGAAAGTCAAGTAAACTAATGGTTTCAAAACCAAATGCATCCCCGTAGTATTCCATTGCTTTGTGTTTAGAGACAATTACTCTGTTTTCCTCAGGAATAGAGCTTACTTGTTCGACGATCCAACTATCTAAGCCTTCTAAGAGAGAATCAGCTTTTTCGAATCTTTCATTAATTAGTTTTCTGTCACCTCTATTAAAAACTGAAATATCTTTCTTTAAACTTTTGCTTATAAGATCTCCCATTTTTATGATGTTATGTGGATCATGCCATACATGTGGATCTAGACCTCCATGGTCATGATGATGATGCCCCTCTCCTTCGTCTGGAACTTGTGCTATTGGTTCTACATCACTATTTGAAACGTCTTTAAAAAAGTGTTGAGTTGCTTCAAACTCAAAAGGCATGTGTTCAGTAAAAAATATATATTCACCATCTTCTTTGATATCCACGTTAAAAACAGTACTTTCTTTTCTTTGATCAAAGTTAAGAACAAAAGCTTTATTACTTGCTATCAAAGTTCCATCATTTTTTCTGCTTATTGAGTCTTTAGATCCTAATAATTCTTTGGCTAAATCTTCAGACCCTTCTATGTCATTAGATTTGAGAATCACCATCTTCATTGCAGGATCTGCATATTCGCCATCGACTTTTTCAAATGACCATTTGTATGAACCCTTAGATAGCTGGAATTTACCTGCCCATTCGAAAGCACCCTCAGCATGATCATCATGTCCACCATGGTCTGAATGATCATCATGACCTCCATGATCAGAATGATCATCTACCTTAGCTGAATGTTCAGCATGATCGTCATGTCCGCCATGGTCTGAGTGGTCATCGTGACCTTCATGATCAGAATGATCATCTACGTCTATTGCACTAACACCTACAACAACAGTATTCTTTTTACTTTCCCAATTTCTCATACTTGGAGTCATTTCTTTGCCAAGAGTGAATACTTTGTCTGCGCTATTTAGTAATTGAGCTTGTCTTGGATTGATCTTTAAGTCATGAACATCCTGTTTTCTATCTACTAAGCATGTAACTTCGTCAGATGGTAACGCAATTGATTTAACTAAATCACAAACTAGTGGTTCTACTGCTACGTATGACTTCCCTTTAGCCATTACATCCTGCCCAAAACCAGAAAATATAATCGTTCCAGCGATTACGGAATTTTTAATAATTGACTTACTTGAACATGTTTTATTTGATAAAAGTCTTTTAAAAATTGACATAAAAAATTATTAAATACTTAAAAATGATAATCATTTTCATTACAGCTGACAAGAAAAGGTATCAAATGTTATGAAAATAATACGCAGCTTGCATTATTGGTAAGCTTGTAAAGTGACTTTTTTCATGAAGATTAATTAATGGCTACTTTAGTCGCTGAAAATTTAACATTTGCATACACAGAAAAAAGTAAGCCAGCTTTAAATAAGGTATCGGTTGAGATTAAACCTGGAACTCTAACAGCGCTAGTAGGTCCAAATGGTGCCGGTAAATCCACTCTTTTGAGGATATTGCAAGGACAAAATACTCCAGATAAAGGCGAAATAAAAATAGACGGTGAAAATTTATATAGATCTAGAGCTCTAGTGGCACTTATGCCTCAAAGAAGTTCTATGAATTGGAAGTTTCCCATTACAGTTGAAAAATTGGTCTCTCTTGGTCAAATAAAGTATTCAAAATCAAGAAGTAATAACCCCTTTCAAATCAAGGCTCTTTTAGAATATCCTAATTCTTGGATTAATAAATGTTGTGAATTAGAAGCGACAATGCAAAGAGTAGGAATTGCTAATTTGGCTAATAGAAGACTCGATTCTCTTTCAGGAGGACAGCAACAAAGAGCTCTATTAGCAAAAACTCTTATGTCCCCTGCAAAAATATTTCTTCTGGATGAACCTTGTGCGGCATTGGATCCCCCCGCAAAAGAGGACTTCCTGAAAATTGTTCGTCAACTCGCAGATGCGGGACTTTCTTTGCTAGTAAGTAGCCATGATTGGGGCGAGTCTCTAAATAACTACGATCAAGTAATCGTTCTTGATAAAAGTGTTTTAGCAGTTGGTAGTCCTGATCAAATAAAAGATAAATTAGATGCGATAAACATAAGCTCTATAAAGGAAAATAATTTCTGTGATTAGAAAATGTTCCTTATTAATTTTGAGCTTGATAACAGTTTTGGCAAAGGCCGAAATATTCGAGTGTATGAAACAAAAGTTGAAACTTTCTTGGATTTTTTTTAGGGGCATGAATATCTTTAACAGGACAACCTTCCATTTTCGACGTCTCTCCGCATTGAACGCAGGTCAAATGATGAATATCTCTGTCTACGGGAGTGTAAAGAACCTCTCCTGTTGGGAGATGTCTAGAACGAATTAATCCATGCTTTATCAAGATTTGCAGATTTCTATAAACAGTGGTCAACCCCATAGATTTGCCTTTTGTGATCAACTGCCTATGCAATTCTTGACCGCTCAATTCATCATCGCATTTATTAAGTTCTTCAAGAAGTTGTTCTTGTCTTTTGGTAATGTCAGACTTAGTTACCATTGTTTCCAAAATCTTTTTTTGCCTCGTATTTTTGATCATACCGAATCTTTCGAATAATGTCTTTTATTAATAGCAACTGGTGGTTGGTTCCATTAATAATAACTATATTTTCTGGGATCTTATGCCCAGCGATGGGAACTGTATTAATCACCCATAAGAGATTATTACAAGTTAATTTAATCTCTCATTGTGTTTTGCCTGGACTTGCTTTAGCCTTAGCGCTTGGAATTCATCCTTCAATTGGTGGTGTTATCAGTGGTCTTTTAGGCTCGGTGATTGCGGAAAGTTTAACTAATAGAAAAAGTGAAAACTATGAAGCAGTTATGAATACTATTCTTGCTGGAATGCTTGGGTTTGGAGTCCTTATAATCCCTCTACTCGGAATAAGGATTGATTTGGAGGCAGTATTATTTGGCGATTTATTGACAGCAAATTTTGGAGATTTACTTAGAACAATAATTGCTTTTTTAGTATTTATACTTTTAATGACTTTTGGATATGAAAAGGTTGTTTATGTTGGATTAGATCCAGAAGGTGCATCCGCAAGTGGTATAAACGTTTCTTTATTAAATCTTGCTTTGAGTTTTACGACGGCATTAGTAATTGTTAGTTCAATGTCAGCAGTGGGAGTAATTCTTGTAATTGCTCTTCTTTCTACGCCAACTTTGTTAGGGCTAAATAAGGCTCATAGTTTAAGAATTGCAATGATTAGGTCTTCATTTTTTGGATTATGCATCTCACTTCTGGGATTTATTCTCTCTATAGTCTTTAATCTTTCGCCTGGACCTGCAATTAGTGTTATTTGTGTTGCATCTCTTTTGATTCCTAAGCTTCGTAAATAATTAAATCTTAAATGTCCAATCAGAGTTTAATGCTTGAGCTTCTGGATTGTTTTTTAAAGCTACTTCCATAGCCTCTTTTTTATTATTAGCTATAACAACTTCATCAAATTCCTTTCCATTTTTTTTGAGGCTTACTTTGAAACGCATAAAAATTTTTTAATTAATCAAAAGTTAACCACTAAGCAACTAGATTTAAATAGTTTTAAAAGTTAATTGATGAAATAGAAACTTTAGTTATTTTGAAGTTTTTCTACTACAGATTCTTTCTCAATTTTAGCTACATCCTGTAATCCATTAGCATCGAACCAAGGAGCGTTTTCCCAATTAAATCCTTCCCCAAAAGTATTATCAGGAGCAGCTACGTACCAGTGACATGATGAATCGGGAACATCTACAGCACATTTTGACCAGTCAGCCTCCCACTGTGGAACCTGTACCCACATCACAGATGCTAATAAAAAAGAAAAAATAAAATTCATAATTATCAGTTAGCAAAATTTTGAAAGATTTTTTTCACATTCTTTCTTTCTTTTCTTCCAGTAATTTTCAAGTATTTGATATTTATGCTTATTTTTGAATTGACTTAAATGAATATTATTCTGATTAAGAACTGAAGTATTTTTGATTTTCATGACTCAAGCTGTCTACGTAGAACATATTTAAAACACTTTATAGATTTTTTGAAGTGAATTTATACCTAATTTTTGTCCTACTTTTGTGTAGGTAAGTATTTTTCGGGATTATTTCCAATATAAGTTAGCGAATATTTGACAACACCAACTATTACTGAAAAAAGAGCAATTGCTGAAATTATAAAAATGATTTTTTTATAAATGTTTCTCATTAATTTATTAGTTTTTTGATTTTTTTTTCATCAACGGTCAAACTATTCACAAGGATTTAAATAATTAGTAATTTATACTGTAGCCTTTTAAATTACTTACGGAGTAAATTAGTATAATCAGAAACTCCTCACACACTTTTTTCTGATAACTTTAAAAGTACTCGACTGCAATGTTTGGGTACTTTTTGAATTTTTGGCTATGTGACAGTTAAGATAGAGGTCTATTAGTCATTACATATTATAGATTTTGATGTGATATTAGGTTTGTGTGTAGGAGGAATTGATTTTTTTTAGTGGAAACAAGGAAACACTTGAATTAAATCAATTTTAAAAGATCTCTCTTTGAGGGATCTTTTTTTTGTGAATTATTAGAAACATACAAAATAAATATTTAATACGAGGATATAAGGAATTACATGTTTTCTTCCAAAATAATAAAATTCATCATTACAAATTAGAGATTTAATGCGTTAGATTATGGCGAATAAATTCTTATATTAATGAAAATACTTTTTTTAGCAATTTTAATTTCTTCAAGCTTTTTATTCCCTTCTTCATCATTTGCCTCACATTTAGAATTAAAACCGTGCATCGAAGTCGCTCATTGTGTTCGAGAAGAATGGCAGGTTAATTATATTGAAGAACCTTTTGAAGAGATTAAAACCTTAATTGATAACACTCCGAGAACAGAGATTGTAGAAATTGATGGCGATTATCTTCATGCTGAGGCAACCAGTAAATGGATGAAGTATGTAGATGACTTAGAAGTATCCTTTTTACCTGAATCAAACATCTTATCAATAAGATCAGAGTCAAGAGTTGGAGAAAGTGATTTAGGAGTAAATCAAAAAAGAGTTGATTTACTAAAATCGAAGATGTTTGGATAACAAGTAGAAAAATAGATTATTGTTTTTTGTATAACTTTTCCATTTTTTAAAAAAAGTCGCAGATAAAAAAGTGATAATTATCATCATGCCTTGATAATGGCAAATTTATTAGATTTTCTTTAAAAAGATGATCATAAATCTCATCTATATATTGATATCTGGTTTTGTTTCTTATTGGTTTTATAAGAACATTAAAAAAAATGGACTTATATGGATAATCAAAGGTCTTTTGCAAATTGGAATATTGGTATTATTTCTTGGAGGTTTTTTCAAAATATTTTTAACTTTGCCCCCTAATTTATATATAAAAATAATTTTTCTTATTACTTATATATGGTGCACAGTTGGAATTAATGTTAATTTAATGATCCCTTTGATTAGTTTGATTGATCAAAAAATAGTAAAAAAATAAAAATAAAAAATTAACCTTTAATTGTTATTATAAAAATAAAACTATTTCCTTAATATTCAATTATAAAATTTAAAAGATTTACTTTTTCCTTTGGAAAGTCTTTTTCTTCTATACCTAGTCTTTAATGCCAAGTCAGTCATTATATATATACTAAATAACAGAAATATTATTCCAATAATGTATTTCATTATTTTTATGTAATTACTATTTTTGTGATTTATTCATGATGCCAACTAATTTTAATATCTATTTCTTGAGATAAATTTCTTGTAACTGGACATTCTTTGGAAGCTTTTTTCAAAAAATTAATAGTTTCATTGCAAGTGTGTTCTGCTATAAAAATATCTATTATTAGTTCTTTTATCTTTCTTTCTCTATCTTGTGTCATTAGCTTTTCAATATTTAAATATATACCTTTTAAATTAATTCCTTTCGATTTAGCTTTAATTGCCATAATGGTTAGAAGGCAAGTACCTAGAGATGTTGCTAATAAATTAGTTGGTGAAAAGCTTTCACCTTTACCACAGTGATCTAAAGGTGCATCCGTTCTAATAAGACTTCCTGATTGTAAATGAATAGCCTCACAGTTTAAATTTTCTAAATAAGAACATTTCACTTTAGTCATTATAAAAAAAAATTAAATTAGGAAAATGTTATTAGTAAAAAAATACAGAACATAACAAGCTAATTGATCAAAAACAATTGTATTGATTTTCATATTAGAGGAGTATTAAGGAAATTCATCATTCAAATTTTGAAATCAGTTGTTAAATCCAAATTCCTCTAAGCAATATTCAATTAATTCAATTGATTTATTAAGAGTTCTTTTATTTTTATTTTCTAGATCGAAGCATTCATTTAAGGCACGTATAGATTCATTTAAGATTGATTCTTCTTTATTTTTTAAATCTTTAGCTTGATTTATATAAATTAATTTTTTTATTCCTACAAAGGATAATATTATTATTGATATTGTAAAAATACCTATTTTGACTTTATTCATATAATTAGTTTTTATAAATATTTTAATTAATTTAGTATCTAAAACCTTAGAGAATTTCGAATAGCAGATAGAGCTTTGTAATTATAGATATAGCTAGTGTTATTGCAATAGAAGTAATTGAAATAAAGATGTACGGAACAAACTTTAATCGTAAATATAAGTTATTTCTAGACATTACTGGAACATTTGTACAAATTCTTACATTTCCTTTAAACTTTATAAAAGTCTTCAAATATAGAAATTAATTTTCCTAGCAAAATTCAATCTTTTTTAAAGATTAACAAATATAAGATTCATTGAATTTTCATTAAATAAAGGATCTCTAAATCCTGTCTTGAGTCAGATATTTTTCTTTTTAAGAAGATTAATTCTTCTTGGCTCATTTTTGATTCTTTTATCATTAATTCTGCTTGTTCAATAGCATGTTCTATATTTCTAATTTTAATTTCTCTTATTGAGGGGTCATTTTTACATGCTTTTCTAGTATTAGCATCTAACATATCTTATGAAAACACATTGATTATAAGCTAAATTAAAACTTCATAATGCTACTAGCGCAAATTTAATTAAAATGAATTCTTATTATAATAAGAGCTTTAACCTTAGCTAACCCTCTCTTCATTAGATCGAGTGGTTTTTTTTATGGTGTAATATACTCCTAGCATTTATTACTAACTTGGAAGATTCAAAACTTAATCCTGAGGAAAATAATTCAATCGAATCGACCCTCAATCTGAATGAAGATAATAATGATCTTAATGAGGAAAATAAAAAAGAAGAGAATGTTAAGGCCTTTACTGAATTTCTAGAAAAAGCAGGTAATCAAGATTCTTCGGGAGAAAAATCAAGTCTTAATTCCGAGCAACAAAATCTAAAAATTGACAAATCACTTTTTAAAAGATTTCTAAATAATGGTTTTGATGGCATTTCAACTAATCCAAACTATAAAATGTTGGCATTATTAATAATTCTTTTAGTTAATTTGTCTTTATTTTTTTTAATTGGAAATATTGGTAAAGAGTTTTTAAGAAATGCTGGAATAATGGGTTAGAAGTTATTATTATTTTTTTTAAAAATTCATCTTTACAATTTTGATTCTTCGAATGAAACTGTGATAATTTCGTGTCTAATTAATATTTAAAGAAAAATTGGACAATAAAGAACCTGAAAATCCCGTTGTTTATCTTTCTAATTTAGTTAAAAAGTTAGATGTAAAGAATAGGAACGGGTTGGTTGCATTAGCAATAGTTAATATTCTTGTAATTCTTTTATTAAAGTTTTATTTGAAAGGGGCTGGATTATTATCATGAATCTGCTTGATTTTAGTGTTATTCTGCATTCTCAAACTGTTTTGCTAATCTGAATACTTTTTTAATTATTAGAAAGCCACCGTAAGCTCCGGCAAGTAAAGGTAATACTATTAATGGATTAGGCGAATATTCTGAATAATTTTTAACTCCTTCAACGTATTCATAACCTGAGCATTTGAGGAATAGAAAGCTAAAAATTGTGATGCACCAACCTATTATTGATAAAAAACCACCTTTTTTATCTCCTTCGTAGAATCTGTCTAGACCTAAACCCCATCCACCTATTAAGAATATTCCTCTAACAATTAAATTTTTTTCTTGATTTTTAAGCATAAAAAAAATATGATCAATTAGAACATAGCCTATTTGAATTTTAGAGGCGAGATGTCTTTATTAATAAATCTTTAAGATAAAATTTTTATAGATTTATTCTAAAAATTACTAAGAATTTTAGTCATTCTGTTAATTATTAGATATTGAATTTGAACTTAATAAGGAAATTGAAGGCCTTATGTAAATAAAAATAGACCCATACATATCCTGCATAATTCTCATTTCTTCGTCTAAATATATAATTGAAACCTGGCAATTTGGCGATTCTTTATTCCAAGGTAACTTATTCCATACCTCTTTAACTGGATACCATCTATCCATAAGTAATTCACTAAATAATGGAATCTTCTTAAGTCCATCAACTTTGGAAACTTTTGTCTTTTGTAAGTTCATATCAAGTAAATTATTTCTTAAAACTAAATCGCTCGCTAGGGTTATTACTCTTCCACCGAAAGTAGGCAATAGTTTGAACCAACCTAATATAGGAATTGTTGTGAGCCCAAATATTGTAGTGTCAAAACTAGATATAAATTCTTTTTTTTCAAAATCAATCTTTTGAGCAATTCTCCCAATAGTTGATATGCCAAAGGATCCTACTTGCAATTGATGTAATTTAAAAAAAAGATTACTTTTAGCTTGATCATTTAATGCCTTTTCAATAGCAAGGAAGAATGGAGAACTTCGAAATAATTCAACATTAGAAAAAATCAATTCCCACTCTCCAGACAATGATTTTTCTGATATTTCAAAATTAAAGTCTTTAAGAGCCTTAATCAATTCATCCATTTCATTAGCTTTTTCCTCATACATAGGAGAAATTAATTTATTTAATCTTTGTCCTCTGTCTGTAACAGCAGCTATTTTATATATATTTGACTTTATCTCTCCAATTTCTTTCATGACTCCAATACAAGAAATACTAATTAATCTTAGGAATTTAATTTGAAATTGATGGCAATTTTAAAAATGCTGGTAATAAAATCAATTAATATTCTCCCCACCTTTTACCAATGTCAAAACCCCATTCAGTGGTTAATTGAATTACTTCATCATGATTTTTGCATTTTGAAAGGGATAACTTTTTACTAGGATTATTTTTTATAAGCTCAGCAATTTGATTTAGTTGCTCTATTTTTTTTAGAAAATTACTTAGATCTTTATCTGCCATTTATCTAGGAACTAAATTTTTGATCATAAGTAAATATGTAATAAAGAACCCAGGCAACACCAATAATTAGAATTGCAATCATTATATTTACTGACCAAACTACTTCTATCATGTAATTTTTTTATATGTTGTTAATATATCCAAAATTTACAATAAATTAACCGTTAATAATTTAAATCTAGAACAATACACAACTTTTGCTAAATGTATAAAATAGTCTTAAATAGATTAAAAAATTATGGGAGAAGCTAAGAGAAGAGAAGAGTTAGGATTACCACCTAGAGAAAAGAAAAAGGAAAAACAAACATCGAAAAATCAACTAAACAAAATTTTAAATAAATATCCTTATTTACCTTTTATTTTAGGTTTTTCATTACTAGCAATATTAATTATCGACTTAGTTAATTACTACAAATAGATATATAAAAAGGGGATGTTTTTTGCAGAAGAAAAGATTATCTTCGCAATTTCGAAATTATTTTTCCATAATAAAAATAAAACTTATGAAACCGATTAACACCACATGTGTCTTAATTTTAGGAGTACTAACTTTGTTTTCAATATCTAATGTAAAGGCAGGTGGCTGCAGTTCTCATAATGAGAAGAAGGCAGAAATTGAATGCTTGACTGATGATAAAAAATGTATAGATACGAAAGAAAAAGAATCGCTATACAAAGTTGAGGCTTAAATGTTTGATAATCTTGGAACTGCTTTAGTACAGGCATTAGGCTTCGTTGCCGTTTTTATTTTTTTGTATATCAAACTTTATTTGCAAATAGCAAACCCAAAAATTCAAAATTAAATCCTAAAAAAATAAAGATTTCCGACAAGAAAGAATCAATTAAAAAAGAACCTAATAAAGGCATATTTAACAGAAAATATAAAACTGTTGAAGAGAATTTACCAGTCCAAAAAAAGGGATTATTTGGCAGAAAAAAAGAAGTTATTAAAGAAGATATTAAACCAAAGAAAAAAGGTTGGTTTAAATAATTAAATGTACTTAAATCCTATTTTGATATCCTTTATACAAAAATTTTTTTTAGTAACTTTATAATTTATATAGGTTAATATTAAAAATGAATCATAGAGAAATCACAAAAAAATATAGTGAGTTACTCAATAAGGCTGAGTTCGCTACTGGCCGTAAGGAAGTTGTAGGTCTTTTAAAAAAAGCTGCCAAATTGAAATCAATTATTCGATCTTAAAATTAGTTTAATTCTAAATGTAAAAAATTTTTTTAAATAATTTTTTACATGAGATAATCTCCATAGATTATTTTTCTTATGAATAAAAAAGGTTATACTACCGAAAGCGGTGGTAGACAGAATGGTTTCCCCATTGAACCAGAAATTAATCCCATATCAGAAGGCGAATCAAAGAAATCCATATTTTTATTTATTGGAATATTATTACCTTTTCTAATAGGCGGTTTTTATTATTTAAGGACTCTGAATTTATTGTGATATTTTATATAGCCATTTTTAGCAATATATTCTTCTGAACTAATAATATCTTGAATCATGCTCTCTGATGAAGGATTAAATCCATTTTGCAGTAAAAACTATTTAACCTTTTCAAATTATTGCTGAATTTTTTTGTATGTGGAGTAGTCATCAAATAATCATCTTTTTCTGTTGAATAGTTCATTTGATTAGCTAATTACTTTTACACTCAATTTTTGCAAAATATCTATTTAGTAATGATGTTATAAATATTACATAAATAATTTAATAGTAATAAATACTTGCAAGATGTTTTGTCTCTTATTTTTATTATTTAATTCTCTCAAAGAGTACTAATAGTAACAAGTTCCATTAAATTTCTAGAATGTAGATATTTTTGAAAAACTTCTGAATAAAAAGCTTTTTTAGCAGCAAATTTTGATTCAAATTCTATTACCAATCCTAGTTGCCCCCCATCCCATTCATTTGAGGTTGATTCTTGAATTAAATCTCTTTTTACTATTACCCCTCCGACAGATTTAATCCAAGGCAAAACTGTTCTTATATATTCCAGAAATAAATCAGCATTTGGGATTGATATTTTCTTTAACCAATAGCTCTTTGTCATCGAATCAACATATTCTTGGTAGAATATAGCATATTTCGATGAGTATTTATCCTTATTTTTTTTAAAGAGTTATTAAATGAATTTAGAAGATGAATTTAGAAGATGAATTATTAAATTATCTGTTCCATCTCTAATTTCAGAGAAGATTCAACTTATTGCGAATAAATTTAATTGCTTTATACCTTTTCCTTCATAAAAAGAAGTAGATTTAAAGTGTCTATGGGCACTTATAGGGAGAAGTTCTAATAGTCCTTCTTATAATTATTCTTATTATTCATAATCTTCAAATCCTTGATCCTTTTAGTATTTATGGACTTAATTTTCTTAAACCTAGATGATTAAAACTAATTTTTGGTAGAGGTATTTTAATTAAACTTAAGTACATAAATTTGAAATGGATTATCGTTATATTAATTCTGGTGTTATTGGTCCTAAACTTGAAAAGGAAAAAATAAAAGTCATGAATGCGAAAAATAATTAAAAAAGGATTATCAGAAACAACTTATTTAAGTAAAAGTTTCAGAAACTCCATAGTTGATAAAGCCACTTTATTTATTTTAAGAATTTAGATATGCAAAATTTATTAATGAAATTTAAGGGATTTTTTTGAAGCTGTTAAAAATGTAAGTTATTTCTTTATCCAAATAGACTTTAAAAAGAAATAAATGGGAAAATATTTAAATGATTCTTTTGGTATTTCATAGCTTAAAAATCTTAACGATTCTTCTAAAGAATACCCAATATCAAATCCAAATAGAATTTTTTCTAAAGAGAACCAAAATTCCCTATCAAAAATCATTCGAAAGTTTAAGTAAATATTTTGCCAATGGAAGGCATTCCAATATTTGGTTAAAAATGAAGATAAAATTAGCCAAAATGATATAAATAAAAAACTTTTAATAAATTTATAAATTTTTTTCATTTATTGGCCACTACCGGGAAGAATTTTTAAGATCTTTTTTTATATTATTAGTGTCAAAAAATTTTTCCATAATATATATCAAAAAAGATATAAAAATATTTTTGAAAAATAGAATATTTTGATGGGATGAAGCACTTATTCGTCTTTTGTTAGATTCTGCGCTTTTAGATTTTTGTTTTTCAGAGAGAATGCTGAAAACATAAAAGCAAAATATATTAGTAAACTGATTCCAAAAGTCAAAATAAGCTTTGTACTATTCATAAAATAATTTTTTATAAATATAGCCTATATAAGTCTTTGGAAAATTTTATCTAAAGTAATTATTTTTATTTATCACGATAAAAGGCTGCAATTATTAAGCTTATAATATTATTTAAATCATATGCAAGTAGCTTTTGCCTGGAGCCTTTGTCTTTCAATTGGTGTTGTTCTAATATCAATTATTCCATTAACTATTGGGAGGGTTAAAGCAGGTTATTCTGTTAAAAACATGTCTGCCCCAAGGGCTTTGTTTGACGAACTACCAGCTTTTGGTAAAAGAGCAGTTTGGTGCCATCAGAATTGTTTGGAAAGTATTGCCTTACATGCTCCTGCATGTCTTCTTTGTCTGATTACTTTAACTGATGCAAACATTGCAATTATTGCGGCATGGATTCATCCTCTTTTACGTTTTTTATATATTGGTGCTTATCTATTTAATATTCCAACTGCAAGGGGTTTAATGTGGGCCACAGGTATTTTTACAACACTATTGTTGTATAAAGAGGGCTTAACTCAGTTGATATAAACTCTTTAAACAATAAATTTTTCTAAGTCTTTTAACTGATATTCACTAATTAATCTAACTTTGTTTGATTTTGCTAGTTGGTGGGCTGACTTTGTAAAGCCAGATTTTGAAACTAATATTGCATGAGTACCTTGCCAAAATAATTTACCAGCTGAAATTTCCTGCACTGCTTTGTTTCCAATAGCTTTTTCATGATCCTTGCATTGAATACATATTCTCAAATCATTTATTGATGCAATTAAGTCAACCCCTTGATCTCCAGTATTTGGGGTTTCTTTTACTTCCCAGCCATGTTGTTTGAGAATTTCCATACAATGATTTTCAAATCTAATACCTTTTTTGTAGCTTTCGTTGTCTTTATTTGAGTAATTTTTTTCTATTAGGCTTAAGCATGATTTCTCTATTTGACTTGCTATGAATACAAACCAATCTTCAGACTCGAGCTTTCTAATAGATCCGATTATCTCATCATCAATAGTAGGATTCTCATCGCAATACGATCTCCACTTTTCGAAAAATGATTCCATACTGCCAAAATTTTTTAAAATCACTTTCTCCCAAAAGTATGGTATACCCTCTTTAAATCGCTTGGACCCATTTAATATATTTTTCTCTATGGCTTTTTCATCAAGAGGTGGATTGCCAATCCATTTTTTATAATCCTCGTTACCGTAAGCATCTATTTCCCTTAATCTAATCCTTTCCTCTAACAAATTGAATTTGTTTTCTTCTATTAAATTATTAATTGTTTGAATAAAGAAATTTGAATTTAAGGCATTATTTAATTTATACCTTTTCTTTTTTATTTGATAATCTCTTATTATTAAATAAGATAAAAAACTAATAAAAGAAATAACTAAAATAATAAAAATATTTTTCATTAAAGGTTTTTTATCTAAAAAGTTATTGTTTTTCTAATAACAAAATTATTTCTTGTAATTACGGAAGATTTTTTTACTTCAATCCCATTAATTGCAGAAATTTCTCCTTTAATACCTTCTAATGTTAATTGCTCGATAATACCTTTAATTACTTCATCTTCGACCAATTTTCTATCAATCCTTTCAGGTGTAATATCTGTAAGCCATTTTGATGTCTTTTTTTTTACAACCTCTGTAGGGTTAGTTATTTTTAAGTAGATAGCCATTTTTTTAATTACTCAATTGAATTATAATCAATAATTTTTCTTAACTTTTATTATTGTCATTACTTTCCCACTCAAGAAATTGAAAAACAAAAATTGCAAAGATGGAAAAAAAAATTATAAACAGCACTAACCATCCTATAAATTTGTTATCTGTAAAAAGGTTTGTAAGCATTGATTTTTCTTGATATCTTGATTCCATTTCATATTGATAAGAGTCAATTACTTGAAATATATTCATAATTAAAAATTAAATAAATTTTTTATATAAAAGGATAATAAGTTTATCCGTTTAATTTAATAAAGGCTGCAGATAAGAAATCTGGTCTTTTTTTAATTATAGAAAAATTCTCTTTATTTATTAAAACTAAATTGACTTCAGCAATAGATAAGGTTTGATTTCTTTCATTAAGAAATTCTGAAATTATATTTACCCTAGGACTTTTCCCAATATTGAATGCGCTCTCAATTTTTATTTTATCGCCAAGAAATAAAGGCGATTTATATTTTATTGAAGTATTTATTAAAGGTAAATCGAAACCTTTTTTAGTTAGTTCAAAATAACTTATACCCACTTCTAAAAGTGCATTTATTCGGCTTTCTTCAAGCCAATTAAAATATGTACCGTGCCACATTACTCCTGCATGGTCTGCATGCTGAGGTAAAACAATTTTTTCTATTTTCCAAACTGGTTTTGAGTTCATTTTTATTTAAAAAATATTTTTATTCAATGAAAAAAACTAATTTTGATAATTTAGATTAATATTATTTATTAATATAATAATCACTAAAACTATATTTATAAATTTATGTTTAATCGTAATAATAGGCGTAGAAAAATGAAGAAGATATTTCAATGGGAAGAATATTTAAATTGGAAAAAAATGTCAAAAGAACAGAAATTAAACTTCAAGAGGGCATGCTTATTCCCCTTTCTTGTCTATATAGTTTATGTTTTTCTTAATCAGTACTCCTTAGCAATACTTTTATTACTAGGCCTTTATTTTTTAATTAGATTTAAAAATAGAAATAAGTTGGGTAGATGAATATTGATTACTTTGATTTATTTAGATTTGTTTTAAAATAGTCCAGTTTTTCCAAATAACCTTATTGTCATATGAAAATAGTATTAGATAAATTTATTTTATGAAAAGAATTATTTTGTTTTTATGTGTATTAGTTTTTTCAATATTTTCTAATACCAATAATTTATTGGCAAAAGAAATTGGAAATAATACTAAAGATAATATTTCTAATGAAATTGAAGATATTAAGCCAGATAATAATAAAAAAACTAATATTTCTAATTCTTCTGCAGAAGATATATTTGGTGATGAACAAACATTTCCATTCGTTGCAGGTTTAGGAAAAAATGCAGCCCATTGATTTCAAAGTTCCTGATAATGAAGAAAAAAAATTTTTTTCATACTAATGAAAGGTCTTAGGGTCCTAGAGCTTTCTGAAGCACTTAATATTGATATTTCTGATTTGTTAGCTGTCTGTGCAATTCTAAAATTAAAAGCAACTTCTCGATTAAGTATGCTTTCATTTGATGAATGTAAAAAGATTACTGATTATTTTGAACATAAAAGTTAAATATTTTCTTATGTAAATGATTAAGTTTTATTTAATCTCTTTAATCATTGATACTAAAGTTGAATGAATTTCTTCTTCAGATATTTCATTCTTAAAATTTATAATTGCAAATTGACCATCGTAATTGATTTTCATATAACTGTTATTAATTTCTTCCATATGAGCATTCTCAAAGTTTGCTATTTTTCCATAATGAATAAGATATTTATGAACTGAATCAAGATGATCATTGTTCATATGATCACAAACTCTTTTACTTGTTTCTTTACTAATTATTTTCATTTGAAAAATAAATTTATTTTAAGCTAATGTATTTTTTTCATTATTTAAAGTTTTAATCATTTTATTTATTAAATTTTTAACTTCATTTTTATCAACAGCTCTAATAAGGTTGTTTCGTAAATTTGATGCTCCTTTAAAATCTTTGCATGTCCATGAAATATGTTTTCTAGCTATTAACAAGCCGTGATCTCCTTTCTCTTTTATTAATTCATCAAGATGTTCAATAATTAAATATAGTTTTTGTACTACTTTTGGTTCTTTAAAATTCTTAATTTCTCTAATAGCATAATCTATTTCTCCTATTTTCCATGGGGAACCTAAAATTCCTCGTCCAATCATTACACCATCAGCTTTTGTTTTTTTTAAACAATTAAGAGCATCTTCTCCATTTTTGATGTCTCCATTAGCTATTACTGGAATTTCCAATAAATTTTTAAGTTTCCCTATCATTTCCCAATCCGACTTGCCTGCAAAACCCTGTTTTCTAGTTCTTCCATGTAGTGTAATCATTGTTGCTCCAGCATCTTGAAGCTTTAATAAAAAATCCTCTATATTTTCTTCTTTGCTATCCCATCCTAGTCTTGTTTTTACTGTGACTGGAATTTTAACAGCTTTTACGACTTCTTTTACTAATTCTGTGGCAAGTTTACGGTCTTTAATTAAAGCACTTCCTCCCCCTTTCTTTGCAATTTTTTTTACTGGGCATCCCATATTTATGTCAATTAAGAAAGCTCCAAAGTCCTCGGCTTGTTTTGCGGCTTCAGAAACAGCATATGGTCTATTGTCAAAAATTTGTACACCTACTGGACCTTTTTCTAAATCTATTTGATTGATTTTTTGAGTCCCATATCCTTTCTTAAGACTAGTGGCATTTACCATTTCTGTAAAAAGTAAAGAGTCAGGGGCCCATTTACGAACAAGTCGCCTAAAAATGTTATCTGTAACTCCTGCTAAGGGCGATAGCATTACTTTACTTTTAATTATCCTGGTAACACCTTTTCCTTTTAGCTTAATATTTGGAGACATATAATTTAAAATTTATATATTCTTAATTTATTATAAAATCTGAAAGAAGTTGATTTTATCTTGTTCATTTTATATCTTTAGATTTTTAATGAGTGCTTTTACTTAAATAGGCCTAATTCATGACTTTTTTTGTTAGTTTAGATTGAGTAAGAATTTTAAAAAAGGAAATTTTTTTTGTTTATTTTAATATCTATTATCCTTCCAATAATTATTTTTATTGCTCCAATAAATGTAAAAGCAATACAAGGTAATTTAGATTTATCAAGTGCTCAGAATTCTGTAGGTAAAAGATTTGCTAAGGCTTTTTGTGATGCGAAAAGGGAAGGATTAGATTCTGAATTTGCTAGTGAATATGCTTTAAATAATACATATTTAAAATTTGTAGCATTCCCAGACGATGATGAGTATTTGGACAATTTGTGGGAATTTACTCGAAATAATATATTAGATAATTGTGGAGATTTTGTAGAAATAAATGATCTAAAAGAACTAGAAATTTTCTTTAATGAAGAGGGGGTAATTGCTTCAAATAGGGATCTTTATTTACCAATTTTTGAGAATAATTAGATTATATATTAAGCATATACTAAAATATAATAAGAATTTGATGATTCATGAAACTATTAGGTTTAAATTCACCAGAAATATTTATAATTTTAGCTATTTTGCTCACAATTTTAGGTCCAAAAAGAATTGAAAAAGGTTTCTTATTATTCAAAAAAATATTAAAATTCCTTTTAAGTAAAGAAGAAATAATAGAAGCGGAGGTAAAATCAGAGAAACCAGAAGAAAGTGAAGTTAAAGAAGAAATAATAGAAGCGGAGGTAAAATCAGAGAAACCAGAAGAAAGTGAAGTTAAAGAAGAAATAATAGAAGCGGAGGTAAAATCAGAGAAACCAGAAGAAAGTGAAGTTAAAGAAGAAATAATAGAAGCGGAGGTA
>NZ_JNAI01000008.1 GCF_000759855.1 Prochlorococcus marinus str. MIT 9107
TTCATCAATTAAAGTTATTTGTCCTTGATTTTCTTCTTCATGATTTTCATCAATTAAAGTTATTTGTTCTTGATTTTCTTCTTCATGATTTTCATCAATTAAAGTTATTTGTTCTTGATTTTCTTCTTCATGATTTTCATCAATTAAAGTTATTTGTCCTTGATTTTCTTCTTCATGATTTTCATCAATTAAAGTTATTTGTTCTTGATTTTCTTCTTCATGATGAAATCCCCTTAGTGCTGAGCTATGGATTAATAAATCATTTAAAGAATCAATACCGAATCTATGCACCCACTTAAGAACAATATTTTCTTCAAGCAAAATATTATTTTCTGAAGAGGCTTTTTTAAAAACTGCTATTAGATGATTTTTTAAAAACATAAATTTATTAATTTAACTTTCTATTTAACAGAGGCCTTATAATAATCAAGGAAAAAACTGTTAAAGAAAATAAAATTGATATACAACTCTTACAAGTTAAATCACCATATGGGGCGTGTAAAGCCACTAATTCTAAATTCATAGTTTCTGTATAAGCAGTCCTAATAGGTTCAATCGCAAAAGTTAATGGATTTAATGAGGCTAACCACCCAAGCCAATTTGGCATGAAAGAGATTGGAGCTAAAGCAGTGCTTGAGAAAAGAAGAGGTAAGTTTATCACAAATATAAGAGCGATTAATTCAATATGTCCGGGCAAGACAAAGGCTAAACATAAACTTATTGATGTCACAAAAAGAACCAATAGAATTAGTGTTGTAAAAACAATTCCTAAACCATATAAGTTAGGCCATCCATAACCCAAAATGTATGAAACAACCATTATTACAATACTCTGAACAAAGCTTAGGATTGTTATATAAATAAAAGAAGATAAAACTATGGATAATCTACTGGTTAAAGGAGCAACAAGTAATCTATTAAGAAATCCAAACTCTCTATCAAACATTAAAGGTAGACCAGAGTTTAAGGCTCCGCTAAAAGCAGTAAAAACAATAAGTCCCGCCCCTAAAAAGTTCCCATAAGAATCAACTCCTGGTAAAAAACCTTCAGGAGCTTTAGAGAATAGTGCCCCAAATAAAAAAAGCCAAATTATGGGTTGCAATATTCCAGCTAAAAGAGTTGATGGTCTTCTTTTTAATTGAATAAATAATCTTTTTGTTAAAGCAAATGTTTCTTGATATAAAAAAAATAAATTATACTGTTTTAATTCCATAATTAGCAGTAATTAATTCTCATTATAGTTAGTTAACCAAAAGTTTTTTTATCGCATGGATTGCTTTGATTCTTTTTTAAGGTCTCTTTTACCTGCCATAGAAATTTCGGCATCCAATAATGTTTTCCCGGTTGCCTGAAGATATACATCATCCAAGCTTGGCTGACTTTGGGTAAGAGAAAAAATTTCAAACTTTGAGAAAGCCAATTCCACTTTGAGCTTCGTAAGTAAATCTTTTTCCTTATCTGCCACAAAATTTATCGAGAAACCTTGAGCTTCATTTATGATAATCTGACTAATTCCATCTATTGAAGATAAAATTTGACATATATTTTTTGCTTCTTCCTGATTACTAAATTCTCTTACTTTCAAAGTTACTCTATCTCCTCCTAATTTATTTTTGAGTTCTGAAGGAGTCCCTTTTGCTATAACTCTTCCATCATCAATTATCACTAATCTGTCTGCCAATTTATCTATTTCATCAAGATAGTGACTGCTTAAAATAATAGTCATTCCGTTATTTCTCAAATCTTTCAAAAGTTGCCATATAATATTCCTACTTTCAATATCTAAACCAACTGTAGGTTCATCCAATATTAATACTTGGGGCAAATGTAAAAGTCCAGCTGCAAGATCTATTCTTCTTTTCATCCCCCCTGAATAAGTTCCGCACTTACGATCAATCCAATCATTCATTTCTAATTGATCTGTTAATTTCTTTATCCTTTCAAATTTTTTGTTTTTGTTGATGTGATACAAATCTGATTGAAAATCCAAAAGCTCTCGTCCAGTTAATATTTTATCAAGTGCTATGTCCTGGGCAACATAACCAATTAATTCTCTAATTTTCCTTGAATTTTTTATCAGATTAATATTATTTATAAAAACTTCTCCACTATCAGGCTCTATTAAAGTAGCGAGTATTTTTATTAGTGTTGATTTGCCAGCACCATTAGGACCTAGTATTCCGAATAATGTGCCAGCTTCTATTTCCATCGATAAATTTTTTAATGCCTTAATATCTGAATAAGATTTTGATAGCCCCTTAACTTTTATATAATTCATCAAACTTACTATTTACTTAAAAAACATTTTACATCCAATTTAATTAGTAAGCTGGGATACTATAGAGAAAAATATTTGCTTAGATTGCTGCTCAAATTCTACGGATAGTTGAGTTCTGGAAATTAATAACAAAAGACAAATACCAAACATATATAGAATAGACCACCTAAAAAGAGACTTTGCTCTTGAAAGATCATCAGGAGATTTATTTAATTCGTTTATTAATTGCAAAAGTCTTCCATTGAATGGCAATAACATAATTCCATATAAGAGGCCCCCTTCAGGTAAAGCAAAGACTCCCATTATACTCATTAAAACTGTTGCCCATCCGTAACGAGAAATCGCTTTAGCAGTAAAAACAGATCCTTTAACAGAAGGGAGCATAGGAATACCAACAGATGCGTAATCATCCTTCAACAAAATTGCAAGGGCCCAGAAATGAGCTGGCGTCCATAACATTACCAAACCAAACAACCACCAACCACTAAGACCTACATGCCCTGTAGCAGCAGATGCTCCAACTAAAGGTGGTATCGCACCAGCAACTCCTCCAAAAACAATATTTTTTGTTGTACGAGGTTTCAAAATAACTGTATATAAAATTACGTAGCTAAATAGACCAAGAAGAGTTAATCCCGCAGCCAAATAATTTACACCACTTACTAAAAGCATAGAAGCTGCCAAAGTACATGATACGGCAGCTAAAAATACTGTCTCAGATGACAACTTTCCTGCGGGCAAAGCTCTTTTGCTAGTTCTTGTCATCCTCTTATCTAATTCCATTTCCCACAAACAATTAAGAGCTCCTGCTGCTGCTGCTGCCAAAGCTCCACCTCCTAAAGTGCAGATAAGTTTCGGTGAAGACAAAGGCCATTCCTCTGTTAAAGCCATTCCTCCCAAAGTTGTTGCCAGTAAAAGTGGGATTAATCTGGGTTTTGCTACTTCAAGCCAAGGTGGCAAAGTTAATCTTTTTCTTGAAGGTACAACTTCATCCCTAATTGAAGATTTATAGTTCAAGTTTTCCAAGTTACTACTGTTCATGAATTCACACCAACCATTTGAGAATTTAGGGAGTGGTTTAGACCTTTTTTGGTAAAAGGATTTCTAAAAATTAATGTTGTTAATATCGCAATAAATAAAGAGGCGTTAAGTTGATGACCGATAATAAAAATAGGTTCATTCAAATTTGTTTTAAGGCTTAAAACACCCAAAACAATTTGGGAAAACAAAAGAAAAATAAGTGCTAAGAGATATTTCCAATTTTCAGTAAGCAAACTTCTTTTATAAATTGCAGTAGCAATAATTAATAGAATTGAAAAAGTAATTGGGAAAGCAAATAATTTATGAGTATTTAGAATTAGGCATTGTTTATTAAAAGATAAGCAAATATGTGCTGACCAAGTTGATGAAAGCCTTACTCCAATGAAAGATTGAATCAAAGTAAGTAAAAGAGGAACAAATAATAATAATCTCCACCAAATCAATGGCTCTTCTATTTCGTTATTTTCTAAATTTTGATTTATTGAAATTGTTGTAATTAGCAGTAAAAATGCTATTAAAAGATGGCCCGTAACAGTATATGAATCAAGCAGGTTTATTACTGTTAAAGCTCCAAAAGATCCTTGGACAATAACAAGAAAAAGTAGTAATGAATAAGTTTTAGGTAACCAATTTGGAATTTCTTTTTTCCAGATAATTGAAAGGGCAAATTTAAAAAGAATTAATACTCCAACCAGAAAAGCATCTAGGCGATGAAACCACTCTAGAAAAACTCTTAGGTTCATATGATTTAAAGGCAAAAAAGATCCATAACATAATGGCCAATCTGGACAAGCAAGGCCCGCATCCATGACTCTCGTAGCACCTCCAATTACAATTAGGGCTATGAGCGCAAATACACTATGACTTCCTAATCTTTTAAAAATTGGCAGATATTTTGATTTATATAATTGGTTATTAATCAAATGGATAAACCTATTATTTTGCATAATAATTTAGATTCAAAAACCAAACATTAATTAAAAATTAATATGTTTAAATTAAAAAATAATTGACTAATTTAATCTTTTTTCCCTGACAATTAACTTTAAAAAGTTATTAATAATACGTCTTTTATTTCTAAAATCTTAAGAAGTTATGAATTTAAATGATTTTCTTTTAACAAAGGATGCAGAATTTAAAAAATTGAATATCTTAAAAATATAAATACAAATTTTTGGGAATCAATTGTTAAATAAAAACATTTATTTAATACTTATTATTTCACTAGTTTTTGCGATATCTTTTTGGATCGGATTCAATATAAATTTGCTCCCAGCTGAAGCAAGTATTAATGCGCCAATTTACGATGAACTTTTTAAAATTCTTTTCATCATAGGCTTAATTATTTTTATAGGAATGACATTAGCTGTTGTTTATAGTTTATTTAAGTTTAGGAAAAGAAATGATCAGATCGGCGATGGTATAGCTTTAGAGGGAAACTTAAGCTTAGAAATTGTATGGACAATTATCCCTTCAATAATTGTTTTATTAATAGGTTTATATAGTTACAACATCTACGACCGAATGGGAGGGATGAAGGAACTAAATCATAACCACGAAATGATGAGTTCAAGTACTGAAAAAATATGGGCTGGAATTAGTCAAACTTCTGATAATGAAATATCAAAAAATAATTTATCAATTGAAGTTTCTGCTATGCAATTTGCATTTCTATTCAATTATCCCAAAGGCAAATTTATATCAGGAGAACTACATGTTCCTGTTGATCAAAAAGTATCGATGAAAATGGAATCTAAAGATGTCATTCATGCTTTTTGGGTACCTGAGTTCCGAATTAAACAGGATATTATTCCAGGACAACCAACTGTTCTGAATTTCACTCCTACAAAAGTAGGAAAATATCCAATAATTTGTGCCGAATTATGTGGCCCATATCATGGAGGAATGAGAGCCTCCATAATTGTTGAAGAAGAATCTGACTATAACGATTGGTTTAACAACAATAAAAAAACAGAGGTGAACTTATGACAATATCAATTGATCCACAACAAACTAATAATGAGAGTCTTCAACCCAAAGGCTGGCTTAGATACTTTAGTTTTAGTCTTGATCATAAAGTAATTGGAATACAATATCTGGTTTGCGGTTTTCTTTTCTATTTGATTGGAGGAACTTTAGCGAGCGCTATAAGAATTGAACTAGCTAGTCCAATGTCTGACTTTATGCCAAGAGATGTTTATAACCAAGTTTTAACCTTACATGGAACAATAATGATATTCCTTTGGATAGTGCCTGTAGTTAACGGTGCTTTTGGAAATTATTTAATTCCATTTTATGTGGGTGCAAGAGATATGGCATTCCCAAGACTAAATGCCGTAGCTTTTTGGTTAATTCCTCCTTCAGGTTTGATGCTAGTAGCAAGCTATTTTGTTGAGGGTGCTGCTCAGGCTGGATGGACGGCTTATCCACCTTTGAGCATAACTACTCCTCAATCGGGACAAATAATTTGGATTCTGAGTGTTCTATTACTCGGAGGCAGTTCTATCTTTGGTGGGATAAACTTTATCGCCACCATTATCAAATTAAGAAGGCCAGGATTAAAACTAATGCAATTGCCAATGTATTGTTGGGCAATGCTTGGCACAAGTTTATTAGTCGTTTTATCAACTCCTGTTTTGGCCGGTACTTTAATTCTACTTAGCTTTGATATCATCGCTAATACAGGTTTTTTCAATCCTATTTTGGGTGGGAACGTAGTAGTTTATCAGCATTTATTTTGGTTTTATTCTCATCCAGCTGTTTACATTATGGTACTTCCTGCCTTTGGATTGGTTAGTGAAATACTTCCTGTCCATTCTAGGAAACCACTTTTTGGATACACAACAATGGTTTTTTCAATAATGGGAATAGTTGTTCTTGGTTTAGTTGTTTGGGCTCATCACATGTTTACAAGTGGAACACCCCCTTGGATGAGATTGTTCTTCACCATTGCGACAGCATTTATTGCAGTTCCAACAGGGATAAAATTTTTCAATTGGGTAGCGACATTATGGGGAGGTAAAATATCCATCAATAGTGCAATGTTATTCTCCTGCGGATTTATTATAAATTTTGTTTTTGGAGGTATCACAGGAGTTGCTTTGGCACAGGTCCCCTTCGATATTCACGTACATGATACCTATTTCGTTGTAGCCCATTTTCATTACATAGTTTATGGTGGTACCGTTTTTATTATTTTCTCATCCATTTACCATTGGTTCCCAAAAGTAACAGGTAAAATGCTCAATGAAAAATTGGGAATTTTACATTTTGTTATTACCTTTATTGGATTTAATTTATGCTTTGCTCCTCAACATTGGCTTGGCTTAAATGGAATGCCAAGAAGGGTTGCAGAATATGATCCTCAATTCCAGTTCGTTAATCAAATTAGTAGTTTAGGTGCACTATTGATGGCTATAAGTACAATTCCTTTCCTAATTAACATATTCCTTAGTGTGAGAATTGGTAAGGATTCTGGAGATAATCCCTGGAATGCCCTAACACCAGAATGGTTAACATCTTCTCCTCCTCCAGTGGAAAATTGGGAAGGAGAAGCTCCATTAGTGGAGGAACCTTATGGTTATGGTAAACAATTTTCTGAACAAAAATAAAAACATATGACGACTCTAGATAGCTCAAAAGAAATTCGAAAAAATAATTCTGAAGTTAATGAAAAACATGAAGACTACAGAATGTTTGGGCTTATAACTTTCTTAATTGCTGACGGAATGACTTTTGCAGGATTCTTCGCTGCTTATCTAACTTATAAAGCAGTAAATCCATTACCTGATGGTGCTATATATGAATTAGAGCTTCCAATACCGACACTAAATACAATTTTATTACTTGTTAGTAGTGCAACTTTCCACAAGGCAGGTAAAGCACTTATGAAAGATAAAAACTCTGATTCCCAAAAATGGTTATTTTTTACTGCTGCTCTCGGAATAATCTTTTTAATATGTCAATTATTTGAATATTTTCATTTACCTTTTGGATTGACAGATAATTTATTTGCAAGTACTTTTTTTGCACTTACTGGTTTTCATGGATTACATGTAACTTTAGGCACTTTAATGATTTTAATTATTGCTTGGCAAACAAGAGTTAATAAAGGAAGAGTGACAAGTCAAAATATCTTCCCCTTAGAAGCTGTTGAATTGTACTGGCATTTTGTAGATGGAATATGGGTAATATTATTTATCATTTTGTATCTTTTATAATAAGTAAAAATTTCAAAAATTAAATATATTTTTTATTAATTTATATTGCCACAGTTCTCTTTTTTAGTAAGAATATATAATTATAAATTTGTCTGGTAATGCTAGAAGGAAAAGAACTTCTTGAAAAAGCAAAATTACTAAGTAAGCAATCTGAAGATGAGATAGCAAAAGGTTGTGGCTATGTTGGTCCAAGCGGTAGGGTTTTAAGAAAAAGTTTTTACAGGGCTCTTCTCGAAGCAAAAGGTTATAAATTAGGCAATGGACAGGGGAGGGGCGCGAATAGAGCTTCAAGAGGCAGGCAGGCAGAATTTAAGACTAAGGTTCACGGCAATGGAAATCTATTAATAGGTCATGCCTACACTAAGAAATTAGGTCTTGAACCTGGTCAAGAATTTAAAATTGATCTAAAACAAGAATCAAAGATTATATATCTGACTCCATTAAATTAAAAAATATATTTTACCAACCGTTTTCTTTAAGCCATTCCAAAGAAATATTATTTGAAGAGAAATCTTCTTCACTATTTTTATTAAACAAAAGTAATTTCTCTACATATTTAATTAGCTCATCTGCCTCAAGGTTTACGCTGTCACCAACATTTAATTTATTCAGATTTGTATTATGCCAAGTATGAGGAATTATCGCAATAGTGAATATTTCTCCTTCCTGCTCATATTTTGCAATTGTAAGACTTATACCATTTACGCAAATGCTGCCTTTATTAACTACATATTTAGAAAAATTTTTATTTTTCCACTTTATGGATAAAAGCCAAGATTTCTCTAATTTTTCTATATTCTCAACTGTTCCAAGGCCATCAACATGTCCACTTACTATATGCCCTCCTAGACGGTCAGACACCCTAAGAGCGGGCTCCAAATTAACAATCTGATTCAGGTTCGACTTTACTCCTAAAGTTGTTTTTTTTAATGTTTCCTCACTAATATCAACAGTAAATTTATTTTGAAAAATCTCTTTAACTGTCAAACAAATTCCATCAACGGCTATGCTGTCGCCGATTGCCATATCAAATAATTTATCTAGGATTTCAATTTCTAAAATATTTTTTTCTTGTTTTAGTTTTCCAATTGATTGAATTATTCCTGTGAACATAGATTTAAGAAAAATATTTTTGCAAAATTTTGTATTTACTTTAATTTACTTTAAATCATTTTCAACTATAAATAAATTAAAGATTAAATAAAAAGAAATTGATCATATTTAGATGATTATTAATTCACAAAAAAGATCATTTGGTAGAGGGGCGAAAGTGAGCTTATTCACTTTAGGGACAATGCGAGCAACTGAAAGTCTCGAAAAAATGTATAGCATAATAAAAAATGCATATTATGTAGGAATTAACCATATAGAAACAGCACCTTCTTATGGTGATGCAGAAGCACTTATTGGAAATTCAATAAAAAAACTAGAAATAGAAGAGAATATAAAAGAAAAAAATTGGGTGATTACTTCCAAAATATTACCAAAGGGTGACTTTGACTTTTTAAAAAATAATTTTAAAAATTCTCTTAAAAATTTAAATCGCAAGAAAATTAATAATCTTGCAATTCATGGACTCAACTTAAAAGAACATCTAGATTGGGTTCTTACTGGAGAGGGTAAGAAATTCATATCATGGATACTTGAAACGGGACTAGTTGATCAAGTTGGTTTTAGTTCACACGGAAGTTATTCACTAATTAAAGATGCAATTAACTGTGAAGTTTTTAGTTTTTGTAGTCTACATTTACATTATTTAGATCAATCTAAAATTACTTTGGCAGAGGATGCCATAAAAAAAGGTATGGGAGTATTAGCAATATCGCCTGCTGATAAAGGCGGTAGATTATATTCTCCAAGTGATATTTTGTTAGAGGCCTCTAAGCCTTTTCATCCATTAGAATTAGCGTATCGATTTCTTTTAGCAAAGGGCATTACAACTTTGTCCTTGGGGGCGTCAAACAAAAAAGATTTTGAATTTGCTCATAAACTTAGAAACTCCTTTGAAAACCTTACAAAACTTGAAAAAAGAGCACTGAATAAAATTGAGGAAGTTGCTAATGAAAGATTAAACTCAACCAAATGTGAACAATGCAGATGTTGTCTTCCATGCCCAAATGAAATACCTATTCCAGAAATACTTCGTTTAAGGAATATATCTATTGGTTATGGCCAATTAGAATTTTCAAAAGAAAGGTACAATTTAATAGGAAAAGCTGGCCACTGGTGGGAAGAAAAAAATTCCTCATTTTGTCAAGAATGCAATGAATGTTTGCCTAAATGTCCTAGTAAATTAGATATACCAAATTTATTAAAGCAAACCCATAACTTATTAATTGAAACTCCGACAAAAAGATTATGGGGTTAAAGACTCATTCCAAAAATTTTTAAGATTAATTTTTTGTTCATTTGTTAGGGAAGGGAAAGACCAACTATTTTTCCAACATTTCTCAGAAGGCCCTGAGCTTGGGAACATATCAGATTTATATTTACTTTGTAAATAATCACTATTGAATGGTAGATACCAACCCTCGCTTACTAATTTATCTACTATTGATCTATTTTCTAATGATTTAATCCATTTAATTAATATTGCATTATTTAGATTTGATCGACTAAGTAGAAAATGCCACATCAAAGGTACGCCTTGGCTTGGGAAAACTAAAGAAAGCCTTGGATCTATTTTTAAATATTTTGAGCAAAGACTATAAGGAACTATTGCGACACAAGCATCAGAGTTAATTAACCAATTGAGCATATTTTTATCATCAAATAACATTGCTTGGCTTTTGAGTTTTTTTAAAGAATTAGAAGAATTAATTTTTTGAGCAATTGACAATATTATTCTGGGACTTTGTGGAAAAATAATTTTTCCAGTTAATTTTTTAGAAAGAAGAAAATCCCAAGAAGTTCTGGCTGAATTTATTAATTCTTTATTATTTTTGATGATAATTGTGTAAGGTACTACGCCAATAGGAAATAATTTACTTTTCTGATTTTGATTAAAACTTCCCAAAAAATCTATCGATCTCTTATCCAAATTTTCGATCAGTAGATATTCATTTATTTTTTCAAATTCTGCAAAATCTATACTAGTAATCCATCCATCGTTTATTAAAGTAAAGTCAGAATTGAAAATTGCGTTTCTATTTTTTTGTAGCTGGATATTTTCAAAATTTATTTTTTCCTGCTTCCAATCTTTTGGAATCGTATCTTTAAAAGATTCTGGATAAAAAGAATTTTGAAGTGCAATTTTTACTTTATTAGGCAGACTACTGCAAGAGTTTAAAAGAAATAAAAACGAAAGCTTACCATAATTTAAAAATTCTCTTCTGGTTTCAAATTTTGAAAACATTTAGCAATCCTTCTCTAAAGAAATTTGACCTAGGCTCTTCATCTTTTCCAGATTTTGTTGACACAATGAAACTATTTCTTCATTTTTAAATCCATCTAAGAAAGCAAGCAATGATATTCCACCAGCACCTACACCTTCTTTTACATGTCCTAATTCATAATCCTTAAATTCTTTGTATTTTGAAGATTTGAAATTTAAAGGACTTGCTAAACCTAATAATTTGACATCATATTTTTCATTAATTAGATTTAATAAATTATTTAGAGAATTATCTTTCAAAAGCCACCCAGTTGTCGCAATAAAAACATCTTCAATAAAATTATCTTCATTTTTTAAATCTATGAATTCTAATACAAGCGAAATGATCGCTAACATCTGACTCCCCCCAGACAATATGACAGGTTGTTTTGCTAACCTGGCACCAATTAATAGACCCATTGAGAAAGCTTGGAAAGGATCACCTACCGCCGCAACAACATCAAAAGAGTCAAAATCGTTCTTGAGATTTGAATTTAAAAGTCCTTTTTGAACTACTTTTCTTCTTAGTTCTCTCGGCGCTTTAAATAAACTACTCCCTACTAAATTAGAAACCCGCAGACTAAAAGCTTCCATTACTGCCTGAGCAGTTGTGGTTCCCCCTGGTACAGATTCAGAAATTAAAATGGGTTGTTTTGATGATTTTCCTATCGCGAGTCCTCTTTCATAGAGATTTATAACTCTCTCTTTGGACATAGATTTACCAGTAGTAAGACAATTTGATGGACCCAAATCTCTATCTTCTACAACCAAATGGTTAAAATAAGGCTTTACTCCTATTCCCAGAGGAACAATAACTGGATAAATATTTATAAGCTTTGAACAAACATGGCTTATTAGGGCAGGAGTTACTCCTGCATTGAGGAGAGGCAATTTATATCTATGATCTTTTGAAGCACCCTTAATCAAAAATTCGGCATCTGCGAGAGCAGTTTTTCTCCTTGATTTTGCATTAATACCTGCAGCGGAAATTCCTGGAATTTGAGATGTATTAGTGCCTGCAATTACAAGAAATATTTTGAAATTATTTATATTCTTTTTAAGTATTTCTATCTTATTACTTTGACTTTTTTTATTGGATGCATTACCAAAAAAATTTATCCCTAATTCTGTACTGTACATTCTTATTCTTTTCAATTATTTAAATCAACTAAACTATTTAATAATCTTGGAGGATCTGGGATAGTTAATTTAAATCTAGGAAACAGAGAATAAGCAACTACATGTACCGTTAAAACATAAACTATTTCTTGAAAAATTATCAATAGAATTGCACCTAATTGAATGCTTACAATTGAGGGATATAAAGGCAAATGAAATAGGCCAATAAACTTTTCTATTAGACCATAACTTGCTCTTGTAATTAAGACCCACAGATTATCTCCAACCAACGTAGATAATGCTATTACTCGCAGAAAAAAACCGAGGGTTCCAATAATAACTCCTATAGTTAAACTTAGTCTCCAAATCTTTTTATTAAACCAACACCATCCCAACCAAAAAGCTAAAATCCCATAAGGGAATAAAAATAAGGTTCCTCTAATAGGACCCATAATTATTAGTAGAAGTAGAAATTGTATTAGGATACCTTCCAATGCAGTTTTAGTTCCTCTTCTTAAGTGCAATAAGATCATTGGTAGGGGTAAAATCAACCTTAATAAAGCACCCCCAATTGGTAAATAATATAATGCAACCCATAATAGGGACGAAAGAGATGCTAAATATGATGTTTCAACAATATTTAAAGCTTCGGTTTTTGTTTTTATTTTCATTATTTTGTTGAATATCTTTTATTTAATTTTTATTCATAATTTTATTTTTTGAATCTAAAATACGTTCAATCTTTTCTATTTCAAAATTTACCTCAGAATTTCTTAATATGTTAGTCAAATCTTCAGTAGGATCTTTTGGATCTACATCTTTTAAGATTAATATTATTTTGTAACTTTGAAGCTCAATTTTTCTTTTTTTTGAAGAATTCTTAATTTTGTTATTTTTTTCTTTTTGTATCTTTTCCAAACTTATATCTTTTTTATTTTCCAGAACAGATTTAGGCTTTTCTAATTTTTTTCTTTTTTGATAATTTTTATCATTAATCTCTTTATTTTCTTGTAATAAAAGTTTTTTATTCTCTAAATTCTTTTGCGAATCATCATCTTGACTTATTTTTTCTAAATCATTAAAACTACTTTCAAGAAAATTCCCAATTCTCCCTCCAGAGCATGATTGCAATAAAATTAAAAAAATTAATAAAAAAAATTCTTTTTTTTTAAAAATCATATTTTTTTCTAACTTTTCTTTTTTCTTGTAATTTTTTTATTTCTTATTTTTGTGTTTTTTGTAATAGATCCTTTTTTATCTTTGAGTTTTTCTTCCAGAAGAACTACCGCTTCATCTATAGAAAATTTTTCTAAATCAGTATCTTTAGCAAGCGAAACATTAGTTTTGCCACACTTTAAATAGACACCATATCTTCCATTTAATATTTGGATTTTTTCTTTAAATTCCTTTGGTTTTCCAAAGTCTTTAAGTACCTCTTGACCACCTCTACCCATTTTTGGCATCGCAAGAATTTCTAATGCTCGTTTTATATCAACTGTAAAAACATCATCTTCTTTCTTTAATGATCTGTTTTCAGATTCATTTTCATTTTTAATCCATTTAATATAAGGGCCAAATCTTCCTCTATCAGCCTCAACAACCCCTCCTTCAGGATGAACTCCTAACAATCTAGGCAAACTTAAAAGTACTAGAGCCTCATCTAGAGTTAGATTATCAGTTTTTAACTCTTTCGGTAATGAAGCTCTTCTTGGTTTAGCTTTATCTTGATCATTATTCCCCAATTGTACGTAAGGTCCATAAGGACCAAATCTTAAATAGACTTTTTCACCAGTTTTTGGATCAGTGCCAAGATCTGATGGGCCACTTAAAATTTGATCAACTTGCTTTATGTCTAAATCTCCAGGAGTAATATCCATTGGAAGATTACCTTTAGCCTGAATTTCATTACCAGATTCATCAATTTTTGTACCCTCTAGCCAAGGTCCGTTAGACCCTATTCTGACTACGCAAGGAAGGTCATCGAAATCAACTTGTCTATAAGCTTTACCATCAATATCACCCTCTGTTTTCTGAACTTTCACCTCCAGACCATTTTTACCTTTATAGAAAGTCTCGAGGTATGGTAGCCACTCAAGATTACCGGAAGATATTTCATCCAATGAAGATTCCATTTTTGCAGTAAAAGTAGTATCAACTAGATCAGGAAAATGTTCTTCCAATAGAGCGGTAACAGCAAAAGCTGTAAACGTTGGAGCCAAAGTATTGGAAGATATATTTGCATAACCTCTATCCACAATTGTCCCAATAATGCTTGCATAGGTAGAAGGTCTTCCAATCCCTTCTTTTTCAAGAACTTTAACTAATGCAGCCTCTGTATATCTAGCAGGCGGTTTGGTTTCATGAAAAGTAGATTCCTTATTAGTAACTTCAAGACACGTTCCAGTTGTTAAGTTTGGGAGAATAATTTCTTGTTGTTCAAGGGATGAACTTGGGTCATCACTTCCCTCGACATAAGCTCTGAAGAATCCTGCGAAATCAATACTTTTCCCGCTAGATTTAAATAATCCATCCCCTACACTAATTTCAGCATTAATCATTGTTAGCCTAGCTTCCGCCATTTGACTAGCTACAGTTCTTTTCCAAATTAAATCGTAAAGAGATAAGTCTCTACCAGTTAAATTAGTTTCCTTTGGTGTTTTAAATACCTCACCTGCCGGCCTAATAGCTTCGTGTGCTTCTTGAGCATTTCTTGCAGATGAATTGAATTGTCTTGGTGAATTAGACAAATATTCTTTCCCATACATGGAACTGACACATTCTCTAGCAGCTCTTGTTGCTTGTTCGGAAAGATGAACTGAATCAGTCCTCATATATGTTATGAAACCTCTCTCATATAGCCCTTGTGCACATCTCATAGTTTCTCTTGCGGATAAACGAAGCTTCCTGTTCGCTTCTTGTTGCAATGTACTTGTTGTAAATGGAGGAACTGGCTTACGAATGGATGGTTTTTTTTCGATTTTTGAGACTAACCAATCCTCAGAGGAAAAAGTCTTTAATAAATCATTTACTTTTTCTTCTCCAATTATTAAAGATTTATTTCCTTGTTTTAATTTGCCAGTCTGTTCATCGAAATCTGAACCATTAGAAATTCTTTGACCGTTTAAGCTAAATAATTTAGTTTCGAAAGAAATATTATCTTTTACTAGGGAAGCTTTAATCCCCCAGTAACTAGCTTTTTTAAAGGATCTTCTTTCTCTCTCTCTTCTAACAAGAAGTCTTACAGAAACTGATTGAACACGGCCAGCAGATAATCGGGGGGCCACCTTCTTCCAAAGTAAAGGAGATAATTCATATCCAAAAAGCCTGTCCAAGATTCTTCTAGTTTCTTGAGCCTGAACAAGTTCCATATCAATTTCTCTTGTTTGATCTAAAGCATTATTTATTGCCTTTTTTGTGATTTCATGAAAAACCATTCTCTTAGTTGGTATTTTAGGCTTAAGAATTTGCAGAAGATGCCAGCTAATACTCTCTCCCTCTCTGTCTTCATCAGTTGCCAGTAATAATTGGGTCGCATTTTTCAATGCATCTTTAAGCTCTTTAACAACCTTTTTCTTATCTTTTGGAACTATATAAAGTGGTTCAAAATTTTCCGTTGTATTAACTCCTATTCTTGACCATTTTTCCTTTTTAACTGCAGCAGGAATTTCGGCAGCTCCTTTTGGAAGATCTCTTACGTGCCCCATTGAAGCAAGAACTTCAAAATTAGAAGGCAAAAACTTTCTTATAGTTTTTGCTTTGGTGGGACTTTCAACAATAACAAGTGTGTGATCCAAGGTTTATTTCAAAAATTGGTGTTTTTGTTCAGTTAGGGCATATTATGATTATTTTAAGCTTTTTCAATTAATTTCTTTTGAAAATTTCAAAAATCATACCCACAAATTATAATTAAATTAAGATTAACTCTTAGACCCTTACAATCAAACATTTAATTTAATCCAATTTAATAAAGTGCCCAACGAAATCTTTTCAATTAATTTAAATGCTCAAGCCATTATTCCAGAGGCTTTTATCTTACTAGGTATTGTTGGGACACTTCTTGTAGATTTAGCGGGAGAAAAAACTGCCTCAAAATGGACACCAATAATTTGCTATTTATCAATTGGAAGCGCTCTTGTTAGCTTGGTCTTACAGTGGAGTAATCCAGTTGAGAGTGCATTTCTTGGATCCTTTAATTCAGATAATTTAGCAATCGCATTTAGAGCAATAATATCTTTATCAACTTTAATTTCTTTACTTATAAGTTGGCGTTATACAGAACAAAGTGGTAGCCCTATTGGAGAATTCGCAGCGATAGTTCTTTCGGCAACTCTTGGAGCAATGCTTTTGTGTGGATCTACTGACCTTATTAGTATATTCATATCTCTTGAGACTTTATCGGTGGCGAGCTATTTACTCTCTGGGTACCTCAAGAGAGATCCACGAAGTTCAGAGGCAGCTTTAAAATATTTGCTTGTTGGGTCTGCTGCTGCTGCTGTCTATTTGTATGGCTCCTCTTTTCTTTATGGATTAAGTGGTTCAACAAATTTAGCAATAATTGGTTCTGAGATTATCAACAAACCCTCATTCATTACTTCTCTAGCTCTCGTATTTGTCTTATCAACCGTTGCTTTTAAAATCGCTGCAGTTCCCTTTCATCAATGGACTCCTGATGTGTATGAGGGATCACCTACACCTGTAGTAGCTTTTTTATCTGTCGGGTCAAAAACAGCAGGGTTCGCATTTGCGATAAGAATATTGAGCACTACTTTCTCTTCTTTCGATGAAGAATGGAAACTTTTATTTACTATTTTAGCCATATTGAGCATGGCTCTTGGAAATGTTGTAGCCCTTGCTCAAACCTCAATGAAAAGGATGTTAGCTTACAGTTCTATTGGACAAGCTGGATTTGTAATGATTGGAATAGTATCTGGGACCCAAGATGGTTTATCAGCTGGTGTTTTATATTTAGCTGCATATTTGTTTATGAATTTAGGTGCTTTTTCATGTGTAATACTTTTCTCTCTAAAAACTGGTTCTGACAGAATTCTTGATTACTCAGGACTTTACCAAAAAGATCCTCTCATTACATTAGGATTAAGCCTTTGTCTTCTTTCTCTTGGAGGTTTACCTCCAATGCTGGGATTTTTTGGAAAGATTTATTTATTCTTTGCTGGTTGGGCTAATCATCAATATCTATTAGTAATCGTTGGACTAGTAACTTCAGTTATTTCTATTTATTACTATATTTCAGTGATAAAAATGATGGTAGTTAAAGAACCACAGGAAGCATCTGAAATAGTCAAATCATATCCTGAAATTAATTGGGGAATTGTAGGGTTGCCTCCCTTGAGAGTTGCACTTTATACTTGCGTGGCAGTTACAGCTCTTGGAGGAATTCTTTCTAACCCTCTTTTTAAATTAGCTAATACAGCAGTTTCAGAAACTCCTTTTTTACAAGATATTATTGCTATAACAAACAATATTTCCTAGAAGAATTTTTGAATAAATGTCTAAGAAAGTCGCAAGTTTAGAAAGAATATCTAAAACCTATGGTAAAGATGATCTAACTGTTAAAGCCTTAGACAGCATAAACTTAGAAATTTATAAAGGTGACTATTTAGCTGTAATGGGAGCAAGTGGCTCAGGCAAAAGTACCGCAATGAATATTATTGGATGTCTAGATAGACCATCTGAAGGCGTTTATAAATTGAATGGTATTCCTGTTGAAAAATTATCTGATGATGAGCTAGCGGAGATACGAAACCAAAAATTAGGCTTCGTTTTTCAACAATTTCATCTTCTTTCAGACGCAACAGCTCTTGAGAACGTAATTTTACCGATGATTTATGCTGGTATTGAACCTGAGCAAAGATTAGAGATAGGTAAGAATGCTTTAAAAAAAGTTGGCCTTTCTGAAAGAATGAATAATCGCCCAAACCAATTATCAGGAGGTCAACAACAACGAGTGGCGATTGCTAGGGCTATCATCAATAACCCTGCAATATTATTAGCAGACGAACCTACTGGAGCACTAGATTCAAAAACAACTGAAGATGTACTAGATCTTTTTGACAAACTGCATGAATCTGGAATAACTATAGTTTTAGTTACGCACGAAGATGAAGTAGCAAATCGCGCAAAAAAAATAGCCAAATTTAAAGATGGAAGAATAGTTGAATTAAAAGTAAATTAAATTCAGAACCTTCTAATTACCTTCAATTGAGTTTCATTTTTAATTCTTAAATTCCCGTTCGAATCAATATCTTCAATTTTCCATATATGAGGACAAAAACCACTAGGTAAAAATCTTTTAGTGAGGAACTTATTTGCCGATTTGATCACATATTCTTTTTCGTTATTACATTCAACTGAATCATGAAAAGCTTTAAGAACTTTAGCTGTCCAATAATGTTCATTAATATTCTTAGTTTGAAGTACTTTTGATAATGAAATTCCTTCTGATGGAGTGTAATTTAAAACATTCATACCAAGACCTACTCTTACATAAATAATTTCCTTTCCTCTCGTTATCACCCTTGGTAAAAATCCAATCAACTTTTTTGAACCAAAGAAAATATCATTTGGCCATTTCAAACAAACATTTATATTTTCTTGTCTAAGCATTTCACATATCTTAATTCCTAAAGACAAATTAAATATTTGGCTTATAAATTCTTTTGAAAATATTGGGTAAGCTGCACTTAACCAAATCCCTCCTTTTGGGGAAACCCAAGTTCTTGAGTTTTGGCCAAAACCTGAGAACTGTTCTCTTGCTATTATAGCTACTGGCTGGTTTCTCTTAATTTCAGAATATCCAAGCCAGTTTGTTAGCTCATTTTCAGTACTTTTGCATTTTATTTTGTAATGAAGCCTCCAACGTGGATATTGACCCTGAATTTTCTTTAAATAAAAAAGTGTCTTAGCTCCAGATCCAATAAATTTCACAAATTCTTTATTAAAACAACGAGCATCTTTTTGAAGATTATATTAACTTTAATCTTAATAAGTAAATTTTACAAATTGTACAAAAAGTATTTGCCAATAGCTAATAGAAGAAATCCAGATCAATTAAAAAATTGTCTTGATAATTTCAAAAAATCATGGGGGGACTTAGATAAACTTTCTAAAATCAACGAAAACTGGAAGGAGTTAATAGGTTTGGAACTATTTCAAGAATGCAAACCATTAAATATTGAAAAAAAAATACTTACTATTGCAGTAAATCATCCACAGTGGCGCCAAGCTTTAATCTACAACAAGCATAAATTAAAAGAGAGAATTGAGAAAATTGGAATAAATTTGAATGAAATAAAAATAATACAAAATTATGAACTTAAAAATAAAAATATTAAAGCTACTAATGCAAAGATAGTTTGGGCTAAGCATCCAAGCAGAATCCATGAAAATAATATAAAGGTTTGTACTCTCTGTAATTCTCCAACTCCTGAGGGTGAAATCAAAAGGTGGGGAAAGTGTTCTTTTTGTTGGAGAAAAATAAATAACTAAATTCTTTATTTAGCTAAAATTAGTATCCCCATTTGCCCTCCCAAAATAGTTCTATATTCAGCTTTTTTAAATCCAACTTTCTTAGCAATTCTTATAAGCTCATTTTTCTTTGGAAAATTTCTAATACTTTTTTCAATATACGCGTACTCTGGACTTAAATTAAAAAGGCGCGCAATAGTCTCTACTATAAGGCTCAAGTATAATTTCTGAAAAATATTAGATAAAGAATTTTTTGTTGAGTGATTAAAGTCCAGAAATCCCGCCCTTCCTTTATCCTTCAAAAGATAAAAAACTTTTTTTATTCCTTCTTCAACATTATTCAAGTTTCTTAATCCATAAGACATGCAAATCCCATCAAAATTTTTTGAATAATCATTAATTTCTAAAATATCTTTAATTTCCCACTTAATAAATTTATTTTTTTTTAACTCTGATTTTTTCTTTGCAATATTTAGGATATTCTTGGCACTATCAATACCAGTAATTGAGCCCTTTGGACTCACTCTCTCAGATATTAAGAATGCTAAGTCTCCAGTTCCGCAACACAAATCAGCCCAATCTTCACCATTTAAAGGTTGCAATAAATTAACTAATTTCCTTTTCCATGATTTATGCAGTCCAAAACTCAATAAATTATTTAAAAAATCATATTTATAAGATATTTTATTAAATATATTTTTGACTTCGATAGTTTTTGTGAATTTCATTTTTAAATTTTAAAGTACTTTCTTTTTGGGATAAATTTAAATTTTTATTCATATGGTCTAATTGGAAGTTTTTTTTCGAGGAGGAAAGTTTTTATTGCTTTTATAGTAAGTTTCTTATCATGAAGTAATGAAGCTAAAAGTGCTGCTGATGCCCTGCCTTCTTTGAAAACATCATAGATATCTTCTAGAGAGCCTGCTCCTCCGGAAGCAATTACAGGAATGTTAACAATATTGGCAACAGATTCAGTCAGATTTAAATCATATCCATTCTGAGTTCCATCACCATCCATTGAAGTTAGCAATATTTCCCCCGCGCCTAATTCCTCAACTTTCCTTGCCCAACTTAGTACATCTATTCCAGTATTTTCCCGACCTCCCTTTACATATACCTCCCATTCATCCAACTTATTAACTTTTCTTCTAGCATCAATTGCTATCACGATGCATTGAGTACCAAATTCTCTAGAACTTTTAGAAATTAAATCAGGATTTCTAACTGCTGATGAATTCAAACTCACTTTATCTGCTCCTGCTCTTAAAAGATCATTAATAGAAGAAACAGAATCTATACCTCCACCTACCGTAAAAGGGATTTTAACTGATTTTGCTGTTCTTGAAACAAGGTCAACTAATGTATTCCTATTTTCCACACTCGCTCTAATATCTAAAAATACTAATTCATCTGCGCCTTCATCAGAATACAGACAAGCCAATTCAACAGGATCACCTGAGTCTCTCAAGTTAACAAAATTTACACCTTTAACCACTCTGCCATTGGCGACATCTAAACAAGGAATTAAACGAAGAGCTACCATTTTAGTAAAAATTGTCCAAATGCTGTTAATCTTGCATAATAGCTTCCATTTTACCTCTTATGGCTGACGCAAAATTATTACCCAAAATCGGTAGTAAAATTAAAATTAACATTAACAAAGTAAAAGATAGACTACCAGCGAAATTAATTGATCAAATATCCTCTAATCCTAAAGCCGTAATAACAGGCTATAAAATGACAGACGGCAGGAGTATTGGAATCACCGCAAAATTTCAGAATGGTGAGCAAAACTGGTTTTTTCCAGAAGAAATTGAGAAAGGTTAAAGAGTAAAGTGAATGATCCAAAACAACTATTAGGAATTAAGGGTGCCTCTGAAACTTCAAGTATCTGGAAACTTCGTATACAGTTAATGAAGCCAATTACATGGATCCCTTTGATATGGGGTGTTATTTGTGGTGCAGCTGCAAGTGGAAATTTTGAATGGACATTTAGTAATGTTTTAGCTTCATTAGCATGCATGTTAATGAGTGGGCCACTTCTAGCTGGTTATACACAAACCATAAATGATTTTTTTGATAAAGAAATTGATGCAATTAACGAACCAAATAGACCAATTCCTTCTGGAAAAATTTCAATTAAAGATGTAAAAATTCAAATCTGGGTATTACTTATTGCAGGCTTAATAGTTGCTTTTCTATTGGATTTATATGCTAAACATATCTTTCCCTCGTTATTACTTTTAGCCTTAGGAGGATCTTTTGTTAGTTATATATATTCTGCTCCACCTCTTAAATTAAAACAAAATGGTTGGCTTGGAAATTATGCATTAGGTGCATCATATATAGCTTTACCTTGGTGGGCCGGACAAGCCTTGTTTGGGAAATTAACTATTGTGACGGCATTACTAACACTTGCTTATAGCCTCTCTGGACTTGGTATAGCTGTTATTAATGATTTCAAAAGCGTTGAAGGAGACTCAAAGCTAGGCTTAAATTCTTTACCAGTAGTATTTGGAATCAAAAATGCAAGTAGAATAAGTGCAGGACTGATTGACATTTTTCAATTAGCCATGGTTGTAGTATTAGTCATTATTGGTCAACATTTAGCCTCTGTAATTTTAGTTTTATTGGTAATTCCACAAATTACATTTCAAGATATGTGGTTACTCAGAGATCCCCTAAAGTTTGATGTCAAATATCAGGCGAGTGCCCAACCGTTCCTCATCACTGGGATGTTAGTTACAGCATTAGCAATAGGACATAGTTTTCTAGTTGCTTAAAGTGCAAAAGATAAAATCAAACTATTGTTTTTTGGTAATTCCAATATTAATTTTTTCTGGATTATCTTTTTATATTATTAATCTAATAATTACCACTTTAAAATTTGATCCATCTAAAAATAAAACTTCATCCACACCAACATATTCTTATGTAATAACATCTTCAGACGATAAGTTAATAAGCAAATTAAGCCGTAAATTTGAAATAAGCAATAGTAAACACAAAGTTCCCATTATTCTTAAACATTCTTTTATATCATCAGAAGATAAAAGATTTTATAAACATAATGGAATAGATTTAATAAGTATTTTTCGTGCCCTTTTTCAAAATATTAGAAGTGGTTATGTTAAAGAGGGAGGAAGTACAATTACTCAACAAGTTGCCAGATTACTTTTTCTAAATAATGATTTAAGTTTTCAAAGAAAAATAAAAGAACTATTTATATCTCTAATACTTGAATTTAGATATGACAAAAATCAAATTTTAAAATTATATTTAAATAATATTTATTTAGGCTCAGGAGCATATGGGGTTAACGAGGCTTCTAAAGTTTATTTTGGAAAACTTATAGAAGAATTGACCTTATCTGAGATTGCATTAATTGCAGGATTAGCTCCAGCCCCATCAATTTATTCCCCTTATCAAAATATAGAAATAGCTATTAAAAATAGAAATAAAGTTCTTGAATCAATGTATCTTGATGGATATATATCTCTTGCGAATAAGAATGAGGCTATTAGAGAGAAAATAAACTTAAATTATCAAACCTCTGATAATTTTTTAAATGATAAATTGCTAATAAATTTTATTCTTGAGGAAACAGAAAAAAGAATTAAAAATAAAAACGATTTTAAGTTTTTAAGAATTAAATCTTCGATTAATAGAACTTGGCAAGAAACTGCACAAACAATTTCAAGATATGTTGATCCCAAAGAAATTGAATTTTCATTGTTATCAATAGAATCAAACACTGGGCTAATCAGGACAATGGTAAGCAGCAAAAATCCTTCAGTAAATGAATTTAATAGAGTAACTTCATCTGTAAGACCTTTAGGTTCTACTTTTAAAATAATTCCTTATGCTGCGGCCATTATAAAAGGTACAAAATTAAGCGATAAATATGAAGACTTACCAACATGCTGGAAAAGTTATTGCCCAAAAAATTTTGCAGAAGAATATAAAGGTAGAATATCTCTTGTCGAATCATTTAAAAGTTCATCCAATATCGTTCCAATATCAATAACAAAAAATATCGGCTTAAAAAATATTATTAATCTAGCAAATTCATTCGGTCTAGGTTATTCGCACGAGTTTGAAGAATTTCCATCATTAGCTATTGGATCCTTCGGAGATAATCTTTTAAACATTACAAATGCATATTCTGCAATAAATAATAATGGAAGGATTCATAGCCCAAGCATCTTAGAAAAAATAGAATCATTTAATAAGCAATCTATTTGGGAAAACAAATTTATTTCAAAGAAAATTTTAGATTTAAAAGTAGCTAAGAAAGTGAATAAACTACTTGAAAAATCAGTAAGAGAAGGCACCTCTAAAGCAGCTTTTATAGAGGGAAAGAAAATTTATGGGAAAACAGGAACCTCTGATAAAAATAAAGATCTTTGGTTTATCGGTTCACTTTATAATCTTACAACAGGTATCTGGATAGGCTATGACGATAATAAAGAATCTCAATTATCAAGTGGAAATGCAGCTTATTTATGGAAGAAATTTATAGCTGAAATTTATAAAATCCCAATTAAAAAATAAATTTTATTTTTAAGATTGATAAGAAATTTTTGCTGCATAAAATCCATCACCAGCATAATCTAAACTAGGGTAAATTTGTTTTTGGCTAATCAATTTTGTTTCTTTATTTTTCTCAATAAATCTTTCAACTAATAGATTATTTTCATCAGGACAAATAGTGCAAGTTGAATAAACTAAAATTCCATCTTTTTTCAAAAGAGGAAAAATACATTCTAATAGTTTTTCCTGCAATAAAGTTAAGTCGTTGATTTTTTCCTTACTCAATGACCAGCGAGCATCAGGATTTCTGGCGAGAGTTCCAATGCCAGAACAGGGAGCATCTAACAAAATCTTATCAAAATAAGAGACAAACTTAGGATTGAATTTAATCAAACTCGTTGCATCAGCCTTAAGGGTAGTTACAGAATTTAAATTTAACCTATCTAAATTAGATTGGAGTATTTTTAATCTTTTTTCTGATCTATCTACAGCCAGTATTTCAGAATTATCATTTGCTAATTCAGCTAAGTGCGTAGACTTAATTCCTGGCGCTGCACAAGCATCTAAAATCTTTTCACCTTCTTTTGGATTTAAAAGAGTTGCCACCCACTGCGAAGATCTATCTTGTATTGTCCAAAGTCCATCACAAAATCCTGGTAAGTTTTTAATAGATCTTGGATTAGATTTTAAAGTAATTCCATTATTTAAATCCTTAATAATTTCTGCATCAATTTTATTTTCATGAAGTACTTTCAAAAATTTATCTAAATCAGTTTTTAGTGGATTAATTCTCAAATCAATTGAAGGTTTTTTATTAAATGCCTTAACTATATTTTCACTCTTGCTATTGCCTAACCATTTATAAAGATCATTTACAAGCCATAATGGCAATGACTCAAGATATGAAATTCTTTCTTTTTTATCAGAAGATAATTTTGGAAAAATTTCATGTTTTAAGTTTCTAGATGCATTCCTCAATATCGCATTAACAGTTCCTGCTAAACCCTTTAAATCTGTTTTTTTAGCTACTTCTACAGTGGTTGAAATAGCTGCAGGAAATGGAATTTTATCCATTTTTAATAGTTGATATAAACCTATATGTAAAAGCCATCTTAATTTTGGAGGCTGCTTTTTATGAGTTATTTTTGATGTATGATCCACCCAAAGATCAAGAAATTTTCTATACCTTATACATCCAAAAGACAATTCAGTAATAAAAGCAATATCAAGAGAATTAAATTTATAATTTTTTAAAACCTTATCAAGCGCATGATCAGAAAAATCACCAGAACTAACTTTTAATAAAATTTCCCAAGCTGCTTTCCTTTGTAAATATCCAATGCTCAAAATATAAATTTATTTTTAAAGATAACTTTAATATACTAAAAATTTAAAAATTTAAACTACTTTTTCAATTGAGGAATTGAACCAAATAAAACCTAAGATAGAGATAAGTGTTAGATTAAATCCCAAGAAAAGAAAGATATTTAAAGAATGAATTCTTTCCCTAAAAAATAATTTTTTCTCTTCTTGATACTTCATTAATAAAATAAAAACTTAATCAGGAATATAAGCGGCAACCTATATTTATAGATCCTGCATCAAGCATTCTTCCTAGCTTAATGGCTACAGATTCCTCTAACCTTGTGAAATTAGATTGATGGGCTGTTATCCAATCTAATTCAGAAAAAGTAATAATACCAGTCGAATTACTTTTCAAAAAAAGTATTCCAATATTCATTTTTAAAATTGAATTTTATATAAACTATCACTGTTTTGTAATATTTCGTAATAATATAATATTCTTTTAATTTTTCAAAAACAACTTTAGGGTATTACTTTTAATTTATTGAATATCTCTTAAAAATTTATCGGCTGTTTTTAAGTGATTATTTAATTTTTCCTCTGACATTTTATCTAGATTTCTCGTTAACATTGCCAGACGATATTGCTTTCTAAAAAAGCTTTCATTATCTTTAATAAATTTCCAAAATAAGCCATCCCATATTTCACACCATGGGCCACTTTTAAAATTAGACATTTTTTTTACATAATTTGAGCTTGATATATATGGTTTTGTTGAAAAGATACCACCATCACTAAACTGACTCATTCCGTAAACATTTGGTACCATAACCCAATCATAGGAATCAATAAACATTTCCATAAACCATTTATAAACTTGATTGGGGTGAATTCTACATAGCAGCATAAAGTTACCAATAATCATTAACCTCTCAATATGTTGACAATAACCATATTTAATAATGTTTTTTATAACAACGTCTACTGGCTCAATTCCTGAATTACCTTGATAGAAAGATTCTGGAATTGGCTTATCTTCAAAATTCCAAAAATTACTGTTTCGCATCTTTGTTCCATACTTTTTATAGACGAGGCAAATAAATTCTCTCCATCCAATAATTTGACGAATAAAACCCTCTAAAGAGTTAATAGGAACATTATTATTTTTTGCAAAAAGTAATGCTTTATTTACTACTACATCTGGAGTTAACAAGCCGCTATTTAGAAGAGGAGAAAGTAAGCTATGCCATAAAAAAGAATTTTCTCTAGAAATAGCATCCTCATAATCTCCAAATAAGAAAAATCTATGTTTAAAAAAATCATTTAACCATTTATCTGCCTCCTCAAAATTAGTTGGATATAAAAAGTTATTACTTTCTCCCATAAACTCAATATCAAAATTGGCTAATGAACTTTCTGCATTAACTACAAATTTATTTTTTTGTAATTTAGGTGTATCAGGTATGTATATTTTTTTTGGTAATTTTTTTCTGTTCATTTCATCGAAACTCCATTTACCACCTTCAGGTGTATCATCCGATTTAACTAATATCTTTTGGCTTTTTCTTTGATTCTCATAAAAATCTCCCCATAAGAGGTTTTTTTGTATTTGTTGCAAATAACTCTTTTAAATCTTCACTGCTCATAAACATAGGAGAAGGCAAAATATTTAAAGCTAAATTATTACTTTCAACAAAATTATTAATCCTCTTCATTATTAAAAAATCATGAGGGTCAATGAGATTTATTTTCTGATATTTATCTTTAATAAATTCCGATAAGTAGTCAACTGTAGAAATATTATTCTTGTTTTCGATATATAAAACTTTAAAGCCAGATATTTCTAAATATTTTTTATAAGCGAGCATAGATGCTCTATGAAAAACTAACTTATTTTTATGGTTAATTAATTTATGAAATTTATCATTTCCAAAAAATAATGAGTCTTCCAAAATCAAAATTTCACAATTTATTTTTAAGATTGGGCTTTCTCTAAAAAGTTGATTCGGGAAAATAATTGATAATTGTTTCATCTTTGCGGCTTCTTTTTACTGCATCTTTTTGAACAGTAGATAACATCATCCCAAAAGTTTTTCCATTTTTTACGCCACTCGAATGGCCTATTGCAGACAGGACAAGTTTAAGTAGAAAGATTTTTCAAAATTTATAATTTTCTTTTATGAGTAGATTTAAATCTAGTTGAATTTTTAAGCGCCATATGTTTTGTATTTCTTCCCAAAACTCTCTTTCTCCAGACTTTGAAGGATTTAGGTTTAAGATTTTGACGCATAATTATTATCGCATCTTCCTCTTTTAAACCAAATTGATACTCGATAGCTTCAAAGGGTGTTCTATCTTCCCAACACATTTCTATTATTCTATCGATATCGATATTTTCCATGTTTATTATTCACATTGGGAGGTACAAAGTTTTTCAATATCGGATCTCCCTGTAATTTGAAGTCTATATTTTGCCCAATATCTGTATACCAGTCTTAATATGGGAGATAAGAATTTAACCTTCAAGGGATAATAAACCCAACCTAAACCAACTAATTCATAAGAATATGCAAGTACATCTAGTCCTCTAATAATTTCACCATTTTCCATAATCCCATGGAGGTTTGACATGGCTTCTGAATATGAGATGTCATTAAAAAGATTTTGATCGTAATCCTTACTATTAATATCTATAAATGCAATTTGATTTGAGATATCCCTCTTTTTTAGAAAATTTGTTTCCCTCAAACAAAGCGGACAACCACCATCGAATAAAAAGGTTAATTTATTTTTCATATTTTTATACAAATATAGAAATTAAATAACTTTTTTGTGGGATAAAAAATTTTTTTTACAGTACAAGCTTTATAAAGCCTTAATAATTGCCAGTTCTAATTTAGTGAAATTATATTATCTTGTAAGTTAATAAGCCATTGATTAAGGGATACATCAGTGGTTTAACCTTTTTATGATCAGTCATCTAAAAGATGAACCCCTTCTCCTACGTCAGGAGTAAATTTACAATATTTTTCAAAAACAAGTCCAACACCTCTCATTTTTTCTCCTAATTCATCGTTAAATTTATTCCATTCTTCGGATTCACGATCAGGTAAATACCAACCTTGTTTTTCTACCATACTTGTTATTACTGTATAGTCCCATTCTATGTATGCCATTGAGTTACTTCAAACTACCAAAATATTATAAACCAAGAGATTTAATAGGTAATCAATATTTTTTGAATATAATTTAAAAGTGTGAAAAAATTATAAATGTCAATTTTGCCAAGAAGATTCGAACGAATCAAAAGTGTTTTAGATTGCAGAATGAAAAACTTGACTGTTTTAGTTGAGGATGTTAATAAACCACATAATCTATCCGCGATATTAAGGACCTGTGATGCAGCAGGAATTTTCGAAGCAAATTTTATTAGCAAAACGAATGCCATTAAGACTTTTAATAGTACTGCTCAAGGAAGTCAAAAATGGGTAAAACTAAATAATCATAAAAACACTATCACGGCAATATCTGATTTAAAGAATAAGGGTTTTAAATTATATGGCACGACTCTTAATAGTGAATCAGTAGATTATAGAAATTTTGATTATTCTCAAAATACATGTTTTGTTTTAGGAGCAGAAAAATGGGGACTAAGTAATGAACTAATATCAATGGTTGATCAATCAATTTTTATACCTATGAGAGGTATGGTTCAATCCCTGAATGTTTCAGTTGCTGCTTCCATATTATTATTTGAAGCTATTCGTCAAAGAAAAAATAAAGGTATATTGCCCGCTAATGGAGAAGGTTTAAATATCGATGAATATCAAAAAACACTTTTTGAATGGTGTTACCCAGAATTGGCTGCGGTGTATAAAAAATCAGCTAAAGAATATCCAAAGTTGAATGATCAAGGAGAAGTTGATCCTATTACAGATAACTAAATTTATTCAGAATTTTGACTATCAAAAATTTCTTCAAGATCCTCTCCTATAAAAGAAAGACCTAAAACTAAAAAAAACATTGCCAAGCCTGGGAACAACGCCGTCCACCATATACCTGTAGGTAAAGCGGCAAGAGCAAGATTTAAATCACTACCCCACTCTGGGACATCTGCGGGAACACCAAGACCTAAAAATCCTAAACTTCCTAATACCAAAACAGCATCCGCAGCATTTAGGGTAAGAAGAATAGGCAAAGGTGTTATTACATTTGGGAGAATATATTTAAAAATAATTGTTTTAACATCAGCTCCTGAAACTTGAGCTGCCTCCACATAAGTTTCTGATTTAACCAATATTGTCTGATTTCTGATTAATCTAAAATATTGAGGAGAGTAAACAATACACAATGCCAAAGCTGCGTTCAGGATACCTTTACCCAATACAAAAGCCACAACAACTGAAAGCAAAATTACAGGTATTGAAAAAATAGTATCCATTATTAGTGATAAGTATTTATCAAAAAAACCACCAAAATATCCACTTAATAATCCCAATGGCAAACCAAAACTTAATGAAAAAAGAATAGCTAAGAATACAACTTCTATCGCTAAGGATGATCCTTGCAAAGTTCTTAAGCAAACATCTCTTCCTAATCTATCTGTGCCACAGAAATGATTAAGCGAAGGAGGGGCAAAGATATCATTGCTTAACATTGAAAATGAATAACCAAAAAAATTATTGGCCTCTAAAAATTTCATTATCAAAGCAACAAGAAGATAAAAAAGTACAATTAGAAATCCAGCTTTTCTGATATTTGCGCCGACACGATTAAATGAGTTAATATCCAAAAGTTTTTTCTAAAGATTATGACTGAAATATACCTAATTCTTTTAAAAATAAATAGCTATAAATTTTAAATTTAAAAAAATTACTGGTTTAATTTCAGGACTGCCATAAAAGCTTCTTGAGGGACTTCAACTTTACCCATTGCCTTCATCCTCTTTTTACCTTTTGCTTGTTTCTTTAAAAGTTTCTTTTTTCTAGAAATATCTCCTCCATAACATTTAGATAAAACATCTTTTCGCAATGCACTGATACTTTCACTTGCAATAATCCTGCTACCGATTGAGGCTTGAATAGGTATCTTAAATTGTTGTTTTGGAATTAGTTCTTTTAATTTCTCAACTAAACTTCTGCCAATTCCATAAGCCTTATCTTTATGAACAATAGAAGTTAATGGATCTGCTCTTTCTGAATTTATTAGAACATCTAATCTAACGAGGTCATTCTTTCTATAGCCAATCAAATGATATTCCATAGATGCATAACCTTGGGTTCTACTTTTCATTTGATCAAAGAAATCTGTAACTACTTCTGCTAATGGAATCTCATAAATCAAAGTAACTCGATCTGTTGTTATGTATTTCATATCTAGAAATATTCCTCTTCTTTCCTGACATAAACCCATTAGTGTTCCATTAAATTCATTGGGAGCATAAATCTCCATTTTCACATAAGGCTCTTCTATTGATTCTCTAAGTTGTGGATCAGGAATTGTAGAAGGATTATCAATAAAGATATTTTCCTGTTGATTTAAATTAACCTTATAGATAACTGATGGTGCCGTTACGATTAGATCCAAGTCATATTCTCTTTCTAATCTTTCTTGAACAATCTCCATATGAAGAAGTCCTAGGAATCCGCACCTAAATCCGAAGCCCATTGCGCTACTGGTTTCGGGCTCATATTTTAAAGCTGCATCAGATAATTGCAATTTTTCAAGAGATACTCTTAAATCTGGGAATTGATCAGCATCAGTTGGGAATAAGCCACAAAAAACCATAGGATTGGCTGTCTTATAACCAGGCAAAGGATCATTGGCAGGTGAATTTAAAAGAGTAATAGTATCTCCCACTCTCGCATCAGCAACTGATTTTATAGAAGCAGCTAAATAACCAACTTCTCCTGCATGTAATTCATCAACTTGCTTCTGATCAGGTGCCATTATTCCTATCTCATCTAGTTCATAATTCTTTTTACTCGCCATTAATAATATCTTTTCTCTCTTATTAAGAGACCCAGACATCACCCTGAAATAAACAATAACTCCTCTGTACGGATCATAATAAGAATCAAAAATGAGTGCCTTTGTAGGTAGCTTAATTTCATCTTGAGGAGGAGGTACCCTTCTTACGATTGCTTCCAGAATATCTTTGATACCAACTCCAGTTTTTGCTGAACAATTTATTGCATTAGATGTATCAAGTCCAATAATTTCCTCTATTTCTTGTTTTATTTTTTCAGCATCAGCACCTGGTAAATCAACTTTATTTAAAACAGGAATTATTTCAAGATTATTTTCTAAGGCAAGATAAACATTAGCTAAGGTTTGAGCTTCTACTCCTTGACTTGCATCAACAACGAGTAAAGCGCCTTCACAAGCTTGAAGAGATCTACTAACCTCATAAGAAAAATCAACATGCCCTGGAGTATCTATTAAGTTCAAAACATATTCTTGAGAATTGTCAGCTTTATATTTCATCCTAGCAGCCTGTAACTTGATAGTAATTCCTCTCTCTCTTTCAAGATCCATACTGTCCAAAAATTGTTCTTGCATATCCCTTTGCTGCACAGTACCAGTATCTTGGAGCAACCTATCTGCAAGGGTAGATTTACCATGATCAATATGAGCGATTATGCAGAAATTTCTAATTTTTGAAACCGATATATCAGTCATATAGAAAGAAAAATTCTCCTCTTATTACATCTTGATTAATATTAGCTAATTAGAATTATGGATGGAAACCAAAAATGGAATTATTTCTTTTTTTGATGTCTTTTATGAATTTACTGTAATTTTCAGAGACTGATAGTTCTGGATAAATTAAGTCATTTATTTTTTTCTGAAGATTATCCTTATCGTTTAAAAATAAAACAGATTTTTCTAGAACCTCAACCATAATTGAAACCGCAGTACTTGCTCCAGGAGAAGCTCCAAGCAAAGCAGATAATGATCCATCAGATGAATTTACAATCTCCGTTCCAAATTTCAAAGAACCTCCATCTTCAGTTTTTTTAATTATTTGGACTCTTTGACCAGCATTTTTTAAATACCAATCAGAAGGATTAGCTGATGGCATCATATTCTTTAAATTCTCAACTCTTGAGTTATGGTTCTTTAATGATTGTGATATTAGGTAATTAATTAAATCGTTGTTTTTAAAACCAACGTTTAACATAGAAAAAATATTATTCTTTTTAATTGAACTAAATAAGTCAAAGTATGAACTTTGCTTTAGAAATTTTGTTGTAAATCCAGCAAAAGGGCCATATAAAAGAAGTTTTTTATTATCAATCCATCTGGTATCTAAATGAGGCACAGACATTGGTGGCGATCCAATATCAGCCTTACCATAAACTTTTGAGTTATGTTTTTCTGTTAGATCTTTTTTCTCGCAAATAAGCCATTTCCCACTTACAGGAAATCCACCATAACTCTTTGCTTCTGGAATTTTCGATTTTTGCAAATAATTAATTGTTTTTCCACCAGCACCAAGAAAAACATAGCCAGTTCTAATTGAAGTTTTTCTACCTTCTGAACTAATTTCTAATTCCCATTTTTTTTTATCAATTTTCTTTAAATCTACTAATTCTGTTTTGTATCTAATTTCAACATTTTTACTTAAAGAAACTAATGCTAAATACTCTTTTGTGAGAGCCTCAAAATTAATATCTGTTCCTCTACCTATTCTGGTAGCAGCAATTTTAGCAAATGGATTCCTATCTTTTGTTATTAGAGGAGCCCATGAAGAAATTTCATCAAAAGATGTAGAAAATTCCATATCAATAAATTCAGGATTTTCGGACATTTTCTGAAATCTTTTTTTTAAAAAAGAAATATTATCCTGACCAGACACAAAGCTAATGTGAGGAATAAATTTTAAAAACTTTTTAATATCAATTTTCCCTGTTTCATACAATGAGGCCCATAAAGACATGGATCTTTCAAAGGAACGATTTATTGAGAGCGCTTTATCTATTTTTATATTTCCTTTTTCATCTAAAGGGGTATAGTTTAATTCGCAATTAGCAGCATGCCCTGTTCCTGCATTATTAAAAGCGCCAGTACTTTCACTTCCTGGAGCATTTAATTTTTCTATAATAAGAAACTTTATCTCTGGTAAAACTTCTGTAATTAGGAGGGCTAAAGTACTGCTCATTATCCCTGCTCCTACTAAGACTGCATCAAAGTAGCTATTGTCATTAGTGGGATTTTGAAATGAAGTCACAACAGAAAATTATCTTTTTTGCAATTAATCAAATTTCTTTCTAGGCTTATTATAAAGTTAAACTGAAATTATGAGTACTGAAACACTCTCGCTTACAAACGAAAATGTAGAAAAAGTCCTTGACGAGCTAAGACCTTTTTTAATATCTGATGGTGGTAATGTTGAGATTGCAGAAATAGATGGTCCCATTGTTAAAGTCAGACTTCAAGGGGCATGTGGTAGTTGCCCAAGTAGTACTATGACTCTAAAAATGGGTATTGAAAGAAAGTTAAAAGAAATGATTCCTGAAATAAGCGAAGTTGTCCAGGTTTTATAAAAATTTTTAACTGAAAAATCTACTACTTAGTTTTTAACTCCTTCAACAAAGATGATTCCATATCAAGGCAATCAATTGGAAGTCCTTGCCCAATAGCGATTAAAAGAGGTGCAAGAATTCCTAGAGTAAAAACTAAATTTGATTGGCTTACATCATATTTACTCAAAGTAAAAGTTATCAAATAAATAATTGAAAAATACGCGTGTAGGGAAAAAAATTCTTTTGGCTTTAGGACTGGCCACCTTAAAGTATTTCCCAAGAAATATAAAAAACCTGTCATAAAAAAATAGTTACATGAAGATTAAACCAAATATAAACATAATCCTTTTTAGAGACTATTTATAAAAAAATTTACCTAAGATAATAATTAAAAAAACATTAAATCTTCGTTTCTATTTGTAAAAGCTAGACATCCCTAGATAAATAAGTTTATAATGAATTTGTAGCAATCGCTACATTTTCGTTCACTCTCAATTGAGAGCGCAGTTCGAGTCATACCATGGAACGGGGGATGGCCGTGTTGTCACATAGAATCATGACTACTTTAACTTACAGAGGTAAAAAATACGTTCAAAACAAAAAAACTGCTAAAAAGCAATTTGTTGAACTTACCTATAGAAGAAACGTATACACCAATAGAATAGATGACGCTTCTTCAAGTAATGAAAAAGCAGAATTAAATTACAGAGGTGTTAATTACACTAAATAATTTAATTAAAAAAGAACATGCCCCTTTTTCAGGGGCTTTTTTTAGCTATATTTATCTAGAGTCCTTTAAAAAATATGTCTGAGAGTTGCTGTAATACAAATACATCGAATAAAGTACCTAATCAATTAGATCATAAAGATGCGATTCAAGAAAGATATGGTTCAGCCGCACTAGAACAAGAAAGTTGTCTTTGTACACCAGTTGGGTTTGATCCCGTTTTACTTAAAGCAATTCCTCAAGAGGTTATAGAAAGAGACTATGGATGTGGTGATCCAACAAAATATGTTTAAAAAAATGATATTGTCTTAGATCTTGGAAGTGGTAGCGGCAAAAATGCTTTTATTTGTGCCCAAATTGTTGGGAAAGAAGGGCAAGTTATTGGAGTTGATCAGAATCCTGACATGCTTTCTTTATCTAGATCAGCCTCTAAAGAAGTTACAAAAAATATAGGTTTCAACAATACAGAATTTCTTGAGGGATCAATTGAAAAACTTGATGAATTAGATAAAGATTTAAATCCATTAATCGCCGACAAATCAGTTGATATTATTTTAAGTAATTGCGTTTTAAACTTGGTAAGTCCAGAATCTAGAAATAACCTTCTAAGAAATATAAAAAGAGTTTTAAACGCTAATGGAAGAATTGCAATTAGCGATATTGTCTCTAACAAAAAAGTTCCTTTAAGATTGCAAAATGATCATGATCTATGGACAGGATGTATTAGTGGAGCATGGTATGAGCCAGAGTTTATAAGTAATTTTAAAGAACTTGGTTTTAAAAATTTAGAATTTGCAGAAAGGAGCGCTGAACCTTGGAAAGTAATTGAGGATATTGAATTTAGAACAGTAACTTTAGTAGGCAATATTTAAAAAAATTGAAGAGTTTAAAAATATAATTTAAATTTTCCATGATAAATAATTTAAGGGATCAAATACCAGCATTAAAAAATAAGTATTATTTCAACTATGGAGGTCAAGGACCATTACCAAAATCTTCCCTAGAAGCAATAGTTAAAACTTGGGAAATCATTCAAGATTTAGGTCCATTTACCAATGATATGTGGCCTTTTATTTACAAAGAAATATTGACCACAAAAAGAATCATTGCGCAAAAATTAGGTGTCAATGCAAAGAATGTAGCTTTAACGGAGAATATCTCTTCTGGTATGATTTTGCCTTTTTGGGGAATAAGAGTAGAAGAGGGAGAAGAGTTGTTAATAAGTGACTGTGAACATCCTGGAGTAGTAGCTGCAAGTCGAGAATTTTGCAGAAGAAATAAATTAATATTCAAAATTTTGCCAATCCAAAAAATTAAAAATCTAAACGATGAAAATATAATTTTAGAAATTTTAAAAAATCTAAATAGTAAGACTAAGATCCTAATTATTTCTCATATTTTATGGAACTTTGGATATAAAATTCCTTTAAAACAAATTTCTATCGAATTAAAAAATAATCGAGAAAATTCTTATCTACTTGTTGATGGTGCTCAAACTTTTGGGCACATAAAAATTAAAGAGGAAGTTTTTTATTCTGATTTATATTCAATAACTTCTCATAAATGGGCATGTGGTCCAGAAGGACTTGGAGCCATTTATGTCTCAGATAGATTTATTCATGAAACAGATCCAACAATAATTGGTTGGAAATCATTAAAAAAAGAACAAGGCATCTATAAACCTTCAGATAATCTTTTTCATGATGACGCAAGGAAGTTTGAAGTAGCTACCTCTTGTATTCCTTTACTTGCAGGGCTGCGTAATTCTTTAGATCTTTTGGATAAAGACTGCGATGAAAAAGAAAAAAGAAAAAATATAAAAAGATTAAGTGAGAAACTTTGGGATGAATTAAATCAATTAAAAGAAATTGAATTAGTTTTAGCAAAAAAATACTTAAATGGAATAGTTAGTTTTAATATTGAAAATATCAAAGATAAGGAAAAATTTGTGAGGAAACTTGGAGAAAAGAAAATTTGGATTAGAGTTTTAGAAGACCCAAAATGGTTTAGAGCATGCGTACATCAAATGACAACAGAAGCTGAGCTTTATTTACTTTCTAAAGAAATAAAAAAAATATTAACTTAAAGATCTATTCATATAGAGATAAAATTTAGTTTACCAAGGTATCTCCGAGCTGTCCCATGCAATAAATTTTCCAGTAGATTCTGGAGTTTGTTTTTTAATAATATTGATCAAAAATTGGGATGATTTTTCTTTAGTAAATAATTTATGTTCTGGGACAAATTTATGAAAAGGTCTAGATAAACCAGTATCTACTGTTCCTGGATGAAGCAATGTAATAGTAGCCTTTGGGAAACGTCTAGCCCACTCAATACTTAAAGATTTTAAAAACTGATTTTGGGCAGATTTTGCAGCTCTATATGAATACCAACCTCCAGTTTGATTATCTCCAATGCTTCCCACTCTTGCACTTATACTTGCAAAATTAAAATCAATATCTTTTGGTATAAATTCTTCAATAGTTTTAGCTAATAAAATTGGAGAAAACGCATTTATTGAAAAACTTTCCATCATATTTTTTTTATCAAGATGTTGTAATCTTTTTTCTGGTTGAAGAGCATCACTATGAAGTCTTCCTGTAGCGTTAATGACTAGTCTTAATTTTGAAGGATGATTTGCTATTTTATTTTTCAACTGCAAAAGTGATTGAGTATCCTCTATATCTAATTCCCAAAAAGAATTAAATTCGCTTTTTCTTCCACACAAAAAAACATCTAAATCTTTTTCACTTTCACTCAAATCTTTAGCTATTTGCGTTCCAATTCCACCTGCGCCTACGATTAAGGCTAACCCTTTCATCTTATTAAAAATTATTTACTCGATTCTAAGAAACTTTTCTTGTGATTTGCGTAAAGATCTATCTAATTTGATTAGAAAATTTTATTTATATTTACTTTTTTCTTGCAATAATTTTTGAGCTATTTTTCTATCATCAAAATCAATCACCTTATCATAGAGAATTTGATAGTCTTCATGTCCTTTCCCTGCAATTAAAACAATATCTTCTTTATTAGCAAATTTGATAGATTCATTTATTGCTTTAAATCTATCAATATCAATTGTTATTTTTTCTCTTTTTTCTATACCCACCAAAATATCATTTACAATCTTTTGCGGTTCTTCTGATCTTGGATTATCTGAAGTTATAAACACGTGATCAGAAAACTCTTCAGCTATTGATCCCATTAAAGGCCTTTTACTACGATCTCGATCTCCTCCACAGCCAAAAACAGTAATTAGTTTCCCTTTACAAAGTTTTTTAATTGATTGCAAAACTTTTTTTAATCCATCAGGTGTGTGGGCATAATCAATAATTACTGTTGGGAGTGATCTTGAAACGTCATCATTATCAATTTCTATTTTCTCCATTCTCCCAGGAGCACCAGGGAAAGATTGTATTAACTTTGATAAATCTTTTAAAGAGAAATTAAGTTTATACAAAATTGTTATTGCTTGAATCGCATTCATTAAATTAAATTCACCAACAAGTGGAACAAAAAGTTTAATTTTTTCCTTAGGTGTATGAAAAATACAGGTGGAGCCACTTTCAGTAAATTTTTTATCTGTTACGAAAAATAAATCATCATTTTCAAATTCACTGTCAGTAATCTTTGTCGAGACTAATGAGGATCCTTTTTCAATATCAGATGATAATTTAGATATCCAAGGGTCATCATGATTTAATACAGAAATTCCATCCTTTTCTATTAAGTAAGGTGGGAAAAATAATTTTCTTTTTGTTTGGAAATAAGATTCCATATCTGAGTGATAATCTAGATGTTCTTGAGTTAAATTAGTAAAAATAGCCGCCTCAAATTCGCAGCCTGATATCCTGTTTTGAGCAATAGAATGAGAACTTACCTCTAATATCGCGAATTCAGATTCTGCCTCAACAGCAGCATTTAATTTCTTTTGTAGTTTATCAGCGAAATCAGTTGTATGAGAAGCCACTTCAGAGAAGCCTGGCCATCTATTGAACAAGGTCCCAAATAATGCAGTCTTTTTCCCTAATTTTTTTAAAAGATATTCCAATAAAAAAGTAATTGTCGTTTTTCCATTTGTACCCGTAACACCAATAAGTTTAAGTTTTCTTGAAGGCCTATTCCAAAACTCAGCGACTATTTGACCAAAAATATAATCTAAATTATCCTCTATAACCAAAATCCTTTCTCGATTAATAGATCCAATTTTCTGTTGTGCAGCAGGGCCAATAATGGCAGCTTCTGCACCATTTTCAATTGCCTCAATACAATATTTTCCTCCATCAACATTTAAACCAGGCATTCCTAAAAATAAAGTTCCTTTTTGTACTTCTTTAGAGTTAAAAGAAATATTATTGATTTCATGATCGATTAAATCTAATGAAGGAATAATTCCTACCAAATCTAAGAGTTTATGTAATTTTATAGATCTCATAAAAAAAATTATTTCTTCAGAATGGTATTAATATTTTTTTGAAACCAATTCTTTAATTGATCATCTTTTAATCTTGGAGAAATACGAGGCAATTCTATAAATTCCTTGGACCTAATTCCTTCAACAGCAATAACAGGTACTTCATAATCATATTTTTTATATTTATCTTTATATAAATCGACCCTATCAATATCAATTTCTTTAAGCCCTTCTAAATTGGGGAATAACTCATTAAGATTTATTTTTGCCAGTTTGTTTTTTAATGAATCACAAAGGCAACATCCCTGCCTTACAAAAATATATATTTTCATTCATTTAATCTGGTACAGGGTCGCATCCACAGGGAGTTAAAGGATGACATCTGCTTACTCTTCTTAAAGTTAACCATCCTCCCTTCCAAGGTCCATGTCTAGTAATTGCCTCGTATCCATAAGAGCTGCAACTTGGAATAAATCTACATCTTGGTCCGAAAAAAGGAGAAAACCACTTTTGATAGAACGAAATCAAAAAAAGAAGTATAGAAGTAATTGATTTATTAATAGTTTTGAACACTTTAATGATGTAAAATAATATTTCAGTAATAATTTAGCTTAATTGAATTTAATCAATTATCCAATTTATTGTTATTGCAATTTTCTATTTAAATTAAAATTATGTCAAGATACCGCGGCCCCAGATTAAGGGTTACGCGTCGCTTGGGAGAACTACCAGGTCTCACCAGGAAAGCTTCAAAGAAGTCTAATCCTCCAGGTCAGCACGGCCAAGCCCGTCGCAAGCGATCAGAATATGCAATTCGTCTAGAAGAAAAGCAGAAACTTAGGTTTAATTATGGAGTTTCTGAAAAACAACTAGTACGTTACGTAAAAAAAGCCAGAGCTCAAGAAGGATCTACAGGAACTAACCTACTAAGACTTTTAGAAAACAGGTTAGATAATGTTTGTTTTAGATTAGGTTTTGCGGGTACCATTCCAGGCTCAAGACAATTAGTAAATCATGGCCATGTAACTGTTAATGGAAAAGTTCTTGATATCGCTGGTTATCAATGCAAATCAGGCGATATAATTGGAATTAAAGAAAACAAAGCAAGCAAAAAACTTGTAGAAGGCAATATAGAATTCCCTGGATTAGCAAATGTCCCCCCACATATTGATTTAGATAAACCCAAATTAACGGGAAAAATAAATGGGAAATGCGATAGAGAGTGGGTGGCTCTTGAAATAAACGAACTACTAGTTGTTGAATATTATTCAAGAAAAGTTTAATAAAACTTTTCTTTGGATTATTAAATCCCTCATTTAAAAAATGAGAGATTTAACCTAATTCTTATTTTTAAAAATAATGGGAAATAAGAAAACTAATATTAAAAAGCCTGGTGTTAAGACCTTATCTATTCACCATGGAGAAACTTTTGCAGAAGATACTGGATGCATTATGCCTCCTATTTTTTCTACATCTACTTTCAAACATGGAAATAAAGATAATTTCGACTACACCAGATCAGGTAATCCAAACTTTAGAATTCTAGAAAAAATACTTAAATCAATAGAAGATTCTAAATACTGTACAGTTTTTGGATCTGGAATTAGCGCGGTAACTGCAATTACATCAACACTAAAATCAGGCGACAAGATCCTCTGCGAGTCAAATCTCTATGGTTGTACAGTGAGGATGTTCGAAAAAATTTTCAAGAAATTTGGACTAGAAGTTTTATACACAGATTTTACAAACAAAAATAATATCAAAAAGATTTCAAACTTCAAGCCAACCTTGATATGGCTAGAGAGTCCAACTAATCCACTTTTGAAAGTACTTGATATCAAGGCGATTTGTGATGAAGCGAATAAACTTCAAATACCAGTAGTTGTAGACAACACCTTTTCTACAGCACTTATTCAAAAACCATTGAACCTTGGTGCAACACTATCGCTTTTAAGCACAACAAAATTCATTAATGGGCATAGTGATGCACTTGGTGGGGCAGTACTGACAAATAATGAGGTCTGGAATAGTAAGATGCTTTTCTCTCAAAAAGCACTCGGGCTTCAACCATCTCCTTTTGATAGTTGGCTAATTACGAGAGGAGTAAAAACTCTTCCTTTAAGAATTGAACAACAAACTCAAAGTGCAGAATTTATTTCTGAAGAATTAGAGAATCATAAAATAATTAGTAAAGTAATTTACCCTTTTAATCAAGAACATCCGCAATTTAATTTAGCAAAATCGCAAATGGAATCTGGAGGTTCGATGATCACCCTAAAATTAAATTTAAATAAAGAGGATACTTTTAAATTTTGCAAATCTCTCAAATATTTCTCGCTAGCAGAAAGCCTTGGAGGAGTTGAAAGTTTAATTTGTCACCCCGCAACAATGACTCATGCTTCTGTTGATAACAAAACAAAAAATCTACTAGGGATAGATGATGCTCTTGTAAGATTATCAATTGGATGTGAAGATACAAACGATTTAATCTCGGACCTTTTATTCGCTTTAAATAAATTCTGAAAATTGAGAGATTTACTTAAAAACCCTATATGGAAAAATTTAGAGTTGGGATATGCAATTCCTGATAGTATTCATGCCGTTTCTGTAGCATTACCAACTTGGAAAGATGTAATAAATTACGAGAAAAAAAATCAAGAATGCATGAATTTATTGAAGTCCATTTACCCACGTTTCGGGCTAAACCCCATAGTGAAAAGATTATGCGAAAAAGTAAAAAAGGAAAATTACTGCAACAATAAAAGTATCTGGCCATATCCGAATGAAAGCATAGCTTTTAAAGCAAAAAAATACATTGATAGAAATACTTCTGAACAATTCTCATTAATAGAAAAAAGAGATAATTTAGCTTTCTTAATAACTGAAAAAGAAGGAAGTATTTATGCAAAATATTTTTGGCAACATACTGGTCTTGGTTTATCTTCAAGAGCTGCTGCTATAGCAATAGGTCTTGAAGATTGCCCTCCAAAATCTTACGTAAATGAATGTTCTCAAAGAATAAAAAATAGAATTTCTAAATCTACAAAAATTAGCTCTAATGATATTCACTTAACTTCATCTGGAATGTCTGCATTGCATACATCATTAGAAATCATATATAAATTATTTCCAGCCAAACCAACACTCCAAATTGGTTTTCCATATGTAGATGTACTTAAATTACCAATGAATATCTTTCATGGAGCCAATTTAATAACTGAAGAAAATTGCGCGGATATTGAATTAGAAATCAAAAGAATAAATCCATCAGCATTAATTGTTGAACTTCCAAGTAATCCAATGCTCAAATGTGTAAACATTAAAAAAATTTCACAAATAGCAAAAAAGTTAAAAATTCCCTTAATTGTTGACGATACAATTGGTTCGAATTTAAATATAAATTCCCTAGAATATGCAGATATAGTTTTTACTTCACTTACAAAAATTTTTTCAGGCAGTGGTGATATTCTTGCCGGATCATTAATACTAAATCCAAAAAGCAAATGGATTGATCAGCTTAGAAATGCATTAACCGAGATTAATCTTCCAATACTTTCCGATGGAGATATAGTTTATCTTGAGAAAGTTAGTAGAGATGTAAATCAAAGAGTTTTTGAACAAAATAAAGCATGTTTAGAATTAAAAAAAAGATTAGAGAACCATAGCGAAATTAAAAATATTTTCCATCCTGAAAATTGTCCAAATTTTAATTCTTTACTTACTTCTGGTGGAGGATACGGCTGCTTATTATCGTTTGAATTAAATGGAGGCCTGAACAAGGTTAAAAAATTTTATGATTCTCTTCAAGTATCTAAAGGGCCAAGTTTAGGTACAAAATTTACTCTAGTTTGTCCTTATGTTTTACTAGCTCATTATGACGAGTTGGATTGGGCTGAAAGTTTTGGTATACCATCGCACCTTATTAGAGTATCAGTTGGATTAGAAGACCAAGATCAATTATGGAAAATCTTTTCTGAAGCACTAAATAATTTCTAAAATTCCTAGTATTTACCTTGTAGAAACTTTTATACTCTTTTTCTGAATAATAGTTAGTATTAAAATATAATTTCTCAATATATAAATGGCAAAAATTTATGAGGACAACAGTTTTGCTATTGGAAACACTCCATTAGTAAAATTGAAATCAGTTACTAAAAACGCGAAAGCTACAGTACTCGCAAAAATTGAAGGTAGAAACCCTGCTTATAGTGTCAAATGTAGGATTGGTGCAAACATGATCTGGGATGCTGAGAAAAGCGGGAAGCTTACAAAAGACAAAACCATTGTTGAGCCAACTTCTGGAAATACAGGAATTGCTTTAGCTTTTACTGCTTCAGCAAGAGGTTATAAACTCATCCTTACAATGCCTGAATCCATGTCAATTGAAAGAAGAAGGGTTATGGCAGTGTTGGGTGCTGAAATTGTTTTAACAGAGGCATCTAAAGGTATGCCTGGAGCAATAGCTAAGGCTAAAGAAATTGCAGAAAGTAATCCTTCTCAATATTTCATGCCAGGTCAATTTGATAATCCAGCAAACCCTGAAATTCATTTCAAAACTACTGGACCAGAAATCTGGGATGATTGCGATGGTGAAATTGACGTTTTAGTTGCAGGGGTTGGAACTGGCGGCACAATTACAGGAGTTTCAAGATACATTAAGCAAGAGAAGGGCAAAAATATTACTTCTGTAGCTGTAGAACCCTCACATAGTCCTGTTATTACACAAACAATGAATGGAGAAGAGGTTAAATCTGGACCACATAAAATTCAAGGAATTGGAGCAGGATTTATTCCTAAGAACCTGGACTTGTCAATTGTTGATAAGGTTGAACAGGTAACAAATGACGAGTCAATCGAGATGGCTCTGAGATTAGCAAAAGAAGAAGGTCTATTAGTTGGAATATCTTGTGGTGCTGCTGCTGCTGCTGCTGTTAGATTAGCTGAAAAAGATGAATATGCAGGGAAAACCATCGTAGTTGTTCTACCTGATTTAGCAGAGAGATATTTATCATCAATTATGTTTACTGAAGTTCCAAGCGGAATCATTCAAGAACCAGCCAAAGCCTAAAACTATTTTTTCTCCAGTAATGAATCTGGAGAAATATACATAGCATCGCCATAAGAGAAAAATCTAAATTTTTCTTTTATGGCTTTTTTATACAAATCTAATAATCTTTCTCTACCAATCATTGCACTTACTAATAGTAATAATGAACTTTTAGGAAGATGAAAATTAGTTAATAATCCATCAACTACCTTAAATTTATAACCTGGCTTAATTACTAAATCCACGTACTTGGCTATGGGAATAAAGTCATTAATTTCGTAAGAATAACAACTTTCAAGAGCTCTTACGCTAGTTGTCCCAATAGCAATTATTCTTCTATCTGTTTTCTTTATTCTTTTTATTTCCTCCACTACTTCCTTATTAACACTTACCCATTCTTTATGAAGTTTTAAGTTACTTAAATCTTCTTGATCAATTGGTTTGAATGTTCCATAACCCACGTGCAAAGTTATTGATAAGATTATTACTCCTTTTTTTTTTAGATTGGAAATAAGACTTTTGCTTAAGTGTAAGCCAGCAGTTGGCGCTGCAACTGCCCCAGGATTAGTTGCATACTGAGTTTGATAACTTTTCTCATGAAAAGATTCTTCTTCGGAATTTTTTATATAAGGAGGTAGAGGGATTGCCCCGTATTTATCAAGAAGGTTATTCATTGAATTAAGATCAGTTATATTTTCCGGAAATTTAATAAATCTCCCTCCAGTTTCTTCATCAACACCATGAACCATCAAATTAATATCTTGTTCAGAAGGAGATTTTAATTTTAATTTTCTATTTATTTTTAACTTTTTCGCTGGCTTTGCCAAACATAACCAAACACATTCATAGGATCTTTCTAAGACTAATAATTCCACTAATTTCCTATTTTCTAATTCAACCTTTAACCTTGCCTTCATTACTTTAGTATTATTTACAACTACAAGATCGCCTTTTCTAAATTCATCTAAAAGATTCTTGGTTAATTTATTAGTTAAGCAGTTCTCTTCTAAAACACTATTTCTAACTATCATCAATCTTGATTCATGCCTTATTGCAGAAGGTTTACTAGCAATTAATGAAGGTTCAAGAAAGTAATCATAAGCTTCAAGCTTATAATCTCTTTCTTCATTATCAATTTGAGAAATCAATTAAATTTAAGATACAAGTGTCTCTGGCTTATTTTCAATCAGGTAAGCCAAGTCTTTTAAGAATAAAGCACCATCAGCTCCATAGATTACTCTGTGATCAGCTGTTAGATTTACTTGCATTATTTTTTTAACAGATATTGAACCATCACTATTAGCTAAAACTGTTGGTTTCGATGATGCTATTGCTAAGATGGCACCGGTCCCTGGGGGTAGTATTGCGTCAAATCTATCAACACCAAACATACCAAGGTTGGATAAGGTAAATGTTCCCGTTGAGTATTCATCAGGTTCTAATTGTTTTGATCTTGATCTTTTTACGAGATCTTTCCATTCCCTAGATAATTCAAATAAATCAGTATTGCATGGTTCTTTTAATACTGGAGTTATTAGTCCACCATCTTCCATCGCGACAGCAACAGCAATATTTATATTTTCTGGATAAGAAATTCCATTTTCTGAAAAACTTGAGTTAACTTGAGGATGTTTCTTTAGTGTCTTTGCAACTGCCTTTACAAGTAAAGCAGTCATAGTCACTCCGTTCTGTTTTACCTTTTTGTAGAAATTATCTAATTTATCTGTTTTGATAGAGTATCCCACCCTAAAACATGGAACATCTAAACTAGATTCCATATTTTTATTTACTGCTTTTTGAAGAGTATTAAATTGAACTGTTTCTCCAGGATTACCAAAACTATTTCCTGAAGTTTCTGGTTTACTTTCAACTCCCAAATTTGAACCAGTAATACTTATAGGAGAACCACCTTCGCCTATCCATGGTATGGAGACAGGTTGGCCATTAGCTTTTAAAATATCATCGGCTTGAATCCTTCCGTGAGGGCCAGATCCATGAACCTTTGCTAAATCAACACCCATTTGAGAGGCTAGTTTTTTAGCTCTTGGAGATGCAATTATCCTCGAAGAAAAATTACTTGTAGCGGCATTAATTTGATCGCTATTAAAAGATGGTTTTGGCTTTTCACTCTTTAAGACGACTTCTTCTACTTCTTTTTTGATATTTTCAGTCTGGACTACTTGTTTTTCTTCAGTTTTATTGCTTACCAATTCAAGTTGGTTTGAAGTAGAGACTTTGGGTTGATTTCCTTTATTTTGTTCTTGAACAGAGGCTATCTCATCCTCATTTTCGACAATAAGACCAATAGTTTCTCCTACTGGTGCAGTGCTGCCAGCAGGCATTAAAACTGCCGCAAGATATCCATCTTGAAAAGATTCAACATCCATATCTGCCTTGTCAGATTCAACAACCAAGACAGATTCACCTCTTTCAACCTTATCTCCTGGATTTTTCAACCATTCCACAATCTTGCCCTCCGTCATAGTAGAACTCAAGGCCGGCATAAATATTTCGTGTGACATAAGCAAGAATTTATAGCAATGGTTTTAAGGAACTTTCTACCCAAGTTTCTAAAAATTGTCAGATTAGACGCCCTTTAAAAACCTGTACTTATTATACGAAATCAAGTTCTTTGTGGAAACTCTAAAAAGTAAAAATATTAATAATTCAGATCGATTAAATTTCAGAAGTTTTATCGACTAAGATTTATTTTTATCAAGAATACAAAATCTTTTCTTTAAATATTATCTATAGATTGAATAACTCCATCTTTAACAGTTATTGAGACTTGCATTTTTTCAATAAGATTTTCCCCCACAGAGACATCACAGAAACTATCCACTTGTCCTTGATCAACAATATCATCCATCTTTAATTCGCGAACTTGACTCTGTTGTTGAAGTAGATTTCTTTTTTGTTCTTCAATTTCATTACGTTTTGCTGCAACTTGTTGTTGCACCTGACTAACCTGTTCTTGAACCCTTGGATCTAAAGGATTAACAGACTGGGATCTAATATTGTTTACTATTTGTTGCCCCTCTTGTTCAAGTTGAGATAATTGCTGGTCAATGTTTGAAATTGCTTTGCTTAATTCTTTTTCAGCATCCTCCTTCCAAGTTGGTGTAACTATAGCTTTAATAGCTATGGAGCGTTTTATCGATATTGAGTTTTTTGTTTCCATAAAAAATTAAATTACCTTTTAAATATAGATAGAACAAATCAAATTTTCTTACTAAATTTGTTTTCATACATATTTTCTATTTGAGATGAATACTTTTTTTCTATTTCTTTTCTTTTTTGTTTAAGAGTTTGTGTTAACAAACCATTTTCTAAAGTAAAAGCATCTACAAAATAACAATCTAATATTTGTTCTTCTGATCTTGCTCCTGATCGAGCTCTAAGCAAAATATTGATTTGCGATTTAAAAAATATACCAATACTCTTATTCAGGTTTAATTTTGAAAGGTCTTCTTCAAAGAACTTATTTTTAACCAATTCAATATTCGGCACTACAAGGGCTGTTAAACATTTCTTATCTTGTCCCGCTAGTTGAACCTGATTAATAAATTCAGAACTAAGGATTTCAGTTTCTAACGGATTTGGTTCTATATTTTCACCACTTGATAGAACTATTGTATCCTTGGCTCTTCCTGTTATAAAAAGAGAACCATTTGGTATGAGAAAACCTAAATCACCAGTATCAAACCAACCATCTTTTGATAAAACATCTTTTGTAGCTAATTCATTATTAAGATAACCTTTCATTACTTGTGGTCCCTTAACAAGAATTTTTCCGACTTCTCTGAACTTCAGAATCTTTTTTTTATCATCATTAACTATTTTAATTTCTGTAAATGCTAAAGCCTGACCAGATGATCCCCTAACATTTAATTCTCTTCTCCTACAAGTTAATACTGGACTTGTTTCTGTCAGTCCATATCCCACCAAAACATCTACACCTAATGATTCAAAAAAAAGATCCACATGTTCTGGCAATGCACCTCCCCCGTTAATAGGAAATTTCAGTTTTTCTCCACATAGTTGTCTAAGAATATTCGGCCATAAAAAAATAGTCGACAATTTATGTAAAGGATATCTGGCAATAACAGAAACCAGTAAGGGGATTTTTGATTTAAAAGTTATTTGATTGATATCTAAATTTCTTATCTTTCTTAGACTTTTTTTGAAAACTGCACTATTACTTATCAAAAACTTAATAAGCTTTTGCTTATTAGTAGGTATTTTTTTCAACGCCTGAAAAAAACCATCATGTATTGCCTCCCATAGTCTTGGTACAGTGGCCATGACAACAGGTTTTATTTGTGTAATATCATCTTTCAGGAATTTTGGAATTGTATAGTATTGAGAACAACCACATGAAAAAAAGAAGTATTCAGCAGTCCTCTCATAAGAATGCCAGATAGGTAAAACGCTTAATACAGAGGTCCCAGGTTCTGGATCAGCGATATAAGCTAAATTAATTATTTGATGTAAAAAATTTGCATGAGTCAAAGGGACTCCTTTAGGTTTTCCTGTTGTCCCAGAGGTGTAAAGAATAGTAGCAACATCATTAATTTCTGGATTAAATTTTTCAATATTATTAATTTGTGAACTTTCTTTTTCTACTGCACTTATAAATTGACTCCAACTTATTAAACTTTCAAATTGTTCATCTTCTAAATTGATTATAAATTTAAGTCTTTTTTTTAATTCTTCTTTATTGTTTAATTTTAGCCAAATCTCCTTAGATTGAACTATTAGACCTACTGAATTAGAGTGCTCAACAATATAATCTAATTCTACTGAAGGAGAATTAATACCTCTCACTGCATTTATAGCTCCTAAACGCATTAAGCCTTGATCTACTAATAGCCATCTTGGAGAATTTTCAGATATTACAGTAACTACATCCCCCTTTACTAACCCATATTTTTCAAAAGAAAAAGAGACTTTTGTTATTAAATCAGCCAGCTCAGAATAAGAGAATTTTTCTTTATGTTTCCCTCTTAAATCGCAAACAGCTAAAGTATCACCACATTTAAATTTTAAATTTTCCCAAATTTGATCTATATGATTAAGGTTCTCAATAAAATCTCTATTTTTAGCAAATTTATCTTTTTTAGAAAGAGTTTTGGCAGAAGGCCAATAAGCTAAATCACCCATATTAAATTGATTTTAGAATTTTAATTACTATTTTGATATAAAATCAAAATTAAATTCTTCCTGAATGATTTTTTTAACAATTCTCTTGACTTCTTTGATATCTAAATTTTTGTTGTAATCAATCATATTTGCCATAAGACAATTCTCTATTCCGCAGGGAACAATTTTATTGAAATTTTCTAATTCGCAGTCAAAATTGATTGAAAATCCATTTATCGTAATCCATCTTTTACACCCAATTCCAATAGAAGCAATTTTCTTATTTCCTATCCAAACACCAGTAAAACCTTTTCTAGAGTGACAATCTATATTAAAAGTTCTAAGAATTCTTAAAATTATTTCTTCAATTTTTCTTAAATACCAATTTAAATCTTTATTAAAATTTTTCAAATCTAAAACCAAGTAAATCACTAATTGTCCTGGCATATGACAAGTAACCTCACCACCTCTATCAATCTTAAAAACATCATATTTATTATCATTAAGAGAAAATAATAGATTATCGTAGTTAGATCCTCTACCCAACGTATAACAGAGTTCATGCTCCCCTATCCAAATAAAATTAGCTTTAGAGTTATCTAAAATCAATGACTCCTGATATTCTTTTTGTAATTTATAAACATCCTTGAAAAAAGAAATTTTATCAGGTTGTTTAATTATTGCTGTTCTATTAACCATATTTAAGTAGATTTAGAAAGTAAGTAAATATTTTTAGATTTGTTATGAAAATTTTAATCCATGGGAAAAATCTTGAGCTCACTGGAGCATTAAAGGAATATACTGAGGCAAAGATAGAAAAAGCAACACATCACTATAAGGATATCGTTAAAGAAGCCGAAATACACCTTTCAATAGAAAAGAATCCAAGAGTCTCGTTTCAAACTGCAGAAGTTACAATTTTTGCAAATGGTACTGTAATTAGAGCTGAAGAAAAAACTGAGAATCTATATTCAAGCATTGATTTGGTTTCAAATAAACTTTGTAGAAAATTACGTAAATACAAAGAAAGAAACAATAAAACAATTCATAAAAATCAATTTAAAAATAAAGAGTATTTCCAAATTGAAAATACTGAATCAAGATTTTCAGATAAAGCTTTACTTAAAGAAGGAATGGAAGCAAGTCTGCCTGAGCCATCTATAAAAAATAAATACTTTGAAATGACTCCAATTTCATTAGAAGAAGCAAGAAAACAATTAGATCTAATTGATCATGATTTTTATGTTTTTCGAAACAAAAAAAATAATGAACTTCAAGTTATATATAAGAGGAATCATGGGGGTTATGGACTGATTCAATCTAAATAACTTTTAAATGCCCAATATTGAATATGAATTAAACGAGAAAATTCATGCAATTATTATTAACCCCTATCTAACCTGGGAAGATTTCTGTGCGAATTGCGATTTAATAAAAAAATATAATATCAAGAATATTTCAACTTCACTGAATTTTTTAGCTAATTTTAAAAATCGTTTGAGTAATTACAGCGCAAACATAAACGCACTCATTTCTTATCCTTTAGCAGATTTACCAGTCTCATTTATTGAAGAATTAGTTTGTTTTGCAAAAGATAATGGTGCAAATGGCATTGAATATATCCCAAACTTTATCAATTTATCCAAAAGAAATTTAGAAACTTTCGCTGCTGAAATTGAGCAAGTTAAGTTATCTGGATTACCAGTTTCAATAATCATAAATAAATCAAAACTTCAAGAAGAAGTTTTGTATAATGCGATAGAAATATCTTTGGAATTAGGAATAAAAAATTTTCAATTCGGAGACGGGTTTGGGCCACCAATAACATCCAATGATGTCGCCGAAATACTAAAAATAACAGGCTCCCAAAATCAAATCAAAGTTGTAGGTGGTATAAAAAAACTGACACAAGTTATTGATTTGTTTGATAATGGAATTAGTTGCGTGGGAACTTCTAATTTTTGTGAGATTTTTCAAGAAGTAAAAGTTATTTAAATGACTGGTTCTGGTGAGTGCAGACTAGAGGGTCTGTGTATTAAAGCTTCTCCATTAGGCGAGAATGATAGATTAATAACTATTCTCACCGATGAACAAGGGATTGTTCGATTAGCGGTACCTGGTGCTAGGCGTCCAAAAAGTAGTCTTGCCGCAGCTACTCCATTAACATATTTAAATCTGCAGATTTTTGGCAAAAGAAATCTTAAATCTGTTCGTCAAATTAAAATATTAAAAAGCTATTCTAGTCTGGGGAAAAATATTGAATGCCTTGCAGCAGCCCAAGCAATAACTGAATTAACATTTTTATTAGTGGGTAATAATGACAAGCAACACAACTATTTATCTTGTGTTCTTGCACATCTTGACAGGATTTATTTATATGAAGAATCTAAAGAAGAGGATATTAAAATGCTCTCAATGAGTATTCAATCTTTAATCCATCTATTAGCCATCGGGGGCATTAATTTACCAATTCATCATTGTTGTAAAACGGGAGAACCTATTAATCCGCCTTTAGGAAATTGGGAATGGAGTTGTTATTATTTGCCAAGTGAAGGTTTCTCATCCAGAGAAGATCCTCAAAGTTATCTAAAAATAAATGCGTCTGAAGTTGCACTATTACAGAGACTTCTTTTCCCCGAATTACCAATAAAATCTAATGGACAACTATTAGGGCCTAAAAAAGTTTGGCTTAAAATATTAATTATTATTGAAACTTGGATAGCTGCTCAACTAGAAAAAGATCTATCTTCACTAAAAATGCTTAGAGAAATATATAGTTAGCTTTTTCATGAACCATTAATAAATTTTAAAATTATGATCTTGGGGACTCTGACTGTTAACTTAATAAATAGTTAATTCAATTAATGTGGTTCATATTGCCTGGTTAGGTAAAAAATCCCCTTTTTGTGGAAATGTAACTTATGGTAATTCAACTACTGAGGAATTAAAGGCTAGAGGGCATAAAATTAGTTTTATTCATTTCGACAATCCCTCTAGTTCAAATTCATCAAAACCATTATTTCTGGCAAATGATCCTGATGTAAGTCTCCCATATTTAATTAAGTCCCAGGTTTATACAATACCCTCCCCACGAGCAGAAAAAGAGCTAAGGCTATCATTGGAAAGATTAAAACCTGATATAGTTCATGCAAGTCTAACTTTATCTCCTTTAGACTTTAGACTTCCAGAGCTTTGCAAGGAAATTAATGTTCCACTTATAGGAACATTTCACCCACCATTTGATGCAAAAAATAGAAATTTAACTGCGAGCACTCAACAATTAACGTATCAACTATATGCTCCCTCTTTATCAAAGTTCGATAAAATAATTATATTTTCTGAGCCTCAAAAAAATGTTCTCAAGAAATTAGGAGTACCTAAAGAAAAACAAATAATTATTCCAAACGGCGTTGATGAAAATATTTGGAAACCTTTTGGCGAAAAAAATAAAAAATATGATCAGGTAAAAAATAAACTTGGCAATGAAAGAATCTTTTTATATATGGGAAGGATTGCCAATGAGAAAAATATCGAAGCACTTTTACGTTCTTGGCGCCAAACAAAACACAATAATTGCAAATTACTTATTGTTGGTGATGGTCCAATGAAGCCAACACTTGAAAATAGTTTTTCAAACCTAAGTAAAGATACATTAATTTGGTGGGGTGCCGAATTAGATTTAGAAACTAGGGTAGCGATAATGCAAATAGCAGAAGTATTTTTCTTACCAAGCTTAGTAGAGGGTTTGTCATTATCACTTTTAGAGGCGATGTCTACTGGCACTGCATGTGTAGCAACTGATGCCGGCGCTGATGGTGAAGTATTAGATAAAGGCGCAGGAATAGTAATTTCAACTGAAAATGTGGCTGCACAACTAAAAACTATAATCCCGATTCTGGTAGAACACCCCTCATTTACAAAAGATCTCGGCAAAAAAGCTAGAGAAAGAGTTATTGAAAGATATACAATTACTAAAAATATAAATTATCTGGAGAAAGTTTATAAAAGCTTAAAAGAGAATTTAAAAACTAATTAAACTCTTTACTTCGATTTCTAGCTGAAACTATAGATTCAATTAATGCTGATCTTACACTCTTTTTTTCTAAAACCCTTAAAGCAGAAATAGTTGTTCCACCAGGTGAGGTTACTAAATTTTTAAGCTCAGAAGTAGTAAGTTTTTTTTCTTTAATTAAACTTATAGTCCCTAGTATCATCTCCATTACAAGTTCTTCTGAAAGTATTTTTGGTAATCCTCCACTTAATCCTCCATCACTTAATGATTCAATAATTAAAGCAATAATCGCAGGGCCTGAAGAAGTTAAAGCTAAAAATATATCAAGATAATCTTCAGTAAAATCGTAAATCTTACTAGTACTTTCAAATAAATTTTTTGTAAATTTTTCCTGATCTTTTGAAATTTTTTCACCCCAAGCAATTCCTGTTAAACCCTTTCCAACAGTTATAGGAATATTAGTAACAACCCTCACACATTTATGGTTAGGAAATTTTTGAGTAAGTTTATTTATTGAAACTCCTGCAAGAATTGATACTAATAAATTGTCCTTGTTTTTTATATTGTCGCCTTCAATTATATTTTGAAGATGTTGAGGTTTTACCGAAAGAAGTTTAAATTGACAATCCCAAATTTTTTTTGAATCAATAGAACCTGATTTATAGACTTCTATGTTATGTTTATAATTTTTTTTTATATTTTCTAAACTTTTTTCTGAATTTACAACACAATGAACCTTATCTGGCTGAATTAATTTTTTATCTAATAAAGGAGTAACAATAGCTTTTGCAATATTTCCAAAACCAATAATCGCAATTTCTTCAGTCACAGATTAATCATGAATGAGCAGTTAATCTAGAATCACCCCATGCTGGTTCAGGAGCAGTATTTTTTCCAAAACTATATTTTGGTTTATTTTCTGTAGGCACATTAGAAGGAGAAGCCTCTTCAGGGGAAGAACTAGTTACATTTACGCAACTTGGAGCAAATAGAAAAATACTTTCACCCACTCTTTCTTGATGTCCATCTATTGCATATGTCCCTCCAGCAATAAAATCAACCGCTCTTTGAGCCTGATCAGGATCCATCATGGTTAAATTAAGAATTACTGTTTTTCTTTCTCTTAATGCTTGTATTGCTTGAGGCATCTCATCAAAACTTCTTGGTTCCATTAAGCTTACCTCTGAGGTTGAATTAGAAATACCTGGCATCCCAACCACTTTTGATGATCTATTGTTATTCATAAAATCGAATGGATTTGAATTTGCAAGGGTATTTGAATTTCTTTGATTTTGCTTAAAATCATTAATATCATTAAGTTCATCCTCTGATGCATAATCCAAATCATCAAAATCATCATCGAGATACTCATCACCTGCAACAACTGCCTTTAATCTAGAAATAAGTGACACCTTTTAAATCCTCTTAAAAATTGATTACTAAGGTATAAGAACCTTAAGTAATAGATTCATTTTTTAAATGAATAAACTACCTATACTTAGATAACGTTAGTTGAAGTTTACTGCAAGTTTATAGATAAGATTTTTACAAAAAAATTACTAATCAGGATCTATCTCCAAAAATTAATGATCCTAATCTTAACCATGTTGATCCTGCTTCAATAGCTTCCTCCCAATCCCCCGACATTCCCATTGAACAATCTTGAAGTTGAATTGAATCAGCTAGGGAACGGCATTTTTTAAACAATTCTAAATTTTCTTTGGATCTAAGCCCTTTAGGATTAATCGTCATCAAACCAGTTAATCTGATATTTTTTAGTTCTTGAATTTCACTCCATTTCTTTATTAAAAGTTCAGGATTAAAACCTCCTTTAGTTGGATCATCACTCAACTTAACCTGCAACATTATGAATGGATTCTTCTTCTCTTCACCTGAAATATTAGAAATCTTTTGCAACTTCTCAAATGAATCTACCGAATGTATATAGTTGAAATTTTGGACGATCTTTCTTATTTTATTACTTTGTATTCGTCCAATAAAGTGCCATTTTATTTGTTTAAGGTCTTTAAGGATAAATTGCTTCTCGTAAGCCTCTTGAAACTTACTCTCTCCAAAATCATTTTGACCTATTCTTTGAATAGTCTTTATTTCTTGACTTTTAAATCCTTTACTTACAGCTAGTATGTTTACATTTGGTGGGATTTTATTTTTTATTTTTAAATAATTTGAAGGGTTCACCTTTTATAAGAAAGTTTGTGTGAATAGATTCTCCCATTTAAGTAGATCTTCAGATACTGTTCTTCTAGCTCTTTGAAGGTTCAATTCAGCCTGATTACGAGCATCTAAATAAGGTATGACTTCAAAAAAAACTTCTCTTTGTCTAATTTCTACTAAAAAAAACATTTTTTGGGCATATAGTGTCGCATAAATATCTCTCCCATCATTTCCAGGAGAGACTTGATACAACATTCCAAATGTTGGATGGTTTAAATAACGCTCGGAACTCAAACTAAAATAATGTATTATTTATAATGCACCATACAGTTTTCTAAGAAAAATTGCTATGAGAATAAAACATATGGTTAATGTATTAACAATTACATTGAGAAATTTTGAAGGATAAGAAGTTCTAAATCTATTGGTTTTAATAATAATTTTTTTCTTAGAGAGCAAAGACTCTGCACCTTGATCAATTCTCAAGAATATATTTTGAAATAACCTTTCCACTAAAATTAATATGAGATTAAAGGATTTCTTAAATCCTAAATTTCGAAAATTTATTGCTCTAACTGAAACTGACTTAATTATATTTTGAAATTCTTCCTGCACTAAAGGAATAAAACGTAATGCAATTAATAATTGAAAAAGCCACTTACTTATTGGTAATCCTATTTTTCTTAATGGATAAAGAAACCAACTTAATCCCCATACAATGTCTTCTTGTAAAGTAGTTAAAAGCATCAAATTAACACTATGAATAACAGTAAATATCAAAGTTGAGGTTTTTATCCCTAATTCAAAGGCTTTTCTTGAGAAATTATAAGGGCCAAAATCTATAAAAAACACCCTCTGCGAAGGGATTTGCAGAATATCCCAATTTTTATAGCTTTCCAACACTACTTCTAATTCGTTGGGATTTCTTAAAGAGCTATCAATAGATTGAATATCAAAAGAAGCAAGTATTGATATAAACCCAATGAATAATGATAAGCAAGATAGCAAACACAATGATCGCCACCATACTCTAGATGGCAATAAACTTAAAAAAGTAATTAATAGTAAACAACCCACTAAACTCAATCTCCATATAGGACCTGCCCAAATTGGAGTAATTAGAAATATCATTATTACAATTATTTTTAATCTACTATCTATAATTCTTAGCCAACTTCTATTGCCGTAAACATATTGACCAACTGAAAATCTAGTGAGTATATTCATCAATCTTTTTGAATTAGCTCAATATTTTCCTTTTCTACTTCTTTATTTAATGCTCTTTGTTGCTTCCCTCTCCAAAGTAAAATTAGGGGTGTACCTTCAAAGCCTAAATTTAATCTGATTTGTTTTTCAATATATCTTCTATATGTTATTCCAAATAATTTAGGGTCGTTTACAAAAAGAGTAAAGGTAGGAGGCTGATTCTTTACTTGTGTGCCGTAATAAAGTCTACCTTGCTTTCCGCTTCTTTTAGTTGGAGGACTCTTCCAACTAATTGCCTCTGTCAGCACTTCATTAACCACAGATGTTGTAACTCTTCTTCTATGTTGATTAACAGCATTAAGAGCGTGTTCAAAAATATTCTCAACTCTTTGTCCAGTTAGGGCCGATATAAAAATCATTTTTGACCAGTGTAAAAAATAAAGTTTAGATCTAAGTTCTTTTTCTACTTGATAAATTGTTGAACTATTTTTTTCTACAAGATCCCATTTATTAACAACAATTATACAAGCTCTCCCTTGTTCTTCTATTCGCCCTGCCAACTTCTGATCTTGATCAGTTACTCCATCTATAGCATCTATAACTAAAACACAAACATCACTTCTATCAATAGATTTAAAAGCCCTATTAATCCCAAAGAATTCAGTCCCATATTTAACATTTTTCTTTCTTCTAATACCTGCAGTATCAACAATTTTCCATTGATTATCCCCTTTTTTTATAAGAGTATCTATTGAATCAGTTGTCGTTCCACTAATATCACTAACTATTGCTCTTTTTTCTCCAGAGATTGAATTTAACAAACTAGATTTACCAACGTTTGGCCTGCCAATAATTGACATCATTATCTTTTCTTCTTCAACCTGAATATTATTTTCAGGAAGTTCGCCAATAACGAGATCTAAAAGATCCCCAGTGCCTGAACCATGAATAGCGGAAACTGGGTAAGGTTCTCCCAATCCCAATTTCCAGAACTCTGAAGCCAAAGAGATTCCAAGAGTAGTTGATTCACATTTATTAACAGCAACAATTGTTTTAGAGCTTGAGTTTCTTAACCATTTTGCTATTGATAAATCACCATCAGTAACACCTTGGTTTCCATCTACCACAAGTAAGGCGAGTGAAGCCTCTTCTAAAGCCAAGAAAACTTGAGTTCTTATCTCAGGTAGAAATTCACTATCATCATCAAAAACTAAACCTCCAGTATCAACTATTTGAAATTCTCTGCCTCCCCATGACGCATTTTGATAAGTTCTATCTCTCGTAACACCAGGTTTATCAAAAACAATTGCATCATTACTTTGGCAAAGACGATTGACCAAGGTTGATTTCCCTACGTTAGGTCTTCCTATAATTGCTATTGTAGGGAGAATCAATTCTTCTCTCCAAAGAAATTAGTTTCCATTACAACTATACCTTTAATATAACCATTTACCTTACTCAAAAAATTTATTTGATTTCTGGATCACCTAAATGTCCTTTTGCTGGATTAACAGAAGGAGAAGAAACTGCAGGAAGCTTATCTTCTTTAATAGAAAAAGAATTTGACTCAATAGACCAATAAATTAACCAATTTACGGCGGTTGCTCTTCTAGTCCTTCTTGGATAAAGTTCGTTAATTTTATAACCTTTAAAATTAAGAAAATTTTTCAATCCCTTTTTATGCTCCTTTGGAATTGATCGGGTCAAATGTACTGATGCTATTCGCTCTGAAATGATTTTAGGAGCTTTTACGAATTTTTCTGACCAAAAAGAAGGAGTTAATTCACTAAAAATCCAATCATTCGTATTTTTTTCTCTAGTGTAAAAAAGTCTTTCCCAGACTAATTCACAAACAAAAACATCACTAACTTTATCCTCGAGAACGAGCAATAATAGTTTCTTACATATTGGCCATGTAAATTTTTTTCTTATGAAATTTTCCTTTTTACTCATTAATCAAACCTTATCAAAATCAAAGAGAAATACGGCATGAAGTCCTTTGTATATTGAGGTGCATATTGAATAATTTGATTAGGCATACCAACACTTAAAGCAATAAGTGATTTATTAATAATATCCTCTTTTTTTAAGATTTCTCTTACTAAATTCCATCTTTTCCCAACTTTCATAATTGCTAAAACAGTTTTTTTACCTTTACTTTCCCTTATAAGGGATGTTAATTCTGAATTTGAAGAAGGGCATTCTTTGATTATCAAGGTCTCTCCTTTTTTAACTAAATCAAAATCATTCAAGGCTGCCGCTGCTGAAAGAGAAGAAATACCAGGTATAGTTTTGGTCATGATTTCGGGATAAGTATTTTTTATTATTCTCAAAATATTTGAAGAGCTTGCAAATAGCGAAGTATCTCCAAGACAAAGTAAAACCACTGATTCACCATTTTGTATAAATTTCACAATTTTCTCTACAGCATTAGACCATATTTCATCAGGATCAAAATCCCTCCTAGCCATTGGGAAAATAATAGATATATTTTTTTTAAATTTGGTATATTTTTTGACTATTTCTGCGGCAAAACTCTTTTTATTATAATCTGAAACTGGGAAAACTATAACTTTTGCTTTTTTGATTGCATCTACAGCCGCAATTGTTAAAAGCGATGGATCTCCTGGGCCAACACCAACGATAGTAAATGATGGAGAATCAATTTTATAACCTGAAAATGCTGTTAAAAAATTTTTCATTAACATTATTAATTTGATTATTTCTAACTATGGACTCTTGGCATAAAAAAAGTCTCAGCGAGTATTTTTGACTCAATGTCAGACAATTCCTCTAACCTTTTGAAAGTTTGATTTTTAGAAAATTTAGTTTGCGCAAGCTTCCAATAAATTCCAAAATGTCTTGCCTCACTCTCAAGCAAAGACTCATAAAGCACTTGAAAAGATTCGTCTTTAGAATTCAGAGCAAGCAATCCTAATCTTTCATGACTTCTTGCTTCAATCAGCCCTGCAATCAAGAAACTATCAAGCATTCTATTAGGCTCTTCTTTTCTTATTTTCTTAGCCAATTCAGAACCATATGGAGGAGGTTTTAAAGCCTTGAGAGAATAGCCAAGATCCTTCAAAAAATAGAGTATTTTTTCAAAATGTTCTAATTCCTCTCGTGCGATTGGACTTAAAACTTCTGCTAAATTTGGTTCAGAAGGATATCTAAACATTAATTGAACAGCTACACCTGCAGCTTTTCGCTCGCAGTGAGCATGGTCAATAAGAATCTCTATTGGATTAGATAAAGCGAGTTTGATCCACTCATCTGAGGTCGATGAGGATAAATATTTTATTTGAGAAGAAGGCCTTTTAAAATCAACTAGCATTTAATCTTTACTTCTTAAATATTCAATTATTCCATCAAGAGCCAAAGAATAACTGGATATCCCGAATCCACTAATTATCCCTATAGCTTTATCAGTTAGAAAAGATTCTTTACGAAAATCTTCTCTACTAAAAATATTTGAAATATGTAATTCTACAAATGGAATTTTTGATCCAATTAAAGCATCTCGAATAGAAATGGAGGTATGAGTAAAAGCGCCAGCATTAATAAGAATACCTTGAATTTTGTTAACAGAATCATGAATTTTATCAACTATTTCTCCTTCGTGATTACTTTGAAAACATTTAAGATTAATACTTTTATCTTTGGCAACTTTAATTAAATCTTTTTCAATATCATTCAACGTTTTATTACCATATATTTCGGGTTCTCTAGTTCCCAATAGATTTAAATTTGGTCCATTTATTAATAATATATTCATCAGTAATAAAATCTTTTCTACATAAATGCTATCTAGAAAGAAACAAAAAAACCAAAACATTTTCACACAAAGTGACCATTAACTGATAAGTTCAAAGAGTGGGGGTCGGTGCCCGAGTGGTTAAAGGGGGCGGACTGTAAATCCGCTGGCTCTGCCTACGTTGGTTCAAATCCAACCCGGCCCACTTTAAAATTGCCCTTGTAGCTCAGCGGTAGAGCACTCCCTTGGTAAGGGAGAGGTCTCGGGTTCAAGTCCCGACGAGGGCACTCGAGGGATAGGCTGGTAAAACTGTGATCTCAGAGATCAGCATTTTGACTTAAATTCATATATATTTGATAAAGTTTGTCTTAAGTAATGCCACTATCGTCATACCGGATGCATAGAATTTATCTTGCAGCTACCATGAATTATGGTTTGGGTTCTGATGATCCAGAAGAGTTGGCCTACTACTACAAAATCAAGAAAGATATGGCTGACATGAAAAAAGACCCAGTTAAAAAAGGGATACCCCTAACTTGGGATACCCCAGAAAAAATAGATAAATGAACCTAAATACTTTCTTATTAATTGATGGAAGTCTGATGCTTATTGGATTACCTTTGCTGATGATCCTTAAAGGCAAAAAGAAGACTCCTCAATTCATCACTTAACTGCAAAAGTTACCCCCATAACGGCGGTGATATCTTTCTTAATTGTGGTCGTGTCATAAGAACCCCAGCTACTTACTCTTGTGGAATTTGGAACTGTGATCTGAAAAACACCTGTGTTAACTTTCTTAAGACCACCAACTTCAGATCCTGCCTGAAGGGCGATAGCCTCAGCTCTGATTCGTGCATCTTTTGCAGCCTTTGCGAGCATATCAACTCTTTTATCAGCAAGCTTTGAATAAGTGAATTCAGGAGAGCTTGGTCTCACTAAAACACCATCACCAAGAAGTTCAGTTATCTTGCTGTGGGTCTTCTGAATACGATGAACATCATTGCTCTGGATTTCAATACTCTGATATGTAATCCATTCAGTTCTTATGATTTCATTGGTCTTGGGATGCTTGGTTTCATATTCTTTGATGCTGGCCGGCCCAAGATAAACTTCCTGTTTGATACCATCTTCAATTCCATTCGCTTTAAGGAAATTCATAGTCTTTTTCATTGACTCCTTATGCTTGTTAAATGAGTCGATCTGAGTCTTTCCCGTAGCCCTTACCTGAACGGACCATTTTGCAATATCACTCTCAAAACTTTCAGTACTTGCACCTGTAACAGTGATGGAATTCTCAACCATCCTAAACCCTCTCACAAGTACCGTGGAGGCACCTATAAATCCGCCGAGAGATAAGACGGCCATAGCGAAAACAAGTGGCGGGGTGCGGCGTATAACACTCAGAGAATCGCCTGGCAGCGACCTGAGTCTATTAATAATTTTCATTGTCTATCAGTATGTGTGTAGGAGCTTTGTAACAGCTGAACCGAAAGAAAAAATATAAAACCCCTGACTTTTATTCCTTCAGTTCTATCTGGCCATTAAAGGAAACATCTTATGTTGATGTGCCAATTTTAGAGTCGGTTACTAATATTGCCATATGAAATAAAAGTCTGCAAGAAGTATTTTTGTATTACATATTGGCTAAATAATATTTATAGAAATAATTTAACTTCGCAAACTTTTTTAAACTAAATAATTAACTATAAATAAAAATCAATCTTTGAGAATCAAAACAGAAATTAACCGTGTATTTTAGAAAATTGATTGTTAATGTAGATAAGATTTTTCAGACGTTAAAAATTTAATCAATAATTAAAACAAAAGTGAGTAGTATAAAATTTTTATATTTAACAATTCTATTTTTTTCCTCTAGAATCAAATTTTAATTCAGGGCTTTAATTCTTAACGAAAAATCATGAACTTACCATTAGAAAAACAGACCGTTTTAGTAACAGGTGCAGGCAGAGGATTGGGTTCCGAGATTGTAAGATCATTTCATAGAGAGGGTGCAAAAGTAATTATCAACTATAGAAATTCATATGAAAGTGCAAAACATTTATCTGATTCATTAGGAGAGAATGCACTTTTAGTAAAAGGAGATATCAGAGAAAAAGATCAAGTCTCTAAAATGCACGAAGAATTGTTATGTCAAAATATCAGAGTAGACACGATAATTCACAACGCCATAAATGATTTTATTTTCAATGGTGATCAAAGAAAAAAAATAGACACTATTGAGTGGCAAGATTTCCAAAACCAGATTGAAACTACTCAAAAAGGATTTCTAAATTTGCTTAATATTTTTACACCAAATATGAAAAAGAATTCTTTTGGAAGAGTTATATCTATTGGCACTAATTTATTTCAAAATCCAGTGATTCCCTACCATGATTACACCGCAGCCAAAGGCGGATTATTATCACTTACAAGAACTGCAGCAATAGATCTAGGGCAATTTAACATAACGGTAAATATGGTATCAGGAGGCTTATTGAAGGTAACTGATGCAAGCAAAGGGACTCCCGATAGTGTTTTTGAATATATTTCCAGTATCACACCCTTAAGAAAAGTTACCACGACAGAGGACTTTTCGGATGCTGTATTATTTTTTGCCTCCCCTTGGTCAAGGGCAGTTACTGGTCAAAATTTACTTGTTGATGGTGGATTGGTTCTAAATTAATTTCCTTGAAAAGCTGGAGTTAAAATGCCTCCACCAAAATCATCATCATCATCATCATCATCATCATCATCATCATTATTATCCTCTGAGAAAATTAATTGCCCAACTTGTAATCCAAAATATAAACTGAAAATCCATATAAAAACATCTCCTCCTGAAAGTCCCATAATCCATCTAAGGAATAATCCAATTATTAAACCAATTCCTACTAGAGTAATTTCCAATGTCTTAAATATTTCCAATAAACTAATTAATAATAATTAAAAAAGAGGTGTCAAAGATAGCAAAAAGATGTTCTATTTAGCTATTGTTTTTTGAGCAGTTTTTCAAACTTTATTTCTCTCATGAAAAGAAATTATTTAAAGAAGTTCTTACCTTTTAAATAAATTTCTTCCTTTCCAAGTCCATCCATTTCCTGTATAGGTTTTATAAATAGAAAGAAGACTAATATAAAATACAATTATCCCTCCTATGCCATTTAAATACCAATATCTTGAGGGGATTTCGTACTTCGCTTTTAACCAAATTCTTTTAAAAAGATAAGTGCATAAAGCCAGAAAAGAAATTAGAGTTGTGCATAAAATTTTTAACGAAAAATTATTTAATAAAAGAATTAAAGAGATAAAAAATAATAACCAAGGAACACTAAAATTTAAAAATACAAATATTGATCCTGAAATTGATCTAAAGAGATCTTTCTCTAAACCTAAAAACCAGTTTTTACTCCATCCCTCAATTAGGGAATTTAAATCCTGATACATATTTATTGAAATATCTTTAATAGCTATTAAAAAATTTAATTTTAAATTTCTATTTTTGATCTTTTTGGCCAGAGCTATATCTTCAACTACTTCATCAAAAGTACCTTCATGTCCGCCAATCAATTCATAGGATTCTCTCTTAAAAAGCATAAAGGGGCCAGCTGCAAATGATGTATTATTTCTACTATCGTTAGTATCAGAGATGGGGAACCCTATCATTAATAAGCTAGTAATAATAGGTTGTACCATCCACTCTGCCAAGCAATTGCAATTAACTTTTGGAGCTAGAGATAATAAATCAATATTATCTTCGCGTGCTTTAAATAGAGCATTATGAATACAATTTTTTCCTATGATTACATCTGCATCAATAAAAAGTATCCATTCAGAATTTATCTTCTTAGAACCTACATAACAAGGCCAATTTTTACCAACCCAGTTTTTATATTCAGGTCTTTTCCCTGATGAAATGATTTCCAATTCTTTTGAATTTTTAAATATTTCTTCTTTTAAGTTTTTTGCTTCTAAAAAAGTTTTGTCACTACTTAAATCGTCTACTACTAATATTTTAAAATTGACGCTGGGTCTTTTAATTTTACTTAATGATTTTAAGCACTTGACTATATTTAATTCCTCATTATAGGCAGGGATAATTATTGTAAGACTTGTTTCTATAGGTTTTTCAGAATTAATATTTTCCAGAAAAGGAGCATTAATGAAGATGTATCTCTCAATAATGAAGGTGCCTAAAGCTAATATTAAAGTTAATATTGAAAGCAATAGTAAAAAAAACATATTTTTATATCAAATTTCTGAGTAAATATAAATCAAATTTTTAATTATTTACTTTTTATTTTTTAAAGGATCAAATCTAATATCAAAAGAAACTACAATTCCAATACTTATAAGCAATAAACCAATAGCGATTTGAGGAAAAGGTAAAATCATAATAAAATTATTTAAATCACCCTATCTAAAAAATTTGGGGATTGATTAAAGATTACCTAATATTAACTTTAAAAAAAACTTTAAAAATCTAAAATGGCAAATACTCAAAATGATATTGATATTTATTATGCATTAGGAAATACCAATAATCAAAGACAAGAAAATGAAATAGCTGCAATAATAAAAATAAGAAATTTAGCAGGTTGGAATTTAATTTCTACAAGCACAGCAGTTGTAGATACTAAAAATAAATTTTCAAACCTTTATCTTTTTTGGGAAAAGGATATCTAGTTTTTTTATATTCAAAAAATGTTTCAATCAAAATATTTTTCTGCTAATCATTTAAGCGAGAGTATATTTTTTATAGACACTAATAAAAAAGATTAATAATCCAATAATTATTCTTGGTGGTTTTCTGATTACCAAAGAAGCTTATGATGAAGCTAAAAATATAATTGAAAATGTTTTCAAAAGGAAAGTATATGTTGTAGATGTCACTAGAAAAGATTGGTTTAAAAGCAATTCTGAAAAAGGCTGGGTAGATATTTTAAATAAAGTTAGAGATACAGTTAATCTTGCACTGAAAGAAAATAAATCTAGAAAAATAGATTTTATTGGTCATAGTTCCGGTGGAGTAATGTTGAGACTTTATCTCTCTGATGAACCTTTTAATAATGAGATATTTAATGGTAAATCTCATACCAAAAATTTAATTACATTAGGTAGCCCGCATCAGGCAATAAAAGCAACTGCATTAAGAAAATTTGTAGATGAAAAATATCCTGGAAATTTTTTTAATAATATAAATTACGTTTCTATTGGAGGTGAAATTGAAATAAAATCTAAACTAACATCACTAATAACTAAAATTATTGCGAGAGGATCATATAAATCAATTTCTGGAGATAACAATGCTAAAGGGGACGGACTAGTTCCTTTATCATCATCTCTTTTAGAGGGATCGCAGAAAATAATTCTTACTGAAACAGTACATGGGGGTATTTTTGGAAAAAACTGGTATTGCACATCTTCAAAAGTAAGAGAATGGTGGAAACAAATACATTGGAAATAGAGCAATTTTACTTTTTGTATTAATTTTTGACTTATTATTCAACTAAAAGCATTTTTTGTAAATATATTATTCAAATATAGATTGATTTTTGTGGTTGCAGCTTTATCAGGAAACTGGGGAATTTTATTAATTTTACTTTTAAGATTTACAAGCATCGTTATTCCTATCTTACCTGGAACTTATTGCTTATTAATTTCTGGATATCTTTTTGGATTAGTAAATGGATTACTTCTAAGTTTTATTGCAGATTTAGTGGCGTGCTCAATTAGTTTTTCATTATCAAGAAAATTTGGGAGGAAAATACTTCAAAAAATTATGTCGAAAAAATATTTAGATAAATTTGAAAATCTATCCAAAAAATATCTTGAGAAAAACTTATTTCTTTTAACTGGTTTTTTAATGACGGGTTGGTTTGATTTTGTAAGTTATGGAGTTGGGCTGACTAAATTAAGGTTTAGAAAATTTCTTTTAGCTTTAATTGTTAGTGCTCTTCTTTCAGATTTACCATTTGTTGCCACTGGAAATGGATTTAGAGAATTACAAAATCAGAATTTCAATATTAAAAAAATTATTGATGGAGAAGTCCCATCTCTTCAACAAAAATATTTAATTGTATTTATCGTAAGCGTGATATTGATATTCGGTTTGGGAATTATCAGAAATCTAATTGAAAGGAAGTATCTTAAATCAACACATGAAGCTGAAAATTTTGATTAGTGATAGCACTCTGATTAAATTCACTATTTTTAAAAGACTTTATTCACCCTTTGATAAAAAGTAATTTAAAAAAATCCCGCCTGCAACTAATAAACCTCCAACCACGATAAAAACAAGTAAATCTAAAATTGATTTATCGGTATTTACTTTTAAAAAAGTTAAAGCAAAGGCTATTGAAGGAAATAATAATATTATTTTAGGAATTATTGATTCATACCATTTTTTTAAAACAATATCCTCTTCTTCGTTTAATTTTTGATAAATCCTTTCAAGATTATCTTTTTGTTCTTCCATTAATTTAATTTTTCTGATCTTTTGCTGTTTGTATGAATTCTAACTTTCTTGCAAGTCTATGAAGACATGACCAAGTTGCTGTTTTTCTTTGAGCAGAAATTATTACTTTTTGTTTATTTTTTGGCGTTAAGTTATGCATTTTAAGAAGTTTTCCCAGTAATTTTGAATTAGCATAGTTGCATGTATTCATTATATTAATTTTTAATTTTTGAAATCAAATTTCTTCCAAGCCCTTTAATCTCTATTAATTCACTATAAGGTGCATTTATAACTTGGTCTTTTGTAAGGTACCCTGATTCCCATAATATTGAGGCAACTTTAGTACTTATACCATTTAGTTCACACAAAATATTTCTAAAGAAAGAATCAGGAAAACTTTTCTCTAAAACTAACTTTTTATAAATATCTTTATAACCATCTGATTTAATACTAAGTTCATAATTAATCTTAAATAATTTTTCTTCTATAGAAAAATTGGATTCAACAATTCTTCTAAAATCAATTAAAAAACTTTTAAATTCATCTTCTAATTTTGATTTGGGTGGGATTCTTCCAATATCAGTAGGTCTTGCATAAATCATACTCTGAGAAATATTTGTTAATTCTTCAAATTCCTCTTCATGGCCGTGCCTCCTGACCCAGTATCCAAAATTCCCAGAAGGATCTCCATCTTCTCCAAGATTGTTTGGTTCACCTATTAACAGTGGTTTAACTGATGTATCTTTTGTTATAAAACCGTCATTTTCAATACAAATTCTTGGAGTTGTCAATGATAAATAACAGGTATATTCCCAACCTGTTGTTACAGAATCGGCCCATAGATCATTTGAATTCACAAGCGAATCTTCAGAAATAATTTCTTCTCTTCTTTTCCAATTTTTGAAAAACGAATCAAATAATTTCATTTCTCTTAGAAAAAAAATAATATGATTTAAGAATTGCTAAAAAGGTTCTTTAGTTTTTTTAACAAAGAAATTGTTTCTTCTTTTTGATCCTTCTTTTTATTTTCAGCATTTTTTTTATACCAACTACCATATTGAGATTGTTTATAATCTTGACTGCTTTTTTCTAAATTATTTTCTTTGGTCATAGTTTTTTAAAAAGAATAAATTTAAAGAATAAATTTGAAGAAAATTTAATTGATGAAAATATAAAAATAAACATAATTAAATATAATTTTACATTTTCAAAGATCATTGATGGAGGAAAACTGAAAGATTTCAATAAAAATTAGTATTCATGATTAAAAATAATCTTTATTTGGTATAACATGTACCGTTTGTTTGTTTTTCAGCTGCTATTCATTGGATATGAGTTATTTTGCAGAACCTAACCATATTGAATATGATTCATGGTTCGATGAGAATATTGAACCTCTAGACTTGTGGATTATTTAAATGAAAAGGAATTTAGCGATTCTATGCATAAAAAGTTTTATCAAATTTCAAAAAGAAATTTAATTATTGGCTATCCTGAAAATTTGAAATAAATTTTAAAAAAATACAATTTCTTAGAAAATGAAAATCTATGCAGAATAGGTTCCATCGCTTTCTCTTTTAGCCTTAGCTAGTAATATCTCATCGACTACCTTTTCAATCATATAAGCACTTTTTTTAGCATAGCATGTCTTTTTTTTAATCTCCTCAAAATCACTTATTAGAGCATCAATATGTTCACAACAATCACATTTAATATCAATTTTCTTACCTCTATAAACATCTAGAGCTCTAGTAAAAATCCATTGTTGAACTCCAATACTTTCCAAACTATCAAAATTTGACCATTCATAAAAATCTCTATTAAGGATATCTTTTAATACCTCTACTTAATTCACATAAGATAAGTAAGCATCTTTCCTTGGTTTATCTTTTATCCCAATTACTTTGGTAGTAGTTAAATTCATTTCAGATAAAGGAAGAATTAATCCTTACAATACCTAATGGTAAATTAAGTTTTCTAAAAAATTAAGCGCAAATAACTGATAAGTCTACAAAATTCTTATCTTCATCTGCTAGTTCAGTAATAATTCTATTGAGCCATTCAGATGTGCTTTCACAATAGCCCACTTTTAGGATAGTCTTTTGTTTTAATTTTTCTTCTTTATTCATTGATAGAAGTATTTTTATATAAATTAGTCTTTTAATTAATCTTTGTGAATAAGTCTTAATTACTATCCATTTTAAAAAGTTAAATTTAATACACATATAAAAAATACTAGTAAACTAATAAAATAAAATCCATACAAATTGGAATAGAAAAAAATTTACTATTTAACCTAAGAACAAAATCAAGATTTAGGAATTGATGAAAGCAAGTTTTAATAGCATTACAAATAAAATTAGCAAATTAAGCAAAGGAGAAAGTAAGTATTTGTTGCTAAATCATCTCAAATGGTTAGATGGATAATGGAAGAAAGAAGAAATCTTATTTTTTAAAAGCCCTATATGAATTAGTGGTTCAAATATACTTCTAAAAATTATTAATGATGACCTAGAGGTCCAGGGCCAGAGCCTATCTTGTAAGAATTTTCCAAAGATTTTTCAACAAATAGTTTTGCTTGTCGGATGGAATCAAGCAACTCAAAGCCTAATGCTTTGTAACCACAAATAGCTGCACTTAAAGTACAACCACTACCATGAGTATTTTTTGTATTTATAACATTATTTACCAACCACTCTTTTCTACCATCTAAATCAAGAAAAAAATCTTTCCCTTTCATATCTTTCAAACCACCGCCCTTTATCAGTACCGCTTTAGCTCCCATCCCAATAATATTTATTGCGGCATTTTCTATATCTTCTTTACTCTTGATTTCTAAACCTGTAAGTAGATTTGATTCAAAAATATTAGGAGTAACCAAATCCGCAATTGGAAGTAAGAGTTTTTTATAAGCATTAATTGCAGAATCTTCCAGTAATTTAGAACCGGTTCTAGTAACCATTACAGGATCAATAATTTTGCTTATTTTATATGTATTCAACTTTAATGCTGCATCATTAATTATCCTTTCATTAAATAACATTCCAGTTTTTAAAGCATCAATATCAAAATCAGAAAATAAAGTATCTAACTGACTTAATAAAGTATTATTCTCTACTGCTTCAACGCAATTTACTGCAATACTATTTTGTGCGGTTATACATGTAATAACAGAGCATCCATGAACCTTTAAAGCCATAAAAGTTCTAAGATCAGCCTGAATTCCTGCTCCACCACCTGAGTCACTACCTCCTATTGAAAGTGCAATTCTTGAATACATAATTCTATTAACTTAGCATTCTTAGTACTATAAAATAATTTTAAATTAAGATTAGAAATCTGAATATGCATTAAAAAAATTCAACTCTAATTCCATTGCTCTTTTGTATAAATATTCTGCCTGGTTAATATTATATGATTCTTGGTTAGTATTAATAAGATTTTCAAGTGAATTTACTAAATTTTCAAAGCTCTTCTCTGAATATGTAATAATCCATTCTTTATATTTATTATCAAAATCCTCTTCATATAAACTTTTTCCTATCCAAGAATAAAGTCGCATACATGGAGTCATTGCAAACATTATTTCAATAGAACTATGCCTCTTTGAAGTATCATCAAGAAAATCTGTATAATTTTTAGTAGCTGTTTTTATATAGTTATTAGATAAATCAATATCCCATTCTTTTGCATAAGTTTCATGAAGTATTAACTCCTCTGAGACACCCATTAGAAGTTCGCTTAAAGTCTTTATTGAATACTTATCTTTTGATTTAGAAACGGCTAGACCATATGCCTTAGCAAAAGTTTCTAAAAAAAAATAATCTTGAGCTAAATATTCTTTAAATATGTGTATGGGAAGATTGCCAGTTTTGAGCCCTTGAACAAATTTTGTATTTAAACTTAGCAAAGCAATCTCATAATTATCATTCCAAAGTTTCTCTGTAATTACCATCAATAATTCTAGATAGTTAGAAAAAATTCTATCATTTTTGAATTAAAGTAACTAAAAAATTTTTTTTAGATGAAATTAATCAAATTAAGTATCTTTTTTCATTGAAATTTCCATTTCACTTTGCAACAAAAGCTCTTTCGAATCGCAAAAAATTCTATCTGAAATTAAACCTTGGTCTCTTAGAATAGAAAGTCTTTTAATTCCAATATCAATTGGCATCCCTTTTTTTTTAACCATATTATTTTAATCCTGAGATTTTTTTGGGATCATTAAACAATACTTTTTTTAAACCTAAAATGTACAAACATACCCCAAAAAAACTTAAAATAAAATCAACATATAGATATTGAGTCATAAGTAATATTCTCTTTAATCATTTATAGCTTATGAAAAGAAATTATGCTGTAATTAATTAAACCTCGGAGCAGAAAATATCGACCAATAACAAAGTGAATTTGCACAAATAAATGTATAATTTTAAATACTTAAAAATATCAAATAGCTCAATTCAACAAAAAAGGATGATTCTAAATTTTCATTTAGTAACATTTTCTAAAAGGGTTATATTATTTTATACATCAAAAAGAGCCCAATTTTAGCTATATCTATCTATAAAAACTATGTGGTTTAAGATTAGACTTGCCATTTATGGAGCTACTTCTATAGCTGGATTAATATGGCCTTTTTATTTTGTTATTCAGTTTATTAACTTAGTAAGAAACGGAAACATTCAAGGTTCGGTGATAGATATAGGTAATGCCTTTTTTGATGATGCATGGATAACGCCTACATCAGGTTTCATATCTGCTGATACAGCTGTTCTTCTAATAGCTATTTTTGTTTTTTATGCTGCAGAAGGGAAAAGATTAAAATTACGTTTATGGGGTATCTACTTTCCTCTTACTTTCATAATTTCGCTTGCTTTTTCATTTGGTTCATTTATGGTTATGCGTGAACTTCAAATTAATAAAGAATTAAATGATACTGATTGAAAATTTTGTAGAAAGATTCCACAATTTGACTCTCCCTTCTCCAGAAAAGTGATTTAAATTGGAAGAAGGAGATGAGTTATAGATAAATAAATGGATTAAAAATGGCGAAATTAATCGAAAAATGAAAGATATATTTGAATTGATTGAAAAAAAATATTTATCAAATAAATAACAATTAGAGTAAACTGACAAAAAGAATTTTGATGAAATAATTAGTAGATTTTATTTAAATAATTGGAGGATAATCTTATTAATGTGTAATTACCAATGTAAATATAGATATTACTGCAAAGCTATTGATTCTATAAAAGATAAAAGTTTTCCTGATATGAAAAATAAAGATTTTCTGAAATTATTTGATAATAATTAGTAATTTAAGAAAGATTGCTATGCATGTTTAATTTTTATTTTTTATTATAAAAATAAAATTAATTAAGGATATCAATATTTTATGGTTCAAAAAGGATCTTAGAGTATTCGAAAAATATTTAAAGCCCAGAAAACTCTTTTTATAGCTGTTCAAGATTATCTCCATATATTAGTTGGGGATGTATTTCATTGAGAGAGATTTTTTATCAATCAAATTTATATAAAAACAATAATTCCAGAATGTTGAAGAGTAGATTAACTTGGCATTGTCATTTCATTCAGAAACTTGAAAGCGAACCAGAATTAGAATTCCATGATTTACAACCTTATTTTACAAATACCCGTACAAAGAATATTCAATTACTTTCTTTATGGAGTAAAGGTAATAGTGGTTTTCCTTTTATAGATGCTTGTATGCGGTCATTAAACTTCAATGGATGGATTAACTTCAGAATAAGGAAATGCTTATGTCTTTTGCAAGCTATAATTTATGGTTGCCTTGGCAAGATTCAGGTTCAGAATTAGCAAAAAAATTTGTAGATTATGAGTCTGGGATACATTGGAATCAATATCAAATGCAGTCTGGAAGAACCTCTATAAATACCAATAGAATTTATAATCCCATTAAACAGGTTAAAGATCATGACCCTAAGGGTGAATTTATAAAAAAATGGGTACCAGAATTAAAAAATATTGCCGATAATTTTATTCATGAGCCTTGGTTATTAAGCAAATTTAATATTGAAGAATACATAAAATTAGATTACATTGCACCAATAGTTGAAATTACTAAAACCTCTAGAGAAGCTAGGAAAAAAATTCAATTAGCAACACAACAAAAAGGCTACTGGGATATATCGAAAAAGATCTATAAAAAGCATGGCTCAAGAAAAAAAATAGCAACAAATAGAATACCTAAAAAAATTATTGACAAAAAACAAATTCAATATGAATTAAATTTAGGATTATAAACTTTACTTGATTATTTAATTCTTGATATATGATCCAGTTCTTCAGAAATAAAATTATAAGGTAATGAATTTACTAAATCTATTCAAAAAATCCACATTCAAGTTATAGAAGCTTTAACGTAGAAACATCTAATTAAGAACATGTTGAAACCTACTAAAGAGCTTAAGTCAACTCCTTTTACAGAAGTAATAGAACTAGAAAGGATAGTAACTCCTGATGAAGAAAAAAGAGTTGACCATATTTTTGTAAGAAGGAAGAAAATATGTAAACGCCATCCTGAGGGTTTCGCTACAGAAGAGATTGCAAGATTTGATGTAGCTTGGCCTGAAGAACCTAAAGAAGAAATAGAAGAGTCAACCAAAGAAAAGCAAGAGGTCGAAATCAGTAATAAGTAATTATGTCAAATAGATTTGAGTGGGACGACACCAATAGCTCAGGAATTTGGTGGAGTACAAATGTTAGCATTAGAGATGAGTGCATTTTGCTCAAAGAAGATACTAAATGCGATGATTCAGATATTGTGGAATTACTCAGAAGCATTGCAAAAAACATTGAGGATAATGGGCTTTAAATTTTATAGATATTTAATTAGTACCTGCCTTAAAAAAAAGAATATAGAAATATTATTTATTATATTTTCATATTCTTTTTTTTATCACCTATTACATATAAAGTCCTTTTACAGCTTTTGTTAATTCGATACTTATACCTTTTTCACTCATTGAATGACCCGCATTATTAACAATAATTAATTCAGAATTCTTTAATTTATTATTTAGATCCCAAGCACTCCTAACAGGACATACAACGTCATATCTTCCTTGAATTATTTTTGTTGGTATCGTTTCTATAGTTTTTATATTTCTCAAAATAAAATCATCTTCTAAGAAAATATTATTAATAAAGTAATGACATTCGATTCTTGCGAAAGCATCTGAAAAAGAATTAACTTTGGATTTATCAAAATCGAATTTTTTATTTATTAAATGACTAGTCGAAAGTTCCCATTTTGTCCAAGCTGCTGCTGCTTTTGATCTAAGCTCCACATCTGAAGATGTTAGATATTTATAAAAAGAACTTATCAAATCATTTCTTTCTCCTTTTGGTATTACAGAAATATATTTTTCAAATTCATCGGGAAATATCTCACTTGCACCATATTGGTAGAACCATAATAATTCAAACTTTCTGCATAAAAATATTCCTCGTAAAGTCAAGCTAAGAACTCTTGAGGGATTTTTTATCGCATATACAAGTGAAAGTGTTGAGCCCCAAGATCCTCCAAACAAATGCCAACTATCTATTTTCAATAGAATCCTTAATTTCTCAATATCCTGAACTAAATGGTTAGTCGTATTTTCTTTCAATTCGGAGAAAGGGGTTGAGTATCCACAGCCTCTTTGATCAAATTGAATAATATCGAATTCTTCTGGATCAAAGTATCTTCTATACCTTGGTTGACTACCTCCTCCTGGACCTCCATGAATGACAAGTATTTTTTTTCCATTTGGATTTCCAGACCTTTCCCAATAAATAGTATGAATATCACTTACTTTTAGAAACCCTTTTTCTCTTACATCTAATTTTGGAAATAAAATTTGATCTTGCATTCCCAAGTATTATTTATTCTTTTATATATTTATTATATCTAAAAACAATTTAAGTTTAAAAGGAATTACTTAAAAATAAAAAAGGACTGTTTGAGCAGCCCTTTTAAATATATTATTTCCTTCTTACAGGATTTTAAAATACATATTTTATAGTTTATTTACTCATAAACTTAGAATACGTGAATTCGGGGATTTTTATCGATAATTTCAGTCCCGAGTGTCGCTAGTAATTATAAAGCGAAGTCTTATCAGACTAATTGATCGGACTTATATTTTCGAATAATCCCATGCTCAGGAATACACTTCCTATATGTTGGAATTTGCTAAATTTCAGGCGGACTATCAATCATTAAGATTGCCTCCGAACTCAACATTTATAAATTAATACTTTTTTTATTTTCAGTAAATCCGTAAAAATGCTGATTTACTTTTTTCATAATTTGTAAGAGAATTTTTATTAAGCTTTGTTTTTGTAGAGAATTACCAAAATTAAAATTTCTGATTTTTTCCCTTATTCAGTTTCATAAAGCAATATAGATTCAATTATTCTTTTATCGCTTTCAGTTAATTTATAATATTCTAATTTCCATTCAGTAAACTTTATACAATCTTCAATAGATGGATTCTTATCTTTAAATTTACGCCATTTTCTAATCCATTCTGCTAAAGCAAAAGTAATTTTTGTTGTTAACATATTTACCAATCAGGATAATTGAAATCTACTCCAAGAGGTTCTTCATGAAATTCTCCATCTTTTAAACTTCTTTCATATTTTTCAATAACTCTTTTATAAGATTTTACAGAAGGGACTAAATCTCCTACATAAATAGGTTCCATAAAAAGCTTATAATGTTCTTAATTGACTTTTATTCTACATATAAATTTAATAAATAGATTATTAATAGTTATTATGGATTTCTTAAAAAAAAACAAAATTCTAACTGTAATGGCGATAATTGCAATTTTATCTTTCGCACTAGAAAAAGCGGGGATAATACATCCTTAAATTATTTAAAATTATTAAATAAATCCCTTCTAATGAAACAAGTAAACATAAATTATTACTGCAAAAATAAGCAAGGGCGACAATAATGTAAAAATTAAAGTTGATAGATTCAGAACCATAAATTTTAAATAAATACACAAATTTAATAAACATCACTTTTGAGCATTTGCAATAAGTAGAATTAAATTTATTACGATATAAAAAAATTTGAATAAAAAAAGATATAAAGAAGAATATGCAGAGGGTTCAAATTTACTATGGCCTAGTGAAAAAGAAGATAAAGTAACTAGGAAATTTTATCGAGATTTATCTCATCTTTCAAAAAACGTAAATTATAGTAAAAAAAAGGTTAGTCTTTTTGAACAAGTAATTAGAATAATAAAAGGTAAAGGTGGTTCAATTAATATTCAAAAAAAATGAAAAATTTAATTATATTGGCTAAAAGTTTTTTTCTTTTAAAACCAAGATTTTTATCAACTATACTTTTTTTTCCAATTCTTTATGGGATTGGTTGGGCTTTATCTCAGCCATTATTATTTCTTAATTTTGAAAAAGAAAATTTATCTTTAATTGGTACTATTTTTACATTCCTACTTTTTATCTTTTTTCTGCCCTATTGGTTTGATATAAGGTGGGAAATATCAAGTCCATGGGTACTTCTTGGGATAACTAAAAACAAATTATTAAAAAACTTTTTCCATTTTTTTCAAGGGGTTTTATTTTCTTTAGTTCTAATAACTCTAATTTTAGTACCACTATTACAATATAGTTTTATTTCTTGGATGGGTGAATTCTCGCCTAGCATATTATTAAATTCTATTTTACTTGGATTAGGAGTTGGATTCGCAGAGGAAATAATTTTTAGAGGTTGGTTACTAGAAGAATTAAAATTTGAATATGGAACGAGAATATCAATAGCTTTACAAGCTTTATTTTTTTGCTTTGTTCATCCCATATCAAATAACATATTTTGGAACATTATTGGATTACGCTTAGGATTTTTTTTACTTGGGATATTTCTATCATTAGTAAGAATTAAAGACAAAGGTTCATTGTGGAATTGCATAGGTATTCATGGAGGACTTGTTGGCATTTGGTTCTATATAAATAATGGTTTAATAGAACTTAAAGAAAGTACTCCTTCTTTTTTAGCAGGGCCTTTTACACAAAATATGTCAAACCCAATAGGAAGCTTTAGTGCAATTTTAATTTTAATTTTATTGTGTATTTTTTACGTAATAAAGTTAAAAAAGAGTTTTTCTAGACCCTTTAATTAGATATAAATACCGATTGATTTTTGTTTAATATTTGTCAGATAAAAATAAATTTTAATTCTCATATGAACTTTGAGGCAGGAATAAGATTTATTTTCTTTTTAGTTTTTTTTTGATTTGCAAACTATTTAATAATGTTGAGAAGATATGAAGCAAATCTCAAAAAAATTTACAAAAACTTAAAATATCCAAGCTATATCCAAAAAGTAAATATATTTTCTGAAACTTAAAAAAGTTTTAGGAAAGAATTTTTCTCACCATTGTTTATTAGTTTTTTGTCAACCTTGATTTAATAATTTTTGCAATAACAATCTTGCTTCTTCAATAAGAATTTTTTTTCTAGTTTTCATTAATGGAGGATTTTCTCCATAAATTCCCATAATGATTCCTTCCTCAATAAACATATAATTAATAGATTTATCAGAATGCTTTTTATCCTTGTAGAAACGAATCAAACCTACAGAATTGGATTCAATTAACCAGAAATCATTTTTTGAATACAATAAACCAAAAATAAATTAAACTAATAATATGCTTTCATGCCAATTTGCGAGAAAATATTTATTTAGTTTTCTTATATTTGATATATTTTTTCTTTTTGTCTACTTTTTTTTAATTCGCCCCGCTTCTTCTTAAATTCAATTCTTTTATTTTGTGATGCTTTGGTTGGTTTTGTAGATTTTCTTAATTTATATGGTTTATTTAATGCATCTCTTATGATTGAAATAAATTTCTTTAATGCTAATTGCCTATTTAATAATTGATTTCTGTACTCTTGAACCACTAAACATAAACTATTATTCAATAACTTCTTTTTCAATTTAATCTTAAGAATTTCTTTCTGATAATGATTCAAAACTTTTGAATCTTCTAAATTAAAAATAATCTCTACTCTGCTTTCAATTTTATTTACATTTTGCCCTCCAGGACCTGAGGATCTGGAAAATCGGCACTTAATTTCCTTGGATGGGATTACTAATGTTTTAGTAATTTTTAAATCCATTTTTATTTCCTTTTGATTTAGTTTTTTAGAATTATCTCTTTAATACTTTAAAACATTACTTAAAATTTGATCGGTAAATACTGGCCGGTTATGTTAGGTAAACCGAAATTCGGTGTATTTGCCGTATCAATATCTTCGGTATTTATCCTTTCATCTTTAAAAGAATTATCAGATATTGGATTTGTACTAATTCAAAGGTCACTTATGTATTCAATGTTTGATCTTCTTTTTGAAACACCTTCATATCGCCCAGTATATGTTATTTCTGATAGTGAAATGAAGGAACTAAAGAAAAACCATCATCAAGAAGAACTTGATGAAATTAAAACTCAAAAAGGAAGACTTGAAGATGCTTTTAAAGCTCAACTAAAACATCTTGAAGAGAGAGAAAAAGAAGTAAAAAAAGAACTTAAAGTACTCTCAGCCTCAAAAAATAAATAATTAATTTTTGAAAAATTACTTTTTCAAAGACGGTTTTTAACCGTCTTTTTTAATTTTTCTAATTTTAAAATATTCAATAATCCACAGATTCCTAAAATATTTTCAATAATTTAATAATGAAAGATAATAAAGACAAAATAAGAATGTTTCTACCTTTTAGTTGGGTTGTCTGTGCAGTAATATCTTTTGCATATATAAATGCTCATTTAATAAATACGTAAAATATATGTCTAATCCATCAAAAGACGAAATACTTGCATCTTCAAGAGGCTGGGTAGCATCATTTTTAAATTTTCTTCCTGGCTTAGGATCCGGTTACTTATACCAAAGAAGATGGAAACCATATTTTTTAACTATAGCTGCTATTACTTCATGGTTCGTCTTGGGATTTTTTTTGCAAGGAGATTCAGAAACTTCTAAAAGAGAACAAATAATTGGGGTTTGTGGTCTTTTTTTTATATCAATAGTTACGGTTATAGAAGCCAACTTAGCTTTCAAACAAACAATTAAAAAAATAAAGGATAAAAAAGAAAAAATTAAGCCCTCTGACAAAAAAGGGTGGTTTAAATAATTCAAAAATTAGATCTAAGAAAGAATTTAATTAGTTCTAAGTTTTTAATTTAAATAAAAAATGACCATAAATAATTTCTAAAATATACCTTAAAATTTCTTTTATTTTTTAGTTATAAAAAAATAAAATTTCCTTTTCTTTTAGACCTTCCCATCCTGATTCAATTAATAATTTATTCAATGTATCTTTATCAAAATGCTTAGAACCAGTTTTGACACATCTATTTCTCATTGATTTTTTAACACCACTTCTTTCTCTTTTATTCTCCTCATCCATTATTCTGTTATAAAGATCTAGCATTTTTGGAGGGATTGGTGTCCCGTCAAGATCAACTCCATTTTGAATCGCAAGATCAACAGCTTGCATTCCTATTTTCTTCATAGATTAAATAAATGCTGGAACCATAATAAAACAAAACATATTAATCTAGAATACTGTGAATGATAGTTTATTGATTCTGAATTTCCTTAAGTACTCTAATAGCCTCCTTTATGTGCTCAGGACCATTCAATAAATCTCTAAAAATGTGTCTAACTGTACCTTTTCGATCGATAACATAAGTAACTCTACCATCCAAAAAACCTAATACTTTAGGAACTTCAAAAGTTTTCCTAAGAGAGTCATTCGTATCACAAAGTAATGGGTACTGTAACTTATTTTTATTGGCAAATGCCAAATGACTTGAGGTACTTCCATTACTTACGCCCCAAACTTGCGCACCTAATACTTTAAATAAGTCATACTTATCTCTAAATCCGCAAACTTCTATAGTGCAACCTGGCGTATCATCTTTAGGATAGAAAAATAAAACAAGAGGATTTTTTAATCCCTTATTAGATCTTTTAATTCCATTTTGATCCAGTAAAGAAAATTCTGGAATCTTATCACCTATCTGCACAATAATTCTAATAAAACTTCATATTAAAGGTTAAATTGTTTTTTTTGTGGGCTGCGATATAAATAACTAATTTAAAGATCACTTTTTTGTTTTAAAAGATACTAAAAAATTATTGAAATAAAATAAACTGAATTTATTAATTCAATATTATGGAATTAATAATTTATATTTTGTTATTTCTTATTCTTTTTTCAGGAGTTGTTTTTAATTTAAAATTAACTAATTTCAGAAAAGTTAGAGAAGTTCGAAACAAAGCTAAAGATTATTTAAAAAAGAATAATTAAATATGTATTACTAAGATTAAAACTCAATTTTTTCATTTGGAGTAAATACTGAGCAATATTTTCTTATTAAATCCTTTGGCTGAGTAGTAGAAGAATTCGTTAATTTTAATTTTAGTTTTTCTATAGCCTCATCAGCATCAATTTCACTAAGCCGATATCTTGCACATGTATCCAATACTTTAAACATTTTTGTGGTAACCGCTTCAGCTGGAAAAATTAAAAAACTTATGTAAAAAGCAACAAATAAGGACTTCATTTTCTTAAGAAATTAGATTTTTAGAGATTAGTTTCAATAATTGAGGAGCAAAATTAGTTTAGAAAAAAAGATTAAAATTTACTATAAAATCTAATTTGAGTTGAATCTAGGATTGCTATAAAATAATAATAAAAGAAATTAAGATAAAATAAGTGATAGTGAAAATTATCTCCATGAAAATAAGAAAATTAATCGAAAAACACAAAACTCTTATAAATTGGTATAAAAAAAAATTAAAGTTGAGTGATTATAAATTACTTTGGCTAGTTTTCTTTAAAGGAGTATTAATAACAATTATATTTTTCAAAATTTTTTTATGTTAATAAAGCTATTCCAAGAATGAAATTTTTAAAAGATTTGACTATATTTTATAATAGATTTTCTCATTATTTAAATAGTTATCAGCTATGAATATTTTTGGTGTAGGTTTGCCTGAAGTTACTGTAATACTAATATTAGCTCTTTTAATTTTTGGTCCAAAAAAGCTTCCAGAATTAGGAAAACAGCTTGGCAAAACTTTGAGAAGTCTTAAAAAAGCGTCGAATGAATTTCAAAATGAAATCGATCAAGTTATTAACGAAGAAGATAAAGAGGGTTATCCTAAATCTATAGAAAGCAATCAAAAAAATGAAATTAATCAAGAAAAACTAGATTCAGAAAACAAGAATTTTTCAAATAAAAAAAACAGCAACAATTAATATTAATATCTTGGATAGGCCCATAACCCCCATAGACGAATTTGAAAGAGCATTAGATAAAGCAGCTCTTACTAAAGAAGAATATGAATTAATAGACTACATCCGCTATACAAGCGTTTTTACACAGCCAAGTCTTATTAAAGATTTAAAAAGGCCTTCAAAGCCACCTCTTTTGTCAGTTCTATGTCAAATTTGCAGAAAAATTGGTTCAGAGATGCCAGATCATTTCAAAAAAGTAATTGAGTGGTCAATTGAAATTAGTGATCACGATACAAAATGGGATGCGCATTTAATTTGCGCAGAAGCATTAAATATAGACAAAATCCCATTAAGTCCTATTCATGGAACAACTTTATTTGATGTTCTGGTTGTACACAAAGAATTATTTCTTGGCGTTGATTGAATTAAATCCAATTAAATTAATCATCTAAAGGCACAGAATCTGTATCTATAACTTCCGAATAATCATACTTATTTATTTTTTTTTCAATCCAGTTATTTATATAACTAACTAAAGGCAATGAACCTCTGAAAATAAAAATAGAAGTAGGCAAAGCGCTTAATAAACCGACTACAGGACTTTTAAAAAGTAATCTTCCAGCTTTAATATTAAATAAAATAATAAGCGCTGAAGGGACTATAACTTTAACTAATGTTTTGAGTGCCTCAAGCCAACCAACTCGATATGTCCACCATACTAAGATTATGCTAACTATATAGAGGAATAAGTAAGTCATAAAAATAGTATAGTGATTATCTATTTATCTTGTTATTACTAAGAAAAAGATTTTATAATTTTTTTTAACACCAATCAATCAAATTCTAATAATGAGTTTTTCTGAAATAAGAAAATTTTTAATTAAGATGCAATCTGATGAAGACTTGAAAAAGCAGGTTACATCAGCCTCTACAGCGGATGATGTAGCCCTGATAGGTCAACACTTAGGTTATGACTTCTCAGGAGATGATCTCTTAAGATTTAATGGACAAAAAGTTGATAAAGTTACCGTAAGAAAGGTAGATCATCCAGGAGAATACCACTAAAAATTAAGACTTAACCCATATTGCAAGCCCTCCGCCCCTGCCTCGAGCACATAACCAATTATCTTTAGTGCTAATTCCAACAAGTGAGAAAAAAGGCATTTTTTTATCTTCTGGTTTTTTTAATTCCTTATTAAATATTGGAAAACTACTAATACTAATTTTCAATTCTTCAAAATAAAAAGCCAATAAAGGTCTAAACCCTTTTAATTCTGCACTGCCTATAAAGGTAATGTTTAATAATCCGAAATTAATCGAATTTTTTATTTCATAATTTATTTGATCCTCTTTATTTTTACTTTTTAATTCGAGTCTTGCCGACAATACTTGTAAAATCGAACTGGGTATATTTTTGATTTCATCTGAATCCTTTCCCCATACATACTTAAAATTCCATATTCCTAACAATTCCTCATATACAATTCCGCTACCATTTTTTTGAGAATTTCTTTCTAATAGTTTTATCTCATTAATATCAGGAAAGTGTTTCATAATAGATCTTAATCTAAAAATCAAATACTAAGATAACTTCATAAAAAATGTTCTTAGTTAAAAAATCCCTCCAAAAAGATTTCTTTATTTCAATATATTTCCAAAAAAATATTTATTTGGCACACATAAGTAACAAGATATCGTTATTATGTTTACATAAGGTAACTAAATTCATGGATTTTATTTCTAAATGTCAAGGATACATACCTCTAAAAGCAGTCCCTTACATATTCTTCCTAGCTGTTTTACTAAGTATTACAACTTCAACTAATACATTTGCTTAAAAAGAATTAGTTTTACAAGAAGAGTAAAGTAAATATTTAATGGAGAAGTACGATGTTGTAATAGTTGGTAGTGGAATAGGAGGATTATGTTGTGGTTCGATTCTCGCTTTATCAGGAAAAAAAGTACTTATATGTGAAGCTCATACCCAGCCGGGAGGTGTTGCTCACAGTTTTAAAAGAAAAGGTTACACTTTCGAATCAGGACCTTCATTGTGGAGTGGAATAGGTAAATGGCCGACAACTAATCCCTTAGGGCAAATTCTTAAATTACTTGATGAAGAAGTTGAACTATTTCAATATAAAGGTTGGCAAGTAATTGTCCCAGAGGGCAATTTTAACCTTGATGTGGGGGAAGAACCTTTTAAACAAACAATAAAAACTTTAAGAGGTGAGAAATCTGTTAAAGAATGGGAATCATTTATTTCCGGAATAAAGCCTCTTAGTCAAATAATAAATGAAATACCTTTACTCTCATTTTCTCCCGAATCAATAAATTTCTTAGATCTAATAAATTTAACCTCAAAATTTTTACCTAATATCAAGCAAATACCAAAAATTAATAAGGGCTTTGGGAATTTAGTAAATAATCATCTAGAGGATCCTTTTCTCAGAAATTGGGTTGATTTATTGAGCTTTTTGATAAGTGGTATGTCAATGCATGATACAAATACAGCCGCGATGGCTACTTTATTTAACGAATGGTTTGAACCAAATTCATACCTTGAATACCCTAAAGGAGGTAGTGAATCTATCGTAAAAGCCTTAATTAATGGATTAAAAAAAAATGGAGGAGAATTAATTCTCTCTTCGAGAGTAAAGACCATTAACTTTAATAAAAATTTAGCGACAGGTATAACTCTTAATAATGGTTCTAGTTATAGTTGTGAATCTGTTGTCACGAATACTGATGTTTGGAATTTAAAAAAGTTAATTCCAAATGAAATTTCAAGAAAATGGAATACAAAAGTTTTGAACCCTAATAAATGTGATTCTTTCCTTCATATACATCTCGGTTTTGATGCTGATGGTCTTGAAGATTTGCCAATACATGCGATACATGTTGATGAGTGGGAAAAAGGTATAACCGCAGAAAGAAATATAGCTGTATTTTCAATCCCATCTGTTTTAGATAAAAATATGGCCCCTAAAGGGAAACATGTTCTTCATGGATATACTCCCGCAAATGAACCTTGGGAAATTTGGGAAAACCTAAATCCAAAGGAATTAGAATATAGAAATCTGAAAGAAGAAAGATGTTCAATATTCCTTAATGCAATGCGAAAATTAATCCCTGACATAGATGAAAGGATTGATTTAAAGATGTTAGGGACCCCAATTACTCATAAAAAATTCACTAATACCTATTGCGGTAGTTATGGCCCTGCATTATCTGCTGCGAAAGGTCTTTTCCCAGGCTGCAAAACTCCAGTTAAAAATTTATTTACTTGCGGTGCAAGTACATTTCCAGGTATTGGGATTCCCGCTGTTTCAGCAAGCGGTGCTTACGCAGCTGAAAAAATTCTTGGTAAAAAAGATTTTAAAACTCTTCTTAAAAAAATAAATTTATGAATCAAGTTCTTTTTTATAACTCTACAAATACTTAGTTAAGAAATAAGAATAAAGAAAGCAAAAACGTTCAATAATGATAATCTTTATCTGAAAATAAACTTAACTTATAGCTCTTATATGTTTTTCTTATCAATTCCTCAAGCCTGGCATTTAGTTGGCACTTGGTCAGAACAACTTCCAAGCGAGTCAACTCTCATAGGAATGGGCCAAACAGAATTAATGATGACTTTACATTCAATATTTGTTCCTCTCTTACTTGTAATATCATATTACCTATTCAATCGACTTAATAAAAACGAATCAAAGAAAATCAAAGGATAATCGCTTAAAGTTTATTTAGCTGAACTTCTTCTAACTACTTTTCTTCCTGTAGAAGTATCAAATCTGCTTGAATCTTTGGATTGTGAATTACTTTCAACAATATCAACATCACTCTTATCCATTTCTGCACAAACGCCTACTACCATGGCAGCCTGCATTTGATCTGGCAAATCTCCAATAGTCAATAAGGCCTTTAAAACTAATTGAAGTCGGGTATGCCGATCAATTTCTGGTCTTAATTTTTTTACAGTATTCCAAAGTTCCTTGGTAACTTCTTTTAAAAGTTCTTGATCTACAGCCACATTAAAACCTTCTTATCTTCTTACTAATCTAACAAAAAATTTAATCTCGTAAAATAATATTCAATAAAAAGATTGTTAGTTGAAATTTTTTTTTATGCGAATACAAGTTGCATTTGTTGATGCAATTCATTCTTCTCTTGCAGAAGTTTATCTTTTTCAATCTTTTTTAAAGTAAGATTTCTATAAAATTTTTTTTGAATCTTTATTGGAGTATTTTCAAACTTTGCATTTTTGCTTACTAGAGAATTCCACTCTTTTGAATTAAAAGTGGCATAAGGGGAAGATGAAATCACTTTCATACCTAAATAATACATCTGTACTAATGCTAGTACATTTTTACTATAATGCAACTACTTCACCCACTTGTCTTGATTTATAAGCGTCTTTGAGAGCAAATTTATTTTTCTTATATAATTTTTATAATTTATAAGTTTCATAAATGGATCAACGTATCGTCCATTACTTATTAATACCTTTTTTTAGTGTCTTAAAACTTTTATTGATAAAAACCTTTTAAAATGGTTAATTTGTTGAAATTAACATTGACAAGATTTTTTTAATAATCCTTCCTATAAAAAGACTAATAAATGACTAAAAATGCTTCTTAGTAATCAAAAAAGACTAAAGATCCAAGGGATAATTAAAAGAATTGCACAAGATAAATCAATTACATTAGAAGAGAGAATATATGTTGAGAAATTTGCACACCATAATTCAACAATTTCTCTTTGGCTGAAAAAGGCTAACAGCTTTAGAAGGAATGGTATAAACAATAATGGTGGAATTGATAACCTTTTACAATCATTTGGAATAGATGGACTAAACAAAGAAAATCATTTCAACCCAAATGAAGATGATATATCAGATTGGTTTGGCGGTGCTCCTGGTTGGCTAAGAAGAAGTTAGATTAATTCATAATTCAACTTACCCAGGCTGTCTTACATAAATATATACTCACAAAAAATATAGATAGCCAAAAAAAACATGGTATAAATCTAATCGGAACTAAATATTTGTTTGAAAAGGTTTTCATATAGATTTTTCTTTTATAATATTTCTTCCTTACAGTTTTTGAGAATAGGTTTAATTGCTCTATTTATATATAAAAAAATATTTGAATACTTAAAGATATTAAATCACTTAAAAAAGTTAATCAACCTTAATCATCAATTTCTAAGCAACTTTATTTTCAATTTTCATTGCAAAATTTACTGTTTTCTCCTCATCATTTTCTAAATCATTCCAATATTTTATAAGTCTTTCTAATTCGTAAATCCTCTTTTTAGCATTTGCAATTTTTTCAGTAGTTTTCATATGAAGTTTTTATCTATCCAATTAATGCATGAAAAAAAGATATTTCAATGGGAGGCTTAATTATTAGATTATAAATATTAATTTTTGGTTAATTACTTAAATACTAAATAGACCGCTTGCATTTAAGTAATTATACTTAAAGAAAATGAAATTCATGAAGAGATTAAATTCTTTAGTTTTGAATAGTACTGTCAATTTTTTAGACCTCATATACTCTGGTAGAAATTTACAAAGATTTTGGGTTTTAGAAGTTATAGCTAGATCACCTTATTTTGCATTCCTCTCAGTTCTTCATTTTAAAGAATCCCTTGGAATTAAAAATGAAAAAACAATGTTTTTGATGAAAGAACATTTTTATCAAGCTATAAACGAAAATGAGCATCTTAAAGAAATGGAGAAAAGAGGAGGAGATAGATTCTGGATTGATAGATTTTTTGCGAGACACCTTGTTCTTGTTTATTACTCGATCATGGTATTTTATTATTTCTTCTCACCAGCTAATGCTTATGATGTCAACATAAAAATTGAAGAACATGCATTTGAAACTTATTCCAAATATTTAAGGGATAATCCAAATGATGAAAAAATAAAAGAAATCGCTCAAGATGAATTAAATCATGTAAAAGAACTTAACGAAGCTTTGTCAATGCTAACTACAGTTTAGATTAGTGCTGAAAAATCTATTAGCAATATTGAGATTATCAACGAAGAAGATATTAATCCTAGGCTAATCATCAATGAGACATAACCTTTTTTTCTAGGTAATTTATAAAAAGATAATCCAATTATTAATATCATTATCAATGAGAAAAAAATTATAATTTTTTCATTTACTAAATTGAGATGTATAACTAAATTTGTTTCTTCAAAAAATTTAAGAAATTCAGATAAAACCAATTCTTCTTCTATTTTTTTAAAATAGTCAAATGAGCTTATAAAAGTAGAACTTAATAAAGATAATGCAATAAGCGCAGTAACTGGTTTTGTTAACCTGTTAAGTGTTCTGTTAAAACTTACCAATAAAATAAAAACAAATAAAGCCGTAACTAGAGGTACTAAAGGTATAAGAATTGTTGAATTTATGAAATTCCCCACTAAGAAATTATGTATCTAACTTAAAATTTTATATTATTTTGACGCTTTATTTTATTAATTAAGATTTTTTAAAAATCTTAAATGTACTTAATCCCTATTGCATTCTATGGAAATGAATACCAAAATTAAATTATTATTGACAAAAAAATGTTAGCCATCTCTGAAATTATTATTGCAAGTGCTATCTTCCTAGGAATTGTATATTGGGAAGTTAAATTTCTATACGCCAAAACCACAGTAGCAAAATAACTTTTACTCAAAACAGGAAAATTTAAAAAAAATTTAAGAATTTAAGTAAACAAAAAAAGCTCTAAATATGAGAGAATAAACACAAATATTCAGTCTTCTAATGAGCGAAGTCCAAAATTCTAATTCTAACTCAACTCAGCAGCAGCAACAGCAACAGCAACAATCCTATTCAGACAGCAAAATTAATTCTGCTGAAAGTGAGAGACTTTATCTTGAGATGAAAGAGGCTTGGCTTTAAATTTAATTCGTTTTTGAAATAATATTTCTATAATTTTTTTGAAAAATCTTTTTAAATTTGAAGTAACCAATACATATTTATTTTCTATGCCCGTTAAATTTTGTTTAACCGCATAAGAAATTTTTTGAGAAAACTAAAGCAGTTTGAGAAAATTAACGGAAGACTCGCAATGGTTGGGTTGATTTATTTAGTTTTTACTAAATTAGTTTCTAACCATGCCGACCTATTTGAACAGCTTAAATCTTATTTAATTTAAAAAATGAATTGAAAATATTATCCAGGAATATTTCTTTCTATATAAGCGTCAGTTAAAGCTAAAACTAACCCCAATAATGTTGAAAATATAGCAATTTCAGTTGATTCCATTTTATTTTTGAATTACCTCTAGTTTGCAAAAGAATTCAAAGTTCGACAACAAAACGAATAATTTATTATAGTACATATATACTATTAACCATTTATTGTGAGCTCGACAACTCCTGAGTTTCTTTTCGTTAGTCCTGGTGATTATGTCGCAATTAAAAATGAAGAAAATTGTAAAAATACTAAAGAAAATAATAAAAATTATTGGGTCGGTCAAGTTATTGACTGTATTGGAGGAGCGAGAAATCCAAATTCATGGACCTTGTTTCAAGTAGCCAATATTGATAATGGAGAAATCACTATAATAAATGCTGATATTGTAGAAAAGATTTTAAAACATTCTAAAAGTTAAGCTTATAGATAATAAAAAAACTTCTTTCAGTATTGCAAAACTAAAAGACAAAAAAGAATATTTTAGGGGAAATTATCCCAGTTCTAAGCAGGCAAGTCCGTATACTTGATTCATTGGACAGGCAGGTTTAATACCTTTATACATTCTATAAGTTTTTGATATTTCCTCAAATCCCAAACTTGATAAAAGATAATTTGCATAAGGATTAAGATTAGAGCAATCAAGTAATATTTGCGAATCTAAATCACCAACTAGCTTCCTGATTAACATTTCAGCGAGTGGGGGAGTATCAGCCAAAAGAGGTCCAATTCTCCAACCTTGCTTATTATCCTCCAAGACACAAGGTCTTATCCTGCCAAATCCATGGCACATCCCATTATTATCTACAAGTGCACTTACATTGCCATGATAATTTTTCAGCCAGTCATTTAGAAAATGCGGCCTGGGGCTAGGTTCTCTCTGATTATCGTAAATTAAGACTGCTTCAGAGGAAATTTTATTGCCAGGAACAACTTTAAAAGAATGAAATTGATCTTGATAGAAATTACTCAATGGTAAATCTTGAAACCCATTTAATTTCCATCGGTTTGTAATTGAAGATGTTCTAAAACCCCATTTTTGGTAATCATTCAATCTATCTGGAGCAGCCTCTAGACCAATACAAACAACATTTTTTAAATAATCGAGTGCATGTTTCCATAATCTCACTCCATATCCATTATTGCGGAATTCTTCTTTAACTATAAATAAGCCTATAAAACCATATGAGGCATTATATTTAATGCAAGCAATAGAACCTATAGGATGATTGTCTAAGCAGCCAACCCATACTCCTTGTTTATCTGTATTTCTATAAATTGATACATCATCCATTCCAGGAGAAAATCCTTCTAACCTTGCCCAATTTGTAACTTCTGGTATTTCATTTGTAGATATCAACCTAATTGAAAATTTTTCCTTCATAAAAATATATTAACTAGGAAAAATTGAAATTTTTAAAGGCCATATTAATTAATTTGATTTTTTTTAAAATAATTCACTTTTGCTTAAGTGACTAAAACTTAAATTATTTACAATTTATCCTCTGATATATTTAATATTATTAATAGAAATAAAAATGAAAATTTCTGATAAATTTCATTTAGAAGATATCTATAAATTAAAAAATAAAGTTCTCACTGGTAAAACAGAAGATCTAACATGGAGAATCAAACAGATCAATAAAGTTTCTAAACTTTTGGATGATAATAAAAAAGAGATAATAAAATCCCTTTTTATTGATTTAGGAAAATCTGAAATTGAAGGGCTTTCAGAAATCCTTTTAGTGAAAGAAGAAATTTCTCTTATTAAAAAGAAACTCAATTCTTGGATGCGTCCAAAAAAGATTAATACACCTTTTTATCTATTTCCATCATCATCCAAAGTTATTTATGAGCCTCTTGGGTGTGTCTTAATTCTTGGCCCATATAATTATCCATTGCTGTACATTTTAAAGCCATTAGTAAATATTTTCTCAGCAGGAAATACTGCGGTTATAAAACCATCAGAGAAATGTCCAGCGACCTCAAAACTTATTAAAAAACTTACTTCCAAATATTTCGATAAAGATATCCTATTAACGGTAGAGGGCGATTATAAACTATCAATAAAATTAATTGAGCAAAATTTTGACCACATATTTTTTACAGGCAGTACAGAGACTGGGAGATCCATTATGAAATTGGCCTCAAAAAACTTAACTCCGTTAACTCTTGAATTAAGCGGAACAAATCCTGTAATTATTTTCAAGAATGCAAATTTAGAAGTTGCTGCGAAAAGAATAGTTTGGGGCAAATTTTTTAATTCTGGTCAATCCTGCATGGCACCAAATCATATTTTTGTAGATAAAGAAATTGAAAATAATTTCATAGAAAAATTAAAGCAATGCATAGTAAGTTTTTATGGAGAAGATCCAATTATTTCCGAAAACTTATCTAAATTAGAGAAAAAGCAATTTTCATCGACTTTAGAAATTCTCAAAAAATATAAAAAAGAGAAAAGACTTTTATATGGAGGCACATTTAGCAAAAAAAAGTTAAAAATATCTCCTACAATTTTGAAAACAAAATTAGATGAAACAGACATTTTACAAAAAGAACTATTCAGTTCTTTACTTCCAGTAATTGGAGTAGAAAATAAAGAATCGGCCTTAAAGCAAATTAATCAAACATCAAAACCTTTGGCAATCTACTTGTTTGGAGGTAATAAAAAAATCCATAATCATATTTCAAGAGTAACCAGTTCAGGAACTATTTGTATCAATGATGTTATGCTACCAGTCCTTATTCCAAATTTACCTTTTGGTGGTGTTGGACAGAGTGGTCTTGGTAAATTTCATGGAGAAGAAGGTTTTCGAAATTTTTCAAATCAAAAATCTATAACTTTCAAAGGTTTTTTATTTGACTTAAATCTGAGATATCCTCCCTATGAAAGAATTAAGAAATTTTTAAAGTTTATTTTTAAGATTTAAATTACTTAATTTGTTTTCAAAAGCCTAGCGATTTTAAATTTAAAGATTATCTTTAAATAAATATCGAAATTAATGAAATTAGTATTTTTAGCTATTGTAATCCTTATTAATTTTTTTAATCCCTCATTGATAAAGTCCGAAGAGAAGACAGAAGCAGCTAGAAATAAAATTGAGAATATTGCTCAAAAACAATCAATTACTGAAAATAAAACTGAAATAAGAAGAATTCACATCGTAAAAAGTGGAGAGACACTTTCAAGTATTTCAAAACTTTATTCCATTAATAAAGATTTAATTATTAAATTGAATAATTTAAAAGATCAAAATTATATCTATGTTGGCCAAAATCTCATTATTTCCGAATCTACTGAAAATCCCTTACTAAAATCAGATTTAATAAATAGTTATCATATTGTTCAGATAGGTGAGAATCTTACTGAAATCTCAAACAAATATAATTTAAAAATAGGTTATTTGTTAGAAATAAATAATCTTAAAAATCCAGATTCTTTAAAAGTTGGAGAAAAAATCTTGTTAACCAAAAACAATCCAAATAGTTCAGAAAATGATCAAACAACTAAAAATAATAATAAATTACTCGAACCAGAAAAACTAATTTATGGTCCATTAACTGTTGAGAATAAATCTTTTAAAAAATTCAAAGGGGAAACAATATTAAATGTTCTCAATCAAGAAAATAAAAAACTAATTCTTTCAATCAATTGCGATGAAAATGAGTTAGACATAAGAGTTCCAGGAAGAAAATGGATGGGGGGAGAGCCCGCTAAAGAAGAATTCGAAAAAAATTTAATAAATGATTTTTGTTAGAATTTTTAATTAATATGTGTGAATAATTTTTCTATACCTATTAATAATGAGCTATTCTCTTAGAAGTTAATTTAAAGCAAATGACGATTGCAAGAGGAGATTTCGTAAGAATAAAAAGACCAGAATCATATTGGTACAACGAAATTGGAAAAGTTGCTTCTATCGATAAAACAGGTATTAAATATAACTGTACCGTTAGATTTGATAAGTGTAATTATGCAGGAATTAGTGGAGTTGCTGAAGGAGCGACTACTAACATGTTTGCTGAAAGTGAATTAGAAAAAGCCTAAATAATTGCCTGAATTACCTGAAGTTGAGACTGTTCGAAGAGGTTTAGAGCAAAAACTAAATAACTTTATAATTAAAAAAGTAGAAATCTGTAGGGATTCAACTGTTGCATTCCCAACTAATAAGAAAGATTTTATTGAAGGACTTCATAACTCACTTTTATACAAATGGGATAGAAGAGGAAAATATTTAATAGCAGAACTAAAGAAATTTGAGAATGAAAATATTAAATTTCCTTTAAAAAAATTCTCAGAAAATAATGGATTTCTTGTAGTTCATCTAAGAATGACTGGATATTTCAAATTTATTAATAACTCTATTTTGCCCTGTAAACATACAAGAATAAGATTTTTCGATAAAAAAAATAATGAGCTTAGATACATTGACGTAAGAAGTTTTGGCCAAATGTGGTGGATTAGGGAAGGGTTATCGCCGAATAAAATAATCAAAGGATTAGGCTCATTAGGACCAGAACCATTTTCTAAAGACTTTGATACAGAATATCTTAAGAAAGTTATTTCAAAAAGAACAAAATCTATAAAAGCTATTTTATTAGATCAAACAATAGTTGCAGGTATAGGTAATATATATGCTGATGAGAGTTTATACTCGGCTGGCATCTCACCTTTTAGGGAAGCTCGAACAATAAATAAGAATGAGTTAATCAAGCTCAAAGAATCAATTGTAACTGTATTAAAAAAAAGTATAGGTTCGGGGGGGACGACATTTAGTGATTTTAGAGACTTGGAAGGAGAGAATGGTAATTTTGGTTTACAGACAAATGTCTATAGGAGGACTGGTAAAGAATGTCGTAAATGTGGGAATTTAATTGAAAGGCAAAAAATTACTGGAAGAAGTACACATTGGTGTCCTAAATGCCAAAAATAAAAAAGGGCTTACTCAAGAAGAGTAAACCCTTTTAAATATTTTTACCTGGCATTGAGCTATTTTCTCAAGGGGCTACCCCCTAAATATTTTCGCCGCTGATGCGTTTCACAACCGAGTTCGAGATGGATCGGAGTGGTTCCACATCGCCATGAACACCAGGATAATGTGAACCTTGAGAACTGCATAGAAAATTATATAAATTAAAAACAATAAATTAAGTTTATTTGGTCAAGCCCTCGGTCTATTAGTACTCCTCCGCTGCACTTGTTACCAAGCTTCCACGTAGAGCCTATCAACGGGTGTTCTTCCCGTGACCTTACTGGCTTAAGCCATGGCAATACTCATCTTGAGGTAGGCTTCCCACTTAGATGCTTTCAGCGGTTATCCACTCCGCACATGGCTACCCAGCGTTTACCGTTGGCACGATAACTGGCACACCAGAGGTGCGTTCCTCCCGGTCCTCTCGTACTAGGGAGAAATCCTCTCAATATTCCTGCGCATACACCGGATATGGACCGAACTGTCTCACGACGTTCTGAACCCAGCTCGCGTACCGCTTTAATGGGCGAACAGCCCAACCCTTGGGACCGACTTCAGCCCCAGGTTGCGATGAGCCGACATCGAGGTGCCAAACCTCCCCGTCGATGTGAACTCTTGGGGGAGATCAGCCTGTTATCCCTAGAGTAACTTTTATCCGTTGAGCGACGGCCCTTCCACGCAGAACCGTCGGATCACTAAAACCGACTTTCGTCCCTGTTCGACTTGTAGGTCTCACAGTCAAGCTCCCTTCTGCTTTTGCACTCAACGACTGATTTCCAACCAGCCTGAGAGAACCTTTGTGCGCCTCCGTTACCTTTTAGGAGGCGACCGCCCCAGTCAAACTGCCCATCAGATACTGTCCGCTTCCCGGATAACGGGTAAGCGTTAGAACCCTAGCTCTAAAAGAGTGGTATCTCACCGATGACTCAATAGTACCCACAAGCACTATTTCAATGTCTCCCACCTATTCTGCGCATTCAGAGCCCGAGCACAATATCAAACTACAGTAAAGCTTCATAGGGTCTTTCTGTCCGGGTGTATGTAGTCCGCATCTTCACAGACAATTCTATTTCGCCGAGCCTCTCTCCGAGACAGCGCGCAAATCGTTACACCTTTCGTGCGGGTCGGAACTTACCCGACAAGGAATTTCGCTACCTTAGGACCGTTATAGTTACGGCCGCCGTTCACCGGGGCTTCAGTCGCCAGCTTCACTAAAAGCTAACCAGCTTCCTTAACCTTCCGGCACTGGGCAGGTGTCAGCCCCCATACATCGTCTTGCGACTTAGCGGAGACCTGTGTTTTTGGTAAACAGTCGCTTGCGCCTCTTCACTGCGACCAGCTCTCGCTGGCACCCCTTCTCCCGAAGTTACGGGGCCATTTTGCCGAGTTCCTTAGAGAGAGTTATCTCGCGCCCCTCGGTATTCTCTACCACCCCACCTGTGTCGGTTTCGGGTACTGGCATTTGTGTCTTAACGGGTATAGAGCTTTTCTTGGAAGCATGACATCACCAACTTCGCTGCCGTAGCAGCTCGTACTCACGCCTCAGCTCAAGATGTTTTCTCCATCTCTCAAAGCCTTGAACGCTTGAACCAGTAACCAACATCTGGCCTGGCTAGCCTTCTCCGTCCCTCTTCCCAAAACACATCTGGTACAGGAATATTGACCTGTTATCCATCGACTACGCCTTTCGGCCTCGCCTTAGGTCCAGACTAACCCTCCGCGGACGAGCCTGCCGGAGGAACCCTTAGGGTTTCGGGGCATGGGATTCTCACCCATGTTTTCGCTACTCAAGCCGACATTCTCACTTCTATGCTGTCCACGTCCGCTTACGCTAACGCTTCACCCTACATAGAACGCTCCCCTACCATAAATAAATTTATCCGCAGCTTCGGTATAACGCTTAGCCCCGTTCATTTTCGGCGCAGGATCGCTCGACCAGTGAGCTATTACGCACTCCTTTGAGGATGGCTGCTTCTAGGCAAACCTCCTGGTTGTCTGGGCAATCCCACCTCCTTTATCACTTAGCGTTAATTTAGGGACCTTAGCTGGCGGTCTGGGCTGTTTCCCTCTTGACTATGGAGCTTATCCCCCACAGTCTGACTGCCTAGTTACACACAGGGTATTCAGAGTTCATATCGATTTGGTACCGCTTTCGCAGCCCGCACCGAAATGGTTGCTTTACCCCCCTGCTGGAGCACTAGACGCTACGCCTCAACGTATTTCGGGGAGAACCAGCTAGCTCCTGGTTCGATTGGCATTTCACCCCTAACCACAGCTCATCCGCTGAATTTTCAACTTCAGTCGGTTCGGACCTCCACTTGGTATCACCCAAGCTTCATCCTGGCCATGGTTAGATCACCAGGGTTCGGGTCTATAAACACTGACAAACGCCCTATTAAGACTCGCTTTCGCTGTGGCTCCACCATTTCCGGTTTAACCCGCCAGTGCCTATAAGTCGCCGGCTCATTCTTCAACAGGCACACGGTCACCCGATAAGTCGGGCTCCCATTGCTTGTAAGCTCACGGTTTCATGTTCTATTTCACTCCCCTCCCGGGGTTCTTTTCACCTTTCCCTCGCGGTACTGTTTCTCTATCGGTCACACAGTAGTACTTAGCCTTACGAGGTGGTCCTCGCAGATTCACACGGAATTCCACGTGCTCCGTGCTACTCGGGATACAGCTAGGTCAACTTATCTTTCGATTACGGGGCTTTCACCCTCTGTGGCACGCCATTCAAACGTTTCTTCTAGACTTGTTGATCCATATTGCTGTCCCACAACCCCGATAGTCAAGACTATCGGTTTGGGCTATTCCCCGTTCGCTCGCCGCTACTGAGGGAGTCGTTATTTACTTTCTCTTCCTCCAGCTACTAAGATGTTTCAGTTCGCTGGGTTAGCTCGCACCAACCTATATATTCAGTTGGCCGTACATGGGGTTGCCCCATTCGGAAATTCCCGGATCAAAGTGTGCTTCCAACTCCCCGAGACTTATCGCAGGTAACCACGTCCTTCATCGCCTCTGTGTGCCTAGGTATCCTCCGTGAGCCCTTTGTAGCTTGACCAATAACTTCAAAAATTGAAGCATCAGCTTAATAGAATTGTTATTAATGCATTCGCACAAATAATAAATCTGCATCATTAAAGATGCTTATTGTCTTTAAAAATAATCTATGCAGTTGTCAAGGTTCTCTGAAAACAATGAAATTAATTCAATGAGTCCAGCATCTTAATAAATTTGATTAGGAAGCTAGATTCGTTCAGAATTTGATCACAACTAAAACATTTCCCTTCTATAAATTATGGAAGAGGTGGTAATCAGTGGAGGTAAGCGGACTCGAACCGCTGACATCCTGCTTGCAAAGCAGGCGCTCTACCAACTGAGCTATACCCCCAACATAGAGATATGGGCCATCCTGGACTTGAACCAGGGACCTCACCCTTATCAGGGGTGCGCTCTAACCACCTGAGCTAATGGCCCAGGAAAAGTAATGGGTGTGACCTAGAAAAACTTAGGAAATGAAATTCTCAATAATAAATAAATTAAGAATGTGAGATACCGATCGACCTAAGGTGACAAAATTAATATTTAACATTTTGTTGTCTCCCTGTTAGGAGGTGATCCAGCCGCACCTTCCGGTACGGCTACCTTGTTACGACTTCACCCCAGTCATTAGCCCTACCTTCGGCGTCCTCCTCCACAAGGGTTGGAGTAACGACTTCGGGCATGGCCAACTTCCATGGTGTGACGGGCGGTGTGTACAAGGCCCGGGAACGTATTCACCGCAGTATGCTGACCTGCGATTACTAGCGATTCCTACTTCACGTAGGCGAGTTGCAGCCTACGATCTGAACTGAGCCACGGTTTATGGGATTTGCTAGCTCTCGCGAGTTTGCTGCCCTTTGTCCGTAGCATTGTAGTACGTGTGTAGCCCAGGGTGTAAGGGGCATGATGACTTGACGTCATCCACACCTTCCTCCGGTTTATCACCGGCGGTCTTTCTAGAGTGCCCAACTAAATGCTGGCAACTAAAAACGTGGGTTGCGCTCGTTGCGGGACTTAACCCAACATCTCACGACACGAGCTGACGACAGCCATGCACCACCTGTCACTGAATTCCCGAAGGCACCCTCAAATTTCTAAGAGGTTCTCAGGATGTCAAACCCTGGTAAGGTTCTTCGCGTTGCATCGAATTAAACCACATACTCCACCGCTTGTGCGGGCCCCCGTCAATTCCTTTGAGTTTCACACTTGCGTGCGTACTCCCCAGGCGGAACACTTAACGCGTTAGCTACGACACCGAAGGGGTCGATTCCCCCGACACCTAGTGTTCATCGTTTACGGCCAGGACTACAGGGGTATCTAATCCCTTTCGCTCCCCTGGCTTTCGTCCATGAGCGTCAGTAATGGCCCAGCAGAGCGCCTTCGCCACTGGTGTTCTTCCCGATATCTACGCATTTCACCGCTACACCGGGAATTCCCTCTGCCCCTACCATACTCAAGCCTTTCAGTTTCCACTGCCATGATGGAGTTAAGCTCCACGTTTTAACAGCAGACTTGAAAAGCCGCCTGCGGACGCTTTACGCCCAATAATTCCGGATAACGCTTGCCACTCCCGTATTACCGCGGCTGCTGGCACGGAATTAGCCGTGGCTTATTCCTCAAGTACCGTCATATCTTCTTCCTTGAGAAAAGAGGTTTACAGCCCAGAGGCCTTCGTCCCTCACGCGGCGTTGCTCCGTCAGGCTTTCGCCCATTGCGGAAAATTCCCCACTGCTGCCTCCCGTAGGAGTCTGGGCCGTGTCTCAGTCCCAGTGTGGCTGATCATCCTCTCAGACCAGCTACTGATCGAAGCCTTGGTGAGCCATTACCTCACCAACTAGCTAATCAGACGCGAGCTCATCCTCAGGCGAAATTCATTTCACCAGTAGGCATATGGGGTATTAGCGGTCGTTTCCAACCGTTATCCCCCTCCTGAGGGCAGATTCTCACGCGTTACTCACCCGTCCGCCACTAACCCGAAGGTTCGTTCGACTTGCATGTGTTAAGCACGCCGCCAGCGTTCATCCTGAGCCAGGATCAAACTCTCCGTTGTGTTCAAATCCTTTTGTAGATAAATCTACTCAATATGAATTGCCTTCTCCAAATAAAATTAAGATTGACTTAAGTTATTTAGGTTCAGCCTCCTTAGATAATTAAGGATTACTTTGAGTGCACATTAAAATATTTCAAAGTGACTTTCCAAGATCTCAGATCCGTTGGCTTTCAAAAGCTAAAAGTTAGCAATTGAAAACAATTTATATATTCTTGACGGGACCTCACACCTTTATTGCAAATACATCTCAAAATTACCAAATCTAAATTCGATAAAATCATGACGCAATAAAAGCATCAGTTCCTAAGTTTTTAAGTTTTCTAGGTGCTGAGTTAAACAACAAGTGAATAACTCACTTCGAAGGGAAAACCCTTCTTCTGGCTGAAAATAATGATCGAAATCAAATCTCCATAAAATTCATTCATTTACCAAAAATCAGATTTAAAGTAATTGATTGAATAATGCAAAAAAAAATATTTTTGCCCAGAAGAAAATACTAAACCATACGACTGTAATTATGCAACCTTTTATACAAAAAATTTTTATTAATTTTTTATTTGTTCAAAGTCTATTTAAACAACTAGGCTTAAATAAAGGGATATTAATAAAATGGCAGAAAGATTTAGTCAAAAAAATTTAAGAGTAAGACCAAGTTCCGATGAGGAGAAAATTGTAACAAATGCAAAAAAACACTTCGAAAAGACTTTACTTGAAATATCTGGCGAACTAGTTGGCAGTGTTGCTGCACTTGAACACCCAACAAAAAATAAAAAGTTAAATTATGGTGAGATATTTTTAAGAGACAATGTTCCTGTAATGATTTACCTCATTACCCAAAAACGGTATGAAATTGTCAAAAGATTCCTAAGTGTATGTCTTGAGTTACAAAGCACTAATTACCAAACGCGTGGCGTATTTCCTACTTCTTTCATTGAAGAAAACGGAAAGCTAATTGGAGACTATGGTCAGAGATCAATAGGAAGGATAACTTCAGCTGATGCAAGTTTATGGTGGCCCATTTTATGTTGGTATTATGTCAACAAAAGTGGTGATTATGCTTTTGGCAAAAGTCAAGGGGTCCAAAGAGGTATTCAACTTTTACTAGATCTAGTTCTGCATCCAACATTTGAGGGTACTCCCGTACTTTTTGTTCCGGATTGCGCATTTATGATTGATAGACCTATGGATGTATGGGGAGCACCATTAGAAGTTGAAGTTTTACTTCATGGATGTTTAAAAAGTTGTATAAATTTAATGGAATTAAGTCGAGCAGATCACACAAGTAGACTTTTAGATCAAAGACTTATTCTTACAAATCAATGGGTTAAGGATTTAGGAAGTTTTCTCTTAAAACATTATTGGGTTACCAGCCAAACGATGCAAATTTTAAGAAGAAGGCCAACTGAGCAGTATGGAGATGATCAACACTTCAATGAATTTAACGTTCAACCTCAAGTAGTTCCATCATGGCTACAAGATTGGTTAGAGAATAGAGGTGGTTATTTAATAGGAAATATTAGAACAGGTAGACCTGACTTTCGATTTTACAGCTTAGGGAATTCTTTAGCCTGTATTTTTGAAGTACTACCTCCTGCAGAACAAAGAGCTTTATTTAGATTAGTTTTACATAACAGACAACATTTGATGGCTCAAATGCCTATGAGAATTTGTCATCCTCATATGGATATCGAAGAATGGCAAAATAAAACTGGATCGGATCCAAAGAATTGGCCTTGGAGTTACCACAATGGTGGTCATTGGCCAAGTTTACTTTGGTTTTTTGGAGCAGCGGTTCTTTTACATCAAAAAAATTATGCTTCTGATGATGTGATGCTCATGGAAGAGATGAAATCTTTAGTAGAGGAGTCATATTGGTGTCAACTGAATCAATTGCCAAAGCAAGAATGGGCAGAATATTTTGATGGACCTACAGGTACTTGGGTTGGCCAACAATCAAGAACCTATCAAACTTGGACTATTGTTGGTTTTTTATTAATGAACCACTTTCTAAGAGGAGATAATAACGATTTAGATATGTTTAAGATTTAATCCTAAAATAAGCCAAAAGTTAGTGATTTATCAATCGGTAAGCATGCACCAATACCAAGATATATTGTTAGAAACGTTCCGAACAAGAAAGCAGACATTGCTATTGGTCTTCTAAATGGATTAGAGAATTTATTAACGTTTTCGATGAAGGGTAAAACCATTAATCCAAGCGGAATTAATGTTTGAAGTGCAATCCCCAAAAGTTTATTAGGAACTACTCTAAGTATTTGAAACACTGGATAGAGATACCATTCAGGAAGTATTTCTAAAGGTGTCGCAAATGGATTAGCTTTGTCTCCTAACATTGCAGGGTCAAGAACTGCTAGTCCAACTACGCATGCAATAGTACCTAAAATAACTACAGGGAATATATAAAGTAAGTCATTTGGCCAAGCCGGTTCCCCATAATAATTGTGACCCATACCTTTAGCTAATTTTGCTCTTAATTTTGGATCAGATAGATCTGGTTTTTTTAACGTAGACATGTGGAGCTCTCGTTAGTAATTTAATTGTAAGTGTTTATAAAGGTCCTGAAATACCCTGTTTACGAATCATTAAAAAATGCATCAACATAAATACTGCTAATGACCATGGCAAAACAAAAGTATGAAGACTATAAAATCTTGTAAGAGTAGACTGTCCAACACTTTCTCCTCCCCTCAGTAGTTCAACCATAAAATCTCCTATTACTGGAATTGCGGCAGGAACACCTGAGACAATCTTAACAGCCCAATATCCGACTTGATCCCAAGGCAAAGAATATCCTGTAACTCCAAAAGCGACAGTTATTACTGCCATTACTACACCTGTAACCCACGTTAGTTCTCTGGGCCTTTTAAAACCACCCGTAAGATAAACTCTAAAAACGTGAAGGATTAACATTAAAACCATCATAGATGCACTCCATCTATGAACAGATCTTATTAACCATCCAAAACTTACATCGGTCATCAAATAACTTACTGAGCTATAAGCTTGAGTAACTGTTGGCTTATAGTAAAAAGTCATTGCAAAACCTGTTGCAAATTGAATTAGGAAGCATACTAAAGTTATGCCTCCTAAACAATAAAAAATATTTACGTGAGGGGGTACGTACTTGGAAGTTACGTCGTCAGTTATGTCTTGAATTTCAAGTCTTTCTTGAAACCAGTCATAAACAGATGAAGAATTCGCCATCCAAAAAAAAATTAGCTTTGATATTAAAGAGCTTACTTAAAATTCTTATACTTGGTGTTAACACTTAACCCAATGAATTCATCTTTTAACAAACTTTTAACATTCAAAATATTGATCTCTCTATTAGTGGTCAGTGTTTTTTGTACCAATTTTTTATTCATTGAAAAAGCGTATGCTCTCAGTGATAGCAAGCAATTAGTACTTGATGCTTGGACCTTGGTAAATGAGGGTTTTTATGACCCAGAAAAGTTTGATGAAATCCAATGGAAGAAAATTAGACAAAAAACATTACAGAAACAAATTGAAACAAGTGAAGAGGCTTATTCCTCAATTGAAGACATGTTAAGACCTCTAGATGATCCTTACACAAGAATTTTACGCCCAAAAGATTATGAACTCCTGAAAGCAAGTAATTTTGGTAGCGAGATAAATGGTGTTGGGCTTCAATTAGGTGAAGATGATTATAGTGCAAAGATTAAAGTTGTCTCTACTCTTGGCGGCTCACCAGCTGAAGACGCTGGGATAGTTAGCGGGGACTTCATAGAGAAAGTAGATGGAATTTCATCAGAAGAATTAGGACTTGCCAATACTGCTTCAAAGTTAAGAGGTGAATCAGGAACCAAAGTTTTAGTTGAAATATCTTCTGAATCAGGAGAAATTAGAGAGATCGATTTAGAGAGGAGACCGGTAGACCTAAGACCAGTTAGAACAAAAAGATTAAGAGACGATTCTCATACAATAGGATATTTAAGAATAACTCAATTTAGCGAAAGCGTTCCCAAAAAGGTTGAAGAAGCTCTTCAAGAGTTAAAAGAGAAAGAGGTTGAAGGATTAATATTGGATCTTAGAAATAATTCAGGTGGACTAGTAAGCTCAGGAATAGCAGTCGCAGACTCATTATTGAGCGAGAGACCAGTAGTAGAGACAAAAAACAGAAATGGGATCAAAGATGCAATAATTTCTCAAAAAGAAACATTTTTTGATGGGCCAATGGTAACTCTTGTAAATAAAGGGACTGCTAGTGCTAGTGAAATACTTGCGGGTTCTTTACAAGATAACAGCAGATCTATTCTCATGGGAGAGCAAACCTATGGGAAAGGTTTAATTCAGTCCCTTAAAAGTTTAGGAGAAGACAGTGGAATAGCAATCACAGTTGCAAGTTATTTAACTCCAAATGGTAATAATATCCAAGGTCAAGGTATTACACCTGAAAAGTTACTGGATCTTCCAGATGCTAGTGAATACGGGAGTAATGACGATAAATGGATAAGAAATGCAGAATTATTTCTGGGTTCACTTTTAGACAAGCAAGAAGTTTCAATTCAAACAAGTGAATTAAGTAGTGACGAAATATAATCCTGAATTAGCAAAAGATTTATAAATAATAAATTTCAAACACTATGAGTATTAAAAGAATTTTTCATGACCCAATTCACAAGGAAATAGTATTTGATTCAGCGAAGCCAGAAGAATTTATGATCATGGAATTAATTGATACAATTGCTTTTCAAAGATTAAGAAGAATAAAACAATTAGGGGCGGCCTCATTACTTTTTCATGGTGCAGAATCGAGTAGATTTACTCATTCAATTGGCGTTTTTTGTATCGCAAGAAAAATATATCAAAGATTAATTGAGAGTAAATCTTCATTTGGTGAAAATAAATTTGTTCTATATGGAGCAGCTCTATTACATGATTTAGGTCATGGACCTTTGAGCCATACAAGTGAAGTAATATTCGATCATAATCACGAACAATGGTCTCAAAACTTAGTTCAAAATTATTCTCCAATCAATTCAATACTCAAAAAGTATGACAATGCTTTACCCAGACGGATTGCCGAATTATTTCAATCAAAACAACTATTTTCAAAACCTTTAAAAACATTGATTAGCAGTGAAATAGATTGCGATCGTCTCGATTATCTTTTACGCGATAGTTATAATACTGGGACGAAATATGGCTTAGTAGATTTAGAGAGAATCATTTCAGGTCTTACTTTTTCACCTGATGGAAATATTGCAATCAAACCCAAAGGAGTTATAGCTATTGAGCATTTTTTAGTATTAAGAAACTTGATGTATAGAACCATCTACAACCACAGAATTAATGAAATATCAACATGGATTCTGGAAAAAATAATATCCACAATTAAACATAATTACGAAAAGAAAATTTGGATAGATAGATCACTGTATAAATGGATATTTTCCTCTAAAAATCTTGATTTTGATGATTTCATAAAAAATGATGATATAACTTTTTATTACCATTTAATTAGATGGAAAGATGAATCTTTTGAGCCGCTTTCTACGCTATGCAAAATGTTTATTGATAGAGATTTGTTAAAAGCTTCAGACATTAGTTTTTTAAGTAAAATAGAAAGACTAGAAATTCTTGCATTTGCAAGAAAATTATGTGAAAAAAATAATTTTGATTCAGAAATATTTTGTGGAATCAAAGAAAGATCTTTTAAAGGTTTTGAATCTAACAATGCTTTAAATATATGGGATGGAACTTATCAAAACTCATTAGAAGATAATTCTCCCTTAATAAAAACTTTAATGAAGTCTCAAGAGAGTTCCCTAATTATTTACCCCAATGAAATCAAAAGTGAGATTAAAAATCAAATTTCAATCATAAAAAATCATTCTTAAATTCAATTCAATGGAAATCGTTTTAAAGGATATTAAAAGTAAATATTCAGAAATTTTTTCTTTGGGAGATTTGGATAATATCCATCAAACTTTTAAAAAATTTTCTTCTATGAAAGGACCTCTAGAAGCAAAACTTTTCGTAATCAATGAGTCCATAAGTTCTAATCAATTATCAAAATTAAAAAATCATTTTTACAAAATTCATATTTGTTCTCTATGTATTTATTCAAACAATAGAGATACAGTATTAGCTGGAAAGTCTCTAAGAATTGATTCAACTTTTTTTAAAGAGCAAGAGCTTAAAAATAAGCTAAGATTACTCAATTCAAACAAGAAGGATGATGTTCTCCATGAAGGGACCTTAAGATCAGGTGACAGATTATCTTCAAATGGCAACTTATGCATAATAGGAGATGTTAATCCAGGAGCTATAGTTTCCGCTAAGAAAAATATTTACGTTTGGGGCAAATTGCTAGGGATCGCATTCGCAGGGAAGGGAGGAAATAAAAATGCCTCGATTGCATCACTTTATCTAAACCCTTTGCAGTTGAGAATTGCAGATGTAATAGCTATTGGGCCAAAGGATAAGCCCAAAAATCATTATCCAGAGATTGCAGTTGTAGATAAACAAACAATTATTATCAAGCCACTAGTAATAGAAACAAGAAATTAATCAATCATTTGAAATAATTTAAATCAAACTCGATAAATTTAAGAATTACTTAATCTTTAAAATATTTAACTTTCTGCAAGTGGGCTTATTATTTGAGAAATTTATAAATTTTCGTGGCGGAAAATACTCGCACAATATTAATTTGTTCAGGTAAAGGTGGGGTTGGTAAAACCACTCTAACCGCAAACCTAGGCATAGCACTTGCCAACAGCGGAGCAACGACTGCTGTATTAGATGCTGATTTTGGCTTAAGAAATTTAGATCTTCTTCTAGGATTAGAAAATCGCATTATTTATACGGCTCAAGATGTTCTAGACAAAAATTGTCGTCTTGACCAAGCACTGGTTAGACATAAAAAGGAGCCTAATCTTGCTCTTCTACCTGCTGGGGATCCAAGGATGCTGGATTGGATGAAGCCCGAAGATATGAAAAAAATAAGTGAGATGCTTAGTGAGAAATTTGATTTTGTTTTAGTAGATTGTCCTGCTGGAGTAGAAGATGGCTTTAAAAATGCTCTTGCAGCTTGTAAAGAAGCTATTGTTGTTACCAACCCAGAATTATCTGCAGTACGTGATGCCGATAGAGTAATAGGAATTCTTAATGCCTCTGATATTGAGCCTATCCAACTTGTAATCAATAGAGTTCGCCCTAACATGATGGCTAGTCAAGAGATGCTATCTATTGATGATGTTCAAGAAATTCTTTCTTTACCTTTGTTAGGTATAGTTTTAGAAGATGAACAAGTAATAATAAGTACAAATAGAGGTGAGCCACTAACACTCACTGATGGTAGATCTCCGGCAAAAAAATGTTATTTGAATGTTTCTCAGAGACTCACAGGGAATGATGTACCAATTATTGACCCCAAGAATGAAGGGAATACTTTTAAAGATAAATTCATGAGATTAATGCAAACAAAGGTTTTTTAAAATGATGACGCTCAGAGACCTTATAAACAAGTTACTAGGAAGAGAAACGGCTAGTGCAAACACAGCAAGAGAAAGATTACAGCTTGTACTTGCTCATGACAGAGTTGACATGAGTTCTTTAACAACTGATCTTTTGGATAAAATGAGGAAAGAAATTCTTGATGTTGTTGCTAAATATGTTGAGATTGATTTTGAAGAGGTAGCAGTAAGTTTAGAGACAGAGGATAGAATGACTGCTTTAGTAGCCAATTTACCGATCAAAAGAACAGTTTCAGGAGAAATAAAGTTTAAAAAAAATGATAACAATAATAAAAGTGATAAAGATATCAAAAAGTAATAATTTTTAAAAAGCTAAAAAAATACTAATAATTAATCCTACTTAATTGTAAGATATTAATTATGCCGGCTTAGCTCAGCGGTAGAGCAGCGCTTTTGTAAAGCGAAGGCCATCAGTTCAAATCTGTTAGCCGGCATTTTGGTTTATTTAATTCTGTTCAATATTTCTTGCCGAAAATAAAAAGATAAATGCTACTAAAGCAATGATAGGAAATAATCTTATTTCAAGAACATACTCTAAAAAAGATGCGAGGGGATTAAATAACCAATAAGTAAAAAATTGAATTAATAAAACAAAAAAGAGTAATAAAAACATTAATTTAATTCCCTAACTAGTACTTGCCCTTTTCTAATCAGCCTCCAATCGCCACTTTTCTTCCAAGATATTATAGTACTGGCTTTTCCACTACTTTTTTCCCAAGGAATAGGTCCCAGAATTTCTACAGAAGGGAAGTCTAGAGCAATGCCCTCCGCTGTAATTGATCCCGTGAAGCCTGAAATATTTGCACTTGAAGTTAACAATGGGCCTGTTTCTTTCAGGAGAGATTGAGCAATATATGAATTTGGGATTCTCAACCCAAGTGAGAGATCGCTGCTTGTTAGGGTTCCGCTCTGCTTTTCTGAAGAAGGAATAATCATTGTCAGAGCTCCGGGCCAATATTTTGAAGCCATATTTTTATAATCTTCTTTAGCTGATTCGTGAACATAATCGATTAATTGTTTCTGTTCTGATCCCATAAGAATTAGGGGTTTATTTCTATCTCTTTTTTTAAACTCATAAATAATTTCTGAAAATCTGGGCAAGCATCCAATTGCTGGTAAAGTGTCTGTTGGGAAAATTATAGGTAAACCACTTTTAAGCGTCTTCAAAGCTAATTCGCAGTTTATTAAATTCATTTAGATTAATAACTAATAATAATTTATTTATATCTCCCAATGGTAAACCTACCAACACCAGAAAGATCATTCACAATTTCTACTGATTTAAATTTATTTTTAATAAGTAGTTTTTTTACTTTTTCACCTTGATCAAAATGATTTTCTAGAATTAACCATCCCTTATCTCTTAAAAATAATGGTGCTTTTTGAATTATTTCCTTAATATGCTTTAAACCATCTTCACCTCCTAACAAAGCGATTTTTGGCTCGAAATTTTTAACTTCTTTGGGTAATTGTTCATAAGTATCATTAGGAATATATGGTGGATTTGAAATGGCGAGATCTATTTTACCTTTAAAACTTTCAAAAGGATTCCACCAATGTCCGCAGTAAAATTTCAAATTTGATTGTTTTGAAGAATTTATATAATTTTTAGTGGCTATTTCTAATGCATCTTGATCGATATCAGACGCTATTCCATCCCATAATGGATAAGCTAATGCCAAAGCAATACTTATAGCACCAGATCCAGTTCCCAATTCAGCAAAGAATAATTTTTGTGATTGCCTTCCAAATATATTAAAGACAATATCGACTATAAGCTCTGTCTCTGGCCTGGGAATAAGTACTTTATCTGTGACTTTTAATTTTAAGTTCCTCCAAAAAGTTATTCCACAAATATATTGAATAGGCGAAGAATTTAATAAATGATCTTCCCAAATTAATTCTAAACAGTCCAAGTCTTTTTCTAAATATAAATTTCCCTCGGGGTTTATGTTCAACAAATTCAGATCACTTTTTGAGAGACCTGCTATACAATCTAATAATAAAGCAAAAGATTGAGGGTCCCCTCCTTTAGAAAGTTGTTTTTTTTTCCAATATAAAAATTCCTTTACAGAAATGCTTAGCATTTATGGCGATTTAGCCTTTAGGACCAAGCTTACCTTTACTGGAGTCTGAGTAGAAGCTTGATTTTTCGCCATCTTGAGTAGAAATAAACAAACCTATTAGGAATATTGTTGGCACCCCTACAAATAAAAGACTAGCTAAGAATCCAAAATTAGTTGTTTCCATTTAGTTGACAGTTCTATTTAGTAATAAGACTATAGACATAAAATTTGAAATAAAGTGGAAAAATCAACAAATTTTATCAACTGATTAACAGTCTTAAACAATTTAACGAGGTAATCTTTTTTTTTACTCATTTTTTTAAGTTCTTCTAAATTTGAGGGGGGAGATTGTGGTTTTGTTAAAATCACTGCAGATGATTTTATTAATGTTTGGCATGCAAGTCGCCAATTCTCTGGCCTATTTTTGAGTTTTACTCCTTCAACAGAAGTTAAGAGGGCTTAAAGAGTTTTTATTTTCTCCTTCAACTGAAATAAAACAAGTACTGCACTGCCCTGCTCCTCAGCAATTGCCTAAAATACCTTTTAAACCATAAAGTTTTAAGTTTTCTCTAATTACTAATTCCCTTAAATTCTCACCAGGTTTGCATTGAACCTCCAAATCCTCACGGATGAATCTGATAGTTGCCATTTTTTTAGTTATTTTTCTTATTTTGGCGTTTTACTTTGAGAATTGTGACCAAAATATTACCAATTTTTAGTCCAAAAATCGCCGTAAATCAAGGTGTAGAAACTGATTTAGTCGATTTTATCAATAAAATTAATTTATTTACAAAAATCCCTTAAAGCATAAAAAACCCTTACTATCGTGATGTTTAGCTGTTTATTCAGCATCGTTACAAGATTTTAACCGATGGGATTGCCTTGGTATCGAGTTCACACAGTAGTTATTAACGACCCTGGTCGACTGCTTGCTGTGCATCTCATGCATACTGCATTATTAGCCGGCTGGGCCGGTTCAATGGCTCTTTATGAATTAGCCATTTTTGATCCTTCTGATGCCATTCTCAATCCAATGTGGAGACAGGGAATGTATGTCATGCCATTCATGGCAAGATTAGGAATTACAAGTAGCTGGAACGGATGGGATATTACTGGTGCTACCGGAGTTGATCCAGGATTCTGGAGTTTCGAGGGTGTTGCAGCAGCCCACATTGTATTTAGTGGACTTTTAATGCTTGCTTCAATCTGGCATTGGACATACTGGGATTTAGAATTATGGGAAGATTCAAGAACAGGTGAGCCTGCTCTCGATCTTCCAAGAATTTTTGGAATTCATCTTCTTTTAGCTGGACTTACATGTTTTGGCTTTGGTGCATTTCATTGTGCAAACGTTGGCATTTGGGTTTCAGATCCTTATGGCTTAACTGGCCATGTTGAACCTGTTGCTCCCTCTTGGGGAGTTGACGGATTTAACCCATTTAATCCTGGAGGAATAGTTGCGAACCATATTGCAGCTGGGCTTATGGGTATCATTGGGGGAATTTTCCACATTACCAACAGACCAGGAGAGAGACTATATAAAGCATTAAGGCTTGGAAGCCTAGAAGGTGTTTTAGCAAGTGCTCTGGCGGCTGTTCTCTTCGTATCATTTGTTGTTGCCGGAACAATGTGGTACGGCTCAGCCACAACTCCAGTTGAATTATTTGGTCCTACCAGATATCAATGGGATTCTGGATATTTCAAAACTGAAATTAATAGAAGAGTGCAAGTGGCTATCGACAATGGTGCCACAAAAGAAGAGGCATATGATTCTATCCCAGAAAAATTAGCCTTCTACGATTATGTTGGGAATAGCCCTGCTAAAGGAGGATTATTCCGAGTTGGTGCTCTCGTTAATGGTGATGGTTTACCAACTGGTTGGCAAGGTCACATCGCTTTCCAAGACAAGGAAGGAAATGATTTGGAAGTCAGAAGAATCCCAAACTTCTTTGAGAACTTCCCAGTCATACTTGAAGATAAAGAGGGGAATGTTAGGGCTGATATTCCATTTAGAAGAGCTGAAGCTAAGTATTCATTTGAGCAAACTGGTATCACCGCTACTATCTATGGAGGAGATTTAAATGGGCAAACATTTACTGATCCTGCAGTAGTTAAAAGGTTAGCTAGAAAAGCTCAGCTAGGAGAAGCATTTAAGTTTGACAGAGAAACTTATAAATCTGACGGTGTATTCCGAAGCTCTCCAAGAGCATGGTTTACATATGCCCATCTATGTTTTGGATTGCTATTCTTATTTGGCCATTGGTGGCATGCTTCAAGGACTCTTTATAGTGGTAGATTCCGTGGAATTGACGCTGAGATTGGTGACCAAGTTGAATTTGGTTTATTCAAGAAGCTAGGTGACGAAACCACAAGAAGAATCCCAGGAAGGGTTTAAACTAATCTTTATTACTTAATCTTATGGAAGCTTTTGCTTACGTTCTTATCTTAACTCTCGCAGTGGTTACTTTATTCTTTGCTATCGCCTTTAGAGATCCACCTAAATTTGATAGAAAATGAACTCAAAAAACCTCTTTAAAAAGAGGTTTTTTACTTTTCAGAATTAAGATATTACTCTAGTATTAGAGTAAAAGTTCACCTATTTCACTATATGCAGTGTCCAACCTGTCAAAACACAGATAGCAGAGTATTGGAATCAAGATCTGCTGATAGTGGTAAAAGTGTTCGAAGAAGAAGAGAGTGCTTAAACTGCAGCTTTAGATTTACTACTTATGAAAGAGTTGAAACAATGCCAGTTTCAGTAATTAAAAAAGATGGGAGCAGAGAATTATTTGATAAACAAAAATTATTTACCGGTATATCAAGAGCTTGCGAAAAAACTACCTTTACGAGTGAAGCAATTATGAATTTTGTAGATGGAATAGAATCACAAATCATACAAGACTCTAATAAAGATATTAAGTCTTCACAAATTGGGGAGTTAATACTTAAAAGTCTTAGAAAAGAAAACGAAGTGGCTTATATAAGATATGCCTCAGTGTATAGAAAATTTAATGGTGTAAAAGATTTTATCTCTACTCTTGAATCTCTAAAAGGAAGTTCAAAAAACCAATTAGCTTCAATTTTATAAAATTCAGCATCTTTAAGTGTAGAATACATAACACAAATCTTTTGCTATAAGTTTGCAGGCTAATAGCATTTCTTTCTAACTACCTTAGGTAGTCTGCGATTCAACAAATGAACGAAAATTCTTCTCAAACCATACAAGAACTTTCTGAAGATAAAGAAATTAAAAATTTGCCTGAATTAAATAATGATTCAGAATCCCGTAATGAGGAAGATTTATCATTCGAAAAGAACGATATTCCTTCAGCAGATTCTTCCTCCAGCAGAACAAATGCTGACTTTGATAATGCAGGATTCACACAAGAAGAATTTGCATCACTTTTGGGCAAATATGATTATAACTTTAAGCCTGGTGATCTAGTAAAAGGAACGGTTTTTGCTCTAGAACCAAAAGGAGCCATGATAGATATAGGTGCCAAAACAGCCGCTTTTATGCCTGTTCAGGAGGTATCAATAAATAGAGTTGAAGGATTAAATGATGTTTTACAACCTTCAGAAAGCAGAGAATTTTTCATAATGAGTGAAGAAAATGAAGATGGCCAACTAGCACTTTCGATCAGAAGAATTGAATATCAAAGGGCATGGGAAAGAGTAAGACAACTACAAAAAGAAGATGCAACAATTTATTCTGAAGTTTTTGCAACCAATAGAGGCGGGGCTCTTGTGAGGGTAGAAGGTTTGAGAGGCTTTATCCCAGGATCCCATATAAGTGCTCGAAAAATTAAAGATGACTTAGAGGGTGAGTACCTACCATTAAAATTCCTTGAAGTTGATGAAGAGAGAAACAGATTAGTATTAAGTCATAGAAGAGCTTTGGTTGAGAAAAAGATGAATAGACTTGAGGTGGGAGAAGTTGTTGTAGGTTCTGTTAAAGGCATTAAACCCTATGGAGCTTTTATTGATATTGGAGGAGTTAGTGGTCTATTGCACATTTCTGAGATCAGCCATGAACATATCGAGACCCCTCATAATGTTTTAAATGTTAGTGACCAAATGAAAGTTATGATCATTGACCTTGATTCAGAAAGAGGGAGAATTTCATTATCGACAAAAGCACTTGAACCTGAACCAGGAGATATGTTAACTGACCCACAAAAAGTTTTTAATAAAGCTGAAGAAATGGCTGCAAAATACAAGCAAATGTTATTTGAACAAACTGATGATAATGAAGAAATACCGACAACTTCATCAGAAACAGTATAAATTTACTTATTTTTGTTTATCAGAAAAATATTAACTATAAGGTTATTTTTTTTAGAACAAGTATTTTTTAATTAACAATAATTGATTAGTAACAGCCATCTAATTTAGGATAATGTTAATATTTAATTTTTTTTAATGAGTGATTTTATATTCACTTCTGAATCCGTTACTGAAGGTCATCCAGACAAAATATGTGATCAAATAAGTGACGCTGTTTTAGATGCTCTATTGACAGAAGATCCAGAAAGCAGAGTTGCATGCGAAACTGTAGTTAATACTGGTCTTTGTTTACTTACTGGAGAAATCACTTCAAAGGCAAAAGTTGATTATATAAAACTAGTTAGGAATGTAATTAAAGAAATTGGATATGAAGGCTATAAAGCAGGTGGCTTTGACGCAAATAGTTGCGCTGTTTTAGTAGCCCTTGACGAGCAATCGCCAGATATTTCACAAGGGGTCGATGAAGCAGATGATGTTAACAATGATTTGGAAAACAATACCGGGGCTGGCGATCAAGGAATAATGTTTGGCTATGCATGCAATGAAACGCCCGAATTGATGCCATTACCAATTAGCTTGGCTCATAGATTAGCCATTCAACTCGCTAAAGTGAGACATGAAAAAGTCCTTAATTATCTCCTCCCTGATGGCAAAACGCAAGTAAGCATTGATTACAAAAAAGGGGAGCCCGTTTCAATTAATACCATTTTGATTTCAACTCAACATACCCCTGAGATTAATGAAATAAAAAATGAAGAAGAAATTCGTAAAAAAATAAAAGAGGATTTATGGGAAAAGGTTGTAATACCTGCCACTGAAGATCTAGAAATTAAACCAGACATTCATAAAACAAGATTCCTAGTAAATCCCACTGGTAAGTTTGTAGTGGGAGGGCCTCAGGGAGATGCCGGGCTTACTGGCAGAAAAATTATTGTAGATACATATGGTGGATATGCAAGACACGGAGGTGGTGCATTCTCGGGCAAAGACCCCACAAAAGTTGATAGATCAGCAGCTTATGCAGCACGCTATGTAGCTAAAAGTATTGTTAAGGCAAAATTAGCAAAAAAGGCTGAAGTACAATTAAGTTACGCAATTGGAGTTGCAAAACCGATTTCCATTCTCGTTGAAACTTTTGATACTGGTGTTATTTCTCAAACTAATTTAACTGACCTAATTAAAAAGCACTTTGATTTAAGACCTGCAGCAATTATAAAAGAATTCAATCTAAGAAACTTGCCAAAAAAAATGGGTGGGGACTTTTTTAGAAAGACTGCATCCTACGGACATTTTGGTAGAAGAGATCTTGAGCTTCCTTGGGAAAATGTAGAAGAAAAAGCAGCCGAATTAGCAGAGGCATCTAAAGTATTTTTATAAGATATTTTATGCCTGATGATTTTTTTGGAGGGTTAGATTTTGGAACAAGTGGTGCAAGAATATCAATAATTAATCTTCATAAGGAATTAGTATATTCAAACTCAGTTCCTTATCAATACAGCTTTAAAAATCCAAATTCTTGGATTAATTCTTGTGAAGAACTCATAAATAGAGTACCTATTAAGATAAGAAGTAACCTTAAAAAATTGGCTATATCTGGGACCTCGGGAACTTTAATAGCAACCAACTTAAAAGGGGAGCCCGTAGGCGAAGCAATACCTTATGGCCAAGCATGTAATGAACATAAAAACCTTCTTAAATCGTTAACTGCTGGAGAAGATCATTTACGAACTCCATACAGTAGTCTTGCTAAAGCATTAAAACTAATCGATAAATATGGGACAAATATATTGTTAAGACATCAATCTGATTGGATAACTGGCTGGTTTTTAAAAGATTGGACTCATGGAGAAGAAGGAAATAATCTTAAACTTGGGTGGGATCTAATACAAGAATCATGGCCAAAAAGCTATCTCAATACTTCATGGCAAAAATGCTTACCTCAAATAATAAAAAGTGGAGAAATTATTGGCCAAGTCCATTCTTATATAGCAGAAAGTTTTAAATTGAATAAGAAATTAATTTTAATCTCAGGCACCACTGACTCCAATGCAAGTTTATTAGCTGCAGGTTTAGGGAAAGAAGATGGTCTAACAGTTTTAGGGACAACAATTGTAGTTAAAAAAATCATTAATAAACCAATAAAAGAAAAAGGAATTACAACCCATAGAGTTAGTGGGGATTGGATCTGTGGAGGAGCATCAAATGCAGGATGCGGCATTTTATCTAAATTCTATTCTGATTCAGAAATTAAAGAACTTAGTAGACAAATCAATACATCGAAAGACACTTCTTTAAATCTTTTACCTCTAAATAGTAAGGGAGAGAGATTTCCTATTAATAATCCCTATTTAGAGCCAGTTCTTGGCCCTAGGCCTGTAAGCGACTCACTTTATTTACATGCATTATTCGAAGGTCTAGCTAAAATTGAATTAAAAGGATGGGAAAAATTACATGCGCTAACAGGTTCACTTCCAAAAAAAATTATTACTGTTGGTGGAGGTTCAAAAAACCCTCAGTGGAGAAAAATAAGAAAAAAAATTATAAATATACCAATAGTTTCATGCACAAAAACCACTTCATTCGGAACTGCCTTATTAGCGATCAATGCAAAACAATAGTTTTTTAGGATATTTGATCAAGATATAAATTTTATGATAAAAAGGGTTTCACAAACTACACGTCTTAATTTAGAGTATATAGGTTAAAGCCGGGATAGCTCAGTTGGTAGAGCAGGCGACTGAAAATCGCCGTGTCCCCAGTTCAAATCTGGGTCCTGGCACCTTCAAACCCTTTCATAGACTGGGTTTTTTATTTTTTAGAGCGCAGTACAGTTGTAGTACATAATTTGAAATAAGTAGATACCCAGAACTGTCCTCCATTTTTCGGTTATACGTCCATGACATTTTTCTTGCACAAAAAAATAATTAGATAATATTTGAATTATGAAAACATCAGTAAAGATACCTCCTCATCTAATAATAAATCCTTCTAAAGAGGTAATTTTTTATATGCCTAAAAAGTCTGATGCTGCTCAGGAAATTTCTGTTTGGTTGAAAGAACTAAATCTTCCCGACTACAAAGGAATGGCCATGAACAGCAAATGTATGTTCAACAGATTGAAAAATAAGCAATGTGATTAGTCAACTTCTGGGCAGAGGTATTTGTAGTGAACTTTTGGTGATCCTGATATGAGTGGAAAACCTGCCCTCGAAACACTTTTATCGTCCCAATAAAATAATGTCCAATTTCTAGCAACACTTTTCCCTTCTTCTGGAATTGCTGAGAATACTTTCCTCTCGCAATTTGCGTAATTGTAGAACACAGTTGGTTGAGCAATATCACCGAATTTTCCTGTTTTATCCATTTTCTGTCTGACGGCTCTAACCTTTACTCTTTTCCAGTTATCACCAAACCATTGTTCTTTTTTATGCTTATTAGTAACCAATTCTGTTTGTGCCCATCTAGGTAGTAGACGTTCAAAATTATTCAGTTCACCTTTATAGATATAATTCACCCTAGTCTCAAACTTACTAATTTTTATATCCTCTACTTCAGAAATAAGAGTAAAAATTGTTCGACAATCTTTCTCATATTCGCAATTAGTTGTATATGTAATGAAACTGCTAGTGCTAGCAACTAATAATGAACTAATAAGATGAAGCATTCAAATATTTTTAGAGACATCTAGTCATAATGTAAATCACTTATCCTACGATAACTTTTGATTTTGCAGTCAGTCGTATCCCACTTATCAGGTAATTTCTTCTTTAGTTTTGTACTGCATTGAACCATCAAAAACCCCAGTCATATACTTACATTATAGCGATTTTTGCAGTACATTTCATGCAGTACAGGCGATTATGTATCTCTCAAACACGTTGATATGACTTATGTTACAAGGATCGAGGATCCTCTTCAAATCTGGGTCCTGGCAACTTTAATAAAAGGGTTAAATGAGCATCTGAAAAGGTGCTTTTTTAATACCTAATTTCATTTCTGACAGTCCTTTTCAGGATATCTAAAGAAACACTCAGAGAGCAAAAAAAACTCTCTGAAAGGCATCTATTTGGGATGTAAGTGGAATGTTAATTGAGCAATAAAATTACTAATTTTTTAATCCCCAGAACTTACATTCCATCTCTATAGAAGTTTGCTCTGATGTTTTCACTCATATCATCCATTTCTTAGTCCTTTTAAAATGCTTGCTGTAGTTGCATAAGCATTACATTCAGTACACCATCTTTTTTTTAAACTGGTTTTTCATCTTCAGCTTGCTTCTCTTCTTCAGCTGGCTTTACATCCTCAACTGGCTTCTCTTCTTCAGCTGGCTTTACATCCTCAACTGGCTTCTCTTCTTCAGCTGGCTTTACATCCTCAACTGGCTTCTCTTCTTCAGCTGGCTTTACATCCTCAACTGGCTTCTCTTCTTCAGCGGGCTTTACATCCTCAACT
>NZ_JNAI01000009.1 GCF_000759855.1 Prochlorococcus marinus str. MIT 9107
GAGGTAAAATCAGAGAAACCAGAAGAAAGTGAAGTTAAAGAAGAAATAATAGAAGCGGAGGTAAAATCTAAACAACCGAGAAAACGTAAAGTTAAAGAAGAAATAATAGAAGCGGAGGTAAAATCAGAGAAACCAGAAGAAAGTGAAGTTAAAGAAGAAATAATAGAAGCGGAGGTAAAATCTAAACAACCGAGAAAACGTAAAGTTAAAGAAGAAATAATAGAAGCGGAGGTAAAATCAGAGAAACCAGAAGAAAGTGAAGTTAAAGTAGAAACAATAAAGGCAGAGGTAAAATCTAAACAACCGAGAAAACGTAAAGTTAAAAAAGAAATAAAAGAGAAAGAGGTAAAATCAATAGAACCAAAAACACCTAAGGTAAAAAATGAAATAGTTGATTTAGAAATTAATTCAGATGAAAAATAAGAATTTTTCTTAAAAAAGATTCAATAGGTTTAAACTCAAAACTTTGAATGTTAAATATATTTTTAGTTTTACAACTTAATTCATTATAAAATTAACTTTTATAATTTTATAGTGAATTACAAATAGATTTTTATGAATCTAACGCTACTTCTATAGCAGCAATTAAGTTTTCATCAAATGGTTTAACACTTGGTTTGAATCTTGCTATTACTTTACTATCTTTTCCTATTAGAAACTTTTCGAAATTCCATTCAACATCTCCCTCAGGGGCAACTTTGTTAAGAGTTGTGTATGGTTCTGTTGTATTGCCTTTAGCATGAACTTTTTCATAGATTTCAAACTTAACTCCATATTTAGTTGTACAAAAATCTTTTATTTCTGAAAGAGAGTCCGGTTCTTGTTTACCGAAATCATTACATGGGAATGCAAGTATTCTTAGGCCTTTGCTTGAATATAAATCATGTAGCTTTTGAAGATCCTCATACTGAGCGGTATTTCCGCAATAACTAGCTACGTTAACCACTAAAATTACCTCACCTGAGTATTCACCAAGTTTTAAAGATGAGCCATCTGCTGAAAGAACAGTAGTATTTTGTACGTCAACTTGCATGTCTTAAAAAAATCACACCTTGAAGATAACACTGTATAGCAGTTTTTGGGTTTAAATATTCATTGATTTTGAGTTAATTCTTTTGTAATTTTTAATTTTTCATTTCTTTAGCCCATATATAATTTATATTATTCATAAGGTTAGATTTGGACCCTTTAGACCCACTTACTGAAATTATTAATTCCGGTCAAGGTTTTTCACCTGCAATTGCTTTAGAAAGAATTATTTGGGCAATTATTGGATTATTTTTTTTATTAGCGATTTCAAAATCAATAACTAATAGTTTGCGAAATCAAAATTGGTTTGGTAAAAGATTTTTATTTAGTTTTTATAAAGAAAAAAAAATATCAAATCATTCGTCTAAGCAACATTCTGGAAAAGATGAATAAGTTTTATATATATGAAAGATTCAATTTTTTTTAGAAAAAGAATTTTATTACTTGGTAGCGGCGAGCTTGGGAAAGAATTAGTAATAGAATCCAAAAGATTAGGCTTGGAAGTTATTGCAATAGATCGATATGATAAAGCACCTGCAATGCAAGTCGCTGATTATTCAAGAGTAATTGATATGGGGGATAAAGATAGCTTAAAAAATGTTATCAAAGAATTTAATCCTGACTATATTGTCCCAGAAATAGAGGCACTTTCAATTGAAGCCTTAAAAGAATTAGAGGATGAAGGATTCAAAATTGTACCAAATGCCAGAACTGTTGAAATAACAATGAATAGAGATAAAATTAGAGATTTAGCTTCTAGAGATTTAAAAATTAAAACTGCAAATTTTGATTATATTTATGAATTCGATGATCTAGAAAAAAAAGCAGATGAAATTGGATTCCCACTTTTACTTAAGCCTTTAATGAGCTCATCAGGTAAGGGACAAAGTTTGGTTGAGACAAAAAATGATTTACATAATGCTTGGAGACAGGCACAAGAGAATTCTAGGGGCAAGGTTAAAGGTGTAATTATTGAAGAATTCGTTAACTTTGACTTCGAGTTTACCCTTTTAACTGTCAGAAAAGAATGTGGAAAAAATATTTTTTGTGCACCAATTGGACACCTTCAATCTAATGGAGACTATCAATGTAGTTGGCAACCAATAGAGATCAATGAATCCTTAATTAATGAAGCTAAGAAAATGACAAGTAGAATATTAAATAACCTAAATGGAGCTGGATTATATGGAGTAGAGTTTTTCATAAAAGGAAACGAGGTTATATTTTCAGAATTATCTCCAAGACCGCATGACACGGGTATGGTTACATTAGTTAGTCAAAATATTAATGAATTTGAATTACATTTAAGGGCTTTTTTGAATTTACCAATACCGAATATTAATCTAATAGAACCCTCAGCAACCAGAGTTATACTTTCTGATCAAGAGTATGTTAATCCTATTTATGAGGGTCTTAATGAAGCATTAGAAGCTGAAAAGACTAAAGTGCTCATATTCGGTAAGCCAGTCTCTAGAAAAGGTAGAAGGATGGGTGTTGTCCTGTCTTCTAATAAAGACATTAATTTGGCTAGAAAAAATGCTGATGAAGCTGCTATTAAAATTAAAGTCAGATCTAAATAAGTAAATATTAAGTAAATATAACGAAAAAATTACTTATTTCCTTCGTTTTTATTCCCTCTTTCTTTAAGTATTATTTGCGTATGATCACTTTTTCTAAATGATAGAAAATTATAAAGGTTGGGATATAACTTTAAATTGGGATGATAAAAATTATCTCCATAGTGTTACTAGTAAAAGTTACTTTTTTAATCAAAAGGAAAAATGGATGGGTGTGTACTTAAATGGTGAAACAATCTATGGTTCTTCTCTCAAAGAAATTAGACATATTATTGATTATCCTGCTTTACATAAAAAGTAGGATAAAGGTTTTTAATTATCCAAATTATTTTCATCATTTTCGATTAGTTCGTTAGCAAGTTTTCTTAAATCTCCTTTAATTGAAACCCATGTAAAAGCAATTATAAAAATAGAAGCAGATATTGCAACAGTGATTTTTTCAATAGGTGACATTCCAAGTGCGATGGCAAACATTTAAAACAAGATAGAAATTTTTATTATATTATCTTTTTTAAGATAGTTTAAATCAAAATTTTTTTTGCAATGATATTTAATTATTCAAAATATTAATAATAAAAATGAAATGAATTATTTTATTTTTATTTCTGATTACAATTTTATTCAGTAAAATTAGATCATGGAAAAAAAAAAGTGCCCCCAATGTAAAAATTTAATTTTAATAACTTCTCCAACATGTTTATATTGTGGCAGGCCTAATAAATTTATAACTAAGCAGTACGTCAATAATAAGTGGAATAAAAATAATAATAAAAATCTATCTAATAATATTTTTATTAATAAATTTAGTATTTTTATTTTATTACTTATAATTACAATTTTTATAATTAAAAGTAATTAAATATCTTTAGAGAGTCAATCTATCATTGTATCTAACACTTCTTTAGTATTCATTGAAAGTTTGTTTTTTTTAATCTGTTTGATGGTTTTAATTATATTACTTTTGTAAGGTTCTGAATAATAATTGTATCTGCTAAATACTTTCACAAAACGAGAAATTACGATTGGATTTAATTTATCAAATTCAATTATCTTTTTCGCAATATATTGATAACCAGATCCATCCATTGCATGAAAAATACTATTTCTTCTTACGAAAGAATTTAATATAGCTCTTAATGTATTTGGTGATTTTGAATCAAAATACTTATTTTTAAATAATTTTTCAATACTTCTTGTTTTTTTATCAATTTCTATAGATGCATTAAATGAGAACCAACTATCCAAAACGACACTATTGTTTTTCCATTTATTGATAAATATATCAGATATGATTTGTCTCTCAGGACAATCAATCCTACTAAAAGAATTCAATGCGGCTTTTGCTAACGTCATAGAATTACTATCGACATAATTAATTATTTTGCTTTTGATTTCCTCATCATTACTGTGTAAAAGTAGTTTCCAAATGGTTTCGATTAGCTTTCTTTCATGTTTTCCTTCTGGCCATACCTTACCTAGATTTTCCTCTATTTCTTGAAGCTTTACATATAATTCTTTTTTTAATTTGGTTCCGAATAAATAATTTAACTCGTCAATTGTTTTATATATTTTTAAAGGGTCTATATTTTCCATCTCTGATTCAATTTCAGCAAAAGTTGGAATACTTAGTAATTCTGATAAAAGTGACAAATTAATATCTTTATTTTTTATAAATGATATTAGGGTTCTTATTAATTTTTTTTCAATTTTATAATCTGGTTTCTCATCTAATCTGTATGAAATGATATTTTTATAGAATACTTTTACAGTATTAGATAGAGTAAAGTAATCAGTTTCATGTTTTAGAATTAAAAATTTTTCATCCAATGTATTATCTGATTCCCACTCAACTGGGGAGGAGAATTTACGGAAATAAGTCACTAAAGGGATTTGGAAGTGTGAACTTACATTGTTAATAATAAATTCTTGTTTTTTTTCTTTTAAGACGACTGTTTTTTTTATTTTTTTATTTCCATCGCAAAATATAGCTAAATTTATTGGAATTATTAAAGGCAAATCATTATATGGGTTATTTCTTCTGGGATTACGTTGAGAGGCTTGAATTGTAAGTTGTTTTTGGGTTTGATCCCAGATTCTCTTAAATTTAACTTGTGGTGTTCCATTTTGCTTGTACCAGACTTTAAATTCTTTAGGATCAATTTCTTTATTGTTCTCCAATATTTTATCGACAAACTGATCTATTGTTGCTGCCTTACCATCATAAGTTGAGATGTAATTATTAAATCCTTTATAGAAGTTTTTGTCTTTTACAAGATTGCTAAGCATCCTAATTATTTCTGATCCTTTTTCATAAATTGTGGTCGTATAGAAATTATCTATTTCTTGATATTTTTCTGGTATTACAGGATGTGATGTTGGACCAGCATCTTCTCTAAATTGATTACTTCTAAGAAATTTTGCATCCTCAAGTCTCTTTATTTCTTGATTATGAAGGTCTGCAGTGAATTGTTGATCTCTAAATACTGTTAAACCCTCTTTTAGGGATAATTGAAACCAATCCCTACAAGTCACTCTATTACCGGTCCAATTATGGAAGTATTCATGAGCGATAACCCCTTCTATTCTCTCTAATTCTTCATCAGTTGTTGTTTCAGAATCAGCGAGTATTAGTTTTGAGTTGAAAATATTGAGACTTTTATTTTCCATCGCTCCCATATTAAAGTGCCTGACTGCAACTATATTGAATAATGATAAGTCGTATTCAAGGTTATATTTATCCTCGTCCCATCTCATTGACTTTTTTAAAGAACTGATTGCATGTTGAACATATTTTTCATCCCCTTCCTCAACATATATATTTATTTTCACTTTTTTATTCGATTTTGTTATGAAATAGTCTTTTACACAATTAAGTTTCCCAGCTACCAATGCAAATAGATATGAAGGTTTTGGAAATGGGTCTTCCCAAATTATTTCATGTCGATTATTTGTAAGATTATTTTTTTTTAAAACGTTCCCATTTGAGAGTAGGACGGGATAATCATTCTTATCTGCCTCAATCCTTACAGTGTATTTGCTTAGAATATCAGGCCTATCAGCGTGGTAACTTATTCTTCTAAATCCTTCTGCCTCGCATTGCGTAGTTATAATTCCATTGCTCTCATACATACCTAAAAGGGATGAATTTTCATTTGGTTTAATTATTCCTTCAATTTTTAATGTAAAAATATCTTTATTTATATTTTTAATTTTTAAATTATTTTTTTGCTGTATGTAGTATTCCTCTTCTAAAAGATAGTCATCTAGGTATATTTTTTTAATTAATATATCTGTACCATTAAGAATAAGATTTTTGATATTCTTATTCCTTTTTTGTAATTTAAGTGTCGTTTTAACATTAACTGTATTTTTTTGAATTACAAAGTCCAAAAATATTTCAGGGATTTCATAATCAAATACTTTATAGTCTTCAATTTTTACATATCTTGAAATATTCTTTTGTTTTTTTGTGCTTTTCATCATTAATAAAGACTTTAGATTTTGAAAGATTCAGTATTACTATTTAGAAAATATAAGTTTTACCTACTATCTTCTGTTTTGCAAAAATGTTTCTTTATTTCCCCAGAAGGAAGAAGTTCGTATAAAGAGGGATTATTAATATTAGCCGATCCGTCTCTATTGATTTGGTACCTCCAGTCCCATTTTCTATCTGTAAAAGAAATGTAATCTTTCCTTAGAGAGTAAGGAAGCATAAGCTTTTTTTTATTCCAATTAATATTTATAAATGCGCCTGGCATTAATTCAGATATCTTTTTTATTATTGAAAAGTCACCATTGATATTATTTCTAATCTCAAGATCAAGCTTTGAATTGTCACATAAATAACTAGTATTTAAAACTAATAAAAGTATTGAGATAAAAAAAAATCATGAATTTTTGGACTCCTTTATAAATTGAAATTACTTTGATTCTAAATTAGAAGATTGAAGATTTCTTCGGATTAATTTATATCATAATAGATTGCATACTCTCTAAATCAATAAGATTACAATTTAATTTTTCTTTATATTCCTGTACTGAAATAAAGTTATTTAAAAAACCTGAATATTTTGCATCTCCACCAACTGTACTTGAAAGTATAAATTTCGGATTAAATTTGCTGATCAATTTAGGTATTACATCAGCACCTTTTACAAAAGAACCTACGAGTGGTAATTCTAAATTTTTTGTAGGAGTTATTACTGCATCAAGATTTTGCTTCTCTAAATTTTCATCAAGATATCCATGGGGTTCTATATAAAAACTATTATCTTGATCGTCTCTAACAATATATCCATTTTCTATTTGTGGAACTGGAGCCCCAGCAGAAGCTTCGAAACTTAAATTAAATTGATGAATTTTTTCCCTGGGCTTAAGAACTTTAATTGAACTAAAACCAATTTTTTCTAATATTCCACTAGCACTTTTAGGGCATATTATGGGAATATCCTTTCTAAACATTTCTAATGTTGGAATATGGCAGTGGTCAGGCAATCCTTGCGTTAACAAAATAATATCAACGTCTTTGTTTATTGAAATCTCTTGATTTAATGATCCTTTGAAAAACCATTCTCCTGGAGGAAAAATTAAATCTCCTTTTAGCCATGGATCAATAATTAAATTGTTTTTATTAAATTTTATCAGCCAGCCATTTGATCCGAGGTATGTCGCTTCAAAAGTCATTATCAATATATTCTGTGTTTTGAATATAAAGTAATTTTTACTTTTTCGAGAAGGTATTAATTGAAATTAGTTAGCTTCATTTAAAATTTGAAATGACTTTGTTTTTAGATTAAATATTAAAACTTGATTATCTTGATAATTAATTGTTAAACCTTCATTTTCTAGCATTTCTATGGGTATTAGTGCTAATCCTCCTGTTCCTGAGAATATTATTGGCATGGTGCTATTTTTCGAGCCATTCATTTTTTGTAAGTCAATTGCTTGTGAAACTATTTTTCTGGCTTTATCAAATCCGTAATCTTCTATTAATTTAGACCATAAAAATTTAACTGATTCATATTTTGAAAACTCAATTTGAATTGTTTTCATTATAAAAAATAAGAAATATTGTAATTTATTGTGAAAATTAAAACTTAATTACTATTTTTAAACCTATCCATTACCAGTTGCAACATGTCAACTACATCTCCATCAGTTAAATTTAAATCCTTCTTTAAATCATTGCATGTTAAATTCATTTCAAGTGCTGCTTCAGCCATATGATTAACTTTTTGGTTATCACCGCCCAATGAAATAAAGGGATTGAAGTTTTCTATCATTAATGTTTTGTGTTACCACTTAGTTCTAGCTAATAAATAATGAATTATCATTTATTGATACAGAAGCTTATAAATATGTTATTTATCTTTTAGAAATAATTCATTTTTCAACGAGAGATGTTGGTATACCTTTTGATATTAATGCGAATCTTCTTGCTCCAACAAGTATCGGAAATAAAACTTTTGTTCTTTTATTTGAATTAAATACTCTAGAAAGTAAAAAAAGTAGACTACTTGAGGGATTATTTATCTTTTTGCAAATAGTATTTATTGCCTCTGCCCCATGAAAGATATCTTTATCTTTAAGTAGAATTGCACCTTTATCTAGGTCATAACCTTTGTTAAATAGTGATTTAATTAGAGTTAAGTTTTTACGACCATCCAGAATTTCAATATTATTTATCTTGCTTTTGAGTTCTAGGAGCTCCGCAAAATGATTGCAAAAGGGACATTCTCCATCATAAATAAAGGTATAGTTGGAAGTCATTAGAATAGAAAAGTGTTAATCGTCTTAAAGTAAGCAAGAAAATGAGTTGTCATTTGATAATAAAATATAATATTAAATTTTTGTGGATTGCTAATAAAGGGATTTAGTTAAAAGATTTTCATAATTACGAAGAAATGTCTCAATATAGGTATATTTTTCACAAAAAGTCTGTATGCTAAATCGAAGATATTATGTTTTAAAATCATGAATTTATTAGCTTCTTTTGCTTTAGGTGGTTTCAATCCTTGGGCAGCAGGCTTCGGAATTGGTTCTTTAGTCCTTTTTGCTCTTGTTGGTCTTGTCGCAGGTCCAAATCTTAAGAATTTTGATACTGATGCATAAAACATCAAATTTAATGGAGATTTTTAAAAAGACCCATTAGGGTCTTTTTTTTTGCGGTTTTTAAAATTTATTTTTAGAATTAAAATTTATTATGCTTTTGTTAAAGAAATGTTTTTAAATCCTTTTTATCCATTGACTCTTTTGAAAATCACCTCGCTGAAAGCTAATATTGTTTTTTTATCAATTCTTCTAATAAAATCAAACTTGCTTAGATTGAAAGGTGGATTAATAGGGGGTCTTTTTGCTTTGATTCTCATATCAGGAATATTAGCCTCTAGTACATTAGCTTTAGGAACTTTAGTTTATGCATATAGATTAAAGAAGAAATCGAAGCCTGATAATAATCAAATGCAGGATTTAGAAACTGTTAATATTTAAATATTTTAGTGAATTTAATGAAATTGGATGACTTAGAATGGGGTCCCTGGGACAAAATGTAATACTAATAATCCAAAACCTGCAGCAAAGACTATTAATGATGCAATGATTAGAAGGCCTGAAGCTATACCTCCTTCCTTAAATGCCATATGATTATTTTAAATAACTAATAGACCAAATTTGTTACCAAGAAATAGTTCTAATTACTCAAAAATCATCCAAATTTATTATTAATCGTGAATAAAAGTAAAAACATGGAGGTTAATGAGATGATAAAACCAAATACTATCAATGGTTTTGAGGTGACGTTTTCTTTTTGATTAAGCTTACTTTTTGAAGAAGATAAATTGCTATCTTTTATTTTATAAATAAGATTGGTAAAAGGTTTAATCACGATAAAATTAAAATTTAAGGTTATTACCCTAAAGTTTTGAACAAATCTTTATGGTAATCAACAACATTTTGACAGCTTATTACAGGTGTGAATTCCATATGAATGCCAAATTTAGCTCTCCATGGGGCAAAATGCTCAAAAATTTCCTTATCACTATGAGCGTTACATAAACAAACTACTCTCCCTTCTCCAGGTGCATGTACTCTAAATAACATCTCAAATTTGTCTGTTTTATCTGATTTTGCCATTTCACCATTTTCCCAGGCTTCAACAAATAATTGATAAGCTTTTACTTGATTTTCAATATCTGGAAATTGACAGTCAGCGAGGAATAATTGCATAGGAATAACTTAAATTAATTTTATTATCCTTCAAAATCTTATTTATTTTTCAGACTGTTTGAATTTGAAGATCAGAGAAAAATAATTTTCTAAATAAAATGAGAGGAAAGAGTCTCTAGAAATTTTCCAATATCTTTTTTATATAAACTATCTGTGATTTTCAAAGAGAATAGTTCATAATCGTTTATTTCTTTTTTTTTATCAAAATTTATATTTCCCTTTAGTGAGATATTTTTCATGATTTTAAATATCACTACTTAAAATTTAAACAAATTTAAGTAAAAGACAAATTTCTTTACATTATGTTTTTTAATAAGAGAAAAAGTTTATGAAATTGGAGAATAATTTATTTATTTAAATTAATAAATAATTATTTTTCCTAAAACATATAATAATGCATTTGTTAGAGAAAAAATTACTGTTAATAGAGATGCAAAAACTGGTAGTAAATTGAACCATAACTGCGAAGTTGTCATTTTTGAATCGATAGGAAGAAAATTATTTCTTTTTTTAATTCTTATTTGAACCCAGAAAATAGATAATGGATAAATAATTCTTGTAAAAGTTATTAAAAATGAAGGTAATATACTCTCTTTTGAATAAAGTATAAATCCCGAAATAAAATATAAAGTCCATACTAGTAATCTTTCAATTAGTATGGAACTCTTTCTTTTGCTAAACATTATTAATTAATTTTTTATATTTTTAAACATTTTATATCTATCAAAAAAAATATTATTTATAATTATTTTTTCTTTACGAATAATTTCCCACTTATTTTTAAGAAATAACTGATAACTTATCAAGCTTGCTTCAGTAGAAAGAAAATCTAAACCTTCTTTCTTAGCTTCAGACTCTAATTTCTGAAGTAACTTAGAACCGTAACCTTTTCTCTGGAATTTACCTTTACAGTAAAATAACGAAATCCTTTTTTTGGGATATCTTATGGCAAAAGCAATAATTATTCCTTTTTCACTTAAAAGCCATCCTTTTCCTTGAGCTATTGACAGATCAAAATTTGGATTATCCCAAGCTTGACTTGACCAAGCCCTTTTTTGTTCTTGACTATATATTTTATGATCCAATGATTGAATTGAATCAAAATAAACCTTTTTTAATTCAAGTTGATCTTTAATGGTAATTTGTCTTAAATTCATTAACGAATAATTTACTTAATATGGTTAGTAAAAATATAGTGGCAATTGGAGGAGGAGGTTTTGGACGTTCTCTTGGCTCTCTTGAAATTGAAAAATATATAATTTCTTTAATTAGTAAAAAAAGACCAAAAATATGCTTTATTCCTACAGCATCTGGCGACAGTAGTTTGTATAAACTGAATTTTTATAGAGCATTTTCTAAACTAGATTGCATTGTCAGTCATATTGACTTTTTCTCTAGAACAGAAAACTTAGCAGATAAAGTTTTAACTCAAGATATCATTTATGTTGGTGGTGGAAATACAAAAAGTATGCTTGCAGTCTGGAAAGAATGGAATTTACAAAATATTTTAAAAATTGCTTATGAAAGAGGAATTATAATGAGTGGTGTAAGTGCTGGAGCAATTTGTTGGTTTGATAAGGGAATAACTGATTCTTTTGCTAAAGAATTGTCAATAATAAATTGCTTAGGAATAGTTGATGGGATTGCTTGTCCCCATTTTGATGAAGAAAAAGAAAGGGAACCTTATGTTAATGATGTTATTAAGAAAGGAATTATTAAATCTTGTATTTGCATTGAGGGTAATTGTGCATTGCATATCAAAAATGATTTTCAATATTCCTCAATAGATTTTGGTGATGGGAAAAAATGTTTTAGGATCTTTAAAGAAAATAGTAATTTAAAGAAAGAAATAATTTAAAAAAATAGTTACAAATATATTTAGATCTCTTCATTTTTTGAGATAGAAGTTAATTCAATACCTTTATACTTTACAAATGATGCAGTCCATACTTCTTTCGAAAGATTTCCAAGGTATTTCAAGAATTGTTTTGTATCTCCGTCTCTTATCCATTCAGATTTTATGAATGGTAGCTCTTTCTGCATTCTTTTTGGATGCATATGAACCAATAGTAAACCTTTATCTTCAGAGGCCCTTTTCAATGCTCCTTCATCACTCCTTTGGAAAACCCTAAGTAGAAGATTTAAAATAACCTCTTCTGAAAGTTTCTTGAGATTTTCTGGTTCCTCTAAATTAGCTTTGATTTCTTTACCTCCAAGAGGCATTGCTCTAACAAGGTTTTGCTCTATTAATGCTATTGCAATTAGATAATCTTGGGTTGCCATATTCTTTAGAATTACTTTTTGATATTCTAACCTCTCGAGTTCATCAAAATCTTTCATGGTTAAACGATTTCCAAAAACAATAAGAAATTAATAAATTTTTTTCAAAAAACTTGTATCTTCTTATTTAATTTATATTATTGAAAAATATAAAATTATTTAAAGATGAGATCTTTTTTGCTACTTTTTTCTGGAGTTTTTGCAGGTCTTTACTTATCCTGGCCTGGAATAGTAATTTCAAACAACTGGAGATGTTTCAATGATATTATTGCAAAATCAAATGATGATAAAATTTCGATAAAAGCTGCATTGGAAGTTTCTCCTAGCTACTTAATTAAGGGTAAGAAAAATACACCTTCAAAAGTGAGAATCGTAGCGGATGCATGTTTTCGTTAAGATATGAATATAGTACGTATTCAGTAATTAATGATTAATAATTTAAGATATGAATTGTCATTTAAAAATATTTCTCAGTTAGAAAATAAACTTAATTTCTGCAAATTTAATAAAATAAAAAACATTAATATTCCTTGTAAAGGAAATATTAAGAAGGAATTATTTAGTTCAACTATTAAATACATATCAAGAAACTTTCCAGAATTGAATGTGACATATCACTATAGTCTTTATCATCAATACTCTCTAAACATAGAAAAATCATATCAAGATTTTTTTGTTTTTTTAAAAAATTCTTGTTCTAATAGAAATTATGAAATTCTTCTTGTTTCAGGATCTAATAAGAAAAAGAATTTTGATTCAATTAATGTTTTAACAAATATAAAAAAAGAAAAAACTTTAAAAGTTAAATTAGGTATAGCTTATAATCCATACTTGGAAAAATATTATAAGGTTGGTTCAGAAAGAGAAAGATTAAAGAGTAAAATTTCCTCAGGATTAATAAATTCGATTTGGTTTCAATATGGAACAGATATTAAAGTTCTCAATAATGAATTTACTTATCTTAAAAAATCAGAAAAATATAAAAAATTAAATCTCTTTGGAAGTTTATTAATTCCTTCAAAACAATTTCTAGCTAGGTTTAAATTTCGTCCTTGGAAAGAGGTTTATATCTCAGAAAATTGTTTATATTCGTTAGATGAGTTTGCCGATTTTACAAGAGATTTAGTTTGTTTTTATAAAAGTAATAATATTACTCCTGTTATTGAAACTGATTTTTCATCACCTGAAAAACTTAATTATTTATATAGTTTTTTTAGAAAATGAAGGATAAATTATATTAATTTCATACTTATGAAAAGTAATTTTACGTATGATTTATTAATAATAGGTGGAGGAATATCAGCATGGGTTTTTGCCTCAAACTATCTTAAAACTAGTAATACAAAAAAAATTGCTTTAATAGAGGTTGGTCGTAAAATTTGAGGAAGATCAAGTACAAGAATAAGTAAGAGATTTAAAGGATGGAAACTTAATCATGGTTCACCAAATTTAAATATATGTAATAGTAAAAATAACTTTCTGTTAAATAGTTATATTAATCAATTATTGGAGAATAAATTAATTGAAATTGATGATTCAGAATTAGTTTTTCTTGATGAGCTATTTAATTTAGAGACTAGAAGAAAATCTCAATTTACTTAAGATGTTAATTATCTTTCTTTATTTTCTATTATTAAATTATCTCAAAGGATAATTGAGCTAAATAATTTAAGCTGAAGAATTGATTTTTATTTTGAAACTTTAATAGTTGATTTAATTTTTAATAATGAGTAATGGACATTAATTTCTAATAAAAAAGCTATTCCTAAGAATAAAGATAAAAAGATTGATTTGCTCTTAAATTCTTTAGATAAAAAATCATTTATTCCAAGGTTAAATTTTTTAATTTATACAAATAAAAATTATAGTTATAAAGATTCTTATACAAAAAAAAATAGATATTTTTATTTAAAAGGAAATCTAGAAAATAAATATAAATTTGAAAGAATCTTTTTTCAGTTACAAGATAAAAACAGATTAGGAATTGTATTACATTCAAAAAATATAGATTTTCTTAATTCATATATAAATGCAAAATATGAAGATTTATTTAAACAAAAAATATTTAAATATTTCAATGAACTTTTTGATAATAACCCTTCTATAAATAAATTAACTTGTAATGAGAAAATCTCTATTATGCAATGGAGAGCTTCACAACCTTCTGAATTCTCCGTCCCATTATCTTTGCAATTTAGTAGAAAATATAGAATCGGATTTTGCGGGGATTGGTTTGAAGGAGAAGGGTTTGGTAGGATAGAAGGATCAATTTTAAGTGCTTTACTATTAGTCAATAAATTTAAGACCTAATAAAATATTTTTTTTAGTACTTTATCAATATTAGTGTTTTTTTTAATAAGGAATTCATTATTTTTACTATTTATACTTTTATTTTTGAATTTCTCGTAATAAATATCCCAGGATTTCAAGAAATCATTCTCAGCTTGTTTTTTGGCTTTACCTCTTTCTTTTAAATCTCTTTCGACAACTCTTTTCATACAAAGATTTTTATTTATTTTTAATTCTAAAAAATAGGAATTTTTATTATGTAAAGGTTTTAAGAATTTATTAACAAAAATACCTTCAACAATTAAGAATTTAATATTATTTGTTTTGGTTAAGGAATTCTTTATTATTTTTTTTTCGAAATCATAATAACGCAGATGGTTAGAAGAACCATTCTTGAGAATAAATTTAAAATCTTTTTTAAATAGAGTGTAATTAAAACTAATTCTTCTATCAAAATAACCTTCTATAAATTTTGAGAGTAATTTACTAATTAGCCCTGTTTTATAGTAATTATCTGTACTTAAAATAAAACCATTCTTAATTTTTAAAATTATTTGATTTGATAATGATGTTTTACCGCTACCAGAAGGACCACTTATAAATATTAGCTTCATTTTCTATGATCTGATTTCTATTAAGTATATTTTTACTATTAGTAAAAACTTTTAATTATGGAAAGTAAATTTTTTTCTTTTCCAAAATTTTAAGTGATTTAAATAAGTAGCAAATTATTATAAGCTTGCATAAATATTAAATATGTGTCTTTATATAAATGTAAATAAATTAATTTCATTCAATTTCTATAGTTTTGTTATTAATTCCTATTGGAATTTGATATTATATAAATTGAACAATTAATTTTATTACTTATATATCTCTCTAAATGATTTCTAAATTTTTAAGTAAACTAAAGTCGATTCTATTTAAAAGTACAGGATCCTCTGAAACTCCTTTAAAGAAAGAAAAAAAAGCAACTAAATCTTCAAAAACAAAATCAAAAGTAAAAACAGTTAATTCAAAGAAGATTATTGCAAAATTAACTACAATCCCAGGTGTTGGAGCAAAAAGTGCTAAGGCTTTATATGAGGCTGGATTTAAAACAACCAAAGCAGTTATTGCAGCAGATGAAAAAGATCTTCTTGCTGTTTCAGGCGTTGGAATAAACCTAGTTAAAAAGATTAAAAAACTAAATAAATAAATAATTTTTACTAATATTTAGGTTTATTTAAAGTAGTAATATTTAACTCAAAATTATTTCTTGTATGTATTAAAGCTATCTTCTTCTAGCTTTTCTTCTTTGTTGCAACTTTCTTTTATATTTTTCTATAGGTGTTTCATGATGCCTTAGTCTTTTTAAATCTGCAAAAATACCTGATTTAGATACTTGCCTCTTAAATCTTCTAAGGGCAGACTCAATCCCCTCATTTTCTCCAACTGTAACTTGTGTCAAAATTTTATAAATAAATGAAATTCTAGCATCTTATATGCAATATTTTCAATTTAAAACTCTAACTATGATTTTTATCCATTGAGGTTATTTTTTTGCCCACTCCAAAAAAGCTTTTTTATTGTTTTTTATATCGTGCAAGGATTCAAAATAATATTTTTCCCAACTATCTTTAGGCAGTCCAAGAAACAACATTAGATTTAATGGGTATTGATTACTATCAGAACAATTTCTAAAGTCATCTCTGAATAAAAATATTACCTTTTTAAGAGCAATTGCAATACCAAGTTCAATCATTACACCTTCATCTGGGGGCATTCCATTAACTATGGCAAAAATGGCATCACATTTTTTTAAATCATTAAAATTAATTTTTGCTATGTCGTATGCCCAATTACCTTCATTTTGTATTAGGTTGCTTGTCCTCTCAAAAGGTTCATAAACATCTATATTTAAGTCATTGAAGATATTAATGAATTGACATAAAAGTTTTTTTGTTTGTTTTGAAAATCCATATGGATTAGCTAAATATAATTTCTTTTTCAAATCAAACCTCTTTTTTTCATGTATTCATTACGTTCATTATTAAAATTTATAGCGTTTTCCCATGGGAAAACTATCCATTCTTTCTTTTCTGATATATGTACTGCATTCCACCATTTTGGCTCGATTTTACTAAACAATACAAAAAACATCGTACCTTCAATATCTTTAAAGGTTTCTAATGTAATACCCGTTTCATAAATATCATCTACTATTAATGAATTTTTTATTGGTTCTGAAATTAATTTTATTTTTAGCTTATGGCTTAGTGCAACAGCAAGACATAAACCACCCCGAGGGACACCATATATTCCAGAAAACTCTAAAAACTCACATTGTTTAGATATGTGTTCTACACACTCATCAAATTCACTCCAAGTAAAATATTTTATCATCTTAATTTTCTCTTCTTTAAGTTGCCGTTGCGAAATTGGATGCAATTACACTTAAAAGTGCTACTACCTGCTCATTTGGACAATTAGTTTTTTTTTTAAATTTTCACATTCTTTTATTATCCTTGAATAAGTTTCCTCTACTATTCCATTCATTTGATCATTACTAAAAGAATACGGCTTATTCATTTTTAATTAATAATTAATTATATTTTTACTTAAATTTTCTCCGAAGTAAATATGCCCATCATTTTAAGATATAGTCATTACCACATAGGGCTATTTAGTTTTTCAATACCAAGTTCATTTGGGACATAAGTATGTAATTTTTCAATCTTAATAGCCCATTTTTTTGAATTACCTTTTAAACCTTCACTTTTAATTAGGTTTGTTAAGGAAATTCTTTTTCTAACTTTAAGAAGTCCTAGGCAAGTTTCCCAAGCTTTTTGTTCTTTATATGTATCTACCCAAAAATCAAAAATACTTTCCAAGAGATCCAGTGGGATATCAAAAGAAATTCCAATTGAAGGTTTTGCTTTTAAATATTTTTTATTTCTTAGTTCATTAAATAAATTATTTATATTTAAATTTATAGCGAAAAGGATATCTTTTGCTGATTCATTTCCAATTAATTCTTTTCTATGGCAATCTAAAAGATTTTTATCCTCTAGAATTTTTTCATCACAATTTTTGACTCCCACAATCCAGAACCCCTCTCCATTTTTTTCTCCACTAGCAAGAAATAGGTATTGACTTGAATTCTGCAAAATTTCAAATTATTTATTCATTTTTAACATTTTTTGGTAGTTATGAAAATATCTTTAACTGAAGAATTAAAATATTAATTTCTAATTAAAAAAAATAACTTGTTAAGATTTAGTTTTAAGAATAATGTTTGACTTTAAAGAGCTAAAAATAATGTTTTTAGATCCTACTGATTTGATAATCAACAATATAAATAAATTTCTTAGTCGAAATAAAATAATAAAATTTATTTTTTCTTAGGAAATAATTTCCCTATTTTCTCTTGTTGTAAATACTCCTTTTTTGTTCTTATTTTTTTATCTTCTATCGATTCTTTATTAGTGCTTACAGCATAAATAATATAAAAAATCATACCTGTAAAAATTAATCCTAAAAATAGTATGAATATACCTATAGGTTGACTAGGACTAAATATTTTGATATCTAAGGCTGAATTTATAGCTAAAATCATTAATAAAGTGATTCTTTACATAACATTTATTGAAATCTAATTAATTTCTTCATAACCAAAGAATGTAGTATTGTCAGAATTTTTATATCCATTAGCGGCTTCTTGTAGATTCTGACTGTCAAATTTTCTTGCTTTAGCATGTATCATGTTGAAAGGAAAAATAATAGCTCCAATAAAAAAATGCAGTATTAAAAAATCAGAAGGTAATCCGTTTGACCAATCAGGAAAAAATAGCAAAGTCATCAAAGATTCGTTCATATTAGTAATTCTATTAAACCTTTGAATATTATTACCGAACTTATCTCAATGCTATTAACTTTTAATATATTGAAATTTAACTTAGCTTTTAAGAAATATTAGATTCAATTGAAAAGACAACAAAAAAAACTACTATTGTATTAGTGTATTGATTTATAACTATTGTTAAAGTTATTTTTTGGTTTGATTTTCTTTGTAATTTCCTTACTTAATCCTCTAATGGGATTCGCATTTGATACATCAGACCCTAGTGTTAGCTTACTCCAAAATAGAATATCTAATAATTTCTCCAGAAAATATTGCAAAGCTATTCAAAATGGTTTTTCTAAAGATGAAGCAATGAAATCCGCTATTGTTAAAACAGAAAATATTATATCGTTTTCTTATAATCCACAAAAAAAATGGATTGAAAAAGAAGATTTGGCCAATCAAATTTCGTTTCAAGTAGTGAATGATTGTGGATGGTCATTTGGATTATTTGGAAAGGAGGGAGTTGATTATTTTAAATCATACTTTCTAGAAGTTTATGAAAAAACTACTCCTGACAAAAATTTTTCTCGATAATTAAGCTCATGAATAATATTTCTGACAAATTGGTAATGATTATAATCTTAATTACGATTCTTTTTGTATTTGGCTTAATTTTTTCAGTAAAATCTCCCGAGAGAAAAGTTATAGATTCGCCAATAATGTGGAAAGATGAATATTCTAAAATGTCGATTATTAGGAGCTACAAAAATAAATCCGTAGTGAAAATAACAATTTAAATAAAATTCAATGTTATTTTAAAAGCTGAAAATATATTAAATACTCTTAAAAAATATTTTTAGGAAACCTAATCAAATCAAAATCCCCTTTTTGTTAATTTAAATAATTCAAAAGAACAGACGCTAATCTTAAATCATCATTTAACCACGCACGTATTGCCATCGCCCTTCTAGGATCATAAAAATTTTGTTTTCTGTACCAACTAAGAACTTCCGAATCTGATTTTTTTCCATTACATGACAAACAACATGGTACACAATTTCTTGTGCGGCTACTTCCCCCTTTTGACATTGGATGAAGGTGATCAAGTGATTCTGATGGGTTACCACAATAAATGCATTTATATGTAGTGATTTTATGAAGAGAATCTCTCCAACTTTTATTACTTATCTTGGGACATAGCTGATCAAGGTAAATTGCATCTTTCTTATGCATAATATTCTTGATAATTTTATTGATAATAACAGTTTTTATTAAACTATGATTGAATAGATAGAAGATAATACGTTTTAAATCGTCAATTTATCTTTGAAATAATAATATTTCAAATTAATATTTAGAATTTAGAATTAATGTTTTATTTATTAACAACATTAGTAAATACGTTTGATTATTCTTTTTATAAAAGTATATCTATTTTTTTGATATCCTTCTTTTCCAATACCTTTTCAGCAATTTCTGGAGGTGGTGCAGGCTTAATACAATTGCCAGCTTTAATTTTAACTGGGATTCCTTATTATCAGGCTCTTGCTAGTCACAAGTTCGCAACAGTAGCTTTAGGAATAGGCGGTTCATTAAGAAATTTTAAATCTATAAAAAATGATATTCACGTAGCTTGGCAAATTTTAATTTTTGGATTACCCGGGGTGGTTTTTGGGGCTTCTATAGTTGAATTTATATCAGAACGATATTTATACTTAGTTTTAGGAATAATTTCGATAATATTAGCATTTTACTCATTTCTAAAATCAGATTTAGGGTTGTCAACTCGTAAAAAAAAGCTTACTTTAACTCAAAAAATTAGATTTTCAATTTTTATTTGCCTAATAGGTATTTTGAATGGTTCTATTTCTTCAGGAACTGGATTGCTTGTAACAATACTTCTAATAAAAACCTTTGGGATGGATTTTCTTCGTGCTATCAGCTTGACATTCATTACTGTTGGGATTTTTTGGAATTTTACTGGAGCAATTTTTTTGATTAACATAGCTTCAGTCCCTTTAAATCTATTAATATTATTAATAATGGGCTCTTTTTCAGGCGGATTTTTGGGAGCTCATTTGTCAAAAATAAAAGGAAATAGATTAATAAAAAAAACTTTTACAATAGTTTCTCTTTTTGTTGGGATTAGTTTATTTATTAAATCCATAATAAGTTTTTTGTAGATTAATTATTTTTATTACTAATGTGGGTGTTCTCATAAAAAAACAAAAAGAATGACAGTTATTAACGATAAATTCAATTTTACCTTTTTTCATGATCCTAACCGTTATTGAATTACTCGTCGTATTAAATAATATTCTTAATTGAAACCTTGTTTATTAATTTTAAAAAAAAAGGCCTCACTAATGTGGGGCCGGGTGATGGGGAATCTTATTTTTAAACCAATTTCATACAAATTGCAACCCCCTATCTGTAGCGCCACCTTTGTAGTCATAAAACACTACAGATAGCGCTATACCAATTCTCTCATATTATGAGTCTTTAAATTATGAATTAATTTTTAATTTTTAACTTAAGGAATATACTTCTTATCTCAAGATTTCAAGTCTTTTAAGTAATTTAACTTGTTAAAAATGTCAAGCACTGTATTATTCGTAAGAACTCACTTAGTTAAAAAGCTTTAATGATTGAATTAACATTAATAACTCTTTTGAACTATGTTGGAGATAATTTCTGTGAATATAGAAATCTTGGTCATGATAATTATAAATCTTTACTTCTTTCTTACAGTGATGCAAGTAATAAATTTGGACCATTAGAGGTTAAAAAGGTTATTGAGAAGTCAGAAAATTTTAAAGTTACAGCTGTTGCTATTGCTGCAATTAAGTGCCCTCAGCATATAGTTAAATAATGAAGTTTGAATTAAAGACTGATAATGAAAACTATTCAAAGTCATTTTCATATGTTTTAGTTATTGCTTTTATTTTCGCGCTGATAATTATCCTTTTTGATATTGCATTGAAATTAGGAATAATTGCTAGACATTATAAAATAGACTACAATTGTAAGCTTTTATCTGTTGAAAAAGCGACAACTAATTTCAAGAGATTATCTAGGCTCTCTAATCTTAAAAGTAAACAACGAATTTGGGAATTTTGCAGGGAGGTTGTTAAATAATATTTAGCTAGAGGCGGATGAATAGAATTTTAATGCAAATAACCAGAACTTTCTAGAAGTCGTGAGGAATACTATGGTAACAGCACCTTCAAGCAATATTTTCCATAATTGAGAAAGACCTAGGAAAACTTCAGACGGTATTGTGGTTATAAATGCAATAGGAATAAAAACACTAAAAAATATTCTTAGAGAAAATGAAAATGAATTTAAAGGAAATCTTCCAATATAAAGGAAGGATCTTAATACTTCTGTGGCATTCCATGTCTTAACAAACCAAATAGTAGTTGTAGAAATAAAAAACCATAAGCTATATAAAATGCAAATTGAACACATTATCGTAATCAAAGATAATGCCAGAAAACCTAAATTTAAATTTATTTGATTAATTTTGATGCAGTATAACAATAAGCAAAACCCAAGCATTATTTCTAAAAAGCCTGATGGGTTTATCTTTTTTAATGAGATATAAAATTGACTATCAATAGGTTTTAAAAGTACGAAATCTAATGTTCCTTCTCTTATATGTTTAACTATTTCGGTAAGATTAGGATTGAACCATGTATTAGTTATTCCATTTAAAATTGTATAAATACCTTGAATTATTAGTGCTTGTTCAAATTCCCAGCCTCCAATAGTGCTAGTATTTTGAAAGAAAATAGATAATAAAAAAATACTCCCTATTAAACTTAAAATTGCAGTAATTAAATCAATTAATATATTAGTTTTATACTCAAATTCTGAAGCTAATGAAGTATGCAAAAATTTTTTATAAACTTTTAAATATTTTCTTGGTTTCATGATCCCATCGCAGTATATTTTTTCGTTCCTGCAAACCAAATTTTTCTAAATACTGGAAAAAGTAAAATAATCCATAGAATTTGCATACTAAGGCCTCCACTGATATTTGTAGTATTACCTGATAGTATGTTCGCAGGGAAATCTATTAGATATGGAAAAGGAGTTAAATAAATCCAGGATTTAACATATTCGGGAAACGAAGCTACTGGAGCCAAGAGGCCTGAGAGAAATAAAGTTGGGATAAATAGCAATCTTTCTATTGATGATGCTTTTTCTGTCCAGAAACATAAACATGCAACTATTGACTGAATTAAAAATTGAATTAGGAAAGATAAGAAAGTCGATATTATTGATAACAATAAAATACCTAAATTTGGTATCCATATACTTCCTGGATTAAAAATAAAAAAGAAAAATGCAATAATAATAGCGAAAGGAAACCTTGTTATTTGTTCAGCAAGATGCTGTGCTAAATACCTGAAAAATGGGTTTAAAGGTTGAATTAGATAAGGAGATACTTTCCCCATAAGAGAATCCTCTTCAAAGCTAAATACAACCCAAACTACTGAAAACTGCCTAACAAAAAAAACACACAAGAAATATCTAGAAAGCATTACATCACTAATGTTTATGGATTCATTAAGATTATTGTTTGTCCATATGTTTAACATGAAAAAAGGAATAACTCCTGAAATAGCCCATAATGCAATCTCTACTCTATATTCCAACATGTTTGAATATTGGACTTTTAATAAGGTAAATATTTTACGTTGAATCAAATTAGATATCATAATCTTTTTGTATTAATATTTTCCCAATAATTTCATCTATAGGTGGTTCATTTATGTAAAGGTCTTCAATGTCAAAATTATTAAGGATGGTTTTCAGTGACGAAGTAATAAAAGTATTTTCAACTTTTATAGTAATTTCATTCTTTGTTTTATTTTTAATAGTAAAACCTGAATTTTCTAATTTAATTGCATCTTCCTCTGAGCGACATACTATTAATATTTCTTTAATTGGAGATAGTTTTTTTAATAGCAGATCAAGTTTGCCATCATATGAGATGGATCCATTGTGAACACATATAACTCTCTTACATAGCGAAGTAATATCTTTCATGTAGTGACTTGTCAGGCATATCGTTGCATTAGTCTCTTGGTTATATTTTTTAAGGAATTTTCTTAAATTTCTCTGTGCATTAATATCTAGACCAAGTGTAGGCTCGTCTAAAAATAGAATATTTGGTTCATGTATTAGAGCTGCTAATAATTCTGATTTCATACGCTGACCAAGCGAAAGTTTCCTAACAGGTATGAAAAGCTCATCTTCAATTTCAAGCATGTCTGATAATTTTTTTATTCTTTTTTTTGCCTCAAATTTATCTAAGTCATATATTGATGCATTTAAATAAAAAGATTCAATTGGTGGAAGATCCCAAATTAGTTGCTGTTTTTGACCCATTATTAAGGTGATATTCTTAAGGAAATTTTCTTTTCTTTTGTACGGTAAGTAACCTGAAACTAAAATTGAACCTTCGCTGGGATAAATTAAGCCGCAAAGAATTTTTAAAATTGTTGTTTTCCCAGCTCCATTAGCTCCTAGAAAACCTAAAATTTCCCCCTCTTTAATTTCAAAACTTATATCTTTTATAACCTTTATACTTTTTGATTGTCTCCTGAAAAAGTGTTTAATTGTCCCTTTCAGACCTGGTTCTTTGGTCGCAATATCAAACGACTTAGACAAGTTTTTTACATCAATAATATTTTTAATCATTTTAATTATTTAATTTCTTAAGATTTTTATTTATTTAAAAAATATCTTTAAAAGATACCACTAGCCAGAGAAAAAAATTAATTGGATTAAGTAACTCGCTAATCTTATTTTTGTTTTCATACTTTAATTTCCTTAAAATATCAAATATCAGATTATTATCTTTTGCATCATTAAATTTTTTTATTACATCACCATTTTCGTCGAGGATATCAATTTCATCTTCAAAAAACCATTGCTCTTTGCCATTAGATAATTGCAGTACAACTCCAATACCCTTCCCATCAGTTATTTTGAAATCACTTATCTTCCCAATGGAAGAAACATTAATAGCATCAATAATTTCTTTATTAAGCCTATCCTTAGAAAGTTCTAAATTTACTTGAACAAAGTTTCCTATTTTAGCTATATCTAAAATTGACATTTTTTAGGTCATTATACTTATTTGAAAGTGAGTTACGTGACTAATTCTAAATAATTGATTAATTTAAATAATTAAGATTTTTTGAATATAGCTTCAAGTATTCTTTTTATTGAAATTGTTAATATTCTCAAGAAGACAAAAAACAAGCCTAACCACCCTAAAACAACAGCTATTGAAAGCAAGCTTGAACCTAGATCACGTTGTAGCAGATTTTGCATGTTTTTCTAAATTAATAGATTGCACTCTAACTTAAAAACTTACTTATTCAAAAAGAAAAGGGCCAACATTCTTATTTTTTAAAACTCATAATTATTTAAATATTTAAGAGAAATGATTTATGAGCTAAAATTTACAATAGAAACTTAATTACATTTTTTGGAACTATCTTTGAACTCTTATATTGGAATTTTCCTTATCATTATTGGTTTAATTGTAAGAGTTGATTTTAAATTCTCCATGCAAAAGGATCTTAAATAAGTTCTTATGAATTCTTTTTGATAGTACTTATATTACAGCGGTTTTTTATATCTTTGTAAAATGTTGAAGAAACAAACTAATGAAAAAACAAAAAAGCAGCCTTGAAGCTGCTTCTAAATGGTGGCGGGGGGGAGATTTGAACTTCCGACCTTCGGGTTATGAGCCCGACGAGCTACCAGACTGCTCTACCCCGCGGCATATACATAGCATACATCTGAAAGGGTTATTTTTTTCTATTTCTTTAGGATTCTTGGAACTTTAATTGACCTTTAACTTCTATTCGCACTCCTTCAGAAAAATCAAACACATTTTCTTCAATGTCTTGAATTCTTAAGTCAGATATCCACTCTAACTGTTTGAGTAAGTGAAGGCTAACAGAATGCTTGGCTCTTCTGGAACCATCTTCTACTTTTAAAGCCAAACCTATACCTTCATTTACCTTACATAGGCACTGTATTCCCTCTGCACCACCTTTACCGATTACTTGACCATGAGAAGCCTTAATTATTTCTGTATCAAATTTATTATTGTCACTTATCATTATTGGGTTTGTTGTAATAGCTCTACTGATTTGTTCTAGTTCAGCATTGTCGGAACTGCTTAGAAGTGAATATAACTTTGACATTTCTAATAGTTTTAAATAAAGAGTTGGAGCGCCACAATCATCACGTTCTGCGTTTAATTCAGATGGCGGGATTTCAAGTAATTCAGAAATAATTCTGAATATTTCGATTTGTAGTGGATGATCTCCCTTTAAGTAACTATCTAGTGGCCAATTCATTTTTTTGCAAGTCGCTAAAAAAGCAGCATGTTTACCTGAACAATTATGTTCTAATGGACTTGTCTTAGTTTTTGGACATTTTAGATTATTAATGTCTATATCATATTCCCATAAAATTTTGAAGGCTTCTCTTGAATGCATTTTTGATCCACTATGTGAGCCGCATGCTAATGCAATTGATTTTGAATCATTATTGATTTTCGAGGCAGCTCCACTGCTGACAAAAGGTATTGCTTGAAACGGTTTTAAAGCTGACCTTATGAAACTTTTATATTCTGGATTACCTGCGCACATTAAAACCCTTCCTTTTTTGTCGGTAATTACAGCGTGAATTTTATGGATTGACTCAATATTTGATCCTCTTATTAGGAATGCTTCTAAGGGAGGATTATTTGATGTATAGAGATTTTTGAAGTTTGAACTCATTTAGAAATTATTATATTGAAAAAGCAAAATTCCTGATAAAGCTAAGACTGAGATAATAGAAAAAATTTGAATTATATTCTTTAAAATAGGCTTTACTTCAATTGAGGCAATAAGTGATTCTTTTTCTTTTAAAACTAATGGCTTTAACCATACTTGACCGTCATACCAACCGGACTCTTCGTACTCTACTCTTTCAGATGTCAATCTCTTGAATATATGATTCCAACCAAGATACAACCTGATAGCAATCAAGAGAGGTATTGACAAGCTGCTAAAAAAACTTAATAGAATATACTTTAAAAGGTTTGTTTTGAAATATATACTTCCTGAAGAAATAACAAGAAATAGAAGAAAAGCACATGCCCAGAATTTTATTAATACTGTAATTAGTGATTTTTTTGTTTTAGGCCAGGAAAAAATGGTAGATTTTGATAATTCAATGAATTCATTTGTGGGTTGTTGCTCTTTGGGGACGGGACATTTAGATTCGTTCATAAAATAATAATTATGGAAATGTAAGATTATCTCCATTACTCCAGAATGATTCAAGGTCATAAAATCTTCTTATTTCTGGTTGAAAAATATTTACAATCAAATCACCATAATCAAGTAAAGCCCACTTCGCTTCGTTTACCCCTTCTTTTCGTATTGGTTCAATTTTAGCTTTCTCTCTAAGTTCCCCCTCTACAGAGTTAGTTATAGATCTAACTTGTACATCCGATAATCCCTCCGCAATTAGTATCCATTCACTAATAAAAGATACCTTGTCAATTTTTATAAGTTTTATATGTTTTGCCTTTTTTTCATCACAAGCTTTAGCTGCCATTAAAATCAAACTTTTATTGTCCATATACATTTTCGCTTGAGACTGATGTTTCTGAGCCTTCTTGCTGAGACATTTCTGATCTAGCTTTTTCTGCACTTTTTCTTAAGGCATCCAATCTATCCTCAAAGAAACTTCTTTTTTTCTTTTTTCGAGTTTTCTCAATTAACTCCTTTAATGCTCCACCAAGACTTTTATAAGCATTTGGAATACTATATCCAAATCTACAAGCAAGATCTATAGCTCTTTCATCTGCAAAAATAGCATCTTGAAGTTTTTTTTCAGAATTATTTTTTATATATAATCTATATCCTGCAAAACTTGATAAACCAAGCGCAAGTAATAAAAGAAGACCATCTTGTACCCACAACTCCCCTATAGCTCCTCCAAGACCTATCGCAAGAGCAGCCATTTCCCATCCATCTCTGGGAATAGTATCATTTTGAATTTTCCCAATTTCGTGCCAAAACAATAGATTCCTGTGGTCAATAGCAAAGTTATCCCATTCATCTAAATCTATTTGAATTTCTACTTCGTCACGACCAATTTCCTCAAGTGCTATAAGAGGAGGGTCTATAGCAGCTGCAGCTTCAACAAATACCCAACTCTCATTCTCTGGAGGCAATAAACTTTTAAGTCGCTGAAGTTCGCTCATAAAAAATTAATTTCTTTCAATACTATAGAAACAAATGTTGCTTTTCAAGTAACTTGATTAACATCTGATGATTTATAAGTAGCATGAAATAAATCAAGGTTTAATTATGCCTCAAAGAGGTGATCTTAAAAAAATCCTTATTCTAGGTTCAGGACCAATTGTTATTGGACAAGCTTGCGAATTTGATTACTCTGGTACGCAAGCATGCAAAGCTTTAAGAAAAGCTGGTTATGAAATTATTCTGATAAATTCAAATCCAGCATCGATAATGACTGATCCTGAGATCGCGAGCAAAACATATATTGAACCATTGACTCCTGAAATTGTCTCTCAAATTATTTTGAGAGAAAAACCTGATGCCGTTCTTCCCACTATGGGAGGTCAAACCGCTTTAAATCTTGCAGTTAAATTATCAGAGTCAGATTTTTTAAAAAAAAATAATGTTGAATTAATTGGTGCTGATTTAAAAGCCATCAATAAAGCTGAAGATAGAAAATTGTTTAAAGAATCGATGGAAAAAATAAATGTAAATGTTTGCCCATCTGGGATAGCTTCTAATTTGACTGAAGCTAAAGAGGTATCAAAAAAGATTAATTCCTACCCTCTTATAATAAGGCCAGCATTCACTTTAGGTGGTGTAGGAGGTGGAATCGCTTTTAATCTTGAGGAATTTATCGAGTTGTGTAAAACAGGATTAGAGGAAAGTCCAAGTAATCAGATATTGATTGAAAAATCACTTATTGGATGGAAGGAGTTTGAATTAGAGGTGATGAGAGATACTTCAGATAACGTTGTAATTGTTTGCAGTATCGAAAATTTAGACCCAATGGGTGTCCATACTGGAGATTCGATTACTGTAGCTCCCGCACAGACTTTAACAGATAAGGAGTATCAGAGATTGAGGGACTTGTCATTGAAAATTATTAGAGAGGTAGGAGTTGAAACAGGTGGGAGTAATATTCAATTCGCAATAAATCCAACGAATGGAGACGTAATTGTCATAGAAATGAATCCTCGTGTGAGTAGATCCTCTGCTTTGGCAAGTAAAGCAACTGGATTTCCAATAGCTAAGATTGCAGCTTTATTATCTGTTGGCTACACACTTGACGAAATTATTAATGACATTACAAAAAAAACACCGGCATGTTTTGAGCCATCGATTGATTACGTTGTCACCAAAATTCCTAGATTTGCTTTTGAAAAGTTTAAAGGCACTTCAAAAATCTTAAGTACTGCGATGAAATCCGTTGGCGAGTCAATGGCGATTGGTCGATCTTTTGAAGAGTCATTTCAAAAAGCATTAAGGTCCCTAGAGGTCGGAATTAGCGGCTGGGAATTCGATTCACTTGAAGAATATAAAAACGAAAATGATTTAAAAAATAGTTTAAGAAACCCTACATCTGAGAGGATTCTCATAATTAAAAAAGCTATGCAGCTTGGAAAATCAAATTCTTATATTCAAGAAGTGACAAATATAGATTTATGGTTTATCGAAAAATTGCGCAATATTTTTAATTTTGAAATTGATTTTTTGAAGGAAAAAGAACTTTATTCTCTTGATAGAGATTTGATGCTTCATGCTAAACAATTAGGGTTTTCAGATCAACAAATCGCAAAGTTAACTAATTCTGATTTTTTTAAAGTTAGAGAATATAGGAAAGATCTTAATATTAATCCAATTTATAAAACTGTTGATACTTGTTCGGCAGAGTTCTCATCCTCTACTCCATATCATTATTCTACTTACGAGGAGTCATTTATTAATCTTAATTCTCAAATTTTTGATAGCGAGATTTCAAATAATAATGAATCAAAAAAAATTATGATCCTAGGAGGAGGTCCAAACAGAATTGGTCAGGGAATAGAATTTGATTACTGTTGTTGTCATGCATCATATCAAGCTTCTGCAAATGGTTATAAAACAATAATGGTTAATAGTAATCCTGAAACTGTATCAACAGATTATGATACTAGCGATATTTTATATTTTGAGCCTGTAACTTTAGAGGATGTTCTCAACATAATAGAAGCTGAAAACCCTCATGGTTTGATTGTTCAATTCGGAGGTCAAACTCCGCTGAAAATATCATTACCTTTATTTGAATGGCTTAAATCAAATGATGGAGTTAAAACTGGCTCAAAAATTCTTGGGACTTCTCCAATCTCTATCGATTTAGCGGAAGATAGAGAGGAGTTCACAAAAATACTTGAGGAATTAAATATTAGGCAACCTTTAAATGGTATAGCTCGTAATCAAAAGGAAGCACAAACCGTAGCAAAAAATATTGGATTCCCTTTGGTAGTAAGACCCTCTTATGTCTTGGGAGGAAGGGCAATGGAAATTGTTAAAAATGAAAATGAATTATCGAGATACATCTCTGAAGCCGTTAAGGTGTCGCCTGACCATCCAATACTTCTTGATCAATATTTGAATAACGCTATTGAGATAGATGTAGATGCTTTATGTGATTCTGAAGGTTCTGTTGTAATTGCTGGTCTTATGGAACATGTTGAACCTGCTGGTATTCATTCTGGAGATTCAGCTTGTTGTTTACCATCCATTTCTCTTTCTAAATCCACTATAGATACTGTTAAGAGCTGGACAAAATTAATAGCTAAAAGACTGGAAGTTATTGGTTTAATTAATTTGCAGTTTGCGGTAACAAATATAAATAACAAAGAAAATAAATTATTTATTCTTGAGGCAAATCCAAGAGCTTCTAGAACAGTTCCATTCGTTTCAAAGGCCATAGGTAAACCCATTGCAAAATTAGCTACCCAATTAATGCAAGGTTTAACATTAGAAGATGTTAATTTTACCAAAGAATTTTATCCAAAATATCAGGCAGTAAAAGAAGCTGTTTTGCCTTTTAAAAGATTTCCTGGATCTGATACACTCTTGGGTCCTGAGATGAGATCCACTGGAGAAGTAATGGGTTTAGCTAAAGATTTCGGAATTGCTTATGCTAAATCGGAATTGGCATCGGGAAATGGTGTCCCCTCTGAGGGAGTAGCGTTTTTGTCTACTAATGATTTAGATAAAAAGAATCTAGAAGAAATTGCTAGGGAATTGTTGATTTTAGGATTTAAATTAATTGCTACAAAAGGTACAGCTTCATATTTGGTAGATTTAGGCATTCAAGTTGATGAAGTGCTAAAAGTACATGAAGGTAGACCGAATATAGAGGACTTGATTCGGTCGGGACTTGTTCAATTAGTAATCAATACTCCAATAGGATCTCAGGCACTTCATGACGACGCATATTTAAGACGTGCAGCTTTAGAATATAACATTCCAACTTTTACAACTATTCCAGGAGCCAAGGCGGCCATTAAAGCAATCAAAGCATTGCAAAGTAATCAAATTTACACTTACTCTTTACAAGAGATCCATAATTATTAGAATTTCATTCTAAGTTTTTTAATTTTTCTCTTAATTGATTAGCTAAAGCGTTTCTGCTTATTGACAGTAATTTCAAAGTGTCTTCATGCATTTTTAATTGTGTTTCTGCTATTTGTAAAGCTTTTATAGATTCTTTTATTTCATTAGAAAGTTCATTTATAAAATACTTCTTTCCTTCAAAGGTTAAGACTGGATTTTCTGAAGTATTTGTGTTTTCACTCATGGATTTAACTTTTTAATAATTAAGATAGGATTATAATTTTTTAATCAATTGTTTTTCACATAATTCTTTATAAATCCCTTTTTTATTGAGTAAATCAATATGTTTCCCAACCTCAATTATTTCCCCCTTATCGAAGACAATTATTTGATCTGCCTCTTGAGTTGTGGATAATCTATGAGCAATTACAATAACAGTTCTATTTTTCATAGCTCTATTAAGACCTTCTTGAACTTCTGATTCTGATTCTGCATCTAATGCACTTGTGGCTTCATCTAATAGAAGAACAGATGGATTCCCTAGTATTGCTCTTGCGATTGCTATCCTCTGTATCTGCCCACCTGAGAAATTTGATCCTCTTTCAGTTATTTTAGTTTCATATTTATCAGGAAGCTTTTTAATGAAATTATGAGCATTTGCTGTTTTTGCCGATTCTATAACTTCTTCTTTAGTAAAAGGCCTTCCCATTCTTATTACATCAATAATTCTTCCTGAGAATAAAAAAGGCTGTTGTTGCACTAGTGCAATATTTTTTCTTATATCTTTTGTCTTTAATAATTTTAGATTTTTATCGTCTATAAAAATATCTCCGTTTTTTGGGGTTATAAATTTTAATATCAATGCCATCATGGTACTTTTACCAGCCCCTGAAGCTCCAACGAATGCTGTAATTTCTCCTTTTTTAATATCTAAATTTATATTTTTAAGAATTTGATTATCCTTTTTGTATTCAAAGTTTACTTTCCTGAAACTTATTTTGCCTTCAATATTGGATATTCTTTTTGAATTTTCTTTATCATCTTCGATGGGTTCTTGATTTATTTTATTTAACCTTTTTATTGATGCTTCTGCTTGTTTAAAGTCATTAAAATTTGTACTCACATGGCTTATTGGATCAATAAGCATCAATATGGCTGCAAAAAAACTACTAAATTCTTCACTTGTTAGAAGCCCAAGGTTAATTCTTGCAGCTCCTAAACCTAATATTGCTAATATTCCAAAGGCTTCTATAAACCCTACTACGGGATGCTGAAATGCTAGTAACTTTAGTGTTTTATATCTTGCTTTTTTATTTGCACTTAATTTTTTATAAAATCTATTCTCTATCCAATGCTCGGCGGCAAAAGCTCTTACAGTAGCCATTCCATTTATAGATTCTCCTATTAAACCCGCTAAGTTACTAGTTGATTCTTGGCTTTTTTCAGATGCTAATAAAACTCTTCTTCCAAAACTATTAACTGAGAGAATAATCAATGGTGCCAATACAAAAGTTGATAATGTGAGTGACCAATCCAAATAGAACATATATATTATTACCGCGAACAATTGTAAAGTACACGGAATAGTATCCTGAGCTGTTTTATAAATAACTTCGCTTACTCTATCAGCATCTTCTGTAAGTCTATAGGTGATATCTCCTGCTGAAATCTTTTCAATAGAATTCATATCTATTTTTTGAATTTTGCTAAATAAATTTCTTCTCATTACTTCACTAATTTCTAAAGATGGTTTCGCTATAAATAAATCTTGCCCAAATTGAGCTGTTTTTTGAATTAAAAATACGAATAAAGACTTAACTATTATGCTAGAAACTTTTGATAGATCTCCAGATCCAATTGCTGGAATTAAGTTTCCAGCTAAGTACGCTAATAAAGGCCAACAAGCCACGTAAATTAGCATGCATATAAAACCCTTAATAAATCTATTTAGATATTTTCTGACCGAAGGTATTAATCTCAAGATATTATATAAATTATTATTTATCCTACTTTATCAATATCTTTTGGTATACAAAACAATGAAATTAGATCAATACTTAAAATGGAAAAATTTGGTATCTTCTGGTGGAGAGGCAAAAATTCTTATTAGATCTGGTTCTGTGAAAGTTAATGGTTTAGTTGAAACTAGAAGAGGGAGAAAGTTAAATAAGGGTGACAAAGTAATATTTCTAAAAAATGAATTAATTTTTGAATAGTTGGCCTATTCAGCTCGGTTTATATTATTATGATTTTCTTGGAGATAGTATTTTGAGAAAATCTGTTATTGCTGGTAATTGGAAAATGCATATGAACTGTGCAGAAACTAAGTCTTATTTAAAAGAGTTTATACCCTTAATAAAAAACATAAAGGATGATCGTAAAGTTGTTATCGCTCCACCTTTCACAGCTATTTCAACTTTTTCTGTTCATTCTGATTTTGATTATTTAGATATATCTAGTCAAAATATTCACTGGGAAGATGAAGGAGCGTTTACTGCGGAGATATCCTCAAAAATGCTTCTTGAACATGGGGTCTCATATGCAATAGTTGGTCACAGTGAACCTAGGAAATATTTTAGTGAAAGTGATGAACAAATTAATAAAAGAGCAGTTTTTGCTCAATCTAGTGGACTTACCCCAATAGTATGCGTTGGAGAAACATTAGAACAAAGAGAGAGAGGAGAAGCAGATAGAGTTATTACTAGACAGGTTGAACAAGGACTGGAAAATACAGATCCATCAAATCTTATAGTTGCTTATGAACCAATTTGGGCTATTGGGACAGGTAGAACATGTGAAGCTAAAGACGCTAATAAGATATGTTCTTTGATTCGAAAATTAATAGGTTTTGATGATGTAATTATCCAATATGGAGGATCAGTTAAACCTAATAATATTGATGAAATTATGTCGATGAGTGACATAGATGGAGTTTTAGTTGGAGGGGCTTCCTTAGATCCTAATAGTTTTGCAAGAATTGCAAATTATCAATAAAAAAAAACCATGGCCGAAAGGCTGGGGAAAGAAAACGTCAATTATGGGGGTTATTAATTTAACTCCTGATTCATTTAGTGATGGAGGAGATTTTAATTCTCCAAAAAAAGTTTTATATCAAGTTAATCAATTTATGCAGAATGGGGTTGATATCGTTGATCTTGGTGCTCAGAGTACGAGGCCTGGTGCAGAAGAAGTTGGATCTAATATAGAAATAAAAAGGTTAATACCCTATTTAAAATTAATAAAATCTGAATATCCAGAAATTTTAATTTCTATTGATACATTTAATTCTGAGGTGGCTCACGAAGCTCTATTAAATGGCGCTAATTGGATAAATGATGTTACTGGAGGAAGAAGGGATAAGAATATCTTAGATGTTGTTTCAAAATTTAACTGCCCATTTGTCATAACTCATAGTCGTGGAAATAGTCAAAATATGAATCAATTTTCAAGATACGAAAATGTATTGAGTGAAGTTAAGTGCTCTATTGAGAATTTGATAAAAAATGCTTTAGAGAAAAATATACCTAAAAAAAATATAATTGTAGATCCTGGTATTGGTTTTTCAAAAGATATAAATCAAAACCTAGAAATTTTAAGAAACTTAGATGTATTTAAAAAACTAAATTTACCAATTTTAATTGGTGCATCTAGGAAAAGATTTATAGGGGAAATTTTAAATGAATTAGATCCTAAAGAAAGAGATGTTGGCACATTAGCAATAAGTTGTCTCTGTTCCCATTTTAATATTGATATTGTGAGAGTTCATAATGTAAAAATGAATTCTCAAATTCTAAAAGTTGCTGATAAGATTTACAGAAGGTAGAAAGGTTTTTATTCTTTTACACCTTCAATTTTATCTTCAACCTCTTGGTATAGTTCTTTTAATTGTTCTATATTTTCGTCTGACGTTTCCCAATATCCTCTACCATTAACTTCTAGTAAGGTTCCCACTATTCTTCTAAAACTATTGGGATTTAAATCCATTAGTCTTTTCCTCATCTCTTCGTCATTTATAAATGTTTCATTTGTTTCTTCATAAACAAAATTATCAACTTGACCGCTTGTAGCACTCCATCCAAGGGTGTAATTAAGTCTGTTAGAAAGCTCTCTTACTCCCTCATAACCAGATTTGAGCATGCCTTCATACCATTTGGGATTTAGAAGTTTAGTTCTTGAGTCCAATCTAATAGTCTCTCCAAGTGTCCTGACTTGAGCATTGGAAGTAGTAGTATCTGCTATGAAGCTACTTGGTTCTTTGCCGTCATCTCTTAGAGTTTTAATTAATTTTGTTGGATCTGAATCAAAATAATGACTTACATCTGTTAGGGAAATTTCTGAAGAATCAAGGTTTTGAAATGTAACGTCCGCTGTTTTCATGACAGATTCAAATACTTCTCTTTTTTGATTCATTTCACCTGGATTATCAGCATTGAAAGCATATGTCTTGCGAGATAAATACATTTCTTGTAATTCATTTTCTTCCTCCCATGTTGAATTTTCTACGGCTAAATTAACATTCGAACTGTAGCTGCCACTTGCATTAGAGAATACTCTCGCAGAGGCTTCTCTGATTGAAGTACCTTCTTTGTTTGCTTGTTCTAATGAATGTTTCCTTACAAAATTTGACTCCAAAGACTCATCTGCCTCGGCGGCTAATTTGACTGCCTGATCTATTAATGCCATTTGATTGATAAATAAATCTCTAAATACACCAGAACAGTTAACTACCACATCTATTCTTGGTCTTCCTAATTCTTCTAATGGGATTAATTCTAATTTGTTTATTCTTCCTACAGAGTCTGGTTTTGGTTTTACCCCTACAAACCATAAGATTTGCGCTAGGGATTCTCCATAAGTTTTAATGTTGTCTGTTCCCCATAAAACGCATGCAATTGTTTCAGGCCAAGTACCTTGCTCTTCCTTTTGTCTTTCTATTAATTTGTCGACAACTGATTTTGCGGCAGCCACTGCTGCTGTAGTAGGAATTGACTGAGGATCTAGTGCATGTATGTTTTTACCACTAGGCAAAACACCTGGATTTCTTATGGGATCTCCTCCTGGTCCTGGCAAAACATAATTCCCATCTAATGCTTTAATGAGGCTATCCATTTCTTTATCTGCGCAGACCTGTTCCAAGCAGAAAAGTAAATAATCAAATAATTTATTTAATTCTTTCTGATTTACTTCATTAAAACCATTTAATCTACAAACTCTCAGCCATGGAGTGGGGAGATTTATGCCAAATACTTTAAGAAAGTCAAAAAGTTTAGAAAGGAGTGATTTTTCTAAATAGACTCTACCATCAACAATTTTCAAGGAGTTAACCATTGCAAATATTGTTCCTCTTGCTGTCTTTATGATTTTTTCATTTAACTCTACAAATTTAAGTTCACCTTTATTATTACCTTCATAAATTTGATCGATAGTAAGATCTATTGATTCTGCAAGTAGTCCAGGGAGAGATCTTAACCCCTCTTGTTCTCTTTCTAAAGATGCGATGTTTACAAGGGTTGCTACAGCTTCTTCAGCAGTTGGAGCTTCTCCGATTGTATGAAGACCACATGGTAATAATCTACTCTCTATTTCCATCAACTGTTTATAGATATTACCAACAAATAGATCTCTTTCATCTAGAGATAGTTCTTCTACTTTTTTTGAAGGGAGCTCAACATCTTTATCAAGATTACATTGCTTAGAAGTTTCAACTATTGCATTAACAATTTGAATACCTCTACTGCTTTCTCTTAGTTGTTGATAGGAACCAACAAGCTCACTTAGTTCTTTTAGCCCTTTGTAGAGTCCCGCATTTTCTGCTGGAGGAGTCAAATAGCTAATAGTTGAAGCGTAACCTCTTCTTTTTGCGATTGTTGCTTCGGAAGGATTATTCGCCGCATAATAATACAAATTAGGTAATGATCCAATAAGAGAATCTGGATAGCATGTTTCACTCATACCCATCTGTTTGCCGGGCATAAATTCTAGTGAACCATGAGTTCCAAAATGAAGAACAGCATCAGCGCCCCATATTTTTTCTACATAAGTGTAATATGCAGCAAAACCATGATGAGGACTTGCACTCCTTGAATAGAGTAATCTCATTGGATCACCTTCATAACCGAATGTAGGTTGTACTCCTATAAAAACATTTCCAAAATGCTTTCCATAGATAATTAGATTCTGTCCATCACTATTAAGATTCCCAGGCGGTTTGCCCCAATTCTCTTCAAGTCTTTGTGAATATGGTGTGAACTCTTCGTATTCTTTTACTGACATCTTATGAGCAATATTTAACTCTGGAGAACCATCCATTGCTTCAGGGTTATTAATTACTTTTTCCATTAATTCTTTTGAATTACTTGGAAGTCCATCTATTTGATACCCTTTTGCTTTCATTTCAAGAAGTACTCTGTAAATTGAACCAAAAACATTCAAGTATGCAGCCGTACCAACATTTCCCTTGTCTGGAGGAAAACTAAAAACTGTGATAGCTAATTTTTTATCTTTTCTTTGTTTTACTCGTAATGTTGACCATTTTATGGCTCTTTCAGCGATTACATCTACTCGATCTTGGAGTGTGTGTGCTTTACCTGTTGCATCGTCGCGACCTGAGAGAATGATAGGTTCAATCGCACCATCCAGCTCTGGAATCGCAATTTGTAGCGCCACCTGAACTGGGTGTAATCCTAAGTCGCTATCTTCCCATTCTTGAGTGGTTTGGAAAACTAATGGAAGTGCAACCATATAAGGTCTGTTTAGCCTTTTTAGAGCATCAATAGCTTTAGGATGGTCTTGTCTTGCTGGGCCTCCAACGAGTGCAAATCCAGTTAAAGAGACAACTCCATCTACAATAGGTATATCTTTATTAATTGAGTCATAATAAAATTCATTGACTGGTTTAGAAAAGTCTAAACCTCCACAGAAAATAGGAAGTACTCTAGCTCCTCTATATTCTAACTCTTGAATAACAGCGACATAGTGAGCATCATCTCCGGTAACGATATGGCTCCTTTGAAGCACTAGTCCTATCGTTGGTGTTTTGTCATCTTTAGGGATTATATCCTTCCTGTTATTTTCCCAATTTTGATATTCTTTAAGACTCTCAAACATGCAAGGAGCTAAAGGATGCCAAATTCCTAAATCTGGGAAGGTTTCAGGATCTTGTATCTTGAATTCTTCTATTTGATCTTTGATGTTATCTGAAACTGCATATTTTTCCGAGATCATTAACAGGAAGTTTTTTAAATTCTCAGAAGTCCCACCTAACCAGTACTGAAAGCTCAGAATGAATGTTCTTGCATCTTGAGCTTTTTCTACTGGTAAATATTTTAGAATTGACGGTAGCGTATTTAAGAGTTTTAACATTGAATCTTGGAAGCTTGCTCCATCAGATTCTTTTTTCTTCTTTATTAAATCACCAATAATACTTTTAGATTGTCCAAGTTGAGCCATACTAAATGAACCTAACTTATTTAATCTCATTACCTCTGGCATTGAGGGAAAGATAATTGATGCTTTAAGTTTTTCTTTGTATGGAGAAACTGCATCAACTACTTTTTGTGCAAGATCTTCAATAAAAATCAGGGAAGCAACAAATATGTCTGCATTTGCTATGTCAGATTTAAAATCTTCAAAATTACTTTCATTTCTAAGTTCTTCAATAAGATAGCCGCTAAGGTCGATACCTATTGGGCCGTTCATTTTATTTATTGACTTTGCAGCTTCCGTTAAGGAATTTTGGTATTGTGGCTCAAGGACAACATAAACTGCTTTTATTACAACTTTATGTTTGTTATCCTCAACAGGAGATACTCTGCGGTTTGCTGAGCGGACCTGCGTAAACATTGATTTTCTTTAAGTATTTCTACCAGACTACGAATGAAAAGACGTTATTGTGTGCAATATAAATAGCGTGTAACAACCTTTAAAAAAAATTTTTTAACAAAAATGATTGAAAACTCTAAAAAAACTATACCAGTACTAGTATCCGGAGCTTTAGGAAGGATGGGAACCGAAGTTGTGAATACTGTATTAAATTCAAAAGATTGTGAACTTGTTGCTGCTATTGACATTAATGAAAAGAATAATGGGTCAAATATTTCTGAATTATTGAAGGTAAAACAATGTGATGTTTTTGTGTCGAATGATTTAGAAGGTACTTTATGTTCTGTTAGTCAAAATTACAGAAATGAAATTAACAAACCAATCATGGTTGATTTTACTCATCCTGATTCCGTTTATGAAAACACCAGATCAGCTATCGCATATGGTATCTCACCAGTTGTAGGAACTACAGGTCTTACTCCTTCTCAGATAAAAGACTTGTCTGTTTTTGCTCAGAAAGCATCTGTTGGTTGTGCGATAATTCCTAATTTTTCAGTAGGAATGGTTCTTCTCCAGCAGGCAGCATCTGTAGCTGCAAGGTTTTATGAAAACATTGAATTAATAGAGATGCACCATAATCAAAAAGCAGATTCCCCTAGCGGAACATGTTTAAAAACTGCAGAAATGATTGAAGAATACCCAAAGAAATTTAATCAGAAACTAGTAAAAGAGTTTGAGTCATTGAAGGGTGTGAGAGGAGGGGTTAGAGATTCGGGGATAAATATACATTCGGTACGATTGCCAGGATTATTAGCACATCAGTTAGTGATTATGGGATCCCCTGGTGAAACTTATACAATTAAGCATGACACTATTGATAGAAAGGCTTATATGCCCGGAGTTTTACAAGTTATTAAAAAAATAGGAAATTATCAATCATTAGTTTATGGACTTGAAAAATTGATTTTTTAAAATGCTAATTCCAATTAATTCAAATCAAATTTCAAAACTTATTCCTGCAGTTGGTACTGGGAGTCAATTTAAATATGCTTTGGGTAACCCCAGAAAAATTCTTCAAAGAGTAATAGTTTCGTCAATTGGAGGATTTATCTCATTAATTATTAGTTCAACTGGAGATCAAACAAATAATTTTTGGTTATTGCTTTGCGTTGCTTTCTTTTTATATATCATCTGGGGCCCAATTCTTGAATCAAGTAGAAAAAATTTGCAAATAAGAAAATATAAATTTTTTTCTATATTTGATGGTTACGTCTCAGATATCTACAAAACAGAAAAGATTGAAAGTTCAAGAGAACAATCTAATAGGCAAGGACGATTAGAGGTGATCGAGAATAAAAGGACTTGGTTAGTACTTGAATTAGAAGATGAAGATGGTTATTTAGAAAAATTATGTTTTCCGATGGAAAATAAGCATAGTCAAATTAAAGTGGGCTCTTCAATAAGATGTTTATTGACATCTAATAATCGTAATTTTGATAGAGATTTTTCTTTAACCGATGCTTGGTTGCCAGAAAGTAATTTATGGGTTGGTGAGTATCCCTATTTATTAAGACCAGCATTTGAGGAAATTTGCTATATTTGTATCAATAGATAGATGATATCTATAATCTCTGATGAAAAGTAAATTCAATTTTAAAATTGTTGGCTCAGGTCCAACAGGTTTACTACTTTCAATTGCACTTTCAAAATTTGATTGTAATATTTTTTTAACTGATTTATTACCAAAAGATAGATTAATTGATAAGGACAAAACTTATGCAATTACTCATTCAACAAGAAAAATATTATCTAAATTTAGTCTTTGGGAAAAATTAGAACCATATTTATTTGGCTTCGATACCCTTTCAATATCAGACAGCGTTACTTCTTCCGTGACAAACTTAACAATTTCAGATTTAGATGATGATATAAGTTCAGTTTCAAATATTGGTTGGGTAGTTAAACATTCAGATCTTATAAGTGTTTTTTTTCAAGAGATTGATAATTACGACAATATATTTTTTATGACACCACAAAACTTATTAAATACAAAAATATTATTTGATTACCAATTCTTTTCTACAGGAGCAAATTCTCTAGATAAAAAATTGTTTAATTTTTTTGATATAAAAAAATCTTATAATCAGTCCTGTTTAACTTTTAAGATTTCTCTTAGAGGTAATTGTGAAAAGCGTGCTTACGAAATTTTTAGAGAAGAAGGCCCTCTTGCTTTATTGCCATTAGAGAAAAACCTATATCAAGTGATTTGGACTTCCAGTACACTAAAATCTATTGAAAGATTAAATTCTGACAAGAATTTTTTAATGGATAATTTATCAACTATTCTCCCTATTGAATTTAAGATAGATCAAATAATAGGTGAATTAAATATATTTCCTGTTTCTTTATCAATGAAGTTTCCTTTTTTTGATTTTAAAAAAATTGTTTTTGTTGGAGATTCATTTCACACATTTCATCCAGTAGGTGGTCAAGGCCTCAATAGTTGCTGGAGAGATGTTAATGCTATTTTTGATCTTTTTAATAAAAATACCGTCATAACAAAAATTCAATTGAATTTATTTAAATTTAAATTTTTTACTAGCAGATTTTTAGACATTTTTTTTACTATGCTCATAACTGACTCTTTGATTTCGATTTTTGCAAATAGAAACCTTTTTTTATTTCCAATAAGAAAATTATCGTTTTTACTTTTAAATAATTTTCTTTTCATAAGAAAATTAATCCTTAATCAAATGACTAAATCTATTATTTATTCAAGAATTAAATAAAACTTATGAATAATTATTTGTCTAGAAAAATGATAATTTATTTACTTAATGAAATTGGATTAGATGAGTCATCTATTGAACTTGGTCTAAAATTATCAATAAAAAATAAAACCACATTACCAATATTTTTATGGAGTTATGGAATGCTAACTATTGAAGAACTTGATAAGTTATATTCATTTTTATTTCAAAAAATGGATTAATTATTCTGTTATAGTTTAAAAATAGCGAAATAAAGAACAATTACTGTTTTAACTAAAGGAAATCAGGTAAAAAGGCAATCTGTAGAAAAGCTTGATTTATTATTATTAATCCTAGAAACCATAGATTTAAATGGTATCCAATCCCTTTACTCTTTATCAAATAAACTAAAATTGAATGATGTTTTGCCAAATAAAATTACTATTTGGAAACTAAGGAATAATAATCCTTTGAGAAAATCTTATATGAATAACAATATTAAATTAGAGGAATTTGATGCCTTAATTAAAATTACTGTTGAAATGTCTAGATATTTATATCCCTATATGAGAGAGATACTTCAATCTAAAGAAGATCCTGAACAGAATTCAGTTATTTGGAATGATTTTAATCAAAGATTCATAGAATTAATTAATGAGAGGTTTAATTTGCATAGTGTGAGAGTTAAAAAGCTTTTAAATCTTACTGTTAATGATGAGATTCTCATAAAATCATTGCTTACATTATCCCTTTGTATCTCTAATCAGGGTTATCAAAAGTTGAAGAACTTTTTATTCAATTATTAATTATGATTCAGAACAGATTATTATTTCATCAATCTTCAGTTACTCTTGAAATAATTGGATTGCCAGATTTTTCAAATAATGAATATCAAGATCAAATATCAATAATTTCACAATGGAAATTAACCATAATTGATAAACCACTTATTGAAGGGAAACTTGAACATTTAGGGCCAATTATGGATGCATTTTATATTTATTCAAATCTCCTAATAAATAACGAAACTCCTATATATGAGTCCAAATTGATTGATATAAAGGCTGACAATCTCTACATACATAATATTGTTCTCAAGAGTTCAAAGCCAGATGTTAAACCACTAATTATAAAGATTGGCAATTCATTGTTATCAGATACCATAAATTGCTTTGATCAGTTAAATGAATCTTCAAAAGTTAGAATAAAAAAATCTTCTTTTATTAATAATATTCCTAAAAAAATAAGATTTGGGTTAACTAAATTTAAAATTTTAAATTTCTTTCTGCCACCGATTATTTCAATTTGTTCTTTAATTCTATTCTCTTCTACTTTTATTTATTTTTATAATCCTATTAATGATAAAGAAAAAAATGAATTAATAAATACAAAATAAAGACCTCGTAGCATCTTAAATATAAACACGATAGTATAGGGTAATTTTCTTTTTAGAATAATTATTAATTTATTCTTTTAATTTTGATTTATGGCAGATTTAAAAATCCCTAAATTAAATATGAATTCTGATAAATATATTTTTAAAAAAAATTTAACTTTAAGAAGAAAATCTAATAAAAGACTTTTTATTGAATCTGTATTTATGTTTATTTTGAGTCTTTTTTTGGTTTATCTAAATTATTTAATACCTAATAAGATTTTGCTTTTACAAAAAGTACCAACTACTTTATTTAAATCTTTTGTGTTACTTATTGATCTCTTTTCAAATCTCTACGAAATATTTTTAGTGATTTTTATTTTTATTTCTTCAGTTATCACCTTTATTTTATTAATAGGATCCTTTTATAGAATATTTAGAATTATAAATAGAAAACAAAGGTTAAAAAAAATCTATAAATAATTTTAAATAGGCTGCATTAGTCCGCCGCTTCCTGAATCTGAATCATCATCATCGTTTTCAGCTTCCGCTCCAAATAATGCGTAAATACCAAGAGCAATGGATGACAAAATAATTGAAAAGGGTAAAATCGAATTTTGAATTCCAATATCTATATATTCACCCATGAAAAAGAAAAAATTTTTATAAACCTAACCGAAAATAAACTATTTCGCGGATTTTAAATTATTATTTAATAATTTATTCCTTTTTAATTAAATGATCTTTGTCAAAATTATCTATTTCTTTTACAAATAAACCAAACCAAAACATTAATTGATCAATTTGATTTTGAATCTCAGTAACTCCTAATCCCCTTATCGTTATTATAGAAAATTGTTCTCCTTCATCAAAATTAAATTTATTTTGTACACTGATTGGTAATGAATTTTTAAGTATTTTAAAAGTAGATTTTTTTAATTTTGTTTCTATTAGGATATTTGGTTTTTTAAGTTTGATTTTGTTAAAAGCACATTTTTTAGCGAGAAGCTTTAGTTTCATTAACATAATTAACGACTCCACAGATTTTGGCAAAGTTCCATATCTATTCACCCAGTCTGTAGCTAATTCAGTTAGTTCATTGTTATTAGAACATTCAGTAACAGATTTGTAAGCGTCAAGCTTTTCTTCCCTGTTTAATATCCATAATGCAGGTATAAATGCATTTATTGGGAGATCAATTTGAGTATCATTAACTTCGGGTATTTCTTGTCCACTAATTTCTGAAATAGCCTCATGAAGCATTTCAATGTATAAATCATATCCTATAGCATTAACCTTTCCACTTTGTTCTTCTCCTAGTAAACTTCCAACTCCTCTTATTTCCATATCTTTCATTGCAAGTTGATATCCACTTCCTAGTTCAGAAAAATCTTTTATAGCTTTCAATCTTAGTTTTGCAGCATCATTTATTTTATTTATATTTGGATAAAATAACCAAGCGTATGCTTGTACTCCACTTCTACCAACTCTTCCTCTTAGTTGATAGAGTTGTGAAAGTCCAAATTTGTGAGAATCTTCAATAATAATTGTATTTACTTTAGGGATGTCTAATCCACTTTCAATTATCGTTGTGCATATCATTAAATCTACATCTCCATTATTAAAAGCAATCATTGCATTCTCAAGCTCTGTTTCGTTCATTTGCCCATGAGCAACAATATATTTTAAGCTGGGAAACATATTTTTTAATTTGTTTACAGCTTGATCAATATCAGAAATTCTTGGAAGAACATAAAATATTTGGCCTCCCCTATCAAGTTCTTGATTAATTGCAGTTCTTATAACATCCATATCTATTTCAGATAAATATGTTTTTATTGATCTTCTTGATGGAGGAGGAGTATTTAGTAAGCTCATTTGTCTAAGTCCAGATAAGCTCATATAAAGAGTTCTTGGAATTGGAGTTGCCGAGAGAGTTAAAACGTCTATGTTGGTTTTGAATTTTTTTATTTTCTCCTTTTGTCTTACTCCAAATCTTTGTTCTTCATCTATAACTAGTAGTCCTAAATTTTTTATCTCTACTTCTTTCCCTAATATTTGGTGAGTTGCGACTACTAAATCAATTTTGTTATTTTTCAAACCAGCATAGATTTCCTTTCTCTCATTTACGGTTTTGAATCTATTGAGTAATGAAACTTTTATTGGGTAAGGTGAAAATCTATTATTTATTGTTCTCCAATGTTGCTGAGCTAGTATTGTTGTGGGTGCCAGTAATATTACCTGTTTGCCTGATGTAATAGCCTTAAAAATAGCCCTAACAGCGACTTCTGTTTTACCAAACCCTACATCTCCACAAACTAGCCTGTCCATTGGCTTATCGTTTTCCATATCAGATTTTATTTCTTTTACAGCAGTAATTTGATCAGGTGTAGGTTGATAAGGGAATGATTCCTCTAATTCAACTTGCCAAGGCCCATCTTCTGGGTATATGTGGCCCTTTAATTTTTCTCTCTTTGCATAAAGTTTTAATATATCGACAGCAACTTTTTTGATTTGTTTCTTATGTTTATCTTTTATTCTTTCCCATTCTGTCCCTCCTAATTTATTTATTTTCGGTTTTATTTTTCCGCTTGATCTATATCTGTTAACACTACCAAGTTGATCAGCGGCAACACTTATCTTCCCATCTTGATACTGAATGACTAAATAATCTCTTGAATCTCCAGTTAAATTAATTTTTTCTATTTTTAAAAATTTTCCTATTCCATGATTTTTATGAACTATAAAATCACCGGGACTAATTTTATTCACATTTATATTTGAGTTGACACTTCTTCTTTTTCTTCTTATGAATACATTATTAAAAAGAGATTGTTGAGAAAATAATTCTTTGTCTGTTATTAGGACAACTTTCCATATTGGAAGATAAAAACCCTCGATTTCATAATTGTTCCTGTTTTTTATAATTAAAGGAGTTGAATTATTAATTGACTTAAATGCTTCATCAATATCATTAGGATTTTCTAAGAAGTTTGTATTACATTCGTGCTCAAAAAGTAAAGTCCTAGTTCTCAATGGCTGTGCTGATAATATCCATACTTTTTCTTTGTTTTTTATATTTTTATTTATATCGTTGGATAATTTTCCTATATTTTTAGAATATGAATTTATTCTTTTATCGTTTAACAAAAACCTATTATTAATATTGACTTTAGATTCAAATTCATACAATTTTATTAAATTTAAATTGCCCAGTGAATTTAATATTTCCTCAAATTTTGAATGCAAATTAGGCTTAGCCTCTAAATTAATATAATTATTGTTAAGGTTCTCATTTATTTCATAAGCACAATTATCAAAATTACTTTCTGAATCTAGATACCAATTATTCGCAAATTTTTTACAATCTTCTAATTCATCAATTACAAGAATTGTTTCCTTATCAATAAAATCTATTATATTTGAGGGTTCTTTTTCAATTATTCCTAAATACCGATCTAGATTATTTTTATTTATATCTTCTGAATTAAAAGTACTGTTCTTAGATAAATTATTTAACTTATTTTTTATAAGTAAATCAAATCCAGCCTGTATTATTTCAATATTATTAATACTTTCTAATGTTTTTTGTGTGTATGGATCATATTCTCTTATTTTCTCAATTACATTATCAAAAAATTCTAATCTTATTGGAAATTCATTATTGACAGGATATATATCTATTATTTCCCCTCTTCTACTCCAGAATCCTTCTGTTGAAGTTACATTTTCCTTTGTATAACCCAGCAACGATAGTTTATTTGCTAATTCTTGAATCTCAATTTGAACCCCTTTTTGCAAATCTAACTTGTTTTCAATTAAAAAGTTCTTATTTATTAGATGAGGTTGTAGTGATCTCTCTGTTGATATAACAATATTAAGTTCCTTTTTCTCTTTTTTTAATAATTTGGATAAAACAGTAAGCTGACTAAATTCAATCTCTTTGGATTTATTTATAGATGCGTATGGTAGATGCTCTGTTGGAGGATAATATAAAACTTCTTTATCATTTATACTCTCAAAATAACCAATCCATTTGTATGCAATTTCTACATTAGGACAGATTAATAATATATTTTTTTCCTCTTTTTTTGCTATGCTATCTAAGATTATTGATTTTGCATATCTACTTGAACCAACAATATTTAATTCTTTATTTTTTGAATTTCTTTTTATTAATTCAGAAGTAATTTGTGAGTTAGAAATATAATTAACTAAAGTATTTAAACTCATTTATAGTTATCAATCTTGATTACAAATATCCGATACATTATATTAGATTTTATACTGTTTGTGAATAATATTTGATGGATTCAGCCGCAATAAATTCCTTTATACCCACACTAGATCAGGTAGACAGTTGGTACGAAATCTTTACACTTTTACCAATATTAATTGCTCTAGAATTATTATTGTCGGCTGATAATGCAGTTGCACTAGCTTCTCTTACTAAATCCCTCGACAGTTCAGAATTAAGGTCAAGAGCTTTAAATATTGGGATAACAATATCTTTAATATTTAGAATTATTCTCATCATATTATCTAATTTTCTTCTCAAGTTTATTCTTATTAGGGTTTTCGCTGGTTTATATTTAGTATATTTGTTCATTTCAAATGTTTTTTTAAATTCAGATATAGAAAACGCTGAAAATAGCACAGATAATAATAAAAATAATTTTCGGTTCTTAAAGGTAGTAGCACTTCTTTCAATTACTGATTTTGCATTTTCCATAGACAGTATCACTACTGCAGTAGCTATAAGCGAGCAATATATATTAATTATATTTGGAGCAGTAATTGGGGTATTAGCCTTAAGGTTTACATCAGGGATATTTCTAAAACTTCTGTATATATTTTCAAGATTAGAAACAGCCGGTTACATAGCAATTTTAATTGTTGGGATTAAGCTTTTACTAAATACATTAATTAAAGAGTATATTCTTCCAGACTATTATTTTTATATTTTTATTCTTTTTGCTTTCATTTGGGGATTCTCTAAAAAAGAATCTAAAACTTAATCTGAGAGATATTCACCTACTGTTGGCTTTAACTGTTGTATCAGTTGATTTTTGCTAGTTATATTTTTGCCTTCAAGTTTTACTTCTAACAAAATAATCGGATCAGTTTTAGTTGAAATTATTATTCCTTCATTTTCTATGACAGCAAGAATAATTCCTGGTTTTGAATAATTGCTCATGAAAAGGTATTTTTTATTTTTAATTTCATGAGTACTCAAAACTTTGATTTTAATTATTTTTAGGTTCTTACCTCTAAAAGTTGTATTTGCTCGTGGAAATAATGCTTTTATTTTTTGAGAAATTTTAAACGACTCACTACTCCAGTCCACTTTATAGTCTGATTTCTCAATCATTCTTGCGTAAGTAATTTCTCTTCCAAGTGTATTTTGTTTTTTTAATTGAGAATTAATATTTTTATTAATATTTTCTTCGAGTAAAGATGTAGCTTTTAAAAATAATTTTGCAGATAAAATACTAAGTTTTTTTGAAAGTGTATTTAAATTATCGTTATTGTCGATTTTAATTTTTTCTTCCGATAATAAGTCGCCAGTATCTAGTCCCTCGTTCATTTTTATAATTCCTACTCCAGTAAATTCATCTCCTTTCATTAGGGACCATTGGATTGGAGCAGCACCACGCCATCTTGGAAGTAATGAGGCGTGTGCATTCCAACAACCAAGTTTTGGGATTTCTAATATTTCTTTTGGTAAGATTTTTCCATAAGCTATGACAATAAATAAATCACAAGATAATGATTTAAGTTCATTTATAAAAGGTATATTTCCCCTTATTGTCTCTGGAGTATAAATTTTAATAGATTCATTCTTAGCAAAAGTTTTAACAGGTGAAGAAATTAGTTTATTTCCTCTAGATCTTTTCTTGTCTGGTTGGCTAACTACTGCAATTACATCGTGCTTAGATTTATTCAAAATATCAAGGCTCGCAAGTGAATATTCAGGTGTTCCCCAAAATACAATCCTCACGAGTCACCAGTTATTGATAATTCATGTACCCATACATGTGGTGAAATCCCACTAGTTGTTAATTCCTGGTTTGATTCAATATTTATTATATTTTTCAACAGGTACTTAATATCACCTGCTACAGTAGCAGATTCTATAGAAACTTTATTTCCGTTTTTATAAAGCCATCCATCAAAGGGGAGAGAGAATGAACCTTGACTTGCTCTTACTCCCGCATGAATTGCATTTAATTCTTCAATATAAACAAATTCTCCATCGTAATTAGAGTGGTCTAATGATGTTTTTAAATCGTAGTTCCCCTTAGATTTCTCAACTACGATCCAATCAGGAGATACGGAGACTTTTGATCCAAGTCCAGCGTGGCCAGTAGGAATTGTTTTAAATATTCTCGCGGTTGACTCAGAATGTAGGAAATTTTCTATTTTCCCTTTATTAATTAAACATAGTCTTTTGGTAGGGGTTCCTTCTCCATCAAATGGTGCTGAAGAAATATTCTTTTCATGAAGGCCATCATCATAAATATTAAGAGCTTCTGTAGATATTCTCTCCCCAATAGAATTTTTATTGGATAAGCTCACCCCATCTAAAATGCTTCTAGCATTAAACATTGAGCTGAAGGCATTAATGATAGTTAAAAAAGATTCTGGAGAAAAACAAATTAGATATTTATCAGTTTTAATTGATGAATAATTTAAATGAGAAATAGTTTTATTTGATGCCTCTTTAATACAAGATTCAATATCTATATCCTCAACTCCGTATCCAAGTTTGACAGCTCCTGAGCTACGAGGTTTCTTATCTTTCTCTTCTGCTCTTGCATATAAATATAAGGCAGCATGACTATTACTATAACTTCGAAAAGCGCCATCACTATTAGCATACACTCTCTCAAAAAAACTCTCTGATAAACCGTTATATGGAATAGATTTTATGGATTCGTGACTTTCTATTAGTTTTAATTCAGCTTCTCTCAAAAGGATAAGTAATTTTTGTATTCCAACAGGATTTCTTTTCCTAACTTCTTTAGTGTTAATAGGATCCCTTGCTAGTGGTGAAAATTCGGTGCTTTCATTCTTATTGCCAAAATCGGAAGCTATATTTGCTTTGTTTAGAGCCTTTTTAATACCAGATTCACTAACATCGCTTGTTGTAGTAATCCCAACTAGATTGGATTTGTTCCAAACTCTTATAGTTAAAACCTGTTTTTGTGAGGCCTTAAGTTGTTTGGCTTCGCCTTTATCTACTTGTACTGAATAATCATTTGAAAAGCTTGCACCATAATCCCATTTTTTAAGATTTAAAAAATCTGCAGCTTTAGAGATTTGAGTAGTTATTTCTCTTGCATTCATAACTTATCTTCCACCAACAGTAATTGAATCAACCTTTATATGAGGTTGACCAACAGTTACATTGACACTTCCACTAATGGATCCACAGAATCCTGGGGCTAATTCTAAGTCATTTCCGCACATTGATATTTTTGACATTACTTCTTTCGCCTCACCAATCAAAGTTGCGCCCTTAACTGGGTTAGTTAATTTCCCATTTTTAATTAAATATCCCTCTTCTACGGCAAAATTAAATTGTCCTGTAGCACCAACACTTCCACCACCCATTGTTTTACAGTAAAGACCATCGCTAATACTATTTATTAATTCTTCTTTAGAGTATTCACCTTTGGCTATATAAGTATTTCTCATTCTTGAAGCTGCTGCAAATGAATAGTTTTGTCTTCTTCCACTACCTGTTCTTTTGTGGCCAGTTCTTAATTCACCTGCTCTGTCAGATATGAATTTTTTTAAAATTCCATCTTTTATAAGCACTGATTCTTCAGGTTCCATTCCTTCATCATCTATTGATAATGAACCAAAGGATCCTTCTGATATACCTTCATCAATTGCTGTTACAGATTCATGTGCAATTTTTTCATTTAATTTGTTCTCGAAAGGTGTTGTACCTCGTTCTATTTGCGTCGTTTCAAGTAAATGTCCACAAGCTTCATGAAATATAACACCCCCAAATTTATTAGCTAATACAACTGGCATTTGTCCAGCTTCAACATAATCCGCATACAACATGTTCATTGAGCTTTCAAACACATCATTTGCAGCTTTTTCATTATCCCATAATCTAAATTCATCTGGCATCGCTGATGATCCAAATCTTCTACTCCCATTAGATCGGTATTGGGCATCACTAGCAATTACATTAAGACCAACTGTTTGATGTAACCTGATATCTGATGCATAGGTTCCGTCGCTGGAGGCTATTATCACCTCCTGTAAATTTCTAGAGTAACTTCCTTTTCTCACTAAGATTTTGTTGTTTTTTTTAAGGTACTTGTTGCTGAATAATAGTTTTTCACTTATCTCGTGAATAGAGGGGACTTCATCAATCCATGTTTTCTTTGATAAAGTGTAATCTCTATGTTTAGTTAAGCCGTTAAAAACTTCTCTATTTTTTTTGTCGGTTATATCCAGCATCTCAATAGCCTGAGATACTGATCTCATCAATCCATGTTTTGATAAATCATTTGTACTGACAAATCCATCTCTCTTATCTTTGAAGATTCTAATTCCAGCACCTCTACCAAATGATGGACTGACACTTGTAATTGAATCTTCTTCAGCCAGAACACTAGTGTTATCAGTATTTTCTATAAATAATTCTACAAAATCAGCACCTAGTTCCAGTCCATAGAAAATAATTTCTTCTAATAAATCTTTATTGCAGCTACCAAATTCGATTTCATTTGATTTAATTTGTGACGAAAGCATATGAGTTTATAAATTTACTCTATGTATAAAGATTATCTGATTGAGGGTTGGAAATCTTCGCTATTTAGAGGTTTCAATAAGTATAGTCTTAATAACTCGTATCCGTTTGATATGTAGGTGGGTAACTTATTTATATTTTTAACAAATTTTGAACCTTTATTTTGATCAATCTTTGATAGACGTTTATTATTCTCAACTATTCTTTCAAGCCTTTCATAGAAAGAAGAATGATTAACATCTAATACTACTGGAAAAACTCTTGCGGAAGTTTCATTCGTTTTATCAATTACATATTTATCGTACTTTCTTGCATTAAGACCAAGAGCTTCATAAAATTCCTTTCTACCAACATCTCTTATATACATCGTCGCAAAGACAGCTAATAAGAAGAATCTGCACCATAATTTTGCAATAAAACCTTTAACTGTAGAGGGTTGAGCCTTCATTAAAGCGTCAAAAAAATCACCATGACGATTTTCATCTTGACACCAATTTTCAAAGAAATTAAAAATTGGGAAAATCTTACTATCTGGATTTTTTTCTAGATGTCTATAAATTGCTATGTATCTCCAATAACCAATTTTTTCTGAGAGATATGTTGCGTAAAAGATGAATTTTGGCTTAAAGAATGTGTAGTCTTTGTTAGCGGTCAAGAAACCTAAATCAAGTTGAAGTCCAAAATCATTCATTGATTTGTTTAGAAAGCCTGCATGTCTTGCCTCGTCTCTTGCCATATGAGCAAAACATTCTGCTAAAAGAGGGTTTTTATCTCTTATCCTTCTACTTAGCTCTTTGTAAAGTAAAAATCCTGAAAATTCTGAGGTACAACTCTGTTCTAAAAATTCAATAAATACTTTTCTAGTCTCTGGATCTAACTTATCTGCTGCACCCTCAAACTCTTTATTTCTTACAAAATGATGCCTATTGTAGTCTTTTCTAAACTCTTCGCAAATTGCTTCTAATTCTTCCTCATTAATGGATAAATCCATCTTAGCCATTGCATCAAAATCGGTAGTGTAAAATCTTGGGGTTAAGATTGTTTCTTTTGCTGGGTCTTTTCCTTTATTAACTGAATTTTTATCTTTAGATTCAATAGTTGATTGAGACATCTTAATCTGATTTATTAATACTATTATTTACCATTTTGTGTATTTTCGAGGAAAAAGTTAACTTGGTGTCATTCTTTCATTAATTAATTCCTATTAATTTTTGTCCATTTAATCTTTGGAGTATTCTTGAAATTATTAATTTTAGGGTTATTTTTTTTTCGTCAATAAGAAAAGATTCAATAATGCTAGGTTTTTGATTCGGTTTGGATAATGAAATACTTTTTAATGAACTTATGTCTTCTTTTTCGAATGATAGCCAAAAGCTACAAGTATCTTCAATATTACAATTTATTACCCAGCATTTATCTTCAGCAATTGGTCTTTTGGTATTTTTGAGATTAATATTATTTATTTTTAATCCTCTTTGATTAATTTCTTCTGCTAGTTCAGGAATTAAATGAAGATTGATAAATTCTTGGAATGGTTTTTTTTCTATAGGGAGTTCTTTTTTTTGCTTAGGAATAGTTTTAGCTGGAGGATTATTAGTATTTTTTACGTCAACTTCAGGTTCAGATGTTTTCTTTGAGTTAGGGCTTTCTTTATTGATTTTGATTTCTTTTTCTTGCTCAATTATTTTTTCTGATTTAGGTACTGTTATCTCATTCGAATTAGATTTATTAGTATTGTCAGATATCCCTTTATTAACTTCAATTTTTGGATCTAAATTTTCTTCCATAAAAGTAATCTACATTATGCCCATTATAAATAAAAATAATCGTTTTTATAATTTAAATTTTCTAGTTATTTACCAATCATTAACATCATTATCCCAGTCATCTTTGTTATTGTTATTAATTGAATAATTTTGATCATTGTTAAAATTATTTTCTTCAGAATTTTTGATTACTCTGTAATTAACAGATATTGTTGGTTGGGTATCTCTGATATCTCTTTGTGGCGGCATCTCAACATTCGATTTCATCTCTTCTTCATTATTTAGAGGTTCAATAATATCTTCAATATTTTCGAGTGTATTTTTTTTATTAATATCAATTGTTGTATTTAATAAAGTGCTTATAAATAAACCAGAGAAAAAAGAAATACTTATTAATTTACCTATACTTACTTCTTGAATAGTCCACTTTAAGTATCTAAAAGATGTCCTCTGATTATTATTTGTATATATTAATAATTGGAAAATTATTATTAAAAAAATAGATAATAATAAATATTTTTTCTTAAAAATCATTCTAAAAAGTTTTTTTCATTTATTTTTGATTAATAATATTTACATAATATATTTATTGATAATTTATTTATGTTAATTCTAAATCAATTTGATATTTAAGAATATCTACTTTAATAATTTTTATTTCTATCTCATCTCCAACTTTATATGATTTCTTGGATTTTCTTCCAATCAATAAATTTTGTCTTGATCTATATTCATACCAATCATTATTTAGAGTACTTACATGAACAAGACCTTCTACATTTAAATCTGATATCTCCACAAAAAAACCATAACTTTGCACTGCCATAATAAAACCACTGTAAGTATTACTTATTAATTTTTCTGCTTTTCTTACTTTTTTTAAACTTATCATATTAGTTTTATATTGGTTAACTTTGTTTTTATATTCATTAAGTTTATCTATTACAAATTTATTAAATAATGTATCTATATTCTTTGAGGTTGATGCACTGAATATATCCCAATTTACTAACTTCCATGAATTACTCTCCATTATATTTATTTCGTTAATATTATTTCTCTTCGATTTCTTCCCATTTATTATCATATTAAAAATACAATACTGATTTATAAGGTTCATGAAGTCATATCCTGGAGTGGTCCAAGGAGAAATAAATTGTTTTTCTGATTCTTCATGATCTGATTCTTTAGAAATCAGGCTAACTTCATTTTCTTTGAATTCATTAATTAAAAGTTTATGTAAGATTCTTTTTTTATTATCATCGTCGCATAACTTTATTAATTGACTAAATGATAAATTGCCGTCTTCATTAAGCTGTACATCATTGCCTATAAAATCTGAATATTTTATTATTTCATTCGCATTTATGTAATCTAATCCCTTTAATATGTATCCTGCACTATTTAATCCATATTTATTTGCATGTTTGAACCATATTAAATTCCCTTCATGTAGTATTGGAGAAAGGTATGTTTGACAGTCTTCTTTTGTAAGTGGTTCAAAATATACTTTTGAATTTTCAGCTGGGTTATGAATAAAAAACTCATCTAAAGATTCAATTTTATTAAGAGGAGTAGGGATTTCAACTTTACCGTTTAAGAGATGTCTCTGCCTAAATGATTTTGAAATTTCTAATATTTTATCTAAATCTTTAATATATGGCTTTATAGGTTTTAATATCCGTGATGTGATTCTAGTTTTACTTTTTCTTGATAGGAGAGCATCAGTATGCTCACTCCCAACAATAAGAGAACATTTTACTAAGGTAAGATGAAATGACCATTCAGTTATTTCATTATCACAATTTAAATATAAACAAAGACTTATTGCTTTATTCTTTTCCCCTAGTCTAAATTCAGAAACATGTCTTATTTTTTCACAAAGGTAGTTTTGCCAATTATTCAATAAGGGTAATGATTCAAAGCTATTAAAGAATATTTCTAATGATTTTTTACTATTAAGATCTATAATTTCTGCAAGATTATTTGTATGTATCCATAATTTAGTACTAATATCATCCTTCCCCTGATCTATTTGAATCATAGGGAGAATTGGTGAATTATCAGAATTCCAACTTTTGAACAAATAAGAGTTTTTATTTGATAAGTCTATTCTTTTCCTGTTTTCTATCTTCTTAGTTTCAATAACATTATTGTTATTTAACTTAAGAATATTACTTTTAGATAAAACAAAATCAGTATCTAATTCCTCATTATTATTTAGTGGAAGTTCTTTTATAACGTGGCCTATGCCTTCTTCTTGGCCTATTGGAAATCTATCAATCTCAACTTTAACTATATTTTTATTTTCCTGTTTAAATGTATATTTTTTATCCTCTTTAGGAAGTTTAATTTTGGAGAGAATCCTATCATCAATCGGAATGGCATATACATCATCGTTAATCGTTTCAACTTTAGAAAGAAGTATCTGATTTGACCTCTCAAGAATACAATCAACTATTCCCTCTGGTGATCTTCTTCTGTATCCCTCCTTTATTATCCTTACTAAAACTTTATCTCCATTCCATGCATAATTTAGTAGATTTTCTTTAATATATATATCTTCTTTATTATTTTCTCTCACGGCAAAGCAATAACCTTTGCTGCTACATCTTATCTTGGCGACAATGTGATCACTATCTTTTATGTAATTATATTCATTGTTTTCATTTTTATTTATTATTTCAAGTTTTTCTAGAGCTTTTAGAGCAATGTCTAATTTATCTTTATCAGATTTCTTTGTTATTTTTAATGATCTGCATAATTTCTTATATTCTAAACCTTCTGATTGATTCAAATTATCAATTATTAAAGATGTTGTAAACATGGAATTAATGAATATTTATTAATAAATTTGGTTTTCTATATTCTATTATTACACCTTATTATCCAAGCTTAAAACTAATTATTTTCTTTCTCTTCTTTTTCTTCCTTGCTTATAGCGAATGAATTTATAAATAACCTGATACCAATAAAAAAAAATGTTATTGAGGCTATTAATTTAAGGACTACTTCTGGTAAAAAACTTGAAATAGACCCTCCTGTTAATGCTCCTAGTAAACTTGCAAAGACAAGTGCAGATGAAGAACCTATAAAAACTGCCAATGGCTTATTTGAAGTTCCGCTAATTGTTAAAGTAGCTAGTTGAGTTTTGTCACCTAATTCAGCTATAAAAACGGTAATAAATGTTGACAGTAATAAACTTAAAATCATTTATATATAATTTTTGAAGGTATCAAAAGCCAAATATAAACTTACAATTATCATCAAGACACCTGTAAATAGTGCAAATTTACTTGCAGATATTTTTTTCGATATCCATTTCCCAATTAGTACTCCAACAACACTAGAGCTTATTAAAGCAATTGAACTGCCAAGAAAAACAATTATAGGCTTACCCGATTCGGCAGAGAGCATTAATGTGGCTATTTGGGTTTTATCTCCAAGTTCAGCAATAAAAATTGTTGTAAATGTTGTTATTAATATAGATAAAAAACTCTTCTCTATGTTGTTTTCTTTTTTTTCTATATTACTGTTCATTTTTGTGAAACTGCCATTTTAAATCTTTTCATTTCTTTACTTTTGTATCCATAATTTGATGAAATATGTTGTTTGCAGCAATCTATAAGAAATTTATCTCCAGACTTCAAATATCCTTTAAAGGCCATTGAAAATTTGTCTACCCGGCAAAAATGTGGTCTCGTCTCGTAAATTAAGCATTTTTTATTTTCTCTGTCCAAATTCTTACACCATCCCTCTTTATCGGTCATTGAATTTATTAAAGCAATATCTTTTTTATTAAGTTTGTCCGCCAGACCACTTCTTTCATTCAAGTTGAATTTACAACAAGCTCCACAATTTTCTATACATGTCCATGATTTCATAATTTAATTCAATCTTGTTACGTATCAGTACAGTTCTATCATTTATTTGTAAAAATAGTATCACAAAATATATTCATTAATCATGGCAACACTTATTCCTTTAGCCGTAGTTGCATTGGCAGGACCAGCAATAATTGCACTTGTATTTTATCGTAGATAACGAAAAAATTCCCTGGTGACTTATCTAGAAGGTGTTTATTGGGATTTAGATGGTACTATCGCAAATACTGAATTAGAGGCTCATTTACCTGCTTTTAATAATGCTTTCAATGATCTTGGTATCAATTGGAATTGGGATACTAATAAATATATAGAACTTTTGAAGATAAATGGGGGCAAAAATAGGATTGCTTATTACGCTAAATCGAATAATGATGATTTCTCAGCAAATTTAATTCTCAAAATTCATGAAACAAAGCAGTTTCATTATTTAGAAATTATAAAAAGAAATTGCGTTAGTTTAAAAACTGGTGTTTTTAGATTAATCAATGAATTACATAGAAAAAAAGTAAGACAATTTATTGTTACTTCAAGTTCAAGAAATCAAGTCAATCTTCTTGTTGAATATCTTTTAAATGGTTTCAACCCTTTTGAGTTCATTATTTCAAGTGAAGACGTTGAATTAAAGAAACCAAATCCATTACCATATTTAAAGGCAATCCAATTAAGTGGTATTAACAAAAACAACTCAATTGTTTTTGAAGACTCCAATCCAGGATTAAAATCTTCCTTGGCAGCTAACTTGCCTACAATTTTTGTCCCTTCAAATATCCCAATTGTTCTTGAAGAAAATATTAAATTAGATTGTATTTTAGACAGTCTTGGTGATGAGAATAATGTGGCAAATGTAATTAAAGGCCCTAAACTAAAAAAAACATATGTTGACTATAGCTTTCTAAGTGATTATTTAGTGTCTTTTAGTAATGCAAAAAACTAATTTTTCAAGAATTACCTACCAGTTAATTAATTTATTTTTTGGTTTTCTAAGTGATACTTGGAGGACAAAATCTATTGGTCTAATTTCTGTTTTGACAGGTTATTTTTTGTTCGCAAATTTTCTTACCAAATTTATATCTGAAGGTAAAAATGAGTTGATAATGGTTCCAATAATTATTGTTTTTATTGAAATCATTATAAGAATTAAACCTGCCGCAAGTTCAAAATTTTATTATCTATGGACCGTAATTGATAAATTAAGAATTGGTGCAATTTATGCCGTTATACTTGAGGCATTTAAACTAGGATCTTAAAAGCTATTCTTCTTCTTCTTCTTCAATAGGATAAACAAATCCTTGAGCTTTTCCAGTTAAAACTGATTTACCTAAAGATATAGCTTTTTGAGCGGCTATTGCTGCTTTCCCTTTCCAGACAGCGTGCCTTTGGTTCCTTTTGCTCTTTGATTTTTTCTTCTTTGGTACAGCCATTCTGTTTCTTTATTTCCATATAATAATATAACCTTTAACTGGTTATCTCCAAAACTATTGAGTATATTTTGTATATATACTTCAATTTTTTAAATAAGCATATATGCTTTATTAATCACTTATAAAGATTAGTGTTTAGATCAAAATTCTCATATTCAGATTCTGAATCAAGTTATTCCGATCTTCTAGAAGATATAGAGACGGGGAAAATAGAATCAATATTTTTCTACCCTAGGCAGAGAGAAATTGATGTTCTGTATAAAAATGGTGATAAATTTAAAATACCTATTCTTTACAACGATCAATTAATCCTTGAAAAGGCTACTGAAAATAAGGTAGATCTCACTATTAACAATAGTAGAAAAGAAGCCTCAGCTGCTAATTCATTTGCTTCAATAAGTCTTTTACTGATTTTAATATTAGCTGTAGTCTTAATCTTGAGGAGCACATCAAAATTGGCTTCCAGAGCCTTTGGTTTTACCAAAAATCAAGCTAAATTTGTAACTATTGATGATGTAGAAACGAGATTCGATGATGTAGCTGGTGTACCTGAAGCCGCTGAGGAATTAAAAGAGGTAATAACATTTTTGAAGGAACCAAAGAAATTAGAAAATCTTGGCGCAAAAGTTCCTAAGGGAGTTCTTCTAATTGGCCCACCAGGAACAGGTAAAACATTATTGGCTAAAGCAATTGCTGGTGAATCAGGAGTGCCTTTTATCTCAATATCGGCTTCAGAGTTTGTAGAACTTTTTGTTGGTGTTGGAGCAAGTCGAGTTCGGGATCTATTCTCTAAGGCTAAAGAAAAATCTCCTTGTATAATTTTCATTGATGAAATTGATTCTATTGGTAGGCAAAGAGGTTCTGGGATCGGAGGTGGAAATGATGAAAGAGAACAAACCCTTAATCAGCTTCTAACTGAATTAGATGGTTTTGCTGATAATTCAGGGGTTATTGTTTTAGCCGCAACAAATAGACCAGATATTTTGGATGCAGCATTATTAAGACCAGGTAGATTTGATAGAAAAATTGAAGTAATGCTTCCAGATTTAGATGGAAGAAAAGAAATTCTTTCAGTTCACTCACTTTCCAAACCTATTTCAAGCGAAGTTGACTTAGGATATTGGGCTTCAAGAACAGTTGGATTTTCGGGAGCAGATCTTGCAAATTTGATGAATGAGAGCGCTATTCACTGTGCAAGAGATGAATCTAAATTAATCAGTGACCTTCATGTAGAAAATGCTCTCGATAAAATTACCATTGGCCTGAGAAGTTCATTAATAACTTCTCCAAATATGAAAAAAATTATTGCTTATAACGAAGTAGGCAGAGCGATTGTATCTGCTGTGAGAAATGGAATTGAATCAGTTGATAAAATAACTATTTTACCTAGATCTGGATCTACAGGAGGATATACAAAAATATGTCCCGACGAAGATGTAATTTCTAGTGGCTTGATTTCAAAAAAATTATTATTTTCAAAAATTGAAATTGCTCTAGCTGGAAGAGCAGCAGAATCGATTGTTTTTGGTGAAAATGAAATTACACAATGCTCTGTAAGCAATATTTCTTATGCTACAAATATAGTAAGAGAAATGGTTACGAAATATGGATTTTCAACTATTGGTCCAATTTCAATGGATTCTGATAATAATGAAATGTTTTTAGGAGATGGATTATTTAGAAGAAAGTCCCGCATCGCAGATAATACTAGTTCTAAAATTGATAATGAAATCATAAAGCTTTCTAAAATTTCATTAAATAATTCAATAAAAATATTGAAAAAAAATAGAGTTTTACTAGATAAATTAGTTGATATCCTTTTAAATTTAGAAACTATAGATAAACAAGTATTTAAATTAACAACTTCTAAATTGTTGAAAGTTTGATTTAATTGTTTTAAATTAAATTAAATAAAAAATAAATTATTTTTCTTGATAATTAAAAACAACTCGACAAGGTTAATAATTACGCTTTCATTCTTGCTTATTTTTCCATTCGTTCAGAAGCAATGGTTTAATTTGTATTTATTCAATATTAATAATGTTTCTTTTTATTCAATTCTTTATTATTTAAGCGGCACTATCTGTCCATTTCTAATATCTTTAAACTCATTTAATAACTATACACACTATAAATTTAATAATAATAAAGACTATAGTAAAAATTTAATTAAAGGTAGAGCTTTATTCTTCTTAGTAGCAATAAATTTGATATTTCTATCGTACTTAGTTTCTTATTATTTTTATATAAATTTTGATCTTATAACTAATTTGTTTCTCAAAGGAATTCAAATATCACAACCTAATATTTTTCAATTGAATCTTTTCATATTTTTAATTTCTATGTTATTAATATTCAAGAAATATAGGATTTTCTTTAAGAAATTAATATTAGTAAATTTTTGTTTGATTTCTTTTTTTATTTGGTTTATGCAAATTAATAATATTAAAATTGATGATCAGTTTCATATACATAGATATTATGGTTTAGAAAACATTAATTTAATTAATGTTTTTATTTTACTAGTTATAGAAATAGCTTATTTTATATGGTCTTTTCTATCTTATAAATCTAATTTAAGTGATTGGATGGTTCAACTACCTCAAAAAGGGGATATGAACCCCATTTTGAATATTTTAATTTTTTATTTATTTTTAATTTTTTACTATTCAGTAATAATGTAAAACTTATCTATTCTATAGCGCAGAGAAATATTCTTTACTACTTTTTGGGTCTTCTAACATTGTTTTCTCACCCGGGGTCCAGTTTGCAGGACAGACCTCATCAGGGTTTGCTGCAACGTATTGATACCCTTGAAGGATTCTTAGTGTTTCATCGACATTTCGCCCTACAGGGGCTTTATTAACTGTAGTATGCATAACTATTCCTTCAGGATTAATGAGAAATAAACCTCTATCAGCCTCTCCATCATCATTAAGAACATTATATGCTTGGCAAATTTCTCTTTTTAAATCAGAAACTAATGGGTAGTTAATATCCCCTATTCCACCCTCATTTCTTGGCGTTTGTATCCAAGCCAAATGACAATGTTTGCTATCAACTGATACACCAAGTATTTCTGTATTGATTGATGAAAAATCTTTATATCTATCACTAAATGCAGTAATCTCGGTTGGACACACAAATGTAAAGTCTAATGGGTAAAAGAATAAAACAACCCACTTACCTCTTAGAGCGGAGAGTGTAATCTCCTTAAACTCTTGATCATATACTGCTGTAGCACTAAAATCTGGTGCTTCTTGTCCAACTCTTAAGCTCATGAAAAAATTTGTCCTTTTTTTAATTATGTATGGTCTATATGACCGTATTAAACATTATAATTTTATTAACAATGAATTAGCAAGTTTTTTTAAAATTCAATGAAATGGCATCATACCTTCACTAGGAAGTTTACAATTTTGAATCATAATAAACTTTTAAAAAACCTCAAAAAGGAATTAACTAAATATCCAATTAATAGGCCTGAAAACAAAAAATCTAATTAAAGAAAGTTCTTTTTTATTTAAGATTCCATCAAATTCAACTACCTATAATAGTTGATATTATTGTTTTCGATAATCTTAAATATGGCTAATTACATTGAAAGGTTAAAGAATAAAATAAAAATAAAAAAGTTAGATTCTGAGCAACCAATTGGAGCTTGGATTTTCGTTCTTTTATTAAATATCATTGGCTTTGCTGGTTATTTTTATTTAAAGATAAATAATATTCAACTAAGTAGTTGATAAGTTATCTTATTTCTTTTTTGATTGAACGACAAAAATTTTTTAATCTTTCATTGCTTGTCAAGTCAGGTAAAGTCCATATTGATTCTGTCTTAGGAATAGGATCATTACTCCATTCCTTAAATTCTTCCATTATTGAGGTGTTATTTGATTTTGATATTTCTTTTTTCCTTTTTTTTAAATATTTTCTAATAACTTTTATGTTTGTTTCTATATATTCCCGCATAATAATTATGAATCTATTATTAATCTATCATCTCATTTATTCTGTTTTTCAGGAGAATTCGATTAGACGTTTTGTACAGCTTGAAAAAGTCCAAATGAATAACCTCCTATTAAGATCCATCCAAGTACACTTGAGATTATTGTAGATCTTCTATTATGTCTCCTAATTGCTGATTCAATCATCTCATTTACTTCATCTCTATTAAGAAAATTTTGTTTAGAGTCATTTTTCATTTTTTTTTTTTTTTACGATAAACGAATTTATAAGAAAGTGAGTTTTAGATTTTTCTAATGACTAAGATTTTTATATTTATGAATTTAAGATATTGTTTATCCCTAGCAAAAAATATTAAAAATTATCATGTGATATTTTAAATTTAAGATAAAATGAAGTTCAGTTATAAAAGCATTTTCATCAAAACCAAGAATGAATATCAATGATAAATCTGTTCTAGACTTGCTTAATAAACTTATAGTGATTAATAGATTAAATAAAGTTCAAATTCTCCAAATGGTTAATTTGGTTGATATATCAAATGATATTAATGATTTAAAAGAAAATTTAAAATGGGAAAGTTCTAATTCTTATCTTTAAGCTACTTTTTCTAAACAAACTAATTTCCGGGGAACCTCAAAATTTGATATTTAAATATATAGATTAAGGCATACTTAAACCAATAAATTTTTAGGTCTAAATATTAACTATTTAAAAATTGAAGTTTTAATATTCAGAAAAATTGTTCTTAAAAAATTTTTGACCATAAGATATTTCCTCTTGATTAATTTGATTAAGTGCTGTCTTCTTATTTTGATTGAAGCTTTTAACTACTACTGCCCCAGTTAGGAGGATGATAATGATGATTAGTAAATCTCCAACAGTTACTCCTCTCTCCTTAAGATTCATAGTCAATATATATTTTCTTTAATATAGCCTGTTTAAATTAATCTTTTTTTTTATTTCATAAAAAAAATATATTAAGTAAATATAAAAAAAATATAAAAAATTTATGATTAGGAGGAGTTAAATCATATAAAAATAATAGTTAAATTTATTCGATGGATATTCCAAAAAAAAATCGTTGTTCTAGTTCTCCATCTTTTTATTCTAAAGAGATGATCATTACAAAAAAATCTCTTAACGAAAATCAACTCAAATATACTTATCAAAAACAGTTAATCTCAGACTTAGATCATAAGCACAAAGAATGGTCAAAATTTGCTGGCAGATAGTTTAAATTATTCCATTTATTATATTTAAAAGTTTATTTCTTTTATTTCTTTTCTCCTCTTCCAAATGTAGTGTTATTTCATCATTAATAATGGGTTTTGCTTCATAAGCTAAATACCAGAGAAAAAAACCAACAGGTAATATTAAAATATGCATAACAAAAAATAGTTGACTTAAATCAAATATAGTGCAACACTTTAAATGTGCAAGTGTGACACTAAATCTTATTATTATGCCCTCTCAGAGAAAAAGAATTGGGTTTTTGCCGAGTGAAGAAGTTCAGGACATTATTGATAAATTATGTAAAGACAATAAATTTAGTCAGTCTAAATTAACAGGTTTATTGGTTGAAGAAGCGTTAAGGTCTAGAGGAGTGTTAAGGAACTCTTTTAATCCCAATAGCAATGATAAAAATAATTTCATCAATAATTCCTTTGAAGAAAAGTACTTATCAAAAAATAATAAAATCCCAAGAAAAAGTGATCTTTATTCATTTAACAAACATGAATTTTCGGATGATATCAAAATGATGCATGAATTTATTGAGTTTAAGTATTTTAAGAAAGTAATGAAGCAAAATAATAATATTTTCGAATAAATGGTGTCACACTTAATTTCCCTAAATTTTTTTTGCTTTACTATTTTATGTTGTAATTAAAAAAATTATATTTATATAACTAATTCAAAAAAAATGCTAAATAAGATTAACAAAAATCAAAAAATCTTTGAAATTTAACGGACTAAGTCCTCGTGGAGATAATGAACTTTAGTCCGCATTAAAAAAATAGCAATAAAAAAAAATTAAACAATAAACATTTATTTTTACTCTCGATCTAAAATTAATAAGTTAAAACCCTCTATAATTAATTTCAGTATCTGAATTTAATGAAGACACACAGGATCAAATTTGTGATCTTCTTGAAAATCTACAGCAATTAGAGAAACTTAAAAATAAAGATATTCGTATTTTGCTTGATAAGATAGTGAGACAGTATGTAGGAAAGGAAGTAAATAAATGAAACGATTATTTTGTTATTGACAGTCTTTTTATAATAAAAAAATGAGAACCTTTATTTATTAATGGAATACAAAGGATTTAACTTGACTCAAGGAATGGCTTTGCTACTTTTGAAGCCATTAAACTTGCCTTCTAATTTCGTTCTAAATCTAATAATTTATATAACTAACCCTAGAAATAATATTGGTTATTAACAGTTTCCTCAACTTTTTTAAGTATTGTCCAACTTTGAGCAATTAACTTTTTATATTCATCTCATGCTCCATCATTTTTATGTCGTTCTCTTCTTGTAATAAGAATTGATTCTTTTGCGAAAATAAAAATAACTTTTCCAGAGGAAATAAAAATGTATATTCAAAAAATTAAGATTACATACTTAATTTATTACAATCTTTAAACCCTTGATTCGTTTCAATTTATAAGCCAAAAATTATCTGACAGACATTATTATTTTTAGGCTTTCTCAATTGGTGCCATTGTTAATCCTTTGTTAACAAGTTGCTCATGATATAGCTCTGCTTGTTCAAGATTACCTCTCCATACTTCTGCAGAACCTGAATTATCTACTTTGATGGTTAGATTCCATGCCTTTTTTTTACTCATTCCTGGAATAATTGTCATAATACAATTTGCCACATGTTGAAACGTATTAAAACTATCATCTAGAACTATTACCCTTGCTTCGGGATACTTTGCTTTTTTTTGATCTAAAAAAGTAATAGTGGCATTTAACATAGTAAATTTTCTGATAGTTTTAGCAGTTTATAAATTACACCTAAGCAAGTTAATAGCATAGTATTTAGTTATGTCTCGAGCGTGACTTGAACACGCGACCTGCGGGCTATGAATCCGCCGCTCTAACCAGCTGAGCTACCGAGACATGAGAATATTGTAAGACATTGTTTGTACTTAATTAGGATTTAAAAAATTAATTTGTTTATGAGCCTCATATATCGCAATACCACATGCTACAGAAAGATTTAAACTCCTAACACCCTTCTGATAATTGTCTCTAGATTGTAGATTTGGCATAAATATTGATATTAAAAAGTCGCTTTCATCAATAATGTAATCTGGCAATCCTAAATCTTCTCTACCAAATAGCAAAACATCATCTTTCTGAAATTTAAAATCATTTAAATAAATCCCATTTTTTTTACTAAAAGAAATTATTCTTTTTGTTAATTTTGACTCCAAAAAATTTTCAAAATTTCCATATTTATTAACAGTAACTAATGGCCAATAGTCTAATCCTGCTCTTTTTAAATATTTATCTTCCAGTTTAAAACCTAAAGGTTCTATAAGATTTAAAGGAATGTTAAAGGCGGCACAAGATCTAGCAATATTCCCAGTATTTTGGGGAATTCTCGGTTCAAAAAGCGCGACTTCCAATTTTATGTAGGAATTTCTAAACTTATTTCATCTATTTTGATTGCTCTGCCGTTTATTGCAAGCCAATTATCTTTTGATAAAGTGGTAATTCTCTTTTGAAGCTCACCGATTCTTTCAATATAAGTATTACCAATTTTATATTCTGAGACCAAACTCCAACCTACTTGCTCTCCAACAATAAATGTTATGCTTTTTCTTTTCTTTAAAAAACTTATTAGTGACTCCATCTTTATTAACCATTCTTTATGTTCTCTTTCAATAGTTTCCATAACAAATCCACCAATTGAGTCAATTAATAATGGACCAACTTCTTTGTTTAATGTATTTAATAGATTTGTTGTCTCAATTAATTTCCAATCTTTTGGCCTTCTTTTTCTATGTGATTTAATTTTGTTTTGCCATTCTTTATCATCAGGGTTGTTTTCTGATAAGGCAACATACGATAATTTCTTGATATTCTTTGCTAGATGTTCAGCAAATGCACTTTTACCACTCTTTGTGCCACCTGTAATAAAAATAATTTTAGATGACTTATCACTAAGACTTGAATTATTAGAATTCATAAAATCTCAGTTATTTAGAGAAGTACCACCATGTTGCTAAAGGGATAATCGTAGCAGCAATTAATAACCCAACAACTATGTAGGTAGCAGTAGAACTTTCAGCATCTTTGGATCTCATTACGTTGAAATTCGGATCAACTACTGGGTTATTAATTGATGAAGGCTGACTTTTTTCATAAGTAATAACATTCTTTTGTTGAGTGACAAGAAAGAATTTATTAATTTTGCCAATACCTTCCGCATATGTGGTTGTAGGCAATAGGATAAATATTAAACCAGAAAAGATAGCAGAATAAAAATATTTATATATGTTTGATTTCATTTTTAAAGGTTTTGATTAATTATATATTAAAAACTATATGTTTGAGTATCATTAAACTTACTAACTAATATAATGATTTCATAAATTAAATAGAATTAACATATTTCATATATGGGATTTAATTGGAAATCTTTAATATTAATCGGTACATTACTTTTTATATTTCAAATAGCAAATTTCTTTTCAATAGAGACAATTACTCCCGAGCTTGAAAGAGCACAAGTAGTAGCTGCATTAGCTTCATTGATTATTATCTTGATAGGTTTCTTATTTAAAGAATTTGAACCTTTGGCTGGTGAGAAAATTGATCTTAAAGGGGAAAATAAATTTCTCTTTGATAAAAATATGCCGGATGAAGTTATTGATGAACTTGCATGGGGTTCTGAAGCTATTTTAACTTCTACTGCAGCTGCCTCAATATTAATTCACAATGATGGAGTTAATATTTTGAGAAGAGGAATTACTTCAAATAATGAGTTTAAACCTGGAGAAACTTGTTTGAGATCAATAAAAGATATGAAATTAATATCATTGGCAAGCACTAAATTTTATCCAGGAAGAGATGAATTTTTTAATTTTTGTCCCGATATTCCATCTATTTTGGTTGTACCAATAAATAGGAAGGGGTTTATATTAATAGGAGGTTGGAGTACAAAATGTTTTACTAAGTCTGATGAAAAATGGATAACAAACTGGTCGAAGAAAATTAATAATATTTTTTCAAAAAATAATATTTAAAAATAAATTATGGACCGTACTCTTTTATCATTTCCTTTAAAACTTATTGATTCTGTTTCTAAATTATAGTAGGCATTTTCTGATTTAATTTCAAATTTATTCTCATTATTATCGTCCTTAATTATATATTTTACTGGATTAAAGAATTCAATTATATTATTCTCACCCAACTTTGCTTTTCCTGAATTTAGTATGATATTTTTATTTTTAAATTTTATATTTCCCTCTAAATGATATTTATTCTCTTCTATGTTCCAAATAAAATTATCTGCATATAAATAATCTTCATCTTCCGTTAGAGTTTTTAATTTTACATTTCCTTTTAATTTTAGAAGTTTATTGTTCTCAGATAATGTAGATTCATCTGAAGTAATAATATATTTAGTTACCTCACCGTTAAAAATATTTATGGTAGGTTTTTTAAATCCAAATTTTAATTCATTATTATCATAAGTAGAGCTTGAACTAGTAATAGAATATATTTTATCTCCTCTCTTAGAGAAAATATTCATATCTAAACTATCTATTTGTTGTGTTACTTTATTTTCTTTAACTATATTAGGTGAACATCCAAGAACAAAAACTGGAAGTAATATTAATAATCTAAATATGTTATTCATACTCAAGTTTATTTATTATTGGATTGGGTTTTGGAAGGCTTGAGTTACTCTTTAATAATCCCCATCTTAATTGCTGTTCCCAAGGAATTTCTTTTTTGTATATAGAACCAAGTTGATCATTTATTTTTGATGATAATTCTGGCAATAATGGCAGTAATAATAATCCTATTATTCTTGAACTTTCTAGTACGTTGTAAATAATTTCTTTAATAATAGGAAAATTATTTTTTTCTTTTATTAAAATCCATGGTTGATTATCATTCAAATACAAATTTGTATTAATCGCAAGACTAAGCACTTCATTTGCTGCAAGATCTAATTTGTATATATCAAATTTATGTAAATAGCTTTCTACTGCAATTTTGGCAAAATTCTCTAATTTATTATCACTTGATTTTTCTTCAATATTTGGCACTTTATTTTCAAACCATTTTCTAGACATAGATGATGTTCTATTTAACAAATTACCAATTGTATTAGCTAAGTCATTGTTGATAATGTCAACAAATCTTTTATCTTGAAAATCTCCATCATTACCCAGTGCTATGTCTTTAATTAGATACCACCTTACAGGATCATTTCCATATTTAGAAAGTAATAGCTCAGGGTCGAGAACATTCCCCAAACTTTTACCCATTTTTTGACCCTCTCTGGTGAGAAAACCATGTCCTAAAACTTTTTTAGGAACTTTCATGCCAGCAGAAATGAGCATAGCAGGCCAATAGACGGAATGAAATCTAAGTATATCTTTTCCGATTAAATGAATATCAGCTGGCCATCCTCCAATAATAGATTTTTCCAATGAAAAATCAGTATCATTAGAACTAATAGCACTTACATATCCAAGCAAAGCATCAAACCATACGTAAAAAGTGTGATTTTCGTTATCAGGGACTGGAATTCCCCATGAGACATTAGTTCTTGAGATTGAAAAATCCTTTAGACCCTTAGAAACAAATTTTATAATTTCATTTCTTCTTTCAATTGGCTCGATGAAGGAAGGGTCATTGATTATTCTTTCAATTTGTTCTTGGTATTTCGAGAGCCTAAAAAATAAATTCTCCTCATTTTTCCATTCTAAATTTTTTTGATGTATTGGACATTTGTATGTTGATGAGTTTTCTGGATTATCTTTAAATTCTTCACAACCTACACAATACCAACCTTTTTGTACACCCATATAGATATCATCAGATGATTTAACTCTTTCATAAAATTCATTAACGACCAATTTATGATTTCTGGAACTTGTCCTTATGAATTTATCAAAGGATATATCCCAATTTTTCCAATTTATTTTAAAAATTTTTGAAATTTCATCGCAATGTGACTTTGGTTCAATACCCTTCTCATTTGCTGTTCTTTGTATTTTTAAACCATGTTCGTCAACTCCTGTGATAAAAATAACTTCTTCACCAACAAGCCTTTTATACCTAGCTATGGCGTCACAAATTATTGTTGTATATACACTTCCTAAATGAGGTCTATCATTTACATAATATAAAGGGGTAGTAATGACAAAACTCATAAATCTTTTTTTTTAATATTAACAGATATTTTTTTAACTAATAATAAACTATTAGATAAATTTTTGTTTAATAAATAAACTCTAAAAGATTATTATCATTATTGCTATATTTAACTTTATATACTTTATTACTATATATTTCTATTGATACAAAAAGAGTAATAAGAATTTCTAATGAATATTCTGAAAAAAAAACTAAAGCAATATTTCTTTTATGATTAATCCATTTTACAAATATTATTTTATAAAAAGGTTTATTTTCATTCTTAAAAAATAATGTCAAATATTTATATTTATTATTTTTAAAGATATGATTGTTTTCAATTTGTCTATTTTTTGAATAATCAATAAGTTTTGAAATTGTATTAACACTAAGAGATTCATTATTATTAATTTTATTATATATCTGTCTTTGTATAATTAAATCTAAATATCTTCTTAATGGAGATGTACATTGTACATACGATGTGAGACCTAATGATTCATGATTACTTGGTTTAGTTGTAATATAACTTCTTCCCATATATTGTTTTAGCAAAATATATTTTATCTCACTATCTTTATATTTAGTCAGTATTTCATTTGTATTACAATTTAATTTTTGAATTCTATATGCAGCCGCTAAATTATACTTTTTTAAAAATAAACTAGCTACATAACCCATTAATATCATTGCCTCAGAAACAATTATTTGTGCTATTGTATTTTCTAATTTAGTTATTATAATTTTGTCTTTATTTAACATTATTTTGCTATTAGGACTTTCAAATATAATCGCCCCTTGTTTTTTTCTAAATATAATACTTTTTTCTAATAAATTCTTAATTACAATTAATTCAAATTCTTCTTTAGGCTCTAATTCTAATATTTCATTTGCATCTTCATATGTTAATTGATATTTAGGTTTAATAATTGCTTCAATTATTTCATAATTATGTATTGAACCATCCTTATTGAATTCTATTGCTGCGCTAATAGTTTCTGAAATTTTATTTTGAGCTAAGTTTGCTTTATGAAGTATTTCTTTAGGTAGCATTGGGACATATTGATCTGTTAAATATAAACTGCTATTTTTTCTTCTTGCATCAAGATCAATATTAGAATCTTGCAAAAATAATCTGCATGGATTACTAATATGTATCCATAGATTTTTTATATTTCCTTCTTTTATTTCCAGGGAAATTGCATCATCAACTTCGTCTGGATCTTCAGAGTCAATAATATATGTTTTTAAACTTGTTAAATCTCTCAAATATTTTAAAAATTAATTATGGAGAAACTATATCCGATATGTAACTATCCTTCTGGATTTACAAAGGGTAAGAGAGCTACAATTCTGGCTCTTTTTACTGCTAATGTTAGATCTCTTTGTTGCTTAGAAGTTAAACCAGTCATTCTTCTTGGAAGTATTTTACCCCTCTCAGTTATGAATTTTTTGAGAAGTTCTACATCCTTATAGTCAATGGGATCTCCTGGCTTAATTGGTGATAATTGTTTTTTAAAAATTGAATTTGGCATGATTTGATTACTTTATTTCTTTGTGAATAGTCATTCTGTTTAAATGACGATTAAACTTTTTTAGTTCCAATCTTTCAGTTGTATTTCTACGGTTCTTTTCAGTAGTATATCTTGAGACACCATTCGATCTCTTAGGGTCTGTGCTTGTTCTAGCTTCAGTACATTCCAGGGTAACTACAACTCTTGTCCCTTTTTTTGCCATTTTAATTAATACGTTAATGTATAATTTTCTATTGTACATCTTCAATCAACTATTTTGAAGATATATCCATTTCTATTATTATTGAATAAAAATTATATATGAAAGTATCTCAAAATTGGTTGAAAGAATTAGTAGAAATTAATTCTACACCTGAAGTCCTTTCTGAGAAATTGTCTATAGGTGGGTTTGAGGTTGAATCATTAGAAGATTGTTCAAAAAATGCTAATGGTGTAGTTTTAGGCAAGGTTTTATCTGTTTTTAGACATGAAGGATCTGATAAACTTTCTATTTGCCAAGTAGATATTGGCAATTCAAAGAAGCTACAAATTATCTGTGGTGCGCATAATATTAAATCAAATATTTATGTCTATGTTGCTACTGTTGGTTCAAAATTAAATGCTGTAAATTTAACTATTAAAAGAAGTGAAATTAGAGGTGTAATGAGTGAAGGAATGATATGCTCATTGCAAGAGCTTGGCATAGAAGACTCTAGTGATGGGATAGCGATTATTGATGAAGGTTTGGCCTTGAAATATGAATTGGGGACTCCAGGATCTATCCTCCTTCAATTAAATGATTATATTTATGATTTAGCCATTACAGCTAACAGACCTGATGGAATGTCTGTGATTGGTGTAGCACGTGAAATTTCTGCTTTATTAGAATCAAAATTTAATTTTCCAGAATTAAATCGTAAATATAATATTCATTTACTTAAAGACATTAAACTTTGCCCTGATGCAATAACATCAAATTGTCTTTATACAATAACTTCTATTCACGGAGTAAATGGAGAAAAATTATCCCCAAGATGGCTTAAAGATCGTTTAGAAAAATCAGGTATTAAATCGATAAATCTTTTAGTTGATTTAACAAACTATATTCTTTTAGAACAAGGGCAACCATTGCATGCGTTTGATAAAGATAAGCTTTCAAATTTAATTGGAAAGGACGTTTCTGCAGATGACTTTTCTGTAAGGAAAGGAGTAGATAACGAAAGCCTGGTATGCCTGGATGGAAAAAAATACGATTTAAATCAAAATATAACAGTAATTACTTGTTGTGATAAACCAGTTGCTATTGCTGGGGTTATCGGAGGTTTAGATACTTCAGTAAGCAAAACTACTTCATCCATTTATCTAGAAGGGGCTGTTTTCAATCCAGTCACTATAAGAAAATCATCAAAGGAGATTGGAATAAGAACTGAATCTAGTAGCAGATATGAAAAAGGAATTTCATTCAGAAATACAATAGATTCTGTCACGAGGGCCATCAATCTTTTAGAAGAATTTTTTTCTATTAATGTACCAACTATTTGTACTTCAAATTTAATAAATACTGACGAAAATTTTATAAAATTACGAAGAAGTCGTATACATAAAATTCTAGGCCCATTAATTATCAATGATCAATTAGAAAAAAGAAATTTATCTGACTCTGAAATAGTTGATAAATTAACACTCATAGGTTGTACTTTAAAAAGTAAAGAATATGGCTGGGAGGTAACAGTAATTGCTAATAGATCACAAGATTTAATAAGGGAAATAGATTTAATTGAAGAAATTGCACGATTAATAGGTTATGACAGATTTGATTTAAACCTACCTAATCCAATTAAGCCTGGAAAATTAACATCACAGCAATTGGCATTGAGAAAGATAAAAAATGGTTTAATAGAGAGCGGTTTTAATGAGGTACTGAGTTATTCTCTTGTTCCAGAAGAAAATGACAAACTTATTAAGATTTCTAATCCTTTGCTATTAGAAACTAGCTGCCTTAGAGACAATATCTGGAAAGAACATTTAGAGATTGTTAATCGTAATATAAAAGCTGGACAAACAAGTTGTTATATATTTGAAGTTGGAAATGTTTTTTATAAAAATTCAGAATTTAATCAAGAAGAAATATTGAATGGTGCAATTTTTGGAAATAAAAAAATTGGAAAATGGGCTAATTACTATAGTGATATTGATCTTAATTATTATCAGGCAAGAGGAAAGTTAGAGGAGTCACTTTCATGTTTGAATATAAAAATTGATGATAAACCAACTAATTCAATAGATTTTCTTCATCCTGGGAGAACAGCGGAATTACTTATTGAAGGAAAAAATGCGGGATATTTTGGTGAAATTAATCCAAAACTTATATTAGAAAAGAAGGTATTAAAAAAAGTTTATTTATTTAGAATTAATGTTACTAACCTCTTAGGAGCTGGTACAAGGAAAAATAAATGGATTCCAATTTATAAGCAATTCCCAATAGTTCCAAAAATGGAGCGGGATATAAATTTTATTTTTAGTAAGGAATATTTAATTGGCGATATAATATCAGAAATAAGAAAAACAGGAAAAAACCTCTTAGAGGATGTAAATTTAATCGATGTTTTTGATGATAATAAGCTTGGTGAAAATTTTGTAAGTTACACATTTCGATTATCGTATAGAGATAAAGATAAAACTTTACTTGACTCAGATATTTCATTAATTCACTCGAATATAGTTTCTAAAGTTGAAAAAATTTTTAATACTAAATTGAGAAATTAATCATATTAATAGTCTTGCATGAGACTACACATAAGTCTAGATGTAATTCTCAAACTAGACAGTTAATAATCCTATAAAACTGTTTTGTTTTGTATTATAATGTACATGATCAATATGCTGTCTTTTTTGTTATCTTCATTGCTATAGGTCCAAGTTCCCAGAGGTCAGACGATTGGTCAAAATGTTATTTTGATGTTCCTGATGCATCAATACATTGATATATAAATGCGCCCGATAATACTTTTTGCGATGGCTTTATTGGTCAAGCGTCCCATGGTTTGATGTTAATGGCATTAACAGATGTTCCTAATATTGACAAGGAAAAAGCAATTCAAGGCCTTTAAGTTAAGTAGTACTGTCTTTAAAGCAGTACTTAAACATTTATAACCCTTTATTTGCAACGTTTCTGTGAATAAAACAAATTACTGGACCTAGTAAGGACGAGATATTATTTTTTCCTTATATTATTTCATTTTTTTTATGTTTTTAATATCCAGTAGTAATTTTTATAAATGCAATCCTGATTTATGTATCTCTTTATTCTCTTTTTGGACTATTTAATAGACTAATTATTAGTCTATTATGAGATAAGTAATATAGTGATTTTATAGCTATACGCCAATTTCACCTCTAGAAGAAATATATATTTATTTTAAAAAATTTTTGCACAATAATTACGAATATATTTTTACCGTAAATTGTCTATTTCGTCTTATATAAGAATTGCTTTTAGACTTATAACAAGTCTAGGATTAGACAGTTAATACTTGTTTCTGTATAAATTTTTAAGTAGTTGATATGCTTCATTTAATTTTCTCATTTGATCTGTTGAACCTCCAGCATCAGGATGTGTCTCTAAAGCTTTTGATTTGTAAGCTTCTTTAATTTTTCGTAATGTATGCGCTGATCCTGCTGCTATTGATAGATTCAATAATTTAAGTGCTCCATGTATAGTCATTGTTGAATCCAAGGCTTCAAAGGAGTTTGATCTATTTTTTCGTTTAAATCTACTTACAAATCTTCTTACCAATGTTGGCACTCGATTAATCAATTCAGATGTTGCAAATGGATCTTCTAAGACTCCAATCATTAATAAAACTATTTCCAGTGATGGGTTTTTCTTAACCCAAAATGGACATAATTCAGACATTAATTTATTCGCTGCGCTCCACGTAAAGGGTAGATTCTCTGTTCCATCAAGATTTGGCCATATATCATTTCCAAACCAATCCATTGATGCTTCTATTATATGATCATTAGGTATTGTTCCATATAAGTTTTTCCAATGAGTTATTAACTCGATTCGACATTTTATTAATTCATTTTCATTAATAGTATTAATTTGGATATCATTTATTTTTTCCTTTAACCTCTCGCTATTAATACTCCTTCTTAGATTTTTTACTTTTTTTTCAACAAAATTTGGAAGACTAATGTTTGATTTGACTTTTTCATTAATTTGATTTTTATTCAAAACTATTTTATTAAGAGGTTTCTCTTTAACTTGATTTTTATTTTTTGCTTCGATTAGTACTAAAGCAGTGTTTTCATCAATATTATAATTTTCATCATTACTCCTATCCTCAAAAAAATTTATTTCTTGTTGTTGAGTTTTAGGTATTAAATCATCTTCTTGAAGAAGTTCTGTTAGCAGCTTTTCAATTACAGGTCCTCTGGCTCTAAACCCCCACTCTTTACGTAATTGATCAAACCTAGTAATTAGTCCCTCAGGTAAATCAATTGATATTCTTTTAGTATTTAAATTTTCAGGAATATTCAATTAATTTTTTAAATGATATGTTATTAACTTAATTTTATTCAATAATACTTGAAAGTCTATATGGGATATTAATTTTAAATCTAAATTAAATTTTTTATTTGTCACACATTAATTAAGTATTTTTTTATAATAAAAATAAAAAATGTTTAACTGTAATTTCAATTCTTCAAAAGAGAAAAAGAGCTTTTATCAACATAAAAAATTAGAAATGCTTAACTATATTAAAGATTCTCTGGAGCGCAAAATAGCTTCCGTAACAGCTTCTATACAAGTTTTAGAAAACCAAATAAAAAGAGACCGAGACCTAGAAGTGACTAATTAGTATTCAAACGAAGTTTTCTAAAAGTTTTTCAGGGCCATATTTTTTTAAATAATTAATATTCGATTTTTCAGTTACTAGTAAATACCCTGCAAACCCTAAACCGTTAATACTGAATCCATGTATATGATCATTATTTCTCTTTACAATAGCAATCCATTTATTAGTTATTAAAAGATTGTAAGGATATCTAGGTTTCTTATCACTAATAGGTTCCCCAAGTCCTAATTTCTTACATAAGTTTAAGTACAATTCAAAAAGTAAGATTGAATTTTCATTAAAATTAAATTTGGACACAATAATATTTTTTTTTAGCTTACTGTCTTCATTTTTGTATAATTTATTTTCTAAGAACCAATTTTCTCTGGGGCATGATCTCTCATCTTTAGATCTACGAAGAAGTTGAAAATGCCTGTGAGGTTGACTTGCTCCTGCCATTGGTGAACTATTGAAAAACCATAATCCACTAGTATCTTTATTAACTTTTTGGATTGCGCTCCAATCTTTAATATCCAACCATCCATTTTGAGGTTTCCAATTATTCGTTATCAGTAAAATATGTCCTTTTTGTACAGGGTACTTATTTAATATTAATTGATGATTATCGCCGATTTTATCGATTTCTAGTATCTTTTCCCATGGACAAAATGGATTTTGCTTTGGACCATAAATTTTTTTTTTGTAAAATTTTGATGTATCAAGCTTTCTAATTATGAAGTCATTTTCTTGATATAAATCGCTTGTTATAATATCAGTCTTGAGAGGAATTAGTGATTCATCCTCAATTGATAATCTTGTTTGAGATAATGCTTTTTTCCAATATTTCTCTAAACTCATTTAAATAAATTATCATTTTTATTCTAAAAAAGATAGTAAATATGAAATTACTTTTTATTAAATTGATATTTTTTCAATGTTTCTAGAGGAATTGATTCTAGTACTACAATATTGGTAGATTCTAATATAATCTTAGGTGCAAGTCCATCTAATAGTGATTGCTTCCATCTTTCAAGACAAATACACCAATGATCACCATCCTTAAGGCCTGGGAAGGAATAAATAGGCATAGGAGTTATTAAATCATTCCCTTGTGATTTACTGTATTTCAGGAAATTATCATTCATTACACAACATATGGAATGATTCCCTCCATCATTTTTGTCATATTTACAAAAGCCATCTCTGAACCAGCCTGTAATAGGTTTACAACTACAAACTTCTATTTTTTCTCCTAAAACATTCAATTGCTCTTGACTTTTTATGTTCATAGATTTTTGCTTTTTTTTAAATAATAATAAAACTCAAACATTTCTTAAAAAAGGTTGACGAGTATGGGGGGTGAGGAGGTAATAATTCTAATAAGGTTTTTTTCATTTATGGATTGGGACTTTACTGAAAACGTAGCTTTTAAAGCTCTATTTGATGCTTTCAAAGATAGTGATGAAACATCAGCATTAGAATTTTTATCTAGCGATGGTGCTTCATATTACCTTGAATTAACTCAGGATGCAGCTGGTGAGGGTCTTGATCTTGATGATAATGAAACAATGAACGAACTTCGGGAAGAAATTATTGAATATTTAGAGAACAAATAATGATTTATATTAAGCACTAAAATATTTAGCTTTTGAGTGTAGTGAAATGATAGCTGTAGTACTTTGTTCTGGATGAAGTTGTTCAGATTCATCCATGGTCAAGTTAATTCTTTTTGCATCCAACAATGATAATTGTATTTTTGAGTCAGAGACTTTTGGACATGCAGGATATCCAAAAGAATATCTAGCTCCTCTATATTTTTGTGCTAGTATTTCTCTATTTTTTTCTGGTTCTTCAGCCTTAAAACCGCATTCAATACGAATTAACGCATGGACATACTCAGCTAGAGCTTCTGCTAATTGCACAGTAAGTCCATGGAATAATAAATAATCACTATATTTATCTTCTTTAAATAATTTTTGAGAATGTTCACTAGCAATATCACCCATTGTGACTGCCTGCATAGGAAATATATCTATTGGTTTATCATTTTTCAAATCACAATAGAAATCAGCTATGCAAAGATTATTCCCAGATTTTTGTCTTGGAAAATTAAATTGGGAAATTTTATTTAATGATTTATCCTCAAATAAAAAAACACTATTATCTTTTCTACCACATCTAAAATATCCATAAACTGCTTTGGGTGAAATAAGTTTTTTTTCTACAATTGTCTCTAACCAATTATCCAATAATGGTTTTGCATATGAATCCAAATAGTTATAATATTCATCTATGCTTTGGTTTTTCCCCTTTTTTATTTGCCATTGTCCACTAAATAGAGCTTTTTTATCTAGATAAAAAATTAACTTATTTAAATCTATATCATTGTTATATAAGACTTTCGTTCCAACAAAAGGAGGTTTAATTGGTTCTTCTTCATTTATAAATTTAGATCTTTTAAAATTTACTTTTAAATTTAATTTGGAAGTCTCGGGGCGTATAGATATTGATTTATTAACCGCTTCAGAGTTGGTTTTTGATGAGGCTAAATTAATATTTATACCCTCATTGTTAATAAATCCCTCTGTATTTGACCAATTTCCCTTTTTTTTATTAATCATATATTCATTCATGAATTTAAGATCAGTGAACGCATCTTTGCCGTACAATATTTTCCCTTTATAAATCCTGCTACAGTCCTCATTCACAAATTTTGGCGTTAACGCTGCACCTCCTAATATAACTGGTACACTAATATCTTCATTGTTAAAAGCCTCTAAATTATCTTTCATAAATGCAGTTGACTTAACAAGTAATCCGCTCATAGCAATGCAATCTGCATTGTGCTTCTTTTGTGCATCTATAATTGCTGAAACATCTTGTTTTATTCCAAGATTTATTACTTCATAACCGTTATTTGTAAGTATTATATCAACCAAATTTTTTCCAATATCATGAACATCGCCTTTAACTGTTGCAATTAAGAGTTTTCCATTAGATATTTTTTTATCTACAGTTTCCATATACGGTTCTAAAATTGAGACGGCAAATTTCATTGTTTCAGCGGATTGGAGTACGAACGGCAATTGCATTTGACCTGAGCCAAATAGATCTCCTACTACTTTCATCCCATCTAGTAAAAAGGTATTAATTATTTCAAGAGGTTTATATCTTTTTAACGCTTTATTTAATTGATCTTCTAAACCTATTTTTTCTCCATCAATAATATGATTTTTTAAACTTTCTTCCAGAGTTAAGTTTTTATTCTCTGAAGATGCTTTTTTGAAATCTTGAATAGATAAATCTTGAAAAGCTTTTGTTAGTTCTACTAATGGATCATAAATACAAATATCATCTTCAAATTGCCTTTTGTCATATATCAAATCTAAGCAAAGCTTTTTAGTTTCTTCAGAAATTTTTGATAATGGCAGAATTTTATTTGGTGCGATGATAGCAGAATCTAATCCCGCTTTAATACATTCATCTAAAAATATTGAATTTAAATTAATTCTAGATAATGGAGAAAGGCCAAAACTTATGTTCGATATCCCCAATATAATATGAATTTCTCGGAATTTTTCACGAATTTTTGATATGGCAGTAATTGTTTCTTTAGCGTTTAATCTATCTTCTTCTATCCCTGTAGAGATAGGAAGTGCTAAAGGATCAAAAAAGAGCTCATAATCTGATAAACCACATTCTCTGGTTCTATTAATCGCTCTTTTAACAATGTTATATTTTTTATCTGCATTCCTAGCCATTCCATCTTCATCGATAGTGCCGACGACAAGTCCTGAACCATAGCCCAAGGCTAAATTTAGAACTTGATCAAACCTTTCATCACCGTCTTCGTAATTGGTTGAATTTATAATACATTTACCACCAGATGACTTTAATCCACTTTCCATTTTGTCAGCATCTGTAGAATCAATCATTAATGGTAAATTTATATTGGTAACTAGTCTTGAAGTTATTTCTTTCATATCTTTCACTCCGTCTCTACCAACATAATCAACATTTACATCAAGAACGTGTGCATTTTCTTTTTGTTGTTGTTTGGCAATTGAAATTAGGCCATCCCAATCGTCGTTATTTAATAACTCCCTTACCTTTTTAGATCCACTTGCATTTAATCTTTCTCCAACAATCAAAATAGAGTTGTCTTGTTTGTATGGAACAGAATTATATATTGATGATGCAGAAGGAATATAACCATTTGAATTATTCATACCATTTTTGTTAGTCCTTTCGATATCAATAATTTCATCAATTATTGAAGAAAGATATTTAATATGATCAGGTGTGGTCCCACAACATCCACCTATTAATTGAACATTAAAGTCATATATAAAATTCATTAACTGCATTTTTAATTCTATCGGTTTTAATCTGTAGTGAGCAATACCACCAATATTTTCAGGTAGACCTGCATTGGGAATACAACTAATAGCGAAGGGTGAATTTTCAGACAAATACTTAATATGTTCCTTCATTTGTTCTGGACCAGTTGCACAATTAAGTCCAAGGATATCTATATTAAATGGTTCTAATATTGTTAATGCAGATGCGATATCAGATCCAACAAGCATAGTACCTGTTGTTTCCATTGTTATAGAAACCATTATTGGGATATCTATATTTTTACTATCAAGTACTTCTTTTGATGCTAATAAGGCAGATTTAATTTGCAAAACATCTTGGCAAGTTTCAATTAAAAGAAGATCAACTCCGCCATCTATAAGACCATTTATTTGTTCTTTATATGATTGCTTTAATTCATCAAAATCTATATGTCCTAATGTGGGTAATTTAGTTGTTGGTCCAATTGAACCAGCAACAAATTTTGGTTTATCAAGTGATGCATATTTTGAAGCACAAATTTTTGCTATTAATGCAGCATTTTTATTTATCTCATATGCCTTATCTGCAATATCATATTCATCAAGAACTATTGATGATGCTCCAAAAGTATTAGTTTCTATAACATGACAACCTGCTTCTAAGAATGAATTATGAACCTTTTCAACTACCTTTGGTGATGATAAAACAAGGTTTTCATTACAACCCTCTAATTCTTTACCTCCAAAGTCATCTGAAGTAAGATTTAAGTTCTGAAATGATGTTCCAGTACCACCGTCAAAAATAATTAATGGTTTTTCATCTCTATTTAGATAGTTTCTGAAAGATTCCATTTTTATTCAAAAATAGCTTTTATATTGAAATTCTAGTTACCCAATTATCATAGTCTTGAGAACGACCTTCTGTTATTTCTATAAGCTTATTTTTTAATTTATTCATTATTGGTCTTTCAACATTTAATTTAGTTGATTCAATTTTTTTAACTGGTGTAATTTTTGCTGCTGTACCAGTTAGAAAAACTTCATCTGCTATTAATAATTCTGTTTTATCAACAGGCCTTTCAATTACATTTATTCCAAATGATTTTGCTAATTCAATTACGCTAGCTCTAGTAATTCCCTCAAGGATATCTTGATCAACACCAGGAGTTATTAAGTCACCATTTCTTACAATAAATAAATTCATACCACTAGCTTCACTTACCTTACCACTTGAATTTAATAGCAAGGCTTCATCAAACCCCGATAAACTAGCTTCTGTTTTAGCTAATGAACTAGTAATATAAGCTCCACTTATTTTCCCTCTCAATGGGAGGGATCTATCTTCTTGTCTAGTCCAACTACTCATTCTACAAGAGACGCCATCTGGTGATAGATAATCTCCTAGTTCAATACAATAAATAAAGAAATCTGTTTCAATATTGTGTAACCTTGGAGCTATACCTAAATCGCTTGTATATACAAATGGTCTTATATAAATAGGTTTTTTGGGTTTATTTCTTTTTATAACTTCTTCTAAGGCTCTAAAAATATATTCTTCAGAAATATCAGTTAAGAGTAATTTTGCACTTTGAGATAATCTTTTTATGTGTTTATCAGTTCTAAACAAAAGGAACTGTTCTTTATTCGAAGGGTTAGGTATCGCTCTCATTCCTCCAAAAGCAGCAGTACCATAATGTAGTGCATGAGTAGCTATTGAAATTTTTGCTTCATTAAATGGAATACATTTACCTTCGAACCAGGCGTATGGAAGAAATTCATGCATATTCAATTTATTTAATTAAGGTAAACTTGTTTTATCCTACGTAAGTATTCTAAACCTTATTCATATATAAAAATGCACAGGATATTAAATATAGCAGGAAATGAAAAGAATAAGGATGATTTAATTGAGCAACCAGTGGCAGATTTTATTTTTATAACAAGTGTCAAAGCAGATTTAAATCTCATATCAAACTTATTGTTAGAAAAAGAATTTATATCATTAAATAATAATATAAGAGCATTAGAAATTTCTAATTTAAATTCGTCAGCTCAAATAGATAATTATCTATTAAAAACAATTAATTATGCAAAAGTTGTAGTACTACGATTATTTGGTGATAAAGGTACCTGGAAGTATGGAATTGAACAACTTTTAAATTGGCAAGCAGTCAATAAAAATAGGAAGCTAGTCATACTATCAGGTACTCCTGACCAGGAAGTTTCTTTATGTGAAATAAGTAGTATAGATAAAGCTATTGCATTAAATATTTCTAAGTTATTAAGATCTGGAGGACTTGATAATTATAGAAAATTCCTTAGTTGTCTATATTACCTTCAAGGTGATGAAACATTAATTCCTGCTGAGTTTTTGAATATTTCTATTTATGCAGATCCTTATTTGTATGATTGGAAAATTGAAAAGGGTGAAAAGATAGGAATAATATCCTATAAATCACTTTTTTTGGCTAATGAAATTGAAGTAAACGAAAAACTAAACTTGCAGTTAAGAAAATGCGGACTATCGCCCAAAACATTTTTTATATCAACACTAAAAGATCATATTATTCAAAATAAATTAATAGACATTTTTAAAAAAGAAGATATTAAACTAATAATTACCACAACTTCATTTTCTTCATCTCATATCAAAAATAATGATTTAATTGAATATTCTACAAATATTTTTACTTCTCTTAAAATCCCAATTTTGCAGCTTCTTTCTTCTAATAGATCAAGAAAAAATTGGTTAAATTCATCCATTGGAATGAATTCATCTGATTTATTAATGCAAATAATCATTCCCGAATTTGATGGAAGAATTACTACTTGTCCTTCTGCATTTAAAGAAATAATTTCTGAAAATAATACACTTTACAGTGAAATAACTAGTTATAAAGCTGATAAATCAGGGATTAAATGGATTTCAAAATTAGCAACAAATTATGTGAAACTTCAAAAACTTAATAATTTTGATAAAAGAATTTGTTTAGTAATAAGTAATTATCCAGTAAAGAATGGAAGAATTGGTAATGGTGTTGGTCTTAATACACCATCTTCGATAATAAATATTCTAAACTGGTTAAAAGAAGAAGGATATGACCTGGGATCTTGTGATTATCCTCAAGATTCTTCGGAATTAATGTCAATTCTTATAAAAACTAGAACTAATGATATTGAATCTCAAAATAATAAACCATTAGATTACTTACCACTTAGTGAATATTTAAAATATTGGAATTATTTAGAACTCGAACCAAAAAATATTATTGTTAAACGTTGGGGCAAACCATCTGAAGCGATCGATCTTGATAAAGAAGGCTTCTCAATAAATGGTCTTAGATTTGGAAAAATAACATTATTAATTCAACCCCCACGAGGATATGACGCTTACACTGATAGAGATATTCACTCGCCTGATCTGCCACCTCCACATAGATATTTAGCACAATATCATTGGATAGAAAAAATTTTTAATGCAAATGCTATATGCCATATTGGTAAACATGGAACTGTTGAATGGTTACCTGGCAAATCTATAGGTCTCAGCAATAAATGTTTCCCAAATATTATTTGTCCTGCTATACCTAATATATATCCCTTTATCGTAAATGATCCTGGCGAAGGATCCCAAGCTAAAAGAAGAACTGCTGCCACAATTATTGATCATTTAACCCCTCCTTTAGATAGGTCAGAATTATATGGAAAATTTTCCATTTTGGAAAATTATTTAGACGAGTATATTGAAGCAAAATTATTAAATTCTAATCGTATTGATATAATAGAAAAATCCATTTTTGAATTAATTAAAAAAGATTTTAGTGAAATTACATTAAATGATAAAAACAATCAAATAGAAGAAATTGATTCCTTTCTTTGCACAATTAAAGAATCTCAAATTAGGACAGGTTTGCATGTTTTTGGTAATAGGCAGAATGACATTAATGAAATAAATTTATTCTTGTGTATTGCTAGAGTGCCAAATGCAAGTCGAATTGGTGTTGTTCAATATATAGCAAAACATTTAAAACTAGATTTGGATCCTTGGACAAATAATTTTGATCAAAAGTTAAGTGAGAATGATAAAAAAATATTATTTACTTTTTCAAACGAATACATTTTAAACATTAGGATGTCTATTGAGTTTTTGGAAAAACAAGCAAAGTATCTAATATATTTGTTTTTTTACAAAAAGAAAGGCAATATAAAAAATCTAGAAAAATATAAAAATCAGAAAATAATAGACTATTTCTTTAATGATAAAAAACATCATAATTATTTTTTATTATTAAAAAATGAGATCCTAAATCCAATAATTAATTCTTCATATAATGAGAAATTATCATTTATTAATTCATTAAATGGCAAATATGTTAAGAGTGGTCCATCTGGAGCTCCAACGAGAGGTAAGATTGAAGCTTTACCAACTGGTAAAAATTTCTTTTCAGTCGATTCAAGAGGACTCCCTACGGAATCAGCATGGATTGTTGGTTGTAAATCCGCATCTCAAATACTCGATTTATTTAAACAAGAAAATGGAGAAGACTTAAAAAATATAGCAATATCAGTATGGGCAACATCCACAATGAGAAATGGTGGAGAAGAAATTTGTCAAATACTATATTTATTAGGTGTACAACCTATTTGGGATGGACCCTCAAGAAGAGTAATTGATTTAGAAATTATTCCTTTATCTGTTCTCGATAGGCCAAGGGTTGATGTCACGTTAAGGATTTCTGGAATGTTTAGAGATGCATTTCCTCAGTTAATTAAATTAACTTCTAAAGCGATAAATCTTGTTTCTAATCTTAATGAGAATAATAAATTTAACCCTCTAGCTGGAGCATTAAAGAATGGTAATCCAATTAAACGGATCTTTGGCTCAGCTCCAGGTTCATATGGAGCAGGTCTACAAGAACTAATATCAAATTCTAATTGGGAAAATATTGATGATTTTGGAGAATCTTTTCTTAATTGGAGTAAGTGGATTTACGGCGATAATCTTGAACCTATAGAGGATAAAAAATCATTAGAAAATGCTCTTAAAAATATCCAGTTAGTAGTTCATAACCAAGATAATAAAGAACATGATATTTTAGATTCTGATGATTATTATCAGTTTCAAGGAGGTTTATCTTCAGCAATAAAAAAAATAAGCGGTAAATTACCTGAAATGTATCATGGTGATTTATCTAAATTTGGATTATCAAAAATTTCAAAATTACAAGATGAAATTAATAAAGTTGTTATTTCAAGAATTCTTAACCCAAAATGGATAAATGGAATGAAGGATAATGGTTATAAAGGAGCGTTTGAATTCTCAGCAACCCTAGATTACTTATATGCTTATGATGCCACTACTGAAGTAATTTCAGATTGGTGTTATGAGGAAGTTTATAAAATATGGTTATGTGATCATGATCTTAAGAATTTCTTTCTAGAGAATAATCCATGGGCATTAAGAGATATTTCACAGAGATTTCTTGAAATTATAAATAGAAAAATGTGGAGGAATTGTTCTTATGAAGTTATTGAAAATTTAAAGAACATAATTATCAATACTGATTCAATAATTGAGAAGAACGAATTTTGACCTATCTTCCTAAAAGTGAAAATCCATGACTATCAGTGCCACATGATTTAAGCATTGAATATCTATCAGTTAATTCATCGATTTTGTCACAAATAAAATTACTGGCTTGCCATATTGGATTGAGGTTATAGTCATACCAAACCTCAATCCCATTAACCTTATTTTTGTGGGCTTCTGGAATTAAGATGTTAAATGGAATTCTATATCTAGCAGGATGAGCTAAAAATGATAAACCACCAGCAAGTTCTATTGCTCTTGCGACAGAATTTATTTGCAAATCGTTTCCTATTGGAGATTCACCTAAAATATATGGTGAAAGAGACTCACTATTTATATTAATTCCCAAGCCTAAAACATGAACTAAACATCCCTTAAGTAAACAATTAATTTCAATACCAGGTATTAATCTGAATGAATTTTTTGGATATTTTTTTAATAAACCATTATCAGTTATATATTTGTGAGCCATTATTGAATGATGATCTGTAATTGATAAGAATTGAAGTTTGTTACGAAAAGCTTGATCTAATAAATCTTCAGGGCGCATACTTCCATCGCTAAAGTTAGTATGACAGTGAAAATTTATAATATGAGGACAACTATATTTATCGATTTTTGAGGTTAAATCTATTAACTCTTCTTTATCCATAAATAAAAAGTTTTTAAAATTTTGATATTGAATTTATTAAACTATCAACTTTTTCCCAATCCGTTAGTTCATATGTTTTTGAAGTGTCTTTGGGACCATTAGTTATAAACATAATAAATAGAATTGCTAATTTATTTAGTGTATCTAAGCTTGGATAATCTAATCTCCCTGCGAAAACCTCCTTGACTGTAGGTTCCCATTTGACTTTTTTTAAGAATTTTACAACATATGGATTTGTTTCAGGAGTTGATTTTTCAGGTTTTCTTGCTGTTAAGTTTAAAGAAAAGAAAGCAGTTTTTACCTTGTCTAATTTTTCAATATTTTGTTGAATAAATTTGTAAACATTTTTTCTATGGTATCCATACCTAACGCTTGCGCCAATAACAATTTCCTCAAAATCATTTAAATCATAATCAGCTGAATCTTCAACTGAAATAATACTTACTTTTTTTCTTCCTTTTAATTTTTTATAAATGTAATTGCAAATTTCTTTAGTATGTCCATCAACAGTGGAATATATAATAAGAAGTTTTGATTTTCTCCAGAACACTATAAAAGGAAATTAATTAAAACTTATTTTAATTCGAATTAACCCTAAAATCCTACAATATCAACTTCTATGAATATTTTATATAAATTCTGATTAATCATTATTAAAAAAATTAAAAATGTCATTGGCAGTATTAGCTCCAAGTCCCTTTACTTTCATTAGATCTTGCTTACTAGCGATCCTAATGGCATCTACAGAATTAAAATGCTCCAATAATTCCTTTATTCTTGAAGAACCTAATCCAGGGATTTGCGTTAATTGTGATCTAGTCATTCTTTTGGATCTTTTATTTCGATGAAATGAAAGTGCAAATCTATGAGCCTCATCTCTTAATCTCCTAAGAAGCATAACCCCTTTTTGATTCATATCTGTATTAAGAGGTTTTGATAATCCTGGAACATATATTTCTTCTTTCTTTTTTGATAAAGAACATAAAATTACATCTTTCTCTAGATTAAGATCTTCTAAAGCTTTCATAGCGGAATTTAGTTGTCCTTTTCCCCCATCTATCATTACTAAATCAGGCCAATCTGAAAAAAGTTGATTATTAAAAGTTTTATTTTTTGAATTCATAAGATAACTAAGATCACCTCCATCATTCTTATATCTTGACCATTTTTTAAATCTTCTATAAATCACTTCATATATAGATGCATAATCATCACTATGACCAATATAGACATTATTATCTTTTATTTTATATTTTCTATAATTTTGTTTAGATGGTATACCATCTATAAATACAACCTGAGAAGCTACTGGGTCGGAGCCTTGAATGTGACTAATATCATATCCCTCTATTCTTTTTGGATGAGTATTTAATTCTAGTATTTGAGATAAATCTTCAATCGCAGATTCATTATCTTGAATTCCATTTAATATCCTATTTAATTCTAACTTGGCATTTTTTTTAACCATTTCTATAGTTTTTAATTTATTACTTCTTTTTGGATTGAAAATATTAACTTTTTTTTGTTTTATGTGAGAAAGCCATTCTTCAATTGTTTGTTTATTTGTAAATTCGTATTGAACTAAAATTTCAGATGGTATTTCTATTTCATCTACATTTATATAGTGCTCTTCAAAAACTCTTTGTAGAATCTCACTTTCGCTAGAGCCTTCTAATTTTTGACTATATCCAATTCTTCCAATTAATTTACCAGATCTCATTTGAAATATTTGAATACTTGCTATATTTTTCTCCGATACAATTCCAAAGATATCTCTATTTATCGAAGAATCTGGTACTGATATTTTTTGAGCTTCTGTTAATAATTTAAGACCGTTAATTTGATCTCTTATTTTTGCAGCTTTTTCATACTGTAAATCATTAGAGAAGTAAGCCATTTTATTTTCTAAAATTTTAATTAAATCATCATTTCTTCCTTGAAATATCATTGAGGCTTGTTTTATAATTTTTCTATATTCCTCTGATGAAATTTTTTCGAGATCAACCCCAGTAATTTCTCTATAAAACGACTTTGATAATTTACTATGCCTTAAAGGAAATATTTTCTTAATTAAAAATAAAGTATTTCTTAAAAGACCTACATCAACGTAAGGTCCGTAATATTTATCTAAATAATTTCTATTTCTCCTTTTTCTAGTAATAAATATTCGTGGATATTTCTCACTCCAAGTTATACATAGATATGGATATTTCTTATCGTCCTTTAAAAGAATATTAAAATATGGTTTGTTTGTTTTTATTAAATTTGACTCTAAATTAAGTGCTTCATATTCACTATCTGTAATTATTATTTCGATTTCAGTTATTTGACGAACCATTAAACTTAATCTTGGAGTTAAATCTGAAAAATTATTGAAATAACTACTTACCCTACTTCGAAGTTTTTTTGATTTGCCAATATAAAGTAAATTATTATTTATATCTTTAAAAAGATAACAGCCAGATGATTTTGGAATTTCAGATAATCTTGATTTTAATAACTGCTTATTATTAATTAATTTATATTCAATTTTGAAATTATATTTTTTATCTATTTCTTCAGTAGAGGAAAAACTCATTTATAGTTGTTAACCTCCATAATTCCAACCAGTTGAACTTAAATTAAGTGAATCAACATCATTATTCAAATAAGCAGATTTAACTTCACCTACAAAAACGGTATGGTCTCCATGCATAACATTACCAACGACTTCACATTCAACTCCACCCACACTATCAACTAAAATTGGTAAACCATTATCACCTAGATTGAATTCAACAGATTCGAATCTACCTCCTAATGCTTTTTGAGGTTTAAAGAAAACAGCTGCTAGATCTTTTTGATCACTTTTAAGAACATTTAGTGAAAACTTATTTGTAGATTTTATTATTTCATGACTAGACCCATCTCCTCTAACTGCCATAACAACTAATGGGGGGGTAAAGGAACCTTGGGTAACCCAGCTAGCAGTAAATCCATTTACTTCATTTTTATATTCGTCTCTTACACCACAAATGAATAATCCATGAGGTATTTTTCTTAATAAGATTTTTTTTGCTTCTAGATTTAATGTCATAATTAATTTATCTAATAGACTTATTTTAACTAAATTTCTTATTCGATCATAATAAATTCATGAAAATTCTTTATCCAGGTACATTTGATCCTCTAACAAATGGCCATTTAGATTTAATTGAAAGGGCTGATAAATTATTTGGTAATGTTATTGTTGCTGTTTTAGAAAATACTACTAAAACTCCTACATTTAATCTTCAAAAAAGAATATTACAAATAAAAAATGCTCTTTCTCACTTGGATAATGTAGATGTAATTTCTTATTCAGGACTAACTGTTGACTGTGCAAAAGATTTAAAAGCCAATATTATTCTTAGAGGCTTAAGAGCTATGAGTGATTTTGAATATGAACTACAGATAGCTCATACAAATAAATCTTTAAATAATGAAATTGAAACTTTATTTTTATCGACAAATACAAAGTTCAGTTTTCTTAGTAGTTCTTTAGTAAAGGAAGTTGCAAAATTTGGTGGTGAAATTAGTCATATGGTACCACCATCGGTTGAAATAGATTTAAAGGAATATTTTAAATAACTTTTATTTACAAGATTTCATGTAATAAATTTCATTTAATAATTTAAATACTTTATCTTTATCAATATTATTTGAATTTTGAATAATGCTAATTATTATTGGCTTCTCGTGTTTGTATAGATATCCTGATAATGCAAAGACATTTGAAAGGGTCCCTGTTTTTCCGAAGAACTTTCCTGATAATTGCGTATTTACAAATTCTTTACCTAATGTTCCTCTAACACCCATAATTGAAAGTGTTGATTGATAAGCTTTAAAATTTTTAGAGTATTTCATCTTATCTAAAAATAAAACTATTAACTTTGTAGTAATTTTATTTTTTCTAGACAGTCCACTAGCGTCTGCAAAGATAGTATTAAAAACTGGTAGACCTTTTTTTTCTAACCATTTTTTTAATTTAATATAATCATTATCATTCCATGTATTAGATGCATTTTTAAAAAGTGATTCTGCAGTAAAATTATGACTTTCAGAATTTGTTAGAGTTAATAAAGAGAGTATTGGATTAGAATAAACGGTATTTATCTCTAAAGAATCTTTTAAATAAAATAATTTTTTTGAATCAAAAAAATTAAGATTTATATTTGAATTTAAAAACTTATTATTTAAATAGTTTTCAATAAAATTACTAAGAGTATAGACATTATCATAATTATTGTTATTACTTTCTATTGCCAGAGATGTAATAGGTGAGCCATATTTATAAAGTTTATCAGTATTTGTCCAACCATTAGGCCAATATAATCTTGGATCTATTTCAACAATATTAAAATTAATATTTTTATTTACTATAACCTTTGAAATTAGTTCAACTATATCGTCATAATTTAAATCTGGATCACCTTGACCAACCAAATAATAATTGTTTTTATTTTTTTTTAATAATGTAGTTTTTAAATTATTATTTAATTTATATTTATTTAAAACATACGCAGATGAAAATAGTTTTAGATTTGATGCCGGCGTCCTTAATACTTCATCATTATATGAACTAATTAATTTACCATTATTATTCATAATAGATACACTGAAAGTATCATCAAGTGTTTTATTCAATAATGCATCATAGTTAGGACAATTTTTGTTACTAGTAATTATTCCAGGAAAATTAAAATAAATACTATTTAGTATCCTTATTTTTTGATTTATTAGTAAATACCTTATTAAGAAAGGAGATGTTACTAATACAAGAAAAATTACGAAAATTGAATAAATTCTTTTTATCACATTCAATCTATAAATTTACAAAAATGGTTTCATTGTCGGGTTTAATCTCAAATTCTTTTTTAAAATAATATTTTTGGTTTTCTTCTTTGAAAAGCAACCAGTTATTTGGATAAATATGCATAAGAGCTGCTTTATTTAAAGGCTGAAGAAAATAAATATTTTTCCATGTTTTAACAAAGGTTTTACGTCTTTCTCTAATAACACTTCCTATCCCAATATTCGCATCTTCAAATTTTGGATTTAATGAATAGTGAGTTCCTTTATAATTATCAGACATCGGTTCAAATGAATCAAAATCATAAGGCTGAGGTATCATCGATATCATTGCACTATCAATATTATTTATGTTATTTGATTCATTAAATGATTTAAAAGTAAAGATTTTATCTTTGATATCTGGATAGTCTCTTTGAGCCAAAGCTACCGAACCTTGATCAGCAAATGTTATGTATACATTATTATTTTTAGCTAATAACTTGTAAATAGTTATTCCAATTCTGTTAAATTTTAATCCTTCAAAATTAAATTCTATTGTAAATCTTTTTTTTGAATCTAATAAACTTGGAATAATTGCATCCTCCATATTTTTAATAGATTCGTTTAGATCCTTAGGTAGTCTGTAATTAGTTTCCATTAAAATTTTTCAATACATATATGAATAAGTTCTAAAAATTTATCTATTTCTGACTTATTGTTTATTGAACCTAAAGTAACACGAATATTTGAATATAGTTCATCATCCTTAAAACCAATATTTTTAAGAGTTGAGCTAGGTTTCCCTGATGAGCTTGAACATGCACTTCCACTACTTATTGCAATATTGTTTTCTGACATGAAATTAACAATCTTATAGGCTTTAATAGGCTCAAATCGATTATTTAATACTAGAAATGAAATATGATTGGGAAGCCTATGTTTTATACTGCCGGTAATCTTTATGTGATTATTATTCTCAATTTTTTGAAAAAAATAATTTTTAAGTTTATTAATATTATTTGAAGGAAATTCAGTTATGTAATCATATAATTTTATTTTTCCTTTAATATTTTTTAATGATTCGTACATTCCAGCTATTAATGGCAAAGCTTGTGTACCTTGTCTAATTGAATATTCCTGAGTAAGTGATATGTCATTATTTTTTAAAATTAATCTAGACTTTTCTTTTGTTAAAAGAATTCCGATACCTTTTGGACCACCAAATTTATGAGCAGATAAACTTAAAAGGTCACAATTAAGATCTTTCCAACTGAATATTCCATTACTTAATATTTGAGTTCCATCTAAATGAAATATTATATTTAACTCTTTACATTTTGAACCTATTAATTGAACAGGTTGTATTGTACCAATTTCACTTTGTCCCCATATAATTGATGCTAGCTTAGTTTCTTTAGTTAACGTTTTATCAATATTAGAAATATTTAAAATCCCATCATTATTGACGGTCCATTCACATATTTCCCAACTTTGTTCTCTTAGTTTATTAGCACATATAGTTGTTGCTTGATGTTCAACATTTGAAATAACAACTCTACCTTTTTTAAAGGTCTCATAAATATTACTAAATATAATATTTGTAGATTCCGAAGAACCAGATGTAAAAATTATATCCTCTGGTTCTGCATCAAATTTATAAGCAATTTTAGATCTAATTTTTTCAAGATATGTAGAGCATTTTATCCCTGGCCCATATGTAGATGATGGATTATACCAATAATTTCTATAAGTTGAATTTATTACATTTAAAACATTCTCAGATAATGGAGTTGTAGATGCATTATCTAAATAGATAAAATTATTTTCCATTATTTTACTAAGATTGATCCTGAGAATACCTTTTTAGCATTACCGGTCATAATGACTTCACAGTCTTCTTTTGACCAATCAATCTTAAGATTACCTCCTGGTAAAGTTACTATTGTTTCAGAATTACAAAGACCTAATTTATAAGCTGCTACATGAATAGCACAAGCTCCTGTTCCACAGGCTAAGGTTGGTCCTGCTCCTCTCTCCCATACTTTTACTTTGATATTATCTTTATTTAGTATTTGACAAAAATGAACATTAGTTTTTTCTGGAAATAATTCATTTTTTTCAAATATAGGACCAAGTCTAGAAAGAACAATTGAATCTAAGTCTTGTACAAAGAATATTAAATGAGGATTTCCCATTCCTACTGCATAACCTTTTTTATTAAAATTTTTCTCAATAAAATCATGTGTAGGAACTGAATTGATTTTTTTTTCAATTTTTGTAGGAATATTTTGACTATCTAAAATTGGAACTCCCATTTTTACTGTAATTTCATCATTTATATATTTAGCAATTTTTAAACCTGCTTTAGTCTCAATTTTATATTCAGTATTTTTATTCTTAATTGAATCATTTAAATGTAGATACTTAACTAAACATCTAATTCCATTTCCACACATTTGTGCCTCAGAACCATCAGAATTAAAGATTATCATTTTTGCATAATTATTTTCTTTAGGTTCTTCTATGAAAATTACACCATCTGCTCCAATACCAAATTGCCTGTTACAAATTTTTTTTATATCAAGAAATTTATTTGTCTTGTAATTTTTATATAAATCATTTCTTCTGGAATCAATTATTAAAAAATCATTTCCATTTCCTTGATATTTTTCAAAAGTTATATTTTTCATTTGTAAAACATATATTTTAAATTTTAATTATAAATTATTCCTTTTAACAATCTATTTCTATTTTATATAATGGATATTAAAATAAAAATTTAATAAATAAGAATTAAGTGATTTATCCTGATAAAAAATATGAAGCTGATATTAATTTATATAATCCATCTGAAATAGAAAAAAAATGGCAGTCAATATGGACTGAAAATAATTTATATAAAACCGATGAATTAACTGAGAATGACGAGAAATTTTACGCCTTATCAATGTTCCCCTACCCATCAGGTAATCTTCATATGGGACATGTTAGGAATTATGTAATTACAGACTTAATTGCTCGGTTTCATAGGTTTAAAGGAAAAACTGTTTTGCATCCTATGGGTTGGGACGCATTTGGTTTGCCTGCAGAGAATGCAGCGATTGAAAGAGGAATTAGTCCAAGTGTCTGGACTAAAAAAAATATTACTCATATGAAATCACAATTAATGCTTTTGGGACTATCAGTTGATTGGGATAAGGAATTTGCAACCTGTGATGAAAATTATTATATTTGGACTCAATATCTTTTTTTAGAGTTATACAAGGCAGGTCTTGTGTATCAAAAGGAATCAGAAGTTAATTGGGATCCTATAGATAATACAGTCTTAGCGAATGAACAAGTTGACTCAGAGGGTAAATCGTGGAGATCTGGAGCAATAGTTGAAAAGAAATTATTAAAGCAATGGTTTTTAAGGATTACTAATTATGCAGATGAGTTATTAAAGGATTTAGAAAAATTAGATAAATGGCCAGAGAGAGTAAAAACAATGCAAGATAATTGGATTGGAAAGTCAATTGGTACAAATATTAATTTTAATATTAATACCAATCCAAAAGAAAGAATAACTGTATTCACAACAAGACCAGATACTTTATTTGGAGTTACCTATTTGGCAATTTCGGTTAATCATTCATTAATTAAAAATATTTCTGATCAAGCCACCTTAGACGAAATAGAAAAACTTAAACAATATTTAAAAAATAATAAAAACAATGAATTCGACAAAATTGGTATAAAAACTAGCTTAATAGCTATAAATCCAGTAAATTCAGAATCTATACCTGTTTGGGTAGCTAGTTATGTTCTTGATGAATACGGAACAGGAGCTGTTATGGGTGTACCTGCTCACGATCTAAGGGATTTTGAATTCGCTAAGAAATACAATATTGATATTAAACAGGTAATAATAAAAGAAATAAGTGAATCAAAGAAAGAACTTGATAATGCTTATTTAGAAAATGGATATCTTATTAATTCAGATCAATACGACGGCATTACAAATGCTATTGCTAAATTAAAAATTTCAGAGGAGGGCGTAAAGCAAGGATGGGCTAAAAATAAGATTCAATATCGTCTAAGAGATTGGTTAATATCTAGACAAAGATATTGGGGATGTCCCATCCCAATAGTTAATTGTAAAAAGTGTGGTTCTATACCTTTAAAACAATCCGAATTACCAGTTATCTTGCCAAAAGATATAGATATATCGGCTAATAAGATTAATTCTCTAGGTGATAATAATAATTGGATCAATACAACATGTCCAAAATGTGGAATACCTGCAAAAAAAGAAACCGATACGATGGACACATTCATGTGTTCATCTTGGTATTTTTTAAGATATCCATCAAAATGTTCTAGTAAGCCATTTGAAAAGGATGCAATTAATAATTGGTTGCCTGTAGATCAATATGTGGGAGGAGTAGAGCACGCAATATTACATTTGTTATATGCCAGATTCTTCACTAAAGCCCTTCGAGATAATGAATTGTTTGAAATTGATGAACCATTCAAAAAGCTCTTAACTCAAGGAATGGTTCAGGCTGCTGCCTATAAGAACAATAAAACGGGTAAATATGTTTCTCCCTCAGATATTATGGACCTATCAAATCCTACAGATCCAATTGACAATTCAAAACTTGAAGTTCTTTTTGAGAAGATGTCCAAATCAAAATATAATGGAATAGATCCTGAATCTGTAATTAAAAGATATGGAGCAGATACAGCAAGAATGTTTATATTATTTAAAGCACCGCCAGAAAAAGATTTGGAATGGGGAGATACAGATGTTGAAGGACAATTTAGATTTTTAAGTAGGATTTGGAAACTATATATAAATTGCGAAAAAGATATAAATAATAAAAACAAGTCCTATCCAAATAAAGAAAAAACTTTAATAAAGTCAATGAATATAGCTATAAAAGAAATTACTAATGACATAATAAATAACCAATTTAATACTGCGATTTCAGAACTTATGAAATTTTATAATTCATTATCAAATTCTATAAATGAAGTAAATAATAATTTAAAAAAAGATGCTTTGAGAACATTTTGTATTTTGTTGGCTCCATTTGCTCCTCATATTGCAGAAGAAATATGGCATCTTATAGGATTTACAAATTCTGTTCATTTAGAAAAATGGCCTTCATTTAATGTCGAAGCACTAAAAGAAGATTCATATGAACTAGTAATACAAGTTAATGGAAAAGTTAGAGACAAGATAAATATTAATAATGAAATAAATGAAGATCAAATTAAGGATTTAACTCTTAAAAGACCTAACATATTAAAATGGACTAAAGATAAGGAAATAAGAAAAATAATTATTGTTAAAGGAAAAATTATTAATATAGTTGTTTAAGAATTTGTTTTTTTTATAACTAATGAATTTGGATTAGACCAATCGCCCTTGACTAAATAATCATCATTACCGAAACACATTTCACGGATTATAAAGAATATAGGTTCATTTACTGTATTATCAAATAATGATGTTATGTCATTTATGGAGTATTCTCCTCCTTGGTCTAACATATCACTTACTTTTTGTTGATAATCAATAATATTTGCTGCTGCTTTCTTTCCTGCTTCAACTCCTGGTTGATCATAAGCATTTATATTTACTAATTCAGCGTAGAAGGATACAGCTCTCTCAAATAAAGCGATTAACGCACCTAGTGAAAAACAATTTAATTCTTCTAATGTAATAGTTATACTTTGTCTATTTTCACTAGAAAGTGCTGATCTTGTTCCTTGCAAAAAACCAGAAAGATACTCTTTAGGATTATCATTATCATCAAAAATATTAGTCGAAGGAGAATCTAATAATTCTATAAAAATACAAAAGAAGTTATCAATCCCATCTCTCAGTTGCTGTACATAAGCATGTTGATCTGTAGATCCCTTATTACCAAAAACGGAAATACCTTGATTAACTACTTGACCATTTCTATTGAATTTCTTACCTAATGATTCCATTACTAATTGTTGAAGATATTTACTAAATACCTGTAACCTGTCTCTATAAGGTAAGACAACCATATCTCTTTTTCCAATGCCATCCCCAGTTAAATACCATGCAGATGACAATAATGCTGCGGGATTATTTTTAAAATTAGTTGAGCGAGTGGCCTCATCCATTAATGATGCCCCTCTAATAAATTCAAATATATTTTCTTGAATAAGTGCTAATGGAAGTAATCCAACTGAGCTGGTAATACTAGTTCTTCCTCCTACCCAATCATGTAAATTAAAAATTTTTAACCAATTTTCAGAAGTGGCTTTTTTAAATAACTTACTATCATTCATTGTTATAGCTATGGCATTATGATTCCATTCAAGAGTATTATTTTCACAATGACTTTTAATAATTTCCATAGCAATTCTAGGCTCAGGCGTACCTCCTGATTTACTTACTACTACGAACAATGTTGTAGATAATTTTTCAGACAATTCTTCTAACTTTTCGCTAATTAAAAAAGGATCAACATTATCGATATAAGAAAAATTTAATCCCTTAGAGCACTTTTGAAGTGACTCTGTAATAAGTAATGGGCCTAAAGCACTTCCGCCAATTCCTATCCATAGAACATCAGTATAGTTCTGATTATTCTTATTCTTGATATTTCCGCTTAAAATTTGTTTACCAAATTCAGAAATATCATTAATATCTGCCCTAATCTCTTCACTTATTTTAGAAGATGGAGAAATTTCTGGATTCCTTAGCCAATAATGTCCAACTTGTCTGTTTTCATCAATATTTGAGATAGCACCATTTTCTAATTCTTTTATTGATAAAAAAACATCAATAAATTTCTTTTCTAAAGTATTTATCTCTTCATTTGTGAAATTAATTTTGCTTATGTCTAACCAAATATTTAATTTTTTATCAAACCAAAGATAATTACAAAATTTATCCCAAGTATTTGAATCTCCATTCATTTTTTATCTTTTTATTTCTTTTATATTCTTAATTATATCTACCTATTAGTACTAAGATTTAAATCATTTAAATTTGTTTAAATATATTTTTTAAAATAATAATGTTTTTGAATATACACAATTAAAAAAGATGTTAAATTTTATCGAATCTGTATTTATCATTGGATAAACTACAAAATTTTGAATACATCATTTAATTACATTATTTCTCCTGAAATATCTAAATTTAAAAAATTTTCACCAAAATTAAAAATTGGTGTTCTTGCTTCTGGAAAAGGAACAAACTTTCAGGAGTTAATAAATCTGTCGCAAAAAAGTATATTAGACGTAGACATAAAAGTACTTATTACAAATAAAGACGATGCATATTGTATAAAAAGAGCAGACATTGCAGAAATACCACGAGAAATTATAAGAGATAAAGACTTTTCTCAAAATAAACTATTTGAATTGGAAATTATTAATGTTTTGATCAATTATGATGTCGAACTTGTAGTAATGGCTGGTTGGATGAAAATTGTTTCACCACTATTTATTAATAAATTTAAGAACAAAATTATTAATATTCACCCTTCATTACTTCCTGCATATAAAGGATCTTCTGCAATTAGGGATTCTTTATTAAATGGTTCAAAAATTACTGGTTGTTCAGTACATTTTGTTGAGGAAAAGGTTGATAGCGGTTCTCTTATAATGCAAGCTGCCTTACCCGTTTTAAATGACGACAATATTGAAACACTTTCAAAAAAAATACAAATACTCGAACATAAAATTTTACCTCATTCAATTTCACATGCTGGTTATTTAATAAGAAGTGATTTAAGGAAAGTTATTCGTTAATTCAAGACCATCGTCCATTGAAAATCCGCTCATAATATTTAAATTTTGTATGGCTTGCCCAGTCTGACCTTTTAACAAATTATCAATTACAGATAAAATAATAATTCTTCCATTTCGATTATCAACTTTTACAGATAGAAAAATTTGATTTGTATTTTTAACCCATTTGGTTGATGGGTATGTATCTACAGGTAAGACTTTTATATTTTTAAAGTTTCTATAGAAATTATCCAAAAGAATTCTGCAATCATCCGATGTCAAACCTGGATCTCTTAATCTCCCATATATAGTCGAATGCATACCTCTTGAAATTGGAATCAAGTGAGGAGTAAAAAGCAGTTCAATATTATTTCCCGATAATGAAGAAGCTATTTGCTCAATCTCTGAAGTATGTCTATGGTTTATCAATCCATATGCGGATAACCCTTCTCCACATTCTGATAACAATAACTTTTGGTTTGGTTCTCGCCCCCCTCCAGAAGTAGCACTTTTAGAATCAATTACTATACCTTCATTTTCAATTATTCCCTGTGAAAGGTAAGGAGCAAGTGGAATAAGAGCCGATGTTGGATAACATCCTGGACATGCAATTAATCTTCCTTTTGAAATGGATTCTTTATTTATTTCAGGAAGTCCGTAGACAGCCTCTTTACATAAATCATCATCATTCCTTTTATAAATAATAGCTTCTTTGGAATATACTTCTTTCCATTGATCTAGTGACTTATATCTATAATCAGCTGACAAATCAACAACCTTAACTCCTTTATCTAGTAATTTCCTTGTCAAGGTGGAGGATAGACCATTCGGTAAACAAAGCAAAGCGATATCTGCTTTGTTGGATATATTTTCTACTGAAATTTTTTCTATATAAGGATTAGTATCAAGTGAAATAAAAGGGAATTTATCATTCCACTTTGAGCCAGATGTTTTATTACCTCCTAAAAATGAGATTTTGTAGTTTTTATTTTTCTTTAAAAGATTTACCGCTTGAATGCCGCCGTAACCAGTAGCACCAACTATTGCAACATTCATTTCTTTGAATTGGCAGACTTTGAGATAGGATTATAAAGTGTTGAATTTAGGATAACTAACACACTTTTTTTCTATATTGATAGGAATAATGAAAGAAACAAGTCCCAAATCAAATAATGGAACAATTTTGGATAAAAATAAATCATTTAAAATTGAATTTGATCCTATCAGTGATGCATTAGCTGCAATAAGGAATGGTGAATGCATAATTGTTGTAGATGATGAAAGAAGAGAAAACGAGGGTGATTTAATTTGTGCTGCTCAGTTTGCGACTCCTCAACAAATTAATTTTATGGCTACTGAGGGTCGGGGTTTAATATGCCTTGCGATGCAAGGTGAAAAGCTAGACTCATTAGATTTACCTTTAATGGTAGATAGAAATACAGATAAGAATCAAACGGCATTTACCATATCAATTGATGCTGGCCCTGAAAATAACGTTTCCACTGGGATTTCAGCTGAAGACAGAGCAAAAACAATTCAAGTAGCAATAAACCCAAACACAAAACCTGAAGATTTAAGAAGGCCAGGACATATTTTTCCTTTAAGAGCTAAAAAAGGAGGGGTTTTAAAAAGGGCTGGTCATACAGAAGCAGCAGTAGATATTGCCGCAATGTCAGGTTTATATCCCGCTGGAGTAATTTGTGAAATACAAAATCCCGACGGTTCGATGTCAAGACTTCCACAACTTAAGGAGTATGCAAAACAATGGGGGATGAAATTAATATCAATAGCGGATTTAATAAGCTACCGATTTCAAAATGAGAGATTTGTTTTTAGAAAATCCGATGCTGTTCTTCCAAGTATTTTTGGGAATTTCAAAGCCTATGGATATATTAATGAACTTGATGGATCAGAGCATGTTGCATTAGTTAAACATAAATCAACAAAATTAAGCGAACCGGTTTTAGTAAGAATGCATTCAGAATGCTTAACTGGTGATGCTTTTGGATCATTACGTTGTGATTGTAGACCTCAGTTAGAGGCTGCTTTATCAAGAATAGAAAAGGAAGAAGAGGGTGTCGTTGTTTACTTAAGACAAGAAGGTAGAGGTATTGGTCTTATAAATAAATTAAAAGCTTATAGTTTACAGGATGGTGGACTAGACACAGTAGAAGCTAATGAAAAATTAGGATTTCCTGCTGATCTAAGAAATTATGGAGTAGGAGCACAGATATTAACTGATCTTGGTATAAAAAAATTAAAATTGTTAACAAATAATCCTAGAAAGATTGCTGGATTAGGTGGTTATGGAATTGAAGTTATTGAGAGAGTTCCATTAGTAATTTGTCCTAATGATAATAATGCAGAATATTTGAGTGTTAAGAAAACAAAGCTTGGCCACATGATTGATGAAGATAATTTTAATATCAGAAATATCGATCCTTTTATATCTATTTTTCTAGACGGAAAATATAAATCCATAGACCTAGTTCCAATAAAAAATAAAGTTATTAATTTCTGTAATGATCAAAATATTAATATTAAATTGGAAAGCACTCCAAGATTATTAGCATTTTGGAATCGACCAAAATTAGTTTGGAGAATCTTACATGATCGTGATAGAACTAATTCCAACATTACCGATGATGAAATAAAGAATATAGAACTATTTATTCAGTTCTTATCTCAATACGAAAATAGTACAAAGATTGGCATTATTGTTTCTAGAAATATTGAACAAGCACTTCATCCAAAAAGTAGCATAAAGCTTATTAATACTAAATTTACTATCAATAATGAAATCTTATATTCATCTACAAGAAAATTTAATTTAGATAAAGAGACATTTAGTATTGTTTTTGAAAACTAAGATTACTACTTTAGGCTTGCCTTTAAAATTCTTGAACCGTTAGTAAGCTTTAACACTACTTCCATATCATCTGTCTTTCCAAAAACAGTATGAACAGCATCTAGATGGGGTTGTGGTTCATAAACTATAAAAAACTGACTACCACCTGTATCCTTACCAGCATGTGCCATAGAAAGTGATCCTTTTAGATGTTTATTTGAATTGATTTCACATTTAATGTTATATCCAGGACCTCCAGTTCCAGGCATACCAGATGCTCCCTCTCGGGTATTTGGACATCCACCTTGGGCCATAAATCCAGGTATAACTCTGTGAAAGGCTAGACCATCGTAAAAACCATCACTTATCAACTTCTTGAAGTTATTAACAGTGTTTGGTGCATCATCAGAGAAAAATTCAATATTAATATTCCCAACTTCAGTTTCAAATAATGCTTTTGTCATTTTTATTTATATATTAAATTACTTAATATATTAATCCTTAAAGCAACTTTTCAAGGTTTTCCTTAATGGTATTAATATCGACTTTTTCTTTTTTATTAATTTCCTCTCCCCAATCACCAACTTCTAGGTTTTTCTGGGGTGGTGATATTAGTAACCTATCTTCGGCTGTTTTAGGAACAAAATTTTTCTCAACCAATTTACATTCATAATCTAACTTAGTACAAAAATCTTTTATTTCTTCTAGGTCGATCATTTCAACTGTCGGTAATGGAAAATCTTGAGCTTCTAGGAGACCACAGTATCTTGTTGCATCATCCTTGTCTTCAAAGACAAGAATAATAGTTCTTCCTTTAAGTTCAATTGAATGCATTCCTTCCTTATCTGTTCCTGAATTATATAAAAGAACAAATATATTCATAAGTATTAATTTTTCTATTTATATAATATTTGATTAAGAATCAGAAAGTGATAATTCTTGTAATCTTGTATATAAAGCAATTTCTTCATCATTAATATCAGCAGGGATAACAACCATGATTTCAACATATTGATCACCTACGTAATCTTCGAATGTTAAACCCCTACCCTTCAAACGTAACATTCTTCCGGTAGATGATTTTGGAGGCACTTGAAGGGTTACATTTCCTTCAAGAGTAGGAACCTCTACTGCACAACCAAGTAGAGCATCATGAGGAAATAACTCTAATTTATAAAGAACCCTCAAACCATCTATTCTTAGACCACTTGCCGTTTGAACTTTTAACTGTAGATAATGATCTTTCCCTCCTCTTGCAATATTTTCAAGTCTTAATCTCCAGCCATCTCCAGCGAATGCAGGTGTATCAACTTCAACGACAGTTTGATCTTCAAGTTCAATTAATATTGAAGCTCCTTTTAAGGCCTCTTCTGGAGTTAATTCGATAATTGTTTCAATATCATGATCGAGTTTAACTGGCGGTGGTTCCTCTGGAGATGTTGTAGGGTAATCATAATTATTGAATTGATTATTTTCAATATTTATGGATTCATCATCAAGTGGTTCATTATTGTATTCGTCGGGATTCTTAGGGTTGTATTCATATCCAAATAATGAATCTAGATAATCTTGAAAATCAGGAAATCCTGTTTGGAAATTATTATTTTCGTAATCATATTGGATATTTATATCAGAGCTTTCATTTCTTTTATTAGGATCTCTTAGGTATTCGTATGCTTCATTAATTAATTTGAATCTTTCTTCTGCATTTAGATCATTTTTATTTAGATCTGGATGCCATTTTCTTGCTTCTCTTCGAAAGGCCTTTTTAAGTTCTTTATTGTCGAAATCATAGGATAAACCCAAAATCGACAAATAGTCTTTTTTAGAGGAAATAGTCATTGTCCCATGGATCGTCATCCCTAGAATTACCATACCTCGAATTTCTAGAATTTCTATTCATTTGATTATCCCAAGGATCATCATCCCAGTAATCATCTGAAAAAAGTTCGTCTTTTAGTGATCCAAATGTATTTTTAATACCCTGTAATGGATTATTTTCAGTTTTCCTTTCTGCCGCAAATTTTTTATTTAAGCCAAATAATGCTTCTTGGAGAACGCTTACTGAAATTTCTAATTCTTGAGGATCATCATCATCTATGAATTCTTCAACATCTTCAATGGCTAATTCAACAGCTCGTTGTTGTCTTTCAGCTCCATAAGGTCCAAATTCTAATGATGCATCCCTAAGTCTTCTCTCTGCTTGGGCAATAAGAGTTAAGGCACTATTTTTTCTATCAATGACAGATCTCTTCTTTCTATCTTCATTAGCTTTTGATTTTGCTTCTTCAATTATCGAATTAATTTCTTGTTCATTTAAATTAGAGCCTCCAGAAATTGTGACAGCTTGCTTTCTTCCTGTTGTTCTGTCAGTTGCACTAACTTCTAATAGACCATTAGCATCAATATCAAAAGCAACTTGAACTTGTGGTATGCCTCTAGGTGCTGGTGGTATTCCTGATAACCTGAATTTACCAAGTGATTTATTTTCAGAAGCTAAAGGCCTTTCACCTTGCCTAACTTGAACAACAACTGAAGATTGATTAGCTTCTGATGTACTAAAAACATCAGATTGTCTTACAGGTATTGGAGTATTACGAGGAATAAGTACCTTCATAAGACCTCCAATTGTTTCTAACCCTAAAGATAAAGGTGTAACGTCGTTTAGCAATAAATCTTGTAAATCACCATTAATTATTCCGGATTGTATCGCAGCACCAATTGCAACAACTTCATCAGGATTAACAGATTGACAGGGCTCATTAGGAACAAGAGTCTTGACCAATTGTTGTACCATTGGGATTCTTGTGCTTCCTCCCACAAGAACAACCTCATCAATATCTTCTGCGTTCCATCCAGAGTCATTTAAGGCTATTTGAACAGGCTCTAATAACCTGTCTAGTAGATCTTGTGATAATGATTCAAATATTTTTCTATCTATTGTCTCTTCAATATGTAAGGGACCGTCTTTACTTGTAGTGATAAAGGGTAAAGAAATTTTTGTTTTAGGCAATCCAGATAATTCACATTTAGCTTTTTCAGCGGCTTCAGTTAATCTCTGCAAAGCTTGTCTATCCCTTCTTAGATCAATATTATATTTATCAAGAAATTTTTCAGCAAGCCAATCAACTATTTTTGAGTCGAAGTTATTTCCTCCTAGTTGAGTATCTCCACAGGTAGCTTTAACATCAAATACACCATTAGAAATTTTTAATAATGAAACATCAAATGTTCCTCCCCCTAAATCAAAAACCAAAACATTATTAGAGGAACTTTTTTCAAAACCATAAGCTAGAGCTGCAGCTGTAGGTTCATTTAGAATTCTATCTACTTTAATACCGGCTAAGATTGCAGAATCCTTGGTGGCTTGCCTTTGAGATTCATTAAAATAAGCAGGGACGGTAATAACAGCAGAGTCAATAGTATCTCCTAGATATGTTTCAGCATCATTAATTAATTTTCTAATTAAAGAGCTCACCAACTCTTCAGGAGCATATTCTCTTTTTGTATTGGGACTTAGAACCCTAACACTTCCAGTATTATTTGCCTTTACATTGTAAGGAACAGAAATACTATTATCATCTAGCTCATCCCAGTCGTTACCTATAAATCTTTTTAAATTATAAAATGTATTCTTAGGATTTAAAACAAGTTGTCTTCTCGCTTGGTCTCCTATTACTATTTCTTTGTCTTTTGTAAATCCAATTATTGAAGGTGTAGTTCTAGACCCCTCAGTATTTGCAATAACAATTGGACGCCCAGCTTCTATAACTCCTACAACAGAGTTAGTAGTACCTAAATCAATTCCAACTATTTGACCCATGATTTTAGATCGCTAAATTAAAGCAAAATTTACTAATAATTAAATTAATTTTTATCTTAGATATTTACATATAATAGTAAAAATGAAATATTTTCAACTGAATTTAAATAAATAAGATTATTTATAACCTTTAAAATCGATTAATATTTATTTTAAAATATCTTTTAAGAAATAATTGTTGATGTAATTAACCAAAATCAACTAAAATAAAACGGAGAGAGAGGGATTCGAACCCTCGATAAAGTTGCCCCTATACAGCATTTCCAGTGCTGCGCCTTCAACCACTCGGCCACCTCTCCCAAGAACACTATATTAACCCTTTGTCATCCCATTTTTGAGGAAAGTTATTTGAATAAGACTTTCAAAGTCACTATTAAAAATAAAGTAACCGGAAAGGTTTACAAAGAGCAGGTTAATTGTGATGAATATATTCTTAAGGAATTTGAAAAGAAAGGGTTTAAGCTTCCATTTTCATGTAGAAATGGTTGTTGTACAAGCTGTGCAGTTAAAATAATATCTGGGAATTTGCAACAACCTGAAGCGATGGGGGTATCCCAAGCATTAAAAGATAAAGGTTATGCCTTGCTTTGTGTCGCAAAAGCAACTGCTGATCTTGAAGTGGAAACAACATACCATGATGAAGTTTATGATTTGCAATTTGGACAATATTTTGGCAAAGGCAATACCAGAGTTGCACCGCCCTGGGAATTCGAGGAAGATTAATTAAAATGTTTGAACAAAAGGATATAGAAGAACTTAAAAAGAATATAGACTTATCTAAATTGAATGAAATTGCCAAAATCTCTGCTCAAATTGGCAATGAAATTCTTAAAAATAATTATAATAAAATTCAAAAAATATCATCTAAAGGTAGGAAAGGTGATCTTGTTACAAATGTAGATTTAGAAGTTGAAAATAAAATAAAAGAATTTTTAGAAGAAGTAACACCTGAAATATCTATCAATGCTGAAGAATCAGGAAAATCAATTAAATCCTCAAATTTAATATGGTGTATCGATCCATTAGACGGTACTACTAATTATTCCCATGGATATCCATTTTTTGCTACTTCTATTGGCCTTGTTTATAAAAACGTACCAATTCTAGGGGCAATATCCGTTCCATATTTAAATGAACTATATTCGGCTTGTATTGGTGAAGGATCATACTGTAACGATATTCTACTTAAGGTATCTCGTCCCGCTAAGCTTTCAGATTGTTTACTTGTTACTGGTTTCTCTTATGACAGATTTGAGACAGAAGATAATAATTATGCAGAATTTTGTTATTTAACGCATAAAACTAGAGGAGTCAGGAGAGGGGGAGCTGCTGCAGTTGATCTTGCATTTGTTGCTGCAGGTAAGTTAGATGGATACTGGGAAAGAGGATTAGAGGTCTGGGACTTAGCGGCCGGTGCTATTATTGTTAAAGAAGCTGGTGGAATTATTTCAGATTATCCATCAGGTGAATTTAATTTAAGTTCTGGAAGAATTCTTGCCTGCTCTCCCAGCCTTGAAAATGAATTAAAAAATGAACTAGATAAAGTTTCTCCATTTAAAAAAAATCTCTATACCTAAAAAGTCGATAAATATTAAAATGACTGAAATAAAGGAATTTAATTTAATAGATGCCAAGAATAACTCCAATATCATTAGTAATTTAAATAATATATACAAATTATGGGGTTATGAAGAAGTCTCACCTTCATTTATAAACACTTTAGAGACTATAAAAGGTCGAGGTGTTATTGAAGAAAATGAGGTCATTGGAATTGTAAGTAGTAATTCATTATGTCTTAGGCCAGAAATGACAACATCTATTGTCAAATTGTCATCTACTAGATTAATAAATAAGAAAAGGCCTATAAGATTATTCACCAATGGAATAGTCTTTGATAAGAAATTAAATAATAAAAATTCATTTAAATTACAAGAAAAACTGCAAAGTGGAATTGAATTAATTGGATATGATACAAAATACCCAGAAATAGAAGTTATTAATATCTTATTTGATGCGATAGATAAAATTAATTTGAAGGATGGCTGTAATCTATATCTACTAGTTAGTACCACAAAAATAATGGACCTAGTATTAAATAAGTATAAGAATAATAATTTTGAAGAAATTAAGAAAAGTCTTGTTAACTTTGATCAAGATAAATTATCTAAATTAGGAATTGAAGATGATGATAAATATATCCTAAGAGATTTATTATTTACACGAGGTGAACCAAATGCAATATTAAAAAAATTGAAAGGGATATATGGCACTAGTAAAAGTCTCGATGACCTAAATTTTTTATTTAAAACATTATCAAAAATTTCAAATAAATATGGTGTTAAATTGCAACTTGATCCAACTTTTCAACCTCACTTGAATTTATACGAAGGAATAGTTTTCCAACTTATAGGGCATAGTGGTAATAATAAAACCGTAATAGCGAAAGGCGGAAGATATGATGAACTAGTAAGATTCTTTAATCCTAATGAGAAAATTTTAAATGGAATTGGATTTACAATCTCAATAGACATTTTAAGAAATTTAATTAAGGAAGAAATTACTGATAAGAAAAAAATATTATTAATGTTTAAAGATTCCTCATTATTAGAAAAAGGTATGAATGAGCAAAAAGAACTTCAGAAAAGAGGTTATATTGCTGTCTTACATTTAAATCCCTGCGATGACTTGGTAAAAGCCAATCAAATAATGAATGAAAATAATTGTACTGAGATTTTGTGGATTAAATAAAACCTGTTAAAAATTAATTTAAGTTTTTAATTTATATTTTATATTGTTCGGACAATACTCCTAATTAAGCTTGATTAACTAGTTTCTAGGAAATAAGATTTATATGTTTGATTTTTTTTTAAATGGAAAAAGGCGAAATTCGTATTAATACCGAAAATATTTTCCCAATTATTAAGAAGGCAGTATATTCTGACCATGAAATCTTTTTAAGAGAGCTTGTAAGTAATGGTGTAGATGCAATAAGTAAACGAAGAATGGCATCTATGGCGGGTGATTGTGAAAACACTGAGGAGGCTCAAGTAAAAATAACAATTGACCGTGACAAAAATACGCTAACAATTTCGGATAATGGAATTGGAATGAACGATGAAGAAATTAAGAAGTACATAAACCAAGTAGCATTCTCTAGTGCTGAAGAATTCCTTTCAAAATATAAAAAAGATAATGATGAATTTATAGGGCATTTTGGACTTGGTTTTTATTCCAGTTTCATGGTTGCAGATAGAGTTGATATATTAACTAAATCAGCGATTGGAGAATCAAAAGCTTTCAAATGGTCGTGTGATGGATCCCCAAATTTCACGTTAGAGGAATCAGAAAGAGAGATAATTGGTACTGATGTGATACTTCACCTTCTTGAAGAAGAAAAAGAGTTTATTGAGCCTGAAAGGATTAAATCATTAATAAAAAAATATTGTGACTTTATGCAAATAGATGTCTTATTAGAAGGTGAAATAATTAATAAGAAAAACCCTCCTTGGAGAAAACAACCCAGTGAATTAAAAGATGAAGATTATATTGAGTTATATAAATACCTTTACCCTTTTCAAGGAGATCCACTGTTATGGATTCATCTAAATACAGATTATCCATATGACATACAAGGTATATTGTATTTTCCTAAGTTGTCTGGTAGAGCCGATTGGGAAAAGGGAGAAATAAAATTATTTTGTAACCAAGTATTCGTAAGCGATTCAATTAAAGAGATAGTACCAAAATACCTTTTACCTCTTAGAGGAGTTATTGATTCTACTGATATACCCTTAAATGTAAGCAGAAGTGCATTACAAACAGATAGAAAAGTAAGGTCCATATCATCATTTATTTCAAAAAAAATAGCTAATAAATTAAAGGAATTGATAAAAAATACTCCAGAATTTTATGCGGAAATCTGGGATTCCATATCTGCTTTTGTTAAAATTGGTGCTATCGAAGATGATAAATTTGCTGATTTAGTTGATAACAGTATAATTTTCGAAACAATTATCAATTCAGAGAAAGACGTAAGTAAGGATATTAAAAATAAATCCCTTATCAAATCCAATGATAAGTATTTCACAACTCTCGCCAATTATAAAGAACGAAATAAGATATATGACTCTAAGAAAATTATTTATTGTTCAGATTTAATTGCTCAGTCAAGTGCATTAAATATCTGTTTATCTGATAACAAAGAAGTTATTAAATCAGATCCCTTAATTGATGCACAATTTCTACCATGGTTAGAAAATAAAAACGATGATTATCAATTCCAAAGAGTTGATTCAGAAATCAATGAACTAGAAGATAAGGAGTCAAAAGAAATTGTAGATAAGGATGGGAAATCAAATACAGAAAATCTTAGAGACACCATAGTAAAAGCACTTAACAATGAAAAAGTAACAGTTAAAGTTCAATCACTTACAAGCAAAGGCGCTCCCCCTGCAATGATCTTACTTCCAGAGCAAATGAGAAGAATTAATGATATGGGTGCTTACATGGAACAAAAGATGCCTGGATTACCTGAATATCATGTTCTCTTAGTAAATAAAGAACATCCTCTTATTGTTGGCCTCAATAAAATTACAGGAAATAAAATAATTATTGATAAAAAAGATCCTGTTGAAAATCCATTGGCATCTAAAATCGCTAATTATGTTTACGATATGGCTAAACTATCTGTTGGTGGGTTAAATCAGGAACAGATAATTAATTTACAAAATAACAATGCCGAATTAATTTCAGAATTGCTTAATTCAACAACTTAAGTGGTGTGTTAAAATTTTTAAAGATATAATTCAAAAAATATGTCAAGAGTTTGCGAACTTACTGGTGCTAAAGCTAATAACGGGATGGCTGTTAGCCACTCACATATTCGTACAAAAAAATTACAACAAGTAAACCTACAAAAAAGAAGGCTTTGGTGGGAAGAAGGAAAAAAATGGGTAAATATAAAAATCAGTACCAAAGCTCTTAAATCTATACAAAAAGTAGGTCTAGATAAATTCGCAAAATCAAATGGAGTTGATTTAAAAAATTTCTAAATTTGATGAGAAATTTAGTTATAAGTTTATTAATATCATTTTTTCTTTTTTATAATTGTAATTCTACTTTAGCTTTTGACTTTGCTCCTGAAGTTGGTGATTTAGCTCCAAAATTTAAGCTAGAAGGTTTTAATAAAAATATAAAAATAAAAAAAATTTGGGAACTAAATGATTTTCAAGGTAAGTGGCTTGTTATGTATTTTTATCCCAAGGATTTTACAGCAGGTTGTACTCTAGAAGCTAAAGGTTTTTCAGAATTAAAAAAAGATTTTTCAAAATACAATGCAGAAATTGTTGGTATTAGTGCTGATAATCAAGATTCTCATGAAAGTTTCTGCAGTGAAAAATCCATAAACTATACTTTATTATCTGATCCTAACGGAATTATTAGTGATAAATATGGTTCTTGGATTCCCCCATTTTCAGATAGAAATACTTTTTTGATTTCTCCAGATGGGAAAATTTCTTATAGATGGATTAGTGTTTTACCTATAAATCATGCCAAGGAAGTACTTAATGTACTAAAGGAAAAAATATAAATTTTGCACGAACTTTCATTTGGAACTTGGTTAATTCACATCTCTTCGGTCATTGAATGGATATTTACTATCTTTGTCATATACAAAATTTCTACATATAAAGAATATAATTTATTTTTTTGGTTAAGCTTAGCTATGGTCCCAAACTTAATAGGAGCAATGTGCGCTATAACTTGGCATATCTATGATAATCAAGATGCATTATATGGATTAGTTACGCTTCAAGGGATATTTACATTTATAGGAAATTCAACATTAGCTTTGGCTTCAATGAAAATCTTTAGAGGAAGTGAGAGTTATGAATGATTTATTTTTAAATTTTATTGAAAAATTAGGTTCAATAGACAACACAGCTTTGTTCGCTGCATCAATAATTCCATATGCAATTTTTTTGTTTTACTTATTTAAAATCAATTCTGTAAATAATTTTGTAAAAACCGGCTTTTCCTTAACAGTTTTATTCGTATTCATAACTATATTATTATCTATCTTCGCCTTAAATTACTACGATAAAACCCTTGTTGAGGTTGACTTCTTGCATGGTTTAGCAGAATCTTTCCTAACCATAAGCGATTTTGTTATATTATTCGGATTCATAAGGATGTTAAATAACTTAGAAGTTAACAACTCTTAAGACCTTTAACAATTTTGTGTTTTTTTGATAAAAGTATTAGAGAATAGTTAAAAATAACAATTTTTATGATTAATACATTTCTTGCCGCCGCTTCTGCTCCAGCAACATATGAATGGTCACCAAAGTGTGCAGTTGTGATGATAGCTTGTAACATACTCGCCTACGCAATTGCTAAGGCAACTATTAGAAAACCTGAAGAGGGTTTTATGATGCCAAATGGAAGATTTTTTGGTGGTCTAAGTCATGGTGCATTTGTTGGGGCTAATTGCCTTGGACATTTATTAGGTATTGGCTCCATTCTTGGGTTAGCCTCACGCGGTGTTTTATAAAAATAATAAAAAACTTTTTAATTATTTAAATTAAATTTCTCAATAATTTTATCAGCCATCTGATCAGGCATAAGCCCTAGTTTTTCTTTGCTCTGATCAGGTGAAGCATGATCTACTAAAATATCTGGTATGCCAATCCTGTAAACAGGAATATTTACTTCTTTATCGTTAAATAATTCAACGATAGCCGAACCAAATCCACCAATTAATGTTCCTTCTTCCATAGTTACTACTTTTTTAATTCTGTTTGCTAAAGGCAAAATAAGATTTTCATCCAGAGGTTTTACAAATCTTGCATTTACAATGCATGAATTAATGTTTTTATCTTTTAATATCTTTGAAGTTTCAATTGCTGATGCAACCATAGACCCATAAGCAATAATTAATATATCATCTCCATCTTCTAGTACTTCGGCTTCACCTATATTTAAGGGTTCCCAACCTTCATCCATAACAGCTACTCCTAATCCAGAACCTCTGGGTATTCTTAAAGCAGTTGGCCCTTTATGATTAATTGATGTTATTAGCATTCTCTGTAATTCTGATTCATCCTTTGGCGCCATTAAGACAAAATTTGGGATAGATCTCATATAACTGATATCGTACTGACCTTGATGTGTAGGACCGTCAGCACCCACTATTCCAGCTCTATCAAGAACGAATGATACAGGTAAATTTTGAATCCCTACATCATGTATTAATTGATCGAAAGCACGTTGAAGGAAAGTGCTATAGATAGCTACAACAGGTTTAAGACCATCACATGACATACCTGCTGCAAGAGTGACTGCATGCTGTTCAGCTATTCCTACATCTACATATTGATCTGGGATATTTTTTTGCAATATATCTAATCCAGTACCAGTAGCCATTGCTGCAGTGATTCCAATAACTTTGCTATCTTGCTCACATATTTTTAATAAGGTTTGACCAAAAATTTTACTGTAACTAATAGGCTTTGGTTTTTTTGATGGAATAGATTTACCAGTAGTTAAGTCAAATGAAGATTGTGCATGATATCCAACTTGATCAGTTTCTGCATATGGATATCCCTTTCCTTTTGTTGTTAAAACATGGACTAGAACAGGTCTTTTAAGTCTATGAGCAGCATTAAATGTATTAATTAAATTGCCTATGTCATGCCCGTCAATTGGTCCCATATAAGTAAATCCAAGTTCTTCAAAAACGGCACCAACCTTTGGAACAGCTAAACGTCTTACGCTTCCTTTAATATTTTTAAATTCTTCTGGAATATCCTTACCAATTAACGGAATATTCTTTACACTTTCTTGGACACTATCTGATAAAAATTGTAGTTGAGGACTTAGCCTTACTTTATTTAAATAGGTTGAAAGTGCACCAACAGGAGGAGATATGGACATATCATTGTCGTTTAAAACAACTACTAATGGAGTATTTGGAAGAGTTCCTGCATGGTTAATGGCTTCAAGAGCCATTCCGCCAGTCAATGCTCCATCTCCAATAACCGCTACACATTTATAATTTTCACCTTTTCTATCTCTTGCTATTGCCATGCCTAAAGCAGCGGAAATAGAAGTACTTGCATGACCTGCACCAAAATGGTCAAATTTACTTTCACTTCTTTTAAGATAGCCTGCTACACCATTTTGTTGCCTAAGAGAATCAAAATCACTAAAACGACCTGTTATTAATTTATGTGGATAACCTTGATGACCAACATCCCAAACAACCTTGTCAAAATCAAGATCAAGAGTTTGATATAACGCTAATGTTAATTCCACTACACCTAATCCAGGACCAAGATGTCCACCACTAGTAGATACTACTTGGAGATGTCTTTCTCTAATTTGACAAGCAATTTCTTCTAATTGTGAAACTGTTAAGCCATGTAGTTGATTTGGATGACTTAACTCACTTAAAAGCATTACATAAAAACATTTATATATATAATCTAAAACGCCGAGGTGCAAAATGAGTACTTTTTTTGAAATAGATCATGTAATGTTTTATTAGATTAATAATTAATGCTAAAAATATATATATGAATGATTATTTTGAAAAGATACTTCAGGCTGAAGTCTATGAAGTAGCAAAAAAAACACCATTAGAAAAAGCACATAATTTAAGTAATATGCTTAAAAATGAAATCCTCTTAAAAAGAGAAGATCTTCAAGATGTATTTTCTTTCAAAATAAGAGGAGCATATAACAAAATGAGTAAGCTTAGCAAATCACAGCTTTCTCAAGGAGTAATTACATCTAGTGCTGGTAATCATGCCCAAGGCGTTGCTATGAGTGCTCTTAAATTAAATTGCCAAGCCACTATATTAATGCCTATTACCACCCCTCTAGTAAAAATAAACGCAGTAAAAAATTTAAAAGCAAAAGTTATATTATTTGGAGATAATTATGATGAAACTTATAGAGAGGCAATAAGGATTAGCAAAGAAAATAATTTGTGTTTTATTCATCCTTTTGATGACCCTGATGTAATAGCAGGTCAAGGAACTATTGCAGTGGAACTTCAACAGCAATTAAAAGAAAAACCTTATGCAATTTATATTGCTGTCGGGGGAGGTGGATTAATATCAGGAATATCTTTATACATAAAAAAAATATGGCCTGAAGTAAAAATAATTGGAGTAGAGCCTCAAGATGCAGATGCAATGTCAAAATCCTTGGAAGAATCAAAAATTGTGGAATTATCTTCAGTAGGGCAATTTGCAGATGGGGTCGCCGTTAAAAAAGTTGGAAATAATACTTTCGATATTGGGAAAAGATATATAGATAAGATGATAAGGGTTAACACAGATGAAATATGCGCTGCAATAAAAGATGTTTTTGAAGATACTAGATCGATATTAGAGCCAGCAGGGGCACTATCAATTGCTGGAATGAAAAAAGATATTTTTAACTCTAATTATTCAAATAAAAAAATGGTTGCAATTGCTTGTGGTGCAAATATGAACTTTGAGAGACTTAGATTTGTTGCGGAAAGAGCAGAGCTTGGAGAATGTAAAGAAGTAATGATGGCTGTTGAAATTCCTGAGCATGCTGGAAGTTTAATTGATTTCTGCAAGTTGCTTAATAATAGAAATTTAACTGAATTTAGCTATAGAATGTCTAATTCTATAAATGCTCAGATCTTTGTAGGAGTTCAGGTTTATGGATTAAATGATAAAAAAAACCTATTAGATCAATTCAAAAATTCTCAGTATCCATTTATTGATATAAGTGATGATGAATTATCTAAAAATCATCTTAGACATATGGTAGGAGGAAGATTACCAAAGAATATTAATGAATTAAATAAAAATTTTGTAGAGTTACTATACAGATTTGAATTTCCAGAAAAACCAGGAGCATTAATAAATTTTCTAAGTAATATGAAATCTAATTGGTCCATAAGTGTATTTCACTATAGAAATTATGGTGCTGATGTCGGAAAAATTGTTATAGGAGTTTTAATCGATACAACTGAAATTGAAGAGTGGGACAATTTTGTAAAAGTCTTAGGTTATAAATATTGGGATGAAACTAAAAACAATACTTATAAATTATTCCTTGGTGCATCAAATTAAAAATAAGCTAAATTAAGGAAGAATCTGGTAATAAAAATTAACCAATCTGATTTAGCAACAAATCAAATATCTAATATAGATCTAATTACAAGGATTGAAGCTGTCCTTTATTTGAAAGGCAGGCCAATAACTAAAAAGGATCTTTCTGAAATTACTAATTCTGATATCAATTCAATAAATGATGCAATTAAAGAATTAAAAAAAAAATATTCCAAACCAAGTTCAGCAATTGAAATAAATGAAGCAAATAATAGTTTTTGTCTTGAGTTAAAATCAAGTCTTAATAATTTTGTAGAGGATCTTCTTCCTTCTGATTTGAAAACATCAGAATTAAGGACATTGGCAACAATTGCAATAAAAAAGAAGATTCTCCAATCAGATCTTATACTTCTTCGAGGTTCAGGAGCATATGATCATATTAAAGAATTACTAGACAAGAAATTTATTTTAAAACGAAAACAAAAAGATGGTAGATCATTTTGGATATCACTATCTGAAAAGTTTTTTCAAACATTTGATGTGAGTAATGAATACCTATCAAAGATAGGAAGCCGCAACAATAAGCAGCAATAAAATGTAAATGTTAGAATGTTATAAATTACGAAATAATGATGTTATCTGAGATTTTTGCAGTTTTAGGTCAAACTTTATCTATTTATTCTTTCATACTAATAATTAGAATTTTACTTACATGGTTTCCTGGCATTGATTGGAGTAATGGAATTCTTTCGGCAATAACATCTATCACAGATCCTTATTTAAATATATTTAGAGGTATTATCCCTCCAATCGGTGGATTCGATATTTCATCGTTATTAGCCTTCCTACTTTTAAATGTTATTCAAAACTTAATTACAAATCTTCAATATGCCAGCTTAGGGTATAGCTGAATTTTATCTATCGTCCCCAGAACCACTTATCTTTCCCTTAGCAGCTCTTAATTTTAGTTTTTCAAGATTTTGTAATGCAACATCTTCTAAATTGAAATTTAATTCTGTACAAAGATTTGATAGGTACCATAAAACATCTCCTAACTCTTTTTTAATTCCTAATTTTGATTCATTATCAAATATTCCATTTTTATCTCTAATTACTTTTTTTACTTTTTCTGCAACCTCCCCAGATTCGCCAACTAAACCAAGAGTTGGGTAAATGTAATTTGAACCTAAATTTGGGTATTGTGCTGTTTCTCTTGCTTTTTTCTGATAAGTTTTAAAATCCATGATTTAAATAACGAACTTTGTGTATGGTAAATTTATTTATATCTAGCAATATTATTTATATATGTCGAATATTGATTTAAAAAGAAGAACAAAAATAGTTGCAACTATTGGTCCCGCAACACAGTCGGAAGATATAATTACAGATTTAATTAAAGCTGGAGTAACAACATTCAGATTGAATTTCTCACATGGAGATCATAAAGATCATGCAGAAAGAATTAAAACTATTAGGAAGGTATCAAAAAAATTAGATATCGATATTGGTATCCTGCAAGATCTGCAGGGACCAAAAATTAGATTAGGAAGATTTAAAGATGGTCCCGTAAAAGTAAAAAAAGGGGATAAATTCACACTTACCTCCAATGAAGTTGATTGTACAAAAACTATAGCGAATGTAACCTACGATAAATTATCTCAAGAAGTTAGTGAAGGGAAAAGAATACTAATAGATGACGGTAAAATTGAGATGATTGTTGAAAAAATTGATATTAAAACTAACGTTTTAGAATGTTTGATTACGGTTGGTGGAGTTCTTTCAAATAATAAAGGTGTAAATTTCCCAGATGTTCAATTATCAGTTAAGGCTTTAACAGATAAAGATAGGGAGGATTTAAAATTTGGTCTATCTGAAGGAGTTGACTGGATAGCTCTTAGTTTCGTAAGAAATCCATCAGATATTAACGAAATTAAAGATTTAATAAATAAAAATGGGCATTCAACTCCTGTAGTTGCAAAAATAGAAAAATTCGAAGCTATAGATCAAATAGATACTTTATTACCTCTATGTGATGGTGTTATGGTTGCCAGAGGAGACCTGGGAGTTGAAATGCCAGCTGAAGAGGTTCCTCTCTTACAGAAAGAATTAATAAGAAAAGCTAATTCATTAGGTATACCAATAATTACAGCTACTCAAATGCTTGATTCAATGGCATCTAATCTACGACCAACTAGGGCAGAGGTAAGTGATGTTGCCAATGCAATACTAGATGGAACTGATGCAGTAATGCTTTCAAATGAGACTGCCGTTGGTGATTATCCTGTAGAAGCAGTAAAAACGATGGCAACTATAGCTAGAAGAATTGAAAGAGATTATCCCCTTAAAGCTATTGAGAGTCACCTAGCTAGTACAATACCAAATGCTATTAGTGCAGCTGTTAGTAATATAGCTAGACAACTCGATGCAGGAGCAATAATTCCTTTAACAAAATCAGGCTCTACAGCTCGAAACGTAAGTAAATTTAGACCTCCAACTCCTATTTTGGCGACAACTACAGAGAGGAGTGTGGCGAGAAGATTACAATTAGTTTGGGGTGTGACCCCTATAGTTGTACAAAATGATGAAAGAACCGCAAAAACATTTAGTATAGCAATGCAAATTGCTCAAGAAATGGGGATACTAAATCAAGGAGATTTGGTAGTTCAAACGGCAGGTACACTTACTGGTATAAGCGGATCAACAGATTTAATAAAAGTTGGTTTAGTAAGAAAGATTGTTTCAAGAGGGGTCTCCATAGGTGAAATAGGAGTTACTGGAAAAGCGAGAATAATAAAAAACAATCTTGATATTTCGTTAATTTGTCCGGGAGAAATTTTATTTGTTCCAGAGGAATTTATGGAAAATATACCATTGAGCAAAAATATAGCCGGAATAGTTACAAACCAAAAAGTAGACGATGTTTACTCATTATTTAATAAAAAAAATAAGAAGATTTCAACAATCTGTAATTTAGAAAATATTGATGACCATCATTTTATTAATGGTGATCTAGTAACTTTACAACTTAATGAAGGGGTGATTTATATGGGACAAATTGAAGATGATGAAGAAGCAATAGATAAATATAAATATGTCTAGGAGAATCTCAATAAAGGAAGCCTTAAGCATGGCTACAAAAACATTAGTATCTAATAAATTGAGAAGTTCATTAACAATGCTTGGAATAATAATAGGAAATGCATCTGTGATCACACTCGTTGGACTTGGAAGAGGTGCTCAAACATTAGCAAAAAACCAATTAAGTAATTTAGGGGCAAATGTTTTATTCATAGTTCCTGGAAACAATGACACTAGAAGAAGAGGCATTTCATTTCCTAAAAACTTAGTTTTAGAAGATGCATTAGCAATAAGTAATCAAGTACCAACTGTTAAAAAAGTTGCTCCTCAAATCTCTGCGAACGAAATAGTTCAATCAAATTCTAAGAGCCTAAATATATCAATTGCTGGAGTTACTCCAGAGTTTCTTGAAGTTAGAAGCTTTGAAGTAGATAATGGTAGATTTTTTTCAAAAAGTGATATCAATAGTGCAAGAAGTAATGTAGTAATAGGACCTGATCTTAGAGATGAATTTTTCAAAAATAATTCTTCTCCACTTGGTGAAAAAATCAGAATTAAAGATCATACTTATGAAATAATAGGAATTTTAAAACCAAAAGGAGCTGTATTTGGCAGTAATCAAGATAAAAATGCTTATATTCCACTGACTACAATGGTCAATAGGATTACTGGAAAGGATCCTACTTATGGAGTTAGTTTAAGCTTCATTAGTGTGGAAGCTAAAAATAAAAATGCAACTAGTGCTGCAAAATTTCAAATTACTAATTTATTAAGGCAAAGACATAAAATAATAAGAGATGATGACTTTGCTGTTCGATCACAAGAAGATGCTTTAAACATAGTAACTAGTATCACAAGTGGGTTAACATTTCTATTGGCAGGTATAGGGGCTGTCTCATTAGTCGTAGGAGGTATAGGAATAATGAATATTATGCTTGTTTCTGTTAGCGAAAGAACTGAAGAGATTGGTCTTAGAAAAGCAATAGGTGCAAAACAGTCAGACATATTAATTCAATTTTTAATCGAGGCATTGATTTTATCTACAATTGGAGGATTAATAGGAACTACAACTGGAATATCTGGTGTTTTTCTTTTATCTCTGTTAACACCATTACCTGCATCTGTAGGAATTACTACAACTCTTTCAACCATGATCATTTCAGGATCTATAGGTTTGATATTTGGTGTTTTACCAGCAAAAAGAGCTTCTAGGTTAGATCCAATTGTTGCATTAAGAAGCTTATAAATAGAATTTATAATCATGCTCAATTTATATAAATCAATTGAGATACTTGTCAGTCTTCAATTATTAATAATAACGGCAATGTTACCTATTTATATTCCACTCCCATTAATTAATAAATCAATTAATAGCTTTGAGATACCAATCACATGGCAAATAACAACAATTATATTTTTAACACTAATATTTAATAGCAAAGTAGTTTTCAGAGCATATACTATTTATATTTTTTTAGGGTTGTTTATATCTCCTGTCTTTCATGAAGGTGGTTCTCTAGGATATTTGCTAACTCCAAATTTTGGTTATTTATTAGGGGTATATCCATTAATAAAAATAATTGATAAATTAAATAAAAAAAACAACATAAATATTGGCAACTTTTTAATAAATGGATTTTTAGCAATATGTGCTATGCATTTGACTGGAGTAATTTATAACTTTATACAAATAATATATTACAATCAATTTAATATATTTTTATACAATCTTGGTAAATATTCTGTAGGTAAAATTGGATATCATTTAATAATGCTATTTCCATTAATATTACTTATTAAGCCTATAAAGTATTTTAAATATAATAAAAAATGATTAATAAAGTTCAAACAAAATACTATTTTATAATTTTGAGTTTTTTTATTATTATAATTGATCAATTTACTAAATATTTAATGTATCGTAATTACAAAACTTTGGTAAATAAAGATTTTATATTTTTTAAATTAGACTTCGTGAAAAATTACGGGGCTGCATTTAATATCTTTAGTGGTAGTAGAATATTTTTATCTATGATAAGTATAATAATATCAATAATACTTCTTTCTTTAATATTAAGAAAATACACTTCAAATATACTTGAAATATATTCATACTCTTTCATTCTTGGTGGAACTATTGGAAATGGAATTGATAGAATATTTATGGGTTTTGTGATTGATTTCATAAATTTAAATTTTATAAATTTTCCGGTATTTAATATTGCCGATATATCTATTAATATTGGTTTTATATTAATAATATATAGTATTTTTAAAAATAATAGTTAATATGAAATACCTGAAAATAAAGTATATTAAATATTTTTTATTTATTTTAATTCTTTATTATATTTTTTTATTTATATTAAAAATAGTGAATTTATATTCTCTTTTATTTTTAATAGTAGTTATTTTTACTCTATATATGAGTGATAAGAAATTATTTAAAAAAGTGGTTTATAAATTATTTTATAGTAATAAAATAAGTTCACTATCATTCAAAAATACTTATGGAGCAGCTAAAACAAGTTTAGACAGTATCGAAAAAATTAATAGAAAAATTAGTGATAAAGTAAAAGTAGAATTATTAAATTATGAAAAAAATAAATTAGAGAGACAATTAAAAACAGGAGATTATAAAGTTACACTTTTTGGAGCTGGTTCCTCAGGAAAAACATCTATAGCAAGATCATTATTGAAAAATATTGTTGGAAAAACTTCTGCCAAAATAGGTACGACAAAGCAGATTAATAGTTATGTAATTCGAATCCCAATCTTAAAAAGAAACATTAACATAATAGATACTCCAGGATTATTTGAACCATCGAGAATTGGTGAAGAAAGAGAAAAATCAACGATATTACAGGCATCAAATTCTGATTTGGTTCTCTTTGTTTTAGATCAGGACATAAACAAATATGAAAAATATTTAATTAATGAATTATTGAAAATAGGAAAAAAAATAATAATAGTACTAAATAAATGTGACTTAAGAACGTTAGAAGATAATACCCTCATTAAAGAAAATATAATTTCTATTACTTCTGCTAAGAAAAATAAAATTTCAGTTGTTCAAACAATTGCAGTACCTCAAAAATCCTCTTATATAAAATCAGACCCATTAAATTACAGTACAGATGTTGGGAGTTTGTTTAGAGAAATAATAGAAACTCTCGAAAGTAATGGAGAAGAGTTATTAGCTGAAAATATTCTCTTTAGCTCAAGCAAATTAGGAATTAAAAGTAAAAAATTCATACAAGAGCAAAGATATTTAATGTCAAATAAAGTTATTAAGAAATACATGTGGATAACAGGGGGGGTCATACTTGTTAATCCACTACCTGCTATTGATTTTCTTACTACCACTTCAGTTAACGTTCAAATGGTAATGGAATTATCAAAAATATATGAAATAACACTTACCAAAAAAGATGCAAAGGATTTATCAAAATCATTACTAAGTACTTTAGCTAAATTAGGAATCGTAAAAGGAGGACTTGCCATTATTTCTCCTGTTTTATCTACAAGTTTGACTAAAATAATTATCTCAAAGTCACTACAATCAATTACAGCAGGTTGGCTAATAAGAATAGTAGGACTAAGTTTGGTTGAATATTTTAAAAATGGACAAGATTGGGGAGACGGAGGAATTCAAGAAGTAGTAGATAATATCTACAGAATAAGTAGGAGAGAGGAATTTTTAAATAATTTTGTAAATGAAGCTATCTCAAAAATTAAAATCAAAAAGTATTTTAAATCGAATAATAGGTTGCCCCCATCTCTTATGTGATATTTGATAATTGATCATTAATGAAAGTCCTAAAATCAAAAATAGTTATTAAAAGTAAGTAAGCAATACAAATAGCAATAGATATAAAACCTGTTACTATAGCTATAATTTTTGGTCTACCCATATTCATTGATAAGGGTCAAAAAACTTCAAAAGTTCTTCAATATGAGAATTGTTAGTATTATAGTTTCCCATTACAACTCTTAAAAAATATTTACCTTTAAATTTTGGTCTAGAAAGCATAAAATTATTTTTCATCAGTTCATTTACTTTAGTTTGAGTCCAGATATCTGAGTCTTTTGCCGTAAGTCCATTTGGTAAGAATGAAACAATATGTAAAGGGCCAGAATATATTTCAAATTTATTTTTACTTATATTTTTTATAAAAAAGTCCTTTTTGTCTATTGATGATTTTAATATATCTTCTATACCTTTCATACCTAAAAATCTTAAGCCAAGCCATAGTTTTATAACCTCTGCGGGTCTGGAACCTTGTATGCCTATTTCTCCTCTGTTTAATATATTTTCATTAGATGATATGTATGGAAGTCCTGTAGAAAATGTATTTTCTAAAGTACTCATATTTGATACCAATAAAAGAGAAGAAGTCTTGGTGATGCCAATTATTTTTTGAGGATTTATTGTTATGGAATTTGCCTTATCAATATTATTTATGCCTTCGATTGGAATTGAAGTTACAGCAAAGATTCCTCCAATAGAGCCATCAATATGCAACCATATATCTCTCTCCTTGCATATTTCACTAATATCTTTAATAGGATCAATAGCTCCTCTTACAGTCGTTCCAAGTGTGGCAACAACAGCAAATATTTTTTTATTTTCTATTGAACAATTGTCTAATGTTTTCCTTAGACATTGTATATCCATACATCCTTTATTATCAGTTTTAACCCTAATGAGATTATTTTCATCGAGACCCATTATTCTTATGCATTTAATAAATGAAGAATGAGCATCTTCACTGACAAGTAACACAGATTTAGGATCTGAACCTAATCCAGCATTATGTCTAGCTGCTATGAGTGCGTTCAAATTACTTAAGGTACCTCCACTTGCTGCTATACCACCTGAATAATTATTAAAGCCTATTTTCTTTGCAAACCATTTGCATAATGATTCTTCAAGCAAAGTAACACTTGGAGATAACTCGTAAGCAAGAAGATTATTATTTAAACCAGCAGCAATTAAATCACCCAAAATAGAGAATATCAAAGGTGGGGGATCAAGGTGTGCTAGGGAACCGGGATGAGCCGGATTATATGAACTATTCAAAAGTGATTCAATCTCAGAGAATAAATCCTCTGCGGAATTACCGTCCTCCTCAGGCATTATGCACTTGAAATTCTCTTCAAGAGGTAAAGGACCATATTTTTCTGCATTAGAGAACCAGTTACAAAGAGTTTGAGTTGCTCTATTGAGAAGAGTGGTCAAATTATTGTTAGTCCCTAAATAAGACGGGAAGTATATATCTTTTTTATTAATTAAATCTTCAGTCATCAGATAAGATATCTAATAGTAAGTCTATTCTTAATATTGGTAAATGAGGTATATTTTTGAAAATGAAAATAGTAATAGCGAACAACCAAATAGCACAAATAATTCAAACTATTCTAAATGGATGAACTTGATATTAAGAAGATCAGAAGAAATAGGACAGGTAGAATTACCAATCTGTTCTGTAATTTTAGATGAGAGAGGAAGATGTATTGGAAGAGGTATTAATAGGAGAAATATTAATAAAGATCCATTAGGTCATGCTGAAATAATGGCACTAAGGCAAGCATCCTTAATAAAAAATGATTGGAGATTTAATGAATGTATTATTATCACAAATTTAGAACCATGTACCATGTGTGCATCGGCACTTATTCAAGCACGGATGGGTAAAGTTGTTTTTGGAGCTTATGATAAGAAAAGAGGGGGGTTAGGCGGCTCAATTGACTTATCAAAACATAAAAGTTCTCATCACAAAATGGAGATAATAGGAGGCATTTTAGAAGATGAATGTAGTAGGCTCTTACAAATATGGTTTAAAAATTTAAGGACTAAAATATAGAATGCTTCTTTAACTCAGTATCAAAGAGGTTTAATAATCTATCTACATTTTCTTCACTTGAGTTAAAACCCATTAACCCAATACGCCATACCTTTCCAGATAATTCACCAAGTCCATTACCTATTTCTATTCCAAAGTTTCTTAAAAGATGGTTTCTAAATCCATCTCCATCAACAAATGGAGGAATCTTAACTGTTGTAAGAGTGGGCAATCTATAATCCTTTGATACATGTAATTCCAAACCCAGAATTTCTAAACCACTCCATAGTCTATTGGCATTAGTATTATGTCTATTCCAAACATTTTCTAACCCCTCATTTGCTATTAATCGTAAACCTTCTCGAATAGCAAAATTCATATTTACAGGCGCGGTATGATGGTAAACACGATCAGAACCCCAATATTTATTTAATAAAGATAAATCTAAGTACCAATTAGGTACTTTTGTTTTTCTTAAACTTAGTTTTTCTTCAGCTCTTTTATTCATTGTAAAAGGGCTTAATCCTGGGGGGCAACTTAATCCCTTCTGACTACAACTGTATGCTAGATCAATTTTCCATTCATCTATGAATAATTCTAAAGCTCCAAGTGAAGTAACTGCATCAACTAAAAACAAGCAGTTATTTTTTCTACATATATCACCAATCCCTTCAAGAGGCTGTAAAACACCACTTGATGTTTCAGCATGGACAATAGCAAAAATGGCTGGTTTTTTAGTCTCTATTTCAAACTTAATTTCCTCATAAGTAAAAGCCTCACCCCATGGCTTTTCCATAAAAGAAACTTGAGCTTTATATCTGGTTGCCATATCAACTAATCTGTCTCCAAAATATCCTTTTTTAGCAATCAAAATTTTTTCTCCTTCTTCAATAAAATTAGCTATTGAAGCTTCCATCGCTGCACTACCAGTTCCGCTCATTGGAAGAGTAAGACGATTATTGCACTGCCAGGTATACCTTAAAAGCTGCTGAACATCAGACATCAATGAGATATATGCTTCATCTAAATGACCAATAGGATTCAAAGAAAGAGCGCTTAAGACTTCTGGATGAGCATTTGAAGGACCAGGGCCTAATAAAAGTCTAGAGGGAACATATGTCTTTGAGAAATGAGATAAATTCTCTTTATTTAATGCAGGAATAAGTTTTGCTTCTGTCAAAGCATTAAATTCAATTACCTTTAAATTAGACTAATATCGTCGCTTAAGCGATATTTATTTAAAGAAATTAATTCAATTTAAATAATTAAGTAATTAAGTAAATAATTATTAAAGTTATAACTTGAAACACTGAAAGAAGATGTCTAGTGTTGAAAAAAGTTACGGTTGATACATAATAAGACTCATCATGTTACTAATTTCATAGAAGGTATTTCAAAAGTTATGTCTAAGTCTCCACAAGATGTTTTAAGTCAAATTAAAGACGAAGGAATTGAACTCATCGATTTAAAATTCACAGACATCCATGGTAAATGGCAACATTTAACTCTTACATCAGACATGATAGAGGAGGATTCATTTACAGAAGGTCTAGCCTTTGATGGTTCATCAATAAGAGGTTGGAAAGCAATTAATGCCTCAGATATGTCAATGGTTCCTGATGCAAGTACAGCATGGATAGATCCTTTTTATAAACATAAAACTCTAAGTATGATTTGCTCTATTCAAGAGCCTAGAAGTGGTGAACCTTATGATAGGTGCCCAAGATCGTTAGCTCAAAAGGCTTTAAAGTATTTAGAATCTACTGGTATAGCTGATACAGCATTTTTTGGACCAGAACCAGAATTCTTTTTATTTGATGACGTGAGATATGACTCAAAAGAAGGTTCCTGCTTTTACAGTGTAGATACTATTGAAGCTCCATGGAACACAGGAAGAATTGAAGAAGGTGGAAATTTAGGATACAAGATCCAATATAAAGAAGGTTATTTTCCAGTTTCTCCAAATGATACTGCGCAAGATATCAGATCTGAAATGCTCCTTTTAATGGGTGAATTAGGTATACCCACAGAAAAGCATCACCATGAAGTTGCTGGTGCTGGTCAACACGAACTTGGAATGAAATTCGATTCGTTAATAAATTCGGCTGATAACGTAATGACTTATAAATACGTTGTTAGGAACGTTGCAAAAAAATATGGGAAAACCGCAACGTTTATGCCCAAGCCTGTTTTTAACGATAATGGAACTGGAATGCATGTTCACCAAAGTTTATGGAAGAGTGGGCAACCACTATTTTTTGGTGAAGGAGCATATGCAAATTTATCTCAAACGGCAAGATGGTACATCGGAGGCATACTTAAACATGCACCTTCATTCCTAGCATTTACTAACCCAACTACAAATAGTTATAAACGATTGGTTCCAGGATTTGAAGCTCCTGTAAATCTAGTTTATTCTGAGGGCAATAGATCAGCTGCAGTAAGAATACCTTTAACAGGTCCTAGCCCTAAAGCTAAAAGATTAGAATTCAGATCAGGTGATGCACTTGCCAATCCTTACTTAGCATTCTCTGTAATGATGCTTGCTGGTATTGATGGAATAAAAAATCAAATTGATCCTGTTGATGGAGTAGATTTCGATTTATTTGAACTTCCAGCTGATGAACTTGCAAAAATAGATACAGTTCCTTCATCTCTAAATGATTCACTTAATGCGCTAAAAGCAGACAAGGATTATCTATTAGCTGGTGGAGTATTTACCGAAGATTTTATTGATAACTTTATTGATATAAAATACGAAGAGGTACAACAATTAAGACAAAGGCCTCATCCACATGAATTCTTCATGTACTACGATGCTTAGTTAATAAAAAATTTTTTTTAATTAATCAATTTGAGAAATATCACAAAATATTCTCAAATTGATTTTTTTTTTGTTGGAATATAAATACATAAGTTAAAAAATGACAAGGGAATCTATTTCAAAAATTGCATATAAAACGCTTCAACAGAGTAAAAGCATTGCAGGTTTTGCTCACAAACAGATCAGTTCAAGATTAATGAATTTTATTCTTCCCGATTCTAAGCTAGAAAACATTGATATAGATAAGAATCTTCTATTAGAAATTCAAAATTCTATGGATTTTTTAAGAGAAGAAGATTGGAATGATGCTGAAAAAAATATATATCCAAAAAAATTATTGTTTGATGAGCCATGGCTTAGATATTTGACTCAATATCCTAAAATTTGGTTAGATATGCCAAATACATGGGATAGGAGGAGAAAACAAAACTTTGATGATCTTCCGAAATCCATTGAAAAAGATAACTATCCTCAATATTATTTAAGAAACTTTCATCATCAAACAGATGGTTATTTGTCCGATTTTTCAGCTAGTATTTACGACTTACAAGTAGAAATTCTTTTTAATGGAAGTGCTGACTCCATGAGGAGGAGAATAATAAAACCAATAAAAGAAGGACTTGAAAATTTTAGTAATAGAAAAAAAAGTTCTATTAAAATACTTGATGTTGCTACAGGATCAGGAAGGACATTAAAACAATTAAGAGGCGCATTTCCTAAAGAAAAAATTACAGGAATTGACTTATCTGATTCATACTTAAAAGAGGCAAGTAGATATATTTCAGATTTAGATGGCGATTTAATTGAGTTAATAAAAGGTAATGCTGAAGAACTACCTTTTGAAAATGATATTTTTCAATGCATTTCTTGTGTTTACTTATTTCATGAATTACCTAGAACAATTAGAGATAAAGTATTAAATGAATTTTTTAGAGTTCTAGAACCCGGCGGAACTATGGTTTTAGCTGATTCGATTCAAATAAGTGATTCGCCTAACTTTACATCCATTATGGAAAATTTCTATAAATCTTTTCATGAGCCATTCTATTGTGATTACATAAAGGATAATATAAATTCCAAAATTGAGAAGGTAGGTTTTAAAAATGTGAAATCAAAGTCCTTTTTTATGACCAAAGTATGGTCTGCTGTAAAGTGAATCTAAAACTTCTATGACTTATTGGGATAAAGATACTATTAGGCTTGCTCAAAGTCTTAATGATAAGTTAAAAATTGATCATTTAAAATGGCATAAAGATAAAGGGAATAAATATAAGAGATCTGCAGAACTTATTTCGGCTGGGTTATGTCAATTAATAATTTCTTGTAATGAGAAAGAAACTATTGATTATATGGAAGAAAGTATTAAATGGTTAAAAGAAATTAAGGTAGATCAGCCTTGCCCAAGTAAAAATCACCTTTTCGAAGCCAACTGAAGTCTATTCCCCTTACTACTCCATCTGATATCATCAAAACATTCATTAATAATATATAAACCTCGTCCATTAATACTATTTATTTTTTTTGGTAATTTATAGTCTCTTTTTTTTATTTCTAAACCATTACCTTGGTCCTGAATTTGCCATACACACCAATTAGGAGTAATTATTCTTCTCACTCTAATACTTTTTGTGGGGTCTAATTTATTACCATGTTTTACTGCATTAACAAGCGCTTCATGTAAACCAAGTTTAATAAGATAAGATGATTGATATTTTTTAATTGGTTCCAATAATTGATCTACAAATTCATTTAAATGTAATGAAGATTCAAATTCGTAATTTGACCAGTTAATCCTTGATCTCTTAAAAAATTTTTTTAAAATATTTTTGCCCTGATATAAGGACATAATAATATTTTGATACTAACTCAATATTAACTTATTAAATACCTCAATTTCAAAGAATATTATCATGTCTTTCTGCTATTGCTGGATGCCTTAGGATTGAGTCCATAAGTCTTACTCCTCTTAGTTGATTTATTAAAGGCATATGTCCATCAGGAGCGTCTAATGACCAACAAAAAGATGTAGGATATCTTGTCCATAAACCATCTTTCTTCCAACCTATTTTAGGCCACAATAATTCATATTTTTTCCCTACTGATTTTAAAATCTTAGCTTGTATTGAAAAACTAAATCTACCAGTAGAATAAACGGTCCATAATCTATCGATTGTTTGGAGATCTTTACCTGACATATTCTTAACCTCACTGTAGAAAACATATCCACGTTTTTCAGCTAATTTTCCAGCTAATTTTCGCAGGTATGAACTTGTTAATCTATCTGCGTCTTCAAATTTCTGCTCAATAAGCATCAATTGTAATTCTTCATAATTAATGTCCTTATCTGAATAAGTATTAAACCAATTATTGAATTTGTTGTTTTGAAAGAATTCAGGCTTATTTTTTTTTAAAACTTGCAATAACCAACCTGCGACCCACTCATCACCATCTTTATCAAAGATTTCAAACAATTTTGGTCCAAGTTTATAAATGTTTTCGACTTCAGCTTCGATTTGAATTAATAAATTTATTCTTTTACGTTGATTAGAATCTACAAATTTATTTATAAGATCTAATGTAGCATTAGGATAGTTGTCTTGTTCTTTGTTAGTCATTTTAAATAAATTAACCTAAAAATAAAAAACTATCCATGCATTTCAAAAGAGAAAAACTAGAGAAATTTAGAAGTTTTAACGGACCACTTATAGATGTTAGGAGCCCGAGTGAATATTATAAAGGACATATGCCTAATTCTATTAACATTCCATTATTTGATAATGATGAGAGGGAAATAGTTGGGAAAATATATAAGATAGAAGGTAGGGAAAAAGCAGTAATAAAGGGATTACAATTTTTTGAAAAAAAATTGGATTTATTTCTTGATAATTTATTTAGTAATATTTACATTAATAAACCTATTCCTAAAAACATTAATGATGAATTAACAATAAGAATATATTGTTCTAGAGGTGGAATGCGGTCACAAAGTATTGCTTGGTTACTAGAAAAATATAAATTAAATTCCATCTCACTTAAAGGAGGATACAAAACCTATAGGAGATGGATATTGGATAGTTTTTCAAAAAAGTGGAATATTATTATCATAGGCGGGAAAACTGGGACTGGAAAAACAAGGTTATTGTCATTACTAGAGAAAAAAAAATATCAAACTATAGATCTTGAAGGATTTGCTTGTCATAGAGGAAGCACATTTGGTGGTTTAGGGATGAAAGAACAACCATCAAACGAACAATTTGAGAACAAAATTTCAGAAAAATTAAGTACTTTTAAATCAAATAAAAATATTTTTGTAGAAGCTGAAAGTGCAAATATTGGTAAATGCAAAATACCTCATGAATTCTTCAATCAGATGAAAACATCAAGGAGAATTGAAATTATAAGGAGCGAATTAAACAGGTTAGATGAGTTAATAGAAACTTATAGTCAATTTAAGAAATCAGAACTCAAAGAATCTGTACTAAGGATAAAAAAAAGATTAGGGCCACAAAGAACAAAAAAAGCTCTTGATGGGATTAACGATGAAAAATGGGAATTAGTTTGCAGATGTGTTTTGGATTATTATGATAGATGTTATGAATTTGAAAAGGTTGGTAAAGAAAACATTAAGACATTAGATTTAACTGACATGAAATATGATGAAAAGATCTTAAAATTAATAAATTATTTTTTATAAAATGTCAATAAACGAAAGTAAAAAATATTTCCTAAAATATAAAATATTATTTGAACATTATGTCAGTAAATAAAACAGCAAAAATACAATTTTATCAAGGAACTGATGAACCAGTAGTGCCTGAAATAAGACTTACTAGGAGTAAAGATGGAACTACTGGTCAAGCATTTTTTTTATTTGAGAAACCCCAGGCATTAACTTCAATTGCAGACGGAGAGATCACAGGTATGCGTATGATTGATACTGAAGGGGAGATATTAACAAAGGATGTAAAAGTAAAATTTGTGGATGGAGAACCAATATTTTTAGAAGCAGTTTATATTTGGAAGAACACTCCAGACTTTGATCGATTTATGAGATTTGCAAATAGTTATGCCAAAACAAATGGATTAGGATATTCTGAGAAGAAGTAGAATATTAATTAAGTTGAATAGTCCATCATATTTCAAGTTAATAGTAATTTTAATCACATCTTTAATAATATGGACTTTAAGGGACTTCCTACTTTTAATAATTTGCTCATTAGTAATTTCAAATATTGTATGTAATTTATGTAATCAAATACAAAAGGGGCTTAAAATTCCCAGATTATTATCTTTGTTTCTAGTATTAACAGCAATATCAGTTCTAGTTTTTACTATTTTTATTCTAGTCTTACCTCCGTTTGTGAAAGAATTCAATGAAATACTGGTTGATATTCCAAACGGTTTATCTAAAATAATAGATTTACTTAATACAAATCTGAATAATTTAAATAGTTTATTTTATGGCGAAGAATCAGAAAATGTTCTCGATATATTTAATCTCATAAATAATGTAGTTACCATTCCAGACGCTGCAACTATTGCAAAGGCTATACAAGAAAGTTTTAGGAACTTAATTAATATAGCGGGGAATCTGGGCTCAGGACTTTTAAAGTTAATTTTTGTACTAGCAGTCAGTTTGATGATATCTCTTGAGCCAAAACAATATAAAGAAAATATTCTTACGTTAATTCCTAAGAATTATCGTAATAAATTCAGAAATATTCTTGATAAATGCAATATAGCTTTAGCAAACTGGACATTCTCTATGGTAATAAGCTCTTTATCTGTAGGTATATTATCTTTAATTGTTTTATCAATACTAGATGTCAAATATGTTATTTCTAATGCTTTAATAGCAATGGTTTTAAATATAATTCCAAATATAGGTCCAGTAATTAGTGGTATATTTCCAATTTCGATTGCACTTCTAGATAATTTTTGGAAACCGATGGCAGTATTAGGAGCATATATAATTATTCAAAATATAGAAAGCTATTTAATAATGCCTTCTATAATGAAGAAAAAAGCTAATCTTCTTCCTGGTTTAACCTTAATCTCACAATTCGGATTTACTTTCATTTTTGGTCCATTAGGTTTAATCTTATCTCTTCCTTTAGCAGTAGTAATTCAGGAATTAATAAAGGAATCAATTAAAGAAAATTAAATCTTACTTGTTTAATTTTTTATATAAATAGGGATAGGATAAAAGTATAAAGAAAGCTAAGGGATGTCTACTAAAAGCAAAGTGTAATGAATTAAAAGTAAAATGATCAAATAATATTCTCAATTCAGTAGAAAGATCTATTAATACTAAAGAAAGTAAAATCATTAAATAGTAATTCAATTTCATAAAATTCGAAATATGTTTTAATCTTTAAGCAAAAAAGATGGAGCTAATAAAATACTTGAATAACTTCCAACTATAATTCCTATTGATAAGGACAAAGAAAACCAAAATAGTGAGTAAGAACCAAACAAAATTAGAGTCAATAAAGGGATTAAGGTTGTAATGCTTGTAAAAGTTGTTCGCCTGAATGATTCATTAACTGATAATTGAATAGTGTCGTTATAGTCTTCTTTTTTTAATTTTAAATTTTCACGAATTCTATCAAATATAACAACAGTATCATTTACAGAATAACCTGCAATAGTTAATAAGGATACCGCAAATAAGCTATTTACCTCGACAGATAATATAATTCCTAACCAAGAAAAGATACCGAAAACTATTAATAAATCATGGAATAAAGCTAATAATGCAAATAAAGCATATTTTCTATCAAATCTAATAGTTATATATAAAGATATTGCAAATAAAGAAACCAACAATGAAGTAACACAGTTAGTTAGTAATCTTTTTCCAAGCTTTGGACCAATTAATCTTGAATCTTTACTCTCATAGTTTAAAGGCCCAATAATTTTATCAAGATTAGTAATTAGATTATTAGATTCTTCAATACTCAAGTAAGGTGTTCTTATTGATATTAATTTATTATTATTTTGAAATTGTAATTTAACATTATTTAAAATATTTTTATTTTTAGAAAACTCTCTTAAATTTTCTAAAACCGAATCAGGAGAAATATCAGAACATGACTCTTCACAAAATCTCTCAATTCTTAATTCATTTCCCCCAACAAAATCCATCCCTAGATTAATAGGTTTCTTATATGAAGTATTAAATGTGGAATATAAGATACCTAAAAGACTGAACAAAATAAGAAATGTTGAAAACCCAATTATCTTTTTTTTATTTTTTATTAGTTCAAGATTAAATAATTTCATAGAAAGATAAGAAATAAAAGATTTAATTAGTAAAGTTGTTCCTGGGTAGGTAAAGATTTTTTTGTCTTAAGGATTGATATGTTGTAAAAAATCGCAGAATAGTTTTTGAACAATTTAATGATGTAAATAAGCTTATTAAAACTCCAATACCTAATGTTGCTGAAAAACCCTTAACAAAATTTGTACCTAATAAAAATAATACAAAACAACTTAGAAGAGTTGTAATGTGTCCATCCACAATGGATGAATTTGCTCTTTGAAAACCGCTATCAATAGATCTTATAAGAGTATTACCGTCATTTAATTCTTCTCTAATTCTCTCAAATATTAGTATATTCGCATCAACAGCCATGCCAATACTTAGTATGAGACCCGAGATTCCAGGTAATGTTATAGTCACAGGTATTAAGGAATAAAGAGCCAAGTTAAAGAAACCATAAAGAATTAGAGATAAAACTGAAACAAAACCTAAAATTCTATAATTAAAAATCATAAATATACCAACAATAATTAATCCACTAACGGCTGCATAAAGACTTTTTAAAATATTATTTAATCCAAGCAATGCTCCTATGGTATTAGTTTCTACTATTTCAATTGGCAAGGGTAATGAACCTCCTTTAAGTTGTACTTCTAATTCTCTAGCATTTTCAGCGTTAAAATTACCACTTATTGTTGCTGACCCACCTGTAATGCCAGTATTAGCGAACTGACTACCAACACTAGCTTCACTTATAGATTCTCCATCAAGAATGATTGCTAAAAGTTGATTAGTACCAGCAATTGATTTTGTGATTTCGGCAAATTTATCACCTCCTGTATTACTAAAAGTTAATAAAACTTCCCAATTACTATTTGTTTGTTCTTGTCTCCTTCCTGCATTAATAAGATCCTTACCAGACAAATCTGTTTTGATAAATAAATTTGTAATTTTTTTATCAACATATTTTTTAATTTCAATTAATTTGCCATATAAATCTTGACTATTAGAAGAATAATTTAATTTTTGTTCAATATCTTTGATTCTATCTTGAATGGTTTTTAAGAACTCATCTGACTTTTGATTTTTTTCTAAAGAGGAAAATTCATCTATTAAATCTTTAATATTCAATCTCTGAAGTTGCAATTCCTTTAAATCTGAAGATGTTCCTAATTTTTGGGTTCTAAACTCCAATAAAGCTGTCTTACCTAGAACTCTTGAAGCAACTAATGGATTCTGTTCTCCAGGTAACTCTAAAATCAATTGATCGCCACCAAGTGTTTGCAAGTTAGATTCGGAAACACCTAAATTGTTAACTCGTCTATCGATAACAGAATTAACTGCGTCAAGTTCGTCCTTGGTTACCTTACCTTCCTCTTTAATAATTTGCAGTGTAAGTTGAGAACCACCTTGTAAATCCAATCCCAACTGGAGAGGGTAATTTAATAATAAATAAACAGATAAAGTAAGTATAAATATTATAAAAAAAAGCCAACCTTGCCTTCTTTTCATTGACTATATACTCCCACTTATTAAATGTTCAACATTTTCAACTATTTGATGAGGTTGGATTATTGTCAAATTCTCAAGATTTCCATTATATGGAGTTGGTATATCCTGACTAGATAACCTTATTGGTCTGGCGTCAAGATCATCGAAACACTCTTCTGTTATCAAAGCAATCAATTCTGCGCCAATGCCGCCCGTCTTCATACATTCTTCAACAATAATTACTTTATTTGTTTTTCTTATTGATTTTGCGATAGTTTCCATATCAAATGGTTTTAAACTTATCAAATCAATTAGCTCTACATCTATTCCTTTTTTATCTAATTCTTCAACAGCGTTAAGGCAATGATGTCTCATTCTAGAATAAGTTAATAAGGTAACATCTTTACCTTCTCTTACAACGTCAGCCTGATCTAAAGCACAAGTATATTCTCCCTCAGGCAATTCTTCAGACAAGTTGTAGAGAAGTACATGTTCGAAAAACAGAACAGGATTATCATCTCTAATCGCTGCTTTCATTAAACCTTTAGCATTTGTAGGAGTACTGCATGCCACAATTTTTATACCAGGAACTGCATGAAAATATGCTTCAAGTCGTTGACTATGTTCTGCTCCAAGTTGTCTCCCAACTCCGCCTGGACCTCTTACTACTGTAGGAATCTTATAATTTCCTCCACTTGTATATCTAAGCATTCCCATATTATTAGATATCTGATTAAAGGCTAAAAGCAAAAATCCCATATTCATTCCTTCTACTATTGGTCTTAACCCAGTCATTGCTGCACCTACAGCCATACCTGTAAAACTATTCTCTGCAATTGGAGTATCTAATACTCTTAATTCCCCATATTTTTCATATAAATCCTTAGTTACCTTATAAGAGCCTCCATATTGACCAACATCTTCACCCATAACGCAAACATTAACATCATTTGCCATTTCCTCATCAATTGCTTCTCTTAAAGCGTTAAACAATAATGTTCCAGCCACAATTAATTTCCTTATTAATCACACAATAATCTTACCATTTTAATTAATTTATCCTCCCTCTGCAAAGGTTATAAGCAGTAATATTGACAAAATCATTCCTGGTGAGAGCAAAAGAATTAAAAGACCTAGGTCATGTATAGACATTCAAAAAAAAGTATTTTTTTAATGATATTGGCAATTCAACTTTTCTTCAGAAAAAAACTGCGAATAAATACAATGAAAAGTCCAATCCCAATAAAAGCAAAAGAAAAAGTTAGCAAAAAAGATAATCCAATTATTAAAGTATTAAGACTAGAAGAAATATTTTGGACTATTTCAGAAGAATTAGATGGTTTATGTATTGAAAAATATATTGCAATTTTATTACTCAAGAAATAAAAAAAGATAAATAATAAAAAACTAGTTAATGAGCCAACTATGAAATTTATTGGCCCTTTTTCGGGAATATTGTTATTTTCAATATTCTCATTATTTTTATATTCGCTATTATCAGGCACAATAAAATATTTGTTAATAGAGTAATTTATATAAATGTTATTCCCTTTTCAAGTAAAGTACAAACCCAAGAATCATAACCTTTATCTTTAAATAATTCGTAATTTACGCTTAATTCTTTTTTAGCCGTTTCAGTATCTTTAAATAATGCAAAGCAAGTAGGGCCTGATCCACTCATAGAAAATGTCAAACAATTATTTAACTTAGAAAGTAAATATAATGCCTGCTTTACAGAATCATTCTCCTTCTCTACAACTAATTGCAAATCGTTTTTTATATTCATTTTTTGATTAAAAAAACTTAATCTATTTAAGCCATTATCTCTAAGATTGTTTCTTATCTTCGCGATCATTTCTTTACTAGTAAGATAATCATTACAAAATCTATTACTATATTTTTTATAAGTCTCAGCAGTAGATACTGATACATCAGGATTTTTTAAAAGAAGTACTCCATATTCAAATTTTGAATCTAATTTCTCCAAAATTTCGCCTCTTCCAAAACATAACTGAATACCACCATTAATAAAGAAAGGAACATCTGACCCTAACTTTGATGCCAAGGTAGTTAGTGTGTTTTGATCAAGGTTCAAATTCCATAATTTATTAAGTCCAATTAATGTTCCTGCTGCATTACTAGATCCACCAGCTAATCCTGCCCCTATTGGAATGTTTTTTCTTAAAAATATATTTGCTCCTAAATCTAAATTTGATTTTTCTCTTAGTAAATTTGCTGATTTAACTATTAAGTTATCCCTTGAAACACTTAAATCATTACAATCAGATGCAAGTTTAATTAAACCTTCATTATTAATTTCCAATTCCAAGTAATCAGAAAGATCAATATTTTGCATAATCATTGCTAATTCATGGAAACCATCCTCTCTTTTGCCTATAACTTCAAGGTGCAAATTTATCTTGGCAGGAGATTTTATAATGATTTTTCCATTAGTCAAATCTTGCATGTATTTAAATTTTACTTTTTATTTTAATACAATTTACTGCTAGATTAATCCATTGTTCAATTGAAATATCTTGTGGTCTTAAATTAAAACAAACTCTTGAAGATTCAGATAATTTATTTATCTCTTCATTTGAAAGTATTGAATTAAGAGTATTTCTAAGCATTTTTCTTCTTGAGTTAAACGAAATTCGAAGAAGTTTATCTATATATTTTTCTACACTTATGTCTAATCTTAAATCTTTTTTTATAGGTTCGAAAACTACTAAGGATGAATGAACTTTAGGAGGCGGACGAAATGAATTGGGTGCTACATCGCAAATTTTTTTTATTTTTGATAGAAGTTGTATCCTTATACTAAGCGCCCCTGCATTGGAACTCCCCTCTTTTGACAAAATCCTATCCACAACGTCTTTCTGCATTAAAAAAATAATTTTTGCATAATTATAGTTTTTTATGACACCTAATCTCCCTATAAAAATATCTAATATTGGGCCAGTTATATTGTATGGAATATTTGCAACTACTTTTGTAATCTTATTGTTAATAGAGTTTAAATTTACAGATAGAATATCTCCCTGCTGAAGTGAAAACTTATCATTATTATTGAATTTAATTTTCAACAAATTAATTAAATCTTTATCTAATTCAATTGCGTGTAATTTCCTAATTTTTGAATCTAATAACTTAGAGGTTAAAGCTCCTCTTCCTGGACCAATTTCTAAAATAAAGTCATTTTCATTAAGATCAGCTACTTCCTTGATTTTTTCTAATATTTTGCTATTTACTAACCAATGTTGTCCAAATCTTTTTTTTTGATGATAGTTTTTAGAATCCATCTAAAAGATAAATAATATGTTTAAATTAAATATGAATTTATTTAATATTTTATATCATGAGCTTATCCAAAAAAAATTTAGATAAACTTAATAACTATAAAATAAATAAAAATTTAAATAACTATAGAAATAATATTAGTAATTATACAAAAATAGATAACAATAAGAACTTAACTAAAATTCCACTTAAATCTCAAGATCCCAATGAAATTTTTTATTCTTTAATCGACAATTCAGAATCTCTAGACGAAACTTCTAAAGTCAATAATTTACTAAGAAATACTGAGATCAATCAATTTAATATTAATTCTAGAAAAGCTAATTTTTCTAAGAAACTAACAACTGAAGAGGAAATGTATGATGAATTTAATTATCTTCTTGATGAATAATTAAATTTATTATTTACTTATGCTTCAGAGTAATAGATTAGCAATTTATGCTATCGGCAAAATAAAGAAAATTTGGATTAGAGATGGAATTAACCAATACAAAAAAAGAATGCCCGAACTTATAATTAATGAGTTAAAGACTTTTAATATAAAAAGTCTTAAAACCAATAATAATATTATTGTCTGCCTTAGTGAGGAAGGAAAGCAGTTTACTTCAGTTGAACTATCTTCTTTACTCTTGAATTTTAAAAATAAACAAATTAATTTTTTAATCGGTGATCCTGATGGAATTAGTTCAGATATAAAAGAAAAATCTGATATTATACTTAGCCTTTCTCCTTTAACTTTTCCTCATGAATTAGCTAGATTAATACTAATCGAGCAAATCTATAGAGCTATTTCCATATCTAATAACTCCCCTTATCATCGTTTTTAAAAGATTAGATTTAATCTAAAATTAATCTACAAAAGCTTAACAAATAACTATTTTTTTAGTTTTTACTGTACAGTACATATATACTATTAATTTAAGTTTTGGATTCCTTTGGCTCAGCGGCTAAAAAGTTTAAACTCCCCTTATTAGCGGATTCTGTATCAGCAGGATTTCCCTCTCCTGCAGATGATCATACAGAAGAAAATATTGATTTAAATGAACATTTAATATCTCATCCTTTTAGTACTTTTTTTCTTAGAGTCAAAGGCGACTCAATGATAAATGCAGGAATTAAAGATAAAGATTTAATAATAGTAGACAAGAGTTTAACCGCCAGACCGGGGAATATTATTATTGCAATGATAGACGGAGAATTTACAATAAAAAGATTATCTATAAGAAATAATGAATTATATTTAAAAGCAGAAAATCATAATTATCCTGATTTTAGATTTAAAAACCATATTGATTTACAGATATGGGGGGTTGTCATTTATTCAATACATAGCTATTTATGAGAATCTCAAGTATTGAGGCTATAGCTCTTATAGATGCTAATAATTTTTACGCGTCATGTGAACAAAATATCAATCCTCATTTAAGAAATAAACCAGTAGTAGTTTTATCTAATAATGACGGATGTATTATTGCGAGAAGTCCTGAAGCGCGAGCTTTAAAAATTAAAATGGGAACTCCTTATTTTAAAGTGAAAGAAAGATTAAATAAATTAGATGTAGCAGTCTTAAGCTCAAACTACTCGCTTTACGGCGATATGAGCAGAAGACTAATGAATTTACTAAAAAACTACTGTGAACAGATAGAAATTTATTCTATTGACGAAGCATTTGTCTCAATTTCTAGACCTAATGATAAAAATCTATATCCTTGGGCAAGAAGCGTAAGATCATTAATATATCAGAATCTAGGGATTACCATAACAGTAGGAATAGGAGAGAATAAAGTAAGAGCAAAGATTGCTAATAAATTAGCTAAAAATATTGATTATTCAGCTGGAATATTTGATTTAGCTAGAACCAGAAATGAGAATAATTATTTGAAAAGAATTAGTGTAGATAAGATCTGGGGAGTCGGGAAACAAACCTCTAATTGGTTACAAAGTAAAGGGATTAAAAATGCGAGAGAACTAAGAGATATGGAAGAAAATGAAATTATTAAGAAACTAGGCATCGTATGGACAAGATTGCAATTAGAACTGAAAGGTCATAAATGTCTGCCTATAGAAAAAAACAAGAAATCAAGAAAAGAAATTCAGGTAAGCAGGAGTTTCGGTACTCCTGTCACAAAATTAGAAGACTTAACTCAAGCACTGGCGACTCACGCAATAAAAGCGTCTGAAAAAATGAGAAGTCAGAATTTACAATCATCTAATATTAGAGTATTTGCCAGAACCAGTAAATATTCAAGTCAAAATTATCAAAGAAGTGCTCATAGAAAGCTTACAAATGCAACAGATGACACAAATAATATTTTAAAAATAGTAGTTGAATTATCTAAAGAAATTTATAATCCCGAATATAAATTCTCAAAAGCTGGTGTTTTAATGCAGGATTTAACTAATAACGAATATTTACAGCAATCAGTTATCAATTACAAATCTCATAAAGACCTAAAAAAATCAACAAATCTCATGAGAACAATTGATTCATTAAATAAAAGATTTAATAACAATGCAATTACATGGGCTATTACAAAAAAACCACAAAGTTGGACGATGAATAAGAATTTCTTAAGTCGCTCATCTACAACTGACATAGAACAAATCCCAACTATAGTAAAGTAAACAAAATAAAATGGAATTTATTATATTTTTAAGCAAATTAGATAAAGAGATTCTTGAATTATTAATAAAAGCAAACTACATAGTTGAAGAAAACAAAATTGAATGTCTCGTAAACAAAGAAATAAAAGGACTACATAACTTTGAAGAAAATAAAATAATAATATGTACTGAGAATGCAAAAAGGAAAACAAATTATAGAGTAACTAAACAAAAACGAAATAAAGATAACTTCAAAACAGAATTGGCAATAAGAAAAGCATTGAGACATGAAGCCACTCATGCTATACAAAAATGTAATAACAATAAAACAGTGGGGAATATAAAAAATTTAGAAGGTAAATTACATCAAAGGAAGAAGAAGGCATTAGAATTTTCTACTTCAAATTTTTCTGGGACTTATGCAAAAGAAGTGGAAGCTTATGTTCTTGAAGATAAACCCAAAAAGGTAAAAAACCTTATTAAAAAATACTGCCTATAAATTTAAATAAAAAATGTTAACTAGCAACGAAATTACCACAGCGTTGTTTATCTAAAAAATTAATATGTTGTCTTTCTAAATAATATAATTCCTGAAATTTAATCGCATCTGAATTTAAATCCTTAAAAAGATCGTCTATCTCTTTATTAGTATTTGATGAACCTGAAGAAGGATTATCAATTAAGATGGATATACAATTTTCTAAAGTTTTTAATCTTTGAGATCCCCAAGATTCGATCAAGTGTCTACATCTTTTTAGAGAATTATATTTCTCAAGAAGTGATAAAGTTCCGAGTAAATTATCTTTAGGATTACTCAGCAATGTTAAAAACAACTCATTTGGATTAATAAAAATATTAATCTTATTTGATGAGTCAGGATCATTAAGAGCTAAGTAGTCAGGCAGATGTGAGATTAAGTTAATAGCAGAAAAGTCTTTTTGAAGAATTTGACTATTTGATTTTTTTAAATCATTTAAATAATTTGAACCCAAATTATTTTGTTCGATTTTTGAAATGGCTTCCCATAAATTTTGTATATAATTAGTATTAAAACTGGTTATTTCTCTTTTGAGAAATTCATCACGAATAAATAGTCTAAGATCTGGGCAATGTAAATAATAAAAAATTATTTCCGATTCATTTTTCTCACGCCGAGAAATTTCATTTGGTTGTTCAAATTTTTTTGATCTACCATGCCAACGAAATCCCTTAACTTGATTTCTTAAATCTTGTTCAAACTGTATTGCCAACCTAGCTTGTCCTTTACTTAATTGTTCGGCAACTTTCTGTAAGTAATGAGTTCTGGTTGATGATTGAGGTAATTTACTCAATAACTTTACTAATGAAGAAATAACACTCTGGAAAATTTCAGACTTAGTTAAATCTTTATCTTTAAAGATCTGATCAATCTCCCAATCAATCCAAAATGATGAATTATCAATTAAATTAAAATAATCTTCAGGAGTATGACTATTCAAATATTCGTCAGGATCTTTAAAATCACTTAGTTGAAGTATTTTAAGATTAATTTGATCATGAAGAGAGAGACTTTCAACTTCTTTAATTACTCTTTTTGTAGCTAATATCCCTGCATTATCAGAATCAAAATTCAAAATTATATTTTTATTATCTGTACATCTACATAGTTGAGAAATTTGATATTTATTTAATGCGGTGCCTAGAGACGCAACAGAATTAGTAATACCTTTTGAATGAAGAGAAATTACATCAAAATAGCCTTCAACAATAATAGCTTTATCTCTTTTTCTAATATTGCTAGAAGCTTTTTCGAATGCAAACAACATTTTTCCCTTTTCAAATATCTCTGATTCAGGAGAATTAAGATATTTAGGTTCCTGTCCATCAAGAGATCTACCCCCAAAGGCAACTACTCTTCCCTGCATATCATGAATAGGAACAATTAATCTATTTCTAAAACGATCATAAATCTTGTCAGAATTATCTTTAGAAATTGCAAGACCTGAAGCTAAAATTTGATTAATATGAAATTTTTCTACCTTAGATAGATAATTAAATAAATCATTCCATGAATTTGGAGCGAAACCTAATTCAAAGTTATCAATAATTTTGTTATTTAAGTTTCTATTTGAGGTTAAATATTTCATTGCTTCAACACCAAGAGAATTATTTAATTGAGACTTAAACCAATTTTTAGTGACTCTTAGTATTTTATAAAGTTCTTCCTTTCGAGATAATTGTTTTTTATATGCTTCAACTTGGTGACCCTCAAGATTTTCAACATTAATATTGTTTTTCTTAGCGAGAGAAAGTACCACATCAGAAAAATTTGCACGAGTAAATTCCATTAAAAATTTAATGGAATTACCACCCGCACCACAAGAGAAACAGTAATAGAATTGTTTAGTTGGTGATACTGTCATGGAGGGCTTAGTATCATCATGAAAAGGACAAATTCCAACAAATTCCTTCCCTTTCTTCTTAAGAACAACATGTTCAGATATAACATCAACAATATCTGCCTTTTCTTTAACCTCTTGAATAGTTCTTGGATGTATAGAATGAACCATTGAGATTTTTATCAACAAATAAATAATGTTTATTTGTTATAGTTCAAAATCAATTAAGAATCTACATAATTTCACAATAAAACTATTTATTAAATGATAAATATCGCAAAATTAGAAAAAAAGTTAAATTCATTTAATAAGTTTAATTTGGTATTTGCCTCATTCTTCTTTAGTTTGATGACTTTGTGCGTAAAAAATATTGATAAAAGGATACCTATTTATGAATTAGTTTTCTTCAGGTCTTTGCTAAGTTTAATGATTACATTATTCATAATTAATCTAAAAAATATAAACCCTTTAGGTAACAATAGACCATTACTTATTTTAAGAGGTGTTTTAGGAACTCTAGCTTTGGTTTGTATTTTTTATGCGATAAGAAATATGCCTCTTAGTATATCTACTGTCATTCAGTACACATATCCTATTTTTATATCTATATTTGCTGGAATATTTATAAACGAAAAAATAACTCGGAATTTGGTTTTTGCTTTAATTATTGGCTGGATTGGAATATTAGTAATATTAAATCCATCTCAGTTATCAAATATAAACGTTGAAATTGAAAATATTTCTATTATATTGGCATTTCTTGGATCAATTTGTACTGCATTGGCTTACGTAACGGTTAAGGAACTTTCATTAACTGAAGATGTTTATGTAATTATTGAATATTTTCCACTTGTATCTTTTATAACATTATTGCCAATTGTATTAATCAACTGGGTTACCCCAAATTGGGATGAAATAGTTTGGATATTTGGAATTGGGCTATTTACTCAATTAGGTCAGACTTTCTTGACTATAGGATTAAAAAACTTACCTGCGTCTGAAGCCTCGACAATTAACTATTTACAAGTATTATTCGGATCAATATGGGGAATTTTATTTTTCAGTGAAATGATAAACATAAATTTTTTATTAGGGGCTTCACTAGTTTTATTAGGAACTATTATATCTACTACCAAAATAATCAAAAGGACATAGAATGTTATAAGTATTAAACAAAAACAGTGAAATTCTTTTATTTAACTTTGTTGTTTTGTTTTTCTCCTATTCTTCAAGTTAAAGCTACAACTCCAAAGTCAGTAACTTGTACAAGAACTGAATATAGAGAAGAATATATTCCTGGAACAAAATCAAATCCCGGATATGTAAGAAGTTATGAAGTAGATGTAGAAATACCTTGTGGAGGATCAAAAGCGAAGAGAATTAACGATGATGACTGTACTGATGGGAAGATAGCTGGTGCATTACTTGGGGGAGGAGTAGGTGGTGCTATTTCAAGAAAAGAGGGTCGATGGTGGGCAGTACCACTTGGTGCAGTTACAGGAGCAGCTATTGGTTGCCAAGTGGATGGTGGTTAATTGATTAGTTGGATAACTGGAGAACTTGTTGAATTTTGGCAAACCAATCAAAAATATTTCGTTTTAATAAATTGCCAAGGATTAGGGTACGAAATTCAAATACTAGAATCCTTTTTTATTAAATTAAAAACAAATAAAAGATCTAATACAAACATTACTCTTTGGATAAAACATATCAAGAAAGAAGATTCAGATTTACTTTTTGGCTTTACATTGAAGGATCAAAAGAATTTTTTTATTGAAATTTTAAATGTAAGAGGTGTTGGATCTCAAATTGGTATGGGGATATTAAATAAATTTTCCATTAGTGAACTCATCAATGCAATAAAAACACAAAATAAAAAACTAATTAGTTCTGTCCCCGGTATAGGTCAAAAAATGAGTGATAGATTAATTTTAGAATTAAAAAGTAAATTTAAAAATGAAATAAAAATTGAAGGAGAAAAAGGCAAAAATGAAGTTGAGGTTAAGAATCCTGAAATCAAGAAGATGGTTGAAGACCTTCAGTTAACTTTAGAGTCTTTAAATTACACCAAGAATGAAATTAAAAGTATTTTGCCAGTAATTGTCAAAGAAACTGATGACCTTTCTAAAAAAGAAAAAAAAGCATCATTTGAGAATTTATTAAAATTAGCTATGAATCATTTAGACAACGTTAGTAGTAATATCGTCAGATAACATAGTAATATAGGTTTAAGAAAAACAAATTTTATGTCATTAGATACAGCTGAAAAACAGGAGCTTATTAAAAACCATCAAGTACATGCGACCGATACAGGCTCAGCAGAAGTTCAAATCGCAATGCTCTCTAAAAGAATTTCGAAATTAAGTGACCATCTTCAAGGAAATATTCATGATTTCGCTTCAAGGCAAGGATTATTAAAAATGATTGGTAAAAGGAAAAGATTGCTATCTTATATAAAAGACAAAAATATACAAAAATTTCAAGATCTAGTAAAGAAAATTGGAATCAGAGGTTGATTTCAATTAATGAAAAAAAAACAATCAAAAAAAAAGATACAAAATAAAAAGAAAAAAATTTATTCTGAGAAAACTGCGTTTGCTAATCTAGAAAAAACATCTAATACAGTCACAACCCCAAATAGATCAACTAGTGGGATACCTAAATATGTTGCTGATAGAATGGCAAGAAGAATATTTTTTACAGCTGGAATACCGACAATATTAGGAATGTCTGTTTTTGTTGTTAGCTACATTATTGTTACAAAAAATATTGCTGAAATACCTCCTTCCTCAACAATCGCAATTTCAGCGTTGTTTTTCTTATTAGGTCTTGCAGGATTAAGTTTTGGAATATTATCAGCTAGTTGGGATAAGGAGCCTGGATCTTTTTTCGGTATTGAAAACATCCCAATGAACATTCAACGAGCAAAAGCAGCTTTTAAGCCAGCAACTCAAAATTTTGAAAAGAATAGTTAATTCAGGAAACTAAAGATTTCAAATTAACTTTGAACGATTTATCTTCCAACAATTTACATGCTCCTTGGATATCTCCAATACAGAATTGTTCCCCAAATTTAACGTAGGTAACGTTATTTTTATTTCTCACTGCAGCTAAAACTGGTATCTTGATTCCACATTTACCTTTATCTGGCTTAAATTTGATTAAACAGTCTCTTAATGTATTTTGAACTCTTACATCTGATGCTTGAAAACTTTCAAGATTAATAATAAGCAATTTAAGGTTATCTATTTCTCTACAATCATCAATTATTAACTGAGTTTTATCACTTTTTTTGTCTATCGTTCCCCAGACCAATAATCTTGTATCAGTAAATAAAAATTCTGATAATCTGAGATAAGTCTTAGGAAAAACTATTGCTTCGCAACTACCAGAAAGATCTTCCAGCTGAACTATCGCCATCCTATCACCTTTTCTCGTAGTGATTTGCTTTAACTCAGGGATCATCCCAACTAATGAGACTTTGGATCTATCTTTTGTTTCTTCTAACTGAGAAATACTTATTGGGGATACAAGTTTTGCTGGCTTAGTTAAATGTTTTAGAGGATGATCAGATAAGTAAAAACCCAAAAGCTGCTTTTCCAACTTTAACTTCTCAATAAGCGAATAATCATCCACCTTAGCTAATTGTGGATCTGAAAATGCTACATTTGAGAACTCTTCATTAGAATCAAATAGATTTCCTTGGCCGGACAATCTATCACGATTTCTTGAAGAGGCCCATTCAATAACATATTCTAAATCTGACAATAATTGAGCTCTATTATTATTATTTGAAAACTCATCTAGTGCTCCACAATGAATTAATGATTCAAGGCTTCTTTTGTTGAGAAGATTAGAAGGTAATCGCTCGCATAAATCTGATAATGACTTAAAACTTCCATAATTATTACGATTTTCAATTATATTTTTTATTGCAGAATCTCCTAAATTTTTAATAGCAGATAGGCCAAATAAGATCTGATTATTCTTAATCGTGAAATCAATTCCAGAGAAATTAATGCTTGGTGAAATGACTTCTATTCCCATCGAATAACAATTAGAAATATATCTTTGCATCTTGTCGCTGGAGCCAGAGTTTACGCTTAAGAGAGCTGCCATATATGCAACAGGAAAATGGGCTTTTAAAAATGCTGTTTGATAAGTTACTGCACCATAAGCAGTTGAGTGGCTTTTATTAAAACAATATTCTGCGAATAAAACCATTTGATCAAAAAGATCATTTGCTAATTTTTCATCTACACCCTTCTTCATAGAACCGTCTACAAAAATATTCCTATGTTTTACCATCTCTGATACTTTCTTTTTCCCCATTGCTCTTCGAAGTAAATCAGCATCACCCAGTGAATAACCCGCTAAGTCTTGAGCAATTTTCATGATTTGTTCTTGGTAAACCATAATTCCGTAGGTTTCGGTAAGAATTGACTTTATAAAAGGATGAGGAAAATCAACCTTTTCGTTCCCATTTTTTCGTTTTATGAACTTTGGTATAAGTCCAGCATCAAGAGGACCAGGTCTATAAAGAGCTAAGATAGATGAAATATCCTCAAGAGAGTTAGGTTTAAAGTCTTTTACAACTTGTTTCATCCCAGAAGATTCAAGTTGAAATATACCTTCAAGATCTCCTCTCCCAATAAGCTCAAAAGTCTTTACATCATTTTGAGGTAAATTATCAATATTTATTGTCTTTCCAGTGGATTGATGAATCAGAGAAACTGTCTTTTCAATCATCGTAAGATTCTTAAGACCCAAAAAATCCATTTTCAATAATCCAAGTGATTCAATATCATCCATAGAATATTGGGTTATTATTTGTCCTTCATTATTTCTTTGAAGAGGTACAAGCTCATCAAGAGGATCTGATGCAATAACAACTCCTGCAGCATGAACTCCATATGTTTTATTAGTTCCTTCAATTCTTAAAGCCAAATCAATCCATTTTTTTACCCTATTTTCATTAATATATTTATCTCTAAACTCTTGACTAGGAGAATTCTTATCAATCATTTCATTAAGTTTATAAGGTTTTCCTCTTACAACCGGTATTAACTTAGCTAATTTATCTGCCTCTCCATAAGGAATATCTAGAACCCTCGCAACATCCTTTAGAACCGCCTTAGAAGTCATCTTATTGAAAGTAATTATTTGAGCAACTTTATCCTCTCCATATCGATTAGAAACATAATCAATAACTTCATTTCTCCTATCAATGCAAAAGTCGGTATCAATATCTGGCATAGACTTTCTTGCCGGATTTAAAAATCTCTCGAACAATAATCCATGCTGAACAGGGTCTATATTTGTAATTTGAAGAGCATATGCTACTAGAGAGCCTGCTGCAGAACCTCTACCTGGTCCTACTGGGATAGAGTTATCTCTAGCAAATTTGATATAGTCCCAAACAACCAAGAAATAATCTGGAAAACCCATATCTTTTATGATTTTTAATTCCGAAGATAGTCTTTTTTTATAATTCTCATCAACTTCTGTAAGAGAGCGTTTTTTAAGTCTTTTTAAAAGTCCTTCATTAGATAATTCTGTTAGTAGAGAAAAAGAATCTTTGTGTTGATTAAGAGGGAATTTTGGCATTCTATATTTACCAAACAAATCAAATACTTCAATTTTTTGAGAAATTTCTACCGTATTATTCACAGCCTCTTTAATTGATTCGTCATCAATATGATCTTTAAAAAGTTCAAGCATTTCATTTTCACTTTTAATATATTCAGTGCCGGTATATCTCAATCTTTTTTCATCGCTTATTAGTTTTCCCGTTAATACACAAAGCAAGGCATCATGTGCTTCAACATCCATATTTGATATGTAGTGAGCATCATTAGTGGCGATGACTTTTATTTCGTGCTTCTTCCCAATTTTTAATAGTTCAATGTTAACAATTCTATCCTCAATAGAACCGTGATCTTGTATTTCAAGATAAAAATCATCTGCAAATAATTTTTTATACCAAAGAGCTATATCCTCTGCTATATCTAATCTTCCTTTCAAGATGGCCTGAGGTATCTCTCCACCAAGACAAGCTGTAGAAATAATAAGACCCTCACTATATTTACTTAAAAGAAATTTATCAATACATGGTCTAGAAAAAATACCTCGGCCTCTCATCCCATTTAAGTGACTAATTGTAGTTAACTTTACGAGATTCTTATAGCCTGTATGATTTTTTGCTAAGACTACCAAATGATATCTTTTTTCTTTTTTAGGCTGAGGATCATCAATAGATCCATTAATCACATACATTTCATTACCAATTATTGGTTTTATACCTTTCTCATTACACTTCTTGACCAAATCAAGGACTCCATACATAACTCCATGATCGGTCAGAGCGATAGAATCCATTCCAAGATCAACAGCTCTATCTACAATTTTAGAAATTTGACTTGCTCCATCAAGGAGACTGTAATCACTATGATTATGAAGCGGAACGAAACCCATACTCAATTAATTTCTATATATAAGATAGAGAAATTTTCTAAAAGGTCTATGTTTTTTGATTACAAATTAATTATTAATACAAATTTAAAATAAAGATCTATTTTTAATTACTTGAGCATCAATTTCGAAAATATGTGCGGCATTCAATATTCTATTCTCTTCCAATACATTACCTATTAGTTGAAGTCCTATAGGCAAGCCTTTAGTATCAAACCCACAAGGAATACTAATAGCAGGAAGACCGGCTAAATTAGCCGGCACAGTTAAGAGATCAGACAAATACATAGAAAGTGGATCATTTACAAAATCTCCCTTTAAAAAAGCAGTAGTTGGACAAGTAGGAGTTAATAAAATATCAACTTTTTTAAAAGCTTTATCAAAATCATTTCTTATTAAAGTTCTCACTTTTTGTGCTTTCTTGTAGTAGGCGTCAGTGTATCCTGCGGACAAAGCATAAGTTCCTATCAGTATTCTTCTTTGAACTTCATCTCCAAACCCTTCAGCCCTGCTTTTTGAAGTCATCTCTAAAAGATTAGTCCCTTCATTTGATCTATAGCCATATTTAACTCCATCGTATCTGGCTAAATTTGCAGATGCTTCACATGGCGCGATTACATAATATGTAGCTATTCCGTCATTAAACCTAGGGCATTCAACTTCGATAATTTCAGCTCCTAAAGTTTTAAATCTCTCAACTCCGGAAAGAACAGATTCCTTAACCTCTGGATTAAGTCCTGGATGTTCAAAGCACTCTTTGATTATTCCAATTTTTAAATCTTTTATAGATTTATTTAAATCACTTATATAATTTGGCACTGGTTTATCAAGACATGTTGAATCTAAGGGGTCTTTACCAGATATTGAATAAAGGATTTCAGCAGCATCTGAAACAGTATTTGTAATTGGGCCAATTTGATCAAGAGAGCTAGCAAATGCTACTAGTCCCCATCTACTTACTCTTCCATAGGTAGGCTTAAGTCCAACAACGCCACAAAAAGAAGCTGGTTGCCTTATTGATCCGCCGGTATCAGAACCTATGGCAGCAACACATAGTCCAGCAGCAACTGAAGCAGCACTTCCACCTGAACTTCCTCCTGGAACTCTATTAATATCCCAAGGATTTGAAGTAACACCAAATATAGAAGTTTCTGTTGAACTACCCATTGCAAATTCATCCAAATTTGTTTTACCTAAACAAATACCGCCTGAATACAATAATTTACTTGAAGCCGTGGATTCATAAGGTGCTACAAAGCTTTTAAGCATTTTACTTGCACAAGTTGTTACGACTCCCTTAGTGCAAATATTATCTTTAATTGCTATTGGCATTCCAGCAAGGTTTGGAAGTTTTTCTTCATTTTGAATTAATTTATCAATATTTTCAGCTTGAGCAATTGCATTATCTTTTGTAGTACAAATAAATGAATTAATTTGAGGATCTATAGTGTCGATTTTTGTAAAAAAATCATTAATTAATTCCTTAACAGAAGCGTTTTTACTATTAATTTCCTTTCTTAAAATACTAAAGTTCATTAATAAATCTATTTATCTTTTAATTAAAGAATATCAAAAAGTTAATGGTTCTTCTTTTTTGCAACGAACTAAACTATGTTTAATATTTGTCGCACCTTCATCAGAAAGATCCTTAATAAAAGAGGACATATTTGCATTTAAACTGCTTTTTGTAATAAATGGACCAAACCAGTATGTAGTACTACTAGGTTGATCTGTCTCAATTTTAGCCCACCAAGCTAAGCCGAGTTTGTTTCCAAAATGTCTAATCAAATTTTATTTGCCCCATATGGAGGTCAATTCTTGTTAAATTCTATACAATTTTGAAGTGAAAATTCAAAAAATTTTCATTAATTAAATAAATGTATTGAAATAACAATATTTTAGAGAATCCTAAATACAGTAATTACAAAGAAATAAATTATTTACCTGTTAGGTGAAATAGTGATATTGCCGCTGCCACAGAGGCATTTAGACTAGATGTTCTCCCTTTAAGAGGGATCCTTAGCAAGAAGTCGCATTTTTTTTGAGTCAGCAAAGAAATGCCTTTATCTTCAGCACCGATTATTACTACCAATGGAGTTTTTTCATGAAAGTCTGAGATTGATAATTGACCATCGCCAGTTAATCCAATAATAAGAAACCCATTTTTCTTTAGTTCCTCTAATGCCCTATTTAAATTAACAACTCTACTTACTTGCAAATGTTCCAAAGCTCCTGCTGCCACCTTTGCAACTGTTCCCGTTAAGCCAGCGGATCTTCTTTGAGGAATGATAATACCCTTACAATCAAATGCTTCTGCAGATCTTATAATCGCACCAACATTATGAGGATCAGTTATACCATCTAGGGCCAGAATAATAGGATTTGATGATTTTTTTAATGAAAAATCAATCAATTTATCTAATGAAATTGTTTTAGAGCATGCCAACTGCAATGCTACTCCTTGATGAGAAGCACTAAAAGTTAATTGCGAAAGTCTGTTCCAAGAAACTTCTTCAATGAGAACTCCTTTTGATTTGATTTCCTTTAGTAAAATATAGAATTTCTCTGAAGAAAAAATTTCTGAAGTACACCAAATCCTATTAATAGCTCTTTTACTTATGAGAGTCTCATAAACTGAATGTTTTCCCCATATCCAATCATCCAAATTTTTTTTATTTATATGTTCTTGATAAATATCAGACACTTTATTAGAGGGTTCTATATTAAATTGATTTATTGATTTTCTATTTTTTAAAGAATAATAGTTATTTTTCTTTTTATAACTATCATCTATAAAGTTAACATCCTTATTTTTAGGAGATTTGGTAGAAAATCTATTTTTATTTTTTGAAGAATTTAAATTTTTTGAGTAAAAATTAGAATTTTTTTTGTGTTGTTTACTATTTTTTCCAGAATGATTATTTTTTGAGAAGTTTTTCATAAAATTTAATCAATTTTAATTTCAAGATGTTCAAAAAGAGCTGATAATCTTTGAGGATCTTTTAGAAATAACCAACCTATAAGAGTTTCAAAACCTGTTGCTCTTGAATATATGGTAGGGTCTGCAGACTTCGGGTATCTTTTCGTTTTATTTCTAGCACGTCTAATTAAATCAATTTCATTTGTATTTAATAGATGTTCAATTTGACTTAAAGATTTTGATTGTGATTTTGCTTTTACTTCGTTTACTACAGATAAATGAAGTTCTTTTGACTTTAAGGGAAAATGTACATGTCTAAGTCTTTGATGAAGTTCCCATACCGAATCACCAAGCCAAGCAAGTTGAATAACACCAATTTCTTCAGGGGATCCATATGGGACCAAGTTTTGAATCCAATAATTCAATTTTTTAAATAAGTTAATGCATCTTCGAGACTTGACTTTAAGTTAAGAAAATCACCTAAACGCACAAGTTTAATTGTTTGAGCAACTCTCGAATTGCCTACAACTGAGAAACCTAACTTCAACTTTTTACATTCTTTAGCAGTCTGAACAAGAGCTCCAAGACCGGAAGAATCTACAAAATCAATTTTTGTAAGATCAATAATGAAAGGAAGCTTATTCTTTAAATTATTCGTAACAAAAGTCTTAAATTGTTTTTCTGAGAAAGCATCAAGTTGACCTTTAAAAGTAAAAACAATAATATTTGTTTTTATATCGAGGTTTCCTCTCAAAGAAACCGTTAGCTTCTGGAAATCTTCTATGATGAAATTCCTCCAAAAAATTAATATATCAAATGTAATTATCAAATCAAAAGAAAACAATATGTCAACATCTTTCTAACATTAGAGAAACAAATTTTTTAAATAAATAATCTGAATCATGTGGACCAGGGCCTGCTTCTGGATGATATTGAACACTAAATATCGGCTTATTTTTAACCTCTAATCCAGCAACAGTATTATCGTTAAGGTTATAGTGAGTTATATCTACAATGTCCTTAGGTAAGGAATTGGGGTCTAGGGCAAAACCATGATTCTGACTAGTTATTTCAATTTTATTATCTTTTCCACAAGGATGATTTAGGCCACGATGTCCAAAAGAAAGTTTATATGTTAAACCTCCTAAGGCTAATCCAAATATTTGATGACCTAGGCATATTCCAAACATAGGAATTTCACCATGTTCAATAAGTGATCTTGCTAAATCTATACCTTCAGTAACAGAAGAGGGGTCTCCAGGTCCATTTGAGAAGAATATTCCATCAGGCTTATTAGACAGAACTTCCTTCAATGAAGATCGGGAGGGTAGAACTAAAATTTCACAACCATGAGAGACAAGCCTATTTAAAATTGATTTTTTTATTCCAAAATCTATTGCTACAATTTTTAATTTATAGGGCTTTTCTGAATATCTTTTCCTAATGTCAAAATCTGTTTTTGTAGGATTTTGCCAAGAATAATGTTCATTTGTGGAAACTACTTTTGATAAATTTAATCCCTCCATTTTTGGAGTTTCATAAATTATTTCTAAACAACTTTCGGGAGTTTTATCTTCAGAGGTAAGAACTCCATTCATCGAGCCGTTAGATCTTAATATCTTAACAAGTGCTCTTGTATCAATTCCAAAAAGGCCTATTATATTTTTTTCAATTAACCATTGATTAAAACTCTTTAGGGATCTCCAGTTACTATTGTTAGTTGAATAATTTCTAACTATTATTCCTTTAACATTCATATTAGATTCTGAATCTTCAAGATTAATACCAGTGTTACCAATTTCTGGATAAGTGAATGTTAATATTTGTCCATAGTAACTTGGATCAGTGATAACTTCCTGATATCCCGTCATACCTGTATTAAAAACTATTTCGCCAATAGCCGTACCCGAAGCACCAAAAGAAAAGCCTGGAAATACAATTCCATTACTTAGAACTAATTTTGCATTTTTCTTATATGGATTAATCATCAATTTGACATTTATTCATTTGAGGATAAATAATTTTTTAAAAGTAAAAATTTTTTCAAAGGGTTACCTTGATTAATGGAAAGTAAAGCTCTATTAAATCCTGAATGTAAATCATCCTCAATCCCTGCTGCCCAAAGGACTAATGAAGTATTCAAGGCAACGACTTCTTTGTGCGATTTTTGACCAGAACCATTTAAAACAGAATTTAATATTTCCTCATTAGAGTCACTTTCTAAAACTACAAGCTTTTCATTTGAGATGTTTTCATGATTAAAATCAGATATATTTATTTTTGAAAATCGTAATTCACCATTTTCGATTAAAACCAATTTATTTTCACCTTGAAGTGAGGCTTCATCAAGACCGCCAAAACCGTGGACTACTATAGCTCTATTCATCCCCATATTTAATAGTGCTCTTCCCATCGGCTCTAAGAGATCCTCAGAAGCAACTCCTAATACTTGGGCATTGGGTCTTAAAGGATTTACCAATGGTCCAAGTTGATTAAATACAGTCCTTATACCAAGGGCTTTTCTTAATGGAGCAAGCTTTATTAAAGCTTTATGCCAAGCAGGTGCAAACAAAAAAGTTATTCCAATATCATTCACGGCAGATATTACTTTTTCTAATGAACAATTCAAATTCAAACCAAGATTCAACAAAACATCTGCAGAGCCAACTTTTCCACTAGCACTTTTATTTCCGTGTTTAGCAATATTTACACCACATGAAGCGGCTACAAATGCTACCGCCGTGGAAATATTAAAGGTATTAGCTCCATCACCTCCAGTTCCACAAGTATCTACCATATACAAATTTGGTCTTGATACTGGCAATTCGCAAACATTTAAAAGTTCCTCAGCCATAGAACTTAATTCAATCCCTGTACAGCCCTTAGCTCTCAAAGCACTCAAAAAAGCTCCTGTTTGAACATCAGATATTTCACCATTAAGCCATCTTTGCATTAATGATCTAGCATTTAAATCATCAAGATTTTTTCCTTCTAATAAAAGATTTAGGATTTCAATGTTGGATAGATTAGTAGACATTTATTTTTTAAAGAAAATTATGCAGACAAATTTTAATTTGAAGTATCAAAACCTGACCCAACTAAATCTTTATTTGTATTAGAGGGTCTAAAGCCTTTTGACCAAATATTTTTTGTTTTTGAAAAAAGTTCATTTTTAGAAATTTTCCAAAATTTTAAAATTTTTTCAATATCATTTTTAATCTCAACTTCACCAAGGAAGTTAGTATAGCGATTTATTAATCTAGCTAAATTTATAAAATCAAGATCTTCTGGTTTTTCTTTAGTTATAAGAGAATCTATAATGTTCTTGTCTCTAGCATGTAATGGATGAGTTTGATCGTTACTCATAGATAATTACTGAATTATTTATAAAACTAGCTCACATATTTAAAAATGAAACATTATCTTAATCATATAGGCAAAATTAAATGAAAAATCTAAAGTTTAAAGTTATATCTAGATACATAAGACCATACAAAAAAGAATTTCTATATGGTGCTTTAGCACTCTTGTTGGTTAATATATTGAGCGTTGTAATCCCACTAGAAGTGAAAAATATAATTGACCAATTACAAAATGGTTTCTCTTCAGATTTTGTAATTACTAAATCATTGTGGTTAATCTTATTAGCAACTTTTATGGGTTTAATTAGACTATTCTCTAGACAAATTGTGTTTGGGATAGGTAGAAAAGTTGAGGTGAATCTTCGCCAAAAACTTTTTGATCATTTGCTTATTCAAGACCCTGAATGGATACAAAAAAAAGGTAGTGGGGATATTATTAGTAGAGCTACAAGCGATATTGAAAATATAAGAAGACTTTTAGGTTTTACGATTTTAAGTTTATGCAATATTGTCTTAGCTTATTTACTCACCATTCCATCGATGTTTTCCATAAACAAAACACTGACAATATCCGCATTAATGATATTTCCATTAATTCTTGGAATTGTAAGCTTATTCGGAGGTCGAATGGTTAATCAAAGAAAAGCTCAACAAGAATATTTATCTAAACTTAGTGATCTTATACAAGAAGATCTTTCTGGCATAAGCGCTATTAAAATTTATGCACAAGAAAATGCCGAGAAGAAAGAATTTAATCTTTACAATAGAGCTTATCGAAATTCAGCCATAAAACTTGCAAGAACTGCAAGTACACTGTTCCCATTGCTGCAAGGCATTTCCTCAATTTCATTATTAATTTTATTAGGTTTAGGAAGTTTTCAACTAGAGAGCGGATTTATTTCAATTGGTGGCTTAGTAGCATTAATTCTTTATGTTGAAAGACTAGTTTTCCCAACAGCTCTCTTAGGTTTTACACTAAATACTTTTCAACTCGGTCAAGTAAGTTTAGATCGTGTAGAGGAAATATTTCAGAATAAGCCAAATATTGTAGATGGACTAAACACCAAATATTTAAAAAGAAAAGTAAATGGATTTTTAGAAGCAAGAAACTTAACCATAAAATTTCCAGGATCAAAATTCAATTCTTTAAATGGTCTAAATTTTAAAATTTATCCTGGAGAGCTTATTGCAATAGTTGGCCCTGTAGGTTGTGGCAAAACGACACTTGCGAAGTCTCTTGGAAGAACTATTGATATTCCCGAGGGTCAATTATTTTTAGATGAAATTGATGTAAAAAAAATTAAATTAGGAGATCTAAGAAAAAATATTGCAATCGTACCACAAGAAGCATTTTTATTTACTTCTACAATCTCGGAAAACCTAAGTTTTGGCGAACCTAAAGCTTCTAAGGGATTAGTCAAAAAAAGTGCAACAAAAGCTAGATTAATCGATGATATAAATAATTTTCCTCAAAAATTTAAAACAATTGTTGGAGAAAGAGGTATTACACTTAGTGGTGGACAGAGACAAAGAACTGCTCTTGGAAGAGCATTACTTGTAAATTCTCCTATTATTGTTCTTGATGATGCTTTGGCAAGTGTAGACAATAAAACAGCCTCAAGAATAATTGATGAAATGCGAGAAAGAAGTAACAAAACTATTCTAATGATTAGTCACCAACTATCAGTAGCAGCTTCATGTGACAGGGTTCTAGTAATGGAAAAAGGAGAAATAGTACAAGAAGGAAAACATAAAGATTTAGTAAAAGAGAAAGGACTATATAAACAACTTTGGGAAAGAGAACTAGCTACAAAAGTTGTTAAGAGCTAAATTAATGTTTTTTCACTTATGATATAAAAATTTAAGTTATGTTTAAATTTCTAAAAAAAATCATGAATAATGAAGACTCAACTTTAACTAATGATTTTAATACAGTTCATAGAATCTTAAAAACAGATATCAAAAGAAAACCCAATCCTCAAGAAGATGAAATTATTTTTGGATGTGGTTGTTTCTGGGGTGCTGAAAAATGTTTCTGGAAACTTCCAGGAGTTGTTACAACTTCCGTAGGCTATGCTGGTGGGAATAAAAGTAACCCAACTTATTATGAAGTATGTTCTGGTTTAACTGGTCATTCAGAAGTTGTTAGAGTTATCTGGGATAAAATTGAAATAGATATAAGTGATTTATTAAAAATGTTTTGGGAATGTCATGACCCTACTCAAAAAAATAGACAAGGTAATGATATTGGGACTCAATATAGATCAGCGATATATTACAAAAATGAAAATAATAAAAAAATCATATTAGCCAGTAAAGAACAATATCAAAAAGAACTTAATAAAAAAAATCTTGGTTTAATTGAAACAGAAATAAAAATGATTGATACCTATTTTTATGCAGAAAATTACCATCAACAATATCTTGCATCTGCTGGCAGCAGGCAGTATTGTTCTGCTTCTCCTACAAAGGTTAAGCTAGGAGGTTTTACTGGAAGTAATTACAAATTAGAAGACTATATATGGGAAAATTTTAATTGGGAAGTTGATAAGTGTGTATTGAGATCTGATAACAATCCTATAAAGAATAAGATTTAAACCCATCTTATCTTTATAGTAATAATACGGGGCGTAGCGCAGTTTGGTAGCGCACCACTTTGGGGTAGTGGGGGTCGTGGGTTCAAATCCCGCCGTTCCGATTACTTGTCTTCATCATTTATTAGGGATTTATATAGTTTATATGAGCTTATTCCAACAGCTATAAAAGTAAAAGATGAAAAAAAAGCAAGCACTAAAATGGTAAGGTTTGAAACTTCAACTTCACCTAGCTGGAATGATATGAAAATATTCATAAGACATTATTTTTTTTTTTTTAACATTAACATAATGGAAAAAATTTTTACCATAAAGAATTATAAATTCAGAAGAATTACAACCCCAAAGACAAACCGATAGATAATAAATAATTTTAACCCGCTTGATGATAAATACTTTAATAAGAAATCAATAGCTAATAATGAAGATAAAAATGTCGTAGTAAGACCAACAATTAGAGGTAGAAAACCATATGAGAAGAAATCATTTAGAGAAGAAATCAGCTCAACAATAGCAGCGATAGAGATAGCCGGCATTCCTAAAAGAAAAGAGAATTTTGCAGCGTCACCTCTTTCCCAACCAGATACTAAAGCGGTAGAAATTGTAACACCAGATCTTGAAACGCCGGGAAAAACAGCAAATGCTTGAGCAAGACCTATCAAAATACTATCTGAAAATTTATGATTCTTTAAATTTATTGAACCTTTTTTCGAACTATCAGCTATGTACATAAAAATTCCCATAAGAAAAGAAATAAATGCTATTGATACATTTGAGCGAAGAAATTTATCAAAAAAATATGGTAAATATAGTTTTATTATTCCACCAAGAAAAATAATTGGGATAGTACCAATCAAAATTGATTTAAATAATTTTTTATTTAATAAATTATCAATTATAGTTTTTGAAGATTTACTTCTTAATTTAAAAATTTCGTTCCTAAAATACCAAACTAAGGCCAAAACACTTCCAAGTTGAAAAATTGCAGACAATGAAGGTCCAGGATCTTCAATTCCAAAAAAAATAGATATAACTTTTAAATGAGCAGTACTACTTACAGGGATAAATTCTGTTAAACCTTGAATTAAGCCATATAAAATAAATTCTAAATATTCCAAAAACATTTTAAAATTAACTCATTTATTAATAGCAATTTAGAAAATACAATATACATTGAATAAGTAAAAGCTAATATAATTTAATGAAAAAAAAATTTATTTTAATAACGTTATTTCTTTTCTCTCTTTTATTTTCATCTAATACCTTAAACGCAAATTATTTGTTAATTATAGGAACTTATAGACAAGGACCAGGAGGGAGGCCAGAAGTTAGTGGAATAACCAGTCCATCGTTACATTCTATTCCTATGGAAAACTTGGAAACATGTAATAAGGCAGGCGCAAAAATTACAAATGAAATATATAAGCCTGTTTGGCAATTTGATAGTAAATGGACTTGTGTGTTTAGCGGTAATACGAAATAAAGTTACCTTTTAACATCGTGAGCGCAGCCATCTCCTTTGTAATTTTCACTTTCATAAAAATCATTTTTCGTGCCAAAGTAAATAGTTAGCAATACGAATGGCAAACTTAAAATAAATAAAATAGTTGTTAAATCCATGATTAGATAATTGGATTAAGAATATTATAAAAATTTAAAATATATATTTCTTAATTAACTTTAGCTTTAATAATCCGTAGGCCCTTTGAAACCAAGATAAAAGAAGTCTCCTAAACCAACTAAAAGTAAAACTCCTGCAATAGCAGCAGAAGGAACAAAACCTCCAATCGCAAAAGAAGAAAAGTAATGCATCTATAAAAACTAAACTAGTTTATGATATCAACAAAAGATAGTAATTTGTAATAAATTTTGACTCGAAGACAAATAGAGAGTTTTGTTCTAGGCGACTAAAGTAGAATCTTCATTATCTGATGAAACTCTTATTCTCTCTTCCAACTTAGGGCCGTATAGTTCATTTCCCCAGATTTCAACTTTTGAGTCGTTTGGAGCCATAAAAGTAAGGATATCAGTTGGAAATAAAACTCTCTCTAAAAAAAAATTTGATGGACCAATACATCTCAAAACCACCATTCTGCATCCTTTATTTTTGTAGGAGAACTCAACCATTCATAAACTAAAATTTAAACTAATTAAACACTATTTGTTGCTAAAAAAAATGTATAAAAATTTACTGAAAAAATTTTTTTTTTTAAAAAACTACAAATTTAATCCAACATCAACTAAATTTCTCTCTTGATCTATTAATAACAAAGCATAGGAATTCAAAATATCAAAACTTTGATGTGGAATGGAAACATTAAGCATTCTCAAGAAATTAGATAATTTTTCATCTTGAAGCGCATAACCTTTTTGTGAAAACATCTCTTTTTCTTGATTTGACTTCCACATATTCATGTATTCAAACTTCAAAGGTTTTAAGTGCCAAATGTTATCTATTAAACTCCAAACATCTAAATATTTGTATAAATTCTTTTGAATGTTGAATCTATAATGGACTTCATTAGAACTCAAATTTGCAGATTTCATGTATTGAACATTAATATCGGTAAATAAAGGTTCAATTCCCAAAAACCATCCTTCAAGAATCAATAAATCAGGATTATCTGATCTCCAATGTGATCTATCTCCTAAACCATTTCTTAAAGATTTATCGAAAACAGGCACATTTAATTCTCCATTTTTTTTCCAACATGATAATTTTTCATACATTAATTTTACGGAGTGACTACCAGGGAAACCCCTAGAAACATTCCAAGGGTTATTCTTAATTGCTGTTTCCATTTCATCTGAAGGAAGATAAAAATCGTCAATTGATATAACAGCTATCTTGAAATTTAATTTCAACGATATTGCTTCAAGCCATTTACCTAATGTTGTTTTTCCAGTTCCAGGAAGAGCTGAGATTCCTATTATTTTTCTATTACAAAATTTAGTTTGTAATCTATAAGCCTGACCTAGAATAGGTAAAGCCAAACCCCAAATCCAATCATCATTTACTTTATTATTCCAGAAATGATTAATTGAAAGCATTTTTTTTTGATTATTCCAAAAATAAAACCAATCATCCAAAGATTCCCAGCCAATATCAATAATTAATCTTTCAAATTTATCAAGTGGAAAATTAATATTTAAATCTTTCATATTTTTAAATTAGATCTAGCTTATTTATTAATTTGTTAACTTCATTTCTCCAACCAAAACCGTTAGGTTCAGAAGCTATAGTGAAATCCAAATTTTTCAATTGATCTATTAAATTTAAATTAGGTCCGTTTATGCCTGGAATAACAATTCTAATATCTGAGTTTAAAAGTAAAGGCAAATCATTTGGAGAGTCCCCCAAACCTATAATTTGAATATTTTGATTATTTGAATAATTTTTAAGGGCATTTATTGCTTTTCCTTTATTAGAGTCGGTAGATAATAAATGACTCATTCTATTTCCTTTAAAAATATCAACTTTGAATTTTTCACAACAGATATTAATTCTCTCTTCTAAAAAAGATGGTGGATTTAAAAAAGGCATACTCCAATGCCTATCTCTCATTAAGTTTAATGAGTCACCTTTTAAGCCTGTAAGCTTAGTGGCTTCTTGATCAGAAATATTATTAAGAGGAATTAGCTTATAATTAATTTCCTTAGAAATGTAATTCAGGATTTCTTCAAGAATTTCGTAACTTTTTCCAAGAATAATTTGTCCATCAACTTTTTTAAGAGATTCTCCATATATTGCTGCACCATTCTCTACGATGTATGGGTCAGTCAAGCTAAGTTCTTTTCTAATAACTTTTACTTCAGCAGCTGTCTTACTTGTGCAAAGAATTACAGGTATAGATAATCTCTGTAGCGTTTTTATTGTTTTTTTAGCAGGAGTTAAATCATATGAATGATCCATTAAAGTACCATCTACATCACTAACTACCCAAATAGAAGAATTTTCAATCATTTTAAATAGAACCAAGCCAAACAACTTGAAAAGGATCAAGACTAATATTTTTACAATTGTATTTAGTGGATGTTAAAAAATCTTGCATGTTAAAATCATTAACTATTAATTTTGGCAGATCAATATCATTCAATTGATAATTAATTTTATTTTCTGTGATATTATGGATTGCGAAAATGGGATCAGAACCTTTACCTCTTTTGATTACAACAATATCGCTTCTACCTCTAGATAAACAATCCATGTCTGAACAAGGATGAAATTGCTTTAATTCTGATCTCACATCCATAGCATTATGGAGAAATTTTAGGTTTTTATTAGCATTAGATTCAGGATTATTTAAAACGGATAAAAGAGTGTCTGATTTAAATTTTTCTCTATTGAGGTCTCTTCTTTGCCCTGTCATGGAAAAACTTTTAATATCATTTTTGGAAGCCAGCAATGCTGGCAAATAAAATGCAGGAATACCTTTTAGAGCCATTACTAACAATTGAGTCAGGATAAATCTCTCAAATTGAAATCGATTAGAATCTCTACTAGAGTCTTCCATTGCGCTCCACCAACTAATATTTAATTCATAAGGCTTATCATCACCATTTGATAAACGCCTATGACTTACTAGTCCACCTCTTTTCTCACAACTAATTAATAAATCTGTAATTCTCTCCTCATTCATTAGACCCTCGAGGGCTCTTAAACCTATGCCATCGTGTGATGCAGTGAAATTAAAAAGAGTAGTATTATCAGGTAATTTTGGCCAATCAAAAATCCATGAATTTAGTATATCAGCTCTAGAAGTAATAATTGCTTCTAGAAGAAGAGGAGGCAAAGGGAAGTTATATGCCATATGGGCTTCATCTTCTGGAATAAGATAAGATAAATTTTCTTTCTGAGGAACATTTGTTTCTGTAATTAAAACTCCTTTGTAAATAAGATAATTTAAAAGAAGTCTTAAAATTTTTACAATTGAGTGCGCTTTTGGCAAATGTAAGCAAGTTGTCCCTGACTCCTTCCAAATAAAACCTACAGCATCAAGCCTAAACCATTTAATTCCATTAGATAAATAAGTAATGATTAAATTTAAGAACTCAAGAGTCATTTTTGGATTATGCCAATTCAAATCAATTTGATCTGGACCAAAAGTTGTCCAAACTTGTCTAGGACCATCTTCTGTATTAATTTGAGAAAACAAAGATGAACTTCTTGGTCTTACAACATTTGACCAGTCAAGATTTTGTTCCGGTGAAAAAACATTTGAGATTCCAGGTTCTTGGGATTTAATAAATTGTTGAACCCATGGATGAGAAGACGAAACATGGTTAAGAACCAAATCTGCCATCAAAACATGATTTTTGGAAATGCTCTTGAGATCGTCCCAATCACCAAATTTTTCTTCTAGGGCATCATAACTAGAGACTGCAAAACCTCCATCACTTGTGGATTTAAGAAAAGGAAGAATATGAACAACTCTTGAAAGGCTGCCAAAATGTTTACTTAACAAATCTCGAAGAGTAATTAATGTTGGCTCCCCAGTTTTATAAATACTATCTGCATAAGTTATTAAAACCGAATGAGATTGATTCCATTTTTCTTTATTACCAATTTCTTCATAAGAAGATTTCTCTGAGAAATCATCTAAAATCTGTAATAATTGATTTGAAATAAAATTAATTTCTTCTGTAGTATTATTTGAATAAATTGTTTTCAACAATTTATAAAGTTTTAATCTATCTAATTTTTTCTCTGAATCAATTTGCTTCACTTTGAAAAAATCATCGAAGTATTAACACCATTCTGCACATCAATTAGAAAATGGACTTTCAACAAGGTTTAATCACAACAATACATGAATACGGTGTCACAAGCGATCTACTTAAAGAATTAAATAAAAGTCTTACAAAAAGACCCACAAGTATTTTAATTCCTTGCTTATATGAAGAATTTGAAAGACCTGCTTTGAAAGATATTAGAGAAGTTTTAAAAAATCTTACAGGATTAAATGAATTGGTAATAGCTCTCTCTGCAAAAACCATTCAGCAAGTTAAAGCAGCAAAGTCATTTTTTGACTCAATGCCATATCCAGTTCATGTGCAGTGGACAAATTCTCCTTCAGTCATAGAGCTATTAAAAAGCCAAGAAAGAAATGGATTAGAACTTTTGGGAACCCCTGGGAAAGGTTGGGCAGTCTGGCAAGGCATAGGTGTTGCCACTAGAAAATCAGATGTTGTTGCTCTTTTTGATGCCGACATAAGGACTTTTAGTCCATTGTATCCTTCAAGGATGATACTTCCTCTTCTGGATGATTCATATGGAATATCATATGTAAAAGCTTTTTACAGTAGATTATCTCTAGAGACAAACCAATTACAAGGTAGGGCAACAAGATTATTTGTTGGTCCTCTACTAGCAAGTCTCGAGCAATTAGTTGGGAAGGGTCCTTTTTTAAAGTATCTCCAATCATTTAGATATCCATTAGCGGGTGAGTTTGCCTTTACTAAAGATCTCGCTATGAATTTAAGAATACCTTGTGACTGGGGTTTAGAAATAGGTTTATTATCCGAAGTTTATAGAAACGTAAGGACCTCCAAAATAGCCCAAGTTGATCTAGGTTTGTTTGATCATAAACATAAAAACATTGGTAATTCTTCTAGAGAAGGATTGCAAAAAATGTGCACCGAAATACTTTCAAGTGTTTTGAGAGGCCTTATGGAGCATCAAGCAGAGACCTTGACTAGCACTCAGCTAGCAACTTTAGAAGTTCTTTATAAAAGAGTAGGAGAGGATAGGGTAAAAAAATTCGGATTAGATTCAGCAGTTAATCAACTCCCATACGATAGGCACGAAGAAGAGTTATCCGTCCAAAAATTTGCAAAATTATTGAGACCTGCTACAGAAGATTACCTCGCTTGCCCTACAACACAGCAGTTACCAAGTTGGTCGAGAGTTCTCTCTTGTGAAAACAAAATGCAAGAAGATTTGGCAATTGCGGGTTCAAAATATATAAATAGAAGTGAAAAAGAATTAATTAATAATATCTAAAGCAAAATCTCTTCTGATCAATTTGGGCTTCGTCAAAAGTTTTACAAGAAGGAAGTTCTCCATCTTAAAACTTAGCAAATTTCACGATCGGATAATTTTTTTAAAATTAAGGTACAATTTTATTCTTTTTCACACCTTATAAGATCAATACTGTTTGGATGTTCTTTAATATATTTATTAAATTCCATTGCTAGTGTTCTAGCTTCATAAGCATCAAAAGCATAAAAACAATTTTCTAGTCTTATATTTTGAAAGTCACGATAATGTACGGTGTATGGCTTCAAAGTGTCATCTTTATTCATTGTAATTTGCTAAAAAGCAATTAGTTCATATTTAAACAATGCATAAGATTAAAAATAAAAAAAATATCTTTTGTTGTTATCAAAATATATTTATTTTTAATTATGTATAAAAAAATACTTTATGAATCCAAATGAAAATTAATTTCTTTTTTTTTTATTTTTAGAATAATTCTTTTTACCTTCTATTAAAAAAACAAATTTAGATAATATATAGCCAAAAAAAGGTACCCAAAACCTATCATATAAAAATTTCATAAGAAAATTAAGCAGCTATTGAATCTTTACTTCTAAATTCAGGAGTTTTAATAACCCTTAAGTCAATTGAATTAAATAAGTGTTGCATAAGCAAAAAATCAAGTTCACCATTTAATAAATCAATATCAGAAGAAAGCAGATCGTCAACAAAATAATCAAAAGTATCGGGAAGAGGATTCACAATTAAAATTTATTTTTGTCATTATCATCGCATATACAAAAAAAGTCAACAAAATATACAAATGAAAATAATTCTCACAAAAGTGAAAGATAGATTGATTTTTAATTTTTTATGGTGTTTTGATTAGGAAGTTTGAAACTAAAATTTCAAATTTAAAATAATCTAAATAACAAAAATAAGGACAAAAAATAAAATATTTAATATTAAATTCAATTCTTTTGAATTAAACTTCATTTATCTTGCAGTATATAATTTAATATCCTTCATAAATTAGGACATATAAAAACAACAAAAACAAATATTTTCAAAAAAATCAAATGAAAGTATCATCATTTAATATAACAAGATTCTTGACGTGATCATTAGTAAACAATCGCTTAAATTTTTTTTGATACTTTATAAATTAACGTGAAAGATTATAATTTTAAAAGTAAAGGATTGATTTTTTATTAATTATTTTTTAATTAGTTCAAAGTAACCATTTTTATTTAATAAGTACTTGTCAAACCAAAGGCTTAATAGATTGTCTAATCCTATTCCATACATTTTATTTATTTGAGAAGTCTTATAGTCAGATAGAGCTAGCAATAAATAAGGAAAAATCATATCAGAAACCCCTTTTGGGAGTTTATCTAAAGGAACTCCATGCGCTCTATCCCATAAAATTTGCATATCTTGAGAGAACAAAGTACTCCAATAATTAAAGTTGCAATGCAATTTTTCAGGAGGTAATAAATTTATAGATGAAATTGAGAATGATGAATTCATAATAGATTGATAATTTATGGATTAATTGATTTCAGTATTTGAAATGGAAAGAAATAATTTCTAATGAGTAAATCTCCTACAAATAAATACATACAAAAGATAACGCACAGTGCTGCACTTAGCAATAGTTTTTAATCATGGTATTCATCCACCATTTCTTGAAACTTAAGGAACGATAAGAACTTTTTATAAGTTTCAAAATCAAAGCCTTCCTTATTATTTTTTTTAAATATGTTTGAATTGCAAGCTTCTATATTACTTCCTAAATTAGTATTCATTGTAAATTTTTCATTAACTTTACAATTTCCAGAATCTTTTGATAATGTCTTTGAATTATTATTAATCTCATTATATGATTTAGTTGTTTTACCAGTTTTATTGTTAAATATTCCTCTTCTAGATAGTGCTTCCTCTACTAAAATACTTATAATTTTTGAATTACTTAAATTATTCTCTAAGCTCAATTTATCAATTAGTTTCATGACATCCTCCCTTGGAATAAAACCAACTCTTTTTTTCTTAGTAGGCATCTGAAAATGATGTAAAGTTCAGCACTTAATTATTATTAGTGTTGCACTATATTCAATATAAGTCAATTAAATTCTTGTGATCTTTTATAGACAGTCTTACAATTTTGGTCTCATTGGATATCTTTATCTACAATCTAAAAATTGCTCGCACTGGATAATGATTTCTATTTAGAAGGATCTAAAGAGAATGAATATCTCAGAAAAGACCAGTAAAATCTATTTTTTTTAAATAACTAGATAAAATATAAGAACTTTGTTTCTTAACGAATTATATACAAAATCTAAACCATAATTAGAATAAATTTTAAAGCCATAAAATCTATGACTGTTCATCAAGACTACGAAATAAAAATCAATCTAAACGAATTGATTGAGAAGAGAATTCCATGCTGTGACTTACTGCATCCAAATCATTGTTTAACAGAAAAACAAGTATCTGAAATTGCAAATAATATTCATATGAATTTAAATTTGCATGATCTTTATAAACAGGTAGATAAGCAAATCTTGAATTATGTAAATGCAGCTGGTATTGATAATAAAGATCATTGGGTTGAACCGCAACTGCCTGATTTAGAAAGAGATTTAAAAGAAGAAGTGGGGATAGAGTTTGATTAATCTTTTCCCTTATTATAAAAACTTTTAATATATATATTTTTTTTCTAAATCATCTATCAATTTATAAATACTTTTAGCTGATTTCTTTCTTTTTCTTAATATTGAAAAAAATATAAATCCAATCAATGTGATTAAAAAAGGAGTTATGATGTAATTTATAGTCATGAATTATAATTTATCTATTATTTAAATTATTAAAAAGTTTGCCAGAATAAAATAGGTACTTTATACAAATAACATTCACAATAAATAATTAAGATTTTTTATAAAAAAAGAGAAAAAGTAAAGTAGATTATATAAATTAAGAATTAAATGGCTTTAATTTAATGTAGGTAATGGTTAATTATTTCGCACTAACAATAAACGAGATGGGGATAGGTACGATGGAGATAGTCGTTATTGGAGTGGTAACTTTATTATTTCCAATAATGTTTGTTTATGCATCTAAAAACCTAGATGCCAAAGGTGTTTTCGAGTGGATGATGGAGAAACCTAATGATTGGATAGGACGAAAATAAGACGCGAATAATTTCCATATATCTAATCAAAATCTAATTTTTCTAAACTATTAACAGGAAAATCATAAACTTGGCATTTATTTTCTAAATCATTAACTATTGAATTTTTTAGTAATGAGTAGTCTATTAACTTATTGAGTTTATTATTTTTAAATTCCTTATTAGTTTCTCCAATCGCGAATGCCAAAGCGCCATCAGAAGAAATCCCAAATCGGGAAGTATTGCAGTAAGTTCTAGTGAATTTATTAGAAATCCTTTTGGTATATTTATCAATAGTTTTAAAGGAAGTATCTAATGAGTAAACAGGACTAATAAATACTAGAAGCAAAGTTAAAATAAAAATCCAAAAAATTCTTTTGATCATAATATTTTCTGAAATGAAAATTTAATATAATTTGGAATAAAACTGAGATGACTATATTTTATTAAAAATTATAAAATTGATAATTTAAATATCTAGAAAAATTGTTTTTGATATTTTTGAAGTTAAACAAACTAAAGGATTATCTAAAAGTTTAAATTTCCTTTAATGATTTTTTGAAAAACCGCTAAAAGCTTTTCCATATTAAAAATTAATTTTACTCGTTAGGAATTCAATGAATAAATAATTAAAAAATAAGTAAATTAATTATTAAAAATATGGCTTGCGCTATGTAAATCTTCTAGCACTTGAATTATTGTTTATATAGGAATTAAACACAAAAAAAATATGGCATTACCAGAGTTAATATATTCCCCTATTGATGGGGGAACTATACATAGATATGAAATTAGTGGTGGCAAGAGGAAATACTTAAGGTTTATTGGTTGTTATCTCGGCCAATGCAATTTCTACAAAGATGTTGATGATGCCATTGATTACATAAAAAATCTAAAGAAATTACAAAAGATACAAAAATTCTGAACTAAAGATACAAAAACCTTCCCTTAATAAAGTATTTATTTAGACCGACATAATTATTGCTACAAATAATAGAGAATTTTATTTTTATGAGAAATTGATTATTTCCTTGGGTTATAGTTCCGAAAGATAACTTGTCAATTAAAAAAAAGAAATTAATTTATGGAAAACAGACAAATTAATTTTTTTAAATCAAAAGACTTTAATACCGTTCTTAATCCTCTAAAGAAAGGAACGGTAGTAAAAATTGACTCGTTTGATATTAGAGAAAATCAAAAAGAATTAAATATAGGTTTATTTGGTTGGTATGCAATTTGTCCTTCAAAAGAACTTAAAAAAAATACTCTTCATTATTTTTCACTATATGATGAGCCTCTTGTTCTCTATAGAGATGAGAATGAAACCATTAGGTGTATTAAAAATATTTGTCCACATAGGGGGGCCTCCTTTTATGGAGGGACATTATCAAATGGAGTAATAACATGTCCATATCATGGAGCTAAATTCTCATCAGAAGGAAGTTGTCAAAATCTAGATCGAATAACCTGCAGCCACATAGTTGATAATAATTACGATAACTACGCAAAAAGAATACATTTATATCAATACAAAGCTTTAGAAAAAGATGAATATATTTTTGTGCATTTTTCAAAGAAATCTGAGACTGATTTAAATAATCTAAATGTAGATTCACCTATAAGTAACTACGATTTATCTGCTAATGGTTTTTCACAAGAAGATTATGTATCTGAGGAGGTATTAGTTGACTTCAAATGTGATTGGTCAAGAATAATTGAAAATCACTTAGATATACTTCATATTTTTTGGGTTCATGGAGATACAATTCCTGATAAAGATGTTAATAAAAACGTACTTGTTAGTTTTAACCAAAAAATTAATGTTACTCCGAAATACATTGAAAGTATTTATTCATACAAGAATGAACCTACCAAAGAATTTATTAGAATAAGATTCATAGCACCTGGCAGGATATTAATTTATAAAGGAGATCCTACCGTATCAAGATATTTACAAGTTTTAGATCATATTCCACTAGGAAATAATAAAGCAAGAGTAATAGTTAGACACTACAGGAAATTTTTGAAAAATAAACTACTTAATAACCTTATCTTATTTAAAGAAACACAAAGAAAGATTTTTTATAAGATATTTGATGAGGATTATATGATTTTAAAGACCCAAACATACAATCACAACTTGGGATTTATAAAAAAAGATGAAATAAAATTATTGGGAGAAGACAGAATAATAAATTACTTTTGGAAATGGTACAAGAAGTCTGAAGATAAAGATAACCCTTGGAAAAATATTAATAAAAAAGATGATCTTACAGTATACGACAAAGTCATATTTAAATATCCCCCTGAGATAAAAAAATTAGAAGTTATAAATAATATTGACATTATTAGAAAAACATTTATAAGATTTGCTGCTCCACTACTAATTTTCATGTTAATCATATAATTTATGAAAAAAGTGAATAGACCTTCATGGTTGAATTGGCTTTATCTTTTTATATTTATTTTAAGTTCAATTCAATTAATTATATTTTGGAGCAATAAGTTTTAGTGTTAAATGAATTTTGGTTTGAAGCAAAAAATATTAATTGTTTTAAGTGCGGTTTCAGAGTAATTAAAGATTTAAATTTAAAGATAGCATATTCAGAAAATGTAATATTAATTGGTCCAAATGGTTCAGGGAAATCATCCTTAATAGAAGTAATTAATAGAAATATATATCCAATAGCAGCTAATGAATCATTCATAAAAATTTTTGACGAAGAACTCATAAATTTATGGGAACTAAGAAAAAGAATTAGTACCGTAAATAATGATATTAAAAATAGAATAAATCCAAATCTACGAGTTTTTGATTTAATTTTAAGTGGGCTATATGGAAAATATTGTTTTATATCAACTAAAACAGAAGAGGATAATTATAAAGTTCAATGTCTAATAAAAAATATGAATATATTAGATTTATCAAAAAAGATTTTTTCTAATTTATCAGATGGGGAAAAACAAATTGCTCTATTTGCCAGAGCGTTAATTAAAAAACCAGATATATTGATTTTAGATGAACCAATTGCAAATTTAGACTATAAATCAAAATTTCTTGTAATTGATAAAATTGATGAATTATCAAAATTAAATACTAAAATTTTTTGTGTAACACACGATATTTCAATGATTACTGAAATTTATGACAGAGTCATAATGCTAAAAGATGGCGAGATATTCGCTGATGGGAATCAAGAGGAAGTTATAAATAGTGAGAATCTTAAAAATTTGTATGGTATCAATGTCGAAGTAATTAAAAATAATGGATTTTGGATAATTAAAAAATTTTCTAAAAAATAATTATCAATATAGCTACACAAATAACAATAAAAATGAATTTATTATTACTAAAAAATGTTAAAGGTTTGTTTCTAAATGAATTTCTAAATGAAGAAGAACCACATTTAGAGCAGACTATCTTGCCACCTAACGATCGATCTGAAACGAAGGAAGAACTTCCACAATTAATACAAATTTTATTTACGCTCATAACTTAAAAAATATCAAAAGAATCATATGTAAATTATATTCCTAGAAACATATGTAAAGATTAACTTCAAAAAATAATTTGATAATGAGAATCTGTTGCAACAAGCAATTTAATAGTGCATAATTGATAATAATTCTCATTATCAATCATTAAATAAATGAATTTCCATACTTATGGAGAACCTCCTTCAAAATCAGTAAGAATAATAACTGGGCAATCCGTTTTAATAGATCCTTCATCAAGGCCAAAAGGCACATGCCTAGAAGTTGAAAGTGGTATTGCAAGAGTATATTGCCCTTGTGAAGAAACTGAAGGCATGACACTTGCATTTTTACAATCAGGAGATCAATTAAGAACTGACCTTTTATGTAGTGAGGGTGTATGTGTTGAAGCCTTAACAGATTTGTCTTTTCATAGCAATGTAAATATTGATGAGAATATTGGCTACGATGCAGTAAATGAGTGGACTTTGCAACTCCTAAGAATTAGACACTTGGGTAATGCGGAACAAAGATTACAAGCTTTATTTTCAATCCTAGTAAATCGTTTAGGAAGAAGATGCGGTCAATGGTGTGAGCTACCTTTTAGGCTAACTCATGAAAGGATAGGCGAATTAATAGGTTCTACACGAGTAACCTCCACAAGGTTGATTTCTAAACTAAGGTCATCTGAGTTATTAATAGCACCAATTGGCACCCAAACAGTAAGTGTTGCCCCTTCTTTTATTGAAACTTCTCCATTATAGAAACATGAAGGAATCACAATCATTAACTAACAACCTATTAATGGAAGTTGATGTATTAACTAATAGACTAAGAAATATAAAGCAATCTTATATAACTACGAACAATCAAGGATTAAAAGAAAGGCTATTCTCGGAAAATAAAAATATTTTCAAAAGAATTAATGAGATATTTACAGTAGCTGAGCAATTAAATAAAACAAGTAAATTTGAAAAATTTAGTTTTTCAAATTTGCTTATTGAAAAAACAAAAAGGGCATTGAATGAAAATAAGTTTGAAAGTAATTTATTTTTTCCTTAAATCACTGTCAATCAATAAAATTGCAGAAGGTTGATTAGACGCAAACTTAACTTTACCTAGTATGTTAGCAAATTCATCTTCTGATTTTGTTTGAGCCTCTACAACTGGATCCAGAAAAACGTTAGTTCTTGTATCGGAAAATCTTTCTGAAATGGAATAAAGTTGTTGCAGAGATGAAGTTAAATCAGCCTCCATGTTGAAAGAATAAGAAATCAAATCCTCAATTGAATCCCATTTTTGAACTGGTGCTGGAAGCTCATTTAATTTTACGCTTTGCCCTCTAGCAATTAAGTAATCTGCAAATTTTTGAGCATGTTCCATTTCACCCTGTGATTCATTTAAAAAATAAGAAGCAAATCCATTTAAATCTCTCTCCTGAAACCAAAGGTATATTGAAAAATATTGCACATTAGCATATCTTTCCATTGTTAGATGTTCAAAAAAATTATCTAATAAGCTATCGTCCATCGGTTGGGCAATAGCTCTTCCGGATGGGCCAAAATTAATTAATTTCTGTGTTTTTAGATTATTTTCATTCATGATTACATTATTAAACTACATAAATTATACAACAATATGTATAAATTAGTAACTTATTAATCCTTAAATTTAAATAACTCAATATGATAATGAATATCAATAGCAATATAATAAATGAATCTAGAATATGATTTTTCAGAACTGCTCTTAACTAATAAAATATACTTAAGTAAAAAAAAGAAATGTAAAAAGAAAAAATGTTCAAAATGGAAAGGGGGAAATTGTAATTGCCTATAAAAAAATCTTAAATATAAACCTTTTGTGCTCCTGGATATAAAAAATAATAACTATCTTTGTTAATAGAAAGAGAACATTTTTCACCACTATTTAGTTGATTATTAATATTAGTTCTAACCCTTAATATTTCCTCATTAATAGATACTTTATATATAAGAAATTCACCAAGAAATTCTTTAGATATTACAGTAGAATCGCCAGATTTAGATTTTTTAATAGATATAAATTTAGGAGCAATTGACATAATTTTGATATTTTTATTATTTGATAACCTTGAACTATTTATTTCACCTAAACAAGACATATATGAATTACCGTTTTTATGGAGATTAAGAATATTATTTCCTAAAATAAAACTACTAACAAATATCGTCTTGGGATTATTTAGAAGATTTATTGGGGTATCAATTTGATGTATTTCACCTTCATTCATAACTGCAACTTTATCGCATATTGACATAGCTTCTTCAGGATCATGCGTAACCATTAATCCACTTGCATTGCAACTTCTAAGAATATTTGGAAGTTCGCTTCTCAATTTAAGTTTGACGTGCATATCAAGACTACAAAAGGGTTCATCCAATAGAATAAAATTTGTGCCTGGAGCAAGAGCCCTTGCAATTGCGAGTCTTTGTTTTTGACCTCCAGACAATTCGTGTGGGTACCTTCCAACAAAGCTATCAAGACCTACAACATTTAATAAATAATCAACTCTAGATCTATTTTTTTTGTTTTTCAAACCAAACATTACATTTTCCAAAACAGTTAGGTGAGGGAAAAGTGCATAATCTTGAAAAACCATACCAATATTTCTTTTCTCAGGACTAAGGATTCTATTACTACTTGAGATTTCCTTATCATTTAAAGTAATTTTTCCTTTAGAAGGATATTCGAAGCCTGCGATCAATCTCAAAAGTGTGGTCTTTCCGCAACCAGAAAGACCAAGTAAACCTAGTAATTCGCCACTTTCAATTTTTAGGTTAATTTCATTTAATATCCAATTCGAATGTTCTTGCTTATCATATCTATGATGCAGATCATCAATTATTAAAGCATCATTTTTCACAAAATACTTCTTATTCAAGTATTTTAAATTAGCAGATAAAATTCACCTAAAATATCTCTCGTATAATTTTATACGCCAATTAATCTATTAAATTAATGAGGAAGGCTGAAAGAGCAAAAATAATACTTAGGGAACTAAAAAAACTATACCCATCGCCTCCAATTCCTCTTGATCATACAAATGCCTATACACTTCTTATCGCAGTAGTTTTAAGTGCTCAATCAACAGATAAAAAAGTCAATGAATTAACAAAGAGCCTGTTTAAGCTTGCAGATAATCCAGAAAAGATGGTAAAGCTAGGTATTAGTGGCATATATGAATATATAAAGTTTTTAGGTCTATCTAATCAAAAATCGAAGAACATTTATAACCTATCTAAACTTTTAATTGAGAAACATAAAAGTATAGTTCCAAACACTTTTGAGCAGCTTGAATCTCTTCCAGGGGTAGGTCATAAAACAGCCTCAGTTGTAATGTCACAAGTGTTTAAAATCCCCTCATTCCCAGTTGATACTCACATTCACAGATTGTCACAAAGATGGGGTCTAACAAATGGAGATAGCGTAGTTCAAACAGAAAAAGACTTAAAAAAAATATTTCCTATTAATGATTGGAATACCTTACATTTGCAAATAATCTTTTATGGCAGAGAGTATTGCACCGCAAGAGGCTGTGATGGAACAAAATGTTATTTATGCCGAACTCTTTATCCCAAAAGAAAAAAGAAATTTATATGTAAAAAACCCTAAGAAATTTATATAATAATTGAATTAGTTTTTTAATCATGAAAATAGCAATTACTGGTGCTTCGGGGAAAACAGGTTACAGAATTTCTGAAGAGGCCGTTATGAAAGGATTTAAAGTAAGGCAAATAATCAGAAAGAACTCTAAAGTCAAAGAAGGTCTAAAAAATTTAGAAACAATTAGAGTTTCATTAGACAAAAAAGAAGACTTAGATAAAGCTTTAAAAGATATGGATGCTTTAGTAATTGCCACTGGGGCGAGAGCATCTTTAGATTTAACTGGTCCCGCAAAGGTTGATGCATTAGGTGTATACAGGCAATTAGAAAGTTGCAAAAGAGTTGGTATTAAGAGAGTCATTTTAGTTAGTTCTCTTTGTACTGGTAAATTATTTCATCCATTAAACTTGTTTGGTCTAATTCTCATTTGGAAGAAAATTGGTGAAAACTTTCTACAGAACTCAAATTTCGAATGGACTATTATTAGACCTGGAGGATTAAAAGAAAATGAAAATATTGAATCTGAAAATATAAATTATACAAAGGAGGATACTCAAATAAATGGATCAATCCCAAGAAGACTAGTAGCGCAATGTTGTATAGATTCTTTAAAAAACAAAGAAGCTATAAATAAATTAATAGAAGTAACAAGTTCAATTGATAATAAAAAGATATCTTTTAAAAAAGCTATGCAAATGATTTAAAAAATGTAAAGATATAAAATAAAACTATGAAAATAAGTCCAAAGATAGACGCATTACAATTAATGCTTACTGATTTGAGAACAAGGAATGAACCAATAAGGCATAAAGCTGCATTTAAAGGATGTCAACCTGAATTTCAAAGTCTTGTATCAAGGTTAATAAAGCAGTTAGAGGAAGAATTAATTTCTGAAAAGCTCACAAATCGCGATACTTAAAAGATTTAGATCACTTAAATGAACTTAATTTATCTAATTTAGCTTGTTCTGATAGTTCATCATATCCCCCAAAAAAATTATTGTCTAAAAATATTTGAGGAAAAGTATTGTGGTTACTTTTCACCATTATTTTTCGAAAGCTTTCATCATTGTCGATCAAAATGACTTCATAAGGAATAGACAAAGAATTAAGTAACCTAATTGCTCTTTTAGACCAAGGACAGTCCTTTAAAATATAAGCTTTGACACGTGATTGATTTGTAATTAAATCATTATTTGAGATATTGATAATTTTTTGTTCAAAAGAAAGTAATAATATATCAGTCCCTTTTTTTACAATACAACCCTCCTCAAGATGCCCGCCAAAGACATTACATCCCTCATCTGCAAAACTCAAATGTAAATGAGCATCACCTTTATTAAAATGACCATTAAGAGATACTATCTCTAAATTACCTTCAAATTTATTTATTTTTAGATTTCCTGGGCATTGAATACAAACTGTTCTGAGATTACCAACCACTCCCGAAACATAGCCATATAAATCATTCGATAAAGAATATTCTTTAATTGAATTTATCAAATCTGATTCTGGAGATAGCTTTAGGCTATGAGGCTGCATTAGAAATTATGAATAATTTTGTAATATAAATCATCATGAATCACAAAGAGAAGTTGAGTTCATATTCTTTAGGATTCAAATTTGAATTGAGTTTTGGAATTTAGCATTAATATAATTAATACTAGTTTTCCTTATAAATTAAGCTTCTTTAGAGTGTAATATATTTTTTAAATAGAGAAATTAATTTGTTAGTTAGAAAAAATCTTCAAAGATTGGCATTAAATATTCCTAATATATTATCAATATCTCGTCTTTTACTTGTATTTCCTCTAATCCTTTTTTTAGAAATTAATAGACCTTTTTATGTTTTTATATTGATAATTATTGGTGGTTTAACTGATTATTTTGACGGACTAATTGCAAGAAAATTTGATCTTAAAACTAGATTAGGTGCTATTCTTGATCCCTTAAGCGATAAAGTATTCTATTTAATTCCTTTAGTTTTCCTCTGCAAAAATAATTTAATCCCATTCTGGTCTTTAACATTAATTTTATTTAGAGAATTAATAATCTCTAGCCTGAGGAACATCACAAAAGACGGTTTGCCAGCATCTCATTTAGGCAAAATTAAAACATTTTTCTTTTTTATTTCAGTAATCACCTTCTTTGCACCATTAAAAGTAAGCTTATTAAATTATTTAGCTTTAGTTTTTTATTGGATAGGATTCATCCTGACTTTTTTGACTTTATTTGGATATTTAAGAATTAAAAAGAATCTTATCTGAATTTTCATCAAATCCATCACCCTTTTTATGATTAAAATCCTTCAAAAAACTATCCTTTAAACCATTAAGTAAATCAAAATTCGGTTCCCAATCCAAATCATTCTTGATTTTAGAAATATCAGTCTGATAATGATTTAATCTAATTGGAAATCCCTTTCGCGATTTAGTATCTAATTTTTGATAATCAAATGTTCTTAAAGAAATCTCATTTTGGTTTAATCCAAGAACTCTTGCACAGAAATAAATCAATCCCTTAATAGTAACTCCTTTTTTGCCTGAACAGTTATATATATTATTCTTAGAATTTTCAAAATTTATGCACCTAATCATTACATCAGTAAGATCTGAAACGTGTCCTAGCTGAGTAATTAAAGAACCATCCCCTGGGATTGGGATGGATTTATAAGTAAATAACCTTTCAAAAAACCAATTTTCAATTTTATTATAATTTCCTGGTCCATAAATATAAGTAGGTCTAAAACTTGTAAAAGGAATTTTTTCGTTTATCAACCAGTTTTCTGTCTCAAACTTTCCTTTGTGACGACTATTTGGGTCAATCGGATCATCTTCAGATAAGGGGAGTTCAGAATTATCTTTATAAACTCCTGCAGAGCTTACATATATATATCTCTGGAAAGAATTATCTAAATTTTCTATAAGAAGTTTCGTTTGTTTTAACTCTCGTCCAGAGATATCATAAACAACATCATACTTTTTATTTTTTAGCTTATTTATACTTTCTAAATTATTCCTATCACCCTTAATTAAATTTGTTTTTTCAGGATTAGCTTTATTACCTCTTGTGAAAATATCAATATCATAATTTTGGTTTAATAACTTTCCAACCAAAGACTTGCCGACAAATCTAGTGCCACCCATTACAAGAATTTTCATATTCAAAAAATATTAAAATGAAGTAGTAATCTTAAATAGAATTACATATTGAATAGTACTACTAAGAAGTAATTAATGAAAAGGATGATTCTATGGAACTAATACCAGCTATTGATTTAATGAATGGCAAGTGCGTAAGGCTTCTTAAGGGTGATTTTAATAAAAGAAAAGACTTCAAAAAAGAGCCACATGAGCAGGCAAAATCTTGGGAAAGAGAAGGAGCCAAATATATACATATAGTTGATTTGGATGCTGCAAAAACTGGATCCCCAACAAACGACAAGCAAATAAAAAAGATTTCGGAAACGGTTAATATACCTATTCAAATTGGTGGAGGGATAAGGTCTAAAGAAAGAATAGAACAATTATTTTCTTATGGTATTGAGAAAGTTATAATGGGGACTTCGGCGATAGAAAATAAAGAATTAGTTAAAGACTTATCAAATAAATTTCCTGGAAGGATAATTGTAGGTATTGATGCAAAAGAAGGAAAAGTTAGTACAAGAGGTTGGCTGGAACAATCTAATATTTTAGCCACAGATCTAGTAAAGGAGTTTTCTTCATTTAAAATCGCTAGTTTTATTGTTACAGATATAAATACCGATGGGACTTTAGAAGGAACAAATGAAAAATTCATAAAAAGTATTCTTGAGATTACTGATATTCCAGTAATAGCATCAGGAGGTGTAGGGTCAATTTCTGATTTATTATCCTTAGTTAAATTTGAGAAATCTGGTCTATTTGGTGTAATTGTAGGTAAAGCTCTATATGAAAATAAATTTACAATTAATGAAGCGAGGAATGTATTGTCATCAGAGAGGCTAAATGACTTTGATTTAAAAAACAATTACTACGCTTAAAAGAGAATAAAAATTTATTTAAGACTGGTATTTGCAGTAATTGTTAGTTAATTTTGTATAAGAGATAAGAAATCTAGTCTTGGAATTAATTTCAAAAAAATCAATATTCATTATTGCTCCAAGCTTAATAGCAGAATCTTTATCGCTTAAGTTATCATCACTAGACCAAAATCTAGAAATTAATTTTAATAAAGGAATAGGTAATAAAACGCCGGATTTAGTTATATGGAATATTCTTAATTTACAATCAGAAGATCTTATAAGGTTAGAATTATTAAAATTAAGAGAAAGATATGATGAGTCAAAGTTTTTAATAATACTCTCTGGTGAACTTGTTTATGAATCAAAAAACAATCCTTCTTTAAATGCTGAGGGCTTTCTTTTAAATCCCAGTTCAGAAAAGGTTCTAGAATCTATTGATACCATTTTAGATGGCGGAAGAGTATTTGATATTGAAAATAATTCTAGTGTTAAATTAAACAAAAATAAGCCTCTTTCTTTTAGTCAAAAAATACTAACTTCAGGCCTGAAACAAATAGATACTGAAATTAACTATATATTCAAATATGTTAATTCTGATTCAACTCCAGAATTTTATAAATTTATTTTGAAAGGAAGATTAAGAGAACTTATTACTGCTAAATCTTTTCTTATTTTCTTATGGGGCAATTCGCTAGAGCTTTATACAGAGGCAATTTACACTGAAAATAGAATTAATCTTGAAAATAAGAATACTGTATTCATTAAAGATAAAAATACTATAGAAATTTGGAATTTAATTTTTAATAGGCTAAAAGAAAGATATTGTGCCACTAACTTACAAGTTGAATTTAATAATTCATCAATAATTCTTTCTGGTATAAAGAAAGAGTTCATTGCTCGTTTAATATGCAAAATGTTAGATGAGTTAGATAATTTAGTAAAAAATATTAAGGAAAACTATAAAGAGAAAGATTTTAAAGATGATTTAAATTCTCTTATAAAAGAACTTAAAGTTAATACAATTTCAAATATCACAGACGGCTATTTTAGATTAAAAAAAGGAAGCGATTCTATTTCAATAAATGATTTTATTTATAGTGAAGTAAGTTGTGAAGAGACAGATAGAGAATCTCATGACTCATTAATGTTTATCGAGCCAATTATTAAAAATGAAGCTCTTGACTATGATGGGAAATTATTACCTCTATATGAAACAGAATCTTTTTTAATCCTTGAAAATATTATTTCAAATTGGATAATAAGGAACTGTAATTTATTAGCTTCTGAAATCTTTAATATTTGTTCATCTTGGCCTGAATTAAGAACTCTACTTATAAATCCTGAATTACAGTCAACAAGAAATTTTGAAAGATTTAGAAATAATATTAATAATTACAATCGCTGGCATGACTATATTTATATGCCTATCTACTTATATGAGAGTAAACGAGAATATATTGATATTATCGATAAAAAATTTACCCGATACTTTAAAAATGAAAATAGAGAGAATGAATTAGAGAATCTAGAATGGCTACAAAAACAAGTTACATTGTTAGTTGAGATAAGAGATGCCGTAGCACCACAGTTAGAAGTTGCTGTAAAATATATAGGTAATCTTTTCGTAACTTTCTTAACAAAAGTTGTGGGCAAAGCAATAGGTTTGGTTGGGAAAGGAATCCTACAAGGATTAGGAAGATCAAGTTCCAAGTAATTTTTTAAAATTTAATGAAAATAATTCAATGCATCCTAATTTTATTAATCTTCTTAAATCCATATAAAGCAAATGCCTCCAGAGATAATAATAGTTACGATGGGAACATCTTTCCTATATACGCAGGCAATGGGGCAATAGTTCCTCCAAATACAACACTTCAGGAATCATTAAAAAACAAAAGAGTCGCAGTTTTATTTTTTTATCTTGATGACAGTTCTGATAGTAAAAAAATGGCTCCGATAATATCTGGTTTAGATTTGATATGGAGAAATAATATAGATATTATTGCTCTAACTACAGATGAATTACAGGATAAAGAAAAGTCTGATTTTCCAAATGAACCAAATTATTATTGGAATGGATTAATTCCACAAACCATTATTATTAATAGTGATGGTGAAGTTAAATATGATAAAAATGGAATGATTAATATCGATGAATTAAACAATGTTGTAGCAGAACTAAAAGGAATTGAAATTAAAGATACTAAATTTTCTTTGGAAAGTTTTAACGAATATAACAGTATCATTTCTGAAAAAACAGATAGAAATAAAACCTAATTATTAAAGAAAATGATATTAGTAAATATCCTATTAGTACTTTTAGTTTTTTTAATTATATCCGATTTTTATATTCAAAAATCACCCAAATCAAAATTAATTCTAGAACCTTTAAATTACAAAATCAAAAAAAAAGATGGTTTAAACGAATTAACTATTGATTTTAAAATAACTAATAAAAGTAAAACCAAAGAAACTATGGTAACTAGTATAAATTTTGAATTAGATTTTTTAAAAAGTAAAGGAAATGACTATTTCCAAAATTTAAACTATCAGGAAGATATCTATATATATGATAAAAATAAAGAAAAAAATTTAAATAATTATTGGCCAACAACAATTATCAAGTCAAATTCGGATTTATTTATTAAAGTAGTCTTTAAATTTAGTAATAACAATTTTAGAAAAAAAATAAAATATGTATGGTTAAAAGTATTTTGGGATAACTATGGCCATTTTGGTATTAAAAAAAGAAAGGATTGTTTCTTAATCAATTTAGATGGTCAAAAACGAGGTCCTAAAGAAGTTTTCGAAATCCCAATAAATAATAAATATAATGCTTTAGCTATTAAAACTGACTTACTCGGTAGCTTTGATGACCCAGTGCATACTGTGATTGAAAACTGTAAAGGAATCGTAGAAAAAAATGATATTTTAACAATTGGTGAAAGTCCTCTTGCGATTATGCAAAATAGATATATTTCCCCTCAAAATTTAGAATATAGTTTATTTTCGAAAGCATTATGTTATTTTTTTCACCCCACAAGTAGTCTTGCAACTGCTTGCGGCATGCAATTATTAATTAATAAAATTGGCGTCACAAGAATAACCTTTTCATTAATCGTTGGATTCTTATTTAAATTAGTTTCCATTAAGGGAATTTTTTACAGATTAACTGGTTCAGAATCATCTCTGATTGATGATATAAGTGGAACTGTCACTCCCTATGACAAAAGTATAGTTATGGGTCCTCTCAATGCCGATATATTTTGTAAGGAGCTATCAAAATATCTAAGAATAGATGTAGCTGTAGTCGATGTTAATGATCTTGGAGGTGTAAAAATATTAGCTAGTTCAAATAAAACAATAAATAAAATACTCAAAAGAAACTTAATATCTAATCCTGCTGGCAATGGTGATGAAAAAACTCCTATAGTATTAATAAGAAAAATAATTAAATGAAAAAAGATACCTCTAATTCTTTTAAGTCTGAGAAAGGAATGGAAGTAACTTATGAAGAACTCCATATTCGTCACATTAAACTTTTAATAGATATCAAAAATAAGGAATTGAATAATTGGTTTTTCAAGATGGCCATTATTAGTACCTTTGATGATTTAAAAATATTTTTAAAAAATCTTAAGAAAAATAAGAATAAATGCATAATCGCTATATCTGGGAACGAAATCATTGGCTATATAAATATTTTCCCTTTGAACAAAAAAGAGACTTGCTTAAAAATATCTAAACCTAAGTTAATTAACCACGATTGTTCTTTAACAGAGAAACAATTAACTTTAGGATTGATTAAAAAATCAATCTCAATAACAGATATCAAGACATCAAGTTGGATAATTAACGCCGATATAAACAATATTGACCTTATATCAACCTCAAGAGAATTAGGCTTTCAACCTTTAGGTGAGATTATACTTTGGGATGGTATTGATCTAAATAAATCCATAAAGCAAAATAACCAAGGCTTAGCATTAATTAATGAATTCCAAAAAATTAATAAACTAAATATATTGAAAATAGTAAATTTTATAAGATCAAATCAATCCCCTTTAATAAGAAATATTTTAGATTTTGATCAAGACGATATTCTTAAGAGAAACGACTTTAAAAGCGGTGCCTTAATATATGAAAATTCTGTTTTATGTACAATTTTACAAGATATAAATTATCAAAACGAAGAAATTTATACTTTAACTATAAGTAGATATTGGGACAATAGATTCAATCCTATTTTAAAAGAATTTATAAAAAGATTTTTTGTAAAACCTCCTATCTCTAATCTAAAAACATATAAAGAGAATTCTCAAATAAATGCCTTTCTTGCAGAATGTAATCTAAAAGAAAAAAATCAAGAAATGATCCTTATTAGAAACACAATAGTTAAAAATGAAGCCAAGCAAGTAAATAAAATAAATCAATCTTTGGAATCAATCTTTGAAAAATTAAATCCACAAGGGAATCCATATCCATCCCCTTTTCCATTAAAAACTAAGTGAAATTTTTGAAACCTAAACCTAGGTCAATTTTAAGTTTGGATGTAGGTATCAAAAGAGTAGGATTGGCTTATTGTGATCCCCTATGCATAACATCAAATATACTGCCAGCCTTAAAAAGGTTTGCAAATAATCAAGAGATTAAAATCATTAAAAATCATATAGATGAATTTAATTTGTCTGGTTTTATTGTTGGTCTTCCTCTTGATGAGGAAGGGAGAATGACTCCTCAAGCTATTGACTGTAAGAACTACGGAAAATTACTTTCAAAAGAATTAACGCTCCCATTTTCTTTCGTCAACGAGCATAGTTCAACATGGGAATCTTCAAATAGATTTGGAATTAAAAAAGATAAATCTGGATTGATTGATAGTTTTTCAGCAAAAATAATACTTGAACAATGGATTGAAGAAGGTCCTGAATTAGAAGAATTATATTGGTAAAAATCAGATAAAATATTAATATAAAAAGAACTAGATGATTTCAAATGCAAGATACTAATTCAAATGATAATTATGAGGCGCAGACGATTATATTAAAAGATAGCAGTGGGAAAGAATTATTCTGCTTCCTTGAGCAAATAGTTGAAGTTGAAACCAAAGAATATGGATTGCTGACCCCTGTAGATACACCTGTATGTTTATTCAAAATAAATAGTGAAGAGGATATTCAAGAGATTATTGATTTAGATGAAGATGACGAGATCCTTAAAAATGCTGATTCAGTCTTACAAGAACAAAACTTAAAACTAATTAGATCAGCTTCAACATTAACTGTTTCTGGTGATCTTGATGAGCCAATATATGATGAGTTAGAGGAGGACTATCTTGATGATGATGAAGAGGAATATGATCATTTAGTAAGTTTCAATGTAAATGATGATAAATATGAAATACTAATGCCTACTTTTCCTTATTTTATTTTAGGAGAACTCAGAGATGAAGGTGCTTTTCTTTTAGATAAAGAGGATGAAGAAAGGATTGGACCATTAGTTGAAGCAGAGTATGAAAAAAGCTTAGTTTAAGGCATGAATTCTCTCATAAGAATAACTTGGGAATCAAATTTACCAATATATGAAATTTCTCAATCTGAATTACAAAAAAAAGGAATTCAATGTTTATTAATTGACATCGATGGAACTCTTGTAAGTAGAAAGTCAACTAAGATCGCAAATGCAGTAAAAAAATGGATATCTGAATCTAAAAAATATTTTTCATTATATCTGATAAGTAATAATCCATCAAAAAAAAGGATTGCAAAAATAGCAAAAGAATTAAAATTAAAATATAAATACAATGCTTCAAAACCAAGAAAAAATGTAACTTTATCAGCTATCAAAGAAGTTGGTTTTGAATCAAAAAATATAGCAATAATTGGCGATAGGATTTTTACAGATATTATTGTTGGAAATAGATGTAATATAAAAACAATATTAGTAAAGCGATTAAACAGAGATGGCTTTCCTATTAAATTTAATTTAACTTTAAAAATAGAGAAATTAATTTCTTTTTTTATAAAATGAAAATTTGGGTTATAAAAATTGGTACTAGTATTTTAAGAGGCACAGAGGAAAGATCTACTGAAGAAATTATTGAAACCCTTTGTAGCTCTTTTTCAAGTTTTCTTTTAAAAGGGAACAAATTGGTTTTAGTGACTAGTGGAGCCGTTGGGTTAGGTTGCCAAAAATTAAATATTAAAACAAGACCAAATGATTTAAGTACTCTTCAAGCTACTGCAGCAGTAGGTCAAGTTAATTTAATGTCTTTATACGATAAAATATTTAATAAATCAGGTCACAATGTTGCTCAAATTTTAATAACAAAAAACGACTTTAATTCGAGAGAATCTTTCAATAACGCTTCTAAAACTCTAAAAAAATTAATAGATTTAAATGTTATTCCAATAGTAAATGAAAACGATACAGTAGCTAATGAAGAGCTTAAATATGGAGATAATGACACCCTATCCGCCTTAGTTGCCTTAGCTATAAATGCTAATAAGCTTATTTTATTAACTGATATTGAAAATCTATATTCAAAAGATCCACGAAAAAATAAAGATGCCCATCCAATTAAAGAGGTTCATAATAGTGAATTAAAAGAAATTAAAGATAAAAATATTCAAAACATGAATAATGAATGGGGAACAGGTGGAATTTCTACAAAACTAATTTCTGCAGAAATAGCAACAAAAGGGGGCGTTCAAGTACAACTTGTTGATGGAAGGAATAAAAAAAATTTAATTGAAATTTTTAATAATAATAATAAAATTGGGACTTTATTTTATCCAGTAGAAAAACCTATAGGTAACAAAAAAAGTTGGCTTTCTCATGCAATTCAAACAGTTGGGAAAATCACTTTAGATGATGGTGCTTGTTTCGCAATTAAAAAAAAAGGTGCTTCACTCTTGGCGGTTGGTGTAAAGAATATAGATGGAAATTTTACAGTTAATCAAGCTGTTAAAATCGTAAATACAGATGATAAAGAAGTAGCAAAAGGTTTAGTATCAATAAGTAGCGACAAATTAAGAACTATCTTAAATAATAAAGAAATTAAATGCTCCTCGATAATTGTCGTCCATAGGGATGTTCTAGCACTCTCTTAGAAAAAAAATTAAACTGACAAATGATTTTAAGTGATTTAATTGATCTAATTAAAAAAGGAAATTCAGATTTTATTGGTGCAAATATTTTTGAAGATCTAAATATAGAGGATGCTGCCTCTTTAGATAAAGCAGATAATCACCAAATATCTTTTTTAGAAGAAAATAATATCCTTAAAGAAAAGTTAGATCAAAGCAAAGCATCAGCAATAATAACTTCCAACAACAATGAAATTGTCACTACCTTAAAGAAACTCAAAATTTCAAATATTATCGTTAAGAATCCAAGAATTGCATTTGCAGAAGTATTGAATTGTTTATACAAAACTATAAACTATGATCCTGGAATTCATTCTTCAGCTTATGTAGCTAAAACAGCAAAAATTGGAATAGATTCCCATATTGGACATAATGTCTACATAGGAGAAAATACTGTAATTGGTAACAATAATATTATTCTTCCTGGATCATCAATTTTAGGAAATGTTCAAATAGGAGATAATAATATTATTCATCCAAATTGTGTAATTTACGAAAACACTACTTTAAAAAATAATTGTGTAATTAATTCAAATACTGTTATTGGTTCAGAGGGATTTGGTTTTATTCCTAAAGACGGGAAATGGGTCAAGATGCCTCAAAAAGGTGGTGTAAAAATAATGAGTTATGTAGAAATTGGTACAAATTGTTGTGTCGATCGTCCCTCAGTAGGATTTACTTATATTGATGAGGGAACAAAGTTAGATAATTTAGTACAAATAGGTCATGGAGTAAAAATTGGCAAGAATTGCGCATTTGCCGCTCAAGTTGGAATAGCTGGAGGAGCAATAATTGGAGATGGAGTTATTTTAGCAGGCCAAGTAGGTGTAAATAATAGAGTAAAAGTTGGGAATAATGTTATAGCTAGTTCAAAATGTGGAATCCATTGTGACATAGAAGATGGAAAGGTGATTAGTGGTTTTCCTGCCATGAATAATAAATCCTGGCTTAGGAGTTCAAGTATTTTTAAAAAATTACCGGAATTAGCTAAAAAACTTAGACAATTAGACAATCAATAATTTATTGTTCTATATAAACAAAAATCTAAATGAATAAATATAAGATTGTTTTATTGGCAGGAGATGGAATTGGACCAGAGATTTCAGACGTTTCAAAAAAAGTTTTAAAAAAGCTTTCAAAAAAACATAATTTCGATATTGAGATTATTGAAAAACTATTTGGAGGGATAGCTTATGAAAAATATAGGAACCCGGCTCCAGATGAGACACTAGATCAATGCAAGAAAAGTGATGCAGTACTTTTAGCATGTGTTGGAGATATTAAATATGATTCCCTTGCAAGAGAATTTAGGCCGGAAAGTGGGTTGCTTAAGTTAAGATCTGCTCTAAACCTTTTCGCAAATATCAGGCCTGTCAAAATAAGAAAGTCTCTTATAGATGCAAGTACACTAAAAAAAGAAATCGTTGAGAATGTTGATCTTATAGTTGTTAGAGAATTAATAGGCGGTATTTATTTTGGAAAACCAAGAGGACACATATCAAATACAGAAATCCCAAAAGCCTTCAACACGATGGTTTATGATTCAGCGGAAATAGAGAGAATAACTGAAATAGCAATAAAAATTGCTCACCAAAGAAATAAAAAAATATGTTCTGTAGATAAATCAAACGTTCTTGAAGTTAGTCAATTATGGAGAGATACAGTTTTAAAATCAACCTCAAAACATAAAAATTTATCTTTAAGCAACATGTACGTTGACAATGCAGCAATGCAATTAATAAGAGATCCTAGTCAGTTTGATGTGATTTTAACAAGTAATTTATTTGGTGATATCCTAAGCGATTTAGCCGCAATGTTAACTGGTTCTATTGGGATGCTTCCATCTGCATCTCTAAATAATAATGGACCAGGTGTTTTCGAACCTGTTCATGGTTCGGCTCCTGATATAGCTGGTAAAAACATAGCAAATCCCATTGCAATGCTTTTGTCCGCTTCTATGATGTTAAAAATTGGATTAAATGAAGAAGAAGCTGCAGAAAGTTTAGAAAATGCTGTTGATAAAGTTTTATCTAAAGGATATAGAACGGCAGATTTAGCTAATAGCTTTTCCGAAGTATTATCTTGCAGTGAAATCGGGGAAAAAATAATAGAAGAAATTTAAAAAAAAATTAATAAATAAAAAAATATTTTTAAGTTAAACATAAAGTTGGCATATTACCTGTCAGAATTATCAGATATTGTTTTTAAAAAATGTCAAAACGTCATCCAGTAGTTGCTGTAACAGGATCTTCAGGAGCAGGAACAAGTACAGTAAAAAGAGCCTTTGAGCATATTTTTGCCAGAGAAGATATTGTTCCAGCAGTTGTTGAAGGTGATAGTTACCACAGGTTTGAAAGAATGCCTATGAAAAAAGCTATGGCAGAGGCTCTTTCCAAAGGTGAAAATTTTTCTCACTTTGGTCCTGAGGCTAATCTTTTTGACAAACTAGAGGAACTTTTCAAAATCTATGGTGAAAGTGGAGGGGGTAAGAAAAGATATTACCTACATAGTCCAGAGGAAGCAGATGAACATAATGCAAGACTTGGAACAACCCTAGAACCAGGCCAATTTACACCATGGGAAGATATTCCTTTAGGTACAGACGTACTTTTCTATGAAGGTTTACATGGCGGGGTAGAAGGGGAAGGTTACGATGTCGCATCTTATGCTGATTTACTTGTTGGAGTTGTCCCAATAACAAATTTAGAGTGGATTCAAAAAATCCATAGAGATAATGCTGAGAGAGGTTACTCAGCTGAAACTATTGTGGATACTATTTTAAGAAGAATGCCTGATTACATAAATCATATTTGCCCACAATTTAGTAAAACTGATATTAATTTCCAAAGAATTCCAACGATTGACACATCAAATCCTTTCATATGTAGAAATATACCAACTCCTGATGAGAGTTTTGTGATTATACATTTCAGAAAAGGGGCAAGAGAAAAATGGGGAATTGATTTTCAATACTTACTTGGAATGATTCACGATTCATTCATGTCTAGCCCAACTAGCATTGTCGTAAATGGAGGGAAAATGGGTTTTGCGATGGAACTTATTCTTACTCCAATAATCCACAAAATGATCGAAGAAAAAAATAAAGCATAATTTCTTTTTCGTTTATCTAACAACCTAAAGAATTTTATTTTCGTCAAAGACCCAAGAAAATCTATTTATTTTTAAAACTTCTCAAAGTTTTAAGATTTAAAATCTCAAATTTTTATATAACTTTCTTGATAAAAGGACCATACTTAGATTTAAATAGAAAAAACAGGAATAATTGTGTCATTAATCGACTGGTTTGCCGCAAGGCGAAAAGATCAATTTGTAGGAAAAGTTTCGCAAGATACAGACGAGGGTGATGGTTTGTGGGTTAAATGTTCAGAATGTTCGCAAGTAGCTTATAGAAAAGACCAAATTTCAAATTTCAATGTTTGTAATAATTGTGGACATCACAACAGGATTAATAGCGATGACAGGATAAACATAATTGCTGATAAAAATTCATTTAAAGAGTTTGATAGTTCATTAAGTCCTACAGATCCTTTGGGGTTTAAAGATAGAAGATCTTATGCTGATCGAATTAAAGAGAGTCAAGCAGGTACAGGCTTAAGAGATGGAGTTATCACTGGTTTCTGTTCTGTAAATTCTATGCCTTTAGCATTAGCTGTTATGGATTTTAGATTCATGGGGGGATCCATGGGTTCTGTCGTTGGTGAAAAAATCACAAGGATTATTGAGAGGGCAACTATAAAGAATTACCCAATACTTATTGTTTGCGCATCAGGTGGTGCAAGGATGCAAGAAGGTATGTTAAGTCTCATGCAGATGGCAAAAATATCAGGAGCACTTAAAAAACATAAAGAAAAAAATCTTTTGTACATGCCATTGTTAACTCATCCAACCACTGGAGGGGTAACAGCCAGTTTTGCCATGTTAGGTGATTTAATTTTGGCAGAACCAAAAGCTCTTATTGGATTTGCTGGAAGACGGGTAATTGAACAAACATTAAGAGAAAAATTGCCAGATAATTTTCAGACAGCTGAATATCTTCTTGATCATGGTTTTGTTGATGTGATAGTAAAAAGGAAAGATCTCAAAGAAACTTTGACTAAAATTTTAAAAATCCACGGCGTAAAAGAACTTGCAGAAGCAAATACATAAAATGAAAATTATTTCTAACTTATTTTATTTTTCGTTAACTCTTTTAATTTTTATTTTAAATTTTGCTCCCTATTCGTATGGTATAGGAAATGTTGATTGGGTACTCCTAAAAGAGAATAATGACGGGAAAGAATGGCTTGACAAAGGGAGTATCAAGCCGCTTCCAAATGGTGAAATAAGTGTCTTAACAAAGTTCTTTAAAAATCCAACTCATTCTGATGATGATGGAGAGTTATCACTTTATGTAATGAGAATTAATTGCGATGAGAAAAAGTTCAAAGATACTTCCATAAATGGAATTCCTCAATTTAATTCAAAATGGCAAACCTCCAATAATGATGAACTTATAGATTTTGTCATCGAAAATAGTTGTTCAGAGTTTAGTAATGGATAAGAATGAATACAAAAAATAAAAAATTAAAAATAGCAATTGCTGGACTAGGTTTTGGGAAAAAAGTTCATTTAGAAGCATTAAAAGAGTCGCAATATTTAACGCCTATAGCTATTTATCATTATGAGAAAGCGCAAAAATCTATTTTAGAAAAAGAAACGGGTTTAGAGTTTTTTCATGTTTGGGAGGACTTAGTTAAATCACCAGAAATTGATGGAATTATTATTGCTACCCCTCCTGAATCAAAATTTAAATTAGCAAAACTAGCGCTTGAAAATAATAAAAATTTGCTATTAGAAAAACCTGTTTCAATATCTTCCTCTGAAATTGAAGAGCTACAGAGAATATCTTTGATTAAGAACTTAAGCGTATGTGTTGATTTCGAATATAGAGCAGTACCCCTTTTCCTTCAGACAAAAAAACTTATTGATGAAAATATCTTAGGAGATATATACTTAGTCAAATTAGATTGGTTAATGGGTAGCAGATCCGACCCCAAAAGAGCTTGGAATTGGTATTCTTTAGGAGAAAAAGGTGGAGGAGTTATTGGCGCCTTGGGTACTCATGCATTCGATATGTTGAATTGGTTTTTTGGAGAATCCATAAAAGTATCTGGCAAATTGGCAACATCAATAAAAAAAAGACCTTTACCTAATTCATCTGATTTAAATGATGTTACGAGCGAAGATGTTTGTCTAGCTAATATAGAATTATCAAACCATAGCTCGAATCTTATTCCATGTCAGGTATCTTTATCATCGATTTCTAGAAACGGTAGAGGATTTAGTTTAGAAATATATGGAAGCGAAGGTTCACTTATTCTTAAAAGCGAGAACCAAAAAGATTATGTACATGGTTTTGATTTGAAATATTCAAACAACGAAAATAAGATCCAAAATTTAACTGCAGATTCAAGTTTTAATTTTAAAAAAACATGGACTGATGGAAGGATAGCTCCAGTAATGAGAATTCAAAATTTATGGGCTGAGAGTATTTTTAATAAAACACCCATCATTCCAGGATTATGCGAGGGACTGGCAAGTCATAAAGTTTGTGAAGCTATAAGAGAATCATCAAAAAATGGATTGAGCATAAAAATTTAGCAGAATATTTACCAAAGTATCAATTAATACTTGACAATGTGCTTAATTTATTTTATTTTTTCTTCATATTCTGGAAAAATCAATTATCTAATTTTTTAAATAATGGCATTAAATTACTACAAAAATGAGCTTAAGGAAAATGCTCAATTACTAGCTTCTAAAGGTAAAGGAATATTAGCGGTAGATGAATCAACCAAAACAGTAGGGAAAAGATTAGCTGGAATTGGTGTTGAGAATACTGAAGAAAATAGGAAGGCATATAGAGGGATGCTTTTCACTACAGAAGGCCTTGGAAAATACATAAGTGGAGCAATCCTCTTTGAAGAAACTTTGTTTCAAAATCACCAAGATGGTGAGTCAATGGTTAAGAAATTAAACGATTTAGGTATTATTCCAGGTATTAAGGTTGATAAAGGTTTAAATCCACTTCCTGGAGCAGGAGATGTAGAAACATTTTGCTCTGGTCTAGATGGATTAGTCGAGAGAGCAGCAAAATATTATGAACAAGGTGCAAGATTTGCAAAGTGGAGAGCTGTTTTACAGATAACAAATGATGGTTGTCCTTCAAAATTATCCATACAGGAAAATGCTTGGGGATTGGCAAGGTATGCAAGATCAGTTCAAGAATCTGGATTAGTACCAATTATTGAACCTGAAATTTTAATGGATGGTGATCATACCATTGAAAAGACTGCTGAAGTTCAAGAAGAGGTAATTAAGCAGGTATACATTGCTTGTCAAGCAAATGGAGTATTTCTAGAGGGAACGCTTTTAAAACCTTCTATGACTGTAAACGGAGCAGATTGTCCAACAAAGGCTGATCCTATGAAAGTTGCTGAGATGACTATAAGAACTATGGAAAGATGCGTTCCTGCATCTGTTCCTGGAATAGTATTCTTATCAGGAGGATTAAGCGAAGAAGCTGCTTCTGTTTATTTAAATAATATGAATACTCTTTATAGGAAAGCATTATGGAACGTTTCATTCTCCTATGGAAGAGCGCTACAGCACTCATGCTTAAAGGCTTGGAAGGGAAGTGATGTAGAAGGAGGCCAAAAAGCCTTAATAGCAAGAGCTCAAGCAAACTCTGAAGCTTCAACAGGATCTTATGTCCCAGGATCTCAGCCTTCATCTGATGAGCAGCTATTTGTTGCTGGATACACTTATTAAAAGATAAACTCTTTAAATTAAACTTTAAAAGACCTCCAAACAAATGGGGGTTTTTTATTTCGTAATTAGGGATTTCAAAGTATGGAGACCATCAGTCCCACCAATTGCCTCGTCACATGCTCTCTCTGGATGAGGCATTAAACCTAAAACATTTCCTTTTTCATTAGTTATGCCTGCGATATCGAAGGAGGATCCATTAGGATTATTTCTATATCTCAAAGCGATTAATTCATTATCAACAAGTTTTTTTAAAGTATCAGAATCACAATAATATCTTCCTTCCCCATGCGCTATTGGCAACTTAATAGTTTGTTTTTCATCTCCATTATTAAACCAACCCCCTTTTGAAGAAACAATATCAAGTTCAGAATCATCACAGATAAAATTAAGATTTTTATTTGCTACGAGGGCACCAGGCAAAAAACCTGATTCTGTCAAAATTTGAAACCCATTACATATTCCTAAAACTCTTTTTCCACTTTTAACAAAGTCATCCAAAGCATTAATTAATGGAGAGAATCTTGCAATTGCTCCGCATCTTAAATAATCTCCATAACTAAATCCTCCAGGTAAAACTATTGCTTCGACATCGCTTAAATCTGAAGACTCATGCCACAAGTATTTTGTTTTTATTCCTAAACAACCTTCCAATGCCCATGAAACATCACGATCACAATTAGAACCAGGAAAGACTACGACTCCTACGGTAAAATTATCCATTTTATAATTTTTTTAGCGAATACTCATAATCTTCAATGACAGTATTTGTGAATAACCTATCGCACAATAAATCAATTTTTTCTCTAACTTCATTTTCCTCATTACCTTCTATTTTTAATTCAATCATTTTTCCTATCCTTAGTGATTTTATGCCCTCTGCTCCTAGTTTAATAGAAGCAGATTTGGTAGCTTCCCCTGCCGGATCTAAAACTGAGGGTCTTAGTCTTACAAAAACTTTTACAGCAAACTCGTCCAATTAAAAAATAATTTCTATTAGAAGATTAGTTTAAATTTTAATAAAAAGTACTCTTGATTAATAAACAAATATTTTTACGTTAAGGTTTTCTGAATTTTTAAATATTTATATAACCTTTACCAAAACATACTAAACAAGTTTTTCTTGAATTTTCAGGTGTTTTAAAATTTCCTGACCCTCCACATTTTGAACATTTAATTTTATTAATAGAAATTACATCATCAGAGATAATTTCTTTTAAAGCAATTTTAGAATTTTCCATTTAGGACTGTTAACTCTTCTAAGTATCCTGACACGTAACTATAAAATCAAATCTTTATTTTTGGGTCACTTAAAATCTTAAATTTCTCTTTAATTTTTCTATTAAAAGCTTTTATAGATTTTTCATCAAAGGAAATTATTACTAATTCAAGGCCTGCATTATCATTTGGTCTCCAACAGTCATCTGGAGCCTCTTCAAACCATGTATTAATTTTTTTTCCAACGATTTGTATTTGTAAAGGCAATGATTTGTTTGGTATCCATATACGTCCTTTTATTCGAAGGATGTTTAATTCATCCAATATTTTTGACATCTCTTTTTCAAAGTCATTTTTTTCAAGAAAATAATTTAATTTAATTGAATTTGATACAAGCTCAACGTGATTATGGTCATGTTCTTCCTTTAAAAATTTTTTATAAGTCTCTTTTTTAAAATTAAAATCAAATAAATAATTTAAATCAATTTTTCCATTTTTGGATTTCAGGACTGGCGTAGATAAGTTTAGACTTCCTTGGATTTTATTTTTTACAAAATCAAATTGATCATCATTTAAGATATCTGATCTAGAGACTAAAACGATATCAGAAACTTCTATTTGCTCCTCAAAGAGTTCATTTATAGTAGCGTTGTGATCAATTTTATATGTTTCATTATATTGTTTTGTTATTTTGTTTAAATCATTAATTGGTGAACCATTAAGCATTGATTCTCCGTTTACTATCCCAACGACTACTTCGAGGTATACAGAAGATCTTATTTCAGGCCAGTTAAGTGCTTGAATTAATGGTATGGGCAATGCCAATCCACTTGTTTCAATAATTATTGAATCGATAGGAGGATCAAATTCAAGAAGAGCTTTTATTGATGGAACAAAATTATCTTGAACAGTACAACATAAACATCCATTGTTTAATTCGATTACACAGTCGTCTTCAGATTCATTACATTTATCACAACTTTTAATCAAATCACCGTCAATTCCAATATCACCAAATTCATTAATTATTAAACCAAATTTTTTAGTACTCTTTTTTAATAAATATTTTAGAAAAGTTGTTTTACCTGAACCAAGAAATCCTGAAACAACTATTACTGGTATTTTTTTTTTCATCCTTAATGATTAACAACCTAGGCTATATTCTGTACTCTCTCCTGTAGAACTATTAGTGCCATTAGCAATCGCACATAATTGTTTTTGTTGAGTACGACTAAGAACAGCATCCGTAAAATCCGCACCATCTATTTTTGCTCCTTCGAAATTACTCTCCATTAATAAAGCATTGGTAAAATTAACATCTGAAAGATCAGCATCTGTAAAGTCTGTTGCATAGGCAAGTGCGTCTCTTAAATTGGCTCCATTAAAATTTGAGTTTTGCAATTTACTATTATTGAATACCGCACCTTCTAAATTACTTTCACTGAAATTAAATCCATTTAGATCAAATTTAATAAATTCGTTTCCACTTAAATCTTGACCATGCATATCAGGCTCTAAATCAAGGTCTTGTTGGTTTCTGATTTCAGGCGGACGCTTAGCCCAGGCAGAATTTACAGAATTTAAAAATAAAATCCCAACAATTAATAATGTAATTAACGCATTTTTTAGAGTTGGTAAAGTAATTGATTTAATCATAATAAGACTGTATTTTAGAACTTATGTATTTAAAGATTGTAAGAGTATCTTAAAGGAAAATATATGGCAATGTCACTAAAGGTTATTATTCCTCCTCATCCATTAATAAAACATTGGCTTTCAATATTGCGAGAAAAAAATACTCCAAATATTTTGTACACAACTGGATATGAACAATTAGGTAAATGGCTCACATATGAAGCATTACGAAATTGGTTGCCATATAAAAAAGAAATAATAAATACTTATAATGGAGATACGGATGGATTTTTTATAAATAATAATTATCCAATAAAAGTTTATGCAATGATGCCCGAAGGCTTATCTCTTTGGTACGGATCTAAAGAAGTAATTCCTAATTCGACCCTTTCATTAGGGGAAATTCCTAAAAGTATTGAATCAAATGAAGGCGTTATTTTTTATTCGGAACAAGTTACGTCAAAATCCACAGCAATAGAGACTTTATTAAAATTGAAGGGATTAGGAGTTGAGTCTAATAGGATTTTATTAATAACTGCTATTTGCACAAATAAAGGATTAAATGAAATTGCCAAATTATTCCCCAATCAGGTAATTTACACATCTTGCATTGATGAGGAAGACGAAAATACAAAGTTGTTGATCCCTGGGATTGGAAATCCTTTATTGCGTTTGAGTACTATATTTCATGATAAGAACTAATATATAATGTAGTAGTAGATATTTTTCCAATGCCTGAATACAGAGATTCGTCTTCGAATAATCTTTTATCATTAATAAGCGGTGCTTTTATTGGAGCAGCAGGTCTAGCATTGTGGTTAATATCAGAAGCAGACAAGAGAAAGGAGGAAAAAAAACAAAAGGCGATGATGTATTCCTCAAGAATTCAAGACGGATCTGAAGCGATTGATTCAAATGAGAATATAAATGAAGTTGATGGAGAAAATCTAGAAAAGAAAGTTGAGCAACTAAATTCTGCAATTGCTGATGTTAGGAAGCAACTTGAAGAGTTAGGTCAATAAAATAATAAAGGTTCTCAAATAATATGAATAAATTCAGATCATCTGCAATAACCCAAGGTGTGCAAAGATCCCCTAACAGATCAATGTTAAGAGCTGTTGGATTTAATGATGAAGATTTTAATAAACCTATTATTGGAGTTGCCAATGGTTACAGTACAATAACACCATGCAATATAGGGTTAAATAAGTTAGCTCTCAGAGCTGAAGAGTCAATCAGAAGATCAGGCGGAATGCCTCAAATGTTTGGAACAATCACTGTAAGTGATGGCATTTCTATGGGAACAGAGGGGATGAAATATTCACTAGTTTCAAGAGAAGTAATAGCTGACTCAATAGAAACCGCATGTAATGCTCAAAGTATGGACGGAGTACTTGCAATAGGTGGATGTGATAAAAACATGCCTGGTGCCATGATAGCAATTGCAAGAATGAATATTCCCTCAATATTTATTTATGGAGGAACAATCAAACCAGGGAAATTAAACGGAGAAGATTTAACTGTTGTCAGTGCATTTGAAGCAGTTGGACAGTTAACATCAGGCAAAATTAATGAAAAAAGGTTAATCGAAGTTGAGAAAAATTGTATTCCTGGAGCAGGAAGCTGTGGAGGAATGTTTACGGCTAATACAATGTCTGCTGTTATAGAAGTATTAGGGTTAAGCCTCCCTCACAGTTCAACAATGGCTGCAGAGGATTATGAAAAAGAACTAAGTGCAGAAAAAAGTGCCGAGATATTAGTAGATGCGATAAAAAAAGATATAAGACCTCTTGATCTAATGACCAAGAAGTCATTTGAAAATGCAATATCTGTAATAATGGCTGTTGGAGGTTCAACAAATGCTGTATTACATATTTTAGCTATAGCGAATACTGCAGGTATTGATATTAGTATTGATGATTTTGAGAGAATAAGGCAAAAAGTTCCTGTTATTTGTGACCTTAAGCCAAGTGGAAAATATGTAACTGTGGATCTTCATAAAGCAGGAGGGATTCCACAAGTTATGAAAATACTCTTAAATGCAGGATTAATTCATGGTGAATGTAAAAATATAGAAGGCAAAACAATTTCCGAAAACTTAAAAGAAATTCCAGATACTCCTCCAGATAATCAAAATGTCATTAGAGATATAAATAATCCTCTTTACAAAAAAGGACATTTAGCAATATTAAAAGGAAATTTAGCAAAGGAAGGTTCCGTAGCAAAAATTAGTGGAGTAAAAAACCCTGTACTTACTGGACCAGCTAGAATTTTCGAAAGTGAAGAGGATTGCCTTAAATCTATCCTAAATAATGATATAAAAGCTGGAGATGTAGTTGTAGTAAGAAATGAAGGTCCTGTTGGAGGGCCAGGCATGAGAGAAATGTTATCTCCTACATCAGCAATTGTTGGACAAGGTCTTGGAGAAAAAGTGGCCTTAATTACTGATGGAAGATTTAGCGGAGGTTCTTACGGACTGGTTGTTGGACATATCGCTCCAGAAGCTGCTGTTGGAGGCAATATTGCTCTTATAAAAGAAGGAGATTTAATTACTGTTGATGCGGTAAAACTACTAATTCATGTAGATTTATCTGATGAAGAATTAAAAGCTAGAAGAAAAAATTGGGAGAAACCAGATCCAAAATATAAAAAAGGTATACTTTCAAAATATTCAAGGATCGTAAGCACATCAAGTTTAGGAGCAGTTACTGATTTATAAATCGGCTCAAAATTTTATTTACTTAATCAATAAAACTTTTTATCCTATTTGCCAGATTTTCCAATCTAGCGCTGTACCTTGGGGAATTACATTTTTTCCCATTATTACTATCCATCCATAACGTTTTAACTCCACTCCATAATATTGGTTCATCAGGAAAATTAAGCTTGGAGATAACTAAAACCAACTCATTATTTGATTTAAAAAGTTCTAATTCAAGATCGTAAATTTCTATTCTTTTACCTTCTTTATCTCGACATAAAATATTAACTGTTAAATCGATATCTTCCTCATCGATTTGGTATTCACCATTTATTTTTACTACAGAGTGAACAAAAGGTTTATTTGTTAAATCTGCTGACTTAGCGATTAAGCTCTCTATATTTTTAGGTGAATTTTCAAATAACACTTATTGATTTAATTAAAACTTTTATCGAACCCTGCTTAAACTCATTATTTAGTAGTCCATCATCACCGAACTTAGAGTGAAGTATTTGCAATCGTTTAATTTTAGATGGCTTGAATTTAAATGGTAAAGGTACCTTATTAGCTCTTACTGAGGGCTTGAGAGAACTAAAAGGAATTAGAACATTGGTTGTTCCAAATTTTTTTGTTGGGAATGATTTAATCCACCTGAGCCCACCAGGAATAAATTCGGTAATTCCAAGGAGATCATCTTCACAAGCGACCGCAAACTTAAAAGTTCTTCCTTGTCCATCAATATTTAGCTCAAAGGAACCATATTCAGAAACATTTAAAGATGGTTTATATACAGAGGATCTACAACTAACGAATCCACCTCCTTTCTCGACAATATTCCCCTTCAATAACAATCCAGAATTTGAAATTTCACAATAAGCTGAGCTTGATCCTCCCATAACAGTGTCATTTAATGTCTTCCAGTCATTAAACTCTTTTTTCAAGAATAAAAATTTTTTCTTACTCATTAATTTATTTTAATTATTTATAGACTTTAACTAAATTTTTAAATCTTTTGCTGATTCTTGATCACAAAATATTGAAATTTGATTAGTAGATTTTATTAATTTTGATGGAGTTCTATCGGGAGACTCCTTTTCATCTAATAACCTTTCGAGAGCAAGTTTTTTAGAGGCGCCACTAACCAAAAATATTATCTTTGAGGAGGCTGAAAGGACTCTTGGAGTTAATGAGATTCTTTTTAAACCTTTACCTTCACTAAAAATAACAAAATCATCCACATTATTTTTTTGATAAGGAAATAATGAAGCTGTATGACCATCGTCTCCAAGACCTAATAAAGTCAAATCAAAAGATGGAGGGTTTGATCCGCATTTTTCAAATAATTTTGAAATAAATAGATTTTTGATAGCTTCTTCATCAGCTTTCAAGTCATTTAAAATTTCGTAAAAAAAAGCTCCAGATCCCAAATTAGTTAACAATGAATTTTTCAACATTAATGAGTTACTTAATTCTGAATTTGGATCAACGCATCTCTCATCTCCTAAAAAGACATCAACCATATTCCATCTAAGATCACTTTTTGAAAGAAGTTTATAAACAGATTTAGGAGTTGAACCTCCACTTACACAAAATTTAAATCTATCTTTCTTTTTTAAAGTATGAAAAATCTGTCTTTCAATAAACTTAAAAACAGCTGTTGATAGTTTTAACTTGTCTTTATAGATGTTTAAGGTATATCCATTTATTATCTTTTCAATCATTACATCCATTCAGTGTGGAAACTACCTTCTTTGTCAATTCTTTCATAAGTATGAGAGCCAAAACAATCTCTCATTGCCTGAACCAGATTCTGAGGGAGTCTATTTGTTCTATAACTATTCAAATAATCTAAAGTACTTGATAGGCATGGAACTGGTATACCAGCTTTTGTAGATAAAGAAACCACATTAGCTAAATTATCTAATCTTGCTGCAATCTCGTTATTAAACCAATTATCAAAAATTAAATTTTTCAAATTAGGGTCTTTATAATAAGCATCTTGAATTTTACTTAATAATCTTGATCTAATTATGCATCCTCCTTTCCATATTTGAGCGATTGATGGCATATTCAAATCATAATTATAAACAGAAGACGCTTCTCTTAAAATATCCATTCCTTGAGCATAGCTAGCCATTGTGGCGAGAACTACAGCATCAAATAAAGGTTTCATTCCATCTGAAATATCTCCTAAATCAAAATCTGCAATCTCCTTTATTGGAATAGTTTTTTCAATCTCACTACGTTGTTCTTTTAAAGAACTCATTACTCTTGCATTTAAAGAAGCATAAATCGTTGGGACTGAGACCCCAAGTTCTAAAGCACTTACAACAGTCCATAACCCAGTGCCTTTCTGGCCAGCTTTATCTAATATTTTTTCCACAACATGATCTCCAGTTATTTCATCTTTTGTCTTTAGACAAATCTCTGTTATCTCAACAAGATAAGAAGCTAATTCATCAGTATTATTCCAGATTCCAAAAACCTCTGACATCTGATGTCCATTCATTCCTTTTACTCTCTTCATAAGGTCATAGGCTTCTGCAAGTATTTGCTCAATTCCATATTCGATTCCATTATGAACAGTCTTCACGAAATGACCCGAGCCTCCTGGTCCAACGTATGCGACACATGGACCATCTTCAACTTTGGCAGCCATCTTAGTTAATAAGCTTTCTATTGCATAGTAAGAGGCTTTAGTACCTCCAGGCATCATACTTGGCCCTTCAAGAGCTCCCTTAGCACCACCAGAAACCCCCATTCCTATATATCCAAAACTTTTACTTTCTAGAGTATTTACCCTTCTTTCTGTATCTTTGAATTGAGAATTACCGCCATCAATTAATAAATCTCCTTCCTCGAGATATCCAGAAATATTATCTATAACAGCATCCGTTGCAGATCCAGCTTTTACCATCATTAAAATTCTTCTAGGTCTCTCAAGCTTATCAACAAATTCCTGGAGAGTTTCAGCTCCCTCTATATTCTTACCAAGGCCTCGACCTTCCAAAAATTCTATAGTTTTTGAGTAAGTTCTATTGAAAACTACACTAGAAAATCCATTTCTTTCAGCATTAAGAACTAAATTTTCTCCCATAACACCAAGACCTATTAAACCAAAATGCGCCTTGGACATAAAAAATAAAAAACTCAATAAATACAGTTTGCCTGCAACTCAGGAAAATTGCTCAAAAAAATTACTTATGTCAGCGAAAAATGATCGAAAAGAATTAAATGACTGTTCCATTTGCAATAGTTGCATTTTTAACTACCACAACAATTCCATTTCTTATGTAGAAGCCTAATTCTGGCTTATCTGCCTCTTCCACTCTATCTTTATTAATAATCACTACATTATCTCCAATCCTAGTATTCTTATCAAGAATCGCTCTTTTTACAGTAGTACCTTCTCCTACTCCAAGAGGAGTTCCTCCTCCTTTCCTTAATTCAGTCCTCTCCTCAGGTGATTCAAAGAAATCTGCACCCATAACTAAAGTATCTTCAAGAACAGAATCACTTTCAATTCTGCTTCTTACGCCTAAAACACAATGTAGAATACTACAAGACTTCAATATCGTACCTTCACAGACTATTGAATTAGTGATTTGTGCATCTACAAGTTTAGAAGGAGGAAGGAATCTAGGTCTTGTATAAATTGGAAATTTCTCATCATAAAAACTAAATGGGGGTTTAGGTTGCTCTGTTAATGCCAAGTTTGACTCAAAAAACGCTCCGATAGTTCCAATATCTTCCCAATAATCATTGAAGACATAACTCTTAAGAGTATCGCCCCTATTAAGAGCTTCAGGAATTATATCCTTCCCAAAATCTGTATAACTAGGAAATTTATTTAAAAGATCAAAAAGAGTATTTCTACTAAAAACGTAAATACCCATAGAGGCAAGATAAGGTTTTTGGGCAGCTGACTCATTTGTTAATCCAAATTTTGAAGTATCTACTGCCATTGCCTTCAACTTCTCTCCTGTGGGCTTTTCACTGAATTCCTTTATATTCCCTAAATCATCAGTTCTCATGAGTCCAAAACCTTCTGCTTGGGCTTCATCTACAGGTAAAGCTGCAACAGTTAAATCAGCACCATTATCTCTATGATGTTGAACAAATAAACTGTAATCCATCCTATACAGTTGATCTCCTGACAATATTAAATACTCATCAACATCCCATTCTTGAAATAACCATTGGTATTTTCTTACAGCATCAGCAGTCCCTTCAAACCACTTTGGACTATCAGGTGTTTGTTGAGCGGCTAAGACTTCCACAAAACCTTGTCCAAAAGGTCCATTTAGATTATATGTTCTTCCTATATGTCTATTTAGAGATGCACTATTGAACTGAGTCAATACATACATTTTTTCAATTCCTGAATTAATACAATTACTAATTGGAATATCAATTAAACGATATTTTCCTGCTAATGGTACAGCAGGTTTAGCCCTCATTTTTGTTAAGGGGTAAAGTCTAGAACCTTTTCCTCCTCCGAGGATGATTGCCAACACACGCTTCATTCAATCTAATGGAGGTAGATACAACTATTTAAAGTAACTGATTATGGGCGGATTTAGAAATAGGAATGGCCAGTTTGCAAAGGTATTTCGATAAATTACTTGAAAAACTTAATATAAATTCAGAAATTTAGATATTTTTATCCTCATCTACCAAAGAAAACAATTTTTCAACGATTTTTAATGAAGCTTGTCTTTCTTCTCTTGATTGAGGACTTCTTAACTTAGTAACAGGTGTATGAAGAATTTTATTAATAATTCCTTTAGTAAGAGCTTCCACAACTTTTCTTTCACGAGCAGAAAAGTCAGGTCCCATTCTACTAAGTGCTTTTTGCAATTCCTCTTTTCTGATTAACTCCAAATCTGATCTTAGTTTATTAATTACTGGAACCGCCTCTAAACTTGCCCACCATTCTAGGAAAATAATTCTTTCTTCTTCTACTAAAGATTCTGCTTCCTTAGCAATTTTCTGTCTAAATTCTTGATTTCTTGAAACGACCTCTTGTAAGTCATCTACATCAAATGATTTTACAAATTTATGTTGTTTAACATCATTAGATATATTTCTCGGAACACCGATATCAATAAATTTAAGTTTATTACTCAAGCTTAATTTTTCAATTTTAGCGAGATCAATAATTGGCTCTTCAGAGGCTGTACTAGTGAAAACAAGAGACGATATTGATATGTTTTCATCTAATTCTTTTAACCCTTTACAAACAATCTCTAAGTCAGGGTAGTCTAACGCAAGATTTAAAGCTCTATCAATATTTCTATTAACAAGAATGAGTTTATTGCATCCTTTTGATTTTAAATGAGTAATTAAAAGCCTACTCATTCGACCAGCACCAACTACAAGAACCTTCTCTGATTCCAGACTTACAAGAGTATCTAACCCATTTTCTTGTCCAATTTTTAATTGAGCAAGTTCTACCGCTGCTGAACTTATTGATACTGCACCAGTTCCTAAATTTGTTTCAGATCTAACTTTTTTACCTGTACTTACTGATTGAGTTAATAATCTATTAAGAATAGGACCAGTAGATTGATTCTCTTGACCTAATCTCATCATCTTTTTTACCTGCGAAAGGATTTGTCCCTCCCCTAAAACCAAGCTATCAAGTCCTGCTGAAACTTTCATTAAATGCAAAACTGCATCTTCTTGTCTAAAGCAAAAAAGATGTGGATTTAAATCTTCAAAAATAATTCCTGAATAATTTGAGATAAATTCCTTAATAGAGGAAATTCCAGTATTTTTATCTTTTACTAGCGCATAAATTTCTAGCCTATTACAAGTACTTAAAATTGACACCTCTAGTAGATCAGAAAAAGCCTTTAATGCATTCAATGAATCTGTTATGGCTTGATCGGGAATACTTAACTTCTCACGCACTTCGACAGGTGCCGTGCGATGACTTAGTCCGACGACAACAATATGCATAAAATTAAATGTAAATTTTTAAAGACTAATACTCTTTGCACCATCTTTTATGTGGATAGTATTTGTGAATCTTGCAGTACTATCTAATGTACTAATTACTAAACTGCTGGTTCTAACACAATCCTTTTCAAATTTAACTCCGTCAAATAATAATCCATCAGTTATTCCACTTCCAGCAAACACAACGTTTTCTCCAGATGCCAGTTCGTTAGCTTCATATATTTTATCAATATCAGTTATTCCCATTTCATTTAGACGTTTTATATTACCTTCCTTAGTGTAATCAGCCCATTCAGAAGTTTGAGCAATTGCTGGATCATAAACTAATTGTCCTTGAAAGTGTCCACCTAGAGCTCTCATTGCAGCAGCGGAAATAACACCCTCTGGAGCAGCCCCTATACCCATCAAGCAATGTGTTCCAGTTCCTGCAAAACCGCATGCAATCGCAGCTTGAACATCTCCATCAGAAATCGGCTGTACTTTTGCTCCACAACCTCGAATCTCTCTAATTAAATCCTTATGCCTTGTTCTATCCATTACAACAACAGTAAGTTCAGAGATAGAAAGATTCAAGCAATCACTAAGTATTTTCAAGTTTTCAGTAGCAGAATTTCTAATATCTACTTTCCCTTTCGCAGCAGGAGGTGCTGCTAATTTATTCATATAAAAATCAGGAGCATTAAAAAGTCCGCCTGTATCAGAGGCAGCTAAAACTGCCATAGACCCTCGTTGATTATTTGCACAAAGATTAGTTCCTTCACAAGGATCTACTGCAAAGTCAACCCCTGGTCCACTTCCACTTCCGACCTCTTCACCTATATAAAGCATTGGTGCTTCATCTCTTTCACCTTCTCCTATAACAATTTTTCCTTTCATTTCAATTTTGCCCATTCGCAATCTCATTGCTTCGACAGCTGCAGAATCAGCTTCATCTTTTTGACCAAGTCCTGTGAGTTTTGCAGAAGCAATTGCTGCTTGCTCGACAACTTCGAGAATTTCTTGAATTAAAGTTTGATTCACAATTAAATTTTTGAGGATTTTCTAAAAGGTTTTGAGTATGTTCTCATAAAAATGTCATTTTCATGAGAAATATTATGCTAATAAGCTTTTTTTAACTCTTTACAGGTGATACTTTATCAGGCCGTGACTTGAAATTAGGAATAAACAACTAAATATAGTATCTTTATTAAATATTTTAAAAATTTAATGACTGAGTCAAATCAAACAAATTTAGCTGGTGTTAATAGACCAATTCAAATAATTCCTTCAGTTTTGCCAGCAGATTGGGCAAATATGGGGTCATGTGTCAAAGAGCTAGAGGAGGCTGGAGTAGATAGAATTCAATTTGATGTAATGGATGGGAATTTCGTCCCAAATCTTACATTTGGTCCTGAAATGATTGCTGCATGTAGGAAATATTGCAATGTTCCTTTTGAAACTCAATTAATGGTGAGTCAGTACAATTGTGAAACCATGCTTGAATCTTATATAAATGCTACAAAAGGAGTTAATGGTGAACCAGGAGTAGTAATAGCTCATGCCGAAGCAAATATTCATCTGCATAGAGTTCTTGGAAGAATAAGAGACCTTGGAGGATCTCCTTCCGTTGCATTAAACCCTCACACTCCATTTGAAATGATTGAAAACATTATGGATATGGTTGATCATGTTTTAGTAATGACAGTTAATCCTGGCTTTGGTGGACAAGCTTATATACCAACAATGCTTAATAAAATAAGAAAAATAAGAAATTTTATTATTGAAAAAAACTTAGATGTTGACATTGAAGTTGATGGAGGCATAAAAGCAAATTGGACTATTTCACAATGTGCCGATGCGGGTGCTAATTGTTTTATTGCAGGAAGTGGAATGTTTGCCTACCCAACATTAAAAGAGGGATGTGATGACTTGAGAAAAGTTGCTCACGAAGCACAAAATGGAAAGGTGCTTTCAGAACCTCAATAAATATTGTGGAAGATTAATAGCTCACCCAAATATCCAACCATAGCTATGTAAACCTATCCCTAAAAAATTAACCCCTATATAACAAATTAAAACCACTAAGAAACCAGTGGTAGCAAGTAAAGCTGGTTTTCTTCCTTGCCAACCTTTACTTATTCTCATATGAAGATAAGCTGCATAAAACAACCATGAGATAAATGCCCATGTTTCTTTTGGATCCCAACTCCACCAAGTTCCCCATGCTTCATTAGCCCATACAGCACCAGTAATCAAGCCGAGAGTTAAAAGAACAAAGCCTACTAAAATAGACCGATAACTCAATGTATCTAATTCTTCTGAATGAGAGAATTCAACAGGTTCAACTAAATCATCTAGAGAATAGTTACTAGACATTCTGAACCCTCCTATTCCAGTAGAACTACTTCTAATTTGTAGTGGTTGATCTTGATTGATAAATAATACAGAAGCTGAGAGCAAGGAACCTATTATTAGTGCTGCATAACTAAGCATTACAACGCTCACATGCATTATTAACCAGCTAGACCTTAAGGCTGGAACAAGGTTCGATGATAATTTCAACTCGTCAGGCAAAACAAAACAAGCAAAAGCCACAGTCATCAACTCAATAGGTATTGCTATTGAGGGAATTATTGGAGATTGGTATTCCCTTTCAATTAATAGTTGTCCCATTGAGATCCCCCAAGTAAGGAAATAAAGGGATTCATACAAATTGCTAATTGGGAAATGACCAGAAATTGACCACCTAAAAATTAATTGTAAAGTTATCAGGAAATTGACTAAAATTGTTAGAAATTTCACAATAAAAAAAGATTTTTTCGTGAAAACTGCACCTAAAGATATTGGTAAATTAATTAATAAAATATAAAAAACTAAAAGACCTAATACTGAAACTGGGTCATATATTAAATTTTTAAAAAGATTATCTAATATCATTTATAAAAATTTAAGCCAGTTTTAACATCTAATAACAATCAAATAATAATTTAAATCATTCTTATATGAGTAAATCTTTAATAAATAATGTTTTAATTTATTTTTCAAAAGGATCTCAAAGTTTGAAATCATCTCCTAGATAATATTTCTTGACTATTGGATTATGTGCTAATTCACTTGAAGAGCCGTAAGCTAAAATTTTTCCTTCACTCAGCACATATGAATTGTTTGTAATTAAAAGGGTTTCCCTCACATTATGGTCTGTAATAAGAATACCTACCCCGTCATCACTTAATTTAAGAATTAGCTGCTTTAAATCATTGACCGCTAGAGGATCTATACCAGCGAATGGTTCGTCTAATAATAAATACTTAGGCCCTTTTCTACCTATGGTAAGAGCTCTCGCTATTTCACACCTTCTCCTCTCTCCACCTGAAAGTTGATAACCATAATTATCTACAAACCTATTCAAATTGAATTCATTAATTAGTTGTTCTCTTCTATTTCTAATTGCCGCAGGACTATAAGAAGAATTTTGCAAAGCCAAATCTATATTCTCCTTAACGGTTAGATCTCTAAATATACTTGCCTCCTGAGTTAGATAACCCAAACCAAGTCTAGATCTAATTGGTAATGGTAAATTAGTTATATTTTTACCATTCATTAGAACTTCACCTTTATCAGGTTTTATATTCCCAACTGTAAGATTAAAAGTAGTAGTTTTACCTGCACCATTAGGTCCCATCAAGCCTACAACTTCTCCAGGCTTTACAGTTATAGAAACATCATTTACGAGTAATCTTCCTTTAATTGAAAGGGATACATTTTTAATTTTTAAGTTCATCTTTCTTTAATTCCAATATTTATCTTGTTTTCTTGAAAAAAGAATAAGTTAACAAACAAATCTTTAATTAAACAGAAAGAAATATTCATAAGTTATTAAAGAGGTTTCAAAAAAGGTTTATCGTTCTCCTTCAGATTCTCTTTGTATTGTAATTTTCTCAACAAATCTTCCAAACATAGACAGAAGGAGTCAAGATCAATACCTAAATTAATCTTGGTTCTAGTTTTTATTCTCCCTAAACCTTCCCCAAGCAAAATAGTGGCACCATTTAAATTACCCTTACTTAAGTGAAATTGAGAGACTGATACTTGTAAAATTCCCTGAATAACTTGTCTTTCGTCACCATCAACATAATTCCAAATTTCTTCAAACGCATCATGGGCCTCATACCATTGCTGATTATTAAAAAGATTTAAAGCAACAAAAAGAGAATCTTGAAATTTTCCTTTATTTTCTTCGTTCATGAAATTAATTTTTTAATTTTTTTTCTTTTTATTTATTTTTCTCATTCTTATTGAATCAGGTGTAACCTCTAGCATTTCATCAGTACCAATATATTCAAGTGCTCTTTCAAGGGTAATATCAACAGGTGACTGTAAAGTATCAAGTTCTTCAGCCCCAGCTGACCTCATATTGGTCAACTGCTTGGTTTTACATATATTTAACTCAAGATCTTGGGGTCTGTTATTCTCTCCAATTATCATTCCCTTATACACTTTAACTCCAGGTTTAATAAAATAAACTCCCCTATCTTCAGCATTCTTTAAAGCATAAAAGGTAGCCACACCTTCCTCAAAAGCAATAAGAACTCCATTTCTCCTGGTTTCAAAATCTCCTGTTTTAGGTTTATATTCATAAAAAGAGTGACTCATAATACCTTCACCTCTCGTTACACGAACAAATTCGCCACGAAATCCAATTAGTCCTCTTGATGGCACAAGAAATTCTAATTGAGTCCTTCCATCTGAACTCGTCTGCATGTTTTTCATCTCTGCCTTTCTCGATCCAAGTTTCTCAATACATGCACCAACAGAAACTTCAGGGACATCTAAGACCAAAGTCTCTATTGGCTCACATTCAACATTATCAATTTCTCTAAATATTACTTGAGGTTGCGAGATTTGAAACTCAAAGCCCTCTCTTCTCATAGTTTCAATTAAAATCCCTAAATGTAATTCTCCTCTTCCTGAAACTGAGAAACGATCAGGAGAATCAGTTTCTTCGACCCTAAGAGCAACATTTGTTAACAGTTCCCTCTCTAATCTATTTTTTAATTGTCTGCTTGTGACAAATTTCCCTTCTTTACCCGCAAATGGGGAATCATTGACAACAAAAGTCATATTTAATGTAGGTTCATCAACTTTGATTAATGGAAGTGGATGAGGGGAATCGGGGCATGCTATGGTCTCGCCAATATTCACATCATCGAAACCAGAAACAGCCACTATATCACCAGCAAATGCTTCATTTATATCAATTCTTTGCAATCCTTCGAATCCTAATAGTTTACTAACTTTACCTTTTATAGTTTTTCCATTCTCTTTGATTAAACTGGCTTGTTGACCATTTTTTATAGTTCCATTATGAATTTTACCAATAACAATTCTGCCTAAGAAATCAGAATAGTCCAAAGTAGTAATTTGCAACTGAAGAGGCTTGTTTGAATCACCTACTGGAGGTGGAACATGTCTAATAATCGATTCAAAAAGAGGTAACATATTATCACTATTAGATTCCATCTCTTCTTTTGCGAAACCTGATAGGCCGCTTCCAAAAAGATAGGGAAAATCACATTGATCATCATCTGCTCCTAATTCTAAAAACAAATCAAGAACCTTATCAATTGCTATTTCTGGCACTAATCTTGGTCTATCAATTTTATTTACGAAAACAATAGGTCTAAGTCCTTTTTCTAATGCTTTTTTTAGAACAAATCTTGTTTGAGGCATAGGACCTTCATTTGCATCAACAATCAGTAAACATCCATCAACCATCCCTAAAACTCTTTCAACTTCTCCTCCAAAATCTGCATGTCCCGGTGTATCTATAATATTTATTCTGGTATTTTTATAGTTAACTGCAGTATTTTTTGAGAGTATTGTTATTCCTCTTTCTCTTTCTAGATCATTTGAATCCATTACACATGTAGGAATAACTTCATTATCTCTAAATATTCCTGATTGAGATAATAATGCATCCACAAGAGTTGTCTTACCATGATCTACGTGGGCAATAATTGCAACATTCCTAATTTCCTGTATTGATGATGACATATATAAAATTAAAAATTTTTTTGAATAATCATACTAAGGCTAACTCAAAGGATGCTTATTATGAAAAATATATCCAGAAGACTTTGAATATCATCAAACAAAAATTAAAGATATTAGTTACTTGCATTTATAAATTCTCTATTTGCAGTTTCAAAAACTTTTAAAGCTTCAATTGAGCCCTCATATCTCCAATGCCAGGGCTCGTAATTAATATGTCTATTATTCTTCCTGAAAGATAATTTAAAATGATACTTAGCAGCATTCATTTTTAACCATCTGAAAGCGTCAGTATTCTCAAATTCAACTTCAAAATCTGTTTCTCTATAATTAGCATCGCCAATATCAATAGCAAAACCAGTGCTATGCTCAGAATATCCCGGAGGGGCTGAAACTCTAGCTCTTTCTGATGCATTTTGATTTCTAATAGATTTTAAAGAATAAAAAATTTCCTCTTGCAATTTTATTGATCTATATCCACTTAAGAAAACCAAATTTACCCCTTCCCTCTTTGCATCTTGTCTCATACTTAGAAGCGACCGACTCATGTCTTTGTGGACCCAAATATGAGGTTCAATAAAAACTAAATCTTCTTTTAATACTTCTTCGTATGGTAAGTGACCCAGAATGCGAGGATCACTATTATTCATCATAAAGTTATTAATTTTAAAATTACTCTTAAGTAATAAGCCTATTAAAAAGAAAAAGAATACTAGAAGTGGAGAAAGAAATATGATTTTCTTCTTAAATTTTAAATTTTTATCATCTACACATCTTCTTTCAGCTACTGGTATATCAATAGCTTCATTTATTTCATTGGTTTGTTCCAATATAAAAATTTTTATTTAAAAAAGATATTTCGATAATAACGATTTTTTTAAGAAATGCACTTTTATAAGCAAAATGGTTGTATTTTTTATACTAGGTATATTTTTTTTAATGTTGAGAGTTGCTGTTATCGGTGGAGGTCCAAGTGGTTCATGTGCTGCTGAAATACTTGCTAAATCTGGTATAAAAACATGGCTTTTTGAGAGGAAATTAGATAATGCTAAGCCATGTGGAGGAGCCATTCCTCTTTGCATGGTTGAAGAATTTGATCTGCCAGAATCAATTATAGACAGAAAAGTAAGGCATATGAGAATGATATCTCCATCTAATAGAGAAGTAGATATCAGCCTAGATAATGTTTACGGCAAAAGCGATAATGAATACATAGGAATGTGTAGAAGAGAAGTAATGGATTCATTTATGAGAAATAGAGCTGCTGATCTTGGCGCTAAATTAATAAATGGCTTAGTTACCTCAATTGATACAGGGATTAAAAACCAAGGTCCATATAAACTTAAATATTCAGACTTTTCTAGTGGAGATAACAAAGGGGAAATAAAAGAGATTACAGTAGATCTACTAATAGGAGCTGATGGAGCAAATAGTAGAGTTGCTAAGGCTATGGATGCGGGTGACTATAAAGTGGCTGTTGCATTTCAAGAAAGGATTAAATTACCCAAAGAGGAAATGAGTTACTACGAAGATCTTGCAGAGATGTATGTTGGAAGTGATGTTTCTCCCGATTTTTATGGGTGGGTTTTTCCTAAATATGATCATGTAGCCGTAGGAACAGGAACGATGCAAGAAAATCAATCATTGATTAAAGGTCTCCAAGAAGGAGTAAGAAATAGGGCTCAAAAAAGACTTGTTAATGGTGAAGTTATAAAAGTTGAAGCTCATCCTATTCCTGAACATCCAAGGCCTCGTAGAGTTGTTGGAAGAATGGCCTTAGTTGGAGACGCTGCTGGCTATGTCACAAAAAGTTCTGGAGAAGGAATATATTTTGCTGCCAAAAGTGGAAGAATGTGTGCTGAAGAAATTGTTGAAGCCTCTAAAAATGGACAAGAGATTCCATCAGAAAAGGATCTAAAAAATTATCTTAAAAAATGGGATAAAAAATATGGAACGACATACAAAGTTTTAGAAATCCTTCAAAATATATTTTATAGAAATGATTCAGCTAGAGAAGCTTTTGTCGAAATGTGTGATGATATGGATGTACAGAGACTTACTTTTGATAGCTACTTGTACAAAAGGGTCGTTGCAATGAAACCACTTCAACAACTTAAGATTACGATGCTTACACTTGGATCAATTTTAAGGGGGAAAGCTTTAGCGCCTTTAAAATATAAACCTGTTGATAGTGCCGTTAGAGAAGATAAAGAAGTAAAAAAAATGCTAGATAATTATTCAATAAAAGGCGGAATTAAAGTAAAAACTACAAAAGTGTAAAATCAACAATTTTTAGAGAGTAATTTCTAATAATACCTAGTAAGTTTAGTCGGTTTTCTTTTATTTTATTATCATTAGCCATTATTAAGACTCCTTTTTCATTATCGAACAATTCCTCAAGATTTTTGGTATTAATTTCAAATAAATTCAAAAGTTTTAAATAATTCCAATTGTTTGTTGAGAAAAGGTTATCTAATTCCTTAATAAATTCAAAGACTTTTAACTCACACTGCTTTTCAAAAAGATCTTGATTTATATATCCTTCTATAAAAAAAACATCTGTTTTTATATTCCCATTATTAGCTAGTTTGCTAACTCTTGTAATTATTTTTTGAATTTCATCAAAAGAACCTTTTTCTTTGTAAACAGCAATAGATTCTATTCGATTCTTTAAATCAATAATATTTAATATTCTTTTCTGAAAACATTTATCAGAATAACAAATTGCTTTAATTAGTTCTTTATCTATATTTATCTCTTCAAGATGACTGACAATTCTTTGAAATAAGAATTCAATTAAATCCTCAAAAACTTTGTTTTCTATAAAAGTTAACTTTGGTAATGAAGTTTTCCAAAACTCAATAAGTTCTACAAACAAGTTTTCCAAAGAAAAATCTAGTTCAAAACTCCAAATTATTTTAATCACACCATTTAAATTTCTTCTCAATGCATAGGGATCAGATGATCCGCTTGGACGCTTACCTGAAATAAATATGCTTATTAAGGTTTCAAGTTTATCTGAAATAGACACTATTGCACCATATTTAGTAGAAGGCAAATCATCTTTATAAGAAGAAGGTAAATAATGTTCAGCTACAGCTAAGCAGACTTCTTCACTATATCCTTCATATTTAAGATATTTACCGCCCATTATCCCTTGCAACTCTGGAAATTCATAAACTATTTCGCTACATAAATCATTTTTACAATAATTAGCAGCTTCTTTAAGTTTCTCATCATCTAAATACTGATCATTTAAATTCTTTATAACTTTTGAAGAAATAAACTTAATTCTCTCTACACTCTGGAAAACATTACCCATTCCTTTTAGATACGAAACAGATTTCAGTTTTTCATTTCTTTCACTTGAAGAAACCTTTTTATCACTTTCTACAAAAAATTTTGCATCAGAAAATCTTGCTTTTAAGACTTTCTCATTCCCCTTAGCAATAATGTTATTAGATTCTTGAAAACCATTAGAAATTAATAAAAAATTTGTACTAATATTTTCTTCAGAACTTAAATCTAATTTAGAAAAGGTATTAACTTTTTGTAAGAGAGGTATATACCTTTGATGGCTTTTCATTACCGTTGAGAGCACCTCGACAGGCAAATCAAGAAATTCTTCATCAAATTTTCCTATAATTAAATTTGGTAATTCAACTAAATCACTTAGTTCATTTAGTAATCCCTCTGAAACATCAGGATTTAAATTAAGGGACTCAGAGGATTTATTTATCATATTCGTAATTTTTTCTCTTCTTTCTTCCCGTTTTACTAATACTCCATTTTTAGCCATTATTTCAAAATAATTATCAGGACTATTAATTTCAATAACTTTATCAATAAGCCTATGACTTTTAGATTTATTACCTATTACAACCTTGGGATCACATTCATCTAAAGTGAAATTAAGAATTTCATTATTATAGAGAGAGACAAGCCATCTTATAGGTCTTGAAAATTTAAAGTTTCCATTACCCCATTTCATAAAACGGGGGCCTTGTAAACTCTTTATTACTTTGGGAATTATTAAAGATAATGAAATTCTTGTAGATTCTCCCTTCCGAACTTTTTTCCCAAAAACGAACCCTCCCTTTTCTGTATTTTTTATTTCCAAATCATCTATATCTATTCCTAAGCTGTTAGCAAACCCCACAGCAGCTTTTGTCGGATTTCCATTGATAAATGCCGAAGATACTTTTGGACCTTTTCTAATTATCATCTCATCTTCTCCCTGATCAATTAATCCTTCTACAAGTAGTACTATTCTCCTTGGGGTAGATGTACAAGAAATATTTCCGAATTTGATAAGTTTTTTATCAAATTCAAATTCTATTAGAGATTTAAATTGATTAAGAACTGAGTGAGAAAATTTTGCTGGCAACTCTTCGGTTCCTATCTCAAGTAAATATTTAGACAAGAAAAAATTATGACTATTACAACTATAATTTACTACCGGTTAAATAAGCTTTTCGCTAATGTATAAAAAGAGATATGTTTTGGTCCGTTGATCAAGGTCGAGAAAGTTAAAAAGAAAAAAAAGATTACTAATGAAGAGACTGTTTGTCTAGCAAACGGTCTTGAGGTTTCTAAATTTGAGAAGTTCAAGGAATGTAGCGAATTCCTCAAGGAACCTCTTGCTAGTGAGTTAAAAAATGAAAGTGATCATTTCACAAATGATGCTGTTCAGTTGTTGAAGTTCCATGGAAGTTATCAACAAGATAACAGGGAGAATAGAAAACCTGGTAAAGGTAAAGATTGGCAGATGATGCTGAGACTAAGAAGTCCGGGAGGAGAAATACCTGGGAAACTTTTCTTATCTTTAGATGAATTATCAGACAAGCTAGGTAATGGCACCCTCAGGGCCACAACTAGACAAGCCTTTCAAATGCATGGGATAAGAAAAGATAACTTAAAAGAAGTTATTCAAACGATCGTTTCATCAATGGGATCAACTTTAGCCGCTTGTGGTGACATAAATAGAAACGTTATGGCTCCAGCTGCGCCTTTCGAAACATCAGAATATAAAACAGCCAGAGCTTTAGCTGTTAAAGTTGCTGATCTGTTGACTCCAGTAGCTGGTCAAGGAACTTTTTTAGAGCTTTGGGCTGATGGAGATTTGGAATACAAAATCAAACCAGATAAAGAAATCCAAGAAAATAGAAAATTACAATTTAATGAACATGTTTTTAGCGGTATAAAAAAAGAACCCCTATATGGCTCAACTTATCTACCAAGAAAATTTAAATGTGCTGTCACCGTACCAGGTGATAATTCAGTTGATCTTCTTACTAATGATATTGGTATGGTTGCATTCACTTCAAAAGAAGGGGAGTTCGAGGGGTGCAATTTCTATATTGGAGGAGGTATGGGAAGAACTCACAATAATGAAGAAACATTTGCAAGGATTGCAGATCCACTTGGTTATGTAGATAAGGATGATACTTATGAGCTAATACAAAGTATTGTTGCTATTCAGAGAGATTATGGTGACCGGAAATCAAGGAAAAACTCAAGGATGAAGTATCTATTGCATAGGAAAGGTATTAAATGGTTTAAAAAAATACTTCTAGATAAGTATTTCAGAAAAGAAATTAAGCCAATTAGAAAAGAACCAAAGAACAAATTAATAGATTATTTAGGTTGGCACGAACAAAATGAAAAATATTGTTTTGTAGGTTTACCTTTGTTATCAGGAAGACTCTCTGGTGAAAAGAAATCCTTAATAAGAGATATTGTTAAGAAATATAATCTTGATTTAAGACTTACTCCAAATCAAGATATTTTACTTTGCAATATTTCTAATAATCACAAAATTGGTATTAAGAAAGCATTATTAAGAATTGGATATGATAATTTAAATGAAATTAATGAAATTCAAAGACACGCTCTTGCCTGTCCTGCACTCCCTCTTTGTGGTTTAGCCATGACAGAAGCAGAGAGAATCTTACCCAACGTGCTTACAAGAATAGATGATTTAATAAAAAGTTTAAACATCAAGAAATCAATCCTTTTCAGAATGACAGGTTGTCCCAATGGATGTACTAGACCGTATATGGCTGAATTAGCACTTGTGGGTAGTGGACAAAATAAATATCAATTATGGTTGGGTGGAAGTAAAAACCTTCAAAGATTAGCTAAGCCCTACTTACAAAGAATGGAACTTGATGATTTAGAAAAGACTCTAAAACCTTTATTAATTCGTTGGAAAGAAAGCAATGTAGAATCAGATTTTGGAGATTTTATAAATACTCAAGATGAAACCTCTATTATGCATTTACTAAATGAAATTCAATAAAATTTAGATTTTCCCATAGAGGGCATTTTCTTTTTTATTTCTCCAGGCCCATAATTGATCTCCATAACTAAAATGCCACCATTCATTTGGATGTTGAGCAAACCCAAAATTAGACATAACTTCTCTCAATAAATTTCTTCTACTATTCCAAATAATTGATTCTTCGTTATTAAGGTTTTTATAAAAATCAGGAATTGAAGAATCATCCATTTGATCAACTTCACTTCCCATTTCAACAAGATTTCCATATTTATCAGATAAACAGACATCTAATGCTCCTCCAGTTGAATGAGGGGGAGGACTCATAGAGTCGAAAGAGGGATATGCCCAAAATTTTTCAACTTTTTTTATAATTGAAGGATAAGATTTCATATTTTTTGTAGATCCATCAATATCTAATTTTTCGCATTCTATAAAGAATGCTCTTTTAAACATGAATTCTTGGACTTCTAAAGGTCTCCAACTGTCATAGATTAAAAGTTGAAAACCATACTTTGATATCAGATGATCATTTGCTTTAACTAACCTATTTACTACCTCTTTTCTTAATTTCCAAAGAGAAGTTTTGTCTCCATAAGGTGCTCCTAGACAAGAGTAAGGGTGCGGATCAAAAAAGTTAAAATAGCTAGGTATAGATATTAATTTATCTCCATTCTCTTTAATTGGTATTTTATTCCAAACTTTCAATTAAAATTTGCAATTAATATATATTTGCATATATTAAAAAAATGACAATAATAATATTCAATTCAAGAAATCATGAATGAATTTATTATCACAATTATCAATTAGTATATTCCTTAAAACTATATTTTCTTTTAAATCAGGGTCATTCCTAATAACCTTAATAGCCTCTTCTCTTGCCATTTCAATAAGAAATTTATTGTTTGGTAAATTGTCCAATACAAAATCAGGCAATCCTGATTGTCTATATCCTAAAATCTGACCTGGCCCTCTTAGCTCCAAGTCTTTTTCAGCAATATAAAAACCATCATTAGATTTTTGCAAAACACCTAGTCTTTTATTTTCTAATCCATTTATATCCGAGCTTACTAAATAACAAAAAGATTTAGTTGATCCCCTACCAACTCTTCCCCTTAATTGATGAAGCTGAGACAACCCAAATCTTTCTGAATTATAAATAACCATAATAGAGGCATTGGGCACATCAATTCCAACTTCAATTACAGTAGTTGAAACCAATACATTAATTTCGTTTTTCAAAAAGGAATTTATCACTTCGTTCTTCTCTTGTGAATTTAATTTTCCATGCAATAATCCAACTTTTTTCTTAAAAAAGACCTCTTCTGATAAATATTTAAATATTTTCTTTGCAGAATTTAAATTCATTTTTTCTGAATCTTCTATAAGTGGCAAAATCACATAAGCTTGTCTGCCCTTAGTGATCTCACCTTCAATAATTTCAAACAAGTCAGTCAACTCATCTTCTGAAATTATTTTTGTAGTTATTGGAACTCTTCCTGGAGGAAGTTCTGTAATTTGGCTCACATCTAAATCTCCATAAATAGAAAGTGCAAGAGTTCTTGGAATTGGAGTTGCTGTCATCGATAATAAGTTAGTATTATCACCTTTATTAAGTAATCTATTTCTTTGAGTGACACCAAACCTATGTTGTTCATCAATTACTACCATCCCTAATGAATTAAAAATTACTTTATCTTCAAATAATGCATGAGTTCCTACAAGAATATCAACTTGTCCATTGTTCAAATTAGAGAGAATTTCTCTTCTCTTCCTTTGAGGAGTATTACCTGTAAGAAGCTCCACAGAAACTAAAAGTGGGTTCAAATACTTTAATAAATTTTTATAGTGTTGTTCTGCTAGTACTTCAGTTGGAGCCATAAAAGCACCTTGTGAATTTTTTTCAATAACAATTAAAAGAGATGCTATTGCAATTATTGTTTTTCCGCTCCCCACATCTCCCTGAAGCAATCTCGACATTGGCACGGGAGTTAATAAATCATTCTTTATTTCTTCTAAAACCTTGACTTGAGATTTGGTTAATTCAAAAGGGAAAGAATTTAAAAATTCTTTTAGTAAGGATTTTTTTTGAGGTAATTCTTTAGCTAGTATATTTTGATTTGCCTTTTTCTTTCTAAGTAGAAACTTTATTTGCAGCAAAAACAATTCATCAAAAACCAAACGTTTTTTTGACTTAATAAGAGCCTCTTGAGTTGGTGGCAAATGAATATTAATTAAAGACTCTCCTTTAGATAATAAAGATAATGAATCAAGTTGCTTTTGGTTTAAAATTTCTGGATATTGCTTTGCATAAATTAAGACCTTTTTCATGAGTTTTATAAAACTCATATTCGATAATTCCTCAGCTAATGAATACAAGGGTAATATTCTTCCTGAGAAATTCAAATTATCATTATTATATTTAAGAATCTCAATCTGCGGATCTGCAAAAGTTTTGCCATAGTTTGTCATTTTAACCTTACCAGATATTGCTAATTTAGTTCCGGGCGTATATATAGATTTTTGGGAAGAGAAGAAGGAATAAGATCTAAATTTCTTCCCTAAAAAAAATTTTGTAACCTTTATTGAAGAAGTATCATCAGAAACAACAAAATTCATTATCGATAAATTGCTATTCTTTTTACTCTTATAAATATAAAATCTTTTAATACTGGCGAGGCAGGTATATAAATTATCAGGTTTTAAATTTATTATCTTAACTCTATTTGTATAGTCTAAATATGTTCGAGGAAAATAATTGATTAGATCTTTTATATTAAAAATACCTAATTCATTTAGCTTATTTTTATAAACTTTGCCAACATTTTTTATTAATAAAATATCTGAATCAAGAGACAAACCTGAATCAATTTTATTCAAAAAACCTTTATTAGAATAATTATAAGAATTTTTTATTTCTAAATTTTTACCAAGTTTATAGAGAACTTTTCTAGTATCTATAATTAATTTTTTTCTTTGATTAAAATCTAATTTATTATATTCATTATATTTTTTTGAAAATTCATTAAATTTCCGCAAATATTCGTCTGCGAGATTTAAGTTCTCCAATCTTAAAAATGATTCATATAAATAATCATTAAAATATTTTTTTCTACCTAAAGTATTAATAAAATTACTTTCCGTTTCAATGGTTAAGGACTTCTGAAGAGGCCTTATCCAATCCTTAATTAATTTAATATAGTTCTCATTAATAGTCACATCTGGGGTAAAAATTATTTTTCAACGTATCTTATTCAAAGAAATTTCTTTTTGCCTCCAGTATCTTTCTTTTTTAATCAAACGCTGAAATTGATTTTTTAGCTCATTTATTTTATTCCTTTGGATAGAAAGATTTAAATTTTTGAATTCCAACTCAACAGTAGATATATTAATAAAAATAACACTCGGAAAATTATCTTCATTTGGTAATGAATGATTTATATTGAATTCGAAATTAATAACAAAAGGATGTGGATGTTTAATCATCAAATTTTTGCCTACTAAATACTTAAATGAATCTTGAGATATCATCTTTTTTATTAGATTCGCCTTAAATAATTCTTGATTAATCTTGTACGAAAGATTCAATAGTAAATTTTCCAATGAATTTTCAATTAAATCAAAGTTTTCTAGACTATCATGATAAGGAGAAATATCCATTTGATTAATATTTTTGTTTTCATAATGTCTTGTTTTTTCAAACTTAACTTCTTCTATTAATTCGAGTAAAGAGGAAATAAATTTTTTTTCTAAACCTATATTTCCAATAATATGATTATTTGATAAATAATTAATATAATGTTTATTATCTAAATCAAGAGATCCAAATTTCTCATAATTTTCAGCTTGATAATATTCAGAAGTATTGGAAATATCTTCACTAACCTGAAATTCGAGCTGGTCTTCAAATTGAAAAATCTCTTCGAATTGAAATTTTTCTTTTTGAAGATCTTTTGATTCTGAGTAACTTTCTAAACTATTAAAATTAATCTTCTGATTTATATTTTTTTCAATTTTTTTTATTTTTAATTGTTCTACTGTTATTAAAGGCAAAACCGAATAAATGAGTTTATTTATTCTTTTTTCAAAGAAACAAAGAAATTCTTTTTTATTTAAAAAAATATTTTCAGTTGATGTATCAATATGTAGTTGATTTAGCCCTTTTTCTGCTGAGATAGATAGTAGATCTCTTACTAGATCGAGGTAAAATTCATATTCCCTATAAATATCACAAATCAATCTGCTTTTTTGTATCTCTGCTCTCTCTAATTGAGCGTTTACTCTATCTATTTCTATACAACTATTAATATTATTCAAATTACTAGTTTGATTTCATTGATGCAACTTCCTCAGCAAAGTCCATCTGATTTTTTTCTATACCTTCACCCAGGGTATATCTTGTAAAGCGTCTTACTTTGATATTTTCTCCAATTTTTGCAGCTGATTGTTTTACCAGATCCTCTACCGTAAGAGAACTATCTTTGATATAAGGTTGAGAAAGTAAAACCAACTCATTTAGTCTTTTCGCTATCCTCCCTTCAACTATTTTTTCTTTAATTTGTTCTGGTTTTCCTGATAAATCATCTCTCCCCATTTCAATCTGCTTTTCTTTTTCCACAACATCTTTTGGTATTTCATCAATTGACACGTACTCAACATTTGGACAAGCGGCTACCTGCATTGAGACATCTTTCAACAGAGATTGAAATATATCGCCCCTAGCGACAAAATCAGTTTCACAATTTAACTCTAAGAGAACTCCAACTCTTGATCCCGTGTGTATGTAACTTCCAATAGAGCCTTCAGCAGCAACTCTTCCAGATTTCTTTTCAGCACTAGCTATACCTTTCTTTCTCAACCACTCCAAAGCTTTTTCGACATTTCCGTCAGTTTCATTTAGTGCTTTTTTGCAATCCATCATTCCGGCACCGGTCTTATCTCTAAGATCTTTTACGAGTTTTGCTGTAATGTTTCCCATTTAAGTAATAAAAAATAGTAATTAGTAAGTTTTAAATTAGAATTTAATTTTTTCTTTCGGCATTAGATCCCTTTCTGCCCTCATTTATAGCATCTGCAAGTCTTCCTAAAATAAGTTGAACAGATCTAACTGCATCATCGTTACATGGAATTGGAACTTCGCATAAATCAGGATCACAGTTAGTATCCAACATTGATACTAATGAGATATCTAATTTCCTAGCTTCTAAAACCGCATTAGATTCTCTTCTCTGATCAACCAAAACTACTACGTCTGGCAATCTTCTCATACCCTTAAGTCCACCCAAGTATTTTTGTAATCTTTCGAGTTCTCTCCTTAGAACTGCAGCTTCTTTTTTAGGCCTCATTGCTATTGAACCACTACTTTCCATCCTTTCTAGTTCTTTCAATCTTTCAATCCTAGCTTTCATTGTTGTCCAGTTTGTCAACATACCTCCAAGCCATCTTTGATTTACATATGCAGCTCCACAACGAGTAGCTTCCTGGGCAACTACATCTGATGCTTGTTTTTTTGTTCCGACAAATAAGAATCGTTTACCACTTTTAGCTGCGTTCCTTGTCCATTTATATGCATTATTCATACATAATGCTGTCTTTACAAGATCAATAATATGCACTCCATTTCTCGCGCAATATATATATTTAGACATTTTGGGATTCCAACGTCTAGTTTGGTGCCCAAAATGAGCACCAGCTTCCATCATTTCAGATAGTGATACAACAGCCATAATTTAAAAGGGTTTCGGGTTAGCCTCCATCTGACGGGGAAGTAGTATTAATAAATCACCCGAAACTGTCAGATGTGTGGATTTAATTTAAAATATTGTAGCAAGTGATGAGTATTTCTAAAAGCTTTTCATATTGATTTGGTTAACTGTTTAATGTAAATCAAATTCAGAGGAATCCTAAGTATTTCAAGCGCAAGTTTATTCCTTCCTAAATTAACTAGAAATCTCAATAATGGTAGGATTCTATCAACATTAATTAGTCCTCCTAAACAAAGAAGCTGCCAAAGTAAATTATGAAGAGGGGTTAATTGAATCATAAATCTAACCCTTAAATTTGGATGTTTCTTGTAAAACACTAATGCCATCTTTGCCCTCTCTTTTTCTTGAACGATTAAAGACTCTATTTGTTCGCAATTAAATGGTGGATGCCAATGATAACCTACTGCATTTGGACATTTAATTAATTTTGTCCCTATTTTTTTTAATCTTTCTCCTAGTTCCAAATCCTCCCAACCGTAAAGACTAAAAGAAGTATCAAATAAGCCTACACTTAAAATCAATTCTTTTGATATCGCAACATTCCCAGTGGCGAAGTAAGCAAAAGAAGTATCCATTATTTTATGTTTTTCACTCTGAGGATTTAGAAAATTAGAGGTATTGATCACTGAACCATAAGTAAAACATTTTTTATCATTTTTTCTCCAAGAGGCAAGTAATTTATTTACATGGCAAGTTATAAAATTATCTAAAACAATAAGATCACTATCAATAAATATAATGATTTCATATTTTGATTTAGTTACTCCAAGATTTCTTCCAAGTGCAGGTCCCCCGTGTTCTTGTTGGAATAGGACTACGTGTGGAAGATTAGCTTTATTATTATTTATCCATAAACTTGTTCCATCAGTTGATCCATCATCAACTACTATAATTTCATAATTATTGATTTCTTTATTTAATTTCTGTTTCTCAAGCGCGAAGAGACATTTCTCTAATATAGGTTTTCTATTGTAAGTTGGTATTACAATACTTACATTCATAATTACGCCCTAAATATTAATTATAAAAGGATTCCGAGAAGATAAAAATAATAGATATTCCTTAATCAGCTGCTCCACCATTATTTACTGTACCTGTAACATTCCCGCCATCAGGTCTACCGTCGGTTCTTAATTTCCTTTTTTTGAACTTTCTAGCATATGCTCGATTACGTTCTTGCTTTTCTTTTTTTAGATTCCTTCTCTTTGACATGTAATTTTTAACTTTTAACTATATTAGCTCACTATGAGCACCATATATTTTACCATCTTCCATATTTAATATCCTATCAGCCATATCAGAAATTCTTGGATCGTGAGTCACCATAAGTACAGAACAATTTTGCTCTTTTGCTAATTTTCTTAAAAGGGTAACTATTTCCCTTCCTGTGACACTATCTAAAGCAGATGTTGGCTCATCAGCTAGTAAAAGTTTTGGATTAGCAGATAAAGCTCGAGCAATTGCTACTCTCTGTTTCTGACCACCAGATAAGTTATTTGGCAACTTCTTATGATGATCTTCTAAGCCTACTGCTGACAACCAATTTCGAGCAATTTCACGTCTTTGTAGATATGTTAAATCTTTTATTAAATCAGCACCCATTTGAACATTTTGTTCAGCTGTTAAACATCTAAGAAGATTATGACCTTGAAAAATCATGCCAATACTTTTTCGAAGAATCTGTCGCGTTTTTCTTGAAGCTCCATTTAATTGATTACTTAATACGGTTAAATCTCCACTTTGACAAGTTCTCAAAGCACCAATTAAGGTTAGAAGAGTAGTTTTGCCACATCCAGAAGGTCCCTTTAAAAGAACCAACTCTCCTTTATCAATTTTTAAGTTAACGTTATCAAGAACTTGTTTTTTATTTTCATTTTCCCCATAAAAATGACTCAAATTATTTATTGAAACTGTTTTTTCGTTTTTGATATTATTTTTTGATGTGTTACGTTTAGCCATTAATATATTTAATTATTAAAAAATTTCAGCAGGATCAGCATCAACTAGTTTACGCATAGCAATACCTGCAGATCCCATACACATAACTAAAACTAATACGAAAATTAAAATCGTTTTATCTGCATCCATTATTATTGGAAGCTTAGTAGAATTTCTAATAACTGAATAAAGGATTTGACCAGAGAAATAAGCAGGTAAATAACCAAACAAAGCCAACAAAAATCCCTCTCTAGCTACGACAAAGAAAAGCGACTTAAGTCTATAACCCATAGCCAATAATGTCGCATACTCTGGGAGGTGATCTATAACATCACTATAAAGAATTTGATAAACAACCACACATCCTACAACGAAACCCATTAAAGCTCCTAAGCTAAATATAAATCCTATTGCAGTACTGTTTTTCCAATAATTCTTCTCAAATTCTATAAATTGATTTTTTGTTAGAACTCGAACATCATTTGGGAGGGAGTTATTTAAAATTCTTGAAATCAATTTAGGATCAGAGCCTTTTCTCAGCTTTACCAAACCAATTTCTATACTTCCAGGAGGATTTGCCGGGAAAAGTCTTAAAAAGGTTTCTCGGCTAGTTATTAAATTTCCGTCTGCGCCAAAAGATGGTCCTAACTCAACAAGACCTTCAACAATTACTCTTTTACCAGCAACCTCAGTTTCAACTTTTTTATCTGATAAAAACCATTCTTCAATTGGTCCAAATTCAGGTCTAGAAAGTTTATCAAAGAGAACTCTTGAAGGATTTCTTAATTTATAAGCCTTGTTTGAGAATCCATCATCTATTAGTAGTGAATCTGAAGGATTAAAACCTAAAGCTAGTATAGATCTAGTTTTAAGATTTTCGGGATTTCTCCAAAGTAAATAATTTAAATTGACAGGAGCAGTTTTTTCAACATCTTCAACAGCAAGAGTTTGAATCAACCTTCTTCTTGGAAAGCCACTCATGCTAATAGAGCTTTTTGATCTGGGACTTATTAAAACTAGATCAGCATCTAAAAGCTTATGAATTGTTACGCTTGTATCAAATAAACCATCTCTAAAACCTAATTGCATAAACATCAAAATCCCTGCAAAACTTATTCCTGCAATGGCAACTATCAATCTTAAAGGTTGCCTAGTTAATAACAACCAAGCTAATGGTATTTTTCTGAATTTTAAGAAAGAAAAATTCATTAAGGTATAAATTTTGCAATCACTTTCATTCCTGCATAGTTTTGAACGATATCTATAGATTCTTTATCTAATTTTACAAGTACCTCGATAATACGAGAATCAGCATCTCCTGTTGGATCAGTTGATAAAACTTTTCTTTGCTTTACCTGAGGACTAATCCTTATTACATTGCCTTTAAGAATTTTTTGGAAACCACCATTTTCGCTGCTCAATTCAACAGCCTGAGAGATAAAGACTCTATCAATATCAGATTCATAAACCTCTATTAATGCCTCCATCTTTTGACTAGAACCTATATCTAATATCCCTTCATTTTTAGGTCTTTCACCTACTCTCGTATTTATCTCAAGAATAAAACCATCAATTGGGCTCCTTAGTTTTGAATTAAAAAGATCTATCTCAATATTTTTTTTATCTCCAATAAGATTAATTTTTTGTTTTTGCAACTTTAATAATTCATCTTTTCTCTGCGATAACTGCACAAAAGAATATGCATCCTTACTCAAAGCTAACTCATACCTTTTAATTTGATCTTTTTTTAAGGAAATTTCATCATCAATGGAATTGATTAGATTATAATTCCTTTCAAAATCTGCTATTAACTTTTCTCTGTTTTCAAAAATTGCGAGGATATCACCTTTTTTCACAAAATCTCCCTCATTTACTAAAATTTCAATTATTCGAGGTGAAGAGCCAAATTGACTTATAGGAGCTGCCAATTGCCTAATCTCTCCCGAAGGAGAAAGTTGACCTAATGCTGCAACAGCTTTTATGGGCTGTATAAAATCTGCAGTTATTTCCTCTTTTAATTTAGAACTGGATTTATCATTGCCAGAACAGGAAGTAATTCCTGCAGAAAATGGGGGGAACAACAAGAAATAAATAAATAACTTTTTAAGTGTTTTTAAATTCATTAAAAATCAAATAATACAGTTTTAATGTAATTATCGACCCATTTTTCATCAAAATATTTTAAAAGAACCATGCTAGTCTTTTCATTTTTCATTTGCTGCACACAATAATTCTTTTGATAATCTATTCTCTCTTGAATAATTTCCTCCTTAAATTCAGGTTTAGCTTTTTTACTTAATTTGATCAAAATAGATAGGTATTCATCAACAACCTTGCAAAAAGCATTTTTTTCAGATTTACTTTTTAAAGAAGCAAAAAAAACATTTTTAGAAAAAATATCCCCCCAGTTGGGAATCTTCCTCAATGAGGTGAAAGCACTTTTATCAACATTAGAAAGAAATTTATCGTATTTTAAACCTTGATTTTTAGATGAAGGCGATAAATCAACAATAGCGGCAGAAACAGTATCATTTATTTTTACTAAATCCATTCCAAAAATTGGAATATCAAATTTTGGATCCGGGAAAAAAACACAATGCAAAATCTTTAGATTTTTTGAAAATTCTGCCACTTCGATATGTAACTTTCTAAATCCTTTAGCTTCATGAAATTCGTTTTCTATATAGAGTTCTTTACCTATTTCATTGGATATTATGTTAGTAAGATTTGGATCAACTTTTATACTCTTTAGATTCACGAGCATGGATCTATGCTCTCTAATATTTTGTAACAAGTCCAAAATAAGAGGGTCTGTTAATTTAGTTTTAGTTAAAGATTGAGACAACAAGGTTAAAAAAGACCAAAATAGAGTTGAAAGAGAAAAATTTAATGAATGTAGGCGAAGTTAACTACTATACCCATTCAAGCAAAACTAGATGTGTATTTGTGGATAATAAAGAATTGCCACTTATAAGCATTGATATTTGGTGCAAATCAGGTTCTGCATTTGAGGAGGTAGATAAAAATGGCACTGCTCATTTTCTAGAACATATGATATTTAAAGGCTCTAAGAAAATAATGCCAGGTGAATTTGACCATAAAATTGAATCCCTAGGAGGTTTAAGTAATGCTTCAACGGGTTATGATGACGTACATTACCACGTCCTCATTCCACCAAATAACTTTAGAGAATCACTTGCTCTTTTGACAAATATTGTTATTTCTCCAGATTTTAATACTGATGAATTCATAAAAGAAAAAGGTGTAGTCATTGATGAAATAAAACAACAAAATGATCAGCCTGAAGAAAAATTATTTAATTACTTTTTAAAAAGGGTTTGGCTAAGTTCTTATTATGCCAATCCGATACTAGGAACAGAAAAAAGTATTAAAAAATTGAATATATACGACCTGGAAAAATTTCATAGGGAAAACTACACTAAAGAGAAAATTTGCATAGCAATCGCAGGCAATCTCTCAGAAGATATTTATAAAACTTTTGAAAAAAGTGATTTATCTGGGATAGCAAAAAAAACAACTTGTAATGATCAAAATTTTAATAACTACAAAAACAAACCTTTCTTAAAAATTAGAAATGGTAGAGAATTAATAAAGTTTGATAATTTAGAGTTTTCAAGAATACTTATGGCCTGGTTTATTCCAAACCTCAGTGATCAAAAGAATATTATTGGACTAGAAATTGTAGCATCAATACTATCTGTAGGAAGAAACAGCAGGTTAGTAAAATTTTTAAAAGAAGATAATAATCTTGTTGAATCAGTATATGTAGATGTTAGTGCTGGTGAATTAGGCGGATTATTAATATTGGAAGCAAGCTGTGAAAACAAAGATATTTATTTAGTAGAAAAGCTAATTAATAAAACAATAGATGAATTTTTAGATTATAAACTTTTAACTTTAGATGAAATAAAAAAAGCTATAAATATTGTAAAAAGTAATTATGTTTTTAATTTAGAAACATCTACACAACTTTCCTCATTCTTTGGAAATGAACTCCTTTGGGGAAGGAAATCTTCAATCTATAAATTAGAAAGTTATTTGAAATATTGGAATGATTTGGATAATTTTAAAGAGATCTTAAGATTTATCAGTGGAGATAAATTCACTTTGATAGCGTCATCTACTAAATGATAAAAAGATTTTTTTTAAATAATAAAAAAAGAAATTTTTCAATTGCTTCAATCTGGATAAAAGGTGGTAGTGATATGGATAGTATTAGCAAAAAAGGGATAAACAATATTCTATGTTCGTTACTTACCCGAGGATGTGAAGGCTTTGAAAATTTTTCCCTTTCTGGATATATTGAGTCCTATGGAGCAGAATTAAATCAAGAAGTCTTTGAAGATGGTATTTCAATAAGCATTAAATCCCTAAATGAACATTTCAACAAATTACTCCCTTTATTGGATTTAATAATTAATAAGCCAATTCTTCCTGAAAGTGAATTTCAAAAAGTAAAAAAATCATCAATTGATTTGATTAAAAAAGATAAAGAGAATCCATTCAATATTTGTTTTGAAAAATGGAGGAAAATTGTTTACTCAAGCCACCCTTATGCTTTCAATACAATTGGTAATGTCAATGATGTCTTAAAAATTTCCTATAAAGATATTTTGTCTGAGTTTAAAAATTTCAAAAAAAGAAATAAGTTTTTAATATCAAACAATCCAGAAATAAATGGAGAGCATTTGGGCACATATGATGAAAAGATCTTAAAAGAAAAATCAAGTCCTCAAAATAATGATTTAGATTCTAATAGCAGGTTTGATTACACTGATAATGATTCAAATCAAACTATAATAATGATTGGGAATCAAACTTGTTCTCGTAGAAGTAGTGAATACTTGCCACTTAAAGTTTTAGAGTCTTATTTATCTTATGGAATGACTGCTGCTTTATTTAAACTTTTTAGAGAAAAAAATGGCATAACTTACGACCTGGGTGTTTTTAATCCTGTTAGATGTAAAAATGCGCCATTTTTAATTTACTTATCAGTATCTAATAAAAATTCCATTTTTGCTTTTGAACTTTTGTCTTCGCTATGGAAAAATTTACTTTTAAAGCCATTGATTGATTCTGAAATTTTTTTAGCTAAAGAAAAATTAAAAAGTTCTTTTCTTTTAAATAATCAATCTTTAGATGAAATTTTACAGAGAAATATACAAATAATTAGCTATGGGATATCACCTATTTCGCAAATTGATTTCAATTCTAAAATAGACGAAATTTCTTCATTAGACATTTTTAAATTAACCAATAAATATTTTTCGAGACCTTTTTTGAGTATCTCTGGCAATAAAAAAATATGTTTAGAAATTAATAAAAGGTGGAAGAAAAATTTTTGAATTAAATTTTTTCAATCTTATCGATATCGATTAAAAAAGAACCTCTTCTAAACTTTACCTCAACAGTATCAAGAGATTTTATTGATAGGATTTCTCCAATTTCTTCAATAGCCACTAAATCAGGTGGTCTAAGCATTGGCATATTATCTGAAGTCTTCAGATAGGAGACAGGAGCTATTAACTTAACCTTATCTTTGATCTCAAATTTCATCAATAAAAAGAATACATTCAAGAGTAATATAAGCATAAAGTTAGAGAAAACATCAACGAAACGCCGTGATTCATTCTAGAATATGTTAATTATCGAATTATAAATTAATGAATCAGAAATTTAAAACAATAATTTTGTGGGCTTTACCTATACTTTTAGTAATTGCACTTACATACCAACTTTTATCTTCTAGCAATGTTGATTCATTAAAATCAAATGGAACAACCATTGCGCCAAGAAATTCCGCGGTAGCTAGAGTTAGTTACGGAAGATTCTTAGATTACATTAATTCAGGAAGGGTTACATCCGTCGATATTTTTGAAGGTGGTAGAAATGCAGTTATAGAGACAATAGATTCAGATTTAGATAATAAAGTTCAAAGATTGCGAGTAGATCTACCTGGCTTAACACCAGAACTTATAAACAATCTAAAGAATGAAGGAATTAGCTTTGATGTACATCCTGTTAAAACAGCTCCACCTGCATTAGGAATTTTGGGTAATTTACTTTTCCCAGCTATTTTAATCGGTGGTCTAATTTTATTAGCTAGAAGATCTAACGGCATGCCTGGAGGTCCAGGCCAAGCAATGCAATTTGGTAAAACAAAGGCTAGATTCGCAATGGAAGCTGAAACAGGGGTTGTATTTGACGATGTAGCAGGAGTTAACGAAGCGAAACAGGATCTAGAAGAAGTTGTGACTTTTCTAAAAAAACCAGAAAAGTTCACTTCTGTGGGAGCAAGAATTCCTAAAGGAGTTTTATTAGTTGGCCCTCCTGGAACTGGTAAAACACTTTTAGCAAAAGCAATTGCAGGTGAAGCTGGAGTACCATTCTTTTCATTGTCAGGTTCAGAATTTGTTGAGATGTTTGTTGGCGTCGGTGCGAGTAGAGTGAGAGACCTTTTTAAAAGAGCTAAAGAAAATAGTCCTTGTTTAATCTTTATTGATGAAATTGATGCGGTTGGGAGGCAAAGAGGTGCTGGTATTGGAGGAGGTAATGATGAGAGAGAACAAACTCTCAATCAACTGCTTACTGAAATGGATGGATTCGAAGGTAATAGTGGCATAATAATAATCGCTGCAACAAATAGACCTGATGTTTTAGATTCAGCCCTAATGAGACCAGGAAGATTTGACAGGCAAGTAACCGTAGATGCGCCAGATATAAAAGGGAGACTATCAATACTTGAAGTACATGCAAGGAATAAAAAACTTCAAAAAGATTTAACTCTTGAAAGTATTGCCAGAAGAACTCCAGGCTTTACTGGAGCAGATTTAGCAAATTTATTAAATGAGGCGGCCATCCTAACAGCGAGAAGAAGAAAAGATTCAATCAGCATTTCAGAAATTGATGATTCTGTAGATAGGATAGTCGCTGGGATGGAGGGTTCTCCTTTAACAGATGGCAGAAGCAAAAGATTAATTGCTTATCATGAGGTTGGACATGCTCTAATTGGTTCGCTAGTAAAAGCTCATGATCCTGTTCAAAAACTAACCGTCATTCCAAGAGGTCAAGCGAAGGGACTAACATGGTTCACTCCAGATGATGAACAAACCCTCGTTAGTAGAGCTCAATTAAAAGCTAGAATAATGGGCGCGTTAGGAGGGAGAGCCGCAGAAGACGTTGTTTTTGGCAAAGGTGAAATTACGACAGGAGCTGGTGGGGATTTCCAACAAGTTGCTTCTATGGCACGCCAAATGGTAACTAGATTTGGAATGAGTAACTTAGGTCCTATTGCTCTAGAGGGTGGCAATCAAGAGGTTTTTGTTGGTAGAGATTTGATGACAAGAAGTGAAGTTTCTGATTCAATATCCAAACAAATCGATGAAAGTGTAAGAGTAATGGTCAAGGACTGTTATAAAGAAACTTACTCTATAGTCAGCCAAAATAGAGAAGCTATGGATAAAATTGTTGACTTACTAATAGAAAAAGAAACACTAGATGGTGAAGAATTTGTAAATATTCTCTCAAAATTCACTACTATTCCTGAGAAAGATAGAACACCCCAATTATTAAGCTAATCTTGAACAGGTTTTTTATCCAATACTAGATCTATTAATCCATACTCAACAGCCTCTGTTGGAGACATATAAAAATCTCTATCAGTATCTTCTTTAACAGTTTCATAGTCTTTACCAGTCCTTTCTGATAATTCAGTATTAAGACGTTCTTTTAAAAACAAAATTTCATCTGCCTGAATTCTTATGTCGCTGGCTTGACCTCTTGCACCTCCAAGTGGTTGATGAATCATTATTCTTGAATGTCTAAGACTGCTTCTTTTACCTTTAGTACCTGCAGCCAATAAGAAAGCACCCATGCTAGCTGCCAACCCCACACAAACTGTATGTATATCTGGCTTAACATGTTGCATTGTGTCGAAAATGCCTAAACCATCGTAGACAGATCCTCCTGGAGAATTTATATACATGTAGATATCCTTCTCAGGATCCTCTGCTTCAAGGAATAATAATTGAGCAACAATTCTATTGGCAGTTTCACTAGTAACTTGTTCTCCTAAAAAGATTATTCTCTCTCTTAATAATCTTGAATAAATATCAAAGACTCTTTCACTACCACCAGATTCTTCTAAAACTAAAGGGATCATAATAATATTTATTTGTTTATTAGATATTAACGATATTGAGTCAACATACGCTAACCTTATTAAGGTTTACATATAAAAAATTGAAAGAAAAATTGACTGTTTCAGATAGCAAAAAGTTATTTCATGAACAATTTCCTTATGTCATACCTGGACTCTATAAAAGAATAGTTGATGAAATGCTTGTTGAGCTAAATCTTTTAAATCATCAAAATGAATTTGCACAGGATTATCTCTTTTGTATTGGCCTGGCTGAAACATTCAAAGTATTAATGAAAGGATACAAACCTGAGAATCATTTAGATTTACTTTTCGAATCATTATGTAGTTCTACGAATTTTAAAGCGAAGGAAATAAAAGAGATCTCTCAAAAATCTCAAGAGGAATTTAAGGATAAATCATCAAAAGATACATTAAAGTTATTAAAAGAAAAAAATAATTCCAAACTTTATCCTTCAAGGATATTAAACTTAGGAGTATATATACTAATTTCAAATTCAAAAGATTTCAAAGATGGAAATGAATCTGAGATGAATAAGATGATGACTGATATTTTTGAGAACTTAAAATTATCTAGTAATAAAGCAGAAAAAGATATTGGAATTTACAAAAGCAGCATATCCAAAATGGAACAAGCTAAAGAACTGATAGAAGAACTAAGAATAAAGGATAAGAAAAAAGATTAATAGCAATAAGATTATTTTTTTAACCTTTTTTTATCCTTCCAAGAGATATAAGAAATATAAATTACAGCTAATGTTATAGATATGAGTAAAACTAATGACGTAATAATAAGAAATTTACTTAAATAGACTTCAAAAGTTAAAAATGAAATCATATGTCAATTGAGCCGTCACCATTTCTTCCCCAAACAACCATTGCGATTGAGAAAGTAAAAATAGCAGCTAAAGAAGCCCATCCTATTTGAAAGATCATTAGATTTAAATCACTTATATAAATATAACAGAACTTCAATTTTTTTTAATCATTTTTCATCTAAAGTTAATTTCTCAGAAATACAATTTAGCAAATAGAATAAAAATAAAAAATTTGGGCAGATTAGTATTAAATCATAGTTCTAACATCGAAGGTCTAATTCCAATTCTTAAAAAGTTAGTCCTTAACACAAACATTAATACTATAACTCCTGCAGCGATATCAAGAGTAAGGGGTAGATCTTCTAAATTGATCATTAGATTATCAGTAAAAACTATAAACGGATATAAAGCCATCGCAAGAAAGGGTAAAACAGCCCAAGAAGTTTTTATTTCAACAGATTTAAGTAAAGATGAATTAAAACAAATTATAGAATCTTACAATATCAAGTAATTTAATAAATAATAATAAAAATTTGCTAAGTAGAAAATCAATGAAAATAGTATTTAATTTTTCTTTGTTTTTATTTGTTTTGCTATTGGGGGTGGATAAGTCATTCTCGCTTACTGATTACCAAATAAAAAATATTTGCAGAAAAGAAATAAGAGAATCAACTTGCATAAAAAATTTAAAAGATAAAAGGTATCTTCTAAAAAAAGGTAATTTTATTGAAATCCCAGTAATACCTTATAAAAGGTAATGAGAATTTAAATTTCAAATTCTGATTCAAAAAGATTAAAAGCATCATTATAATTTTCCAGAAGTCCTTCAGAAATATCATGAAATCCATGTTGATCATAATCTTCATTTACTTTGTCATATAAGTAGACAACCTTGTTAAACGCGCTCATATATTCCGTTTGTATATCTTCATCATCAATATCATAGATTTTGGCCAAAACCAATTCGACATTTTTTTTTGATGAATATATTTTCTTCTCAAAATCTTTATTTAGCTTCCTTCTTTTTTTTTTCATCTATAATTTTTATTTTGAATTCCAATTTACAATACTCAAATTCATAGATAAATTAAATTAAAACTTATAAAATAAAAATATAGTTTCCAAATCAAAATAAAACTCCTACATTCCAAGTATATTATTCGATGATATGAATAAAAAAGAAACAAGTAATCCTAAAGTTGTTAGAAACCAAAATCATGAATCCAAGAAAATGAATACTTCTGAGAACCGCAACAAAAAGAGTAATAATGATCTTCCATGGTGGGTAGAGTTTTTATTTGTTCAAATAGGATTGCCAGATAATTTACTAATAAAAATATTAAGGACAAAAAAGAAATCGAAAGAAATTATAATTAATAATAAAAAATTAATAATATTAATTTTGTTTGGGTTAGCCACATTCTCATATTTTTATCCAGTTATTAAACATGCAAAAAATAAATTAGATTGTGAAAAAATTGCTAAAAACTACATTATTAAAAATAAAAATATAATTCGGATTAATAAAAAAGAGTTAAGAATGTTATCAACAAATTTTTGTTATGGTGGAAACGAAATTAACAAAATTGAAAATTTAAATAATTAAAATTTTCTCTTTATTTTGAATTAACCAACTATATTAAAGTACAATTGCTACTTTGAGTTTAATTAAGATTAAATTTAATCCTATGTCTGATATAAGCCAAAAGAAAGAAAACGTAAAAATGCATTTAAAAGAATTAAGGCAAAATTTAAAAAAAATGCACTTATCTGTAACAGACGAATTGATATTGCCTCAGCCAGATGAAATAAAAATATTGATGAATAAAATGGATCAACTATTAAAGTTAATAGAATCAAAATAAACTATAATTTTAAAAGCTTATTACAATTAAAAGCCAAAATAAAATGAAAAGAATAAAACAACTTTCACAAATATTTTTAATGTTTTTTGTCTTAACTTCATGTAAAACATCAATAAATAAAGAATCCCCTGAAATTAATTCTGAAGAAAGTACTAAAGAGAATGAAATTTCAGAATCGACAAGAATGGAAATAAAATTTTCTTGTGGAGAAGATGGGATTTCTAAATATTTAGATGATGGATGGATTATCTTAAAGGAATATTCTCAAGAAAAAATTTGCACTTGGAAATCTGTCCCTTCTACAAAAGATTGTGATATGGAAAAAGATAAAGGATGTAAAATAACAAAACCTGATAAAATTGGAGAAGAGAAAATTTATTTATTAGAAAAATAATTTTGTTTTATGAATCCAAAATCAGAATATTTAGTAGATTTAATTTTTAAAAAATTAAAAAAATACAAAGCCAAAGAAATTATTTTAGAAAAAGAATCCTTAAAGAAATTTATCTCATCACTTTTAAAATAAAAATAAATTAGAAGAAAATATAATAGAAAATGTTATTATAAATTTAAAATTTGGATGTGAATATGTATAATTTTTCGTCTTTAACTATCGTGCTAATGATTACTTTTATTGTTAGCCTCTATTTTTTATATAAGGTTACTTCAAATGCAAAGAATTGAAAAATATTTCTTACATTTTAGATAATTGGGTCGTCTCTAAGAAATAAAACAGAATTATTGCTTAAACCATCACTGATCCATTCTTTATACTCTTCTAAAACACACTTTTTATCAGAATCACTTAGTAGTTTTATTCTTTTTCTGGCATTATCCATAGCTAAATTAATAGAGAATTCGCAATTTTTAGAATATTGTTGCATTTTTTTCTTTTATTTTAGTAAAAGTGATTACCAAATCTGTATTATAAATGACAATAAATAAGTATTAATTTATAAGGGTATAATGCAATACTGAACTATTTTTTATATATTTGTGATAATTAGACTTTAAATATTATCATGTCATACGAAGCTGGAAGTAAAGAATGTAGACATTTGATTGAGGCGAAAGACAGTCTTCTTTCTGCAATGGAAGCTTTAAGCAATATGAATTCAACGGATTTATTACAAATTCAAATTAAAGAAATATACAACAAACTCGAAAATATGCATGATAATCGCAAAAAAATTGAATCAGCTAAAAATTATTTATAATTAAATTCTGTTGATTTAGAAATCCCCAAATTGAGTTTTTATCTTTCTTACTTTTTTATCTGATAATAAATCCAGTAAAGCATCAAGTTGAGCATGAACTTCCTTTGCCTCATTTGGATCTGGCAATAAATCGTCTTTTATAAGCATTTGATGCATTTCTCTAAGCTCTAACCTAATATATCTAAGGTGAGAACTTACTTCCTCTCTCTTAGTTGCACTCATATTTGCCTTAAATTAAATCCATTATACATTATGAGGTTTTTGTCATGCCTAATTAAATTAAGCTGTATTGGAAAACATTATTTATTTAGTAAATTTTCAAAAATTTTCAATCTTGCAATGTAGTAGTATATTTTTCATGAAAAACAAAAAGTCTAGAAAAATTAAACCTAAATTAAATAAAAAAAATCAAGAATTAGGTCAAACAAAAAGTTCTGCAAAATTAGTCCTTTTTATATTTGGAATAGGTCCAATAATAGGCATAGCAATATTTTTATATAGCAAGGGATTCTTTAATTCACCAATTATGTAAATCTCAAATATTAATTAACTAGAATAATTAAATAAAATAAAAATAGTTATTGAAATTTCTTTAATGAAAATATCCTAAATTCGGCCAATTTTCTAGCATTTTCTGGATTAGAAACTAAAAAAGGATGATCAGCTAAAAATTCAAATACTTTATCTATTTTTAATTGTGAGTCCTCACAATCAATATTTTCCCATACCTCATCAAATGAAATGGCAAAGCTGTCAGCATTATCATAGAGTTTATCATTCATAAGATTTTTAATCTGAATTAAATGATTTTAAAATTTTGAACATGTCTAAGAGAGTAATTACAGGAAGGATATAAGACAAACTTTAACACTAATTTAATAGATATCTTTAATTGAAAGCTTTTTTAAAATTACAAGTTCTTTGATTACTTAACTTCAAATTAATACTATCAATTAAGATATGATCATATTTGACAGAAGTGTTACAATAATGACATATGTAAAAATTTATGGAAAATAAAGTTAAAAGAATCGGATATCTTCCAAGAAAAAGGGTACTTGAAATTATTGATGAAATATCAAAAAGTGAATCTATAAGTAGATCTAAAGTTGTAGGGTTATTAGTTGAGGAAGCCTTAGGTGCTAGAGGAATTGCAAATTTTGGATACAGGAATACTAGTAAATCAAACTTATACAAATCTGATAATTACAAAGATTTAAAGAATGAAAAAGTTAATTTAAATGATCCAGAAGATGAATTTGTTGATGATAGTGGCTACACAGTTTCTTCTCACAAAAAATTAGATCGTTCAATATCATCTGCAGATATCGAATTAGCAAATAAAATTAATATTCTTAAAGAGTCTGGATTAATATAACCTCCAATAATAATTTTTTTATTTCTTTGTGCACAATATTGAATCATTGTTTATTCTTAGTCAAGAAGAATATTCTTTTTACTAAATTGGAATATTAAATCCCTCCTAACACTAATTTTGTAATTAAAAAATGAAAGATATTAAATGTCCTTCATGCGGCAAAACCTTTAAAATTGATCCCAGCAGCTTTGAAGAAATACTTCTTCAAATAAAAGATGAAGAATTTAATAAACAAATAAAAGAAAGACTTCAACTGGCTGAAGAAGATAATAAAAAAGCTTTAGAAATCTTAAAAAGAGAATTAAAAATAAAGTTAATTGAGCAAAATCAAATTAAAGAAGTTGAGATCCAGGCTCTTGAATCTAAATTAAATATTGCAGAAGAAAAAAAAATAAATGCCTTAAATGATTTAAGAAATCAAGCAACAAATAAAGTGAATTCACTTAATAATGAATTGAACAAATTAAAGGATGAAATCAAAAACCAGTCTTTAATTTCAGAATTATCCTTAAAAAATAAAATAAATGAAGCTGTTTCTAATTTAGAACATAAAAACTCATCTCTAATAAATTCCATTGAAAAAATGAAACTTGAACAGTCAATTAATGAAAAATTAATTGAAGAAAAGTTTAAAAGCAAAATTAGTGAAAGGGACCTGACTATTCAGGAGCTAAGAGAAATGAAATCTAAATTGTCTACAAAGATGATTGGAGAAACCCTAGAAATCCATTGCGAAACTCAATTTAATCTTAATCGCGCTACCGCTTTTAAAAATTCATATTTTGAAAAGGATAATGATGCTACTTCAGGAAGTAAAGGTGACTATATATTTAGAGAATTTGATAATAATAGAATTGAAATAGTATCCATAATGTTTGAAATGAAGAATGAGAGTTTGAATGGAACTAATAAAAGAAAAAACGAAGATTTTTTAAAAGAACTAGATAAAGACAGAAGACAAAAATCATGTGAGTATGCAGTACTTGTTTCGCTTCTAGAACCTGATAGTGAATTATATAATACCGGAATAGTAGATGTTTCCCATAGATATCCAAAGATGTATGTCATAAGGCCACAATTCTTTTTGCCAATTATTTCTCTTCTTAGAAACGCATCTATGGAGGCTTTAAAATATAAATCACAAATTGATTTAATGAAACGCGAAAACTATGACATAACAAATTTTGAAAGTACTCTTGAGCAATTTAAAGATGCAGTTGGTAAAAATGTATCTCTAGCCCAAGACAGGTTTAATGATGCGATTTCAGAAATAGATAAATCAATAACCCATTTGCAAAAAACTAAAGAAGCTTTAAATCTTTCAAAAAAACACCTTTTATCCGCTGACAGCAAATCTCAAGATTTAACTGTAAAGAAATTAACTAGAAATAACCCAACCATGAAAAAAAGGTTTAATGATTTAGAAAATTTTGATGAAGAAGTAGCTTAATTAAATCAAGAAAAATTTCAAATTAATAATAGTTAAAAATACATTTAATTACTAATTTATAAATCTATTATTAATAATAAATTCCATAGTAAAGAAAATAAAGTCTATGAACACGCCAATTTTCACAATTGCTAAAGATCTTAATCTTGAAAGTAATAGGATATTACTTGCCTGCAAGAAACTTGGAATCAATGCCAAAGCTGCTACAAAGAGATTAAATAAAGAAGAATTCGAAAAAATTAAAAGTTATTTTGAAACTGGCAAAAATGTATCAGATGAAATAGTCAATCTTAATAATAATGAAAGTAAAGAAAAAAACAGTGCCAGAATAATTAAAGAAAAAGTAAAGATAAATTTTTTCGCAAACAGACTTATTCGCAAATCGTAAAAAAATATAGTCATGAAAAGTTAATAATTTTAGGAGATTTATTCCATAGTAAATATTCAATAGATAAAACTCTTCAACAAAAAGTTGAAGATCTTACAGAGCTTCTCAAAACTAATGTTGAAGTTTAAGAGGAAATCATGATGTAGGTTGTAATCTTAAAAATATAAAAATTTTTGATACAAAAAAAAATAAAAACATGACTTTTAGCCCTGAGCCTGTCAATTCAACAGGTAGTAAAACTTTGAATATTTGTGGACATTATCATCCAAAACTCTTTTTAAGAAGCAATGGTGATAAATTATCTTTTAGATATTTTGCAATGGATAGAAATACTTTATTTTTGCCTGCATTTGGAGACTTAACAGGAGATTATCCCTGTAGAAAGTTATTTAAAAAATGGGCAATTGTTTCTGAAGAGGAAATTATCGAAATATAATTCTTAAGAAAAATTTCTAATAAGCTGCATTAATTTTTTAATTAAATATACTAATTTATACTTAAAAGTCTCATTTAACATTTTCTTCATTTATCTTATAATTAGGTATTTTCTACTAATGAATAAGTAGATGACCAAAATTAAATACATATAATGACTCTTCCTTCAAAAGCCAATTCACGTTATAAAAAAAATAAACGGATTTTATAGAAATGAAAAAATTCATATACTTGATTTTATTTCCATTTCTTATAGTTCCTCTTGGGACATACGCAAATGAAAATTTTTCCGTCGAGATAGAGGCCCTTACACTCGTAATGGAAAAATATAAAGAAGAAACCCAATCTAATATTGAGTTAAAAACTAACAATAAAAAGCCGACTTATTTGGCTCTTAAACAAGATGAATGCAATGCAACTGTTAAAGTTACAGAAAAAACAGGGTTAGAGGTTGTTAATATCGAATCATTCGACGTAAATGTCTGCAAGAGAGAAGTCTATAAAGTCATCAACTAAATAGGGAGAAGATAAGAATTTAATAAAAATAATAATAAAAGAGGACTTTTACTTAAAGAAGGCGAGACCTCGAAACCTAACAGAAAACCTTTGGAACGGGTACTGCATATTTAATTAATAACTTCTATTTGATTTTAGAGATGTAATTAAAAGTACAAAATATTTTTAATTATTTCTTCTTTGATAATGTTTGTGATTCTTCTCTAGACATTAAAGCTTCAATTTGAGCAAGAACTTTCTGAAGTTCATCCGTTTTTGTTAGAGATGCTTCTGCTACATCTCTTAATTTTTCTAACTGTTCTTTAGTTTTATCCATGATAAATAAATTAGAAAGAAACTACTTTAAAAAATAATTGGTTTTGAAACAAATTTTTAGTAACACACAGACCAATATTCTCTCTTTTTTTCATAAAGTCAAATAAATTTCCGCTTATTATTGTTTTTTTGAGAACTTCCAATAAATACTTTATTTATTATTGAAATCATAAGATTATCTAAATTAGAAAAATTTTTGAATCATGAAGTAAATACAGGCAAGCCTATAGTTGCAGTTGTAATTAAGGCACCAGCGAAAATCAAGAATGGTAGAAAAGGAAAGTTTTTCAACATTTAATTTTTAAATTAGAAATAACTATATAGGTATTTATACTGTTTGTCTACCCCTAAAGTGTTTTAGAAGTAAAAATTTTTCTTTTAAAAGTAAAAATTAAACATTAACCAAATTTACCTGATATGTATTCCTGAGTAGTTTTTTCTTTTGGAGAATTAAAAATTTTCTTTGTTGAATTAAATTCTGCAAGATAACCAACTTTTCCACCATCACCATCTTCATATGCGATAGCATTGAAAAATGCAGTCATATCACTAACTCTTAATGCCTGCTGCATATTGTGTGTCACGATTATTATGGTGTAATTCTTCTTAAGTTCGTGCATCGTCTCCTCAATTTTTAACGTAGAGATTGGATCTAATGCAGAGCATGGCTCATCCATGAGAATTATTTCAGGTTCAATCGCAATGGTTCTGGCAATACATAATCTTTGCTGTTGTCCACCAGATAAAGAGTAACCACTGTCATTTAATTTATCCTTACATTCTTCCCATAAAGCAGCTTTTCTAAGTGAACTTTCAACTAATTCATCCATATCTCCCGTAAAACCATTAATTCTTGCTCCAAATGCAATATTTTCGTAGATAGATTTAGGAAAAGGATTAGGTTGTTGAAAAACCATTCCAATTCTTCTTCTTACTTCAACTGGATCTACTCTTTTATCATAAATATTAGTTCCATCAAAAAGGACAGTTCCTTTTAATGAACAATTAGGAATTAGATCGTTCATCCTATTTAAAGATCTAAGAACAGTTGATTTACCACAACCAGAAGGGCCAATAAGAGATGTTATATTGCCTTTTTTAAAGTTACAAAAGACATTTTTTACAGCCTCAAAAGTTCCATAGCTAATAGATACATTATCAAGAGATAAAATGACATTCTTTGTTATCTTTTTCTTAGTTTTAATCATTTATACTCTCTTAGTTTTCTCAGTGAAAGCGGCCAATATTCTTGAAAATATATTTACTGATAGTATCGACAAAACAAGAATAAAGGAAGCTGCCCAAGCTAATTTATTCTGAGCATCGTAGGGTTCTAGAGCAAAATTGTATATTAATACGGCCAAAGAACCCATCTCGTAAAACAAATCTCCAAAACCAGTTATGTAGTAGTAAGAAAATAAAGCAGTAAATATCAAAGGTGCTGTTTCGCCTGCCGCTCTTGCAATTCCAAGTACAACACCAGTAGCAATAGATCTAAAAGCAGAGGGCAGAGTCACTTTCAAAATAGTTGTATACATACTTGCTCCAACGCCAAGAGAAGCATATCTCAATTCATTCGGAACCAACTTTAAACCTTCATCGGTTGTTTTTATCACAGTGGGCAACATTAATATTGAAAGAGCCATTCCTCCCGCCAAGCCACTGTACATACTTCCAAACAAGATCTTTGTAGAAACAATTAAGGCATAAATAAATACACCTGCAATTATTGAGGGAACTCCCGCTAAAACATTTACACCAAATCTGATAAATCTTGAAAAAGCACCACCTTTAGAATATTCAGCTAGATATATGCCACCGCCAACGCCTACTGGTATGGCAATAGCTGAAGCAATAGTAGTAATTATTAATGTCCCGATCAATGCAGGATTTATACCTCCTGCATCTAAATCATCTCCAGGCGGATTTGGTTCTAAAGTAAATAGTTCTGGTGTAATTTGAGCTCCACCTTTGATAAGAATATAAGTCACCAGAGAAATCAAAGGAAGTATTGCAATCAATGCACAAATTGCGGATAAAGAAGTAAAGAATTTATCTCCTATATTTCTTGATAATCTTTTCTGATAATAAAGTGAATTCATAATTATCTAATATTTGAGACTAAATTTCTTAACTAGCCATTGAGCAAAGATATTTACCACTAACGACAGGATCATCAATACAAAAGCCGAATAAAAGAGTGATGAAACCTGACTTCCATCAGCTTCACCAAACTGGTTTGCAAGCATGGATGAGATGGTATATCCAGGGGATAATAGAGACCAACTAAATGTATTGGAATTACCAATAATCATTGTGACCGCCATTGTTTCGCCCATTGCTCTTCCTAAAGCCAATAGAACACCTGCCATAATTCCTGATAATGCTGCCGGCAAAATCACTGAAAATATTGTTTTCCATCTACTTGCTCCAATTCCATAAGCTGCATTTCTTAACTTTTTAGGAACCTGATTAAGTGAATCCCTTGCAATGGAGGTCACTATAGGCAAAAGCATTACAACTAAAATTAATATTGCTAACAAGGAATTCCTACCTGTAGGTTCTGTACTAAATAAAGGCATCCAACCATAGAAATTATGTAAAAAAACAAAAAACGCTCTAAAAAAAGGTTCCATAACAAATATTGCCCAAAGTCCTAATACAACAGATGGAATAGCTGCTAATAATTCAACAAATGAACCTATTGTTTCTCTAACAACTTTAGGCACAAAGTCTTCGGTAATAAATATTGCAGTTCCAACTCCCAGAGGAATAGTTATTAATAACGAAAGAAATGATGTTACCAATGTCCCATATATAGCAGTAAAAGCTCCGTATTCATCTTTTACTGGATTCCATTCAGAGGTTACTAGAAACTTCAAGCCATACCTTGAAAAAGATTCAAATGACTGAAAAAAGACTACTAAAATAATTCCTAAAAGTATTATTGCTACGAAACTAGACAAGACTAGGGCAGTATTCTTGAAGATAATATCTATATGTTTTTCGATACCGAATCTTTTACGATTCTTGAAAAGAGTTAATTTCTCTTCCATTTAAAAAAGAATATCTCTATAAATCTACTACTAAATGCTGTAAATGACGTTAATAGGGGTTAAAGGTATCTGAAAGTCATGATAATTTGTGACATGTATGGAAAATCATATCTACTTTAAGAGCTCTACTGCTACAACAAGATTTCCCAACAAACCGATCAAAATATTTAGCTGTTCTTTGCTACCAAATGCTATTAATACCTGACCTGGTTGAAGTATGAAATTGCCTCCAGGATTGGTTACCAACTTCTCGTTTTCCTTAATGGCTAATATTTTTGCACCACTCTTTTTGCCTATTCCAAGCTCAAAAAGTGATCTTTTCTCGGCAGTTTCAAAAAGACTAATATCATTACTTAATTCAAATTCTTCAATTTCACATTCACTTCCAGCGAGAAGATCAAGAAAGTCAATTGCTATTGGTCTTAAAGCCATTGAGGCCATAGCTCTACCTGCAGCTATATAAGGACTTACAACTATACTTGCACCAGCTAATCTCAACTTACTTGCAGCTTCTTCAGTTCCAGCTCTTGAAATTACTCTAATAGAACTTCTTATACCTTTAGCACTTAAAACCACATATAAATTTGAAGCATCATTAGGTAAGGTAACAACTAAACTTTTACATTTTTCTAATCCTGCCAGTTTTAAGGTCTCATCAAGAGTTGCATCAGCACAAAGCACTTCTAAACCATTTTCTTCGGCAATCTTTTTTCTATCTTCATCACTTTCAACAACAATAATAGGAATGTTTTGCGCTTTTATTTGGTTAGATATTTCCTGCCCTACCCTCCCATATCCGCACAAAATTACATGATTTTCCATTTTTCTAAGAATTCTTTTAAAACGTAATTCGTTTACTCTTTGAAAATAGCCTGACTCGAATAATCTAACAGCTTTTTGAAAGGTAAATTGAATAAAGATCAATCCGCCAACAATTACTAAAAGAGTAACTATCCTGCCTTCTGGACTTAAAGGTTGAACTTCTCCAAAACCAATTGTGGTTATTGTGATTAGAACCATCCATAAGCAATCACTCCATTCCCATCCCTCTGTAATTCGATAACCAATTGCACCTAACAAGAACAGAAAGAATAAAGAAGAAACAAGACCAAACCAAGGCCTTAAATAATCTTTAATAAAATAAAACTCAAATAATCTAGGCTTCATAACCATTATTATCTTTAAATATTCAAAAATTTCAAAATATTTTCTATTATGTTTCTAAAACTATCTATTTTTATAAGTGAAATACATAATAAGCAGGATAATAATATTTATATTTGTAATTCTTTGCATTAAACAAATGATTACTGTGTCAGGTCTTATTTAATTATTGATTAAAAATTAATTAAGGTTTTACTTGTACTGATTCAATTAGAAAATCAGAAGCTGTCCTTAACCAATCAGCAACTGTAAGACGAAGTTCAGGCTGAGAATATACAAGTGCAACAATAATTCCAACTAAGATTATCTTTATCATGGTATTTCAAATATCCTTATGAATTAAAGCACAACTATTTAGTAAAAAGAACCTTAAATTTATAAAAATGAGATTAATTAAAATTTCACTAATTGATTAAACAAGTATTCCACTCTTCTAAGATTAACACCCAAATCAGATTGACCTAATCTTGCTGCAGATCTTATTTGAATGATTCCTTTTGATCTATCTAAATAACTTCTTACATCAAGCTTCAAAATTTCGAGATCATCTGGAAATCTAAAAATCAAGCTTCTACAAACACCTCTCCAATAATTCCTCCCACTTTCAATAACTTCTGTCCTAGGTAACCCTTCTGCGATGGAAACAAGTTGAATAAACTTTTGATCAACATTTATTAATTTCTTTTCTATCAAGACACTATTTAATGGATTAGTTATTGGTGCAAGAGCTTGAATAGAGGAAACCATATTTTTAAAAATTATATAGATCTTCTAACCGATTTCATACACAAAGTGAGAGGAAAAAAGTAATAAATTTTCCTATAAAAGTATTCTCTTTATAAAGATTCCTTATTTTGAAATCAAAATTCTAAAATTTGAGATTTTTTATTGTTTTTTTTGATAGAGATGTTTGCCTACTTTGTTTACTATTTAGTTTCTTAACCCATAAGAAAACTCCTACAAACAAAAAAATTTCAACAATAATTCCAACCTTTATTAAACTCATTTTTTATCCTCTTTTTTCTTATTGGTGCCCTCTATGGATGGCACAAGAATATTTAATAACCACTTTTTAAATGAACTTAACGGTTTCATAATCTATTTACTTGCCTTTTCTCCATAAACTCCTACCTTTGATGAGATCCTCTATATTAGGCCAAGCTGCTATTAATTCCTTAAGTGCTTTTCTATTAGGAGTATAGAAAACACATGACAATGCACTTATTAGATAAAGTATGAACCACAACTTACTTTCTGAATAAGCTAAAAACAAAGAAAAAAGAAAACTTCCAATAAAGAAAAAGAAAAATGACCTATTTACTATCTCTAATGGAGTTCTTTTTAGCCTATAAAATTTAATCTTTTTACTATCTTCTTCAGTATCTTTCTGAATTTTACTTTCGTATGAATTAATTATTTCTTCTTCAAGAACCTTTTCATACTCTAAATTATAAATTGGATCGCTTTTATCCTTTTTATTTTTCATTAGTATCTCTACATTATAAATATAGTAACGAATTTAAAGTGTTTTAAAAAGTATCAAATTTTATCTATCAATAGAAGCTATACGAATAGATCATGGTTTTGAAAATACTTTAAAAATGTCTTATTTATAAAAGATAGATTGCTTAAGACATTCTTTTTTATTTTTCCTAATCTTTGGCCCATTTTAAATAATTACCTCTATAAACTTCTTAGCATTCATTAATTTGGAAGGCAATATTTAATTACGGAGTTAATATAGTTTAGAGATTTAAATATTTATCTATATGCAAAGATATTTGATTTCCTACGAATTTACTGATGGAGAGGATCAAGAAGAAGGTGCGGAAATGCTAATTAATTGGTACGAATCAGGCGGTCCTCAAAATAGACCAGAAAACTATGAGGTTCATTCATGGATTTTTATGGTACAAAATGGGATAGGACATTCTGTAGTTAGTGCAGATTCTCTTGAGACAATTTGGAAGCAATGGCATCCTTGGAGAAGGTTAATGGATATAAGTATTCAGCCATGTATGGATCTTGATGAGACAGTCGGGTTATTCAAAAAACAAAAAATGAATACACGAATTGTCTGAAAGTATTTATAAGACCTAAATAGAAATTTCTTTTTAGTAACCACTAATACTACATACATATTTCCATTCGGTAAAAAGGATAAGATTAATTTTCCATAATGAATGATTCCTATCACATTTACTTCAAAGGAGAAATTCTTTTCAAAAATTTAAGTAAAGATGAATTCGAATTTGTTTGGGGAAAACTTTATACTTCTTATATAAATGCCCTAAGCAAAGAGATTACTTACGAATTAATTAGTGACAATAACACTTTAGAGTCAAACTTTAACCTTGAACCTTCTTATTAAATTAATAAATAGATATTTAATTATGAATAAAACAAGAAAAGCTGTTTCTCTTTTATTTTGAGGAACTCTTTTTCTTCTTTAGTAATATCTAAACCTAGTTTATTTGCCTCAATTTCAACATTTGAACTATAACTTTCATAGTTTTGCTCTTTTAAATAAGCCAACAATACCAATATCTGTCATAAACCAAATAAAGTGATAGGTTTCTCCAATTGGCTCTTTTTTTAAAGAGTCATTAATCAAACTGCATGTTGAATCCATTTATCAGTGAGAGGCTTTTAATTACCCCCATTGCAATACCTTACTGCCTCAGAATTACTCCTACCATCTTCAATAATTTCAACAACACAATTATTAAAAAGTTTAGACTCTTTTTTAACTGAACAGAATCCAAAAGCAATCGCAGCCAAAGCTATTGCAGATACTAAACTAGAACCAAGTTGAATAAAGCCATAGGCAAACATAATGTTTCTCTTGCCAGAACATTTTTTTGAATCCTTTTTTTCTTCTGTCATTTTAAGAATTTAAAGTTCTTTAAATTTATATGATTAATTTAAGGATTGAGAAATAAATACATAGAGAAAACTTAAACAAGTCCAAATTTGAACAATTGAGACAAAATTTTTTAAATTCAAGTTTCCTTTTATTTTTCTTAACTTTAATTGTTAATTTGATACAACATACAAAATTCAAATTTTAAAATTATTTTCAACATTAGTTTAAGAGAAAGGGTTTATTGCTAATTTAAAAAGTAATGATTCCATTGTTATAACAATAGATTATGGTACTTTTTAAACTACATTTATTTTTTTTTTGATGAAGTATAAATACTTAAAAATTAATTTAGAAAAGCTTGTTTTGATAATGCTCCCCGAGAGTTATCCACTTTTTCAGTGTTTTTCAACAGGGTTTTCCACAATATGTTGATTAAATTCAATTTTCTATGTGCAAAATAAAATATTATCTCTTAAAAAAAATAACATCCACAATTTGTTTTTCAGATAACTAGGATATGAATCTTTTTTATTTAGACTTATCTTATGTTGTATTATTCCAATTGAGACTAGAAGGAATTTTACTTCTGAAATCAAAAAAGAATAAAAAATATCAAAGATTGGTGTTCTTACAAATGGAAATCAATCTTTAGTTAAAAACTTTAATAAGGCACGATAATTTTTAGACCCGTAAAAAATATATAAAAAAACTAATAACTTTTATTTTAGGACGTGTTAGTACTTGTCATAAATAAATACATTAAATAAGTATTTATTTAATCAAATATAAACTTTTCATTAAATATCCAAAATAAAAGCCCCGCCTTTAAACGTAAAATTTAAATAATAGTTATATTATTTTTATCCCAGTAAGAGATCTGATCAGAAATATAAATGATAAATATATAGGTTTTATCTATATATATTCATTGCCTATCATCTAAAATTTTTTTTAAGGATGAATACTAAAGAACTCAAATTCAAATACAAAAAGCTTTTAAACAAAGCAGCCAAAGCTAACGGACGTAAAGAAACCGTTTTTCTCTTAAATCGTGCTGCTAAAATCAAATCTAAACTTTATTCTAATGTTAGAGTAAATTGCTCTAAGTGTAATGGAGCAGGATTTCTAAGAATTTCATTGGATGAAACTAAGACTTGTCTCTCTTGTTATGGAAGAGGCTTTTTAATTAAAGAAATTCAACAGTTTTAAAACAAATTTGATTTATTAATGAAAGATCTCATTCAAACTCACAAAAAATTAATCAAAACAGTTAAAGAACAAATGGGGTTTTCAGATTATGGGATGTATTGGCTTGCTTTCCTGGAAGGGGGCTTAACTATTTGGTTGATAGATAGAATCTTTTTTCACTGATTAAATTTTTAATCTAAATTTTTTCAAAAATTTTTTTGATATTAAATAAATAAATTTTTCGAAACCATTTAAAAAGTTGTAGCATAGTAAAAAAACAAAATGCAATTACTGGGATTGATTCTTCTTATAGCTAGTAGCTGGTATTTATGGAAATTAACATCAAACTTTCTCGACGAACCCACAAAAAAAGAGTTATCAAATAGTTTTAATAACCTTAAAATCAAATTTACTGAGGGGAAGCAAAATTTTTCCAAAGCAAAAATAAGTGAAGCTTGGGAGAAATACAAAGAAGAAGGTGGAGCCTTATCCAATAAAGACAAAAGTTAGTGGATTTATTCATTATTACAAGTTTCACTAAAAATATTACTAGAATTGATCTGATAGGAATTTTGCTAGGTCACTTTATTTTTGCCGTTGCATTGACACAGCTTTTAGATTGGAACTGGTTGAAAAAACTTATGAGTGAAGAAGATAAAACAAGGATGCTTAAAAGTTATACATGGAAAGACTTATTAGTTGATGGAGCAATTATTACAGTAATTCTGGGAATTATTTTTTTAATAATTAGCATTTTTTTATAAATGGAAATAACTTACATACTTCTAGTTTTTTTATTGCTATCAATTGTGATTTTCTCTCAAATAATCAATTCTTCTGATAAAAATCGACCTTAATGACAGAAGTAACTAGCAACTCCTCAACTGGATGGTATTTAATCGCTTTGGTAAGTACTTTATCTTTTTTAGCCTTAGTATATTTTGGCCAAAAAAGATAGCTCATACTTTTAAAGAGTATTTAATTCATAAAAAAAACCCTGCAGCTACTTGAGATGCAGAGTTTTTGATGATTAAGTGAATGTTTTATATAAATCTATTAATAATGAAACCCTTTTTCTTAATTAGAGAAAAAGAGACCAATGAATGTGGTGAAGATACTGAATTCACGGTCTCTTTATTAACCGCATTTTTCGGTAGATACGACAATGAATCACCTCCTTTACTAATATTTCTTTAAACATAACTAAAAGAATTAAATAAGAAAAGAAATTCGTTAAAAATTTAAAAGTTTTTTAACAACTTAACTTTCTTAATCTCTGATATTAATAATCAATATAAAAGTAAAGAAATTACCAAGGCAAAACTTCTCCGTTAGCATGCCAAAATGTACCTGAGTTTTTTTTATTTAGAGAATCAATGCGTTTTAGAAGTCCATTTGCTGATTCTTCAGGACTAATTCCATTTCGAGTAAAGCCAGTCATTCTTGTACTCACTAACCCAGGATGCAAAATAGCTACATAAATATCTTCTTTTAATAAATCTATAGAAATTGATTTTGCTGCCATTGATAAAGCAACTTTAGACATCCTGTAACCATAAGAACTTCCAGATGTATTATCCTCAATTGATCCCATTCTACTTGTAATAAAAGCAACTTTAGAAGAACTATTTAAAAGATGCTTAAGAGATTGAGTGATAAGAATTGGACTTAATGCATTCACTTCAAATTGTTGCAAAATACTTTCTTTATCTAAGTTTTCTAAAGAATTAAATTCATAAATTCCTGCATTGTGAATTAAGCAATCCAAATGAACTCCAGATAGTTTTCTACGCAAATTTGTTATTGACTCATTAGAAGAAATTTCTATATTCTCTTCAATTCTCACTCCTAAATTTCTAAGTTCTTTTGACGCTTTCCTACACGTTGCAATTACATTATCTCCCCTCTTATGAATTTGCTTACATAATTCTAATCCAATACCCCTATTTGATCCTGTAATTAGAAAAGTGGACATCTTTGAGATAAGGAATAAAAAATTTATTTAAATTCAAATATAAAAAAACAACCTCGAAAAAGAAAAAAAGTTATACAAATCATAATAAAATTTTTGTATGGTTATAATTAAATTAATATTTATAAGAGTTTATAAAGGTAAGCAACGATATTTTTATCATCCAACATTTAATTTATGGAAGTTTTTAATCAAGAATTTATACAAGAGATTATTAGGTTAACCTGGAGAAATCCTGCTTTCATGGCTATAGCTATTGCCTTAGTTTGGCTTATCCCACAATTATTTATCAGGAAAATTATGAAACAAAAATATGAGCAAAGAAAAATAGAAATTCAGAAAAATAAAATTCAAAAACTTTATCCAAATACTCCTAAATAAAAATTTTTGTTTTAAAGTGTTCTAATAAATCAAAATACTTTTATATTTGAATTAAATATGGTCTACAAAATCATTAGAATTGACGGAGAGCATGATAAATTAACCTCTCAAAATTTTAATAAATATTTCGATGCCTACGATTTGTTAGAGGAATTATATAGTGATTTATGTTGTTCAGATGCTGACTATGGAGATATAACTTATTACGATATTGTGGAAAATAATAAAAACCCATAACAATGGAGAAAAAGAAATGGTCTCCCTCCCAAGAAGAAAATTTAGGTATAATAACTAGTGTATATGAACACATCAAAGAAGAACTTTCAGAACTTCAAAAAGAAACTGGATGTCCCGATTCTTTTATTTATGACTTCATTGGGAATATTCAGAATGAATGGCGTCCAAACTCTTGCCACTCCTTAGTTAGAAATAAAAAAAAGAACAATTAATTTTTTTAAGAATTAGAGTCAAATATGTAAAAATTTAAAGAATTTTTTTTAAATAAAAATTATTGAATATAACCTAAAATTAAAAATACTTAAACATGATTATTAGTGAGCTAGTCATCTGCCTTATTATTGGTAGGAATGCATATTATGGTTTAGTTTTGACTGGAAAAAGTACCCTTTAGTTCTTTTAACTTTTTAAGATTTTTCATGAAATGGCCTCCCACTCTTTGCTGGACTGCACCAAAGACAATTAATGGTAATAGGCATTTTCAAGTTAAAACTTATGGTGGTAAAAATGAAGATAGATGGGTTGATATTTTTCCTACCAAAAATAAAAAAAGATATTAAAAGGATTTCAGGGGCAAAACTAAAAACCGAATGGAATACGGGATGGTTGAGGCTCCCACAAGATAAAAATTAATTTGTCTATGTAAACAAATATTATTAACCAGAAAAATGTAAAATATCATACCTAATACAAAAAAAATATCTTCTAATATTTTTAAAAAGCTATTTAATATGAAGCCAGATTCGAAGAAAAAACTTCCTAATAAAAAAGTTATAAGTTCAGCAAAATTTGAGGCTAAAGAGCAATTCACAAAATCTGCATTAGAAAATTTAAAAACAGAAAATGAGAGACTTGTTAATTCACTGAAAAAATCTGGTGAAATTAAAGAATAAAAAAATATTTTACAAATTTAAAAAAATTTTATTAATATATTATTTTATAGATTAAGCAATGATTGAAAAAATCTCGCTTGCAAATTCACATTTACCTCAACTTATTGGGTTAGTACTTATTTCAATAGGCTATACATTAGGAAATAAATTTTATCTTCCTAAAATCGAACAAAAATAGTTTTTGCCAGTCATTAAACTATTATTGGTAAGTCAATACTAATTAAAGATATATTCTTATAAAAAAGTCTCAATACCCCCTAATTTAGTTTATTTTTTAAACAAATAAATTAATCGCCAAAATCCGCCACACAGAAATGACCTGTCACAATAACGTAACATTTAAGTTAATCTAAAAGTTGAAATCCAAAAATAAAGTAAAAATATATACTTTTTCTTTTAAATCATGTTACATTCATTAATAATTCTAGTTTAATTTTCTTTTTCAATAAAGCAGAGATAAGGAAATTTTTATTATGTAAAAATGTCATTTACACTTTGGCTAATTAATTTATCGCAGATTCAATATAATTATGGATGCTCTCACTAGTTTTATAATTGTAATAATTGCAATTACAATCCAATTTTCTCTTTTCACTATCAAAAGGTTGCAGGAGCCTTTAGAAACCAATTATTTGATAGATCAAAATTCCAAAAAAATTAAAAACTATCTGAGGAAATATTGGAAAAATGCTGAAATTACAAATGGTAGATTAGCTATGATTGGTTTTTCAGCTTTAATATTAAACTATGGCTTTTTTGGTTCTATAATTCCTGGGTTTATTTAAGCGATAATTATATTTAAGATCTTAGAAAAATTAAATCTCGCTTCCTAAAAACTCTCCTTTTTAGAAAATAATTTTTATTATAAGAAAAAAGGCAATTGAGTAATTCTAATTTTGATAAAAATGGATTAGACAGTTTTGGAATACATTGGCTCCAATATACTGCTTTTGCTATCTCTTGTTTTGCTATATTTACGACTTGGGCATTTTTCTATGATGAGATATTTCATAATTTCATAATGAATATTCTCAGATTTATTAACTGCAGCGGCTTTAACTGTAACGGAGCTTTTTAAACTTTTATGGCTAATCAAGATCAGAAACAATCTTAATTGATAATGCGTATGAAGAAATAAAAAATATCTGTATAGATCTTCAAAAAGATAATATTGCTTAGAATTTAGAAATTAAAAATCTATTTAAAATAATTATGAACGAATTGGTAGAAGAGAAAGAACAAAAAATTGGTTTTGTATTAAGTTAATGTTAGCCGCTATCTATAGGAGCTTTGTCTTTACATTAGTAAAATTAAGAATATATCTTATGCTTTAAAATGTAATATTAATACTTTCAGAGTTTTTAAAAAATTAAAAAGGAATGAATCTCGTACAAAAGAAACATTCCTAACTTAGCATTAGTTTTATTTAGATTTAAATTTTATAATTTAACTCCTCTGGTGGACTTTCAATCATTAGATCCCTCCGATTCAACAACTTAAACTTACGCGTTACATACAAAGAAAGTAAATCCGTAAAAATGCTGATTTATTATTTTCTAAAATGTTTGAATTAAAGAAGCCAATTCTGGTGCATCTAATAAAAGTGCAAAAAATGTAAGCACGACTATTAAAAATATGGAAAAATAAAATTGAATCATATTCAAAAATTACTTTAAAAGATTTTTTTAAGTTGTATAAAATAATGCTTTGTTTACATAATTAAATATCTCTACCTAGAAAAGTTTAATTAGAGAAAACTAAGATGCTTCAGGAGAAAATATAGTCCTATTTTTTTGCCAATACTCACAACCTTTAAGTAAAGGATCACACTGTGATATACGTTTTCCCTATCTTGGACAGATCAAGACAGTAGCAAAAGTTTATGGAGTGCTGTAGCGAAAGTGATTGTAAGTAATACAAATCTTTGTATTTTTTCGTTTTAGGATAGATTCTTTTAGATATTCCCATTTTGGCGGATTTACCTTAATGATGATTACTGGAATTTACTAGTAACAATTTGCCAACCTCCTGAAATTAATTCATTCCATTTTTCAAACGCAAACTCAATAGAATGAAGTCTTGAATTTTTAAGTTGGGCTGGTTCACCTAATTCATTTGCATAGAAAAGGTGGGTATATACTTTTAAGTTATTAGATACAGATTTCTTATAACTCTCAAAAAAAATTAATAAACCACTTTTTTGGTTAAACAACCAGCCAGCTGGGGGGTCAATAAGGTTGCCACTATAAAAATTAGTCCGAACATTAGCAACTCCTGATGTCATTAAGATAATACAGTTGTACTATTACTATAAATGTACTATTCTTCAACGTCAAGTATTTTTTCCAAGTAATTATTAAGATACAAAAATTACTTTCCAGAAATAATCAGTCTTAAACTTCTTATTTGGTAATAGTGTATACAAGTAACTCCTTCAAAAGGAAAATATCATTAAAGAGTAAATCCAAAAAAATAAAATGTATCGAAATCCCTTTTATCTAGGATGGAATAAAGGTTGGTCTTTTCTATTTTTTTTAGAGGGTGGCATTGCAAAAATTGAAGCAAAAGGTTTTGGTATATCTATTACAACAAAAGTTCAGAAAGGAGAATCACTCTTAGAATCTGCAGATAGATTAGTCTCGAAAGAGCAAAGAATTAGAAAATCAAGATATTATTCTTGGATTAGATCTATTAATGAAAAAGAATAAATTAAGCAGTCCTTCAATTACTAAAGTAATTTGTTGACAATCAATTTAGAATAGAAGTTAATTAGTTATTTTTAGTGTCCAATAAATTTTATGAATTGTGGAAAAACCACAGAAAAGTTTTAACCTATTTAGCTTTTATCATCTTGTTTGGTTTTTATTTATCTCCTGTTGTCAAAGAAGCGAAATATAAAAACCAATGCATTAAGTACTCTACTAAAGGAGCATTAACTAAATTTAATAAAGACAATATCGGAAAAACTTTATTAGAGGAAACTGGTTTGAAGATTGATGAATTAGCGAAGATTGAAGGTTATAAGAATTGTATTAATTAAAAAATTTGCAAAAATTTCGCTAATTTTTTAAATGATTAAGGGTATTTTTAAACTTATTTTATTAATATTATTATTAGGATTTATATCAATAAGTCCAAAATCAAGATACATGTTTGGTATATCTCTAAAACAAATTTCTTTATTTCTTTTATGGACTGTTAAATTTGAAGATAGAGAAAAATGGATAATAGATAAACCAAGTTGGATACCTAGCCAAAAAATTAAGAGATCGTATTAAATGAAGACTTATCTAGAAGAACGAATTGAATGGTATGACGATAATTATAGAAATGGGAATGCTTTAATTTCTGATAAGCAGTTCGATCAACTTGAAAAGAATTTATTAAGAACAAACCCTAATTGTGATTACTTTAAAAAGAAAAATAAACTAGTTTTGCCTTCATTAGAAAAGGATTCAATTGAAGAATTTTTGAGAGGATTATTAGCAGATACAAGATTATTAATTGAGCCTAAAATTGATGGTTGTGCTGTTGCTTTGCAGTATAGAGATGGAACCTTGGATAAAGCAATTTCAAGAAAAGGGACTGACATTACTAGAAAACTTGTTCAAGTTCAAGACATTCCAAATAATATCCATTTACGAGGAGTGCTTCAAGTTAGAGGTGAATTATACGCACCCAACCAAAGTTCAAATATCTCCCAGAGAATCGCTTCTGGATTTCTCAGAGCTAAAGAAGGATTTTCTGAAAGTCTTAGCTTCTGCGCATTTCAAATACTTAATTCAACACTTAACCAATATGAGTCAAAAAAAAGTCTTTCTAAGCTAGGCTTTAAAATCCCTCAGGATATTTCATGCAACTTTACGAGCCAAGTTCAAGTATTTAGAAAACAATGGCTAGAAGGAAAGCTTTTTAGAAAATATCCAACAGATGGAATAGTAGTAAAGATAAATTCTAGAAAATTACAATTAATTAGAGAAAAATCAAATTTAGATTATCCTTATTGGCAAGTGGCAATAAAAAGTTAATGGAATTAATACACCAGATTTTTCCTACTTGGCATATTTACTTAGACATGTTTTTGGTTGGTTTTGGAACTTACGGTTTTCTAAGAATTAAGAAAAAAATAAAGACCAAATAAATAATTCATAAACAAGATTTCTAAATCATCCTTCTTCTTTAAGCATTGCTCTAAGTTGTTCACTATCTAATTGCTCAAGATAATTTCTCATCGCCAGCCAAGATCTTCTACTTTCTAACTTTCCAATTTGTTTAAATAAATTTGCGGAAACTTTTTCTACCAGTTCTTTATGAGTCATATTTATATTCTTCATCAAGTTCAATGACAACACCATTAAAAAATTCAGCTAATAATTTTGATGAGTCTTGTATCGATATCTTTATATCTTTTTTTGATAGTTTCTTTTTGATTGGATTTAAGTTAGTCATACTGATTCAGGTAATTCAAGTTCTTCAAAAGTCCAACCTTCTAATTGAAGGTCATGCCATTTATCCCAGGCATTATCCAAATACATTTGAGTTGATGATTTAATTGACATAGGCTCACCGAGATCATTTGCATAATATGTATGAGCAAAAATTCTCATACTGTTTCTTGGGGATTTTTTATTCCTTGTAAATAAAATTAATCTTCTACGGTTTGGGCTAAGCAACCAACCACTTGGGGACTCATTACGATAACCGTAAGAAAAATTAGTCCAAACATCAGCTCCTCCTAAAGTCATTACATAATAATACATCTGTACTACTAATATAAATACATTGGTATGGGCCGTCAAGTATTTTGGCAAACAAATTATCTATACTCATTGAGAGCAAAAACAGTCCTGCTGATTCCTAAAAAATACCTACCAAAAGCCTGTTGTAGCAAGCATTTTGATAGGTAACACCGGATCCCCGTCAGTTCTCTGCTGCATCGACCTGGAAATGCCAGAAGAGGATTCAAAGTGAGCTTTCGTTTCCGATTACAAGATCGGTTTACTACCGCATCACGACAGTCTCCTCAAGTCGAAAGAGAGTCAGATCAGAGCACATAAAGAAGAACTTAACCAAAGATCCAGTGATTTAACTCTAACTTATTTTTTTATGAATTTGGAGATGGCCAGATGTCTCTTACCATAGTTAATAAAACTTGTGCCTCATCATATCTCTCTGAATGCGTTTTACCATTTAATAAAAATGTAATGTGAGCCATTTTTCTTCCTAGAATTTCATGAGATTTGCCATAACAATGAATATTTGAACCCTCAATTTCAGATAACATTTTGACTCTTGTTTCCATTGAAATTGGGAAATTCTTTTTTAATCCCAGTAGATTTATCATAATTGCCCCTTCACAGTTCATCTTAATTTCAGGTGGCATTATCCCAGAGGAAATGCAAACATATTGATCAAACTGACTTGAAGTACAAGCTTCAATAGAAAAATGAGCTGAATTATGTGTTCTAGGAGCTATTTCATTAACTAAAAGACCATTGTCTCCATAGAAAAATTCAATAGCTAAAACTCCAACGTAGTTAAGTTCATTTACTATTGAAGAGAAAATATTTATTGCAAATAAGTTTAAATCATATTCAGTTGTTGCAGGTGCAAGAACCCAATCACAAACATGGTTTGATTGGAATGTCTCTACGATGGGAAAAAATCTAATCTTACCGGTACTATCTCTTGAACCCACAAAAGCCAGTTCTTTTTCGTAATCTATCCATTCTTCTATTAACCATTGACCAGAATTATTCTCTTTTAAAAAAGAATCTAAATCTTCTTTTTTCTCTATTTTTTTATTCCCTTTGCCGTCATATCCACCTTTATTTGATTTTGCCATTAAAGGAAAACTCCAATTATTCATTTCCTGATCCGAGAGATTTTTAAAATCTTCAATACTTATCCATTTCGGACAGGTGATATTCATCTTATCTATTAATTTTTTTTGAGAAAACCTATCTACTAAGGGCTTAATTGCATTAAGGCTTGGGACGAAAATATCATTATTTTCAATTAAATTTAATTTATCAATTTTTATCCATTCATTTTCAAAAATTATTTTTTCGCACTCATTAATTAATAATTTATTACCCCTTATCTTTAAAGGATCAGCTTCTATGACATGATCTGCTTTAAAACCGGCAGGATCATCACAAGATTTTGTTTGAACACATACTTCTAAATCTCTTTTTTTTGCTGCTTCGGTTAACATCAAAGCCAATTGACCACCTCCAATTATTCCAAGCGAATAATTTTTCTTAATAATTTTTATATTTTTTTTTAACCTCATAGCATGATTTTATTACGATTTCTAATTCTTAACAACTAATTTTTTAAGTATCTAGAGCTTAGATTTTGCTAATATATAAAGTATTTAATACTAAATATTTATAAATTTAAACTAGGTAATTAATTGTGAATAAGAGAAAAATATTAGTTCCATTAGGTAAAAAGTCATATGAAGTAACTCTAGAAGCGGGATTACTCAATAATATCTGCGAAGAACTTTTAAAAATTGGAATAACAAAAAATAGAAAAATACTTGTGATTTCAAATGAAGAGATATCAAATTTATATGGAGAAAAATTCTTAAATCATTTAAAAGATAATAATTTTAAGGCTCAAATATTTATTATCAAGGCTGGAGAATCACATAAAAACTTGAAAACTTTAAGTGAAATATATGATGTTGCATTTGAATTTGGTTTAGATAGAAATTCAATAATTATTGCCCTTGGAGGAGGAATCGTTGGAGATGTCAGTGGTTTTGCAGCGGCTACTTGGCTTAGAGGTATCGAATATATTCAGATTCCAACAACATTATTATCGATGGTTGATTCTTCCGTAGGAGGAAAAACAGGGGTAAATCATCCTAAAGGCAAAAATTTAATTGGAGCTTTTAATCAACCTAAGGCAGTTTTTATTGATCCAGAAACTTTAAAAAGTTTGCCCAAAAGAGAATTTAGTGCAGGTATGGCCGAAGTAATAAAATACGGAGTCATAAGAGATAAAGAACTTTTTGAATATTTAGAAATTGAAAAGAATAAGAATGAACTTATAAATCTCAAAAATGAATACTTAATTAAAATAATTAATAGTTCAATTGAAACGAAGTCTCATATAGTTTCTCAAGACGAACATGAAAATGGTATCAGAGCAATATTGAATTATGGTCATTCTTTTGGTCACGTTATTGAAAATTTATGTGGATACGGCAAATTTCTACATGGTGAGGCGATATCAATTGGGATGAATATTGCGGGGAAAATAGCTATTGAGAAAGGGTTATGGTCTAAAGAAGAATTAAAAAGACAAGAGAATCTTTTGAATAGTTATGATCTTCCTACTGAGATACCCAAAATAAATAAAGAAGAGGTTCTAACAATACTTATGGGCGACAAAAAAGTACGTGATGGCAAAATGAGATTCATCTTACCGAAAGAGATTGGTGAAGTTGATATTTATGATGACGTAGAGGATTCATTGTTTTTAGAGTTTTTTTCTTAAAGCAAGCAGGTTGAATTTATATTCACTTCCTTCGCCTTAAACTTATTAAAAACAAACCACTTAAAATCTCCAAGACACAAAGGGTCAACCAGTCTAAGTAATGCTTCTCTTCTTAAAAAGGCATTTGATAAATCTTTCTTAAATTCTTGCTGAATTCCATAAAGTCTCTCTGCTAATCCTAGTGCTAACAAAGCTTCTCCTTGTTTAGTTATTCCAGCAGTATTAAATCCAAGAGTCTCAGCATCATTAATTAAGGTTTCTATACACAAATGAGATGTTAAATCGCAATTCCCTGGAGAATCCAGGACATTAGTGTTCATTTTTTGATTTTTATAAGAAACTATCGTCCCATCGCAATTCTTAGAAGTGTAGTATTTTTTAGCATCTTTAGCGTAATCAATTATCAATAAAATACCATTATTAATTTTTCCGTAAATAGCTTTTAACCATTCTGAGTTGTCTACATGCCATTCTGTTGTCCAACCTTCAATGACATCTTCAGGCGGAATAGTTATTCCTAATTCATTTTTCGCAAGTTCGATACTTTTTTCCAATTCACTTGGAATAGGCATTTCATCAAAAAATAATTTACAAGATTTTTTGTCTAAAGATACTGCTTGTCGAAATAATTTTCCCTTAGAAAAAGTTATTCTCTCTACTGGCAAAGCATCTAAAACCTCATTTGCTACAACTATTCCATTAATATTATTTTCCTCTAATTCCTCCAAACCTTTCCACAAAATTTCAATACCTAAGTTTAAAAATTCCTCCAATTTATTTTTTTGTTTTTCTAACATCCCTTTATTAGGTTCAATGATCACAAAAGAAACTCCTTTCAAAAAATTTTTACTACTTCCTAATAAATATTTAATTAATCCACTCATAAAACTTCCATCTCCAGCTCCAAATTCAATTACAGTTAATTTCTTATTAGATAAAAAACCACTTTTTAACTGAATCAACCAATCTTCGATTTGTTTACCAACCAAAAAAGCAAAATCATCTGATAAAGAGGGTGATGTAACAAAATCTCCTCGAAAGCCTAGCTTAGCTTTACCGCTGCCATAGTAACCATTGATAGGATCATTTAAAACAAAGTTCATATAGTCATAAAAACTTATAGTCCCACCCATTTTTATTATTTTTTTTACTAACCAATCTGGATTATTCACGGGTAAGCAATTCATCGGCGAAAATATAAAGAGACGAAACTTATTTATGCCTTCAAAGATTAACTATTTATTGGGAATATTTCTATCAATAGTCTTTTTTATTTCACATAAACCCGTTTTCGCTATAAATAATCCAAATCTCTTACCAGAAGAAAAAACACCTGTAATTGATTTAGCTAAAACATTAAGTCCTAATCAGAAAAAATCTTTAGAGGATAAGCTCAACAAACTAGAAGTTGAAAGTGGATGGAAAATTAAATACTTATCTCAGTTTGAGAGTTCTCCAGGTAGAGCGATAAAGGACTATTGGGATCTGGATGAGACAAGTTTATTAATAGTTGCAGATCCTAGAGGTGGTAATCTATTGAACTTTAACGTCGGAGAGGCTTATTTTGCTTTTATGCCACGATTATTTTGGGTTGAACTTCAAACAAGATTTGGTAATCAATATTATGTAAAAGATCATGGAGAAGATGGAGCAGTACTAGATGCAATTAATTCAGTAAAAGTTTGTCTTGAGAGAGGAGGTTGTCAAGTTGTCCCAGGCCTCCCCAAAGAGCAATATATTTGGACTTTATGTACCTCTATCCTTGGAGGACTAGTAGCGGGATTCGCCTCCGCCCCAAGGAAAGAAGGTAAAGTCATTTCAATTGGATTTTTAGCTCTTCTTTCTCCTTTATGGGGAATGTTATTTGGGATCTTTGGTTTGGCACCGATAATCACCAGAACGAATGATTTATTACCTTTATTTAAAAATGGTTTAGCTTTTACGGCAGCAGGAATTGCGGGGTATCTTTTATCTCAAACGTTATTTTCAAGATATGAAAAGCCAAATAATAGTTAAATTTTGATCGATAATATTTAATCTAAAGGAATTTGTCTTCTTCACAAATTTCACCAGATTCGGAATACCATCTATGAGAAACATGTATTAATTGTTTTTTTTCAAACTCAATCCATGAAAAGTTAATTAATAATTCTCCATTTTCATCAGCTTTATATCTTGGCACTACAGCAGTATTTAAATAAAAAGTTCCTTTACTATCAATTTTAAACATTTCTCTTAAACCAAGATTTCTTTTAAGCCGATTGTGCATATGACCAAAAATTACAAGGTCAACTTTTCTTTTCTTTTGTATTTGTGAAATAGCAAAAGACAAATCTCTATCTCCCCAATCTAAAGAGGGTAATTTCCAATCTTTCCCACAAATACTTCCAGGTTCTGAGCCTAAACCCGAAGGACCAGCATGAGACATAATTATTAAAGGGATATCTTCAATAGTCTTTTCAGAACATTTGATGATTTTATTTACTGAATCTTGTTCGCTGATAGGGCCATAAACTCCTTTTACTTCTTTTGAAAGATAATAACCACCTCCTGAACTGCATGGTCTAGCAGATAGTAAATTTATTTGATTATTAAAAACTTTCAAATCCCATGCACAAAATTTTTCACCAAGAACACGTATTTGCTTTAAGAGAATTTCACCCGTAGAGTCCTTCCCTCTATCATGATTACCTAATACTACAAATGTAGGTATTTTGATTTCATTTATTTTTTTTATTATTTTGACACTCCCATCAGAAATATCACCAACAAATAAAACAATATTTGGTTTAATAATCGATAAAACTTTCAAGTCTAAATCTGACCATTGACCATGACAGTCACCAACAATAGCAATTTTTAAATTTGTCAGAATTTTTTCTGTTTAAAGGCATATAATCTATTTAGAGATATTCTAAATCCTGACCAGTATAACTTCTACTCCAAAACAGAAATCCATTCAAAATGAAGAGGATTTGATTTCTGAAATTAAGGAGCGTTGCATAAAAGCTAATGCTATTATTTTGGCGCATTATTATCAAGCTCCAGAGATTCAAGAAATTGCAGATTTTATTGGAGATTCATTAGATCTATCTAGGAAAGCTGCGAATAATGATGCAGATATAATAATTTTTTGCGGGGTACACTTTATGGCCGAAACCGCAAAAATACTTAGCCCAAATAAAACAGTCTTATTACCCGATATTGACGCAGGATGCTCATTAGCAGACGATTGTCCCGCAGATGAATTTCAAAAGTTTAGGGATAATAATTCAGACCACTATGTCGTAAGTTACATAAATTGTACTGCGGAAGTAAAAGCTCAAAGTGATCTAATATGTACAAGCAGCAATGCAGTCTCATTAGTTAAAAAGATACCTGAAGGGAAAAAGATAATTTTTGCGCCGGATCAGAATCTTGGAAGATGGGTGCAGAAAAATTCAGGAAGAGATCTCAAATTATGGCCTGGCAGCTGCATCGTTCATGAATCATTTAGTGAAGAAGCACTACTAAAATTAAAATTCCAAAATCCAGGAGCAAAAATTATTGCTCACCCTGAATGTAGTCAAAATTTATTACTTCTCTCGGACTTTATTGGATCAACCAGTAAATTGCTTGATTTCGTCAGCAAAGATCCAGCTAAAACTTACATGGTATTAACAGAACCTGGAATAATACATCAGATGAAGAAGGTTGAACCTAATAAAACCTTTATTGAAGTTCCAGACATAGAAGGTTGTAAATGTAACGATTGTCCATATATGAAACTAAACACTTTAGAAAAAATTCTTGATTGTTTAAAAAACAATTCACCGTCTATCGAACTTGACCCTGAAATAATAAGAAAAGCTTACGTACCAATAAAAAGGATGTTGGATATGAGTAATTAATTAAATGAAAATACTCTATTTTCCTTATTAATTTTCAATAATGCATTAAGGTTTGTAGTGGCAGAGTTAAACTGACCTATCTGATTTCTCCTTTTAATTATATTTATTAACTCTTTTTCACCTGCTTTATATTGTTTATCTTTTCTAGTTCCAATCTCTCTTTGAAGAATAGGGTTGATATTCATATTTACTTCTATGTCTGGAATAATTCCAGATTTATTTATATCAATGCCATTCGGAGTTAAATACTTAGCTACTGTAACAGTTAGACCAGAACCATCAACTAAGGTTCTCATGGATTGAACTAGCCCTTTCCCAAAAGTTTTTTTACCAATTAATTTACCTCTTTTGTTATCTTTTATTGCGCCAGAAACTATTTCACTAGCACTAGCAGAGCCCTCATTAACTAAGACAACTAAGGGTTTTTTTGTTAGAGCTTGACCGTTTCCTCTTTTTATTTCTTTTAAACCATCTTTACTTAAGGTGCTTACTATTATTCCCTTATTAATAAAATGTCTAGAGATATCAATGCTTGATTCTAATAATCCTCCCGGATTACTTCTCAAATCAAGAACATATCCTGCGACTTTTTTTGTTTCTAAATCTTTAATAACATCTTTAGTTTCTCTTGATGCATTTGCATTAAATTGTTTAATTCTTACGTAGCCAATTAATAAGCCGTTTTTGGTTTGATTGACTTTACTTAAAACAGATTTTATTTCAATCTTTTCTCTTAATAAAACCTTAAAAAAAGATTTAGAACCTCTAAGAATTTCAAGCTTAACTTTAGTACCTCTTTGTCCTCTTATTAATTTTACGGCGTCCTCTATATTCATCCCTTCTGTAGAAATATCATCTATAGATATTATTTTATCTCTAGCCTTAATTCCAGCATCATAAGCAGGCGTGTCCTCTATTGGAGAAATAATTATTAAATCATCAGATTCTTTATCTTTAACTATTTGGATACCAACTCCAGTTAATTCGCCAGAGGTATCAATTCTCATTTGATTAAATTCTTTAGGTTCTAAAAATCTTGTGTAAGAATCATCTAAGTTCGATAGCATATCTCGAATCGCATCATATGCTTCATTGCTGTCTGAGTATGTTTTTGATAAAAACTCTTTTCTTAGCTTAATCCAATTAGACTTTTGAAATTTACCACTTGAATCAAGAAAATCTCTATATACAATTTGCCAAACATGATCAATTACTTCTTTATAACTATTATTTAAAACTGTTGCATCTGCAAAATTACTAAAAAATATCCCAGAAAAAGTTGTAGTAAATAAAATTATAAAATTTTTTTTTAGCAATTTTTTTATCTTCAAAGAATCAAGTTTTAATCATATTATAAAAAATATTTATTTAAAATTTCAAAATTTGACAAATCCTTAAGGATCAATCCACTTTCCATCATCCTTAATAAGTTGAATTAAAGCATCAACCCCCTCGTCTTCAGGCACTCTTTTTATCTCTTCTTTCCTTCTATATAAAGCGATGGTTCCTTTACCTTTACCAACATAACCATAATCAGCATCTGCCATCTCTCCAGGCCCATTTACTATGCACCCCATTATTGCTATATCTAAACCTGTCAAATGTGAAGTAGCATTTCTAACTTTATCTACGACTTCTTCTAGATTGAAAAGTGTTCTTCCACAACTAGGGCAACTGATGTATTCAACCATCGTTTTTCTTAGTCCTAAAGATTGCAAAATTGAGTAGCATACTGGAATTTCCTTTTCAGGTGCTTCTGTCAAAGAAACTCTAATGGTATCTCCTAATCCCTCTGCCAGAAGTGTTCCGATTCCAGCAGTACTTTTAATCCTTCCATAATCACCATCTCCAGCTTCCGTCACTCCTAAATGCAATGGATAATTATATCCTTCTGAATCAAGTCTATCTGCAATCATCCTGTAAGCTGCCATCATCACAGGTGCTCTAGAAGCTTTCATAGAAATTATTATGTTATGAAAATCAAGCTCATCACAAATTTTGACGAACTCCATCGCAGATTCTGTCATTCCCAATGGAGTATCTCCATAAGTAAATAGCATTCTCTCAGATAGAGATCCATGATTAACTCCAATTCTTAGAGCTTTGTTTTCAGCCTTTAAAACTTCTACTAAAGGGGTAAATCTTTTAAGTATTGTTTCTTTGATAGTTTCAAATTCCTCATCTGTATATTTAGTTCTTGTAGGGTCTGATTTCTCAAATACAAACAATCCAGGATTTATTCTTACTTTATCAACATGTTTTGCAACCTCCATTGCAATTTTCATCCCATTATGATGAACATCCGCGACCAATGGAGTGTTAATATTATCTCCCAATAATTTTTCTTTTATATCTCCTACTGCTTTTGCATGTGCTAAAGAAGGAACAGTTAATCTCACTATTTCACAACCCACATCATGTAGTCTTTTGATAGCCAAGTAAGCATTTTCGACATCCATTGTATCTTCATTTATCATAGATTGAACTCTTACTGGATAATCACTTCCTATTGCTATATCGCCAACCATTACTGTTCTGGTTATCCTCCTCTCAATATGAGTTGAATATCTTTTGGAGAGACTATTAACCTCTTTTGATTGAGTTAATGACATTAAAATTTTTGATATTCAAAAAGGATTCACTAAATTATAAGGCATATAGTTTACCACTTACATTCTCAAGGTCCTTGAAAGTCAGATCATAGGGTTTATTGATTTCTTTTGAAGGAAATCTCAACAAATATGATGGATGAAAAATTACCATAATTTCTCTCCCATCTTTGTTAATCCATTGACCTCTTAAATTACTTATAGGATCTTTAACTTCTAAAATAGCTCTCATAGCAGTCGAACCAGTAAGAATTATAAATTTTGGATCAACAAGTTTTATTTGCTGCATTAACCAAGGTTTATGAATATTAATTTCTCTGGTAGTTGGTTTTCTATTCTTTGATGGACGACATTTAATTACATTACAAAAATAAACATCTTCTTCGTAATCAATACCCGCTTTTCTCAACAATTCGTTTAATAATTTACCAGATTTACCTACATAAGGTTTTCCCTCTAAGTCTTCCTGGGCTCCAGGAGCTTCACCAATTATTAATAAATCTGCGAATACACTTCCTCTTCCAATTACTAACCTTTTCACCGAAAATAAAAATTTAAATTTTTTTTATCTTAAGAAGTTAAAACATGAAAATAAATTAAATTAAGAAAATGTACTAAATTAAACCATTCTGTGATACTCTTACTTATTCTTAATTTATGCATTTGTCATAATTAAAAGCCATATTTGAAAAAGCTATAAATCAATGAATAAAGCTAATTTATCTAAAAGGGCACTTTCAATTGAGCCTTCACTTACACTGCAGATAAGTGCTAAAGCAAATCAATTAGCTGCAGAGGGTGTAGACATCTGCAATTTAAGTGCTGGAGAACCTGATTTTAATGCTCCAAAAGAAGTTATAGATGCTACAAGTAAAGCGATATTTGATGGATTTACAAAGTACGGACCTGCAGCGGGGAATTTAGATCTCCGAAAAGCAATTGCAAAAAAATTTCAAATTCAAAACAATTTAGATATTGAATTTGAGAATGTAATGATCACAAATGGTGCTAAACAAGCAATATATAATTTATTCCAAGTTTTATTAAATGATGGAGACGAAGTTATCATACCTGCTCCATACTGGTTAAGTTATCCCCAGATGGTTAAGTTGGCTGGTGGGAAGCCAATTTTTACAAATTCATCTGCTGAAGATGGATTTAAAATAAATATAAATGATTTGAAGTCTAAAATCTCTACAAAAACTAAATTTATAATTATGAATTCTCCCAATAATCCTACAGGTAGAGTAATGTCAAAAGAAGAGTTATTACAAGTTGCTGATATAGCCAGGGAAAATCCAAATATCAATATTCTTTGTGATGAAATTTACGAACTAATCCTTAAAAAAGATTTTATTCACTACAGTTTATCTACATTAGCTAATGACTTAAAAGAGAGAATTTTTTTAATAAATGGATTTGCTAAAGGATGGGCTATGACAGGATGGAGGATAGGTTATTTAGTAGGTCCCAAAGATGTAATCAAAGCATCCTCAGCATTACAAAGTCAAAGTACAAGTAATGTATGTTCTTTTGTTCAAAAAGGTGCTTTAGAGGCTTTAAAAATTAATAATGAGTTTTTCTCAATGATAAATAGCCATTATGATCAAAGAAGAAGTCTTCTTTATGAGGGCCTTAAAAATATAAATGGGATTTATATTGAAGAACCTAATGGAGCATTTTACGCATTTCCAAGATTACCTAACTCCTCAATTACTTCTGTTGATTTTTGCAAAAAAGCTCTTCAAGATTATGGATTAGTTGTTGTACCTGGAAAAGCTTTTGGTGCTGACGAATGTATAAGAATATCTTGTGCAGCTTCAGTAGTTAAAATAAAAGAGGGCCTAAATAGATTTTCAAAAGCTATATCAGAGTATTATTAATTTAAAACCTAAATATGTTTAATTTAAAAAATTTTATACTGAGTTCATCTCTATTATTTTCTATCTTTTCATTACCTGTATTTTCAAATCCCAAAGTTTTAAAGGTTGGAGCAATACCTGATCAAAACCAAGATGTTTTAGACAAAAGATTTAATTTATTTTCAAAAGAATTATCCAAGCAACTTAATGTAGAAGTTAAATACATTCCTGTTATTAATTATGTTGCAGCAGTAACTGGATTTAGACTTAAAGATTTAGATTTGGTTTGGTTTGGCGGTTTATCAGGAGTTCAAGCAAGATTACAAACTCCTAATTCAATTGTCATAGCTCAAAGAAATATCGATAAGAAATTTGAAAGTGTTTTTATAGTAAATAAACATTCAGAACTTAACTCAATTTCAAACATTAAAGAACTAAAAAAACTCAAGAATTTAAGATTTACTTTTGGCTCTGAAAACTCAACTTCTGGAAGATTAATGCCAGAATATTTCCTAAATCAGGCAGGGGTAGAAATTAAACACTTTAAAGGTAAAAAAGCAAGTTTTAGTGGAAGTCATGATGCCACAATAGCTTTAGTTAATAGTGGGGCATTTGATGCAGGAGCTTTAAATAAACAAGTTTGGGAAAACAATCTTAAAAATAATCCCAAAAGAACAAGTAATTTAAAATTATTCTGGATCACTCCAAAATATGTTGACTATCATTGGTTAGCTCAAGGCGATCTTGACAGGAAATTCGGGGAAGGGTTTACAAAACAACTTAAATCAGTAATTCTAAATTTAGATATAAAGAAAAAATCACATCAACAGATATTAGATATGTTCAATGCAAAAAGATTTATTAATGCAGAAGCAAAACAGTATAAAAAGATTGAGAATATCGGGAGAAAATTAAATAAAATTAGATGAAAAATACTCTCTTAGAACTAAAAAATATATCTTATAAATACAAAAAAAATCTGATTCTAAATAAAGTAAATTTAAAAATCAATTCAGGAGAGAAAATTGCACTTTTAGGTAAAAGTGGTTCAGGAAAAACTACTCTTATATCAGTGCTTAATGGTACTATAAAGCCAACTCTAGGTGAGGTTAAATTATTCAATAAAAGTTTCGAGGAATTAGATAGAAAGCAAAAACACAAGATAACAACTATTTGGCAAGATTTAAGATTAATAGAAGATCTCTCGGCAGAACAAAATGTTAATTGTGGACTACTAGCGGAAAACAATTTTTATTTCGCTTTTAAAAATTTGCTAAATATAAGTTCTTTCAAGAAGGCTCATAAATATATGCAATTATGTAAACTTCATAACTCTATATACGACAAAAAAATCAGAAAACTTTCTGGTGGGCAAAAACAAAGAGTAGCTATAGCTAGATCATTAATTCAAGGATCAAATATATTACTTGCAGATGAGCCTTTTAGTAATTTAGATCCCAAATTGATAAAAACAATTAAAAACCTACTGCTAGAAAATGTGGATAAAAATAATATAAAATTCCCAAAGACAACTTTAGTTGCATTACATAGATTAGATTTGTTGAACGATTTCGATAAAGTTATAGGAATAAGAGATGGTAAAATTTTTTTCAATATTAAAAGAACTAACTTAAAGAAGTTTCATTTAGACAAAATATATTAATTTGTTGAATAAATTAAAATTAAACTATACCTCATTATCTTTTCTTCCAATTTTGGTTTGCATACCTTTGGGGTATCAATTAATAACTAACTTACATTTTGGAGGATTTAAATTATTCCAAGAATTTTTTATTTCTGCATTTAATCCCAAAATCGATAATGAAATTATTTTTACCGTAATTAATCGATTAAATGAAACTATCTTAATTGCGTTTTTTAGTTGGTTAGTAAGTATTATTTTTGGAGCAATTTTTGGAATATTATCCTCAAATATTTTTTATAAAATTTTTAATATTCCAAATCTTTTCTATAGCATAATAAGGTTTTTTCTAACCATAATTAGATCTCTTCATGAAGTAGTTTGGGGATTACTATTAATGCAAATATATGGCATAAATTTTTCGATAGGAATAATAGCAATATGTATTCCTTATATTGCTGTAAATTCAAAAGTCTTTGCTGAACAATTAGAAACTATTGACTACAAAATTTTTGAATCTATAAACCAAATAAACGCCCCTAAATTTTCTTTTTTATTAACTTTAATATGGAATCCAATAATAAATACATTTAAAAACTTTGGTTTATATCGATTAGAGTGTTCAATAAGAAGTACATTGATTTTAGGACTTTTTGGGATTGGAGGAATAGGTACTAGTATTCTCTTATCTTTACAAACTTTGAATTTTAGAGAGTTATGGACTTATTTATGGTCCTTAGCAATTTTGATAATTATTTCTAGCTTAATATTCAAAAAAATTAAATTTAATAATACAAATAAAAATCTATCTATTATTTTTATTGTAGTTATTTTTATAACAATTTTACTTTCTTTTTCATATTTTCTTTATTTTGTTTTTAATAATAATTTTGAAAATTTCAATTCTATTAGTTTTCTATTTAAATCAAGCTCAGATTTAGAATTATTTAATTTCTTAAAACTTATATTGGAAACAATAATTTTAAGTCTATTATCGACAGGAATTGCAATTAGTTTACCTCCATTATTAATAGGATTGTTTAACAACAATACTTCTAAAATTCTTATAAAATTTTTTGCATTTTTATTACGTTTAATACCTACACCTGTAATACTTATAACTCTATTAACTTTTAATAATCCTTCTTTATCTTTAGCAGCTTTAACACTTGGTCTTCATAATGCTGGCATTACAAGCAAATTACTTTTTACAAATCTAGATAGCCAAGATAAAAGTAATTATATCGCAATGAAATCTTTAGGAATCTCAAAAAAGACTAGTTGGCTTTTAGGTTTATTTTCTCAACAAGCAAAAAGTTATTTAGCATATTGCGCTTATAGATCTGACATAATTATTAGAGAAACTGCAATTGTTGGAATTATTGGAAGTGTTGGTCTAGGTTGGCAATTGCAAGAATCTCTAAGTTCCTTCGCAGGGAAAGAAGTTATCATGGTTTTGACAGCTTATAGCTCCATCGCAATAGTTGGCGAATTAATCAATGGTAAAATTAAAAATAGTTTAACTTGATTTGTAAAAATATTTTGTTGAATCAAGTACTTACTTTTTACTATTATAGTGATTAGTTTACCAAAACAGCTAGTTGTAATTGGAGATAGCTCAGTTTATGGATGGGGAGATAATGTAGGTGGCGGGTGGTGTGAGAGGCTTAGAAAAGATTGGTGCAATAACCAAAATGGGCCAGTTATTTATCAACTTGGAGTAAGGGGAGATGGGATAGAAAAAGTTTCATCTAGATGGGAAAAAGAGTGGTCCTCAAGAGGAGAAACGAGAAGAAATAAACCTAAAGCAATCCTACTAAATGTTGGTCTTAATGATACTGCAGCAATTGGTCAGAAAAACGGAAGGCATCAATTAGATATAGATGGATTTGAATATGGTTTAGAGAGACTAATTAATGAAATGAAATCCCAAACAAATGTCTTTGTTATTGGTCTGACACCTGTTGACGAAAGCAAAATGCCGTTCGCAGGATGTCTATGGTATTCTAATGAGTTTTGTAATTCTTATGAAAGGAGAATGGAGGAAGTATGCCTCAATCAGAATGTTCCATTTCTTCCAACTTTTAGAGAAATGTACTCTGATAAAAGGAGTAAAAATTGGATTACTAGTGATGGTATTCATTTAAATTCCAAAGGTCATTTCTGGATTTTCCAAAGACTGAAGAGCTGGGATATTCTTACAAAATGGAAGGTATCCTAAGTCTTTCAAATATTTTTAATTTACAAAATATGAATATAAAATAAGACCAAAGATAGCAAAAACAGAAGCAATACTTGTCTGCATAGCGTTTACCATTTCATTACTTAATTTATATTTATTTTGAAATCTAGCACCAATAATACTTTCGGAGAGTGTTGCCAATAATCCCGAGACTGCAACAATTATGAAGTGGGATTTTGTAGAAATAATTGAAAGACGAAGCATTATAAATGCCATAAATATTGATCCCAAGACACTAGCTAATGTTCCTTCTAAACTTATTCCTCCTTCAGTTCCTCTTTCAACCTTTTTAAGTGAAGTAATTAAATATGTATCCTTTCCAAACCTTTTACCAATTTCGCTGCCAAAAGTATCCGCCAACTTTGCAGCAAAACTTGCAGCAAATCCTATTTTAAACATCACTGCGTTGGGAGCATTAAATTTGGTCATAATGGCAAAAAATAATCCTGTAGCTGCAGAGCCCCATACATTTTCAGGACCTCTTCTCCCACCTCTTTTTTCAGCTATTCCTTGTTCTTTTTTAAATTTAAAACCTATTTTGGTAACGAGAGATCCAAATAATAAATAAATTACAACTGACATCCATCCCTGCCAAGAAAAGCATCCCCACAAAATTGTTCCTAAAATACCTGCACTTATCCAACCACCTTTTGTCATCAAAGGAATCTTGCAAAATATATAAATCAAACTAAAGTTAATGCAAAAACCTATAAAAAATTGATTTCTAATTAATTCCATAATTATCTAATTCCTTAATTTCAAATCAATTCTCCACTGATTTAGAGTTGATGATGCATTAATACTAGCGGTTGAAGTTCTCAAGATAGTGTCAGAGAGCTTAACGAAGGTATTATTATTTTTGTTAAAAAACTCAATTTCTCTTGAAGACCAACCTCCTTCAGGGCCAATTACATTCCAGAAAATAGCCCCTTTTTTATTTAAAAATTCTTTCTGTTTATTTAACCATTGATTTAAGTTATAACAATTATCATCTCTAGTTATAGAAATTGAGACTCTTTCTCGATTATCTCTATTTTTTATCCATTCAATAATATCTATGCCATTTGAAATAGATGGTTTCCATAATCTTTCACTTTGCTCAACTGCTTCTTTGATAATTGAATTCCATCTAAAAATTTTTCTCGTAAAATTTAAATTTTTGTTGACCTGTCTTTCTGAAAATAATGGTTGAATAAAATCAATCCCTATCTCAGTACACATTCTTAAAATATCCTCAAAACCATTCTTTGGTATAACAACAGCTATTCCCAATAATAAATTTTCTTTTTCTTTAAATAAATAAGGGTTTTTAAATTGAATTATGTTTAAACAATTATTTTTAACTTTTATAGCTTTCCACAATGAACCCTCGCCATTACCTATGAATATTTCTTTACCAGTTTTTATCCTCATTACTTTATTTATGTAATGAGCCTCATCATTAGTCAGTTCTAAATTATTATTCTTAATATTTACAATTCTTTCAGGGGAAATAATTAGTCTTGTTAAGTCTTCCATCTAAAACTCTTAATCTTTAAAAACCAAATCTTCATGTTCTTCAGTAGCCCAGTCGTTATTTTCACCACCAATAATTAATTCTTCAATTTTGACATAATTATTTGAGATCTCATTCAAAGAATTAATTAATATATCTATTGAAAGCGAATCTGAAGTCCCAAAATCAACCCAACATCTGGCCCATAGGTTTTGATATTCCATAATTCCTAAATTATGCATTAAAGCAGGAAGAGATGCGTTTTTCAGGTCATTATCGTAAGGCATCCAACTAAGATCTGAACCTTCTTCATGAGTTTGCAAATTTTCAGAATTAAAGCCACCTAATCTTCCTAAAACGTACCAACTATCGAAAACACCATCTAAATAATTTTTTTCATCTTGAGTTGGTGATTCTGAAAACCTTATCCATATCCAACAATTAAAAGGGTCAACTTCTCTAAAAACGATATTCATATTGACTAATAGCTTTTTAGATCTATATCTATTATAAGTAAGTTATTACTAGATTAAAATTCGTACTCATAACTTAATTAATAATGCTTGATTTAAAAGAAATATCTTATCAACCTCAAACTGGTGAAAGAAAAATAATAGATAATCTTAATTTAAAAGTTCATGAAAATGAAATCATCTTAATTTGCGGAAATAGTGGTTCTGGTAAAACCACCCTAATTGAAATAATAAGCGGATTAACAAATCCCCAAAAAGGGGAAATTTCATGGAAAAATAAAATTTTATCTTCTAGGAAAAGAAGATGGTTATGTGGAGTAGTATTCCAATTTCCAGAGAGATACTTTATTGGGACTACTATTGGAAAAGAATTAAAAATTGGCCATAAATCTTTAAGAGAAAAAAATATAGAAATAGTTTTAAATAAGGTCGGTTTGAAAAAATTAAATCTGACGCAACCACCAGAGCAACTTAGCGGCGGACAACAAAGAAGATTAGCTGTGGCAGTTCAGCTGCTTAGAAACCCCACAATTCTTTTATTTGATGAACCAACTGCTGGATTAGACTGGTCAATGAGAAATGATGTGAAGAATTTAATTCTTGATCTAAAAAATAAAAATACAATTATTATTGTTACTCATGAACCTGCCTTATTTGATGGAATTCCATCTAGAATATTAATTCTGGAAAAAGGAAAAATCAAAAATTTTATGAAAGAAAATTATGATGGATAAGTTAGTTCGTGCTAATGCAGCAAATGGAGGAATAAGATTAGTTGCAGTCTTAACAACAGAATCTTCTTTAGAAGCAAAAAAAAGGCACGGTCTTTCTTATTTAACGACCTGCATATTAGGAAGAGCCTTTAGTGCCTCACTTCTTTTAGCAAGTTCGATGAAGATAATGCATGGGAGAGTCACTTTAAGAGTTAGATCTGACGGTCCTTTAAAGGGATTGTTAGTTGATGCAGGTAGAGACGGGAAAGTTAGGGGTTATGTTGGGAATCCTGATTTAGAGTTAGATCTTGTAAAAACTGATAATAATAAATATTCTTTTGATTTTAAAAGAGCATTAGGTACAGGATATTTAAATGTTATTAGAGATAGTGGAATTGGAGAGCCATTTACAAGTACTGTTGAATTAGTAAAGGGAAATATTGCTGAAGACTTGGCTTCATATTTATATTATTCAGAACAAACTCCTTCTGCTGTATTTATAGGAGAAAAAATTCAAAATAAAAATGTTATTTGCAGTGGTGGATTATTAGCTCAAGTTTTACCTAAAAAAGACACTGACCCTATACTTGTCTCACTAATTGAAGAAAGATGTAAAGAAATTAATTCATTTAGCGAAGACCTATTTCAGGCAAAAGATAATCTTATCTCTTTAATAAGAAATATATTCCCCGATATTGACGATGAATCAATATCTGAAAAAGCTCGTTCCCAAGAAGTTAGTTTTGAATGCAAGTGTTCCAAACAAAGAAGCTTAAATGCGATGCAAATGCTAGATAAGAGTGAATTAGAAGATATTCTAAAGAAAGATGGCAAAGCAGAATTGGTATGTGAATTTTGTAAGAATAAATATTTGATAAATTCTGAAGAAATTAGATCGATTATAGAAAATTAATCATAAAAAGATTACTCCCAGCCATAAAATAACCATTGCGGGAATACTTTGAATTTTTTGTATTGATAAAGAATTGTTTGATATCTCTTGAATGAAAGAATTAGTTTCAAGTAATCCGCCGAATATTAGTCCTATTGAAAGAAAAGTAACGCTCCATCCTAAAGAGCCTATAAATCTTTTCCCCGATTTAATTTGGGTATAGGTAAGTATCAATGTTGAGATGGAAAGCAAAAGTCTATTATTCGAATCTGGACTAATAAATAACAAAACTAAAAATAGTAATCCAAGAGATATTTTTATTGAAAGATTATCAAATGAGGGGGGGGTTATTTTAGGAAGACTATACTGGCTTGAATTCTTAGAATTATTATTTAAATTTTTTATCTTAGAAAGTAGTGGGAAATTATTATTGGTAAATTGATTAATTTGTTTTTCTTTTTTTGAAGCACTTACAGCTTCATAACTTACATTTCCTGATTGTCTTGCTTTCAAACTACCCATAAGTAATTGATCAAAGGATGATTCTATTTTTGCTTTTAAAATTAAATCTTCACCAGCCTCTTTAACTTTAATATCTCTAGCCTTTTGGATATCCTCAAAGGCAGCACCTTCTTTTACCCCTAAAATTTCATAAGGTGATTTTTCACTATTGTTTTTACTACTGTTTGAATCCAAAATTTTTTACCAATACTAACAGATTAACTGATTTTATAATCCTTTTAGGATTTATAAAACAATTGGTTCTACTCCACTAACAACAGGAGCAACTTTTTTTAAATTCAAGTGATTATTATCTTCAACAAATTGATTTAGATTCCACTCGTTTTTAAAAAGAATAACTGGTCTATTCCAACAATCCTTAACTATTTTACAATTGAAAACCCTGCCGAGTTTTTCAATAGCCGCCCATCCCTCAGAAACCCATCTAGCTAATTGATATGGCATTGATTCAAGATTTGCATCTACACCATATTCACTTTTTAACCTATGAGATACTACTTCCAACTGTAATTGACCAACAGCTGCGAGTATAGGATCTCTTTTGCTCTCATCAAAGTCATAAAGAATCTGAACAGCGCCTTCTTCACGAAGTTCATTCACGCCTTTTCTAAAGTTTTTAAATGCTGAAGGATTTGGATTTCTTAGCCAGCTGAATATTTCAGGACTAAAGGATGGTATTCCCTCGAACTCTAGATGAGCACCTGTATAAAGAGTATCTCCAATAGAAAACATTCCTGGATTATTTAAGCCAATAACATCACCAGGGTAAGCATCATCAACGACTTCTCTGTCTTGCCCAAATATTTTTTGTGGTCTTGATAATCTGATTGTTTTCCCAGTTCTGGAATGTTTAACTGACATATCCTTTTCAAATTTACCACTACAAACTCTTATGAAAGCGACCCTATCTCTGTGCTTTGGATCCATATTTGCTTGAAGCTTAAAAACAAAACCACTAAATTCATCTCTTACAGGTTCAATATCTCCTTTATTGCTATTTCTTGAAGTTGGTTTTTGAGCCATTTTTAGGAAACTATCTAAAAATGGTCTCACACCAAAATTTGTCATCGCAGATCCAAAGAATACTGGAGTTAAAGAGCCATTAAAAACATTTTCTTTTTCAAATTTCGATCCTGCCTCATCAAGAACCTCCAATTCTTCAAGTGAGATCTCAAGTAACTCTTTCTCCACATATTTTGATAATTCTTTATCTTCAAGACTCAGTCTCTTTTCATTGGATTGTTTCCCTCTTAAGGCTTTATCAAATAAAATTACCTCTCTTGAAAATCTATCAATAACTCCCCTAAATTCCTCGCCACTCCCAATTGGCCAGTTAATAGGTAAAGTATTTAATCCAAGTTCTGATTCAATTTCATCAAGTAAAGAAAATGGCTCTCTTCCTGGCCTATCCATTTTATTTATGAAAGTAAATATTGGTATTTTACGCATCTTGCAAACTTCAAACAATTTTCTAGTTTGGGGTTCTAAGCCTTTAGCAGCATCTTCCAACATAACTGCATTATCAGCAGCAGCTAATGTTCTATAAGTATCTTCAGAGAAATCTTGGTGACCTGGTGTATCTAATAGATTGATTACTGATCTTTCATATTCAAATTGTAATACAGTTGATGTAATTGAAATACCTCTTTGTTTCTCAAGTTCCATCCAGTCTGAAGTAGCTTTTCTCTGATTACCCCGAGCCTTTACTGCACCTGCTTGTTGAATGGCCCCTCCATACAAAAGAAGCTTTTCAGTAAGAGTCGTTTTTCCAGCATCTGGATGTGAAATAATTGCAAAATTTCTTCTTTTATTTACTGCATCAATAATATCTTTATTATTTAAAATTTTAGTACCTAAGCTCATTTATCTAATATAGGGGCCTTTCACTTAGTTCTTAAACATTACCATAGACTATTAAATATTTATCACCATCTTCAAACACTTCTAAAGAAGATAGATCATTCTCTAAAATGAAATTTTTTAATTCTTTAAAAGTATAAGAAGCTCTTAAAGATGCATAATAATCATTAGTCAAAATTTCATCATATTTATCTGAGCATTGTGTTTTTAGTTCTAGAGCAGACTTTTCATCTAAGGGCCTCTTCAAGTCCTTGTGAAAATTGACAGTTATATTACTAGAAAATCTTCTTATAGTGTTAAAGAAGTCTTCTAGACGGGTAATGTGATGAATCAAACTGTTACTTACAAGTAAACTTATTTCTTTCTTAAGTAAAAAATTAGTTGATTTAATGTCTTTAATGTCAGAACAAATGTAGCGTAAATTTTTTAATTTTCTTTGATTCATAGAAATCTCTTTGTTATATTCTGCTCTCAAAATCATCTCTTTAGATCCATCTATTCCAATTACTTCAGTATTAGGCCATTTTATTGCTAACTTCTCAGAAATATTTCCTGGGCCGCATCCTAAATCAACAATTAAATCTTTTTCATTTAAAGAAATATTTTCCCTCAAAAGATAATGACTAATTTGATTAATTAGATTAAGTTCCCCTTCTAAGAAATCAGCTTTGTCATAAGAAATGACCTGCTCTTTTTTTTTCATTAATTCAGGTTCAGGGATTCTTTCCATATTCTTTCTTAAAATAAAGATTTCATATTAAAAATAATTCTACACAAACCGTTAAATAGTGGTAAGAATAGTTGCAGACGCCACAGGTAGAGTTATTCTTCCAATACTGGCATTTACATACGTTTTTTTTTATCGTGACTGTTGCACCAAATAAAGCTTCTTCAGAGAACAACTCCAATAATCTTAAAAAAGATGATTTTCCAAAAACGGCTCCAGCTGCTTATCCTGTCTTTTTTAGATCTTACAGTAGGAAAACTTCCTCTGGGAAAAGAGAGAACTGGAGCGAAGTAGGTGAAAGAAATTTATCGGGATTAAAAAAGTTAGGAAAACTTTCTGATGAAGAATTGATCTTAATGAGAGAGATGCAAAGTAACCAAAAAGCCCAACCTTCAGGGAGATGGTTATGGATTGGCGGAACTCCTTGGATTAATAAGAATCAAAATTTCTCAGGGGCATACAACTGTACTTCAACGAACTTAATTGATTGGGAAGCCTTCGCTCTGATGATGGACTTAGCAATGATGGGATGTGGAACGGGTGCAATAATTGAACCTCATTTTATAAACAAACTACCTAAGGTAATAAACAAAATAAATATTAAATCGGTTAGTGAAGTTGGAATAACCCCTAAAAATCAAAGAGAAGAAAAGTCATCTTTAGAAATCAAAGGAAAAGATCTTCATATCAAAGTTGGAGATAGCCGAAGAGGCTGGGTAGATAGCTATAAATATCTTCTTGAGGCATCAAGTAATGAAAGTCTTGGTAGAGAAATTGATGTTTATATTAATTTGGAAGACATTAGACCTGCTGGAGAATCATTAAAAGGTTTTGGTGGCATGGCAAATCCTATCAAATTGAAAGATCTCTATTCTAGAGTCGCCTCACTTCTTGGAAAGGCAATTGGCAGGAAATTAAGCACCGTTGAGTGTTGTTTATTAATAGATGAAGCTGCAGTAACCATAGTTGCAGGGAATATAAGAAGAAGCGCTGGAATGAGACAATTTGCCTCAGATGACAAGGAAGCGGCATCGGCAAAAGAAAATTTATGGAGTCAAGATGAGCATGGTAATTGGAGAATAGATCCTGAAAAAGATGCTCTAAGGATGGCCAACCATACTAGGGTTTACCATACAAAACCCTCTTACCAAACTGTTTTGGATGCTGTCACAAAACAATTCCATTCGGGTGAGGGGGCTATTCAATTTGCTCCAGAAGCAATCGCGAGGTCAAATGCAGATATTCTTAAAGATGATGAATTGAGAAAAGAATTTATTGAAATATACTCAGAACAAGGTAAGGGTGAAGCGAGAAATTGGATAAATAGTAGTTATGGTCCATTTTCAGAAGAAGAGCTAGATCATCGGATGAGTAGATATGGACTAAACCCCTGTGGGGAGATTTTGGGAAATGATTTTCACTGCAATTTGGCTGAAGTTCATTTAAATCAAATTGATCCAGAAAACTTTGAAGAACAAAAAAAGGCTTTTAAAGCAGCCGCTCTTTCGGTAGCATGCTTACTTAATCATGAATTTGAAGTTGAGCGTTATAGAAAAAGTAGGGAGTATGATCCTATTGTAGGGGTTAGTTTCACTGGATTATTCGATTTTTGTGTCCATGCCTTTGGGACACCATGGTTGAAGTGGTGGGAAGCAGGAAGGCCCGATAACGAGGAGGGGAAGGCCTTCAAAAAGCAAGAAGCTAAATTCTTAGATTCGTGGAGAAAAATAGTAAAAGAAACTGTCTGGGAATATTGCGATAAACATAATCTAAGAAGACCAAACCGATGTACAACTGTCCAGCCAGCTGGTACTAAAAGTCTCCTAACTGGAGCAGCACCAGGATGGCACCCCCCAAAGGCTCAAAGATTCATAAGAAGGATAACTTTCAGGAAAAATGATCCAATTGCTTTAGCTTGTATGGATTATGGTTACTCCGTTGTTCCATCACAATCTGATAAAGATGAGAATGGCTGTTTGCTTGATAATCCGTTTGATCCAAGATGTACTGAATGGTTGGTAGAAATCCCAACAGAAGTTAGCTGGGCAAATATAGAAGGTGCGGACCAGATAGACATTAATAATTTCTCGGCATTAGCTCAATTTGATTTTTATATGCAAGTGCAGAAATTCTATACAGAGCATAATACCTCCGCAACCGTAGAATTTAGAGAAGATGAAATCGAGGATTTAGCGAAAGCTATTCATAATGCGATAGAGAATAATGAAGGATATATTTCGGCAGCTTTACTAGCTCGATTTAGTGCTAATGCAACATTCCCGAGATTACCTTTTGAACCAATAAGTAAAGAGGAATATATATCATTACAGAATAAAGTTCTAGAGAGGAAAGTTAATAATGATTTCTTTGACGCTCTCAATAAATATGATATTGGAGAACTGTCTGAAGCAGGTCCTGCCGGTTGTGATTCAGATAAGTGTCTGCTTCCTCTTGCTAAACCGAAAAATTAAACTTTAAATTATTTGTAAATAAAAAGATAAATTAGTTTTTAAAACTTTAATTTATGGCTACCTCTTAAATAGGGACATAAATTATTTATGACATTAAGCTTAAATATTGGGAACTTATTTAATGATTCCTCCAGTCATGCATTATTGGATGAGTTGAAAAAGAGAACCTCGGAAGAGGATATATTAGAGTTTGAAGAAAAATTTAATTCCAAAAATGAAAAAAATCTACATATTTACATATGTAGATTTCTAAAAAATAGAGCCATATCAAGAGGTCTGGCTTCTAAATGGTTAATAACAATAATTAAAGATAAAGAATCAAAAATTGATACTTTGCAAAAATTAAATAATTAGGTCAGCGCTGAGAGTCTCCATAGAGCAATTCCAAAAATTGAAAATCCCATAATGAAAGTAAACGCTAAAGCATTTACCAACTGAACCTTATCATTCATCCTGTTTGCGAATGGTAGTAATTGAGCAAATAATGGAGTGTCTTCAACTATTGCAGATTTTTTTACTGTAGGTTTTTTGCTTTTAGAAAACATAAAACTAATTTTATAATCTTAAGAATTTTACATTTAAATGTTCATTAAATAAAAAATACTTCTCAAAAACGAACAAAATGTAACCTGGAGGAATCTTCATGACAATAAACTTAAATATTTTGAACTAAAAACCTAAGATAATCATTAAGAAATTAAAAAGAGCTGGACAAATAAATTTTTAGGATGTTAATATAATTTTGTAGCAAAGGCTACCAAATCGTTCAACTTGCGTTTAGCAAGCCGCAGATCGACTTAAGCCATGGAACGGGGACTTAAGCGAAATCAGAGCTTAAGTAATGACTCTAATATACAGAGGACAAAAGTACGTCCAGTCCAAAAATGTTGCTAAGAAGCAGCATTTCGAACTAACTTACAGAGGCAAAGCTTATACAAGCTAGTTCATTTATTAAATAATAAAAAAGTCACTTAAAGTGGCTTTTTTTTTTGTAATTTTTTAGATAACTTAAGTTCTATTTTCTTGCAGAATTTTATTATTGGAGTATAAATCAACGCCTAACACCAATTTTTAAAATTTTTATCTTTACAAACAAGGTAATTAGAATAATTAATTCTTCAAAAGTCTTCTTAGGGAGCCTTTAAATCCAAAAAGATTATCATAGTTTTATAATTCTTTTTAACCACTAATTTTTCAAATAAAAAAACTTCAATAACATGAATATAAATAATGACTAAAAAATTTTTTCAAGCACTGAACTAATATGATTTAATAGCATTTACATAATTAATAAAATGACAGACCAAAAACCTTTGTTTAAAGCGCCCTACGACATCAAAGATGTAAGTGCTCTTTTTGCAATAGTTGCATTCGTTTTAATAATTTCAGCGATAGTTGGTAACAATGTATTTGGATTATTTCAAGATAGCTTCAATTTTGGATAATTGATATTTATTCTTCCTCTTTTAGTCATTTTTTAAAACCTAAAATTTAACATATTTAATTTTATGATTTACAAAAAGTTGTCCTAGAACTTGTTTATATATAAAGAAAATAATAAAATAACGTAATTACTAATTCTTTAAAAAGTGAAAAATTTTTGTAATAGACTCTATCCCATCTTTAGCATTTTACTTTTAAATAACTTAGGTTTAAATGAAAAGTTATTGGCTAATGCCAAAAGTTTTGAATGGCAACCTATTGGCATTGATCAATATGGGAATATTAAAAGTTGGATTAATCTCGGCAGTTATAAAGAACTAAATAAAGATTCTTTCAGATTACAAATTAAATTAATAGAGAAAAACAAACAAATACTTGGTCGTTTAGATATAAATTGCAGGAATAAGGATTTCTATCTTAGGAAGAAAAAGCAAATGTCTCAAAAAGGTACATGGAACAGTATTTCAATAGGATCAAGTGTAGAAGAAGTTGCAAAATTTTATTGCTTAAGAACAAGTGCCGCTGACAAATGGGGTTATACCGATAAGACTAAATATTTGTGGGATAGCCAAAAACCAACTTCCCAAGCATCTCATTCTGAGGGGAGCTGGATAACTTTGTATAAAAATAATTCAAAGGAATTTAGATATAATTCGAGCGTTAAAAAATATGAAAAGTCAATATTAGCAGCATATTATTATCGTAAAAACAAAAAAGATAGTTTCTCGCCATATGTTGCATCAAAATCCAAATATGGATGGATTATCGTGAGCTGCAAAAATAATTTACACTCAGTTTACAAAAAATTTAAAGGGACAAATGAAGGGTCATGGATGCCCCCTCAAATTAGTCCAATAGGAGGAGGAGCTGACTCAATACGTAAAGCTGAATGCTATGAATAATTAAACTTTAAGTTTAAAATAAAACTTTAATTTATATTTATGATGCGAATTCCTCTGCCTCATCTGGCTTTATTTCTTCAGGTGCAAGCAATTCTGCTGGGATAGGATCAGTAAGTCCGCAATATAATGTTTTACGCAAATCAGAAACTTTTTCTTGAAGATCAGGTTGATTTATAGCTGTTACAATTTTTTGTGCTTTCTCTAATTTATCACAAGCCCATTTTTGCTTTGATGCAACAATCTTACCTCCTCTAAATGCAATTTTACCAACATCTTTTAAAATTTTATTTACAGCTTTAGTCTTTGCCTTTGAGGTTACGGCATTAGTACCTCCTCCTCCGCCTCCAAGTCCCGGAAGTTTTTTGCCTCCTGGTATGCCAAATGCGAAAACCTCACCAAATCCAAATGTTCCAACAATAACTAATGCTGCAGCTGATGCCAATAATGAACGAGACATTATATTTAAAAATTGTTACCATAATATGGTGACCTATTGAATAACATTTGGTCAAGTTAATTTATAACAATGTATAAACAAATCCAAGATAAAACAGCTAATACATCAAGAGTGATGTTTTTAGCAGCCTAAAAACTCCGTCCAAGGTTTAATTCGAAGTTTTTGCTGCTGATAATCCTTAGCAAAAGCACCTTGCTTACCTTGCCTTGAGAAACCCTTTTCAATTAATGCAGTTGCTCTATAAAAATCTTTACAAGCCCTGCCATACTCATTATTATTCGCCAAAACAATTCCCATATCTATAAAAATACTTGGGTCTTTAGGCGCTAATTTTGAAGCATTTATAAGAGAAGAATAAGCCTCACCTATTTCTTTTGCATGAAAATGATATTTGGCTTTATCTTTCCAAGAATCTACATCATCAGGTTTTGCAGATAGCCTTTTATTAATCTCTTTTATAGCTATACGATACGAAAGGATAGACTTCTCATTATTGAGAAATTGTCCACGTAAAAAGTGTATATAAGCTCTTATTTTTTCATAACTTCCATCATAATTACGAGTTTCACTTAACCATACTGGATTATAAAGTCTTATGGCTCTATTAATGTTTATGAGCGCTTCTTCTAAATATTGTTGTTTTTTCTCACCATCTTCAAATTTACGAATATAAACTTGGGCGATCAAAGTTGGGATTATGGGTTGTCTTGGATCTAATTTTTCAGCTTTTTTTAAGCTCTCTATAATCTGGATAGATTCTACTCGCCTAATATTAGTATTATTAAACTCCGGAGTCCTAGCTATATTTATATACGATCTCGTTCTACTAATTAAGGCTGATACATCATCATTATTATTATTATTTTCATAATCTTCAGGAAACCCTCTAGATGGATCAAATGGATCAATCATCTGTTTCCAAAATGGAAGATGAATGCCAACACTGAAACTTCCTTGACTTAAAACTATATTATCCCTTCTACTTACCTCACGATAACCATGTATGCCAACTAACTTTCCTTTTTTTGACCAGACACCTCCACCACTCATTCCGATTTCAGTTGGAGCAACATATCTCAGCCCATATCCCTTACAAGTTTCATTAATAGATGAGGGAGGTATATCAACAGTTCCTTGACTTTCACTTATAACAAATTTTCCATCAGCAGAAACGGGATATCCTGCGACATAAACATCCTTACCAAGTCTTTTGACTGAACTTGATCTTGTAGCAAACATGTATTTATTGTCAGATTTAAACTCCAAAATCGCAATATCTATTGGCCAAGGATATGCTTTCCGCATCGACGGAGTACAAAATTCACCAATACCACTACTTATCTTTTTAGAGATCTTCAGAACTGGAGGACAAATAACTTTAAGATTTGAATTTGTAGATGCATCATGCCAAAAACCATCAAAGGTTTTAACAGCATATTCTTCAGTATCAACATATTGATCTCGCCTATTACACACAACATGCGCAGCGGTTAAAACGCTATAAACATTATCTTTTTTTCTGACAATTACTCCTGAGCCAGACTCCCGATTTCCCTCTATTAGAACTGTTAATTTTTCTATTAATTCTCTAGGATTTATTTTAGGCTTTTCTTCGTGGATAGATCTATGATCACTAGCAAATGAAACAGGAACCAATACTTTAAATAGAACTGCTATAAAGAAAATTTTTATTAAATTTTTATTTTGAATTACTATTCTTTGCATTTAAATTATCTTATGAGCGTTGATGGCTTGAGATAGAGTCTTTCGATAGTTTCAGTAAACAAAACTGGTTTATCACTTAAGCTACAATCGGCTTGCATCATCTCGCACAGTTTATAAGTAGAATTACCATTACCCACAAAATATCCAATTTTATGAGTACAATTTCCCGATTCTTGGGAATCAGTTAAACAAATCTGATCTTTACCTCTTATTCTCTTTGTTGATATAAATAATGAATCTTTAGGAATCAAAGAAATCTCTTCATATTGAGAACAAGTTATTTCATAAGGCTCAGCCAAAGAAAAAACCTTTATTCTGTTCAATAATCCCTCGATTAAAGAATTCTTTACACAATAATCTTCTTTAATATTTTGACCTGCCTCTAAATTCAAAATGAATGTTACATATATTAGACCAAATAAGAGATTGAGATATTTGACTTTCATCATCTAACATCTTAAAAATTTTTTTAATTATATATCAAGGTAAATTAAAGAGCTATTATTTCTCAATATTTTCTTTTTGGTTTAAGTTAAGATCCTTTAAAAGGATCTTTCTTTCGATATATGAAACTTTATACAAACCTTTTTTGCTAAAACAAGATTTCAATTGAAACAAGCCAGATTTTTCCTCATTTTTTTTAACTCCTAAATTATCTAAATGCCTTCTTAAGCTATACATTGCGCGGAAATTAGAATGTCTAATCAAATAATTTATTCTTACTGGATCATTTGTTCTAATGTACTTTGACTTAGTAAAGACAAATTGTTTCTTATTGTTTTTATTCTTGACTATAGAAATTCCTTTAGGATAAGGATAATTTTTACAATTCATCTCTGCACCTAAATACCCAGTTTGCATGAAAAAGAAAATTATTAAGAAAATCGGTCTTTTGCAAATAATTCTATTCATTAATTTCCCTCCTAGTTCTCACACTTGATATAGTAATTCGTTCATTTAATGTAATATCAATCAACAAATAATAATTCCTGCTTAAAAAAATTTTCTTCATACTTCCATAATCTTCAAGCAAAGTATGAATAGGATAGGCATCTCCAGTAACATAACCCCATTCACGAGTTAATTTGACCTTTGGAGTGTGGTTTTTAGATCTGTACTCTAGTAGATGTATTTTATTCAATAAACAATTTCTTTTGTGATATTTACAATGTTTCTGATTTGTACCAAAAGAAACTCCTCCTTCTATCTCTCCTTTTTTATTGAGTAAATCAATCACTAAATCAAATTTGCTGCTTTTGGGTCGATCAATATCCCTTAGAAGATCACTATTAGGACCCAAATCTGAAATCTTCCAAATCATCATTCGCTTTTTACTATCACTCACTAAACCGAGTAATTGATCTTTATTATGTTTAAAGTTAGGGCCAGTAATAACATCAGGATCATAATTATGGTCTTTAATTACTCCTATATATTCCGCGTCAAATGTCTCATATAATTTATCAATTAAACTTCCTTTATATCCTTTTTTTAATCCTACTGTCAGAGGGAAAATCCATGCACTTTTTGAGTTTTTAACGATACTAAAAGGGCCTCTATCTTCATTACACCAGGTTGGATAATCAACTGATCCAATGAACGAATGTGGGCCAATTATTTCGCAGTATTCTTCTGAGTAATAATCTTCAACAGTTATTGGATATTTCAAGGTGTATTCTAATGCTCTTCCCTCTCTCACTTTTTCAATAATCTCATTCTGATATGTTTTATATCTATTTTCCCCTTCTTTAATATTCCTTTTAATCCCATAATTATCATCCATATTAATTTTTATCTCTGAACTCTTAACCTGTAAAGAAGTTTTATTTAAGGGATTTAATGTGAAATACTCTAAAAATATAATTCCTATAAAAATAGATACTAAATTTTTAACAATTTTTCTCATTCTTTGATATTTACGATATTTTATTCCTTTATATTAATATCTATACTCGAATCATTAAATATTTCATCTACATAGAATTTAAATGGTTTTTGTCTTACTTTAATTTCAGCTAATACCCAGAACCAACCATCTTCCTTAAAGCTATTTTTTTTGTTGAAAGACTCTATATAGCCTTCAGTATAAATTGTTGAATACTGATCGAACTTTTCAAGATCATAAGACTCGGACTGCACTACTTCATCATTAATCATTTTCAGAAGTTCTTGATAATTAACGCTATCAAAAGTTTTCTCCTGAATTCTTGGACCTATTACATGAAATAATGCTTGCTCCATGGCATCCATTTCTGCTTGTTTTTCACTAAGTCCTTTTCCTACTTTATAAACTATTTGGTTATCATACTTTTTGTCTTCTCTAATTGGTGGAGCGAATGATGGATGATAATCTCTTTTCCCATAATTAGATCTAACTTTAACAGTAGCAATAACAAAAACAATATCATTTTTCTTTGAAAAGCTATCAACTTTAAAAGACATAATGGAACCTTTTTTAAAACTAAATTTACTTTCTCTCTCAATATCAATACTTTCTTTTTCTATAACTTCACCATTAATTGTCGTTTCTCTAATACGTTCAAATTCTCTTTTACTAATATATGTTGGAACTGCATTCAAAAGAGCATTAAAAACAGCATTATCAGCAGCCTCATCTTTTGATTTTCCCTTACCTGTAACGGTAAAAATTTTAATATCACTTTCATTTTGAGCTAAAAACAAATTTGATTTTATCTTTTTTGTTTTAGAAGTACTTGATAATAATGATGAATCTTTTTCGTAACTAAAAGCCAAAGAAGTTATGTCATTCAATAATAAAAATAGAGAAGGTAGAAATAAATTCAAAAATAAATTATTCATAATATTTAAGAACTAATTTACATAACTTATACTTAAAAACAGACTATTAATAATAAAGATTATACTTGAAACATAAATATTAATTATTTAAGATGCTTAAGGTAATCGTTACTGGTTTAATAATATTCCTTGTTTACTCTAATCCCACATTTAGAACATACACCCTTGAGGCATTGAAATCTGTTACAAGAGTTATTCAGCAATTGCCAACACCAAATAATAATTTTGAAGAATCTTCACCTTCGGAGGAATCGGAAGGATATTCAACTTACGAAGATAATTTCTAAAATTTTAATTTAAAAATCATCAAAATTTCCATATCCAGAATATCCTCTTCCCATTTGAGGTCTATATTCATCATTAGTTATTTGGCCAGAATTACTTCCTGACTGGGCTGGTTTTGCAATAGAAGCTCCTGCATCTTTGGCAGCCGCTATACTGTCGGACTTTATTCCCCAAGTTACTTTAACTCTTTCCCCAATATCATTACATTCACCTAATTTCATCAGTCCGCTTAATAGTGCATCAGTTTCAGAGGAAAACTCTTCAGCAAATGATTGAAATTCTTCTAAAGAATCTTCTGTTACAACGTCGTTGATACCAACAACATATTTTTCATCATCTCCTGTTTTTTCAGTACTACCTCCTTTAATTCTTAAATCAATAAACCTAGCAATTCCTTTCTGAGCCTCAAAATCACTCTTTCTCTTGGCTTTATCTATCTTTCTTTCATTTTTTGAAGTGACAAGTCTTTGAACTGTATAAGAAAGTTTCCATTGTCCGGGACCAAAAGTTTTAAATCTAGTACCCACATCAGGACTATTTGCACATCCCCCAGGAATAACAGAAGTATTTGCTCCATCTTCAGCAATAACTGGTATTACACTTCCTGCTATTAGCATTGAAGAACTAGCCAAAACTGAAAAAACTAATCTTTTCATTGGAAATTTGTTGAGTCATTTAAATTTATTCTTCTATAGTATCAAATCTTAAGAAAACAGACATTGCTGCTAGTCCTGAAACATTCATTATTAAAACAAAAACTAATAAATTCTTGGTAGTTTTTGCTCGTTTGTTTTGTAATATTTGATAATTATCAGCATATAACCTTATCCTTTCATTTGCTAAGTTTAATTTTTCAAAAAAATCATTTGTTTTATATCTTTTTACTTGATCCAAATAAGTATTAGTCTCTTTATCAATGAATTGTGAACAATATTTGGGGTTTTTACTTCTTTCATCAAAGTTTCCAGATGGGATTAGAGCTGTATTTGCAAGTAGATTATAAAAAGATATATTTTGCCTATTTATTTCTCTACAATGGCTTATTAAAGAATCAGTTGTTTCCCTAAACAACAATATCTGGCCAGTAGACATTGCCATCATTGAAAATGAAATTGCTAAGAATAGTGGCTTTACTTTTGTTTTAAACTTCATTTAATCAAATAATCTATTGGGAGAATCTGAATCTTTATCAAAATTATTGTTTATTAAGTCAATATAATTAACAAATATAAATACAAGAATTTGCAAGAATATCAAACCAAAAAGAATAGACTTTAACATGAATTTTGATTCTTCAATATTTATTGAACTTTCTTCTAGTAGGGAAACCTTATAGTTCAAGTATTCATAAGTCTGATTTAATGTCGAAAGAATTTGCGAAACAATATCCTCTCTCCTAGATGTACTTTTTTCAATAAGGTCTCTAGCATTTAAGAATTCAATATATTGCTCTATGCTTTTAATACCTTTTTTGTTAGCCTCTTTAGGAGTAAGTCCAAAATAATCTCCAATTAGAAGATCCAACTTATTTTCATAAGAACTTATAATTTTTATCTGTTCGGAATCTTTTTGGTATCCTAAAACATTTAAAAAAACCATTTGGTAATCATAAATTCTATTCTTTAACTGTACTAAAACTTCCAAATATTCTTGACAAAAATCAGAAAAAGGATCACCACAAGCCTGACTTTTTGTTTTAATTTTATTTTCAAAAGAAATTTGATCTATATCAGATGTAATATTTAGGGCTCTAATCGCTTCTTTTTTAGAAAGAAGTGATTCGAAAGAGTTTTGAGAATTAATATAAAATACTGAATTTATCCCAAATAAGAAAGTAAATACAATAGAAGACTTTACTAAACGGCCAACTTTTATTTGATGTTTCTGGAGTTTGATGCCCATTTAATTGAGCTATTTATTTAATATTACATTAGATATCAATATAAATGTATGAATTTAATTTATTATCGAATTATAAAGAAAACCAACGAATAAAATTTCTATCAATAATGAATTCGATTTTTTTTACAGTAGCGTTAATATTTATAAGTTTAATACTTATGCAGAAATCTTTGTCGCATACGTTACCATCTCATTTTGGGGAGCATGATCATGAAGACGTTGAATTTTCAAGACCTAATATTAGTCTCAGAAATCAAAATGATTAAATAACAAGAAAAGTTTCAAGAAAAAATATTGGAGTCTTGATTACGATTTAACAGGAATGTTAGGTTATCAATCTACTGATAAAAATATTTATGATCAAAAATTTAGTTATTATGGCTTGCAAGATGGCAAACATGAAGGGACTTTAGGACTTATTAGCATAATTCCCACCATAAGAGTAAGTAAATTAAATAATAAAATTCCCATTGGAATAGGACTTGGTGCAGGCCCTTCTCTATCCTTGGGAACAAGAGTAGTAGAAAAACCCTATAATTTCCCCTCATTATTATCCCAGGTAAATGCCGAAGTAAATGTTCCAATTTCAAAAGATAAAAATACTTCTATGACATTTGGGTTAAGTCATATTTGTTCATTTTTTGGTGTTTTAAATTATAGAGGCAGAAATCTTGGGCATCATTGGTATACTGTTGGTATTAGAAAGAAAATATAAGTTATATTAGTCTGTCTCAATAAAACTTTTCAGTAAAAATGTAATCATAATTTGACCATTAACTTGAATAAATCAGAGAAAAAAAAGTAATTTCTTATTTAATGAAAAATTATTTTTAATTTTAAATATCCATACAAATAGAAAGGCTTACTGCCTCTTAAGACTGCTATAGTTTAAAAGTTAAATCAAAATATTTAACCCTGGAGGGGTGGTCGAGTGGTTTAAGGATCTAGTCTTGAAAACTAAAACAGCCTAAAGTATTTGCATGTGAAATAGGATAATTAAAAAAAAGGGGGTTAAAAAAAAAAAAAAAAAGGTTACTGGGAATGAAAAAGCTAATGTAATAGATTATTGCAATAGTCTTTAAACCCGCTTAAATAATGAAAATCTAATTTTTTTATTAAAAAATAATGACTCTTCTTATTTCTTTAATATGCTAAAAAAATTTCTTGCAAAAATAAATTTTTTAATGTTTAAAATAGATAAAGGTCTTTACCTCTCATGATTTTTTTAATCTTTTTTAAATGACTTTTAATCAAATAAAAAATTTTTTAATTGAACTCAAAACAAACAAAACTTTACTTGATGAAGTTTCAAGTGTAGCTACCGCTAATGAAATCGCCTTAATAGCTTCACATTATGGATTTGAATTTACTGGTAAAGAATTGAAAGAAATTTCTAAGAGCAAAATCGAAGGGGTAAATATTAAAGCTCAAGACACTTCTCCATCTTATAATTTTGGTGAGGGAGGAAACTAAAAAAAATTGATTAAGAAAATAAATGAAAAGTTTCATAAGCTCAATAATTTAAATTTAGCCCTACTTACAAGGATGAGTATTGTATTTTTTTTTAATTACTTGGCTTTAAATAATGATTTTCACTTGATACTTTGTGACTGATTTTCATTTATGACTTTATTAACATTAGAAGTTTTATCTTCCTTTTTTAGGACTTCTTTTAGATGAATATGATTTGCTTCACCTTTATTATGTCCATGAGCAATTCCAAGCTCATGCATCCTTGCATGTTCTTTAATAGTATCTCTTAATTCACCGGATTTTGGCCCTACAGTAGTGTAAATACCATAACCGATGGCACCAAATAATAATAAACCAATACTTCCTAAAACAAAAAGGAGTGTAGGATCACTATTAGCTTCAAGCATTTTTTTTAATCAATAAAGCAAACTCTAGTATTTTTAAAAGGGTTTTAAAGTAAATAAGTTATAAGTTAGCCATTCAAAAAGCATTATTGTCTGTATCAGTTTAGACAATATAAATAGACAAAAGTCAAAAGAATTTTTGAATATAATATAGAATAATGAAAAATTCATTTTTTACCATTTCAGACATCTCAAACAAAATAGCGTTTATTCTTCTTTTACTTGGAGTTATCGTTTATTACGGATTAGTGATTAGTGGGAATAATCCGCTTTAAGCTGAGGGGGAGGAATTAACTATCTAAGGATTTAAGATCATCTGAAATTAAAATAATATTGCTAAAAATTTAATGTTTATAAAGTAGAAATATAAATTATCAAATCCCAAAAAAGAATCCATCTTTTTGATAAGAAAATATAACTACAGATATCCCTATTGAGATAAGAATCAATTTATAAATATTATTTTGTAGATTTTTTCGTAGTGAATTCGATGCTTCTGATGATTTCATAAAAGAGATTAAAAAATTAAATAAAATTGATTTATATTTGGATACCTTGCTAAAAGATAGATCAAAATAAATTAATCCCTTTTTGATTTAGGTTTTAGACCAAAATCATTTTTACCTCTAAAAAAGAAAGTGATTACCAGTAAAAAAAAGATTAAAATAGAGAGAGTTTCCATAATAGATTGATAATTTTTTGACTAGGATGTTTTTTGATCTTTTGATTGAGATTTACCTGATGTTATACCAAAATCATTTGATCCTATTTTCATAAAAGCAATAAAAGCCGCAAAAAAGCCCAAGACTGCAAAGAGATACATATGTTTTATATAAGGAATTTATATATGAGAACAATAAAAATATTTCCTAAAAGAGTCAAGGACAACTTTTACATAAAAAATAGCTAAAAATACATCATTTACTTTTAAAAATTACTTATAAATAATTATTTGATAATGCTTAATGAACAAAATTTTATAATGTTAATAATTAGTTAAAGCTTCTTAAATGAAATTAATTAAAAGCCTTACTTTCCTTTTTCTTAAACTTGACAGATAATAAATATAATCAAAAAAGTTTGGGTCAAATCTTATCGAGGCAAAAAAAATCATCCACACCCCATGATATTAAGATAGAAAAGTTTTAGCTAATGAAACACTTACAATCTTTATATGAAAGATTTTTTGAAATTTTTTATTTATAAAAATATTTCTTTACTTTGTATAAACATATGAAAAGCAGGATTATGAAGATATAGATCATAAGTAGCTTTAGCAAAGAAAATAATCAACCCTGAAACAACTAAAAAAATTATTTGATCTTTTGATGCATTATCAAAATTTAATGTTTTTGCATTAAGTTTTTTTGCTTTCATAATTAAATTTGACTCTATTTATTTCATAGCAAAAATAACTAATAACATTTAAAAATAAATATTTTATTCAGATTTAAAGAATTTTAAATTACTAATTTTATTATTTCTTTATTACTGATATGAATTCTTGATCATTTATTAAGTAGCCTTTCATCAAAAATTATATTCCTTGAAAATCTGGGATTAAAATCCCTCCACCAAGATCATCATCATCATCATCTTTATCTTCATCTGAAAGGATTATTTCTCCAACCTTTAATCCAAGAAAAAGACAGAAAATCCATATAAAAATATCTCCTCCTGGTAAATTCATAACCCAACTTAAGATCAAACCAATTAATAAACCAAGCCCAACAATAATAATTTCCAATATTCCAAAGTATTTTTATTAACTTAATAAATTAAGTAATAATGTTGACGTAATCAAGTTATCAAAAAAATGTGATATTTAATTGATAAAAAATTTTTTATTTGTAGATGAAATCCCGTTTCTTTTTAATATTATCGGTTTGTAAAATAACTATATTTTGTTTTATTAATAAAAAATCGTTGGATAGATTAATAATCGATATATGAGAGCAAAAAAAATATTATCAAATAAATTTATATTTACTGCATGCAATTTAATACATAAAAAGGTTTCGAAAATTATTGCTTATCTAAAAATTTATATATAGATTTGAATAGGGAAGTTATTTTTCTATAAAAAATAAATTTCAAATATGAGCCTTCAATATTAGATTTTATGGGCAATATTTTGATCAATACTTTTGCATTATTTTCAAGTTTGCTTCCTGCCTTGAACGAAAAAAATCTCCCTTGGATTGATGTCATTCATCCTATTGTAGTTCATTTTGTAATTGCGATGGCTTTAGGTGCTGTATTCTTTGATTTTGTTGGGATAATTTTCAAAAAACCTAATTTATTTGAAGTTAGTTTTTTAAATTTAACCGTTGCTACTATTGCCATCTTTATTGCTATTGTATTTGGTCAAATTGAAGCGGGGCTCAGTAATCCATATGGAATATCTAGAGATGTTTTGAACTACCACAGCACCATTGGATGGTCATTGGCAGGGGTACTCTCGGTTATTACAGGATGGCGATATGTATCAAGACAAAGTAACCCACAAGTTCTATCAAAAGGGTTTGTTTTTATAGATATTGTTTTAGCTCTCTTAGTTTGTACGCAAGTTTATTTGGGTGATATGTTGGTTTGGATTTATGGATTGCACACAGTGCCCGTCGTTCAAGCTGTTAGGGATGGATTATTATGATAATTTTTAATCATAATTTTTCTTCTGAATTAAGTAGTTTGAAATGTTTTAACTACCTTTTCTGTCTTTTAATAAAATCACCAATTAGTGAAATATCAGACAAGTTAGGGCCGAATGATTTGCCTTATAAAATTCCATTACATCCAAATCTTGTTCATTTAACTATAGGTTTATTTGCTATTGGAATATTCTTTGATATCGCAGGAGCCTTTTATCCTTTTGAAAAAAGAATTCTAAGATTTTTTGCATTTCCTGTAACAAGAGTGGGATTTCATGATGTTGGTTGGTATAATGTTCTTGCCGCCTCGTTTATAACTTTCTTTACAGTTGCAACTGGTTTTTTTGAAATGTTACTCGCAGTTCCCATACCTGAAGTGAAAAGTATTTTAGGACAAAGTGCTATTTCTACTATGCTTTGGCATGCTGTTGGCGGAGTAGCTATTTTATTTGTAATGATTTCAATGACTATATGGAGGGGTTATCAACGATTTGTTTTCAGGAAGGATTTCGGGAGACAAGTTTCTTGGTCTTATATTTTTTTTGGATCCTTAATTTTAATTTTGATGGGGCTTCATGGCAGTTTAGGGGCATGGCTGGCAAGCGACTTTGGAGTTCATATTACAGCTGACCAACTTCTTGTAAAAGGAGAAGATCTTAATCAAATATTCCAATGAATACTAAAATAAGAAGAATAAAGAAAAGAGGTTTTTCAAAAACTTTTATAATAATTATTGCAGTAATACTAAACATCACATTTAGTCTCTTAATGGGATATTGGTCATATAGTTGGTTACCAATACAAGCCTCAGAAGCTGCACATTATGTAGATAATCTTTTTGCATTTGAAACTACTATTGGTACTTTTATCTTTCTAGGGTGTACAGGGACAATGGCTTGGATTTTGGTTTTCAATAGAGCCCCCAAGTATGATGAAAGTAATGGAGAACCTTTAGAGGGCAATTTAAAACTTGAAATTATTTGGACAATAGTTCCTCTTCTTTTAGTTTTGGGAATATCAACATACTCAACAAGCGTCAATTATAAACTTGAAAACTTAGGTTCAAAAGTAAAATATGATTACGGCGCGGAAGCACCTTTTATTGAGGAGAAAAAAGTTTTTGATTATGGACCAATTGACGTGATTTCGAGGCAATGGAACTGGGAGTTTGTTTATCCAAATGGAATACATAGTTCTGAATTACATTTGCCAGTTGATAAAAAATCAAATTTTAGATTAATAACAGAAGATGTTATTCATAGCTTTTATGTCCCAGCATTTAGATTAAAGCAAGATATTATTCCTGGAAGTATAATTACATATTCTCTTACACCAACTAAAAAGGGAGTATTTAGATTAAGAGATGCAATGTTTAGTGGGGCATATTTTTCAGAAAACCAAACAAATGTAATCGTAGAATCTGAAGAAATTTTTTACAAATGGATTAAAGAGACTGTAAAAAAAGAACTTCAAAATGGATTAAATCCTGCTGGCAGTTTGTACCAGAAAAGGCTAAGAAATGGTAATAGAGGTTGGGCAACAGTAAAACCCGCTCCTGATCCAAAAGTTAATGATGCTGGTATTGAATCGCGACCTCATGATAGTTAAAATCTGCAATGACAATCGTTAATTATGACCCAAGATTAGTTAAGAGTAAAAACCCTTATCCAAAGGGGCCAAATGATTGGAAAAGGTTTTTCAGTTTTAATACAGATGCCAAAGTAATTGGAATTCAATATATCGTCACAGCTCTATTTTTCTTATTAATAGGTGGTCTTTTAGCGATGTTGATTAGAGGAGAGTTAATAACACCTCCATCAGATCTTTTTGATCCAACCGTTTACAACGGTCTTTATACTATGCACGGAACAATAATGCTTTTTTTGTTCCTTTTCCCCATTTTGAGTGGTTTAACAAATTTACTTGTACCTCCAATGATAGGAGCGCCAGATATGGCTTTCCCAAAACTCAATGCTTTAGCATTTTGGCTAGTACCAGTTTTCTCAATAATACTACTTTTAAGTTTCTTTGTTCCTGGTGGGCCAGCTTCTTCAGGTTGGTGGTCATATCCACCTATAAGTATTCAAAATCCTCTAGGGAAAATGATAAATGGTGAAATGTTATGGATAATAGCAATATCATTATCTGGGATTTCTTCGATAATTGGGGCTGTCAACTTTGTCACTACCATAATAAGAATGCGTGCACCAGGAATGGGGTTTTTCAAAATGCCAATTTTTATTTGGACTGTCTTAGCAGCTCAATTATTACAATTACTTGGATTACCTGCCTTAACTGGTGGTGCAATAATGTTATTTTTTGATCTAACATTTGGAACAAGTTTTTTCAGGATTGAGGGAGGAGGAGACCCAGTTTTATTTCAGCATTTTTTCTGGTTTTATTCTCATCCTGCTGTTTATGTGATGGTTTTACCTGTCTTTGGAATATTTTCTGAACTTTTTCCTGTTTACTCAAGAAAACCTCTTTTTGGATATAAATTTGTTGCTGTAGCTTCTTTTGGGATAACTATTCTTTCTTTAGTTGTTTGGGTTCATCATATGTTTTATACAGGTACACCAATGTGGATGAGAAATTTATTTATGTTTACCACTATGCTCATTGCTGTTCCAACAGGAGTAAAAGTATTTGCATGGATAGCTACATTATGGGGCGGAAATATTAGATTAACTACACCGATGCTTTTTTGTTTGGGAGGATTATTTAATTTTATCTTTGGAGGTATTACTGGTGTAATGCTTGCAACAGTCCCAGTAGATATACATGTTGGAAATACATATTTTGTAGTTGCTCATTTTCACTATATTATTTTTAATACCATTGCTTTTGGAATATTTGCAGCTATTTATCACTGGTTCCCAAAATTCACAGGAAAGATGTTTTATGAAGGTTTAGGGAAAGTTCATTTTGCTCTTACTTTTATAGGAGCAACTTTAAATTGGTTACCACTTCATTGGGCTGGTTTATTGGGAATGCCCAGAAGAGTTGCATCATATGATCCTGAATTCGCAATATGGAATGTACTCGCGAGTATTGGAGCTTTTATTCTTGGCGTTGCCTCTATTCCTTTTATATTGAATATGGTAAGTTCTTGGGTAAGAGGAAAATCAGCTCCACCTAATCCTTGGAAAGCTATAGGTTTAGAATGGCTTCTTCCCTCTCCACCTCCTCACGAAAATTTTGAAGAAGATATCCCAACGGTTTTAAATGAACCATATTGCTATGGCCTAGATAAACCATTTGTAGAAGATGAGCAATTTTATATAGAAAAGTCCCTCAAAAAACATTAAAGCATGCTCACAGAAAACCAGAATCCATCTTTAAATCATAAGCCAGGTCATATAAAACATGACGGTCATAATATGACTGGATTTATTATTTTTTTATGTTCAGAAAGTATTATATTTTTCGCTTTTTTTGTAGGTTACAGCGTCCTTAAAATTAGTGCACCTGTATGGTACCCCGAAGGAATCAATGGGATTGATCTAAAAATGCCGCTTATAAATACTGTGATTTTAGTTTCTTCAAGTTTCGTAATTTACTTTGCAGAAAAATATCTTCATAAGAAAAATCTTTGGGGTTTCAGAATCATTTGGTTCATAACCATGTTGATGGGAAGTTACTTTGTTTATGGTCAATACGTTGAGTGGTCTGAACTATCTTTCAGTTTGCAAAGCGGGGCATTTGGAGGAATGTTTTATTTACTTACTGGTTTCCATGGCCTACACGTAATCACAGGGATATTACTAATGGGGCTTATGTTATTAAGATCGTTTCTTCCAGATAACTATAAAGGTGGAGAGATGGGTGTTGAATCAGTAAGCCTTTTTTGGCATTTTGTTGATGTGATTTGGATCCTATTATTTGGTCTTATTTATTTGTGGCAATAAATTTAGTATCATTATCTTTAAATTAAAATTATAAAATTTTCAATATATGATTATTGATGATCATCATTATGATTTCATAATAATTGGAAGCGGTGCAGGTGGAGCTACTTTGGCCCGTCAATTATCAAAAAAGGGGAAATGGGTACTCGTCCTAGAGAGGGGAGGTCAACTTCCTTTAGAAGAACAAAATATTATAGGCACTGATTTATTTAGAAAAACGAGGTATCACCCTAAAGGGGAAAATTGGCTTGGCCCTGATGGAGATCCTTTTGCTCCTCAAACGGTATATGCGTTAGGAGGAAACACTAAAATCTGGGGTGCGGTTTTGGAGAGGATGAGAACTGAAGATTTTGAAGAACTTCCTTTACAAGATGGTACTTCGCCATCGTGGCCCGTATCATATGAGGAACTTGAACCGTTTTATGGAAAAGCAGAAGAAATTTATAATGTAAAAGGTAGTCAAGGCATAGATAAAACAGAGCCTTACAGATCGAAGGGATATAAGAATCCTCCAAAATCTATTGAACCTCTATTTAAGGAAATACAAAATATTTTATTAGAAGAAGGATTTAATCCTTATTATTTACCTATCAGCTGGCCTGAAAATTCTCAAGATATTGACTTTGATAATTGTGCAATGTTTCAAAAAGGAGATTCTCAACTTTATGGCATTTATAATTCAAATCAAGATTTTCTGAAAATTAAAACTAATGCTAAAGTTGTAAAATTAGATGTAAACTCTTCTGGAAAATCAATTAAAGGCGTTGAGGCAGAGATAGATGGCGACAAATGGCTTTTCTCCTCAGATGTAGTTATTCTTGCAGCTGGAGCAATTAATACTCCAATAATTTTATTGAATTCAAAATCGTCATCACATCCTAACGGTTTAGGTAATAGTTCAAATATGGTTGGCAAAAATTTAATGAATATTCAAATGACTTGTATTCTTCAAAGAGCTAATAATCTTACAAGTGGATATTTTCCAAAATCTTTAGGATTAAATGATTTTTACTTTGGAGATAAAAATGTTAATTTCCCATTAGGTCATATTCAAACTGGAGGAGGTGTACTCAGAGATGCTTTTTTTGCGGAATCTCCCCCAGTACTATCTTTAATTACAAAATTTATTCCTGACTTTGGATTAAAGAATTTAGCAAAAAGATCAATATCATGGTGGGCCATGACAGAAGTCTTACCTTATCCCGAAAACGCAGTAACTATTCAAAATAATAGGGTAAAAATTAATTACATACATAATAATCTTGAGGCACACGATCGACTTGTTTATAGGTGGCTCGATACTTTAAAAGTAATTGAGAATAATCCTCTTTCAGTTTCAATAACTCAAACACCTGCCCACCCCAGAGGATTAGCGCCCCTAAGCGTAGTTGGCTATTCCTGTGGTACTTGCAAAATGGGAAATGACCCAAAAACTTCAGTTGTTAATAAGAATGGGAAGTGTCATGACATTGATAATCTTTATATTTCTGATGCAAGTATTTTCCCAAGTTGCCCAAGCATTGGTCACGGTTTAACTGTTATTGCTTTGTCTCTCAAATTAGGAGATTATCTTACCTCTGGAAATCTTTATAAACCTTTAATCTGCAGGCCTTAATAATCTATTTAAAAACTAATATTTTGGAAATATGCTTTAAAAATTATAAATTCCAATTAAAATTTTAGAATTATAAATTTTAAATAGATCCAATCAATATTAACAAAAAACCTAAGAATACAGACACTCCCATCATAATGATCATTTTATAAAACCAAATTGGGATCTTATCATTGTATAAATTCCAATTTTCACTTTTTGTATCCATTATTTTTTCCATTCTCATAAGACTTTCTAGGATTTCAAATATTTCTTGATAAGGTTTTAATGCTGTATAAATAAAATATTTCATAAGCATAAATAAGAACTTGTCATTATCTTAACTAAGTATTTATACTCGTGAGATTTTTGTATTATTATTACACTGTAATTTCTAAATTTTATTATTTAGTATAAAAATTAACCAGGTAGGTATAAAAAATTCTTTTAAAAAATAATTAAATCTTTGGTTCCTCCATATATGCCTTTACGCATGAACCTTAAGTCCAGGTTTGATTTTTGACCACCTGCCAATTTCTTCATAAAAACTTGAACAATATTTAACATCCCATTCAATTGAAAAATTTTCATTTTTTTCTTCAACTAAGCTTACATGTATAAATGGATTTTTAGCATTAACATCTGGAAAAGAAGTTAGATGTTCAACTTCATGATTTTTTTCTATATCATGATAAGTGCTACACCTTTCGACCCATTTGCAATTAACAAAAATGCACATTTTTATATAATTAAATAAAGTTAATTTTTAAAATTGTTAAATTTTTTATTTATAAATGCAGATTCAGTTTGAGATTTTATTTTATTCAAATAGTTTTGCTGAAATTTATTATTCCCTGAACATTGCATCCCCAAAAGAAGATTAATATCTATTTCATTAAATAATTTTTTATTTATTTGTCTATTAATTCTTTCTTTCATAAGAGCTAATTTTTATAATGAATTCCTAACATGACAAAAGGTTTTGATACATTAAAGAGTAAAAATACTTATGTGTTTAAAAAGTATTAATTAAGGTATATTCTGTATAATTCAAAAAAATCATTTTACATATATAACTATTAAATTTGATAATTTTAAAACAATAAATTCTAATAGTTTATAGATTCTAATTTAAATCAGATTTTAAATATTTTTTCTAATTTCTCTCTAAAAGATGGTTCTGATAATTTATAAAGTTTCTTAAAAAATTTATAAACTTTATATCCAGCGAAAGGAATAAATATAGCTAATAAAATTACTTTAAAAGTTTCTGATTCCATTAGCGGTTCATCATAAAGATGGCAAAACCAGCGAAGCTAACTAATTTAGTAACTCTAAAAAATGGAACTAAATTCTTAACTTTTAACCCAAAAGGAAGGATCTTGTTAATGGCTTCCATAGCTTTTTTAATATTTAATAAAGATCCTAACAAGTCTCTCTAACAATATTGATCTTCATATAAATCAACTACTCAAAATGGTGACCTTGGTTACTCAAATGATATTTTTGGAGAGGTATTCATTCTTCATCTTTTATAATTAATCCTCAGACTATATTCAATAATAAAAATAGGATTAACTTGTTTTATTATTTCTTTTAAACCATTTATTACTTTTAAATAAAATAATAAATAGACCAATTAAAATTAGAAAGGCAAAGCCATCTAAAAATATAATTAATTGTTCAGGATCTCTCAAAAGATTTAAAAGTTTAGATTTCTGATATAACTCTCATAAGAAGAATGTTTGCTATAGATTTTTTCTAATAATTCTTTAGCATTATCTCTTTTCGAACCCAAGTTTCGATTGAAAAATAATATGTATTTGAAAAGTTGAGAAATGAATCCAATTATTGCAAGATTTAGAAAAATAATTTGCCAACATTCCATCTTTATAAAAGTATTCTCATAAGTAAATTTATAAATATTTATTTGAACCGAAAAGTACAAATGATTCAAATTAGTTCAAAGCCCTTACTTTTTTTATTGATATTTGATTCTCTATATAACCTTATGGATGAGTATAATTACTTATAAAATGAAAATTCATGAAAGAGCGCAAATAGGGTCAAATGTTCAAATTAAAATTGATTTAGCAAAAAAAAGATTGGGGAAAGAGAGTATAAAAGCTATTGAGATTTCTTCAATATGTCAGATAATTGATTTCAAAATCACAGATGGCAAAGGTATTGGCGTTATTTTAAAACTCTCTAATGGGAAAGAGGAGTGGTTCTTTGAAGAAGAGATAGACATACTCAATGAAAACGGAGAAATTGTAGAAAATATAGAAATAGAAGAGGAAATTGATTTACTGTTTGAAATTTTTAATTTCATTAAAGTAGTTACTTGGACTTTATTAGCACTAATTATTCCTACAGAATACAAATTAAAATCTAAAATAAAAGATCTTTTAAATCCTCTTAACTTTTTTAGTTGGTTATTAAATGCATTTAAAGATATTCTTTAACCTATTTTATGCTCTATTATTATTTTCTAAAAAAGCTTATAAAGTTTCATAAAAAAAGGAACTTTTATACTTAATTCATATCAACTGTCAATCATATATTTTATCTTTATCTAAAATTTCTCTTTTATATTTCTCACTAAGTTCATCATTGTATTGAAAATCCTGAATTATTTTTAACAATTCTACGATAGCTTTTTCTTTATCATTTAAGGATTTCATCGTCGAAAAGATTTGATGTTAGAGTAGATTAAGGATCAAAAGAATACAATCATTATTAGCTTATAAACATTGTCATAACTCATCTTAAAAAGGAAATAATCCACCAACAAAAGTATTCCCTAAAAGTAGCAAGACCATAAGAAGAGAAATTAATTTAGGTAAACTTACAATCATTTTTTAGAGGTCATTTTGAATATTAAATAAGCAAAGCCATCTAGTAATAACGATCTAACAACCGCATAAGAAATTGCTATTTCATACATAATTATTCTTCAGAGTTATATCTCAAAATAGTAGCGATTGATCTCTTGTCGCTTGGTGAGAGCTCTTTATCTTCATATTTCCATTCAAACCAAGTAATACATTCATTTAGCTTTGGATTTTCCTTATAAGTTTTTTTCCAGTCTTGTATCCACTTAGCTAATGAATTAGCCTCATCAGTTTCTAACATAGCGGCGCAAGTAGTAAAAGTTTCATTTATTTCACCATAAAATATTTGGCTATGAAATGGTATAAATTTGTCTTGATTAGAAATTAGAATTATTTTAATGTCCTACAAATTAATAATTAAAAATGTTTGAAACAAATCAAGCTAAACAACCCATTGAAGGACTTAAAAATAATACAAAAATTATTGACCCCTTAACTATATGGCTTATTAGGATTGCATGTTTATTGATCATTATTGTTTTTAGTGGTCTTTTATTAGGAGTTCCCTTCGCAATATCACTTTCTCGTTCTTTATTAAATGACACACTTTTAAACGCTAAAGAAGTCTTGAGAAATCTTATTGAAACATCACTTACCTGATATAACTTCATAGGTTAGAAGTAGATAAAGCAAGACCTGTTAGTAGTGGAGTAGTAAGCGTTTAATTTTTCTTATTTTATGCCTAAATATCTCTCGCAGTAATAGTTAGCTAATTCGCGATTATTATAATTTTTTATTTCCTTTATATTAAGCTTCTTAATCGCCTCATCGCCTGTAATTTGATAGCTTGAATTTAATTTTGAGCAGGTATCCTTTATTCTCCCTTCCTTATGAAAAGGGGTTCCTAAATAAAAAGCAAAAATGGATAGGAACAAACCAAAGGTTACGACCGTTCTATGATTTCTCCACCATTCATAAGAATTTAAGTTAAAAACTTTTTTTAATTCTTTTTTAGTCATAAAAAAAAGAGGGTTTTATCTTTCTAATTTTATATCGACTGTTAATTAAAACAAACTTACTTACCCATTGCTCTTCTAAGCTTTGCTGCTTCATCCAAACCTTCCATAATTGTAAACGTAGAATTTTCAGTGGCTACTTTTCTTAGCTTTGAAAACTCTTTATATTTTTCAGATTCATAAGCTTCAACGGCTGCCCTCATTGATGGAAATTCACAAATAACTGCTAAATTGGCATCCTCGGTCCTCTCCTTTCCTTGAGGCTCTGTATCTTTTGCAAAGACTTGACCTCCAACCTCTTTCAGCCATGGTCCAACTTTATTTACATATTCATCAAATAAATCTTGATTAATTATTTTGGCAGTTGATATCCAATAACCTTTAGCTTCTCTTTTATCCATTTAAAGTCCTA
>NZ_JNAI01000010.1 GCF_000759855.1 Prochlorococcus marinus str. MIT 9107
TCATATCATCCATTTCTTAGTCCTTTTAAAATGCTTGCTGTAGTTGCATAAGCATTACATTCAGTACACCATCTTTTTTTTAAACTGGTTTTTCATCTTCAGCTTGCTTCTCTTCTTCAGCTGGCTTTACATCCTCAACTGGCTTCTCTTCTTCAGCTGGCTTTACATCCTCAACTGGCTTCTCTTCTTCAGCTGGCTTTACATCCTCAACTGGCTTCTCTTCTTCAGCGGGCTTTACATCCTCAACTGGCTTCTCATCAGGTGAAATACTTTTTAAAAATTTAATAAGTTTATTGTAAAGATCTTTTAGAAAGTTAAAAATTCTTATTAGGAAATCTTTCATATTAAAATCCCTTTATATTATCTAAAATTTTGGTTGTCTAAAAATAAAACATATATTTTTTTTAAAGCCTTTTCGAAATAATACTTAATACTTTATTAAGCCAACTAATATTTAATGGAATTAATAACATTCCATTTTGGAATAGAAATTATCCTGCACATCCATTCTTATTAAATGGATATGGAATGTTAGTGGAATGTCAGTTAAAAATTAACCCCCCAAAAGGGTCTTGATAGTATCAATATGATACTAAAAATTAACTATTTTAAATATTGTCTCCAATTCAAATCTGGGTCCTGGCACCTTTAATCCTACTCTATGACTGGGATTATAATTTTTAAAGTGGTATGGAAGTAATGTTTTTTATAAAGTAAGAATTAAGTTATAACTACATTTTCAAGTATTAGAACCTATTAGCACCTTTTCCAAATCTGGATTATTGAACATTTAATAAAGAATTAAATGAGCATTTGAAGAGTTATTTTTTAATACCTAATTTTAGTCCTAACAGTCTTTTTCAGATTCTTTGAAGAAATACAATAAGTCATATTTTTTTTGATTTTATTTCTCATAATTCAAAATTCTTAGTTTTGAACTCTGCAGACTTGACCAATCACACCTAAAATCAGTTCATCTCCATTTGGATCTTGCCAATCAGCGAGATTATTTAAATTACTATTTACTTCATCTATGGAGATATCAACGTCTCTAAATGATTTTTCAAAACAATTTATATCCATTGTATAAAGAATATTATTAGTAATTTCGCTTCTTGTTTTGGGAATAAATTTACTCAATACTCTCACAGACCCATCTTCATTCCTTTTTATACTTTGCTTATCCCATAACTGTTCTCCATATTCACTTTTAGGGACTCCAATCCATTCATGAGGCAAAGCATCTGATTGTTTTATTGAAACACAAAAGGTAACGATTATCGAAAGGATTAAGTAAATACTATTTCTAAAGAATATTGAAATAACTTTATTCTTGGAATCAACCATAGCTAATTATGAAATACAATAACCCTTTGTACAGGAGTAAATATAAGATTAAAAATTTGTAAAAATTTTTATTGATTAGTATTTCTATTATAGATACAATCAAATATTAAATTAAGAATTTACTTCCAATAAATTTATTAGAAAAAATAATGAATAAAATACAGAAATTTCTCTCATTAGTTTTTTTTATAGCAATATTTGTTGTATTGATTTACTTTATTCAAAATTATGGGATTGAACCTCTTAGGAACAAAATAGATAGTATGGGAATTTGGGCTCCTTTTGGAATATTCATACTTAGAGGAGTAAGTATTATTTTACCAGCTCTTCCAAGTTCAACTTATTCACTTCTAGCTGGTTCATTACTAGGATTTCAAAAAGGTTACATGACAATAATCTTTTCTGATATCGTTTTTTGCCAAGCTGCTTTCTTTATTGCAAGAAATTATGGTCGAGTTCCTGTGCGTAATTTAGTAGGACCAAAAGCAATGAAAAAGATTGAAAGTTTTAATCAAAACCAACTAGAAGAAAATTTCTTTCTCATGACAGGATTGCTAATGACTGGCCTTTTTGATTTTCTAAGCTACGCAATTGGTATTGGAGGGACTCGCTGGAAAATATTCACTCCAGCATTATTAATAAGTCTTCTAATCAGTGACTCTATACTAGTAGCTGTCGGAGCTGGGGTTAGTCAGGGAGCAGGTATATTTCTAGGGGTAGCTCTTTTGGGAATGTTTGCTTTAGCGACTATTTCAGGATTAGCAAAAAATAAAATTCCTAAATAACAAAACAATTAATAATTCTTTAGTCAAAGAAGAAAGATATGACATTTTCGCAAACAATAACTTTATAAATAAGAATTCATGCAAGAATGTAAATCGATTATTTTTTAAAGTTATTAGATGACTCCATTTAGACCAACTTCATATGATCGCCCTGGAGAACAAATATCAACCACTCCTTCTGGATTAAAAGTAACTTCTGCAAAGAGATTAATGGTAGATTCATTGGTAAGAATGATACAAAAGGCAGAAAATCATTCTGTAGAAGATAAACTTGACGAAGAATCTAACAAAAATTAATCAATTTATTGATAAAAGTATAGGAGAGTGGAAATCTATTAGAAGTACTCACACTTTAGCTTTTCAGGAATTTGAAAATTCAACTAGTAAGATCTATATAAAACATATCAACTCAAAAAATAAAAAAGTAGTTGAAATTTTTAAAAATTATAAATTCAGTTTAAACCTGGAGAACATAGCAATTTCTATAAAATGGGAAACTATTAGTGATTGGGATGATGATGATATAAGTGATGGAGATGAAAGTATTTTAATATTTTTACCCAATGATGAAACTTCAGGAATTGTCTTACGAAATAAAGGTTATACTGAATCCTTTATTTCATCTTCAAATTATTTTATTGATGAAAAAAATAATTTACACATTAAAACTATTTACAAATCAACAATTTCCGAAGAAAGGATTTCCTTCTTATCAACTCACATAAGATCCAGATTTTCTACTATTAGAAATCATGAAAATAAATCAGTAATACAGACGTCCCATACTTCAGAGATAAGGAATTTAGCTAGTTTAAAAGATTAATTATCCTTTCAAATTGAAACTCTGTTTCAGAAATCAAATTAGAAAGAAAGCCTTTGTTTCCTTCCATATTATTAACTGTTGATCTTAAATCAGAGATAGTTGCATCTCGCATTAATTTAATAACCCTTCTTGCGCTTCTTAAAGGTACCCCAAGAGCAAGATAAGTATTTTTAAGGTCCTTCAAACAACTTTTTTCTAAAACTGATTCGTCATTAGAAATTAAAAGATAAGCAACAATCCTTAGGATTATTTCTCCATCTCTTAAACAAACGGACATCTTGTTAGTAGTATTTAAAGATATTGTTGAATTAACTGAACCTTGATTTTCGCAAATCATTGCTGTTACAGCATCTGCTGCAATTGCATGTGAATTTTTGGTTATTGAGTTTATTGCATCTAATCTCGAGTTTGCACTATTAATAAATTCTTTTATATTGCTTAAGTCATTTAATTTCTTATAAGAGGACAATAGTTGATTATTCTTTAAAACTGACATTCTTAAATTAAAGTTCGAACCTTAGAATAGTATAAAGCCGGTAAAAAAAATCTAATTTCAAAATTAAAGCAACGCTTCTTAATTAATAACTTCATTCCAAAGTGATAGTTGAAATAATTCAAATAAAAAAATTTTTTCCGCTAATATGAGATTACTTTTTAATAAAGTTTTGGATCAGCAAGATTTAAAATTATCAAAGAAACTTATTTCCTCTTATAAAAAGAGATTGGAAAAAGAAATTCTTGACAGAAGTATTAAATTAAAAATGCCTCAAAATAAATTTGAAGAAATAATTCATAACAATAATGAACTTATTAATTTAAAAAAAGCGTTAGAAAAGCTAGAAGAAGAATCTGAAACTAATAATAAAGTCTAATTTCTGAAAAACCCTCCCAAAAGTGCCTCAAACCAACGATTTTCTTTTTAAGTCTTTAAACAATGAACAACTTCAAGCGGTAGAACATGTTTATGGACCACTTTTAGTTGTTGCAGGTGCAGGCAGCGGAAAGACAAAAGCTCTTACCCACAGAATTGCAAATCTTATTGAAAACAACTCTATAGATCCCCATAACATTCTTGCGGTCACCTTTACAAACAAAGCTGCTAAAGAAATGAAAGCAAGGTTAGAAGTTCTTCTCGCACAAGAATTAGCTTTTAATCAATTTGGTCAGCCATGGTCAACTCTTAAAGAAATTGAACAAAATCAATTAAGAACAAACGTTCATCAAGAGAGACTTCAAAATCTTTGGATAGGTACCTTTCATTCTTTGTTTTCAAGACTTCTAAGATACGATATTGAAAAATATCATGATCCAGAAGGATTAAAATGGACAAGACAATTTTCAATTTACGATGAAACAGATTCTCAAACATTAGTAAAAGAAATTATCAGTCAAGACATGAATCTTGATCCCAAAAAATATGATCCCAAAAAGATTAAAAGATTAATAAGTAATGCTAAGAATCAATGCCTAACTTCGAATGATCTTCTAGAAAAAGCAGATAATAATTTTGATAAAACAGTTGCAGAGGCCTACAAGAGATATAGGATTTCACTTTCAAAAAATAATTCTTTAGATTTTGATGATCTTCTACTTTTACCTGTTTTCTTATTGAGGCAAAATGATGAAGTGAGAGATTACTGGCACAAAAGATTTAAACACATACTAGTTGACGAATATCAAGATACAAATAGAACACAATATGAACTTATAAAATTAATTACTGCTGGGGATACTGAACCCAAAAAATTCTTTAATTGGGAAGACCGTTCAATTTTTGTAGTAGGAGATGCTGATCAAAGTATTTATAGTTTCAGATCAGCTGACTTCAGAATTCTAATTGGTTTTCAAAAAGATTTTAAAACTGCATTTGATGAAAATATAAAACCATCTTTAATTAAATTAGAAGAAAATTATAGGTCATCATCTAATATCCTTGATGCTGCAAACTCACTAATTGAAAACAACTCTGAAAGAATTGAGAAAGTTTTAAGGGCTACTAAAGAAAAAGGAGAACTTTTAAAGTTACTCAGCTGTGATGATGAAATTTCTGAGGCAGAAGCAATTACCAATAAAATAAAATCACTCAATAATTACAATCAAAACCCAATTTGGAAAAATTTTGCAATCTTATATCGAACAAGAGCTCAGTCAAGAGTATTAGAGGAATCTCTTGTAAGGTGGCGCATTCCCTATACAATTTTCGGAGGATTACGTTTTTACGATAGAAGGGAAATTAAAGATGCAATAGCATATTTGAAAGTTCTGGTTAATTCTTCAGATAACGTTAGTCTTTTGCGTATTATAAATGTTCCTAGAAGAGGGATTGGTAAGACTACTATTCAAAAACTTAATGAACTATCTAACAGGTTAAATGTTCCATTATGGGAGGTTCTTAATGATAAGCAAAGTCTTGAAGAAACAATAGGCAGATCATCAAAAGGAATTAATAAATTTACTGAAGTTATGAATGATCTACTTTGTTATCTAAAAAATTCAGGCCCAGCTCAACTACTACAATTAATCTTAGAAAAAAGTGGCTATTTAAGTGACTTGATAGCTAGTGGGACGGAAGAATCTGAAGATAGAAGAAATAACTTACAAGAATTAATTAATGCAGCTACTCAATATGAAGAAGAAACAGAAAGTGGAGATGTAGAGGGTTTTCTTTCTACAGCAGCCTTAACAACTGATAATGATACGAAGAAGAATAATCCCAACTCAGTAACTCTTATGACTCTGCACAATAGTAAGGGTTTAGAATTTCAAAATGTTTTTATCACTGGACTAGAACAAGGTCTCTTTCCCAGCCATAGATCAATAGATACTCCCTCACTTCTAGAGGAGGAAAGAAGATTATGCTACGTAGGTATCACTAGAGCGAAAGAAAGAGTTTTCTTAAGTCATGCCAGAGAAAGAAGATTATGGGGTGGAATGCGTGAAGCAACAATTCCTTCAATATTTCTCTCGGAAATACCTGAAGAGTTAATAGATGGTGAATTACCCCAAACTGGTGGTGCTTCAATTAGAAGAGATTGGCATCTTGATCGGTTAACAAGAGTTGATCGAAATAATCCAAATGAGTATGTTAACAAACCAATAAATGCTGTAAGAAAATTATATTCAGGGCCCAGTAAGGGAAAAAGCTGGATAGTTGGAGATAAGCTAATTCACTCAAAATTTGGGAAAGGTGAAATCATACATATTTTTGGGAGCGGTGAAAAAATATCTTTAGCAGTAAAATTTGGTGATAAAGGAAGTAAAATTCTAGATCCTAGATTAGCTCCAATTCGTTATGTAAGTTAAAATTTATGAATGATATTTCTGAATATATACACGAGGAATTAATTAAAATTCCATTTAATCTATATAACCTAATTACTAAATACATCGAATCTAACAATAATATTAAGGTGGCTTTTGTTGGAGGTTATTTAAGAGATTTATTAATAAGTAAATTCCACAAAAAATCCTTTTCTGAACCAGTAGATTTAGATCTTGTTATTGAAGGTTCCTCTATTGCTCTGGCAAAATTCATAAAAAAAAATATTGTAAATGTAGATTTATGTTTAATTAAGGAATTTAATTTATACAACACTGTAGAAATAAATATTAATGACTATAAAATTGATATCGCTTCTGCAAGAAAAGAAATTTATTCTGCTCCAGGGTTAAATCCCACAGTAACTAAAAGTACTATTGAGGAGGATCTCAAGAGGAGAGATTTCACTATAAATTCAATAGCTTTCGAGGTCTCGACAAGGAAAATCTATGATCTTTATGGAGGAATTTCTGATATAAAAAGTAAAAAATTGAACTTACTTCACAGTAATAGTATTTCAGATGATCCAAGTAGATTAATTAGATGTGCAAAATATGCTTCAAGGTTAGATTTCAATATTTCAAATAATTCCCTCAAACAAGCTCAAGAAACAGTTAGACAATGGCCATGGAAAAGTTCAGAAACTCATCAGAAAATGATTTACCCTCCTGCACTAGGCATACGAATAAGGATGGAACTAGCTGAAATATGCAAACACGATAATTTGAATAATGTAATTTCGATAATTCATAAATGGGAAATTATCTCAATCCTAAATAAAAATATTAAAGTCGATAAAAGGTTTTTAAGAGGACTAAATTGGATTAAGAAGTTGAATGGAAATTATATGCTTTACTTGTTAAAAGATTCAGAAGATTTAGAAACAGCATGTCAAAGATTTTTGGTAAATAATAGTGAGATAAAAATATTAGAAGATTATTCAAATATAAAAAAGATATTAAAAACCAACCAAAAAAAATTCATGCATTTTTCTCCATCAAGTTGGACAAAATTTATTGAGGACAGAAACCTTAATGAAGAGACAGTCAAATTATTAATTAGTGATGGAGGTCCGTACTGGCGTAACTTGTTTAAGTGGTTATTTATTTACAAATCAATAAAATCTAAAAAAGATGGAGAAATATTAAAAAAAGAAGGATGGAATCCAGGGAAGGAAATGGGTAAGGAAATCAAAAGATTAAGGTATTTGGAAATTGACAAACTGAATAGAAATTGATTACATTTTTACAACTTCTCCAACCTTGTACCATTTATCTTTAAGAGTATTTTCATATTTACGATTGCAACTAATCAACAAGGGGCCACAAGTTTGAGGATCTAGTAGTAATGATATTTTTTCGTTAAAAGTTTCTTTATCTAATGAATCTGCGTTTAAAAAATTAATTATTCTTTTTTGGGAATTTCCTTGATAAATTTTGTCAAAAATTTCTTTATTAGATTCAAAGAAAGTACTTTTAATATCTTTTCTTATTAAATCAAATACTCCGGGATAAGCTTTAAATGCAAATAAATCTAATAAAACTTTTACAGGCTCTAGATTATTTCTTTCCCTATAAAAATTAGATGATTCAACCATCTCTTTAAGATGTCCAATAAATCCATATCCAGTAATATCAGTAGCGGCATTAACAAATGATTCTCTAAATTGGTCTTGAAAAAGATAAATTTCATCAATCAAATATTGCTGACTCTTTACTAAATTATTAATTATTTCAGAAGAACTACCTAGCATATTAATATTTTGCATTTGACCGGCAAAGTAAATCCCAACTCCGAGAGGTCTAGACATCATAAGAATGTCTCCATCATTCATTCCAGATTTAAGCCATGGTTTTGCTCCATTTTTTAAGATGCCTTGGACAGTTAAAGAAATATCTATTCCTAATGAATAAGGTTTATTTACTAAACTTCTTGACTCGAAAGTATGGCCTCCAATTAATTCACCTCCATGATCCTCAACTGTTGATTTTATCCCTTGAAGGGATTGAGAAAAGAGGTAACTCTGAAATTCCCTTTCAACTTTTGGTAATGAAATTAAAGCCTGCGCGGATGAAAGTTTTGCTCCGCATGCCCACAAATCTGAGCAAGCATGCAAAGTAGTAATTTTTGCATTAAGCCAAGGATCACTTACCAAAGCAGGAAATCCATCTACACTTTGCAAGATAAAATCTTGACGATTTTGATAGATCTCAACTGCATCTTCAGGGGATGAAGCAAAAGAATCTAAATTAGAATTTATTAATGATTTATTCAAAACAATCTGAGGAATTTTAGCGGCACATCCCCTGCAATCATTCAATGAAATATTTTTTCGACAATTTTTCATGATTAGCCTTTTTGATCTGAACTTATTAATAAAATTCAGATCAATTTTATGCTTTAAAATCCAAAAAAGAAAAGAAGGGCCAAAAACAAAATTGCGATAAATAGCAAAAGCCTTTGGATGATGGCTTGGAAATATATTAACTATTTGCAATCCGATCCTTTGAGGAAACCACTTTTTTAATGATCCCCCTTCTATATCCTTTTTTAGATTTTGTACTAATGTATTTACAACTTTTACAGCAAAAACTCCTGATGCTGGTCTTTTTGCCGAATCTACAAATGCGCAATCACCCGCAGCAAAGATTCCAGAGAAACTTTTCAACTGCAAATTCTGATTTGTGATTATTCTGCCATGAGAATCTGAATCTAATAATTTTTTTTGTGCCCATAAAGGAGATGTATTCCCAGTACATAAAAGAATCTTGCCATAAGCAAAATTAAGGTTTTCAACTAAATCAATATTGGAATTCCGTAAACTTTTTAGGATTGTATTATTAATTTTTCTTGTATCACATAATAATTTTAAAGATCTAGTTCTCCATCTTTTTCTCAAAGCATATGATACTTCAATTGCAGCAAGGCCACTTCCAACTATTACAAATGGAAGTTCATTAACTGAATCAAAAATGTCCTCTTTTTGTATTAATTCATAAGCCCTCAAAAAAGGTTTAATTGAAAAAGCATTTTGATTTTTAACGTGTGACTCAAATTCCTTTGGAATTATTGTTTGACTTCCATAATTAAGCACTAAATTCGAATAATTAACTGAGGGTCTATTACTTAAAACAATTTTCTTTAAATTGAAATCAATATCCTTTACTTCTTCTTCTATAAAAGATACTTTTGCGTTTTTTGCTAATGATTTTATATCAATTAAACTCTCTTCTAAAGAAATTGATTTTGAAATCACCGATGGGAACATCGCCGAATAAACCAAATGAGAATCTCTAGATATAATTGAAATAGGAATCTCTGGCATTAATTTCTCACACATTAACCATTTCTTAATTAAAAGAACATTTGTGTGTCCTCCTCCAATTAGTACTAGATGATTAAAAGTCATTTACATCTCAATGAATAAAGAACATTTATTACCAATTGAAAAATCAAGATTAGGAGTAATAGGTGGGAGTGGATTTTATTCAATGGATCAAATAGAGTACTTAAGAGAGATAGAAATCAATACTCCCTATGGTAAACCTTCTGATTCAATAAGAGTATATAATCTCGGGAATCTAGAGATAGCATTCATTCCTAGACATGGAAGAACACATAGATTAAATCCTACTGAAATCCCTTACAAAGCTAATATTTGGGCTCTAAGATCAATCGGGGTAAGATGGATTATTGCTCCATCAGCAGTTGGTTCATTACAAGAACAGATAAGGCCTCTTGATATAGTGGTGCCTGATCAATTTATAGACCGGACAAAAAATAGACCAGCAACATTCTTTAACGAGGGAGCTGTAGCACACGTAACGATGGGAGATCCCTTCTGCACAAATTTATCCCGTATATTAATTGAAATCGGAGAAAAAAATATTCCTGGCGGTAGACAATTGCATAGAGGAGGTATCTATCTAGCAATGGAAGGTCCTGCTTTCTCAACTAGAGCAGAATCTAATTTATATAGAAGTTGGGGATGTTCAATAATAGGAATGACGAACCATACAGAAGCAAGATTAGCTAAAGAAGCTGAAATAGCTTACTCCTCATTATCTATGGTTACTGATTATGATTGCTGGCATCAAACACATCAAGAAGTTTCTTTAGAAATGGTTTTGGATAATCTTAGGTCTAATACTGAAGTAGCTAATAAAATAATTTTTGAAATCGCTAAATTGATAGAAAAAGAGAGACCAAAAAGTAAGTCTCATTTTTCATTAAAAGATGGCTTGATAACTCAAAAAGAAAATATCCCAAGCTCAACAAAAGAAAAGCTAAGGATATTTACTGATTCTTATTGGACTTATTAGGAATAAGTGATTGTCAGATTAAATTAAGACTTTAGTTAGCCTCCAGCTCCGACACCTTGGTAGGAACCATAGAAGAATATTCCTAAAACGAAGATAACTGCAATTCCACCTGCTGTAGCGACGAGCCATAGAGGAAGAGTTCCCTCTGTCCATCTTCTTTCCCATGCTACTGCTGGTCTTCCATCGGGAAGTCTATCTGGGATTCTTCCATCAGGTCCTTTTAATTTTTTACTCATAGTTTGGATTTAGTTGAAAAAATAACTGGAAAATAAAATTCCCAAAACAAATACTAATAATAAGCCTAAATAAAGACTTGTACGATTAAGTTCAACTGGAACTTTGTTAGGATTTTCGTTTACTTGCATAATGTTTAAATTTATCTGGCGACGAATTGCATTGCTGCAATTGAACCCAAAAAGAATACTGAAGGAATAGCTAGAGCGTGAACTGCTAACCATCTAACAGTAAATATAGGATAAACGCGGACTTCTGCAGCCTGCATTGGAGCTTGAGAATTAGTCATTGTTATTTTGTTCTTAAATCTAGTTGAGATTTAGCTTCATATCTTTGTGTTACTACAGGTGCTTTAGATTCAGATGATTGAAAATAACTATCCGGACGAGGAGTTCCGAAAGCATCGTAGGCTAAGCCTGTATATACGAATAAGAAGCCTGCTATAAAAATAGCTGGTAATGTTACTGCATGAATAATCCAGTATCTAATACTGGTGATTATTTCAAAGAATGGGCGTTCACCCGTTGAACCTGCGGCCATAATCACAAATGTTTACCCTACGATCTTACAGTGTAAAATCATAAGTTCGCGAAGAAATTAACAGCTTGGTTACAGACAGTTGCTAAATCTGTCAAAAATTAAGTTTTTTTTTACTTTTCACTCAAGTTATTTAAAATTAGCTATTCCATTTAAGGATATAACCACGTTCGCCAAGAACAAATCCTTTTTGATTATCTAAAGCCTCCTTATCAAGAAAAACTATTTTAATGAAGTTTGTTGGCAATTCAGAAGCAATAGGATCTTTATTCCAAGTTTTACCTTGATCTTTACTTACTATTAAAGTGCCATTACCTCCCCCAGCCCATATATCGCCATTTGGATCCCATCCCATGTCTAGATAATTGTATCCATTAAGAATAGGTATAATAGGCTTTGACCAATTTTCAAGGTCATCAGTATCTTCATTAAATCTAATTTCTGCCCCTCTAGAAAGCATCCATAAACTTCCTTCTGGATTGAAACCAATACTTTGAACTCTTTTGCTACTCGCTCTTTGATGAGCTATCCATGTATCACTATCCTTTTCCAAAGTAGAAAAGAAATTACCCAAACTACTTACGCTCACATAATCTCCTTTATTAGTTCTTCTTAAATCTCTTACACCTCCAGAACCAGATGCATCTAAAACTTTTGCGTTCCATGATTCACCACTATCTGATGTTTCATAGATTGCACCTGCTGTGGTAGCCAATTCTGCAACGCCATTATCAACAGTCGTTATTAGAAATGGCTGGCCTGGCAATTTGTTACCTAGAGATAAACGAGTCCAATTTTTTCCCGCATCAAGTGTATGCATAACCAATGAGGGCTGGCCTATTAACCATCCCTCTTCACCTTTAAAGTCAATGTCTAGCAGACGAAAGTTCTCTTCACTTGGTAAATCTAAATTTCTTTTCTCCCAAGTTTCTCCTCCATCATTAGATTCCATAATAAGTCTGTTAGAACCTACTAAAAACCCATTTTTATCATCTATAAAATCAACATCTAAAGCATTTGCCTGGTCTTCAAAATGAATTGTTTTCCATGGGCTGCTATCATTTACTTTCACTCCTGATGATGAACAACTGCTCAGGATAAAACATAGAAGTAATGGTAAAAGTAGATTAGGAAGACTGGTAATAAATTTTTTCATCTGTTTATATTAATGCAAAGAGTACAAAGAAAGGAAGCAGGCAGCTGCAAATGCCAAACCTCCAAAAATTAGTATATTTTTTTGGCCAGAAGGTAAACTGTTAAAACCAAATCCGTAAGTTAAATTTTCTTCAAAACCACTAGGTTTAGATTTTGGACCTATATCTTCATAAAAATTCTTACCAGCTCTACAAACTGGACAAGCAAATGTATTCCCATCCAACTCTAAAAAGGGTGTATTTTGGGGTATATTTAATTTTTTATTCCCTTCAGAGGGATCATAAATGTATCCACAACTTCTACATTCGAATCTATTTTGTTCTAAATTAATGGAAGGTTGTTCAACATTTACTCCTGGGGAGTTTTCGGGAAAATTTTCTTTCTCAAAATTTTCAACTCTTTTGTTTTCCTCAGAGGCTGGTTGAATGTTTTCACTCACAGTTTATTATTGTTCTTTAAGAACTTTAAAAGATTTTGCTTAATTAAGCGAATTTTATTCAAAATTAATTTTTAAGATGTTTGTATTAACTGGCTATGAATATTTCTTAGGCTTTCTACTAATTGCTGCTGCTGTTCCAATATTAGCTCTTGTTACTAACTTAATAGTTGCCCCTAAAGGCAGAACTGGCGAAAGAAAACTAACATATGAATCAGGAATGGAGCCGATAGGAGGAGCTTGGATTCAATTTAATATTCGTTATTACATGTTTGCCTTGGTTTTCGTTATATTTGATGTTGAGACAGTATTCCTTTATCCTTGGGCTGTTGCCTTTAATAGATTAGGCTTATTAGCATTTATTGAGGCGCTAATTTTCATTGCAATACTCGTTATCGCTCTTGCTTACGCATGGAGAAAAGGTGCTTTAGAATGGAGTTAAAAAATTGAACCCACAACTATCCCCAAAAGCAATACGAGAAATTAGAGAAGGAACTTGTAATCCTCTTGGAGCTCCCCAAGTTACTACAGATTTAAGCGAAAATATAATATTAACCAGCTTAGATGATCTTCATAATTGGGCTAGATTAAGTAGTCTATGGCCTCTCCTATATGGAACAGCTTGTTGTTTCATTGAATTTGCTGCCCTAATTGGATCTAGATTTGATTTTGATAGATTTGGATTAGTTCCTAGAAGTTCGCCAAGGCAAGCCGATTTATTAATAGTTGCAGGGACCGTAACAATGAAGATGGCTCCTGCCCTTGTAAGACTTTATGAGCAGATGCCCGAACCGAAATATGTAATTGCAATGGGTGCTTGTACAATTACTGGTGGAATGTTTAGCGCTGATTCTACTACTGCTGTTAGAGGCGTTGATAAATTGATACCAGTTGATTTATACCTACCTGGATGTCCACCAAGACCAGAAGCAATTTTTGATGCAGTAATAAAATTAAGAAAAAAAGTAGGTAATGAATCAATTTTAGAACGGACAAAAACAGAACAAACTCACAGATACATAACATCTGATCACGAAATGAATCTTGTTTTCTCTGAAAATACTGGTGAATATCTAAACAAAACTTCAACGAATACCATTTCTTCCTCTAAAAAAGAAAAAATAAATGAATTATCTAGTAACAGTGAAAAAAATGAAATTATGAATACTCAAGAGGATTAATGGAAAAAGATAGTTTAGCTAAATCCTCAGATTCTTCAATAGAAAAAGAAGGATTTATAAGTCAAAGTTTGTCTAAAGATGGAATAACTAATGAATCATTAGCTGATGATCACATTGGAATAGAGAATATTTCAGTGGAACCTAGCAAATTATATGAAGCAGTATCGGCTTTAAGAAATTACGGGTTCAACTATCTTCAATGTCAAGGTGGTTATGATGAGGGGCCAGGTAAAAAGCTAGTTAGTTTCTATCATTTTATAACTGTTGATGACTTACAAAAAATCGAAAAGATTAAAGAAGTTAGATTAAAAGTTTTCTTAGAAAGAGATTCTGATTTATCAATCCCTAGTTTGTATAAAATTTTTAAAGGAAGTGATTGGCAAGAAAGAGAGACCTATGACATGTATGGAATAAATTTTATTGATCATCCAAATCCCAAAAGACTATTAATGCCTGAAGACTGGAGAGGATGGCCATTGAGGAAAGACTATATTCAGCCAGACTTCTATGAACTTCAAGATGCTTATTAGTTTGATTTCCTTAATTTGCGGTAAATAAACATAACTGCCCTTGCGAGTCTTCTAGGATCATGTCTAAGAGTTGGAGTTATTCTTTTTGAATATAATGGAGCCTGCAAAACATAATAACCCTCAGATAATAATTTTTCTTTATTACACCTAACAGGTTCTGCACCTCTACTTTCGTAATAGTCTACTAATGGAGACTTTTCAAATTGGCCCTGAGATAAGATTGCATTAAAAATTCGAGTATTAACTCCAAAATTCGATAATTGTTTTTCAATTGATTTGATATGTTTATAAACGTCAAGTCCATCTGTTTCTCCAGGCTGAGTCATCAAATTGCTTATGTAAATTTTAGGAGCATTACTTTGCAATAAAGCATCTACTATCTCTGGGACCAACAAATTAGGCAATAAAGAAGTGTATAGACTGCCTGGCCCAAGAACAATCAAATCAGCCTCTTTTATAGATTCGAGAGCACTAGGAAGAGCAGAAGGATTTTCTGGTAAGTAACCAATCCTTGAAATTAATTTTTTAGATTTGCTAATATTGCTTTCGCCATAAATTTTTTCACCATCCTCTAATTCGGCCCATAACATAACATCAATATTTGTTGCCGGCAAAACTTGACCTTGTACTGCCAAAACCTTACTAGAGGCTTGAACTGCTTTTTCTAAACTACCTGTAATTGTTGTTAAAGCTGACAAAAATAGATTTCCAAAACTATGTCCGTCTAGACCAGTTCCTCCTGAAAATCTATATTGAAATAATCTTGTTAAGATTGGTTCTTCGTTAGATAGGGCAGCCAAACAATTTCTAATATCTCCCGGAGGTTGCACACCTAATTCTTTTCTAAGAATTCCACTACTTCCACCATCATCAGATACGGTTACAATTGCTGTAATATTACTGCTATGGTTTTTTAAGCCTTTCAATAAAGTAGATAAGCCTGTCCCTCCTCCAATAGCAACAATATTAGGACCTCTGTTTAATTTACTCTTAACTCTTAATGCATCAACTAAAAATGTATTTTTTTCTGGAACCAGGGCTTTTTGAATCGAGTTAATACTCCTATTTTGTCCAATCCCAATCAATAATAGTCCAATAACAAAAATTAATGGTCCCAATAATGAAACAGGCAAGATACTAGTTAAACCTGTTATTAACAAAAAAAATATTTCTATAAGCCAATAAAGTGGCCTAAAATTTGTCCAAATGGCTAGGCCTAATAAACTAGTCAAAAATCCTATCGCAGAAGTAATCATCCATCTTTTTATGACCAGTCCTGGCAAAAGCCAGCTCAAAATTCTTAAAATTTTATTTAATAATAAAAAATTAGACTTTCTAAAATTTTTATAAAATCTTCTTACTCTTTTTTTGCGCTTATTCATTAAAAAACCTGTAAAAATATTCTTTAAAATTAAAAACTACATAAGATTAGTATAAATCAAATTCATACATCCTTTTTTTATTTCTAAAAATAGGCAAAATGTATTAAAAGATATTTTTCATTAATATAGGTTTTGAAAAAATCAAAGCATGCAGTTGAAACAAAAAACCTCTCCATAAGCTGGGGGGAAGTCAATGTGCTTAATCAACTAAATTTTAAACTTAATATCGGAGAGAGATTAGCTATTGTTGGCCCTTCAGGCTCAGGTAAATCTACTATTTTGAAAATATTAGCAGGCCTCATTTTGCCTACCAAAGGAGAATTAAGAATATTTGGGGAAAAACAAACATATTTGAGACTAGATCAAACTAATCCTCCTGATGTAAGATTAGTTTTTCAAAACCCAGCATTATTAGGATCTCTAACTATTGCAGAAAATGTAGGTTTCATCCTTAATAGAAATAAGAAAATATCTAAAAAGTTAATCCATGAAATCGTATGTAAATGTCTAGCTGAGGTAGGATTATTTAATGTTGAAAATAAACTCCCTAATGAATTAAGCGGAGGCATGCAAAAAAGAGTAAGTTTTGCTAGAGCTTTAATTACCGATCAAACACTTAATGCAAGAACTAACCCTTTATTACTTTTTGATGAACCAACTGCTGGGCTCGATCCAATTGCGTCATCAAGAATTGAAGATTTAATTAATAAGACAAATGAAAAAACCAAAGGGACATCTATTGTAGTTAGCCATGTTCTTAGTACTATAGAAAGGACTTCAGACAAAGTTTTAATGCTTTACGAAGGCAAATTTAGATGGGCAGGTTCTATGGATGAATTTAAAAAGAGTAATGATCCTTATGTATTTCAATTTAGGCACGGTAAACTTGCTGGTCCAATGCAACCCAAAGAAATTTAGAAATTATGCGTAGAAGCTTACGAGATTCAATAGTTGGATTTTCTTTATTAGGGGGAATCTTAGTCTTCACATTTTTTTCCTTTTGGCTAAGAGGAGTAAGATTATCTTCAAAAAATTGGCACATCTTTGCTGAATTTAATAACGCCAGTGGTTTATCAAAAAAATCTCCAGTGACCTATAGAGGCATTTTAGTGGGATCAATAGAAGATATCTTGTTTACGAATCAATCAATTAAAGCCAAAATAATTTTAAATAATCCTGAAATTATTCTTACCAGGCCAGCATTTGCAAGGGTGGTAACAAATTCTTTCCTTGGTGGAGATGTGCAAGTCGCTTTAGAAACTAGTGAAAAAGGAATTCCAGAAAATATAGCAAAACCTACATCCGAAAAATGCGATTCCAAATTAATCATTTGTAAAGGAGATATTATCACTGGTAAAAAACTATCAAGTCTTTCAAACATAACAAATAGAATAAGTCAACTTTTAAAGGAATCAAATCAAGAAAACTTAATTGAGAATATAGTTAAATCTATTGACCAATTTGATAGAACACAAGAAAATCTTGATGAATTAATTTTTTTATCGAAACAAGAAATACTAAGAGTTGAACCTTTAATAAAAGAAATTAGGATTGCTGCTAATCATCTGAATAACATTTTATCTACTATTGATGATAAAGAAACCCTTAATGACATTCAATTGACCATTAATGCTGCAAGATCTATCTCCAGCAAAATAGATGATATGAGTGATGATTTTGAGAAATTAAAGAAAGATAAAGAATTAACTAAATCTATAAGAGATTTAGCTATTGGGCTTTCAAAATTCCTTAACGAAATTTATCCATAAGTAATATCTAAAATTCATTTATAGCATTTAAAGCCATAGATGCGATTGCTTTATCTGTAGCCTTTGGCAGTTGGACATATTTCCCATTAGCTGCATCTGCTAATTCTTTACCAAAGCCGCTTGCAATAAATTTCCTCTCTGTATCAATTATTAAAAGCTTTATTCCGAGCATTGGATATTTTGAAGCGATATCAAGGACCTCTTGCTTTAAATTGATATTTTCATTATCTTTTTCTTCAACTTCATTTTGTCCTAGAGATATGCCCAATGGCACATTTCCTCTCCCATCAGTAATCCCCACAACAATAACCTGTCCTATATCTCCAGTTGAAAGAGCATTTTTTGCTACTTTCGCTGATTGAGTTAGTCCATGAGCCAAAGGCGATCCCCCACCGCAAGGCATTGTTTCTAGCCTTCTTTTTGCTGCAGTTATAGATCTTGTTGGAGGTAAAAGAACTTCGGCCTGATTACCTCTAAAGGGAATAAGAGCTACTTCATCTCTATTCTCATAAGCCTCTGTTAAAAGTCTTATTACTGCGCCTTTAGCACTTTGCATTCTGTTAAGAGCCATGGACCCACTAGCATCAACAAGAAAAATAACTAAAGCACCCGCCTTTTTTTGAAGAAGCTTTGCCCTAAAATCATTTTCTTCAATAATTATTGATTTATCAGGATTCCTTAATCTTCTTGATTTTTGATAAGGAGCGGCAGCTCGTAGAGTTGCATCTACCGCAATTCTTTTTACTTTACCTCTTGGAATAATAGGTTTTACATATCTTCCTCTACTATCACTAAAGATCACTGATCTACTTCCACTATTTCCTGCTTTTGCCTTAGCTGATGAAAAAAGTAATAAATCAGGATCAACCATGCACGCTTCAGGATCTAATATAAATTCTTCGGGTATTTCTGGAGTAGATTCTTCTTCTCCATTAGAATTATCTTCCTCTTGTTCTTGTTCTTGATTATCTTCATTTTCATTAGAATCAGGTTCAGAGTCATCATTGTTTGATTGAGGAGGGGGAGGTGGACTCTGATCCTCTGGAGGCGGTGGTTGAATATCATCATCTTCAGGTGGAATTTGCATGGCTCTTGGAAGGATAACTAATCTGACTGCGACTTTCAGGTCATCAGAATTTACATTCTCATCTCCTCGAAGAGCCGCATTAGCCCTAGCCACTTTTACCGCAAACAATTCAGACCTATGCCCCTCTACACCCCCTCTAAGAGCTTCATTTACTAAATAGGTTATTTGCTCTTTTGTTATCTTCACATCCTTTAACCATTGCCTTGCCAAAATTAATTGAGTAGATAAATTATCAGACTCCTCAGACCATTCTTCTGAAAATTTAATATTATTTTCCGCATGAGATAAAACAGATTTTGTAATTTCAACTCTTTGAGCATTATCAATAGATTGATCTGCGGAAAGTACAATTGCAAAACGATCTAAAACATGATCCCTCAAAGCACCTTCTTGAGGGTTATAAGTTGCTATTAAAAGTGACTTACAAGGATGAGAGAGACTTAAACCATCTCTTTCAATATTATTTTGCTCTCTTCCTGTAGCTTCAAGGATTAAATTCACAATTCCTTCATCCAATAAATTTATATCGTCCACATAAAGAACACCTCTATGAGCCTCTGCTAAAATTCCAGCCTGAAAAACTTGTTCCCCCGTATTTAATGAAGCAGCGACATCAATTGATCCAACAAGTCTATCTTCAGTTATTCCAATAGGTATTTGAATAAATGGTGCCTCTTTTACTTTTTTAGGAATTTCTTCAATTTGGTTAAGGTAATCACTCCCAATTGTCTCCTGTAACAATTTATTAGTATTGATATCCCATTCCTCTGGCCTATTTGGATCTAGATTCCTACCAATAGGTCTTAATGAAGTAGTACTACTTTTAGTTAACTTTTCCAGGACCGATTCAGTATCTAATACTTCTATAGGAGGGATCAAAGTATGCAAACCTCTTGCCAATACAGACTTACCAGTACCTCTACCACCAGCAATAATTACGCCGCCTAAACTAGGGTCTACTGCCGCAAGGAGTAAAGATAATTTCAATAAGCTATGACCAGTAATTGCTGCCAAAGGAAAAGCCCTAAAAGAGTCCTTTGAGTTCATTAAATCTTTTATTTCTTCTTTATTTTTTAATTCTGAGTTCAAAATCACTTTTAAAAATGCCTGATATAGAATTTATCCAATAACTTTGTTTTTTGTAGTGGAATTATCAAATCTTAATATCAAAAATGGACTATGTATATCCCTCGGAGCAAATATTGATAGTAAATTTGGAAGCCCTTTGGAGTCATTATTAGTTTGCAAACCAAAAGTTGAAGAAATAGTGAAAGAGTGGGGATATCAATCTATTACTCAAAAAGAACAAAAAAGAAAATCTAATCCAAATTTTTTATGGTCTTCAATATATGAGACATCACCATATGGAGTTGAAGATAAACAGCCAAATTACCTTAATACACTTGTCCTTATTAAGAGTAATTATTTTCCAAAGCCATCAAAAATAAACGCAAAATTGCTCTTAAAAAAGCTAAAAAAACTAGAGATTATTTTTGGACGAATAAAGACTCCAAAGGGGAAGAAATGGCTATCAAGATGTCTTGATTTAGATATTCTATGGTGGGAAGATTTTCATACATTTGATAAGCAATTAATATTGCCTCACCCCAGATTTATGAATCGTAATTTTGTTATTACTCCACTTTCTGAGATTTTAAGTAGAAGCCAAAAAATAAAAAAAATTGATGAGCCAAGATGGTCTATTAGTCAATAGACAAATCGCAAAAATAACTGTTAAGGTAATTTTATTTAAAATTATGTTTAATAAAAATTTCATAAAAAGATCTATTTTCATAGAAAAAATATCTGAATTGAAGTCAAAAAAATTTAGTTTTGAAATCAATAGAATCCAACTTCCAAATGGGCATGAAGGGGAATATGGATATATAAAGCATCCTGGGGCTGCTTTAGCTGTACCAATAACAAAAGACAATAAAGTTATAATTCTTCGGCAATATAGATTTGCTGTTTCTAGATATTTATTAGAATTTCCAGCAGGAACATTAGAAATAGGTGAAACACCTATTAATTCAATTAAAAGAGAAATTCAAGAAGAGACTGGATTTAGTGCAGATAAATGGAATGAATTAGGAACTCTTGTCCCAGCTCCTGGCTATGCAGATGAAAAAATCTATTTATTTTTAGCGCGCGATTTAAGCAAACTAAAGTCCGAGGTTAAAGGAGATTTAGATGAAGATATAGAAGTACTTATTTTGGATCCCAACAAACTAGATGATCTCATTGCTAGTGGAGATGAAATTCTTGACGCAAAAACTGTGACTGCTTGGTTTAGAGCGAAACAATTTTTAGATAAATTATGAATAACCCTAGAATACTTTTCTGGCATAGAAAAGATCTAAGAATCATTGATAATCAAGCTTTAAAAAAAGCATTTTCATTATCAAATGCTATCACCTCAACATATATATTGGATAAAAATTATTCCTTTGATTTCAATGCGAATTCAAGAGCTTGGTTTCTAGGAAAAACACTTCAAGAATTAGGAAATAATTGGAAAAAAATGGGCAGCAGGCTTTTAATAGGAGAGGGAGATCCAGTATTAATAATTCCTGAATTAGCAAAAACAATAGATGCTAAATTTGTTGCTTGGAATAAATCAATTGAACCTTATGAGATTAATCGAGATTTACAAATAAAAAAAATTTTAAAAGAAATAAAAATTCAAGTTATTGAATCTTGGGATCATTTATTAATAGAGCCTTCGAAAATATTTTCAGGAAATAATAAACCTTATTCTGTTTATGGTCCATTTTATAAAAACCTTAAATCAAAAATGAATTTATTAGGTTCATATGAACAAGATAAACAAAATTTAATTTTTAAAGATATGGATAATAAATTTCAAGAAAATCAGAAAATAAAATCATCTGATTTGGTACTGGAGAAATTTCTTAAAAATATCAAATTTTCTGGAGCTAAAATTTGTCCCTGCAGACCTGGTGAAAAGGGTGCAGAAACTTTATTAAGAGAGTTTATTAACAAAAAAAAAATTTTTTCTTATAATTCTGCAAGAGATTTTCCTTCATATAATGGAACATCTTTTTTAAGTGCATCTCTAAGATTCGGGACCATCAGCATTAGAAAAGTTTGGAACGCAACATTAAATTTAAATTCAAGTTTTGAAAGTCATAAAAACTATTTATCAATTGAAACTTGGCAAAAAGAACTTGTTTGGCGGGAATTTTATCAACATTGCTTATTTCATTTCCCAGAACTAGAGAGGGGTCCATATAGAAAAAAATGGGATCAATTTCCGTGGCAAAATAATAATGAATGGTTTCAGCTTTGGAGCAACGGCGAAACTGGTGTACCTATAGTTGATGCTGCAATGCGTCAACTAAATAGTACTGGCTGGATGCATAACAGATGTCGGATGATAGTCGCTTCATTTCTTGTAAAAGATCTGATTTGCAATTGGCAAATGGGTGAGAAAAAATTTATGGATATATTAGTTGATGGAGACTTAGCCGCAAATAATGGGGGATGGCAGTGGAGCGCAAGTAGCGGCATGGATCCAAAACCACTGAGAATTTTTAATCCATATACCCAAGCAAGCAAATTTGATCCAATTTGTGAATATATAAAAGCTTGGATTCCTGAATTATCTAAATTGTCAAATTCAGATCTATTAAATGGGGAAATATCTAATTTAGAAAAAAATAATTATGCAAGACCTATCGTTAATCACAATATGCAACAAAGATTATTTAAATCACTTTATGCTGAAATTTAAATTTCCTCTATACATTTTTTTAAAACTTTATTTAAATTATTCGCCACATAAACTTGTTCTTCATAAGAAATTTCAGGAAACATTGGAAGACTAATAACTTCTGTACAAATTCTCTCTGTATTTATCAGTTTTGTTCTAGAAAAATTTTTATATTTGTATGCTAATTGTGCATGAATTGGAATTGGATAATAAATAATTGAGTTAATACCTTTTTCATAAAGTTGTTGCTTTACCAAATTCCTTAACGAATAATATTTTTTACAATCAGTATCAAATAAATTTGAAAAATCTTCATTTAAAAAATATTTTTCATTTCTCAATTTAATGACGAATTGATTCCAAGAATGAAAGGTTGCATCAGAACTAATTTTAGGAAAACTAATAAATGAATTTTTTTCTAATAAATCAAAGTAATTATTAGCTATTTTTTGGCGATTATTAATCCACTTTGAAATATATTTAATTTTAATATTTAATATGGCAGCTTGAACAGTATCAAGTCTGCTGTTATATCCAATTTGAGTATGGTGATATCTAATTGGACTTCCATGAACAGCTAGTTCTCTAATTTTGGAGGCAATCTTCTCATCTGATGTTGTGACTGCTCCAGCATCTCCAGCAGCGCCTAAATTCTTTGTAGGGAAAAAGCTAAAACAACCTATGTCACCGATACTGCCAACATTAGAATTTTCCCACATTGTGCATGTTGCCTGAGCACAATCTTCGATTACTTTTAAGTCATATTTGTGAGCCAATGATTTTATTAATGTCATATTTACTGCATTTCCAAACAGATGAACTGGCATAATTGCCTTGGTATTGGAATTTATTTCTCGTTCTATTAGTTCAGTATTAATAAGATAAGTTTCCGGATCTATATCTACCAAAATTGGATTAGCACCAACTGCACTAATAGCCTCTGCAGTTGCAAAAAAGCTAAAAGATGAGGTAATAACTTCATCCCCCTCACCAATATCTAATGCACGTAAAGCAAGCACTAAAGCATCAGTTCCACTGTTACATCCAATAGTATTATCGACGCCAATCAAATTAGAGAAATTTTCCTCAAATTTGTTTATCTCTTTTCCTCCAATATATTGGCCCCCTTTTAAAACTTTAAAAACCTCACGCTCTATTTCAGAGCCAATTTCTTGGTACTGCCTATTTAGAGTAAATGGAGGTATCTGCATATTAAATATATTAAACCCTTAAACATATTTCTATGGGTAAAAATATATTAATTCATTGAAACCAACTAGGTTCTTTGCCAGGGGTCCATTTAATATTGCACCCTAAAGATGGAATCTGATTTGAAGGATAAGAATTATCTTGATTCAAATCTCTTACAGCGGAGCGCAAATCTTCGCCAGATATAGAGATATCATTACCTGGTCTACTATCATCTAATTGGCCGTGATAATACAATGAAAAAATACCTTCTCCACCATTAGAAAAAAGATAAAAATCTGGGGTGCAAGCCGCTTTTAACGCCTTAGCAAAGTTTTGATTTTGATCATATAAATAAGGAAAACTCCATCCTTGTAATTGTGCTTGTAATTTCAAATTTGCAGGAGAATCTGAGGGATGAGTGATAATATCATTACTAGAGATTGCAACTGTTTGAACAGTCTTCTCAATTTCTTTACTTAAGGTGTAAATTTGATTTTCAATATATTTAACAAATGGGCAATGGGCACAAATAAACATTAAAAGTAAATGCCTATTATCTAGATTTTGAGAATTAAAATATTCATTATTTGAAGAATTAGCATTTAACATTTCGAAAGTAGGCAATTGAAAACCTAATTCAATTACCATAGAATTTGTTCTGACCATGATTAAAATAAATTTCTCTTATATTTGAAAATTATTGTATATTTTGCAGTAATCCGTAAAGATAGGTACTTTTATATAGGAGAATATTAGAAATAATAAACAAAATGCTTCTAAATCTAACTGGCAAAAAAATTCTCGTTACAGGAATTGCCAACAATCGTTCAATAGCATGGGGTATCGCTCAACAACTTTCAAAAGCTGGTGCAGAACTAGGAATCACATATTTGCCTGATGATAAGGGAAGATTCGAATCTAAAGTTAAAGAACTGACTAAACCATTAAACCCATCGTTATTTTTACCTCTTGATGTTCAAAATCCATCTCAAATAAAAGAAATCTTTGAAAATATTAAAAACAATTGGGGAGAAATTGACGGATTAGTTCACTGCTTGGCATTTGCAGGTCGTGACGAATTGATTGGAGATTATAGTGCTACCTCATCAGAAGGTTTTGATAGAGCTCTTAATATAAGTGCATATTCATTAGCGCCTCTATGTAAAGCAGCGAAACCACTTTTTAGTGATGGTGCTGGAGTTGTCTCTTTAACTTATCTAGGATCAGAAAGAGCAATTCCTAATTACAACGTAATGGGTGTTGCAAAAGCAGCATTAGAAGCTTCAGTGAGATATCTTTCTGCAGAACTTGGACCCGAAAAACAAGTCAGAGTTAATGCAATAAGTGCAGGACCAATAAGAACACTTGCGAGTTCTGCTATAGGTGGCATTTTAGATATGATTCACAATGTTGAAGAAAAGGCTCCTTTGCGAAGAACAGTCACTCAAACAGAAGTAGGTAATACTGCTGCTTTTTTATTAAGTGATCTCTCCAGCGGCATCTCGGGCCAAACAATTTATGTTGATGCGGGTTACTGCATTAATGGAATGTAAACAAAGTTTTTTGCATAAAAATGTCAACTCTAAGGCAATCTGAAATAAAAAGAAAAACGAATGAAACAGATATTTCTGTATTTATAAACTTAGATGGGGATGGGATTTCCGACATTGATACTGGGGTACCATTCTTAGATCATATGCTTCACCAAATATCGAGTCATGGTTTATTCGATTTAAAAATAAAAGCAATTGGAGATACCCATATTGATGATCATCATACAAATGAAGATGTCGGCATTGCATTAGGCAAAGCATTTTCAAAAGCCTTGGGAGAAAGAAAAGGGATAAGCAGATTTGGACATTTCTTTGCCCCTTTAGATGAAGCATTAGTTCAAGTCACTCTGGACTGTTCTGGCAGACCACATCTATCTTATGATCTTCAACTAAAAGCTCCTAGCATAGGAAATTATGATACTGAACTAGTAAGAGAGTTTTTTATTGCCTTCGTAAATAACAGCGGTATTACTCTCCATATTAATCAAATAAGAGGTAGTAATTCGCATCATATAGTTGAGGCTTGCTTTAAAGCTTTTTCAAGAGCAATGAGAATGGCTTCTGAAATAGATCTAAGAAGATCTAATTCAGTTCCAAGCAGTAAAGGAATGCTAGAAAATCAATAAAATAGGAATTTTTTCGAATAAGCCACAATTAAGTTGATTTTTGGCGAAAATGATTATAGTAATCATTTAATTGTGACAAATTTACAAGATAAAAAAATTAATAAAATTCAAAGTTTTAATAAGGAAGATTGGTCTAGTGCTTATAAAAATGTAGAAAAAGAGTTAACAAAGGTACCGCTAACAATTAGCAAAGGTGAGAATATTAAAGATTTAAATGGAACTTTATTAAGGAATGGTCCTGGGATATTAGAGAGAGGTGGACAATGGGTTCACCATCCATTTGATGGAGATGGGATGATCACATCCATAAAATTCGAGAATGGTCAGCCATTTTTGACCAATAGATTTGTAAAAACAAAAGGTTATTTGGAAGAAGAAAAAATAAATAAATTTATTTACAGAGGTGTTTTTGGGACTCAAAAAAATGGAGGTATTTTAAAAAATGCTTTAGACCTAAAATTTAAAAATATAGCTAATACTCATGTTGTTAAATTAGGGAATGAAGTTCTTGCATTATGGGAAGCAGCTGGACCACATGCATTAGATCCTGAAAGCCTTGACACTATTGGTTTAACAACATTAAAGGGGGTACTAAAGCCTAACGAAGCATTCAGTGCTCACCCCAAGATAGACCTAAACTCAAATGCATCTTCAGAACTCTTAGTCACTTTTGGAGTTCAAACCGGGCCAAAAAGTACCATTAGATTAATGGAATTTAATAATGCCGGTGAAAATGCTGGTGAGCTCTTAATAGATAGAAAAGATACTTTTAATGGGTTTGCATTCCTTCATGATTTCGCAATTACCCCTAATTGGGCAATATTCTTACAAAATGCTATCGACTTCAACCCTCTTCCATTTTTGATGGGTCAAAAAGGGGCGGCTCAATGTTTAAAATCGAATCCAAATAAGAAAGCAAAGTTTTTTATCATACCTAGAGAAAGTGGATTGTTTAAAGGTCAACCACCATTAGTAATCGATGCTCCGGAGGGTTTTGTTTTTCATCATGTAAATGCATATGAAAAAGATTCCGAAATAATATTAGATAGTATTTTTTATGATGATTTTCCATCAGTTGGTCCAGATGAGAACTTTAGGGATATTGACTTTAATAAATATCCAGAAGGAAAACTAAAAAGATCAACTATTGACCTAAAGAAAAAAACTAGTGCACTTGAAACTATAAGTAAACAATGTTGTGAATTTGCCGTTGTTAATCCAAGAAATTTAGGATTAACGGCAACTTTTAGTTGGATGGCAAGCACATCTCAAAAGCTTGGGAACGGTCCACTTCAAGCAATAAAAAAAATAAATTTAATTTCAAAGGAAGAGATTTATTGGTCAGCAGGTCCAAGTGGATTTGTAAGTGAACCAATTATGATTCCATCAGAAATTTCTTCTAAAGAAGATGAAGGATTTTTATTTATACTTTTATGGAATGGAGAACGAAGAGGAAGCGATTTAGTGATTTTAGACGCAAAAGACTTAAAAGAATTAGCAGTTTATGAATTACCCATTTCAATTCCTCATGGCCTTCATGGATCTTGGGTTAATTAAATTCAAGAAAAAATTTCAAGCAAATCTGGAATAATTTTTTTTATTGCCTTACCTCTATGACTAATAGAGTCTTTAACTAAATTATTCATTTCTGCAAAAGTTAATCTGGTAGAACTCTCCTCAAAAATTGGGTCATACCCAAAACCGTCATTTCCTCTTGGTTTTAAAATAATATTTCCATAACATTTAGCTTCAGATTCTATAATTACTTCACCATTTGGAGAACAAACACAAATATTGGCAATAAAGAAAGCACTTCTATTATGAACTCCATTAAGTTCTTTTAAAACTCTTTCAATTCTTTTTTGATCATTTTCTGCATATCTTGATGAATAAATACCTGGTTTTCCATCTAATGCTTCAATACAAATTCCAGAATCATCTGCTATGGAGAAATTATTAGTTTTTATAGAAACTTCATTAGCTTTTTTAATTGCATTATCTCTAAATGTTAAACCGTCCTCTTCAACTTCTAATGTTTCTGGTTGAAGTAATAATTGACAATTAACTCTTGAGAGCAATTTCTTATATTCTTCAATTTTCCCCTTATTCTTACTAGCTAAATATAATTTTTTCATTGTTATTTTCTTGCTAAATTTATAAATTTTTGGCCCCACTCTAATACCTCATCTAGATAAGATTCTTTTGGTGACTCACAATACAACCTTAAAAGAGGTTCAGTTCCCGAGAACCTAAAAAGAAGCCAAAAATTTTTATTGATTCTCAACTTTATTCCATCAATCTTTGAGATATTTATTATTTTGTGATTATTAATTTTCTCAGGAATATTATTTATAATGAATTCTTTAACGTAATTTTTTTCTAACTGATTTGGGAAATTAATATCAATTCTTTTATAGAAACTTGGTCCAAAATCTTTTTGAATTTGATCTAAAGTTTCGCATAAATATTGAGATTTTTTAGCAATTCCATTAAGTAAAATCATTGCCGCATATAAAGCATCTCTTTCAGGCATAAAGTCACCAAAACCAACTCCTCCAGATTCCTCTCCTCCAATAAATATTTTCTCTTTAATCATTTTTTCAGCAATATATTTAAAGCCAACTGGAAGTTCAAAAACATCTCTATTTTGACTCTCTGAAATATTTTTAATAATATCTGAACCACTAACTGTTTTTAAAACTGGATAAGAACTATCATTAATTTCTCCCAAATAGCTAATAAAGTATGGGAGTAAATCTTGTGTACTACAGTATCTCCCTTTTTCATCAATAGCTGCAATTCTGTCACCATCACCATCAAATATAATTCCTAAAGTTTTCACTTCATTTTTTGAGTTTTTCATAAGTGTTTCTTTTAAATCATCTAGATAATTTAAAAGAGGTTCAGGGGGAGTTCCTCCAAATAAAGGATCGGCATCTTTTCTGATTTCTGAAACTACTCCTAAATCATTAGAACCAAAAATCTCAGTGATGCATTTTGCAGCCGAACCATGCATAGGATCGACAAAAATTCTCATTTTCATTTTTTTCAATTCATTGGCAATAAATTCAATATCAAAAAGAGATTTAATTCTATCCAAATGAAACTTCTTTACATCTGCAAGTTCATAAGAAGCCTCTATTTTATCTATTGGATTACCAAGCGTTAATCTTTTTTCAATTTCACTTGTAAAAGATTCATCAACAGAACATCCATTAAAACTTTTTATTTTTAGACCCAACCAATTATATGGATTATGACTTGCTGTAATAACTAAAGCCCCCAAATACCTCATTTCTTTGGCATAAAAACTACAAGACGGAGTAGTGACAAAACTATTAGATAGGATCGGTTCAAAACCACATCCTTTTACAAAAGGAACTATTTGCTTGGCAAATTCACTTGCCATAAATCTGCGATCATATCCAATTAGAATTTTCTTTGAATTAACTTTTTTATAGTATTGATAATGTAACTCTTGACAGGCCGCTACAACAACTCTCGAAAGATTGAAGAGATTAAAATCAAATCCAATTATTCCTCTCCAACCATCAGTTCCAAATTTTATTTTATTTAATGTTTCAGCTAGCAAATTAAAGAGTTCCTTAATATCTTTAAATATCTATATTAATTTATATAAGTAAAAATTTAAACCAACTTTAAAAAAATAATTTGAATAATCATTATTTAAAAAGTTTTATAAGATGCAAGAGAAAAGCTTGGCTAGATTTCAAAGGAAATAAGTCTCTTGAAATTTGGTCTCCTCATAAAGCCATAGATAAGATTAATCAGTATCAAGTTTTCTCTGAGTTTTGTAATGGTGAAATATATACAGGATTAAAAGCCTGCCAGAAGGGGGCCAAGGGGGTAATTGGATTTAAAATTAAAGGGGATTTTTTTCAGAATATTAACGCAGAGATAAATCCCCAATTACTTGTAAAGACAGTAGGTAAAAGTAAATGGGGGAAATATAAATATTTACCTGCTGTTTATAAATTAGGCCACAGAACTACTAAAGAACATTTATTCGATTTAACTTTTAGTTCAATTTTATTAAGCACATTTCAAGAATCTAAAATTGAAAAAGGATTAGTAATTTCAAACTTTGGCAATAAAATCAATGTTGAAGAAATGTATTTGAATAAAAAACTAAGAAAAAAAGTTTTAAATGTTTTATTGAGTTTGGATGAATCCTTGGAGGGATTGATTCCTGAAATAACTCAAGATAGAAAAAAATGTACTATTTGCTCATGGCAAAATTTTTGTGAAAATGAAGCAAAAGAAAATGGATATCTAACAGATCTAGATGGAATAGGATCTAAAACGGCTTCATTACTTAAATCAAATGGGATATTTAATATTCAAAAATTAGCTTCTTTTAGCGAAAAAGAACTTGGAGAGAAATTATCTAAATTTAACGAAAAAAAGTACGAAAAAGCCTCGAAATTTATAAAGCAAGCACAAGCATATATTTCTGGAAAACCATTTTTCATTCCTAACAACAATAATTCTTTCCCTCTCATAGAGGAAACAGTTTCAGGATTCTATGTCTTTGATATTGAGTCAAATCCAGACATTAATCATGACTTTTTATATGGATTTTTAAAAGTAAATAATTTATTAACAAAAAAAGAAAATCTTATTTATGAACCAATATTAAATCTCAAAAATGATAAAGAGGAATCTTACAAACAAATTATTAGATTGCTTTTTTCAAATAAGGAATGGTCAATTTTACATTATGGAGAGACTGAGAGAATTGCAATAATTAATATTGCTAAAAAATTAAATTTCAGTTTTGAGGAAATTGATTTACTTAAATCAAGGTTCATAGACTTACATACCTTAATAAGAAATTCTTGGATATTACCAATAAAAAACTATAGCTTAAAATCGGTGTCTAATTGGCTAGATTTTAAATGGAACCAGAAAAATGTAAACGGATCGAAAGCCCTTTACTGGTGGATTCAATATCAAATTACAAATAACGAAATTTTTCTAAAAAAAATTATCAAATATAATAAAGATGATTGTTTGGCTACACTTCATATCGCGAAATGGTTAATCTCAAATCAGTTAAAGGAAATTTGATCCAACAGATTTATTTATAATAATTTTTCCAAAAATTTCCGAATAACAATAACTTCCCTCTACTAAATATTTCCTTTTTATCATAGCCAAGCCTTTTACATGAGAAGCTGATTTGCAAAAACTAGTTATTTTGCCTACAGAATTTTCTTTAGCAGAATTTGTGTATAAATTTTTATCTTCAACTTCTAAATTAAAATCAGAGTCAAATGATTTCCAGACTCTTATTTCCTGTTTTAAAGAAGAAACATTTTTTATTTTTGACATAGTTTCTTGTCCTAAGTAACAACCTTTATTAAAATCTATAAGATCTTTCATTCCCAGCTCAAGAGGATTATTTTTTCCATTTATTTCCATATCTAAGGCTGGTATAGCCTGATTAATCTTCCAATGTTTTAAATCATTAGAATTCAGCAAATTTAATTTTTTTTTATATATTTCAAATTCTTTATCATTATTTTTAAAGAAAATAGGTTTATAAGTTTTCCATGAACTTAATTCATCAATTTCTTGAATTCTATTTACCGATAAAGGTTCACTTAGAAATACATCATCCGCTGGGAAAATAATTTGATTAAAGAAATCAATTATTTCACTTGCATTGCCAGCCAAGATAATTACTTCTAATTTATCTTCAAAAAAAATAATTTCAATTATTGACCTTAAGACTCCATTTGGAGTTAGCCAACAAGTTTTAATAACTTGATTTTCTGCATTTAGAATATTGCCAGTAGTTATTCCATTTAAAAATTTTTTGGCATCTTTCCCAGACACGTAAAAAGAATCAAATTTTTCAAGCCAAAAAATCTTTTTAATATCTTGCATTTTAAGATGATTATAAAAAGTCCTTTATTGTAAAAAGACTTTTTAAGTTTACATTCTCATTATCAAGTGCTTCGTATCCCCCTTCTTTTCTATCTACAATAGACAAAACCTCCTTAACAACATAATTATTTTCTCGTAACTTTTTTATGGCCTTTATCACTGAACCAGCAGTAGTAACTACATCTTCTAAAACAGTTACCAAAGTTCCTCTTTCTAAATTAGGTCCCTCTATTCCAGCCTTGGTACCATAACTCTTGATTTCTTTCCTGATTATTAAACCATTAAGATCTATGCCTTGAGAAGCTGCCGTAACTATTAATCCACTCACAAGAGGATCTGCGCCTAATGTTAGTCCCGCTACAGCTTTTGACCTTGAGTCCTTTAACTCTAAAAATAAATCACTTATTAAGTTTAGACCTTCGCCATTTAGGGAGACTGGTTTACAATTAAGGTAATGACTGCTTTTTTTACCAGAAGCTAAAGTGAAGTTTCCTTTCTTATAAGATTTGTCAATTAACTGTTTTAACAATTTCGCTTTATTTAAATCATACTTTTCCGAAAAATTACCCATTAGTAAAAGTTAAATTTATATTTAAAGATTAGAAGAAAAAGAAGAAATCTCACAAAAACTTACTAATAAGGTGTTTTTTGAAATATTATTTTTATATTGTATATTGAAATTCAATGTAATTAAAATTACATAAATTCCCTTGGGGGTGTAGCAATCTGGTGAATGCACCAAACTCATAATTTGGCTAAGGCGAGTTCGATCCTCGCCACCCCCATTATTCATTTGTCATTGAATGAAAATAACTCTACTTTTATTTCTTTTATTTTTCCCAGCTTTTTTTGCAGCAAGTGAACTTTCTTTTTTATTGATAAGGCCAAGTAAAGTTTTAAGGCTAATAGAAGAAAAAAAGAAAGGGGCATTTTCAATTTTAAAAATTCAAAAACGATTTAGATCTTCCTTAATTGCTTCTCAATTTGGAGTAACAGTCTCATTAATTGCAATTGGATGGCTCAGCAATAGCATTGCGAATGACTATTGGGAAAGAAATATTTTACCAAATAGATTTTATGATCTTCTATTATTTTTATTTGTGGTGTTAATTGTAACTCTTGTTTCTGGACTAATTCCTAAAGCCCTAGTAATTAACAATCCAGAATCTGCTGCACTAAAGTTAACCACCATATTCGATGCAGTTAGAAAGGCGATGAAACCTATAGTTACGATAATCGAATTCTTTGCCAGCGCCTGTTTAGGTTTATTCAATCTTAATAGCAAATGGGATTCTTTAAATTCGGGTTTATCTGTAGGCGAATTAGAAACTCTTATAGAAACTGATAATGTTACAGGTTTAAAACCAGATGAGAAGAATATACTTGAAGGAGTTTTTGCTTTAAAAGATACACAAGTTAAAGAAGTAATGATTCCAAGATCTGAAATGGTAACTTTGCCCAAAAACATAACCTTTGCAGAACTTATGAAACAAGTAGATAAAACTCGTCACGCGCGGTTCTTTGTGATTGGCGAGTCTCTAGATGATGTATTGGGTGTATTAGATTTGCGTTATTTAGCTAAGCCAATATCAAAGAGCGAAATGGAAGCGGATACATTATTGGAGCCCTTCCTTTTACCAGTTACAAAAATAATAGAAACATGCTCTTTAGCAGAAATATTACCAATAGTCAGAGACTACAATCCTTTTTTACTAGTAGTAGATGAACATGGTGGGACTGAGGGGCTTATAACTGCAGCTGATCTGAATGGCGAAATCGTTGGAGAGGAAATGCTTAATAATAGAATTTATTCAGATATGAAAATGTTAGATAATTTTTCTAAAAAATGGTCAATAGCTGGTAAATCAGAAATTATAGATATCAATAAAAAGTTAGGATGTACGATCCCTGAAGGTGCAGACTATCATACCCTTGCTGGATTTTTGCTAGAAAAATTTCAAATGGTTCCAAAAATTGGCGATGTTTTAAATTTTAATAAAATTAAATTTGAAGTTATTTCTATGTCAGGTCCAAAAATTGATCGTGTTAAAATAATTTTCCCCAAAAGCTAAATGCGGTTCACCATAGAGGATAATAATATTTAAATAAATGGATTCAAAATTATGCAACCAACCTCATCGCCGGTAAAGGTTGGAGTCATAGGTATAGGAAATATGGGCTGGCATCATGCCCGGGTACTAAGTTTACTCAAAGATGCAAATCTCGTTGGAGTTGCAGATCCTAATGAAGAGAGAGGCAAGTTAGCTATTGAGCAATTTCAATGTGAATGGTTCAGAGACTATAAGGAATTAATCCCTAAAGTTGATGCAATATGTATAGCTGTCCCAACACTACTTCATCAAAAAGTAGGACTAGATTGTCTCAAGAGTGCTACCAACGTTCTAATTGAAAAGCCAATTGCCGCTAACGAGTTAGAAGCAAAATCTTTAATAGATGCTGCTAATAAAAGTAATTGTCTTTTACAAGTTGGGCATATTGAGAGATTTAATCCTGCTTTTAGAGAATTAAATAAAATAGTTCACAATGAAGAAATTGTTGTTTTGGAAGCAAGAAGACATAGTCCTCATGCAGATAGAGCTAATGATGTATCTGTAGTAATGGATTTAATGATTCATGATATTGATCTTATTTTAGAGCTTGTAAACTCCAAAATACAAAAATTAGCAGCTGTTGGAGGCAGAAATAACGAAGGATTAATAGATTATGTAAATGCTACTTTAGTTTTTCAAAACAATGTTATTGCAAGCTTAACGGCGAGCAAAATGAGTCACAAAAAGATTAGAAGTTTAAGTGCTCACTGCCAAAATGGTTTGGTAGAAACTGATTTCTTAAATCACTCTCTACAAATTCATCGCAAGTCTCATGAATCATACACAGCAGATCATGGCGAATTAGTTTATAGAAATGATGGGTATGTCGAAGAAGTTAGCACAACTTCCATTGAGCCTCTTTATGCAGAATTGGAGCATTTTCTAAAATGTGTTCAAGGCAAAGAAAAACCTGAGGTAGATGGTGAGCAAGCCTCAAGAGCTTTAAAAATTGCTGATTTTATAGAGTGTGCTGTAGAAAATTCTGGAGATGCAATTTTACTTGAAAATCCCTTTTAAGATTACCTATCTTAACGATAAGAATTTATTTAAATCCAACTGCAGCTTGCCAAACAAATACCAATAAAAAGAAAAATAAAGGAATTAGAGGAAGGACATCAACAGTTGGAGCAAAAGCCTTGTAAGCCTCAGGCAATTCAGCGAATGTATTAAATAGAATGAGCACCTTTTTAATAATTTAAATAATTATGATAAGACGTTACCATGTATGGTGAGCAATAGAGGATGTTTTCCAAGGAGCGAAATCAATTGTAAAACAATTATCTTTAATTGCATTAGAAATTGCATTGGTAAATCTTATTAAATGATGGATATTATGCAAACTGATGAGGGTCAGACCTAATATTTCGTCATTTCTAATTAGATGATGCAAATATGCACGAGAATAGGACTTGCAGGTTTCGCATTTACAAGTTTTGTCAATCGGGAAAAAGTCATTTTTAAATCGTGCATTTCGTAAATTCAATCTTTCATCGTTAAAAAATGCAGTTCCATGTCTTCCAAGTCTTGTAGGTAACACACAGTCAAATAGATCAAAACCTCTTGCAACAGCTAAAGAAATTTCACTTAAAGAACCAATTCCCATTAAATATCTTGGTTTATTTCTTGGTAGGAATTTCGGAACGAAATTAATTACACTATGTATTTCTGAAACTGACTCTCCAACGCTGACCCCTCCTACAGCTATTCCAGGTAGATCAAAAGAGCTTATAAATTTAGCGCTTTTTTCTCTTGATTTCGGATATTTCCCACCTTGAACTATTCCAAATAATGCTTGATTAGACTTTTGATGACTATCAACACATTTTTGCAACCATAAATGAGTTCTTTGTAAGGAGTCTTCTATATCATTTTCATTAGCTGTGTGCGGAGGGCAATGATCAAAAGCCATCGCGATATCAGAACCAAGATCCATTTGTATCTGCATTACTTTTTCAGGTGACAAAAAAACATGGCTACCATCTCTGGGATTCTTAAATTCGACCCCTTTGTTAGAAATATTATTCAATTTGGCTAAACTAAAAACTTGATATCCGCCAGAATCAGTAAGTATAGGCTTAGACCAATTAATGAATTTATGGATACCACCAGCTTCTTTAACTAGTTTTTCTCCAGGTTGCAAATGAAGATGGAAGGTATTAGAAAGAATCATTTCTGATCCAGTAGAGGCTAACTGTTTTGATGAAATACCTTTAACAGTACCCAAAGTGCCCACAGGCATAAATCTAGGAGTATTTACCTGACCATGTAAGGTATGAAATATACCAGTTCTTGCATCTGTATTACTACAATTTGATGTAATTTCAAATTCAAACACGATTAATCATAAAATTTTCTTTACCTTTTTTATTAATCTAACCTATTATTAATTATTGAAGCCATTTTGATCTCATCGCAAAATATTTAATAAAAAATTTGGCAGGATCTTGGATTTTCTACACGACACTTCCAAAAATACCTCTAATTAATCCCGAATTTAAAAATATTGCACAATTTGCACCATCTATAGGTTTTTTTATTGGAATAATACAGAGTTGTATTTTTATTTTTTTAAGAGCAACTTCATGGTCCATTTATTCTTGTGGATTCATTTGCTTGGCGTCTGGATATTTAATAACTGGTGGTCTACATCTTGATGGTTTAATGGATACTTTTGATGGAATTTTTGCTGGCAAAAAGAAACGCCTAAAAGCTATGAAAGATAGTAAAGTTGGCTCCTTCGGTGTGCAATCTTTAGTTTTCATAACATTAATTCAGATTGCTTGCCTACTAAAGATTCAAAACCAAATAATTTTTGTTTTACCAATATGCTTATTTTGGGGAAGATTTTCAAACTTATTCTTCATAGAAAAGTTTGAATATATTAGTTATAAGAAAAAATCTATTAATCACAAAAAGTTCTGGAATGGATTTAAAAAAGAATCTCTGATTTCCATGGGTTTTCTTTTCATCTTTATTGCTTGCCAATTAATTTCAATAACTTCCCAAACAATTTTAATTAAATTTTTATTTCTTATTTTGATTGGTATTTTTTTAAGTTATTCTGTTCCAAATATGCTAGGGAAAAAAATTGGAGGTTTCAATGGAGATGCTTGCGGTGCAAGTGTCGTTCTTGTAGAAACCGCGATGTTATTTATGAATGCAATTCTGTTGTAGGAAGTTCTAAATAGAAAATATTTTTCTTCTTAAGATTTTTCAATTCATCAACATTATTAATTGAGGACTTTTCAAGCAAGTTCAACTCTCCCCCTATTTGTTGTGCTAATTTCCTCGCTAAGAAAAGTCCCACCCCAGTGCCATCCTTCTTCTTAGAAGCAGCTCCTCTAAAGCCTTTTTGAAAAATCTTCTCATTTTCATTTTTTGATATTTTTTTCCCATCATCAAATATGCATATACCTTTACTCGTTATGATTATTCCAATCTCAGAACCTTTTTGAGCATATTTAAAAGCATTTTCTAATAAATTGGCAACAATCTCAGCAATTACAACATATTTTCCCTTTACTGGCGATAAAGTCCAATCTGGCCAAAGAGAAGGTTCGGACCAGTCTCTATTATCTAATTTCGCATTAGCCTCGCCTCTTTCTAAAATAGGCCTCAATAAACTCTGAACAGTTATTTCCTTCTTATTATCTAAATTTGGGGGCAACAATAATCTTTCTTCTCCTATCTCTAGAGGAAGATGAATAGGTTCATTTAATTGCTCAAAAGAGTTCATATATTGATTAATTTGTTTTTGCTCTATCAGCATACGTTCGACTATTTCAATAGAATCATAATCTGAACCAAGTCTTTTTATTAGTAATTTTGCGTATGTTCTCAAGGCAGCCAATGGATTCCTTAATTGATGGATTACAACATTAACCTGATTTTTTAAATAATTGATTTCTTTATTTTTATTTTGACGTTCTAATTCGATAGAAACGCATTTAGCTAAAGATAGTGAAAGGGCTTTTAATCTAGAATCAAGTGAAACTGGCCAATCTCCACCTTTCAAATCAGTTTCCACCCTAAGAACACCAAGTAGAATATCGTTTTCTTGCAAAGGGTACCATCTTCTATTAGGAGAAGAAACTTTTAATGAAGGATCATCTTCTATTGAAATTAAAATCCTATCAATTTGTGGCCATTGTCCAATCATTTCGAAAGTGGCTTTAGTACCTTGTTTAGCTGAAGCAAGATACATAACCAAATGAGTCACTCCCATCGAGCATCCAAAACTCTCAAGCTGTTTTAAGATTAGTTCTTCAAATTTTTTAGAGAGATTCATAATTTAATGAAATTTTGAGTAATTTTTAGAGAAAAATTTGAAAAAGGCTTGTAAAATCTGAAAAAAGTATTAAGATATATAAAGAGGTCTGACTTTCGCCAGCCTTAAATATGAATATTTGATCATATTTTAAGCTACATCAGAGGTTGATGGGTCCTCTATGTAATTAAAGTGAATTCAAAATCACAGATAGTAAGATTAGTAAAAATAAATAAGACTAATCTCATTAATAATTTCAGGAGTACCAATCAATGTCAAAGAAAAGAAAAAGAATTAGTAGAAGAAGATTGGCTGGCCAAAGAGTCATGGCACACGTGCCTATTTATCATATCCAAACTGGCAAACATAAACCAGTTACAGCAGCAAGAAGATTCATAGCCGAAAATGCCTTGTCTGCGCCTTCAGTTTTCAACGTCCGAAGAAATGAACACACCACAGATAGGTTTTTTTGGGGTGAAAAAGGTTTATTTAGCGCCCAATATGCTGAAGAAAATCATTTTTTGTTTCCATCGCTAAAAGATGTAGTAGAAGGAATTGGTGAAAGCAAAATTTTTGAAGGACTAGAACTTACTGCTGATGATTGGGAAGAAATTGAAGAATACGAATATGCTTTTGTTTAAAAAATATTAGCCATCCTTGAACTTATTACATCAATTAAATTTGAATCAATTTGATGAAATCCATCAAATTCAATTAATTCACAAATTTCAGAAGATTTACTTTTAACCTTTTCATAAATAATCCTAGAAGCTTCTATAGGCACCACATCATCAAATAAGCCATGACTTGCAATAAATGGTGGGCATTTTTCTCCTGGAATCCAGGTTGGGTGAGGATAACCACTGCAAGCAACAATTAATCCTAAGTTTAATTTGAATCCTGCATCAATTGCCATTGCTGCTCCCTGTGAAAAACCCAACAAAATTGTTTTTCTAAGTGGAATCTTATCAGAATCAAATTTTTTTAATGTATCTATAAGTTTATTCACTTCCACCTCAGCCTCACCCCAATCATGTGGGTACAATCCATACCACTGTCTTCCCGTACCACCTGGATGTAAGCCGGGAGCTCTTAAAGAAATTACCTCAAAATCTAGATTTGTTTTTTCTGAAATCTCCTTTCCAAGTGTTAAAAGGTCATCTGCATCAGCTCCCCAACCATGTATCAAAATAATTCGATGAGTTGCAGTTTGAGAGCTAATCGAGACAAATTCATGATTGATATCGTATTTCATGTTTATATTCTTAAGTAATTAAACTTTTTCATAATGTCACCATTAGCCTTAGTAAGTGTCTCTGATAAAAAAAATATAATCCCATTTTGTAAAGAATTGGTAGAAAAATTTAATTATAAAATTCTATCAAGTGGAGGAACTGCTAGGCATCTTATGGAGGCAAAAATTCCAGTTATTAAAGTCACAGATTTTACTAATTCTCCGGAAATCCTTGGAGGAAGAGTTAAAACTCTACATCCTAAAATCCATGGAGGAATATTAGCTAAAAGAACTGATGAGGAACATAAAAAAGACATTGAATTGAATTCTCTTGAACTTATTGACTTGGTAGTTGTCAATTTATATCCTTTTAAGCAAACTGTTGAGAAGGGATCTAAATGGGAAGATGCTATTGAAAATATTGATATCGGAGGGCCATCAATGATTCGTTCTGCGGCTAAAAATCATAAAGACGTTTCCGTTTTAGTAGATCCTATTCAATATCAAGAATTTCTTGAAGAAAGTAAAAAAGGGGTTCTAGAAGAATCATATAAAGCAAAATTAGCCTTTGAAGCTTTTCAGCATACAGCTGACTATGACACTGCAATATCTAATTGGATAAGGAAAGAGAGAGGTTTACAATCTTCCAAATATATTGAGTCATATCCACTAATCAAAACTTTAAGATATGGAGAGAATCCTCATCAAAAGGCTTATTGGTATGGCTTAAGCAATATTGGATGGAACTCAGCAGAGCAACTACAAGGTAAAGAGTTAAGCTATAACAATCTATTGGATCTTGAGTCAGCGCTTTCAACAGTTTTAGAATTTGGCTATGAAGAAAAAGATTATCCAACAACAAACACATTCGCTTCTGTAATTCTGAAACACAATAATCCTTGTGGCGCCTCTGTCAGCAATTCAGCCTCACAAGCATTTTTAAATGCTTTGGAATGCGACTCAATTAGTGCATTTGGAGGAATAGTTGCTTTTAATTCAAATATAGATAGTGAAACCGCAAATAACCTGAAAGATATTTTCTTAGAGTGTGTCGTCGCTCCATCTTTTGATGAAGAAGCTTTAGAAATTCTAAAAATAAAAAAGAATTTAAGAATTTTAAAGTTATCAAAAAATATACTTTTAAAAAAGAACCAAACTTCTTCTAAATCAATAATGGGAGGATTACTAGTTCAAGAAACTGATGATAGTGAAGATAAAAATGAAAGTTGGGTTTCAGTAACTAAAAAGAATCCAAGTAATCAGATGAACTTAGATCTTGATTTTGCATGGAAAATTTGCAAACACGTAAAATCAAATGCAATTGTGATAGCAAAAGACCAAAAAACTTTTGGAATTGGAGCTGGACAAATGAATAGAGTTGGTGCTGCAAAAATCGCATTAGAAGCAGCTAAAGGATTATGTTATGAAGCTGTTTTAGCAAGCGATGGTTTTTTTCCATTCGCTGATACTGTAGAACTTGCAAGTCGGTACGGAATACAAGCTATTATCCAACCTGGTGGAAGTTTAAGAGACCAAGAAAGCATTGATATGTGTAATTCAAAAGGAATCTCAATGGTATTCACCCATAAAAGACATTTTTTGCATTAGGTTAGTTTGATTTTGGATAGTATGTAATTTTGTTAGTCTTTCTAAACAAAGAAAGTCTTCCTGGACCTGCGCATAAAAAGTAGAGAGAAATCGCTCCGTATATAAAAGAGAGTTCGAAAGCATAGTTGTGACTTTCAACTACTGCTAAAGGAAAGCCTTCTAATCCAGTATCTAGAAGATGAAAATAGACAGCGAATGCCATTGTTGAAAATAGTCCAAGAGAAGAAAGCCTTGCAAAAATACCTATAGCCAATCCTAATGGGCAAACTAATTGTGTTATGGCTGCTCCAAAAGTCCAAATAACAGGATCACCTGGTAAAAATGGGAAGTACTTACCAACTACAAACTCGGCAAAACCCTGAGGATCCTGCAGTTTTTCTAGGCCATGATGAATCATCAAAGCACAAAATCCGATTCGTAAAACAAGAATTGATAATTCTCCTAGAATATTAACTTCGGACCCAGAAGATGAATTAGCAACTACAACCTCAACTTTTTGGGGGGCTTTAGTTCTATTCATACTTGCTGTTTGAACTGAATTTGTCTGTGTTTTGTCTTCCATACTTCATAAATTTTTCATTATTCTAGTTAATAAAGTAGATCTTTAGGAAATATATGAGTAATAAATTAAAAAAACTAAGCAAAGTTATGAATGATATTCCAAATTCAGGAAGCTATATCAATTAACTTTTCAATAACATCCGCAACAACTTTGTCAGGAGTAGATGCTCCAGAAGTAATTCCTACGTTAATTTCGCCGTCAGGAAGAAAATTCTCTTTTAAGACAAGTTCAGCTTCGAGAGGTTTGTGAAAAATAGAATTATCTTCAACAGAAATCCTATCTGAAATATCTATATGAAAAGATTCTATATTATTAGTGATAGCAATTTCCTGCAGATGGGTGGTGTTTGAAGAATTAAAACCGCCAATTACAACAAGGATATCTAAATCCTCATCTACTAAAGAAAACATCGCATCTTGTCTCTCTTCTGTAGCATCACATATAGTATTAAATGCTAGAAAATGATCATTAATATTCGCAGGGCCATACTTTCTTAACATGGTATTTTCGAAAAGTTTTCCAATTTCCTCTGTTTCACTTTTTAACATTGTTGTTTGATTAGCAACACCAATTCTTTCAAGATGAATATTCGGGTCAAATCCATTAGAAAATGCTTTAGAAAATTTTTTCATAAACTCATTTTTATCTCCCTTCCCTTCAATAAAGTCTGAAACATATTTTGCTTCATCTAAGTCAAAAACAACTAAGTAATTTCCAGCGAAAGATCTAGTGGCAAGTGTTTCTTCATGTTTATATTTACCGTGAATGATAGATGTAAAGGTATGCTTTTTATGTTTTTCAACTGTATGCCAAACTTTAGAGACCCAAGGGCAAGTTGTATCGATTATATGACACTCTTTTTCATGTAATAATTGCATTTCTTGAACAGTCGCTCCAAAAGCAGGAAGTATAACAACATCACCTAAAGAAACTGGTGAAAAATCCTTAACACCATTTTTGGCAGAAATTATTTTTACATTCATCTTACTTAGATGGTTATTAACTGAAGGATTGTGAATAATTTCATTCGTCATCCATATGGTTTCGTTAGGGTAGTGTCTTCTAGTTTCGTAAGCCATTGCCACAGCTCTCTCAACACCCCAACAAAATCCAAAAGATTTTGCAAGCTTAATCTGTAATCTCCCTTTTTTAAAGCTGAAATTATTCTCTCTTATTGAGGCTATTAAATCGCTCTGGTAAGATTCTCCCAAAGCTTTTGCTCTTTTAGTTGGCGACTCAAAACCTCTGCGGTTATATCTACCAGAATGTTGAATTGCGTGTTTTACGGTTTGAGTATCCATGCTTTTGATATTACAACATTTTAAATAATTATTTGTAAAAAAAAAGAAACCTGACATAAGTCAGGTTTCTTTAATCAATTTTTGGTTAGATTATTTAGCAGATGCAAAGTCTGGATATGCTTCCATTCCGTGCTCTCCTATATCAAGGCCTTGAGTCTCTTCCTCTTCAGATACACGGATACCTCCGAATAATCCTCCGATAATAGACCAAGCAATCCAGCAAGTGATAATACTCCAAATCGCATAAGCCCCTGCTCCAAGTGCTTGAATACCTAATTGTCCGATGCCTCCGCCATTAAATAAACCTAAAGCTGCACCTGAACCTTGGATATCATAACCCCAAAGTCCAATAACAATAGTTCCCCATACACCGCAAACACCGTGAACGGAGAATGCGCCTACAGGATCATCAATTTCAGCAGCATCTAATGCGGCGACAGAAAATACGACAATAATACCACCGATAAATCCTGCTACCCATGAACCAACCATTGTTAGGTTTCCACAACCAGCAGTGATACTTACTAAACCTGCAAGTATTCCATTTATGATCATTGTTAAATCAGGTTTACCTGAAGTTAATGTCGAAAGTATTGTCGCAGCTATACCTCCACCTGCAGCTGCAAGTGTAGTAGTAACCGCCACATATGGTACCCATTGATCCATTGCGAGCTGTGAACCAGGATTAAATCCATACCAACCTATCCAAAGGATTAGAGCTCCCAATGTAGCTATTGCCATATTGTGTCCAGGCATTGCTTTTGGTTGTCCATCTACAAATTTACCGATTCTTGGCCCAAGAAGCATTGCTCCTACTAACCCGGCCCATGCTCCAACTGAGTGGACAATTGAAGAACCCGCAAAATCAATAAATTCTGGTGCTCCATATACAGAGTTTAACCATCCGCTATTCCACTCCCAGCTTCCAGCAACAGGATAAATAAATGCAGTGAGGACTAAAGCAAATACTACAAATTCACCAAATTTTACTCTTTCAGCTACAAGACCTGAAACGATAGTTGCTGCTGTTCCAGCAAAAGCAGATTGGAAAAGGAAGTCTACTGTAGGAACCAATGAACCATCAGTAACCATTTCGGCTGTAACTTCTGGATCAAAGAAGAATCCACCCCAGTAAAACCATCCCCCTAATACGCTGTCTCCATACATAATTTTGTAACCAACAAACCAATATGCAGTTACTGCAAGAGCAAAAACAAAAAGGTTTTTGGCAAGAATATTGACAGCATTTTTAGACCTGCACATACCAGCTTCAACCATTGCGAAACCAGCGTTCATGAAGATAACTAAAATCGTTGCGATAAGTAGCCATAGATTATTGGCTAAGAATTGGGCATTGAGGTCAGGGAAATCAGCGGCATGTGCTGAAAGATTAAAAATACCTAAACCAAACAAGGCCAGAGGAACAGTTGCAAGCCACAACATGGAGCGGTTTGAACTAAATCCTCGAATACTCCTCAAAAGAAGCATAGGTCCATTTGCAAGACTTGAATCTTGTAATTTGGACCTAGAGCGCCTTTTAGGCGTTTGCAAAGCAGTGGTCATAAAAAAAAATTAGATCTGCAAAAAACAGTTTGAGCTGTTTCCTTTCACATTCAATTTTGCTCAGAAACCTTATTAGTGTCTAGTATCCGTTGTTACCATTTCTACAGTTGACTACCAAAAATTTATTTGTTAAATTCAAAAATCAATTTTTTTAGAGTTTAAAATATCAAATTTCTCACTTATCTCAAAGGTTTAATTTCATTCCATGTTACATGGTCTTTGTGGAATTCAAAAGAACATGGGATAACTATCATTCCCGCACTTACAGATTCTCTAAAAAGTTTGCCATAGAGGGGATCTGCATCATCTCCAGGGGCAAAGAAACTAGCATCTTTTCTAGTAATACAAAGTATTAGAACACTTTTACTTTCAGGAATTAATTCTTTTAATTCAATAAGATGTTTTTGGCCTCTTTTCGTTACTGTATCAGGAAATAAAGCTACATTTTTTTTTATCCAAGTCGTATTCTTAACCTCTATGTAAATGTTTCGATTATCAGGATTTGATGATTTTGGGGTTAAAAAAAAATCAATTCTGCTCTTTTTATCTTTTCCATAAGGAACTTCAGATTTAATTGTCTCTACTTCCCCAATTATTTCCTTAAGCAAGTTTTTCTCAAGAACCCTTTTGATCAACTTATTTGCAAAAAGGGTATTGATACCAACCCAAACCTCCTCATTGTTAGCATCTAAAACACATATCTGTTCCCAAGTAAAAGGCAATTTTCTTTTTGTAGAAGAAGAGAAACTTAGCCTTACTTTTGCTCCCTCGTTCAAAAGCCCCTTCATTGGACCTGTATTAGCACAATGAGCAGTTACTACCTCTCCACTCTCTAATTTTATATCTACGAGAAATCTTTTATACCTTTTAAGGAAAATTCCCTCAATTAATGGATCAAATTCAATTATCCGATTATTCATAAATATGTCGTTAGTTAAAAATCAAATATAATTGAAACTTAAACTTCTTGAAAAATTTCAGATAAAGCCAAATGCATTCATTTTTAAAAAATAATGTTTTTTCAATTTCATTTGGTACTAGTCTTAGTAAATTTGCCGGATGTATAAGACAAATATTTATAGCTGCTGCTTTTGGGGTTGGGGTAACATACGACGCTTTTAATTATGCGTATATAATTCCAGGTTTTTTGCTCATAATCATTGGTGGAATTAATGGTCCTTTGCATAATGCAGTAGTTGCAGTTTTAACTCCCCTTACAAAAAGAAAGGGAGGAATAGTTCTAACTCAAGTAAGTATAAAACTTTCAATATTATTATTCTGTTTAGCTATATTGGTTTACTTTAATTCCAGTTTATTAATTGAATTATTAGCCCCTAATTTAAGTTACGAAGCTAAATCTATCGCAACTTATCAATTAAGAATACTTACGCCTTGTATCCCTTTATCTGGCTTCATAGGTTTAAGCTTTGGCGCCTTAAATGCCAGAGGAAAATTCTTTTTATCAAGTTTAAGCCCAGCCATAACAAGCATCACTACAATTTTTTTTATTTTATTTAGTTGGATTGTCAATCAAGAAAATACATCTTTAAATTTACTCACTTATTCGGGTTTGCTAGCTTTTGCAACTTTAACAGGAACTTTTATTCAAGCTGGTATTCAAATTTGGGAACTAAATACAATTGGCCTCTTGAGATTAAAGTCAACCTTCCAATTTTTTAAAGATGAAGAAAGGAGGATTTTCAAGCTAATTATTCCAGCATCTATCTCATCAGGTCTAGGCCAAATAAATGTTTTCATTGATATGTTTTTTGCTTCCAGTTTTGAAGGAGCAGCATCGGGACTGGCTTACGGAAACTTTCTTATTCAAGCGCCATTAGGGATATTATCCAACTCTTTAATTTTGCCATTACTTCCAAAATTTTCTAAATTGATAAGTTCCAGAGACAAAAGTGGGCTCCAAAAAAATTTAATCTCTGGAATAGAGTATTGTTTCTTGACAACTATTTTTTTAACTGGATTTTTCTTAACATTCAATAACCAAATAGTACAATTAGTTTTTCAAAGAGGGGCTTTTGATTATTCAGCGACTTTAAAAGTAAAGAATATATTAATTGCTTATGCAGTTGGCATACCTTTTTATCTTTATCGAGATTTATTAGTAAGAACTTACTACTCAATAGAAAAAACAAAATTCCCTTTTAAGTTGTCATTCGCAGGGATAATATTTAATATTTTCTTTGATTGGTTTTTAATTGGTGCTCCAATTAAGAATTTTGGTAATCTGTCTCCATATAATTTTGGAGTTGTAGGAATAATTTTATCTTCAGTAATAGTCAACTTTATAGTTTCTATTTTGCTTTCCTTCAATCTGCGAAATGAAGATATACATTTGCCTAAATTAGATTTACTGAAGAAAATTACTCTAATGTCATTAGCATCTTTTATTGATGGCTCAATTTGTTTAACTATTTTCAAAACTACAAATAACTTTGATTCAAATTTTAGGGGATTTTTATTATTAATATTTGGATCTCTCACTTTCTTTATAATTTATTTTTTACTTACAAAATGTTTGAAAGTAAATAAATTTAAAATTTATCAAAAAAAGATTTAGTTATCAAAAAAACTCTCCAAAATCTCCTCTAATTCAAGAATTTGTGAGGTAGTGATTAAATCAATAAGTGGAATACTGTTTAATCCATCCCCAACTTTGACATTAATTGCTTTCAAACTCATTTTTGCAGCCTCTAATGAGCCTTGATTTTTATTGCTAATACATTCAATGGCAAGACGTCTAGCTAAGCCAGCATCTCCAAGATATAAATTCCACTTTTCTATTTTTATAAAAACCTGTTCTGAAATAATATTTTCTAGATCACTTATTCGTATCTGAGAGTCCATAAATAAAAATTGATTTAAGTTGATTGTTTTTCTAAATCTTTAGGCTTTTTAAAAATTACAAAAAGTAAGTGGAAAGCTAAAAAAATTGACCAGAAAATTGCAAAATTATTAAAAAAAGCAAATTCATACTTAATTTCTTTTAAAAGCCAAGTACCACTTACGACAGCAGTAAATATCATGCAGTGAATCACAAAATTTACTATTCGAGAAAAATGTTTGTAGGTGGGTTCTTCTAAGTCACCAGTTCCGTACCACTTTATGGGCATATTATTTAAGTATGAGATTGTTAATAATAGATATTTTACCCGAAATCTAGTTGACTAAGAGACCCTGAAACAGAGATATTACAATATTATGCGCCTGTAGCTCAGTGGATTAGAGCACCTGACTACGGATCAGGGTGTCGGGAGTTCGAATCTCTCCAGGCGCGTTTTAAATTATGAAATATTTTTTTTATATTTTTCTAAAAAATATCGTATATATTATTAATATTACTCATCAAATTCAATGAATATTCTTCAAAATCTTAAAGAAAGTGATCCAGTAATATCTAATTTTATTAATTCCGAAAAAAAAAGACAGGAAACTCACCTTGAGTTAATAGCAAGTGAGAATTTTGCATCAATTGCTGTGATGCAGGCTCAAGGTTCGGTCCTCACCAATAAATACGCGGAAGGATTACCTCAAAAAAGATATTACGGGGGGTGTGAATTTGTTGATGAAATTGAAGAATTAGCTATTCAAAGAGCGAAAAAATTATTTAATGCAAATTGGGCTAATGTTCAACCTCATAGCGGAGCTCAAGCAAATGCTGCCGTTTTCTTAAGTCTTCTTAAACCTGGCGACACAATTATGGGAATGGATTTATCTCATGGTGGGCACCTTACTCATGGATCTCCAGTCAATATGAGTGGTAAGTGGTTCAATGCAGTTCACTATGGTGTAAATCAAGAAACTAGTGAGTTGAATTTTGATGAAATAAAAGAGATAGCTCTTGAAGCAAAACCAAAATTAATCATATGCGGATATTCTGCTTATCCAAGAACAATTGATTTTGAATCATTTAGAAATATTGCAGATGAAGTCGGTGCATTCTTAATGGCGGATATTGCCCACATCGCAGGGCTCGTAGCAAGTAAACTTCACCCAAATCCAATACCTTATTGTGATGTCGTAACTACAACTACTCATAAAACATTGAGAGGGCCTAGAGGCGGACTTATCTTATGTAATGATGCAGAATTTGGAAAGAAATTTGATAAATCTGTTTTTCCTGGAACTCAAGGTGGTCCCCTTGAACATATTATTGCCGCTAAAGCAGTTGCATTTGGAGAAGCTTTACAACCCGATTTCGTTAATTATTCCCAACAAGTAATAAAAAATGCCAAAGTTCTATCTTCAACTTTAATAAGTAGAGGTATTGATATTGTTAGTGGAGGAACTGATAATCATATCGTTTTACTTGATTTAAGAAGTATTAATATGACTGGGAAAATTGCTGATTTATTAGTAAGCGAAGTGAATATCACAGCCAATAAAAATACTGTTCCGTTTGATCCTGAATCACCTTTTGTGACCAGTGGGCTAAGGTTAGGTACTGCTGCTTTAACTACCAGAGGCTTTAATGAAAGTGCTTTTGCTGAAGTTGGAGAGATAATTGCTGATAGATTACTTAATCCAAATGATTCACTAATTGAAGGTAAATGTAAAGACAGAGTATTAGCCTTATGTAATCGTTTCCCTCTCTATGAAAGTAAACTTGAAGCATCAATTAAATGAATCCCAATTCCAAGGGGGTTGAAATTCTTTCTATTGGGACAGAGCTCCTTTTAGGAAATATTGTAAATACAAATGCTCAATGGATTTCCGAGCAATTATCACAATTAGGTTTAAATCACTTTAGACAATCAACTGTAGGAGATAATTGTGATCGTATTATAAAAGTAGTTCAAGAAATTTCTAAAAGAAGTAATCTTCTTATTACAACAGGTGGATTAGGTCCCACTCCAGATGACTTAACTACTGAAGCAATAGCCAAGTCTTTCAATGCATCCCTTTTTGAAAGACAGTTCTTATGGGGAGAAATTAAACAAAAACTTTCAAATTCAAAGCTGCAGGATAATTCTTCCAGTTTAAGGAAACAATGTTTCTTCCCCAAAAATGCCCAAATAATCAATAACCCTCGGGGCACTGCCCCAGGAATGATATGGGAACCTATAAAAGGATTTACTATTCTTACTTTCCCCGGTGTACCAAGTGAAATGAAAACCATGTGGGAAGAGACTGCATTAGAATTTATTAAAAACAAATTCTCAAATAGTTATTCCTTCTTTTCAAATACTCTCAAATTTTCAGGCATTGGAGAATCGAGCGTTGCAGAAAAAATTAACGATCTACTAAATCTTAAAAACCCGACTGTTGCCCCATATGCAAACTTAGGGGAAGTTAAACTCAGAATAACAGCTAGAGCAAAGAATGATCTAGAAGCAAAAAATATAATAAAACCTGTGAAAGAAAAATTAAAAAAAGAGTTCTCAAAATTTATTTTTGGAGAAAATCATGATACTCTTCCTAGTGTTTTAATAAAAGAATTAGCCAAGAGAAACGAAACTATCGTTTTTGCCGAATCCTGTACAGGAGGATTGCTCTCTTCTTCAATCACATCAATATCAGGTTCATCTCAAGTTTTTCAAGGTAGTATTATTTCCTATAGCAATGAGCTAAAAAATTCATTATTAAATATTTCTGAAGAGAAGCTTACAAAATATGGAGCTGTTTCTGAAGAAGTTTGTGAGTCCATGGCAATTAATGTAAAAGAGAAATTAGGAGCAGATTGGGCAATAGCAATTAGTGGAATAGCTGGGCCTAACGGAGGAAGTCAAAACAAACCGGTTGGACTTGTCTATATCTCAATTACAGGACCGAATAATCATATAACTAATATAAGAAAACTATTTAATACAACCCGAAATAGAATAGAAATTCAAACACTAAGTGTAAATGTCTGTTTGAACAGCCTCAGATTAATCCTATTATCGAATAGTAAGTAACTATTTTTACAAATTGAGTCAAGATACCCTATTTGATAAAGTTTGGGATTTACATAAAGTTTCAAGACTTCCTGGAGGATCTGATCAATTATTTATTGGTCTGCATCTTATTCATGAAGTGACGAGTCCTCAAGCATTTGGAGCTTTAAAAGACAAAAACTTAAAAGTAAAATTCCCTGAAAGAACTGTTGCTACTGTTGATCATATTGTGCCCACAGATAATCAAAGCAGGCCTTTCAAAGATAATCTCGCTGAACAGATGATTGAAACACTTGAGAAGAATTGCTTAGAAAATAAAATAAGATTTTTTAATATTGGTAGTGGTAATCAAGGAATAGTTCATGTAGTAGCACCAGAATTAGGGCTAACTCAGCCAGGAATGACAATCGCTTGTGGAGATTCTCATACTTCAACTCATGGTGCTTTTGGCTCAATTGCTTTTGGGATAGGTACAAGCCAAGTAAGGGATGTTCTTGCTACCCAAACCATAGCCATGAACAAATTGAAAGTAAGGCAAATTTGGTGTGAAAATAAATTATCTCATGGGGTTTATGCTAAGGATCTAGTGCTTCATATCATTAATGAACTTGGTGTAAAGGCTGGAGTAGGTTTCGCATATGAATTCGCAGGCCCTGCGATTAGCACATTATCAATGGAAGAAAGAATGACAATATGCAATATGTCTATTGAAGGAGGAGCAAGATGTGGCTACATAAACCCTGACGAAAAGACCTTTAGTTACATTAAAAATAAATTATGCGCTCCAAAAAATGAGCAGTGGAATAAAGCTCTCACATGGTGGAAATCATTAAAAAGCAATGAACATTCAATTTATGATGATGTAATTAAATTAGATGCATCTAAAGTAGAACCAACCGTAACATGGGGGATTACTCCCGGACAAAGTATAAGCATTAATCAAAAAATCCCTCTTTTAGATGACTTGTCCCCAAATGACAAATTAGTTGCTAAAGAGGCTTATGAATATATGAGTTTCAAGCCAGGACAATTAATAAAAGATACTCCTGTAGACGTTTGTTTCATAGGCAGTTGCACAAATGGGCGAATCAGTGACTTAAGAGTTGCAGCTAAAGTATTAAAAAACAAAAAAGTATCTAAGAATGTTAAAGCTTTTGTAGTTCCCGGTTCAGAAAAAGTGGCAACTGAGGCAAAAAAAGAAGGTCTTGATCAGATTTTTAAGGATTCTGGATTTCAATGGAGAGAGCCTGGCTGCTCAATGTGTTTAGCAATGAATTCAGATAAGCTAATAGGTAATCAAGTAAGTGCTAGTTCTAGTAATAGAAATTTCAAGGGTAGGCAAGGGTCTCCTAGCGGAAGAACACTTCTCATGAGTCCAGCAATGGTTGCTGCTGCTGCAATTAATGGCAGAGTCAGTGACGTTAGAGAATTTATAAACTAATGGAATCAGTTTTTACACCCCCAATTGGAAAAATTTCACATATAAGCGGGAAATGCATCTCATTGAATGGTAACGACATTGATACAGATCGAATAATTCCAGCACGTTTCTTGAAGTGTGTTAACTTTGATTCATTGGGTGAATCTGTTTTTGAAGACGATAGAAAAACTTTAAAAGGAAGGCATCCTTTCGATCTAGAAGAAAACAAAGATGCCACAATACTAGTTGTCAATAGCAATTTTGGATGTGGTTCCAGCCGAGAGCATGCCCCCCAAGCGCTTATGAGATGGGGTATAAAAGCAATCATAGGCGAGAGTTTCGCCGACATCTTTTATAGTAATTGTATTGCGATAGGCATTCCATGTTTTACTCTTTCAAAAAAATTAATACAAGAGATCCAAAACTATATCGATAATAAATTTTTATTTTTAGAAATTGATATGAAAAATTCCTTAGCAAAAACAAAGGATTTAATTTTAAATCTTGAAATTAAAGAAAGCTCAAGAAAAATGTTTTTATCAGGAGAATGGGATGCGACTTCAACACTACTTGAGAATGAAAATTTAATAGAAAATAAATTTAACCAATTACCTTATATAAAATTTAATTCTCATTTAACATAGCTATTTAAATCCAAAGAGACCAAATGAAATCCCTCCTGATTGATTATGAGGTTGATAAAAAATACCAAATTCATATGATCTTTTCTTCCAATTTAAAGAAATCTTGGAATCTATTAATTCACCATAATCATTTGAATCATTTGTTAAGTTTAAAGTCCCAAAACTTTTGAGAATAATTGGTCCATATAATTGCTGATCAAAAGAAATATTTAAGGTGAATTTCTCATAATTATGATCAAATTTAAACACACTCTCTCCACTGCCAAGTTTATAGAAAGGGAATAAACTTATACGAGTATAATCAAAAGTTTTATTTTTAAAATTACCAAATATTAATTCTGGGCCTATACCTAAACCTAAATTTTCTTGATGCCCACCATTTTCATAAAAAGAAGATGATGCTTCTAATCTTGTATTTAGACTTAAGCCTTTAGTAATTGGTTCAGGAATGTACCTATATGAAATATCAATGGATTTCTTTTTAGGCTCTTGAATACTAATTGGAAATTTCTGGTCAATAGAATAAAACAAATTACCTTTTAAGTTAGTTACCAGATCTTTAGTATTTAAAGCCTCTGCTGTTAGGTTAGCCAAACCTAAAGATAAAAATTCTGTCTTTTTAATTCCATCAACAATCCAAGTATTCTCTTTTTGCAATTGTGAACCATAACCTGAGTAAATTTCTGCCTCACCCAATGAACCATTCCAGACCCTCTCTCTATAAATTCCATAAAAGCTTTTTTTCCATTTTGTATCCAAAAAATTAATTTCTTTACTCAATTCAGTTTTAAATCTAAGTGCATGTGAAAATTTATCAAAATCAAGAGAATTAAAATTCTTATTTATTTCTAAATTCCAATCATTTATTGTGCCTTTTACCTGAGAATTTAGAGCGAAATAATCTTCAAAACTTGTATTTCTTTTAACCCTATCTGAAGTGATGGATTCGCCCTTCTTGACAAAACTTTTTGTATAACCTTTTAATGAGCGCTGAATTAAAAATTGTGGCTCTAAATCAAGAACAAAATTATCAGAAATATCTATAGAGTTTAATTTTCTGCCAATAAAATAACCATCCTTATCTAAATTTTCATATCCTAAATTCCATCTGTTATCTAAGTTAAAGGATTCTCCAGACTTATTTAAACTTCTATCTCCAAGCCAAAATGGAATAGATATTTTTTCTTCAAAAATTAAATAATTTAACGACGACTTAAATCGTAATTTCTCCGCTTCAGATAAAACTTCTAATGAATTAATTACTAATTTAACTTGTTGCAATTCAAGCAAATCATTACTTAAAAAAGCCTTCTTAGTTTTCCATTTTTTATCATCTATAGTCATTTTATCTGTGAAAAATATCCAATTTTCAACCTTGCCAGGAGTATTTAAAACTTCCTTTTTATTTAATTCAAGTAAACTTTCTATCTTTTTAAAATCTGAATAGCTGAAATTTGAGGATAAGTCATCCATCAAGCTATTTGTATTAATAGATCCCTTAACATCTAATAAATATCCTTTTTGACTAATAAAACTGTACTCTAATTGTGAAACTTCAAAAAATTGATCTCCAAATATCAAGGATATATTTTCTTTAGCCCTAATTATTTTATTGAACTTATCGTAAATTAAATAATCAGCTTTAAGAAGTTTCCCCTTATATGAAACAGATACGTTGCCTTCTGCATATATAACGTTATTTATTTCAGACTGTTTATCTGATTGGATTATTAATTCTTCTTGCTTGTTAGTTAAGTCAGGTATTGGTAACTCAGAATTTTTCTCTAAAATAATTTCATTATCTGATAATTCCTCTGAATTCTTCAAAGATTGTTTTGATGAATTTGAAGAAATATTTTTAGTTTTTTTATTTAACCAACTTAATTGGTTGGTTAAATTACTATCAATTTTATTGATTTCATGGAAATGAGCAGATTTTACTGGCTGAATAAAATTAATAAATAAAAGAGAAGGAAATATTACTTTTTTTGATATTCCTAAAATCAATTTAAATAATTAAGAGATTAATCTTGAGGACTTTCTAAATCTTTTCTATTTGGAGTTCTAGTTGGATCACTTGCTAAAAATCCGAAGAGAAAGATTCCTACAAAGAAAAAGACAATTGTGTAAACAGAAATTTTTAAGGCAAGCATGGAATTACGTGTGCTGACAGATTTATATCTTATTAAATTTATATTTAATTTATGAGAAAAGGTTTACTTTTTGTATTTTTGGAAAATTTTGAAATACTTTAAGGCAGATTAATCATCATGTTCATCCCAAGGATCAACAAGATTGGCAGCTTTAGATCCAAATGCAGTCCAAAGGCCAAAACTAGTTAAAGCTAGAAGTATTACCAGAATTGTTACTCCTATGGAAACGGCAGGATCTGGAGGAGATGATAAAGTTTGCATCAATTTTGCTAAGTTTGTAAACAATTTATGTATAAGTTCTTATACAATAGCGAAATAATATTCGATTTTGTGAATTCAACATGGGTCAAAAAACAGCCTTAGGAAGTCTTTTAAAAGCAATTGGCAATTCAGGTCAAGGAAAAGTTGTACCTGGTTGGGGAGCAGCTCCTGTGATGACAGCCATAGGATTACTACTTTTGGTTTTCTTAGTTATTCTTCTACAAATTTATAACCAATCCTTACTCTTACAAGGTTTCTCAGTAGATTGGAACGGGAACTAAATATCTGAAAGTTTCTAAAAAGTTTATCTGGTTAATCTGAGTATTAATAGATAGTCTTTTCTTGGACTTTTGTTTTAATTAACTTAGTTATAGTTTGTTTATATTAATAACTCTCAATGAAAAGAGTCTAGAAATACACCATGAAAGAAGTATATCTAATTGGATTGGGAAATCCAGGTAAAAAATATTCAAAAAGTAGACATAATATAGGGTTTTTGCTCCTTAAAAATTTTTCAAAAAAATACAATTCAAATTTTTCACCAAAAGATAAACTAAAAAGTTTCTATTCAGAATTCAAAATCAATGATTACACTTACAGGTTATTTTTACCAAATACATTTATGAATAATAGTGGTGATGCAGTTAGAGCAATAGTTGATTGGTACAAAATTAATTTAAATCAGATTTTTATAGTAGTCGATGATAAAGATCTTCCCCTCGGGAAAATAAGATTTAGAAAAAAAGGCAGCTCAGGTGGACATAATGGGCTTAAGAGCATCATTGAAAAATTGCAAACTCATGACTTTAATAGGATAAGAATTGGGATTGGCTCTCCTCCATCTCTTAAAGAAACAAATAATTTCAATACTATTTCTCATGTCTTAGGCAATATTTCTCTAGAAGAAAAATCAATATTGGATAAAGTATATAAGAGGGTGATAGAGTCCCTCGAACAATTAAATACTAAAAAAGAAGAACTTATAATAAACGAATTAAATTCTTTTGATAAAGACCAAACATAACAAATGCGACCAAAACCAGAAACAATAGCCAATGTAAATGTTAAGGAATATTGCTTCTCAAAGCAGGAAATCAAGGGGGTTGTAGAGGCTAGTCAATTTAAATGGACTTTTACATGGTCTTTTAGTAAAGGTTTATTATTTGTTAATCCTCCTTTGGGAAGAGCATTAATTCAGGATGCCTTATTAAGATTTTTATTAAAAAAAGATTATGAATTAGAGGCAGGTAATGAATATAAGTTCACTATTTCAGCCAAGTTTTAAAATCTATGTTTTGATTCAAAGTAAACTTCATTTTGCAATAATCCTCTAAAATTATCAAAGCTGATATTGCATCTAAATTTTTATTAAGAATAAAGATTTCCCTTGGAATTAAAAACTTGAAACCGCTAATTGGAAAAAGTTCGAAATATCTTGCTTTGGCTCTATAGGTAGTATTTTTTTCTTCAAAAGTAATTATTTCTTTTTTAAAAAAATTCAGTTTTTCTTTGATCTCTTTACTACTTGTACCGTTACCAATAACAATTTTTGATATATCTTCAACGTTATTTAAATTCCTGACATAGTCCTCAAGTAATTCACTGCTAAGAATGATGGCTTTATAAACTTTTTTTTTACTTATTTCAGCTAAAACCAACCCACATTTAGATTTACCAGGATCGATAGAAATATATTTAAACATAAAAATTATAATTTAGTAATATTCAACTCAACTATTATTGGATCTACAATTTCACTATCCTTTAAAGATATAACCTCTAATCGATATTTATTATTTTGTTTTACCTTTAACGAATCTCTAATTTTTTTAATGAAGTCACCTCTCGTAGTAATTTCGTTAACAATAGATCCTCTAGACTTGATTTTGTCTCTAGTTTTTATCAACAAAGTGTTAATGTTTAAATTGATATTTTTATAATCAAGATCTGTTTTTTCAAGAACTTCGCTGGTAATAACTTCTCCTCTTCTTACAATAATTTTATTTTGCAGCAATTCTGGATATACAAAAACAAAATTATCCCCTTTTAAAACATTTGTTGCTGATTTAATCAAAATGACCCAATTCCCGCCTTTTGCAGTTACACCTTCAATTTCAGAAATATCACTTGGTCTCCACAAAAGAATATTTTTTGTTGTTTTTTTACTAGGTATTACAATTTTCTGAACATATCTATCTGCGCTTTTGTAAATATTTCCTAGATCAATTTTTATATTTGGATTAGAGGTCACTTTTGCAATGAATAAAGTTTGCCCTCTTTTAATAACTACATTTCCTCTTCTAAATTCTTGAACATCACTTTTTAGTTTGTTTAATTCCTTTTCTTTTTTGTTAATCTTATCTTCAAGCTTCTTCCTTTCTTCCTGCAAAGGAAGGAGCGCCTTTTTACTCTCATCCAAAGTTTTTTGTAAAAAAGGAATATCAACAAAAAGTCTTTGCCTAAATTCTTCGCTAACTAAAATCAACAATCCTATAGATATGGCACTAATAAAGCCTCCAGTTATTATCGTTACAATTGTGGCTGTTTTGTTTGGTCTTAATTTTAAGATACTAAATCTTGCTTTACCAATCTTTGTACCAAGCAGGTCCCCAAATGGTGCAATTAATCCTCCTAGTAATATTAAAAAAATAATTAAAATCCAAGCCACAGTATTTCATACACTCAATACATCATAATTAATAATGAATCAATTAAATTTTTTTGCAAGAGCTATTGGGTCAAATACTGTAATCTTTTTTCTATCAATATTCAGGAGCCCGGAATCTCTTAAATCCCCCAATAATCTTGTAATGGTTACTCTTGTTGAACCAATAGCTTCGGCAATAGATTGATGTGAAAGTCTCAAATCTATTGTAATACCATTTTCACTTGCAACTCCAAAGTCTCTACAAAGAACCATCAAAAAGCTTACTAAACGAGAAGACATATCTCTATGAGTAAGAGTTTCTATCATCGTTTCTGTTTGTAGAATCCTACTTGAAAGACCTTGCAACAATAATAGTCCTACTGATGCATCTTCTTCTATTGCCTTTAAAACAGAACTCGCAGGTGCTGTTATCATTTCAACTCTTGTAAATGCTATCGAATGATAAAAACGATCAGATCTATGGCCTGTTAGCAGAGATAAAACACCAAAAAGACTATTTTCTCTTAATAGGGAAACTGTTATCTCTTCACCTGACTCATAAACCCTTGAAAGCCTTACTGCTCCTCTTCTTATGAGATAAACCCTCTCAGCGGGATCCCCAGGAAAAAAAATTGTTTTAGATCTTTCAACCATTTCAGTGCTTGCACCCTCTAAACCTTTAATTACTTCCATTAAAGTTCTATTGATTGGAAAACGTTCTCCAATAGAGTTAATTTTACTTTGTCCGGATTTCTGCGAATTGAAGCGACTGAATCCTCGAGAAGAAGCTATCATAAATATCTTGACTATTAAAAAATTTAAGAAGACAACTTAAAATATCTTGTATCAACAGTAACAATTTTTAATTCTCATTGATTTCTTCATCAACTTTTCTTGGCTATTTAAACTTTCCCTAGGCTTTTTTAAGTAACATTACACTATATGCAGTGTGAATAAATTCAAATTATACTGTATGTAGAAAAGATATCTAAAATAATGGTAATTAGTTCATCTAATAGTTATTACAAAAGTAATCTTGATGTATTAAAAATAAGTTCTGCTAACAAAACAAACTTAAAAAGATTTACACAAAGCGGGCAAATTCAAATCTATCAATCTTCATACAGAGGAAGTTATTCCTCCATGATTAGAGACTCTTTAAGAAATGCTGCTCTTGGTAGAAAAGTACTTTTAGTACAATTCATGAAGGGGGGGGTTAAACAGGGGATTGATAATGCAGTAAATCTTTGTGGCAATTTAACTTGGGTAAGATCATCGCATTCCTTTGATCAATATGATTCTGAAGAAATTGAAAATAATAAAAATTTAAAAAAATCAATTCATGAATCTACTTATGAACTATGGAATTTTTGCAAAAAAGAATTACTGTCTGGTGAAAATGATCAAATTATATTAGATGAAATTTTTCTTGCAATTGAGAGGAAAATCATCAATAAGGATGATTTGATTTCAACACTTGAAAACCGATTTATATCAGGAGATGTAATCCTTACTGGTACAGATATTCCTAAAGATTTTTGATTAATGGCCAACCAAATTACCGAACTTCGCTCTTAAAATAATGCTTAAAAATGATCTCTGGATAAATCAAAAAGCGTCTGAAGGAATGTTAAACCCCTTCCAATCAAATTTGGTAAGGCATCTTGAACCTGATAATCAACAAAAACCAGTTTTGAGTTACGGATGTTCCTCATATGGCTATGATTTAAGACTTTCATCAAAAGAATTCTTAATTTTTAGGCACATCCCTGGTACTGTGATGAATCCCAAAAAGTTTAATCCTAATAATTTAGAAAAAACTATTCTTCACCATGATAATGATGGAGACTTTTTTATACTTCCTGCTCACTCCTATGGTTTAGGCGTTGCTTTAGAAAAGATGAAAGTGCCAGAAAATATAACTGTAATTTGCATAGGTAAAAGCACTTACGCTCGACTAGGGATTATAGTCAATACAACCCCTGCAGAAGCAGGATGGGAAGGTCACCTAACTTTAGAGTTTAGTAATAGTTCAGGTGCAGATTGCAGAATTTATGCTAATGAGGGTATCTGTCAACTACTCTTTTTTGAAGGTGATCCTTGCTCTACGACATATGAAGATAGAAGAGGTAAATATCAAAATCAACCGGAGAGAGTTACTTTAGCAAAGATTTAAAATGAGTAAAGTCGAACTAATCTCGCTAACTCCTGAAGCAGAAAAAACAATGGCTTACATTGCAAGAGTTAGTAATCCAAACAATCAAAATAATGAAGATTATTCAAAATTATTAAGTTATTGCATTAAAAATGAACATTGGAGTGTATTTGAACAGGCATTTATGACCTTACAAATAGAGACAAACAGAGGAATTGCAGCTCAAATATTAAGACATAGATCATTTACTTTTCAGGAATTTTCTCAGAGATATGCAGATAGTTCTCAATTGGGGAATATTCCTTTACCAGAGTTAAGAAGACAAGATTTCAAAAATAGACAAAATTCAATTCCTGACATATCTGATGAGTTAAAAAAAAGATTCAATTCAAAAATTGCTTCACATTTTAAAGCTGCTTCAGAATTATATGAAGAATTACTTTCTGAAGGAATAGCTAAAGAGTGTGCGAGATTTGTTTTACCATTAGCAACTCCAACAAGAATCTACATGTCAGGATCATGTAGATCGTGGATACATTACATACATTTAAGATCAGCTCATGGTACCCAAGAAGAACACAAGTCTATTGCTCAAAATTGCAAATCTATTTTCAAAAGAAGTTTTCCTATTGTATCAAAATCTCTAGATTGGTAAGGATTATCCATGACTACGAGGATTAACATCATTATTTTTATTTTCTTTAATTGAGGAAAATTCAGCATTAATAATTTCTTTTTGGGATTCCTTATGTGTCTCTAAATTAGCGATAGATTCTCTTATTCTTGATTCTTCTTGTTTACCAATAAAGGTAGATTTTAAATTACCTTTTCTATCAAAAAGATTAACTTGAGGAATACCATTTACCTCAAATTTTCTGATATAATTTTCCCATTTTTGATTATCAACATTTAAAAAAACAAAATTAATATCTTTTTCATATTCCTCCCTTAAAGTAGATACTTTTGGAGCCATTTCTTTGCAAACTTCACACCACTCAGCATAAAACTCAAGAAAAGTAGGCTTGTTGTTTTTAAAAGCTATTGCAGGATCAACAGATAATTCTCCAAAACTCTTAAGAAGGTAAGTTGGTTGAAAAAAGAGGTTTTTGAATAAAATCAAAGAGATAATAACAATCACAAACAGCATAACAATTATTGCTTTTAGGCTTTTATTTAAAACTTCTTCTCTACTTTCAGATTGCATTATGGATACGTTCTAACTTAAAACATCTTAAATAAGGTAAACAAAGAAAGAGAATTAAAATGCTTCAACTTTTAATCAACTGATAAAATAGTAAATAAATAATATAAAACATATTTTTAATTCCTGAAATCTAATTATGCAATCAATGTTTGGAACTGATGGAATAAGAGGTAAATTTAATAAAGAAATAACTTATTCGTTAGCATATAAAGTTGGATATGCTCTAGGTTTGAATTTAAAAAATAATAATCCAATATTAATAGGAAGAGATACTAGGGTTAGCGGAGATATTTTGCTTCAGGCAATAACACAAGGTATAAACGCCAGTGGGGGGGAATTTATAAATCTTGGAATCTGCCCTACCCCAGCTATCCCTTTTTTAATAAAACAAGTGAAGCTAAGTAGTGGGTTAATGATATCTGCCAGTCATAATCCACCTGAATACAATGGCATCAAAATCTTTGATCATAATGGTCAAAAAATTTCTAAAAATTTTGAAAATAAAATTCAAAAAGTAATTGAAGAGTCAAATCTAAATATATCAGTACACACAAAAGATATATCTTTAAAAACAAATGACCAACTTATGGATGAATATTTGCAAGGCCTAATGCAAACAATGGGTGGTGAAAATTTAAGCGGTATGAAAATAATATTAGACACATGCCATGGATCAGCCACAACCTGCGCAAAAAAAATTTTTCAGAATCTTGGCGCAAATGTAAGAGTTATAAATAACTCACAAGATGGATTAAAAATCAATATGAAATGTGGTTCTACTAACCTCGAACCATTAAAGAAAGCATTAAGAGAGACACCCGCAGATATGGGATTTAGCTTCGATGGGGATGCCGATAGAGTGATTGGGGTAGATTCTAAGGGGAATATTTTGGATGGGGATCATATCCTCTTTCTGTGGGGTAGAGAACTTATGGAACAAAAGATCCTCACAAATAATTTACTAATATCTACGCAAATGGCGAATTTAGGTTTTGAAAAGGCTTGGAAAAAAATTGGCGGGATTTTATATAGAACTGACGTTGGCGATAAATTCGTTTATGAAGCGATTAAGGAAAAAAACGCTTTTTTAGGAGGGGAACAATCTGGCCATATACTTTCAAAACTAAATAACTTCTCTGGAGATGGTATATTGACTGCATTGCAAATTTGTAAATACTGTAAAAAGAAAAATATTCCTTTAAATGATTGGTTAAAAAGTAGTTTCAAGCCTTTCCCTCAAAAACTAACCAACATTAATTTAGATTTTACTATTAATAAATTAAATCCAAAAACCAGAAACTTAATTGACCAAACTATAGAAAGTTTTCAAGCAATTTACTCCGATAAATGTAGAATTTACATAAGGCCTAGCGGGACAGAACCCCTAATGAGAGTTCTCATAGAAGCCGAAAGTAAGAATACAGTCCAATCTTTGTCACAAGAAATAACAAACAAACTAAGTTTAGAAATAAAAAAGATTTTTAATTAATCATTAATCAGATCTTTATATAAATCCTCTCAAAAATATCAAGTTTATTAACAATCGCATATTTTTCTCTATTAGTTTGAACTTTATTTGGATTAAAACTTTGGGAATAATTAAAACCATTTTCATATATTTTTTTAAAATTAGAATTACTTGAGATAGTGCAATCCATATAATCAAATAAATCTTTTACATCAGTTTTAACAAAAATTAGGGATCCTGTTTGCATATAAATAGAGAGAATATTAATTAAATCTGGCTGAATTACCCGCCTTTTATGATGTCTTTTCTTAAACCATGGATCTGGGAAATAAAAGGAAATACTTTTTAAATTCTTATTTATAAATTTACTATGAAACTGATTTACAATCTTATTTGCATTACCAAATACAAAATATAAATTTTTGATTTCTTTATTTCGAACTTTTAATTTAGCTGTTTTAACTAATTTCTCTCTAATTTCAATTCCTAAATAATTCCAATTGGTATTAGCAAAAGCTAAATCGAACAGAAATTCACCAGCAGCACAACCTATATCCAAATGAATAGGCAATTTAGAATCTTCAAACATTTCGATCAAAGCAGGAATTCTCTCAACTTCATCAAAATTATTACTAAGAGGGTTAACGTGCTGTCTCATGAAATTATTAATTCATTTCTGGGCAATAATACAGAGATTAGTAATGTTCATAACTATGACAATATTAAGTTAAAAAGTAACAGCTTGATGTTTAATTATTATGTATTCAGATGAAAAAGTTTTGAATGTTCTTAATCAACTATCTGTTTGGCTATCTTTTCAACTTTCAATAATTTTCCTTATTGGTATCCCTATTGCATTATCATTATGGTCAATTAAAAAAAGAAATAAAGCTATTAATAAGCTTTTTTCTATTTATTGGAAAATTTCCCTTTTATTTTTTATAAGCCTTTTGCTTTTAATAGGCAAATATAATTATGCACTTATTATTACAAATATTTCGACATTATTAATGACAGTTTCAGTTTGGTTTTGGAACGATATTAATGATGAGTTAAAAGAATATGACTTTTCTTACTTGCTTGCCACAACGACAAAAGTATGGAGATGGTCGCTTACTTTTCTATCTCTCAATTTCTTAATTCAAAGTCTACTAAACTTTCGCTGCTTTTCACTAATTAATAATGCTGCTTGTGAAATTTGGCTTACGCCTTCTTCAAATTTCTATATGATTATGAAAAATTTATTTAATTTTTTCTTTGGGGCTAACTTCACTCTACCAATAGCAAAATTTTTGGGATTATTCTCACTTTTAATTTATATTTTAGGCTTGATTCAATGGTCAATAATTAAATTACCTAAAAATGGAAGAAACTCTTGCTTCTACGAAAATGGAAGGAATTGATTTAATTAATTGTCTAGAAAGGATAAGTTCCAAGATACCCAATAGGATACTTAAAATAGAAGGTTATATTTTAAAAAAAAATTATAAAGAACAATTAGAAATAATTATTTTTAAAGGTTTCAGTAGCTCTACTACTCATCCAATTGAAATGGATTTAGAAAAAAAAGTTTTAGAATTTGATTTTATACTTACAAACTTTAGACTTTATCAGTCACCCTTAACAGAAACCGAAGATAACTTTATAAGAGAAGATCAAAAATTAATTTTCTTTTTAAATCAAAAAAACTGGATTTAATTAAGTTGAAAATTAATAATTTTTGAACATCTTTTGCATAATTTTGTATTTTGAATACCATTGAAAATTTCTTCTTTATAATGCCAACATCTATCACATTTTTGACCATGTGCTTGAAGAATTTGAATTTTTCCAAGTTTATTGTTATCAACAATTAGAGAATTCTCGACTAAATTTGATACAACTTGGAAATTTGAGACAATAAGCCAATCCCTAAATAAATCTACATCTTCATTTCCAAATTTTTTAAGCCACTGAAGAGAATCCTTTACCTCTTTATTTTCAGGCAAATAATTCACTTCTGTTTCCAAAGCTGCGCCAATTATTTGTTTGTTTCTACATCCCTCTATAGCCTTGTTAATTTCAACTCTCAAATTTCTTAAATTTGCGACATGTTCATTAAGACTTTCATTTTTCCATGATTGAGAGAAAATTGGCCATCCTCTTTGAAATACAGACTTTTCTTTAGTTGAATATGGAATATTTTGCCAAATATCTTCAGCCATATGACAAAGTACTGGAGAAATAAGAACAGCTAAATTTTCAACAACTTTAGACATAACAAACTGGCATGATCTTCGCCTGAATTGTGTTTTAGAACTGACATATAACCTATCCTTAGCAATATCCAAATAGAAATTTGATAAATCTACAACACAAAAACTTTGTAAAATTTGGAAAAATTTGGGAAATTCATAATTTTCATAAGCATTTGATATTTGATCTGTAACCTCAACTAATCTTCCTAACATCCATTGATCTAATAGAGGCAGTTGATGAATTTCAAAATTATCAATATTAGGTTCATAATCATGGATATTACCTAGAAGATATCTTGAAGTATTACGAACTTTTCTATAGACGTCCGATAACTGCTTAAGTATATTTGAACCAATTGGAACATCTACTGAATAATCTACTGAGCTTACCCATAGCCTTAGAACATCAGCGCCATATGCAGGTTCATTTTTTTTATTACTACCTCCATTAATAATTATATTTGGATCAACAACGTTACCTAAAGATTTGCTCATTTTTCTTCCATCTTCATCCAGTGCAAAACCATGCGTTAAAACTTTCTCGTATGGTGGTTTGTTATTAACTGCAACAGATGTAAGCAAAGAAGATTGAAACCATCCTCGATGTTGATCTGAGCCCTCTAAATAAAGGTCAGCTGGATACTTTAACTCACTTCTTTGTTCACATACTGCAGCCCAACTAGATCCTGAATCGAACCAAACATCCATTGTATCTTTCCCTTTTACCCAAAGATCAGATTCTTTTAAATATTTTTCTGGTAAGAGGCTCTTAACTTCCCAGTCCCACCAAATATCTGCCCCATGTTCACTAAAAAGTTTTTGAATATGATTAATTATCTCGCTATTTAGGAGAATTTCATTACCATTTTTTTTATAAAAAACTGGAATTGGCACACCCCATGACCTTTGCCTAGAGATACACCAATCTCCTCTACCAACGACCATAGAATATATTCTTTTCTTTCCAGTTGCTGGCATCCATTCAACATCTTCGATTGCTTTTAATGCAGATGATCTGAAACCATCTACAGATGCAAACCATTGTTCTGTTGCTCTGAAAATAGTAGGTTTTTTGGTTCTCCAATCATAAGGATATCTATGCTTATAATCTTCTTGTAATAGAAGCAAATTTTTTTCCTTTAAGTACTGAATAATTAAATCATTTGCATCTTTAAGTACATTCGATCCTTGGAATTGGCCTGAATACTCATTAAAATTCCCTTTTTCATCAACGACACAAGTTGTAGGTAGATTATATTTTTGCCCCACACTGAAATCATCCATACCATGGCCTGGTGCAGTATGCACAATTCCAGTACCAGATTCTGTAGTAATATAATCTCCCCCAATCACAATTCTGCAAATTTTGTTCTTAGTAGGATGTTGATATTCAATATTTTCCAAGGTTGCACCTTTAACCTCTAAAATCATGTTGAAATCTTTATTCAATTTCTTACTAATTTCAGAAGATAAATCTTTTGCAAAAAGGTAGATTCGTTTCTCTTCATCAAAAGCAAAAACATAATTTATTTTTGGATTTACTGCAACTGCTTCATTTGCTGGTATTGTCCAAGGTGTTGTGGTCCAAATAGTTATGAAAGAATTGCTTAGAAAAATATCCTTTTTGATATTGGGATTTTTTTGACAGATTTTCAAGAGAAATTCGTCAGGTACTTTAGTGATTTTCAAGGAAATATAAATACTTTTTGAATAATGTTCTTCAGGATATTCTAATTCCGCTTCCGCAAGTGCAGTTCTCGAACTTGGACTCCAATGAACAGGTTTAAGACCGCGATATATGTATCCATTTAAAAACATTTCCCCAAATACTCCAATCTGAGCTGATTCATAACTTTTCTTTAGAGTTAAGTAAGGGTTATTCCAATCTCCCCATATGCCCCACCTTTTAAAACCCTCCATTTGTTTATTAATTTGAATATATGCATAATCTGTTGCTTTTTTTCTTAACTTGACGGTGTCTAGTTTCTTTCTTTCTTCAGATTTTAAATTCTGAAGTACTTTTAATTCGATAGGCAATCCATGACAGTCCCAGCCAGGAACATAATGTACTTTAAATCCTTTCAAGGTTTTGTACTTATTTATTATGTCTTTTAGAACTTTGTTAAGAGCATGACCCATATGAAGAGCTCCATTTGCATAAGGCGGGCCATCATGTAATGTAAATTTTTTTCCTGAATTATTTGAACCTAATTCGAAATCAATTTTATTACTAGCCCAAAAATTCTGAATCTCAGGTTCTCTTAGAACAGAATTCGCACGCATTGAGAAGTCAGTTTTAAGTAAATTTAAAGTCTCTTTGTAAGAAAAGTCTGATTTGTGTTCTTTGTTATTTTGTGATTTCATACGACGATATAAGAAATATTAGTGATCAATAGAATTGTTTAAATAAATCTAATTTATTAGATTATTTATTAATTGACCCTTATTTTTTTTGGCATGTTCAATTAACTAATTGATTTGATTTCAAACTTTTATATTATCATTTTTATCATTTCTTACCCACTTTTTTGGGCTAATATTTCGATTATTTTTATCAAAATTAAAAAAATTTAAAGTTTTTGATAAATTCTTAACTCCAAGATTAATAGCCTCAAGTATTTTCGAAAGGTTATTTTTGAATTCCATAAAGGTAGTTAATTTATTTATTTCTTTATCTGTCAATTGATTCCATCTAGATTTAAAAAGCTCAACCAGATATAAAACAACTAGTATCGTCAATAATAGAAAAATTAAGAAAAATGATTCATCTATAGTTTTATTTTTAATGATCAATATTAAACCTATTGATAAATTTAGAAAAGCTTTTATAAGATCTTTTGGTCTACCTAGCTCAAGATAAATTAATGGTACTAATAAAAATACAGTGCCAATAAAGATATAGAAAGAGCCCAAATAAACTACCAAACTTTTCATTCGATTTATAAACTTAATTATAAGAAGTTGATATAGATAAACAAACTTACTATCAGAATTCCCTTAAATGCGGTCGGGGAGACTTGAACTCCCACACCCGAAGATACGAGTACCTAAAACTCGCGCGTCTACCAATTCCGCCACGACCGCCCAAATAAAATAATAATTGAAAGAGGTTTATTTTAAAAATATTTTTAACTTAAGATGATTAATTTGACACATAAAAATTTAATTAAATATCTCTCTAAAAAAATTTTTAAATCCCAGCATACAATCATACAAAAATATTAGTTATATTATTTAGAGAATACAAGAAACGATTTCTAACTTAACCAATAAAAAAACAACAAAAATTACTAATTCTTCAAAAATATTAAATTGGCAAAAGGAGATTAAAAATTACGTAGATCCGCCAAATTTTTGGAATCCAACATTAGGTCTTTTTTTTGGTGGTTATTTTCTCGCTTTTCTTAGTATATGGCAATGGTATAGGGGGTTTTGGCCTCTACCATTACTTGTAGCAACAGCTTTTTTAGCTTTGCATATGGAAGGTACTGTTATTCATGATGCATGCCACAAAGCCGCTCATCCAGTTCCTTGGATAAATCAAGCAATGGGCCATGGATCTGCAATTCTTTTAGGATTTAGTTTTCCAGTTTTTACAAGAGTACATTTACAACATCATATTCACGTAAATCACCCAAAAAATGATCCTGATCATATTGTCAGTACTTTTGGTCCAATTTGGCTAATTGCCCCAAGATTTTTTTATCATGAAGTATTTTTCTTTCAAAAAAAACTTTGGCGAAAATATGAATTACTTCAATGGGGAATTGAAAGATCCATTTTTTTAACCATAATTTTGGCAGGGCTGAAGTTCGACTTCATGAATCTAATTTATAATTTATGGTTCGGACCAGCATTAATGGTGGGAGTAACATTAGGAATATTTTTTGATTATCTACCCCATAGACCTTTTCGATCAAGAAACAAATGGTTAAATTCTCGAGTTTATCCAAGTAGATTTATGAACTTATTAATAATGGGCCAAAATTACCATCTCATACACCATCTTTGGCCTTCGATCCCTTGGTTTGAATACAAAGTAGCATATGAAAAAACTAAGCCTTTACTGGACATAAAAGGCTCACCTCAAAGAGTTGGAATTTTTGAAAGTAAAGAAGATATTTATAATTTTATTTATGATTTATTAATAGGTGTTAGGAGTCATAGCAAAAAGAGGGGGAAGATAAGAAAAATCATAAACTTGTACCCAGGATATAAAATAAAAAAAATTTTGTTAAAGATAGTCAATAAGACTTTTATAGGAAGCAACTAACTCATTCATTTATTATTTTCGGAACTTTAAAATATTTATCTTCTTTAGATGGTCCCAATTCTAAAAGTTCTTCAGTGCAATCAAATTTTTTCTTTTCATCTTTTCTAAATACATTAATTACCTCTATAGCTCTTGTTGTACATGGCACATCATCTGTATCAATTTTTTCAAGTTGTTTAATATAGTCTAAAATTTTTTCTAATTGTTCTGAGTGACTGTTAATTTCATCCTCGTTAAGTTCTAATCTCGCTAAGCTAGCAACTTTTTTTACCTCATCTTTAGTTATTTTTGTCATACTTTTAATATTCTTATTTATTAAATAATAGTTTATTTGGAACATTTTTATTCATATATCCTTTGAATTTCAAATAATTATCAAAACTAATAATCACATATTTTTGAAAATCAATTTCAATTAATAGCCTCAATTATATTTCTCAGTTAAAAATGATATTAGATAAATATTGAAAAATAGAAAAAAACTTATTTCCAAAAAAATTTTTCCATAGGCACTCTAAACTCGTTGCCCCAGATTTAATAGGCTGTTACCTCATAAAAAATACTAAAAAGGATCAAATAAAGGGAGTAATTGTTGAAACGGAAGCTTATTCACAGGAAGAAGAAGCCTGTCATGGCTACCACAAAATAACGCAATCAAATAAATCATTATTTGGCCAACCCGGAACATTTTATATTTACAAATCTTATGGCATTCATCATTGTTTAAACATAGTTACTTATAAAGAAAATTTTGCGAGTGGTGTATTAATCAGGGCAGTATCTATCCCTCAAAAGAATGAGAGATTAGCTTCTGGACCGGGGCTAGTTACTAAGATATTTGGAATAGACACATCATTTAACTCACTTAAAGTTCTAAATAACGACTCTTTATGGATTTCTCAAAGAGAATCAATCATAGAACAAAAAGATCTTATGCAAGCTACAAGAATTGGCATATCCAAGGCAAAAAATATAAAATGGCGTTGGTATCTCAAAAATAGTAGGAGTGTAAGTAAAAGAGTAAAAGGTGACAGAACACCTAAATTCAAATAATCATTTATCTTTGGACGCGTAATGCAAATTTGGCCTCATAAACATATCCACACACTAGCTAATTTTTCAATTGAAGATTACAAATCAGTATTTGAATTAGCTAATAGATTTGATGCACTAAAGAATGCAGGAACGAAAAAGATACCGGCCTTACAAGGGACTTTGGTAACGTCTTTATTTTTTGAGGCAAGTACAAGAACAAAAAATAGCTTTGAACTTGCGGCAAAAAGGCTTTCTGCTGATGTACAAACCTTTGCTCCATCCTCTAGTTCTTTAACTAAAGGCGAAACAATTATTGATACAGCGATAACTTATTCTTCTATGGGTGCAGATACTTTAGTTATTAGACATTCATCGAGTTACATAACCTTTGAGATCGCCAAAAAACTTGATGCAATCAATTCCAAGACTTCGGTTCTAAATGCAGGAGATGGATTACATAGTCACCCTAGTCAAGGATTGCTGGACATTTACACATTAATAAAATTTTTTTCCAAAAAATCACTTACTCCAGAGGTTTTAAATTCCAAAAAAATTTTAATAATTGGAGATGTTAATCATTCAAGGGTTGCAAGATCAAATCTTTGGGCTTTGAGTGCATTTGGCGCAGACATAATCTTATGTGGTCCTAAAACATTAATACCTGATGAATTTAATAATTTTTTAAAAACTCCTACTCCAAATCAATTAAAAGATCCTCTTAAGACAAGAGGCTCAATAACAATTTCTAGATCACTGGAAGAATCAATAAAAATTGCAGATGCAATTATTGTTTTAAGACTCCAGAAAGAAAGAATGATGGAAAATTTACTAAGCAGTATTGATTCGTATAGTTTGGATTATTGCTTAACACTAGAGAAATTATCTTTAAGTAGTAAAGATATTCCAATTCTTCATCCTGGACCTATTAATAGAGATATTGAAATCAGTAGTAAAGTAGTAGATGAATATCCTAATTGCTTAATCAATAATCAAGTTGAGAATGGTATTCCAATAAGAATGGCGTTACTTTATCTATTGCAAAAATACAACAAATAAATTTAAAGTAACTTAAGACTTTCAGTAAAGAAACCATAAAATAATCCTAGTCTTAGAGAATCTAATAAAAGTACTAAAAATCTACTTTTTTTCTCAAATCGTAAATTTCTTCTAAAAATTATTAAAGTTTCAATAAAAACGACTGTTAAGAGAGCAGCTACTGGGTCCATGAGATCCACAACTGCACTTACCATGCCAAGAGAACTTCCTAGAAAATAACCAATTAAGAGAGTGATTAATGATACTGAATATCTTCTCCATGGATTATTAGCCCATATACTAAATGTCTGAATATTTTCTACAATTTTTAGTTGAAAATTTGTCTTTTGAGGTCTTAAAACCATTTTGCTTTCAACTAAATAGCTTCAGAGTTTGATTGAATTTTAGTCTTTCCCTCGACTAATTCAAGTAAAGCCTCAAACTGAGCCATTATTCCTCTTAATTCGCCTGGTTCAGGGAAAAGGCCATCTTCTTTTATGCTTAAATGCATTTCTCTTAATTCTTGCCTTAAATAGCGAATGTGACTAGTGACTTGCTCTCTTTTGTTTTGTGACATGATTTAGACTTAATAATTGTATTTTAAGAAAGAATATTTTTGATAAGGAGAGTTTGCATATTTATGACCGAAAATGAAGATAAATCACTTAAAAAGAATTTAATAAAGATAGTACCTCTTAAAAATATTTTTATTCTTACCTTGATAAATATGTATTTAATATCTCCATCAATTTTGCATAATTACGTGAGGCTTTATTATTAGAATATTGGCCTTATTCAATATGGAATTAATTTCTAAAAATAAAATAAGTGAGGATCTATTAAAATCTTTTAATGAAGAAATGAACCTTGGGCTTGCAAAAAGTTTAGAGAAAGATAATTATTTAACACCATTTGATGGTTTAAAAGACTTATTTTATCTTAGAGAACTTTCAATCAAGAGACCTGATTTCAAATCTGATTATATTCATCTACTTGATAAGGAACCTTTCAATGCAAACTAAAAATACGGAATCTAAAATTAAGGTTCTTTTATTAATAACAGGGAGTATTGCAGCAGTAAGAATTCCATTATTAGTTAGTCAATTAGCAAAAGAAAATTATGAAATAAGGTGCGTCTTATCTAAAAATGCAAAAAAATTAATACAGCCACTTTCTCTTTCTATCTTAAGTAGAAACTCTTGTATTTTAGAAGATGATCAATGGTCAAATATTCAATCAACACCTCTTCATATAGAACTATGCAATTGGGCTGATATTTTAATCGTTGCCCCACTAACCGCCACAACATTATCAAAATGGGTAACTGGAAATGCAGATGGATTGATTCCAAGCATTTTAATAGCAAATATTAAGCCAATTATTGTTGCTCCAGCAATGAATACACAAATGTGGCTAAATCAAGCTGTCCAAAAAAATTATGAGAATATACAGACTTACGAAAATGTTTTGTCTTTGCAGCCAAGTGAAGGTCTTTTAGCATGTGATGCTATTGGCATTGGTAAGATACCTTCTAATGATCTAATTCAGTTAGCTATTGAATTTATAATTTTACACAAGGACAATTCTTATCGCAAAGATTTAATTAATAAAGAATTTTTAATAACTGGAGGTTGCACCTTAGAAAACATTGACGCGGCAAGACATATTTCTAATAAAAGTTCTGGAGCTATGGGCTTACTTCTTTCTCAAGTAGCAAAGTTCAGAGGAGCTCAAGTAAAATACATCCATGGGCCTCTTAAAGTCGAGAAAGAGCTTACTGATGGAATTGAAAGATATCAAATTGAGACTAGTTTTGATTTAATTAGGGAAATAAAAAATAGAATTTCGAGTTGTGATTATTTGTTCATGAATGCAGCAGTATCAGATTTTAAGATAACTTCTGATATTTCAGCTAAAATTCCTAAAAATAAGATTAATGATTATTTAAATGAAAATTTTGAGCTAGTCCCAGATATTTTAAAAAAAATCAGCGAATCAAAAAAAGATAATCAAGTTTTTGTGGGTTTTTCTGCTTTTACAGGGTCTATTGAAGAAGCAAAAATAAAAATTAAAAAAAAGATTATTCAAAAAGGTTGTGATTATCTATTTGCAAATCCAATTGATCTTGCCGGTCAGGGATTTGGGGTTTTAGCACAAAATGAAGGTTGGCTATTCGATACAAAGATTATGGAATATCACATAAAAAAAACATCAAAAATTGATTTAGCAAATAAATTAATAACTCAAATTATTTCAGTAAACAAATAAAAAAAATTTTTTATTTGTATTTTTTTGTAATCTTAATCATTAAAAATAATGTGATAGCTTACAATAATTCCAGTTTTTTAAAATCTAAAAAGCTACGGGTTGTTTCGAGGATTTAAAAGTACTAACTTTTATGGTCCTTTCCCTAGTAATATCCGTACTGAACTATTTAGGTGACCTTTAATCATCCGTCACAGAACTTTACTGCTACTTTAATTATGAGAATTCGTTCTTTCTTAGCTTTTGTTATTTCACTTTGTATAACTTTTGCTTTCGTACCCTTTAAAACATTTGCTTTTTCTGAAAGAGGAAATGCGCAATTTACAGATGTTGTTAATACAGGAAAAGCTAATGATTGTCCTACATTAGATTCTTCTCTTACTGGTTCAATTTCTCTAGGGAGTGGCGACACTCTTAAAGGAATATGCATGCATCCAACAGAAGTTTATGTAAAAGTTCCAGGAACGAAGAGAAAAGCTTCAGAATTCGTTTCTACAAGAATTATTAGCCCTATAAACAACACAACAGTTGCTGAAGTTTATGGAGATATAGAAAAAGGTACATTTACTGAAAAAGGTGGTATTGATTCTCAGCTTATTACTGTTTTAACTCCAGGAGGATTAGAAGTACCCTTCGCTTTTTCTGCTAAAGACTTAACAGTTGATTTACCTTCATCTATTGAACCAGGTACAGAAGTTAGTGGTTCAACATTTACGCCTAACTACAGAACTGGAGATTTCTTAGATCCCAAAGCGAGAGCAAAAAATACTGGAGTTGAATATGCTCAGGGCTTAGTAGCACTTGGCGGAGATGATGAAGAACTTGCTAAAGAAAATATTAAAGTAGATGTAAATGGTACAGGAGTAATTACCTTATCTATACAAAATGTAGATTCAGATACCGACGAATTTACTGGTACTTTTGAAGCCATCCAGCCATCAGATACTGATATGGGTTCAAAAGATCCACTTGATGTAAAAATAATCGGAGAGCTATACGGAAGAAAGGCATAAATCCTAATTTTTAAAAAAAGGAGGGGTTTAACCCCTTTTTTTTTTTTTAATTTTTCCTTAATCAATTAAAAAAATGGAATTACAACAAAAAACAAAAAAAGACTCCAATGGATTAATTCCGCCTTATGGAGGAGAACTAAAAAATTTAATTTTCAAAGATGTAAACCTTAAAAATGATCTTATATCTAAAGTTACTTATGAGTTTGAATGCAGCGAGAGAAATGCATGTGATGTAGAACTTTTGATGGTTGGTGCTTTTTCTCCGTTGGAAGGTTTTATGGATGAAAATAATTACAAATCGGTTATTAAAAATAATAGAGATATGAGCGGAATGCTTTTTGGCTTGCCGATTGTATTTGATTCAAATAATGAAAAAGTAAAAGCAGGAGAAACAATCTTGCTTACCTATAAAAAACAAAAAATAGCAGTTTTAGAAGTTAGTTCTATATGGGAGCCTGATAAATCCTTAGAAGCTGAACTTTGTTATGGTACTAATTCATTGGATCATCCTGCTGTTAAGATGATTTTTAATGAAAGGGGAAGATTTTATATAGGAGGGAGAGTTTATGGTTTCGAACTGCCAATAAGAGAATTTCCCTGCAAAACCCCTGAAGAAGTTAGATCTACGCTTCCATCAAATTATGATGTCGTTGCATTTCAATGCAGAAATCCAATTCATAGAGCACATTATGAATTATTTACTAATGCCTTACTTTCAGATAATGTCTCACCAAATTCGGTTGTTTTAGTACATCCAACTTGTGGTCCAACGCAACAAGATGATATTCCTGGGAAAGTTCGATATTTGACATATAAAGAATTAGAAGAAGAAATATCTGATGAAAGAATAAGATGGGCATTTTTGCCTTATTCAATGCATATGGCAGGTCCAAGAGAAGCTCTTCAACATATGATTATTAGAAGAAATTATGGCTGCACACATTTTATTATTGGTAGAGATATGGCTGGTTGTAAATCATCATCAACTGGTGAAGACTTTTATAGTCCATATGACGCGCAAAATTTTGCGAATAAATGTGCAGGCGAGTTGATGATGCAAACTGTTCCTTCAAAAAATCTAGTATATACCAAAGAAAAAGGATATATTACAGCTGAAGAAGCTAAGGAATTTAATTATCAAATTATGAAACTTAGCGGTACAGAATTTAGAAAGAAATTAAGGAATGGTGAACCTATTCCAGAATGGTTCGCATTCAAAAGTGTAGTGGATGTTCTAAGAAGGTCTTAATATTGTTTTATTATTAGTATTATATATTTAATAAAGATAAATTATCGTGAACAAACGTTGGAGAAACGTAGGGCTTTACGTCCTAGCTGTTATTACTGTCATTTTTATAGGTACTTCCGTTTTTGATAACCCTAGTACAGAGAACGCTACAAAAACTTTAAGATATAGTGATTTTATAGAGGCAGTTCAAGATAAAGAAATTAGTAGAGTATTAATATCTCCAGACAATGCAACTGCTCAAGTTGTTGAAAATGATGGAAGCAGATCGGAGGTGAATTTAGCCCCCGATAAAGATTTATTGAAAATCTTAACTGAAAATAATGTTGATATAGCTGTAACTCCTACAAAATTAGCTAATCCATGGCAACAGGCTTTGAGTAGCTTAATTTTCCCTGTACTTTTAATTGGAGGTTTATTTTTTCTTTTTAGAAGATCTCAAAGCGGAAATGCAGGTGGAGGCAATCCTGCCATGAGCTTTGGCAAAAGCAAAGCTAGACTTCAAATGGAACCATCCACACAGGTAACTTTTTCAGATGTAGCTGGTGTTGAAGGTGCAAAATTAGAATTAACTGAAGTCGTAGATTTTCTTAAGAGTCCAGATAGATTTACTGCAGTTGGAGCAAAAATCCCTAAAGGTGTTCTTCTTGTTGGTCCTCCTGGTACAGGAAAAACTTTATTAGCCAAAGCAGTTGCAGGAGAGGCTGGTGTTCCTTTTTTCTCTATATCAGGTTCAGAATTTGTAGAGATGTTTGTTGGTGTTGGTGCTAGCAGAGTTAGAGACCTTTTTGAGCAAGCCAAAAAGAACGCTCCTTGCATAGTATTTATTGACGAAATAGATGCCGTTGGAAGACAAAGAGGTGCAGGAATGGGTGGAGGGAATGACGAAAGAGAACAAACATTAAACCAACTTCTTACCGAAATGGATGGTTTCGAAGGTAATTCTGGAATAATAATAGTTGCTGCTACTAATAGACCTGATGTTTTAGATTCAGCATTGATGCGTCCTGGAAGATTTGATAGACAGGTAACTGTAGACAGGCCAGATTATGCTGGAAGATTACAAATACTAAATGTTCATGCTAAAGATAAAACTCTTTCAAAAGATGTTGATTTAGATAAAGTTGCTAGAAGAACACCAGGATTTACCGGTGCTGATTTGGCTAATTTACTTAATGAAGCAGCAATACTAGCAGCTAGAAAAGATCTAGATAAAGTAAGCAATGATGAAGTCGGTGATGCTATTGAAAGAGTTATGGCTGGACCAGAGAAAAAAGATAGAGTTATCAGTGATAAGAAAAAAGAATTAGTTGCTTATCATGAGGCCGGACATGCGCTTGTTGGAGCACTGATGCCTGATTATGATCCTGTAGCAAAAGTTTCAATAATTCCTAGAGGTCAAGCTGGAGGTCTAACATTCTTTACTCCAAGTGAAGAAAGATTGGAATCAGGTCTCTATTCTCGTTCTTACCTTCAAAATCAAATGGCTGTAGCCTTAGGGGGAAGAGTTGCTGAAGAAATAGTGTATGGAGAAGAAGAAGTTACAACTGGAGCTTCAAATGATTTACAGCAAGTTGCTAATGTAGCAAGACAAATGATTACTAAATTTGGAATGAGCGACAAAATAGGTCCAGTCGCTTTAGGGCAATCCCAAGGTGGAATGTTTCTAGGACGAGATATGACCTCTTCAAGAGACTTTTCTGAAGACACAGCCGCAACAATTGATGAAGAGGTTTCTGAACTCGTTGACATTGCCTACAAAAGAGCTACAAAAGTTTTATCAGATAATAGAACTGTCCTTGACGAAATGGCGCAAATGCTCATTGAAAGAGAAACAATAGATACTGAAGATATTCAAGATTTGCTTAATCGGTCAGATGTTAAAGTTGCAAACTATATCTAGTCTTAAAAATTTTTAATGAATAATAAAGAAGATTCTTTTTCGGAGTTACTGAAAAATTCTTCTTTTTTTTTGCTTATAAAGCCTGAAGATAAAATTTACTCAAATACCTCTACAAGGGATTCATTTTTTAAAGAATTAGAAAGCTTAGTAAAATTAGGACTAAATAATATTGAAATAAGTTGGTCTAATAATGAAAAATGGTTAGATTTTGTATCCGATATCAAAATCAAATATCCAAAAATTAATTTAGGTTCTGCCTCAATAATTAATAAGCAATCAATAGAAGATTCTTTAAAAATTGGATTAGATTTTTCGATGATGAAATTTTGGGACAAAGATCTTTTCAATTATGCGAAGTCAAAAAACTTTTTATTAATACCTGGGATTAAAAATTTAAAAGACCTTAAGGAAGCGATAAATGTAAATTGCAACATTATCAAAATTTATCCAATAAAAAGTAAAGATAATTCTATAGATATACTCCACTATAAAAATATTGATTTCATTGCTGCTGGAGGTCTATCAATCAATGATGTAAAAACTTATAAAGCTTTAGGATACAAATCAATCATAATTGGAGATAAAGGTATCAAAAATCAAAAATTTGATCCAAAAATTTTTGAATGGCTTAAAAATAATTAAATCAAGAATAAAACAAATTATTTATGATCCTACTAATGATTCATTAAGCCGCATTGTGCATGATTAAGAAGTAAATGATCAGCAAGTACTAAAGCGACCATTGCATCAACCATTGGGACTGCTCTTGGCAGCACACATGGGTCATGTCTACCTTTTGCTTTCATCAATACTTCTTTCCCTTCAGCATTTACTGTTTTCTGTTCTTTCCCAATGGTTGCTGTAGGTTTAAAAGCTATCTTCATCTCAATATTTTCGCCATTACTTATTCCGCCCTGTATACCTCCTGAATTGTTAGATGTTGTTCTTAACTTACTAATATCATCAGAGTTAATGAATGAATCATTATGTTCACTTCCTTTTAAATAGGTTCCAGAGAAACCTGAACCTATTTCAAAGCCTTTCGTGGCAGGCAAAGACATCAAAGCCTTTGCTAAATCAGCTTCTAATTTATCAAAAACTGGCATTCCCAGACCAGACGGTACATTTCTAACTAGACATTCAATAACACCTCCACAAGAGTCTCCTTGACGTTTTAATTCCTTAATTCTTGCGATCATTTCTGTTGATACCTTTGCATCAGGACATCTAACAATATTTGAATCTATTTTATTAAGAGAAATCTTTTCTTTATTTATATCAGAATCAATGTCATGTATACGCTTCACCCAAGATAGTATTTCAGTGTTAAACAAGTTTTTTAATAATTGTTTTGCTACAGCACCAGCGGCTACTCTACCGATTGTTTCTCTTGCAGAGGCTCTTCCACCACCAGAACTAGCCTGAATTCCATATTTCAGATGATATGTACCGTCTGCATGTGATGGTCTAAATACTTGCTCCAAATTATTATAATCTCCTGGTCTTTGATCCTTGTTTCTAACCATCATCGCTATTGGAGTTCCAAGCGTTAAACCTTCCTTTATTCCACTTAATATTTCAATTTTGTCTTCTTCATTTCGGGGTGTTGTAATGTCACTTTGTCCAGGCCTACGCCTGTCTAATTCATTTTGTATCAACTTTATATCTATTTTCAACTTTGGTGGACATCCATCAAGGATAACTCCTACAGCGCCACCATGTGATTCTCCAAAAGTACTAACACGAAAAATTTTTCCAAAACTACTACTCATAGAAATATCAAAGATTTTGTTTATATAAACATTATATGAAACCAATTGAAAATTAAACAAAAAAAAAGCCCCCAAAAGGGGGCTTGTGAATTTAAGAACTTTAAGCTTAACCAATAGCTGGAGCTGAAAGAGCTACTGTTGTAGACTCAGCTGCTGCTAGATCAAGTGGGAAGTTGTGAGCATTACGCTCGTGCATTACTTCCATACCTAGGTTTGCTCTGTTAAGAACGTCACCCCATGTAGGAACAATCTTACCGTTTGCATCAACAACTGACTGGTTGAAGTTGAAACCGTTAAGGTTGAATGCCATTGTGCAAATACCCATTGAAGTTAACCATACACAAACAACTGGGAATACACCTAGGAAGAAGTGAAGACTTCTGCTGTTGTTGAAACTTGCATATTGGAAGATCAAACGACCGAAGTAGCCATGAGCTGCAACGATGTTATATGTTTCCTCTTCTTGTCCGAACTTGTAGCCATAGTTTTGTGACTCAAGACCAGTTGTTTCTCTGATTAGAGATGAAGTAACAAGTGAACCATGCATAGCTGAGAATAGAGATCCTCCGAACATACCAGCAACACCAGCCATGTGGAATGGGTGCATAAGAATGTTGTGCTCTGCCTGGAAAACAAACATGAAGTTGAATGTTCCAGAGATACCTAAAGGCATTCCGTCAGAGAATGAACCTTGACCGAATGGATATACAAGGAATACTGCGAAAGCCGCTGAAACTGGTGCAGAATATGCAACACAGATCCAAGGACGCATACCTAAACGGTATGAAAGCTCCCACTGTCTTCCCATGTATGCTGAGATACCAATTAGGAAGTGGAAAATTACAAGCTGGTAAGGACCACCGTTATATAACCACTCATCTACAGTAGCTGCTTCCCAAATTGGGTAGAAGTGTAGACCAATAGCGTTAGATGAAGGAACAACTGCACCTGAGATGATGTTGTTTCCATATAGGAATGAACCAGCAACTGGCTCTCTAATTCCGTCGATGTCTACTGGTGGTGCTGCGATGAATGCAACGATAAAGCAAGCCGCTGCTGCAAGTAGGCATGGGATCATTAAGACGCCGAACCAACCAACATAGATTCTGTTGCTAGTTGATGTTACCCACTCACAAAACTGTGGCCAACCTTTTAACAGCGAAGAACGCTGCTGCTGAATAGTTGTCATGAGTTCGTAAAATATGTCTCTATATGAGACGTGTAAATAAAACGGAAAATATATTCCGCTCTAAAGATTTTAGACCAAAATCGCAAAAAATGTGTAAATTATTTTTCTGTAAGTAAACTTATTTTTTGCAACATATGAAGAGAAGAACCTCCATAGCTTAATATTCTCTTTATGATTGATGGTTTAACTTGGTAATAATCGAATGGCTTCTTAATGGAAAAAGATCGAAAGAGATAGTTTCTCTAAAAGAGGCTAAGCATAGAAGACTGCAATTAGAGGCTTTTGGAGCTGTTATTTATTGGAGCGAAAGAATTTAAGTTTAAGAGTTTTAAAAGTGAGGGGGGGGGGGAAATAAAAGCATTAAAAGCATTAAATATTAAATAAACTTATCTATTGAATAAAAAATCCTTATCAGCTATCAGCAGTTTATTTTTCTGATTTCTAAATTTAAAGGCTTTCAAGCTCTTGAACCCATTGATTTTGGGAATAGATAACTTCTTTCTTTGTATAGCTCATCGCAATTTTTTTTTCTTTATACGCAACTTCGCCAATAAAAACAGGCCAAATCAACTGATCTTCATCATATTTGTGAATAATCCCTTGCTTATCAAGAAATAATGGATCTCCCTTTTTAATCATTTTCCAATCTTGGTTTATTCTCTCAGGATGAATTAAGCCATCAATATCTCCTTTTTCATCTCTTGGATAATCTATACTCCCTTGATGAACATGAACAATCAATTCCTTTGGTAGATCTATAAGGTGTTTTTTCAATTTATCTATCTCTTCCCTCAAAGAGCTAATTATTATTAAGAATCTATCTATGATTTTTGGATCATAAAAATTTTGTGCGACAGCTCCTATTTCGATAACTAAACCACATGGCCAAGCTTCTACAAGAAAACCTGTCTGATCTTTATCTTTTTCGTGTAAATAAATAGGCAATCCAAATTTGTTCTGCAGTAATGCAGCTAAACAAAAATCTTTGAATCTTCTCCCATACATAACAATACTTGTTCCCATATTTGCTGTAGTAGTATGCAAATCGATAGCAATTTGACAGGGTTTAGATCCATTAATTCCAAATTGATCGACTAAAAAATTGGCCCTATTAATTTCATAAAAACTATTCTTTTGTTGTTTATAATTCTTACCTTCTTTAAAAGATCTATTTAAATCTGCATCTATATACCTGCATCCTTTTTCATAAGCCATAGGATTACCTATGATGTACTCATATTCAATACCGTGTTTTAAACTATTCTCCTCTGTATTGAATTGCTTAACAGCCCAAATAGGATTAATTTCATTCCCATGAGTGCCTGAAACTATAAGTATTCTTTGAATAGTCATTTTTTCTTTAAAAATAAAATTCTATGCAAAATAAATACCTAATTAAAGCTTCCAAAAAATTCTGGTTTTGGTATTGGAAACAATTAATGAATGGTTTCGCGCCATCAGACATACAAGGTAATTATAAAAGACCTAAAGGAATAACAATTGATAGTGAATATAATATTAGTAATGAAAATAGACAAATTTATTTATTGGTAGGAAATTCTTGTCCATGGTGTCAAAGAACTTTACTCGTCCACGAAATCAAACATTTATCTAAAAAAGTTAAAGTTATTTTTTTAAAAGCAGATATTGAAAATGGAGAATGGGTTTTTAATAAAAACTTTAAAGGATTTATAAGGCTTTCTGACCTTTACAAAAAAGCTAATAAAAAAATAATTTTCAGAGCGACTTTACCTCTTTTAATTAGTTTTGGAAAAGATAAAGTAAATATTTTATCTAATGAAAGTTCTCAAATAATAAGATTACTTAACACAATAAATAGTTCATCCAAACACAATACATTGAAAATCAAAGACTGTAATCAAGAACTTTTAGATTTAATTCATAACAACATAAATGATGGTGTATATCGATGCGGATTCGCCAGAAATCAGTCCTCATACGAAAAAGCAAGTAAAAATCTTTTCGCAGCTTTAAATGAGGTTGAAAATTCACTACAGAAAAATAAAGCTGACTGGATATGTGGAGAAGAGTTAACTTACGCAGATATTTATCTTTTCCCAACACTTATAAGGTGGGAACTTATATATAGCATCCTTTTTAAATGTACTGAACAAGAACTATCAAAGTTCCAGAAGATTATTGAATGGAGACTAAAATTTTTTAAATTATCTAATGTATATAAGACATGCTATGACGATCAATGGAAAAAAGATTACTACAAAGCTTTATTCCCTTTAAACCCAAATCAACTAATCCCAGTTTTACCATCGCTAAAAGAAATAATGAGATTAGAGTCTTAAAAAACAGATAAATCAATTTCGACAAAAAAAAATGATGTTGTAATGAACACTTATTTAGTTCATAGATAATGCAATTCCATTAGAAATTAACTATGTTATATATGTCTACTAAAGTACGAAAAGCTTAAGATGAAATCCATTGACGAACACATCCAAAAAGATCAATCGGAAATCGAATCTGCTAAAGCAGAGGGCAATCTTCCAAAGGTCAGACATCTAACTGAAGAACTTAAAGAACTCGAAGAATACAAGGATCATCATCCAGAGGATAAACATGATCCAAATGCTTTGGAATTATTCTGCGATGCCAATCCAGATGAACCAGAATGTCTTGTTTATGATGATTAAGTTTTATTTTGAAAGATTATTCATAAAAAAAGGGGTATAAAACCCTTTTTTTTATTTTTAAATTATGTGTTAATAATCCATATTAAAATCAGAAGGACTACCTGTCAGAGAACACACAACCGACTCTTCATTTTTCATTTCCTTAACCTCAAAAATTGGTCTTCCCATTTTCTTCAGAACCTCAATATCTTGGATAGTTTGACATCTTGCTATTATTTTCCCTTGTTGGTCAAAGCAATTGTAAAAATTCATATTTTTCATTAAAGCAATATATTATTTATGGCTAATTTTTATGATTAAATCAAGTATATTTATTTGAAAAAAAATTTCTACTTTAAGTTATATTCTTTTCCATACTTCAGAAAGCAGTGAAGATAAACCTTTTTTTAAAGATGAAGAAATAACTAAGACTTTCATTTTAGATAAATTTTTTAACTCTTTTGTGATTATTTTCAAATAATCATCATCTACAAGTTCCATTTTATTTAAGACTACTATCCTCTCTTTATCTAAAAGACCTTTCCCATATTTTGCTAATTCCTGCTCAATTATCTCAAAATCATTAATAGGATTTTCTGCCATTGAATCAATCAAATGTACAAGAATTTTCGTTCTTTGGATGTGCCTTAAAAAATCATGCCCTAAACCTACTCCATCAGCTGCCCCTGATATTAATCCAGGTATATCAGCAAAAAGGCAGCCGTTCCCATCTACTTTTCTTACTACACCCAAATTAGGTATTAAAGTTGTGAAAGGATAATTTGCGATTTTTGGACGGGCAGATGATAAGACGGAAATTAAAGTACTTTTACCTGCATTTGGAAGGCCTATAATTCCAACCTCTGCAAGGAGTTTTAGTTCTAATCGAACCTCCCATATCTCACCATCTTTACCTTCAGTGAATGATTCTGGGGCTCTATTTTGATTACTCAAATAGTAAGCATTACCATGACCACCTCTACCTCCAATGGCAATAGTTAAACTCTGTTTATCTTTAGTTAAGTCTCCTAAAAGAATGCCGGTTTTAATATCCCTTATTTCTGTACCGCAAGGAACTTTAAGGATCGTATCCTCACCTGAAGCGCCAGATCTTTTATTAGGACCTCCTTTGAATCCATCTTCAGCAATTATTTCTCTTTTGAATTTAAAATCTAATAATGTTTGAAGATTATTATCAGCAACCAATATTATTGAACCGCCTCTACCACCATTCCCCCCAGAAGGTCCTCCAGCCGGAACAAATTTTTCTCTTCTAAATGAAACTATTCCATTCCCACCTTTTCCAGCTTTAAGAATAATGTTTGCCTGATCAATAAATTGCACTTAATACACTTATTTAATGGGTTTCTAAATATTTTTAATTTTATTTTATCCACGCAATACTGCAACCAGGTCCACCCTCTTTGGTGGCTGCATCTTCAATCTTATCAACATAATTTAACCCTGATAACCATTCTCTTAAACCTTTTTTTAATTTCCCAGTCCCAATTCCATGAACAATCCATAACGGTCCATGAAATTTTCTGATTTTCTCCTCAATAATTATTTCGGCTTCATGAACTCTTAGCCCCCTTACGTCAATTGTATTTTTACTCGTTCTAATTTTAGAAAAAGAAAAATCTTCTCTTGAAGACTTGATATCGATTTTAGACTTTTTGAAATTAGGCTTTTCCCCATTAACACCTTCAAAATCATTTGCAGATAATGTACTTCTGAATGAACCACATTTAACTTCGTAATAACCACCTTTTTTATCTAAATCTACAATTTGTCCCTTACTATTTAGACTTTTAATTTTCACAAAATCGCCTACCTTAGGATTCCATGATATTGACTTTTCAACTCTTTTTTGAGTTAGATGTTCTGTCTCAATTTCTTTTAATCTTTTTCCTATAATTCTAGTATCCTCTCCGCTAACATTTTGATCTCTTAATTTCTTAATCAAATCTATTACTTCTTTTTTAGCAGATAAAATATGTTTGGATAATTTATATCTTTCAATTTCCTGAATTTTTTCAGCGTTTATTTTTTGAAATTCATAATTTTTCTTTAACTCATCATGTAATATTTCAGTTCTAGCAATAAGTTCTGCAGCTGCTTCTGCAGATTTTTGTTGTTTAATCCTCTCATCCTCAAGTCCTTTAATAATGCTGTTAATATTATCAACTTCTTTTGGCTTTAGATAATTTGCAGCTTCACTAAGTATACTTTCATTGAGACCTAATCTTTTGGAGATTGACAAAGCATTACTTCTCCCAGGAATGCCCCAATTGAGTATATATTTTGGCTTAAAAGAATCGTCATCAAAGGCAACTGAAGCGTTTTCGAATCTAGAGTCATTATATTTTAATGCCTTAATATCTCCATAATGAGTAGTTGCTAAAGTTATATCAGATTTGTTTGCAAATTCTTTTAACAAAGCCATTGCGAGAGCACTACCTTCAACAGGATCTGTGCCGGATCCAATCTCATCTAACAAAACAATTGATAATCCTCTCCTATTTTCAAGTAATTCTAAGATCTTTTTTATGCGGGATATATGCCCGCTGAAGGTAGATAAATTTTCTTCTAATGATTGATTATCCCCTATATCAACATATATATTTGGACAAAAAGGGATGACTGGACTATTAGTTGAGGGAATCAACAATCCTGATCTAGCCATTAATAATGACAAACCCAAACCCTTTAAAGCAGCTGTTTTACCTCCAGTATTGGGACCTGTAATAGCTACAACTTTAATATTTCTATTTATATGAAAATCAACAGCCACTGGTGGAGGATCTCCTTTTTTCTTGTTTTCCCAAATCAATAATGGATGAGAAAAACCAATTAAGGAAACAATAGGATCTTTTCCCAAAATAGGAGTTTTACCTCCAATCCATTTCGAATATCTTGAACGAGTTAGAGCATTTTCTAATCTCAATAAAATCGATACCATTGCAATGAGATTCTCTGAATTATCACTAATAACTTGAGACCATTTTTGCAGTAATTTGAATTCTTCTGCTGTGACCCTAGCCTCTAAAGAAGCAATCTTATTACCTTTTTTTACTACGCTATCAGGTTCAAAGTATACAGTATTTCCAGAAGATGAAGAGTCATGAATTATGCCACTAAATTTATCTACATAATTGACTTTTACTGCTACAACAGGTCTACCATACCGATCACCAATTATAGAATCTTGCAAATAAACTAAATTCTTTTGAATAAATTTATCAACTAATGTTTTTCTTTCCAGTTTCTTAGATAATAATTCTTTTCTGAGAATAGATAAATTGCTACTAGCATTGTCTGAAATCCTTCCATTAGGTTCGATTCCATTTTTTAAAATCGTTTCGATATTTTGATGGTCAATTAAATTTTTTGTAAATGAGGAAATAAAAGGCCTTTGTTCAAAATCTAATAAGATGTCTTTTAAATTTCTTGCCGCAGCAATTGTTTTGGCTATTTCTAATAAGTCAGAAGAGAGGATCACGCCTCCCTTTGAACAAATTTCAATATTTCTTTTTATATCAAATACATCAGAAAAGCTAATTGATTTATCAAGATTATTTTCTAGCTCAGTTATTTCAACAGTTTCATTCAAAAGTCTTTTAGAAACATCATATTCAGAGGGGATTACAAAACTTAAGATTGCTTGTTTACCCATTTCTGTAGAGGCAAAAGAAGATAAATGCCTTTTTAATAAATGCCAATCTAAAAGATTTATAGATTCATCTTCCAACACAGTCTCTGTATATGAATTTTTAGATTGATTTTGCTCTTGCATACAAAAAAGGATCAAACATTTGATTGAATCCCTTCTGGAGGAACATATAGCATCTCAAGCCAGTTTCCTTCAGTATCTTTCATGTAAAAAGATGCTGTTCCATCTCTATGTTCATGTAAAGGCCCAACTTTTACTCCAGAGTTTTTTAAATCATTCTGAATATTTATTACTTCTTGTTTAGTTTCAAAGTGAAAAGCAAAGTGTGGTCCCGCAGCTTTATAGCTAGGGCCTAACAATGCCAGTCCATCTTTACCTTTACCAGCTTCCAAATAAGACCAATCTTTATCATCCCAAATCAAATTCATTCCCAATTTAAGGTAAAAAGATTTGGCCCTCTCGAGATTTTCTACTCTAAGTGCAATGTGACCTATCCTATTTACTCCTTGTGAAAACTTTAAAAACAAAGCGCTAAATTTAATATTAAACTAAGAATAAACCAAATTTCTGTTAATAATGAGTTTTTAAGTATCCTTCAACCATTGAGATGCATCACAAGCATGATAAGTGAGTATTAATTTTGCTCCTGCTCTCTTAAAACTAAGTAACGTTTCTAAGACAATATCTTTTTCATTAATCCAATTCTTCATAGCAGCAGACTTCACCATAGAATACTCCCCACTAACGTTATATGCAGCTATAGGTTTATTTGAAAAAGTACTTAGTCTATAAACAATATCCAAATATGAAATGCCAGGTTTTACCATCAAAATATCTGCTCCTTCATACTGATCCAATGCAGATTCAATTAAAGCCTCTTTTGAATTTGCAGGGTCCATTTGATACGTAGATTTATTATCTGGAATTATTTTTTTACTATTTTCTCTTGGAGCGGAATCTAAAGCAGTTCTAAATGGCCCATAATAAGCAGATGAAAATTTTGCCGTATAACTAATAATACCTACATCACTAAATCCATTACTATCAAGCGAATTTCTTATAGCTCCAACTCTCCCATCCATCATGTCACTAGGACCGATAAAATCTGCTCCAGCTCTAGCTTGCGTTAAAGCTTGTTTTTTTAAAATATCAATTGTTTCATCATTCAATATTTTTCCTGTCTCATCAACTAATCCATCATGTCCATCACATGAGTATGGGTCCAAAGCAACATCTGTCATTATTGCCATTTCTGGAACCTCTTTTTTTAAAATCCGAATAGCTTTAGGTATTAAACCCTTTTCATTAAAACACTCTGCTCCGTCCTCAGTCTTTAATCTATCGTTTATTTTCGGGAAAAGAACAATACATCTTATTCCCAATTCCCATGCCCTTATCACCTCCTTTATTAATCCATTCATATCCCATCTAAAAGTTCCAGGCATTGCCGAAATTTCTTCTTTAAAATCCTTTTCATGAACAAATAATGGATAAATAAAATCCGAAGAATCTAAATAATTTTCTCTTACCATCTCTCTAATTGCCTCAGTCCTTCTTAATCTTCTTGGGCGAATAATCGAATTCATTTGAATATTATTTAAATTGAAAAATATTTATCTATTACGATAGACTGTTAACTTACATATAAATCAAAAAAAAATGTCTTTTGTTCAGGAAAATTAACGTAATTAATGAATAAATAATTAAACAAAGTTATATAAAAATTTTGCGTAAACTTAATTTTTTTACAAATTTACTACATAAAGAGATAATATTTCTTAGTTAATACATTTATTTGAGGAGAATTTCTTTGAAAATAATCAATGGATTCCATCTTAAAAATATTAGGGGTGATATTTTAGGAGGAATTACAGCCGCAGTTGTGGCTTTACCTCTTGCCCTTGCTTTTGGTAATGCAGCTTTGGGTCCAGGTGGAGCTATTTACGGATTATATGGAGCAGTAGTAGTTGGTTTTTTGGCTGCATTATTTGGAGGTACACCTGCTCAAGTTAGCGGACCAACAGGGCCAATGAGTGTAACTGTTGCCGGAGTGGTTGCAGGTTTAGCAGCAGTTGGAGTTCCTAGAGATTTATCTGCAGGACAAATCTTACCTTTAGTAATGGCTGCAGTAGTAATTGGTGGTTTATTACAAATTGCGTTTGGAATTCTCAAGCTAGGAAAATATATAACTCTTGTACCATATTCTGTTGTATCGGGATTCATGTCTGGTATCGGTGTAATAATCATTGCACTTCAAATTGGACCACTATTAGGAATAAGTACAAGAGGAGGGGTAGTTGACTCTTTAAGTACTGTTTTCTCAAATTTCGAACCCAATGGTGCTGCCATTGGAGTAGCAATAATGACATTAGCGATAGTATTTCTAACTCCTAGAAAAATAACTCAGTGGGTTCCTTCACCACTTTTAGCATTATTAATAGTCACTCCAATATCAATTTTTTTTGGTGGAACAATAGATAGAATTGGAGAAATTCCTAGAGGAGTTCCATCTTTAGATTTTCCTAGTTTCAACCAGTATTTTCCTATTATATTTAAAGCTGGTCTCGTATTAGCAGTACTTGGTGCGATTGATTCCTTACTAACATCCCTAGTAGCAGACAATATTTCTCAAACAAAACATAATTCTGATAGAGAGCTGATTGGACAGGGGATAGGAAATGCTGTGGCAGGTCTTTTTTCAGGCTTGCCTGGTGCAGGTGCAACAATGAGAACTGTTATAAATGTCAAATCAGGTGGATCTACTCCTTTATCAGGAATGGTTCACTCGATTGTATTACTAATAGTTTTAGTTGGTGCAGGACCATTAGCAGAACAAATACCTACAGCTCTTTTAGCAGGTATCCTAATCAAGGTTGGATTGGATATAATTGACTGGGGATTCTTGCTCAGGGCGCATAAATTATCTCTAAAAACTTCAGTTGTTATGTATGGTGTACTCCTAATGACAGTTTTTTGGGATTTAATATGGGCAGTACTAGTTGGGGTATTTATTGCAAACATGTTGACTATTGATTCAATTACTGAAACTCAACTCGAAGGCATGGAAGAGGATAATCCTTCATTAACAGGTAATAATCAAGTTCAAAATACATTACCGACTGATGAAAAAGCACTGCTTGATAGATGCTCTGGAGAAGTAATGTTATTTAGACTCAAAGGACCACTTAGTTTTGGTGCCGCAAAAGGTATCTCTGACAGAATGAATCTGGTAAGAAATTACAAGATTCTGATATTAGATATTACTGATGTTCCAAGACTTGGCGTGACAGCAACCCTTGCTATTGAAGATATGATGCAAGAAGCTAAAAACAATTCTAGGAAAGCATTTGTTGCTGGCGCGAATGAAAAAGTTCGAGAAAGACTTTCAAAGTTTGGCGTTGATGGAATCATTGAAACAAGAAAACAAGCTTTAGAAAAGGCTTTAAATGAATTAACTTAATAATCTATGGAAGTAAATCCAATACTGCAAAATGTATTAGCACCGCCTGTACTATTTTTTTTAATTGGAGCAATTGCTGTATTTTTTAAATCTGATTTAGAAATACCTGCACCATTACCAAAGCTATTTTCTTTATATCTGCTTTTAGCAATTGGATTTAGAGGTGGAATAGAAATTCAGAAAAGTGGGTTTACCGATCAGGTTTTACCTACTCTAGGGGCTGCGATACTAATGTCGCTAATAATTCCTTTAATTGGATTCTTAATATTGAGGTACAAATTTAATGTTTTCAACTCTGCTGCGATTGCAGCTGCTTACGGTTCTATTAGCGCGGTTACATTCATATCCGCTGAAAGTTTTTTAGACAGTCAAAATATAGATTTTGATGGATTCATGGTTGGAGCTTTAGCTTTGATGGAGTCTCCAGCAATTATTGTTGGTTTGCTACTTGTGAAATTTGCAGCCCCAAGGAACAGACCTAACTCGAGGGAGATGCACCTTAGTGCAATTCTTCATGAGTCTATTTTAAATGGTTCAGTTTATTTATTAATTTCTAGTCTAATAATAGGATTTCTTATTGCCTCAACTAATCCTTCAGGCATTGAAAAGATGGAACCTTTTACTAAAGATTTATTCTATGGTGCAGAGTGTTTTTTTCTATTAGACATGGGCATAGTTGCAGCTCAAAGATTACCTAGTCTAAAAAAAGCTGGTTCATTTCTAATCGGTTTTGCAATTTTAATGCCGATATTCAATTCATTAATAGGTGTTTTCGTTGCAAAATTTTTATCTTTAGGACCTGGTAATTCTCTTTTATTTGTGGTTTTATGTGCTAGTGCCTCTTATTTAGCAGTACCTACCGCCATGAGGATGACAGTACCAGAAGCTAAATCCAGTTACTATATTTCTACAACGTTAGGTTTAACTTTCCCTTTCAATATAGTTCTTGGAATCCCAATATATATGAGTCTAGTAAATAAAATTATTCCACTTGCCACATTATAAAAATGAAACGATTAGATTTAATCTTTAGTGAAAGAGAACTTGATGCCATTATTAAAACATTAGAAAAGGCTAACGTTCCTGGATATACAATTATGAAACATGCCACTGGAAGAGGTCCAGAAAGAGTGGTTACTGAAGATATGGAGTTTACTGGATTAGGAGCAAATGCACATGTTATCGTTTTTTGCGAGCAAGAATTAATTGATCAGATGAGAGATAATATTAAGGCCGAGCTAAGTTACTATGGTGGAGTTGCTTATATTTCAGAAGCAACGCCACTATAAATTAATTTATTTAAAGTTATTTTTAAGAGTGAATCCAATCTACTCTTATATTTTTTCTACTATTCAAATATCTATCAATTGACATTGCGGCGATGCATCCATCAGAGGCGGCAACAATGGCTTGCTTAAATGGTGTATTTCTTATATCTCCAATAGCCCATACTCCATTAGAATTTGTAGACATAAAGTCATCTACAATTACTCCTCCATCTTCTTTTAAAGCGATCTGATCTCCTAAAAAATCAGTAATTGGCTTTGACCCACTCATATAGACAAAGACTCCATCTAAATTCAAATTAATAGGATTTTCATCTTGTTTATTTTTTACAATAACTCGATTCACACCCATATCATCACCCAAGATTTCCAATAATCTTGTCCTACTCCAATGTTTTATATTTGAATTATCCATCAATTCCAAAGCTTCTTCATTATCTGGTTTAGGATCACTTGATGTAATCCAATGTACAGTTGATGCAAATTTAGTGAGGACAGTTGCCTCCTCAATTGCCTCCTTATTTGCGCCAACAACAGCAACTTCTCTATTCTTATAAAAAGCTCCATCACATGTAGCACAATAACTTACTCCTTTACCAAGAAAATCCGCTTCACCCTTAAATGATGCAGGCCTGCCCATTGCTCCACTTGCAAGAACAAGTGCTTTAGCCTTGAAGGTACCCTCAGGGGTATAAACCATTTTCCATTCTCCACTAGCGTCTATCCCAAACACTTGTGCTCTTCTATAGTCTGTACCATATTCAATAGCCTGCTCTCTCATTAGATTAAGTAATTTCTCCCCACTTATATCAACAGGAACACCAGGGTAATTAGCTATCTGATGAGTTATCGCTAATGCGCCTACAGATGGATTTTTATCTAAAATTACTGTCTTTAAGTTTGAACGAGATGTATAAAGTGCGCAAGTGCATCCAGCTGGACCTCCTCCGATAATAACTACATCTGACTCAATAATTTCCAATTTAATAAAACTCCTTTTAGTAGTTAATTAGATGAGTTTTTGGTTAGAAGATATATTTAATGTTAATTCCTAACCTATATATAAATATAAGGTAAAAGAAAAAAAAGAAAAAAGTATAATATAGAAACAAACTTACATAGGAAAAATATAAAATCTAGCTATCAAAACGATCAGTTACCTGAATTGTTCTAAATTGATCTATTATTAGATCATGTTCATTAAGATAATTGCTAAAGAAACAGTATATTTTTCATGACCAACTCTGATTATCTTTTAAAAGCTGCTATTAAAAAAGTAACCGAGAAATTAAATGAGATATTGGTTGAAAAAATTGAAGAAGCAACAAATATTGCACAGGATACTCCAGAGATTCTCAAAAAAGAATTTGATAACTTGAAAGAATCCATCATCGAAGAAGCCTCAAAGATGGAAAAAACAGAGGATATCCAAAATGATGAGAACACATATACTTTTAAAAATTCCAAAATAAAAAAAGCTTTAAATGAAATTGAAGGTATTAATAAGCAAATTGACGTAATTAATAAAAAAATGAATAACCAAATTTAATGAGCCATCACATTCTTAATTATCGTTTAAAAAAATTTAAGAGGGGCTTTCGTATTTGGATAACCCTGATTTCTCTTTTAATGAATTTGTGGCTAGATAATATTAGGTTCACAATCTTCCAAACTAATATAAATAAAAAAAGGAAGGTCCAAATTAAACGGGCAAGATGGTTTACTAATCAATTAATCAAGCTTGGTTCTGCATTTATTAAAATTGGACAATTATTATCTGCGAGACCTGATTTAATTCCTAACACCTGGATTAAGGAATTATCTAAATTACAGGATCAAGTTCCTAAATTTTCATTTGAGCAAGTTAAAGAAACCATTAGAGAAGAATTAGGGCCAAGATTTGATCACATAGATCAAATAATATGTGATCCGGTTGGATCAGCATCATTGGCTCAGGTTCATAGGGCAACTTTAATAGATGGCAAAAAAGTAGTATTTAAAGTTCAAAGGCCCAATTTAAAAGAATTATTTATTATCGATTTGGGTATTATGCAGCAAATAGCAGGATTATTACAGAAAAACAGGAATTGGAGTAGAGGAAGAAACTGGGTTGAGATTGCAAAAGAGTGTAGGAAAGTTCTTATGAAGGAGCTTGATTTTAATTGTGAAGCACAATATGCAGCAAGATTTAGACAGCAATTTCTTGATGATGAAAATGTTGAAGTTCCTAAAGTAATTTGGGACATGAGCAGTGAAAAAGTGCTTTGTCTAAGTTATCTAGGAGGAACAAAAATAAGTGATTTAGAAAAATTACGATCTCAAAAAATTGATTTGCCAAAAATTGCAGAAATTGGCGCCATCAGCTACTTGAAACAATTAGTGAATTACGGTTTTTTTCATGCAGATCCTCATCCAGGGAATCTAGCTGTTTCAAATAAAGGTAAATTAATTTTTTACGATTTTGGAATGATGGGTAATATCTCTATCAAACTTCAAACAAGATTAGGAGCAATGGTTAAGGCAGCTGCTTTAAGAGATACCTCATCCCTTGTAAGTCAATTACAACAAGCTGGACTAATTTCAAAAGATATTGATATAGGACCAGTAAGAAGATTAGTCAGATTGATGCTTAAAGAAGCCTTAACTCCACCATTTAGTCCAAATATAATTGAAAAATTATCTGGAGATTTATATGAACTTGTTTATGAAACACCATTTCAACTGCCAGTGGATTTAATTTTTGTTATGAGAGCTTTATCAACTTTTGAAGGGGTTGGCAGAATGCTTGACCCAGGGTTTAATCTTGTATCAGTTACCAAGCCTTATTTAATAGAACTTATGACTTCTAATAATCAAACTCCCAACGATTTAATTAACCAATTTGGAAGGCAAGTAGGTGAAATAGGATCCAAAGCTGTGGGAATTCCTAAAAGAATTGATGAAAGTTTAGAAAGATTAGAGCAGGGCGATTTACAGTTACAAATTAGGATGGGAGAGTCTGATAGACAATTTAAAAAAATGTTTACTGCCCAAAAAACATTAGGCCATTCAATTCTTATAGGAAGCTTATCAATTGCATCTGCTTTACTTGTAACTAATAAGCAAAATAATTTTGCATTGTTACCATTATTTTTTGCACTACCAATAACCATTGATTGGATAAAATGCCAATTAAGTATGAGTAAAGGCTCACGATTAGAAAAACTTAAGCGCTAGAAAAAACTATATATTTTTTGGACCTAAACCTAAAGCACCAGCAAATCTTGCTTTATTTCCTAATTCCTCCTCAATTTTCAAAAGTCTGTTATATTTTGCAATCCTTTCACTTCTACTTAAAGAGCCAGTCTTGATCTGGCCAGATCTTGTAGCTACAGATAGATCAGCAATTGTTGTATCTTCAGTCTCACCACTTCTATGACTTATAACACTTGTTAAACCAGAAGTTTTGGCTAACTCAATCGCTTCCAAAGTTTCAGTTAATGTTCCGATTTGATTTACCTTTATTAGGATAGAATTAGCAGATTTTTCAATAATCCCTTTTCTTAACCTTTCTGTATTAGTTACGAATAAGTCATCACCTACAAGCTGAACTTTATTGCCTAGTTCATTATTTAATTCTGACCAACCCTCCCAATCATCTTCTGCTAAACCGTCCTCTATTGAAACTATTGGATAATTAGAAACTAATCTTGAAAAATATGAAATCATTTCAGAACTATTTAAACTTTTCCCCTCAAATTTATAAATGCCATCGTTATAAAATTCAGTACTAGCTGCATCTAAAGCTAAGGAAACTTGCTCACCAGGAATAAATCCAGCTTTTTGAATGGCCTCTAACAGTAAGTCTCCGGCTTCTTCGCTCGATAATAAATCAGGTGCGAATCCACCCTCATCGCCTACAGCAGTAGATAGGCCTTTTATATCAAGCAATGATTTGAGTGAATGAAAAATTTCAGTACCCATTCTTAGTGATTCACTGAAATTTTGCACTCCATGAGGGACAAGCATAAATTCCTGAAAATCAAGACTATTGGGCGCATGAGCACCTCCATTTATTACGTTCATCAATGGTACTGGAAGAAGATTAGATAAAGGATCTCCAAGATACCTGTAAAGAGGTATGCCCAAGGCATTTGCTGAAGCCCTTGCATTTGCAAGACTTACTGCAAGGATTGAATTGGCTCCAAGATTAGATTTATTAGGAGTCCCATCAATTTCAATCATTAAATTATCTACCTCTGTTTGATCTAAAGCTGACAAACCACATAAGGCAGGCGATATTGTTTCATGAATTTTATTAACAGCATTTAAAACTCCTTTTCCCATATATTTTGAACCGCCATCTCTTAATTCATGAGCCTCATGGGCACCAGTACTGGCTCCGCTAGGAACAATCGCTCTACCACTTGCCCCACATTCCAAAAATACTTCTGCCTCTACAGTCGGATTACCTCTTGAATCAAGGACTTGCCTTGCTTCAATGGTATCAATTAGAAAATCAATAGTTTCTTTCACAATTTAATTATTACTATTTAAATCCTAATTAATAGCTGAACTATTTGGCTAACATCTGAAATATATATGTTAATCAAATATAATTTTTGATTAGAGAACAACTTAGATGCACATTAAGGCTCTTATTTATTCCAAACTTTGAACAATGTCTTTCATGAACATATTTTTCAATTTCATCTTACAATTTGAAAATTATTAGATGATAATTAATGCATATCCTATTTAGAATATTTAATAATAGCCAACTATAGTTTTTTATAGTTTATGAGAGAAACCCTTACATCAAGTCCTGAACTTTTTAGCGATATAAGTTGGAATCTTCTTCTATTAGGGGAAGAAACAGCAAAAAAATGGGATCATAGCGAATTTAATATTGAACACATAATTCATACGTTGTTTACATCAAGTGAATTCTTTGCTTTCATTGAGAAATTATCAATAGACCAAGATACAGTTTTAGATATAACGGAAGATTTCTTAGAAGAGACACCAATAAATGATTCAGATATTTTCACAATAGGAGAAGATTTAGAAATTTTATTAGATAATGCAAATCAGATTAAAATTCAATGGGGATCGAGATTAATAGAAATCCCACATTTACTAATTGCTCTTGGAAGAGATTTAAGAATTGGTAATTATGTTTTTCAAGAAGGCAATCTTTCAATTGAAAAATTAGAGGAAGAATTAAAGTTTTCCCCAAATATTAATCAATCGAAAAATCCTGTTGATTTTAAGAATGTAATTGAGATCAATAATCAATCAAATTTTGAATCGAACCAAGGGACTTTAGTGAATAAAAAGAATCTAGATAAAGCTATTGTTCCTTTACCTAAAAGTGAACTCCAAGTCGAAACCAAAAAACAAATTGGAAAAGATGATAATGCTCTTTCACTTTATGGAAAAGATTTAACAGAATCAGCCAAAAAAGCTTTACTTGATCCTGTTATAGGAAGAGAAAATGAGATCAATAATTTGATGAGGGTACTATGCAGAAGAAACAAAAATAATCCCATACTTATCGGCAACCCTGGAGTGGGTAAAACTTCAATTGCGAAATTACTAGCACAATTAATTATAGAAAAAAAAGTTCCTGATTCATTAAAAGACTTTAAAATTATTTCACTTGACTTAGGTGCATTAGTTGCTGGGACAAAATTTAGAGGTCAATTAGAGGAACGGCTAAGCTTAATACTTCAAGAATTAAACGATCCAAGCCAAGGAATGATTTTATTTATTGATGAAATCCACTCAATATTAAGTTCTGACAGATCTACTGCTGATATTAGTAATATCTTGAGACCCTTACTAGCTGAGGGAGAACTTAGATGTATTGGTACAACAACACCTGAAAAATTTCGTGAAACTATTGAAAAAGATCAAGCATTGAATAATTGCTTTCAAAAGATAGCTGTTAATGAACCTTCAGTAGAATTGAGTGCACAAATACTGCAAGGCATCAAAAAGAAATATGAACTACATCATGGCATAAGAATTTCTGAAGACGCTGTGAATTATTCTGCAAAGTTGGCCGACAGATATATCAGCGATAAATATCTCCCTGATAAAGCAATAGATCTAATTGATGAAGCAGCAGCACAATTAAAAATCGAATCTAATAACAAGCCCCAATTGATTCTCCAACAAGAAAACAAAATTTATACTATTGATAAAAAATTGAATAATTTGCTAAGTAAAAATATCGAAGAGAAAGAAAAACTATTAAATGTTAGGCAACAATCAGAGGCAAAATTGAATGTTCTTTTCGACAATTGGAATTTTTTTCGAGAAGAAATGGAACAATTATCTATTTTGATGAAAGAAGAAGATAAGCTAACTAAAAAAATTAAAGATAGATCAAATCGTTTGATTGCAAATGATCTGGAATTTTTAGAGAAGCTTGAAGAAGATTTAAGTGAAATAGAGAATGAAATACAAAAAGTTGAAGAAAACTTCAATAAAATAAAGAAAAATAGAAATTTCCCTTTTAGATATCAAGTTGAACCAGATGATATTGCAGATGTTATTTCAAAAATCACAGGAATTCCAATTTCTAAAGTAGTTTCAAGTGAACGTATGAAATTAGTTAATTTAGAAAAAGAATTAAGTGAAAAAGTTATTGGACAAGAAAAAGCTATAGAAGCTGTTTCTTCTGCAATTAGAAGAGCTCGCGTTGGGATGAAAAGTCCAAAAAGACCCATTGGTTCTTTTTTATTTATGGGTCCTACAGGTGTTGGCAAAACAGAATTAGCAAAATCTCTTGCATCAGCTTTATTTGATGAAGAAGAAGCACTTTTAAGATTAGACATGAGTGAATATATGGAGAAAAATGCAGTAGCAAGACTTTTAGGAGCTCCTCCAGGCTATGTTGGTTATGAAGAGGGAGGACAATTAACTGAAGCTGTAAGACGCAAACCTTATTCAGTAATACTTCTTGATGAGATAGAGAAGGCACATACAGAAGTTTTTAATATCCTTTTACAAGTCTTAGATGAAGGTAGATTAACTGACTCTCAAGGAAGAACAGTGGACTTCAAAAATACCGTTATCATTATGACAAGTAACCTGGCAGGGAAAGTTATACTTGAGTATTCACAAAAGATTTCTAAAAGTGAGGAAAAGTTAGAAAAAGATCAACAAACTCTAGAAAATTCTATTAGTAATACATTGTCTTCAATTTTTAGACCGGAATTTCTAAATAGAATTGATGAAGTAGTAAAGTTTAATCCATTATCTATTGATGAACTTCAAAAAATAATTATTCTACAAACAGAAGATTTAAAGAACCTTCTTCTTGAACAGAAAATAAATATCGCTATAGACAAAAAAGTTATCAATAAAATTGCGAACGATTCTTACGAACCTGAATATGGAGCTAGACCACTTGGCAGGGAACTTAGAAGACAGATAGAAAATCCCTTAGCTGCAAAACTGTTAGAGGACAATTTTAAAAACAAAAAAAATATCACAATTAAACTTAACCCCGCTAAAAAAGATGAGATTGTCTTCAGACCTAGCTGAGGAGTAAATCGATAAGCTAAAATAAAATTAATGCGTAAAGCAAAATTCCAAAAAATCTTGTGACAAGTCCTACTACTAATCAAGAACCTCTTAAAAAAGATTCCCCTCAAATTGAAGAACCTAAAAAAAAGAATAATTTTTTAAGATCTACTTACGATGAGTTTAAACTTGTCGTATGGCCAAACAAACAACAACTTTTTAGCGAATCGGTTGCGGTTATAATTATGGTATCCTTTTCTGCGGCAGCCATAGCATCTGTCAGCAGATTCTTTGGATGGGCAGCCTCTCAAATTTTTGGTTGAATTATCCCTTAATATCCATTTTGATACAGATTTTAATTAATTTTCCAAAAAAAAAATGAGTAATGAATTAACTACAAACCTTCCTTCTTCAAAAGCAAATACTAGCATCGCAAGATGGTATGCAATTCAAGTTGCATCAAGTTGTGAAAAAAAAGTAAAAGCTACTCTGGAGCAGAGATCAGTAACTTTAGGAGTTAATAATCGAATCATTGAAATTGAAATTCCCCAAACTCCTGGAATTAAATTAAAAAAAGATGGAAGCAGACAGACTACTGAAGAAAAAGTTTTCCCAGGTTATGTCCTAGTAAGAATGATTTTGGATGAAGATACAATGATGGCTGTAAAAAGTACTCCAAATGTAATTAACTTTGTTGGTGCTGAAGACGGTAGAGGCAGCGGGAGATCACGAGGTCATATCAAACCTCGACCATTATCCAGGCAAGAAGTTAATAGAATCTTTAAGCGCGCATCAGAGAAAAAAGCTGTCATCAAATTAGATATTGAAGAAAAAGATAGAATCATAGTAACTAGTGGCCCATTCAAGGATTTCCAGGGAGAGGTAATAGAAGTTTCTGGGGAAAGAAATAAATTAAAAGCATTACTTTCAATATTTGGGCGCGAGACTCCTGTAGAATTAGAATTCTCCCAAATCAATAAACAAAATTAATTTCTAATTGTTATTGTTTATCGAGTAAAATAATGATTTTCCACCTCAGCTTAAATTCTCTAATCTAATGGCAAAAAAAATTGTTGCAGTTATTAAGCTTGCTCTACAAGCAGGCAAAGCAAATCCTGCTCCCCCTGTTGGACCAGCTTTAGGACAACATGGGGTCAATATTATGGCATTCTGTAAAGAATACAATGCAAGGACACAAGATAAAGCAGGTTTTGTTATTCCAGTTGAGATTTCTGTTTTTGAAGATAGGAGCTTTACTTTTATTACAAAAACGCCACCTGCTTCCGTCTTAATAACAAAAGCAGCGGGGATAGAAAAAGGATCAGGTGAATCTGCGAATGGCTCTGTTGGGAATATAAGTAAAGCTCAATTAGAAGAAATAGCCAAAACTAAGCTTCCTGATTTAAACTGTTCTAGTATTGAATCAGCAATGAAAGTAATTGAGGGTACTGCTCGTAATATGGGTGTCTCTATTACTGATTGAGTTCAATACAAAATTACCCACTATTTAGGGGAGGTTAGTCAATAACCGTTTGTACCCAAAATTACATATGAAAAAACTATCAAAAAGAATGGCGGCTCTATCAACAAAGATAGAAGATCGCATTTATGCACCACTTGAAGCTCTTAGTATTATCAAGGAAAATGCAAACGCTAAATTTGATGAAACTATAGAAGCGCATATACGGTTAGGTATTGATCCAAAATATACTGATCAACAATTAAGAACCACAGTTGCTTTACCCCATGGTACTGGTCAAAGCATTAAAATCGCAGTAATCACAAGCGGCGAGAATGTATCGAAAGCTAAGTCTTCAGGCGCAGATTTATTCGGAGAAGAAGATCTTGTGGAAAGTATCAACAAAGGAAATATGGATTTTGATCTACTTATTGCAACTCCAGATATGATGCCAAAGGTTGCAAAATTAGGAAGAGTTTTAGGACCTAGAGGTTTAATGCCTAATCCTAAAGCTGGCACAGTAACTAATGATATTGCGAATGCAATAAAAGAATTTAAAGCTGGTAAGCTCGAATTTAGAGCAGATAAAGCAGGTATCGTTCATGTACGTTTTGGAAAAGCAAGTTTTACAAAAGAGGCGCTATTTGACAACTTAAAAACCTTACAAGAATCAATTGATAAAAACAAACCAAGTGGAGCAAAAGGAAAATTTTGGAAAAGTTTTTATATAACTTCAACTATGGGACCTTCAGTTCAAGTAGACATAAATGCAGTACAAGATTACCAATCTGAAGGTTAACCCTTTGTAGTATAATTTAAAGTGCAATAATACGGCCAAAGAAAGTAGGTTTATTTAGTTTCTCTAAATTTTTAATCCCTACCGAGGACTCGTCTTAATTATTTCTTTTTGGATCTAATAAAAGCGGCCTCTTTAAATGGACTTTGCCGCATTTCCTGCTCTCCCTAAATTACGATCCAAAAAACAACAATGGGCCGAACACTAGAGAATAAGCAAAAAATCGTTAATGAGATTAAATCCCTCTTAAACGATTCGGAAATGGCTTTGGTTCTTGACTATAAAGGTTTAACTATCAAAGAGATGTCGGATTTGCGATCTAGATTGCAAACAACTAAAGGCATTTGCAAAGTTACTAAAAATTCATTAATGCGTAAAGCTATTGATGGAGATAGTAATTGGAACGATCTTGAATCTTTACTTTCCGGAACAAATGCTTTTGTCTTAATTAAAGAAGATGTTGGTGGTGCTGTAAAAGCGATCCAATCTTTTCAAAAAGACACCCAAAAATCCGAAACCAAAGGAGCTTTATTTGAAGGCAGACTTCTTAGCGATTCTGAAATAAAAGAAATCGCAAGTCTTCCATCTAAAGAAGTATTGATGGCAAAAATTGCTGGCGCTCTAAATGGCGTTGCAACAAAAATTGCGATCTCTATCAACGAAGTGCCTTCTGGACTTGCTAGATCACTTAAACAACATTCTGAAAAATCAGAATCTTAAATTCAAAACCTAATTAAATTTTTAAGAAAATGTCCGCAAAAACTGAAGAAATTCTTGAATCATTAAAGTCTCTCTCACTTTTAGAAGCATCTGAGCTTGTAAAGAAAATTGAAGAGGCTTTTGGTGTATCTGCTGCTGCTTCAGCAGGTGTAGTAATGGCAGCTCCAGGAGCAGCTGGTGGTGATGGAGATGGTGGCGCTGCCGAAGAAAAAACTGAATTTGATGTAGTTCTAGAAAGCTTTGATGCAGCTGCAAAAATAAAAGTACTTAAGGTTGTAAGAAATGCAACTGGTTTAGGTCTTGGAGATGCAAAAGCACTTGTTGAATCCGCACCAAAAACAGTAAAAGAAGGAATTGCCAAAGCAGATGCTGAATCTTTAAAGAAAGAGATTGAAGAAGCTGGCGGTAAAGTTACACTTAAGTAAAAGTACATTTTTTCAAGCCGGTAAAATTAATATCGGCTTCAAAAATTATGAATAGTAATACTATTGCAATTGAAGCTGCAACAGATGGAGCCTGCAGTGGTAATCCAGGTCCAGGTGGTTGGGGTGGTTTAATAATATTCGAAGATAACAGTGAATTAGAAATAGGTGGTTCCGAAAAAAATACCACTAACAATAGAATGGAACTAACAGCTGCTATAAAAACTCTAGAGAAATTAAAAAACTATACATTAAAAGAGAACTTTAAATTAAGAACTGATAGTAAATATGTCATAGAAGGGTATACAAAATGGATTATTAATTGGAAGAAAAATGGATGGAAAACAAGCTCAGGGAAATCAGTTCAAAATCTTGATTTATGGCAAAAAATTGATCAATTAAGAATTAATGGCTTAATAATGGAATATGTTAAGGGTCATAGCGGAGATCGACAAAACGACAGGGTTGATAAAATCGCAACTAATTACAGCAAAGGTATTTCTATAGAGATTAACTCAAAAGAAGCAGAATCCTCTGTTGACTTTTTTGAAAAAAATGCACCTCCTAAAATTCAAGAATTATTTTCAAGAAATGTATTAATCCAAAAATTTGCAGAAAAAAAGTACTTATTAAGTTCACCAGAACTAATTAACTTATTGGGCGCAGAATACCAGTTAAAGATAGAAAAATATTTATTTTTTGAATGGCGCAATTGGAGATTCATTCCTAAAGATAAAAAATATTGGATAATAGAAAAAAAAGAATCCTAATTTTTTATGAAGGAACAGAAGGAAGTATTTAAAAATCTTTATAAAAACTTGATGACTCCTATACTAAAAAAAGATTCTGGCATAGATGCAGAATATTTAACTAATTTATCTCTTAGCCTTCTATCATTCAGTTCAAGAAAACATAATTGGCCTATAGTTTCATCAATCCTAAAAAATCTAAATGAAGAGTTTTCTATAGTTGATAAAAGATTAACTCAGAAAATATGTGGAATAAATTTTTGTAATCCAATTGGTTTAGCTGCTGGTTTTGACAAAAATGGAAATGCTGCAAATATATGGAGAAATTTTGGTTTTGGTTTTGCTGAACTTGGTACAGTAACTAAATTTGCTCAAAATGGGAATCCCAAACCAAGGTTATTTAGATTAGCAGAAGAAGAGGCCGCATTAAATAGGATGGGTTTCAATAACAATGGTGCTGAAAATCTAGTTAAAAACTTTCTTGAACAAGGTATTGAGTTTAAAGAAAACAGGAAGAATATTTGTTTGGGAATAAATTTCGGCAAATCTAAAATTACTGATTTATCTCAAGCTAAAGATGATTATTTAACTTCTCTAAAATTATTAATTCCATATTGTGATTATGCAGCAATAAACGTAAGTTCTCCAAATACTGAAGGACTAAGAAAGTTGCAAGATCCAATTCTGCTAAAAGAACTTCTTAAAGAAATTAAAGATTTACCTAATTGTCCCCCCTTATTTGTAAAAATTGCGCCAGATTTAAGCCTTAAAGATATTGAAGATATTTGTCAATTAATAATCGAGGAAAATATCGACGGAATAATTGCTACTAATACTAGTATTGATAGATTAGGTCTTGAAAATAGAAAGATAAGTCAAACAGGATTATTACTTTCAGAAGAAAATGGAGGATTAAGTGGAAAGCCTCTACAAAAAAAAGCAAATAAAATAATAAAACATATAAATAATATTGACAAAAAAATTATTTTAATTGGCGTTGGTGGGATCGATAGTCCTGAGTCAGCTTGGGAAAGGATTTGTTCTGGAGCATCATTAATTCAACTTTATACAGGATGGATATATAAGGGGCCACAATTAGTACCAGATATACTTCAAGGAATTATAAAGCAACTCAATAACCATCAATTATCTAATATAAGAGAGGCCATTGGCTCAGATTTAAAATGGGTTGAATAAACTCAGAAACTGAATAATGAATAAATTGGAAACTAATGATTACACAACAGAAGGAATGCAAATATCAAACTTAAAACATGGAGGGAATGTATATGCAAATGCAAAAAGATTAAATTTATTACCCTCTGAAATTATTGACTCAAGTGCCTCATTAGTACCCTTTCCCCCGCCTCAAATACTAATAGATTCATTAAATGACGAAATTAAGAATCTTGGATTTAGATATTACCCTGAGAGAAACTTGAGTGATTTAAAAGAAATAATTGGTAAATTTCATGGGATAAATCCAGAAACTATATTGCCTGGAAATGGAGCTTCTGAGCTAATAACTTGGGCAGGTTACGAAGCATCCAAATTTGGGATCAGTTGTATTCCTTCTCCAAGCTTTGTTGATTATGAAAGATCTTTAAATTGTTGGAAAAGCAATTTCGTACATTGCGAATTACCAAAAAACTGGAATAATACTTTTCCTCAATCATTTCCATTTAATCCCAAAGGAGATGTTATTTGGATAACAAATCCACATAACCCTACCGGCCAATTGTGGGAGAAAAATTCATTGGAGGCAATTATAAATAAATATAAGTTAGTTATCTGTGATGAGGCTTTCTTATCGATAACACCTAATGGAGAAAAAGAATCTTTAATACCATTAACCAAAAAATATGATAATTTATTAGTCTTAAGAAGCTTGACCAAAATCTTCAATATTCCAGGTCTTAGATTAGGTTATGTTATTGGCTCATCGAAGAAACTTAAGGAATGGAACATAATTAGAGATCCTTGGCCATTAAATTCCTTTGCTATTAAAGCTGGAATTGAACTACTAAGTAACAAGAAATTCTATGAACAATGGACAAGGCAGATTCACACCTGGATAAATATTGAAAGGGAAAGAGTTTGCTTAAAATTATCAAAAATAGAAAACCTTAAAGTTCATAATTCTTCAACCAACTTTTTTTTAATAGAGAGTAACAAATCTTTGTCACCGAATATAAAATACTTAGAAAAGAAAGGTATATTACTTAGAGAATGTACTTCATTTAGATTTCTTGACGAAAAATGGGCGAGAATAAGTTTGCAGAGCAAGGAAAATAATAGTCTTTTATGTAGAGAGATTCAAAATTCCTTTAAAAAATAATTAATTAATTTTTTTATCTCAACTTTAGATTTAATTTTATTATTATTTTCCATGTTGCTCTTCATGAGATCTAATATTTCATATTGATTTTTTCCATTTTTTAATTTTATTTTAAAAATTCTTTCTATTGTTTCTTCAAATAATTCTTTAGAAATTTTGCTTTGATTAATTAAAACTGAGACTCCATTTTCAGCAAGAATTATTGCATTTTTCTCCTGATGATTATTTTTAGAATAAGGATATGGGATTAAAATTGAAGGTTTTTCAGTCTCTATTAATTCATTTATTGTTCCTGCACCTGATCTAGATATTACAAGATCGCAATTTTGCATTAAAGCTGCGATTTCATTAGTAAATTTCTTTTGAACATAATTTTTTGAACTTTTCATCTGAAAGGTTTTTTGATTATATTTTCCAGTAATATGTACTATCCGAAACTGTTTTTTCAGTAAAAATTCTAGAGATTCGTAAACAATTTGATTTATGGCTTTTGCTCCTTGACTACCTCCCATAACAATCAAAAGAGGTCCTTTTCCTTTTGGGACCCATTCTGGCAAGAGATTAGATTTATAGAATTGCTCCCGTAAAGGGGTACCAGTGAAAATAGTTTTACAGTTGTTTAAATAGGAATTTGTTTTCTTAAATCCTAAAAGAACATAGTCACATAAAAAACCAAAATATTTCGTAACCATACCTGGCATTAAATTTGATTCATGAATAATGACAGGTATCCTGAGAAGTTTTGAAGCAACAATAGTAGGAGCTGAGATATAACCTCCAGTAGTAAAAACCAAATTAATTTTTTTTTCTTTTAAAATTCGAATTATTTGGAAAGTTGACATTAAAATTTCTATATATTGATAAAATAAAAAAATATTTTTTCTTGGTGTTTTTATATTCAAAGTGGTCAAATTATATTTTTTGGGAATAAAATTTGCATCAAGTCTTTGATGGGCCCCCAACCAATGAATATTCCATTCATCTTCTAGCTCTTTAGAAACTGCTAAAGCTGGGAAAATATGCCCTCCTGTTCCACTAGCTGCAATTAATAAATTATTTTTTTTAGACATAAAAACTTTAATTAGTAGAATGAAAATAACAACTAAGAAATATGTTTAAATTAAACTTATTTAAAAATATAGGTGTTCCTCTCTACTTATTTATTTATCTCATTATTCCTTATTCAGCAATAACGCAAACTTTAAGTGTTAACCTTGAAAGAAATCTAGAGAACTCTTTAAATGGGAGAGATTTAGAATTTTTTAGAAAATATTTTAGAAATGAAGAAAACAAAAATATAACAAAACAATTTTCAAAGATTATTAATGATTTCCCCGATAGTAAATGGAAAATCAAAAGATTAAAATCACAAATTCCAAATAAAGATATTTTTCGAATAAAAGTTTCAGGAAAAAAAATAGTTAACGGAGAAATACATATACTCGAATCCAATTTTGATTATTTTTTTTCAATTATAAATGGAAAAATAGATAAAGGGATCATCAAAAATTTATTCACAACAATAAGAAATGATAATAATAACGTAGATATTAGTTTTAAAATTCCTGATAAAGTTCTTACTGGCTCAAAATATGATATCGATATAATTCTTAATAAACCTCTTGAAGAAGTAATTATTGCGGGAGCTATAAAACCTCATCAAGTTAATTCATTATTTGAACAAGAAATATTATTGGAGCCATTAGCGTCTGGAGGAATTTTTAAAATGACTAGAGCCCCTTCAAAAACAGGGATACAAATTTGGTCAGGAATCATAGCTCATCCAGAGGGAATGATTACTTTCACAAAGAGTATTGATATCGTTGATGAGATATAGCCTAAGCGTTGTTTAAAGCAGCTACACCAGGTAAAGTTTTACCTTCTAAAAGTTCCAAGCTAGCCCCACCTCCAGTAGATATATGAGACATTTTCTCTGCTAATCCTGCTTTCTCAACTGCTGCAACTGAATCTCCACCACCAATTATTGTACAAACTTCAGAAAAAGCACTTAAGTCCGCAAGGGTCGTAGCTATTGCATTTGTGCCTTCTGCAAATTTATCAAATTCGAAAACTCCCATTGGACCATTCCAAATTATTGTCTTACATTCTGCAAGAGCGTTCTGAAAAACTTTAATGGAATCAGGGCCAATATCTAGACCCATCCAATTCCCACTAATTGAATCAATTTGAGATACTTTACTTTCGGCGTCAGGTGAAAATTCATTAGCTAAAACAACATCAGTAGGTAATAATAATTCAACTCCTTTTGCTTTTGCTTTTGCTTCTAAATCTTTGGCGAGCTCAAGTTTATCTTCTTCTACAAGGCTTTTTCCAACATCTAGACCTCTAGCTTTATAAAAAGTGAAAATCATACCTCCGCCAATCATAATTTTGTCACACTTATCTAGTAAAGAATCAAGCACTCCTATTTTGCTACTGACCTTTGATCCTCCAACTATTGCTGCTAATGGACGCTTTGGAGAATCTATTGCTCCTTGAAGGTATTTCAATTCTTTTTCTAAAAGAAATCCCGCTACTGATGGACTTAAATAATTAGTAACTCCCTGCGTAGAGGCATGAGCTCTATGAGCAGCACCAAAAGCATCATTTACATACATATCTGCATGTGATGCTAAATTTTTAGCAAAATCCAAGTCATTCTTTTCCTCTTCACCAAAAAAACGAACATTTTCAAGTAATAGAACATCTCCATTATTTAAGCTATTAGATTCTGCAACTGATTCATCACCTATACAACTGTTAGTAAGAGCAACATTTTTTCCCAACAATTCACTTAATCTTGCTACTACAGGGGTTAATCTCATTTTTTCGTTTACCTGACCTTTTGGTCTTCCAAAATGAGCAGCTAAGATAACTTTTGCAGAATGATTAATGAGATATTCTATAGTTGGGATCGCTGCTCTAATACGTGTATCGTCGGTTATTTGGCCATCTTCATTTAATGGAACATTAAAATCTACTCTGACAAGAACTTTTTTTCCTTCTAAATGTGTCTTGTCAAGACTGGAAAGAGATAATTTGGACATTAAGCAAACTTAATTTTTAATTTTAAAACCCTAACGTTAATTTGGGCTTATTGGGTAAAAAAGTAGTAACTGTTACCTATGCCTTAATAAATTTTAAGAATTGACTATTATAAAAATTTTTTAATTATTAAATTTATACTAAAATTTAGAGGTAAATACTTTTGAAACTTATAAAAATTAAAAGGAATACAAAATTTTATTTGATTTATTGAAGTGGACATACCCAAAATTCAATGGTATCCAGGCCATATTGCAAAAGCAGAAAAGAAATTATCTGAAGTTATCAATAAAGTAGATTTAGTTATAGAAGTTAGAGATGCACGAATTCCTTTGTCAACAGGACATCCACACTTAGACAAGTGGATCAACAATAAAAAACATATTCTTGTTATTAACAGATCAGACATGATCTCTCCTAATACAATCACTAGTTGGAATAAATGGTTTAATGCTAAAGATCAATATCCGCATTGGTGTGATGCTAAAAGAGGAATAGGTATTAAAGAAATTTGTAAGTCAGCTAAAGAATATAGGTCGACAATTGACCATAGAAGAATCTCTAGAGGAATGCGAATTAGGCCAATTAGAGCCCTTACACTTGGTTTCCCTAACGTAGGCAAGTCAGCATTAATTAATAGAATTGCGAAAAAAAGAGTGGTTAATAGTGCCAGGAAAGCAGGCGTGACTAAGAATTTAAGATGGATAAAATTAGAAAGTGGTATAGATCTACTAGATGCGCCTGGTGTTATACCTCCAAATTTAGAAGATCAAAAATCAGCACTTAATCTTGCACTATGTGACGATATTGGAGAAGCTGCTTACGAAATAGAGAGTGTCGCAATTGGATTTATCAAAATTATATCCACTCTAAAAAAAGATAAGAATGCGAATATCTCAATAAAACAAATATCTAATAGATACGGAGTTGATATTGCAAAAGGCTTTGAGAGTCCATCTGATTGGATCGATGAAGCAGCTTCAAAACATACCTCAGGCGATAAAAGAAGAATGTCTCATAAATTATTGGAAGATTATAGAAACCAAATGCTTGGTAAAATTGCATTAGAAGTTCCACCATGGAATTAAATAATAAAAATTCTTTCGGCATTGGAGAGGGTGAACTTATAGAAATTATTTATGAGCTACCTCTTCCTATGAGACTAGATAGATGGTTGGTAAGTAAAAGGCCAGAACAAAGTAGAGCAAGAATTCAACATTTCATCAATTCAGGATTAGTACTTGTAAACTATAAGACTGCGAAAGCAAAGACCCCATTAAAGAATGGCGACAATGTTCAAATCTGGATGCCTCCGCCAGAACCTCTTATATATTTGAAACCTGAAAAAATGGATTTAAAAATCCTTTTTGAAGACGAGCACATCATAGTAATCAATAAACAATCAGGACTAATTGTTCATCCTGCTCCTGGACACAAGTCAGGAACTCTAGTTAATGGATTACTTTTTCACTGTAATGATCTTCCTGGAATTAATGGTAAACTAAGACCTGGTATTGTTCACAGATTAGATAAAGATACCTCTGGATGTATGGTGGTAGCAAAAAGCCAAGAAGCATTAGTAAATCTCCAGAAACAAATAAAAGAAAAAATAGCTTCACGCGAATATATTGCAGTAATACATGGAGCACCTAATTCTGAAGAAGGTCAAATAGTGGGGAATATTGGTAGAGATAAATTAAATAGATTGAAATATAAAGTAGTTGAAGAAACTTCAGGAAGATATGCCTGCACCTATTGGAAATTAAAAGAAAGATTAGGAAATTACTCATTAATGAGTTTCAAATTAGATACAGGGCGAACGCATCAAATAAGGGTTCATTGCGCTCACATTAATCATCCTATTGTGGGTGATCCTTTATATGGAAGATGTAAAAAACTTCCCTGTAAATTAGAGGGCCAAGCGTTACACGCTATTAAGCTTGGCCTTATTCATCCAATAAATGGAAAAGAAATGTTATTTGAATCAGAATTACCATTAGATTTTCAAAAATTACTAAAAGTTCTTAAAGTTAAATAAGATTTAAAGAAGAATTTAGAAGAGATTTTGTATACATGTTTTGAGTTCTAGTAAATATTGTAGAACTTTCTCCTTCATCAACTATCTTTCCGTGATTCATTACTAGTAACCTATTACAAAATCTTTGAGCAATTCCTAAATCATGAGTGATAAAGATAATGGTTAAATCCATTTTTTCTTGCAAGTCTCTAAGTAATTCAAGAATTTCTATTTTTACTGAAGCATCTAACATATTTACGCTCTCATCACAAATCAAAATTTTTGGTTTCAACAATAGCGCTCTTGCTAATGAAATTCTTTGCAATTGACCACCAGATAATTGGCTAGGATAAGAATTTAAAAATTCACTCTTAAAGGGAAGACTTAAATTTCTAAACATGAGTTTTATTTCCTTTTCAATTTTTCTTTTATCTGAAATTTTTTGAATAAAAAAAATATCTTCCAAAAGATTTTTAATTGTCATTTTTGGATTCAAACTTGAAAAAGGATCTTGAAAAATAATTTGTATAAAATTGTGCTTTGTATAAGATTTATTTTTTTTCGATAAATGATTTGTATCATAAATTTTTATTTCACCACCTCTTGCTTTAAGAAGGCCAATTAAAGCCCTACATAATGTAGTTTTACCGCTTCCTGAAGAACCAACTATTCCAAGAGTCTCATTTTTATATAATTTGAAACTTACTTCATTTAAAGCCTTATTCCATTTATTCCGAAAAATTGAAGAATTTAATTTATACCAATGCCTTAAGTTATTAACCTCTAAAACTACTTCATTTAAAACATTGTTTTTAGTATTTGGTTCTAAAACTATATTCGAAGCATTTACTAATTTTATGCCAATATCTGACTTTGGTGATTGAAGAATGTCTGATATATTTCCATTTTCAATAATCGAACCTTTCTCAATTATTGCAATTTTCTTACACCACTTTGCTGCAAGATTAATATCATGACTAATTAGAATTAAAGTAGTTTCGAATGTATTACATAAGTGAATTATTTCTTTCATAATTTCAAAACTTGTTATGGAATCAAGGCTTGTAGTAGGTTCATCAGCTATTAATAATTTAGGTTTTAAAGCAAGAGCCATTGCTATAGAAACTCTCTGTCTCATTCCACCACTAAATTGATGTGGAAAAGCATCAAGGATACTTTCTTCAATGCCCACTTTTTGAAAAACTTCTTTCACTAATTGTTTAATATGCAAAGATGATTTAGTTGGATCATGAGTTTTAAATAATTCATATAAATGATCCCCAACTTTCATTAGTGGATTAAGTTTTTTTATAGAATCTTGATAGATAAATCCAAAATTTTTTCTTCTAAATAATTGAGATTCTTTATTATTTATTTTTCTAGGGTCTAAACATGAAATTGATATATGGCCTTGAAAAGTTGCTTGTTCAGGCAACATATTTACTAATGTTTTTGCAAAAGTAGTTTTTCCGCAACCAGAGGGACCAATGATAGCTAAATGATCCCCTCTATCTATTTCAAGATTAAAATTTTTGATTATTGGGCTCTTCTTTAAACTATATTGAACAGTAAGGTTTTTAACTGTAAGAATTTTTTCTTTTTTTATTTCCATGATTTTATAGCAAATTTTTCTAGTCCTAAATAAAATAAATCTAAAGCAATATAAAATGTCTGAGGCAGCTGCAAATTCAAAAGAAAAAAAAGAAATTGAAGTTTCCAAAACTATTTTGCCTGAAAATGAAAAATTTGAAAGTGAATCTTTGAATTATGAGATAAAAATACCCGGTTGGCTTTTTAAAGCTATCAATAATTACGAAGAATCAAATAATATTAACGATGAAAATCAAAACCTTATTGTAAAAGCCTTTAAACTTGCTTATAAAGCTCATGCAGGACAACTTCGTGCTAGTGGTGAACCTTATATTATTCATCCATTGGCTGTTGCAAATCTTCTCAAAGAAATAGGGGCTAGTTCATCTGTTATTGCTGCAGGACTTTTACATGATGTTGTTGAAGATACAGGCATTGATTTATCGGAAATAGAAACAAATTTTGGATCAGAAGTAAAAATACTTGTGGAGGGTGTAACAAAATTAGGAGGTATTCACTTTAATAACAGGACTGAAGCACAAGCTGAAAATCTTAGAAAAATGTTTATGGCTATGGCTAGCGATATCAGAGTTGTTTTAGTAAAACTTGCAGATCGACTTCATAACATGAGAACAATTGAATGGCTCAATGATGAGAGAAAACAAAGAATAGCGAGAGAAACAAGAGAGATTTATGCACCTTTAGCTAATCGATTAGGAATAAATAGATTTAAATGGGAATTAGAAGATTTAGCATTTAAATTTCTGGAGCCTAAAGAATATCAAGATCTAAGAGATCAAATCGCTGTTAAAAGGAGTGATAGAGAAAAAAGGTTAAAAGTAACCCTGAATCTTATGAAAGAAAACTTATTCTCAGCGGGTTTAAAAAACTTTGAAATCACTGGAAGACCAAAACATCTTTATGGAATCTGGAGCAAAATGCAAAGACAACAAAAACAGTTTCATGAAATTTATGATGTTGCTGCTCTAAGAATTATCGTTGATAATTCAGATAGTTGCTATAGAGCTTTAGCGGTTGTACATGATACTTTCAAACCAATTCCAGGCAGATTTAAAGACTATATAGGATTACCAAAACCCAATGGATATCAGTCCCTACATACGTCAGTGATTGGAAGACATCGACCTATTGAAGTTCAAATTAGAACTACTTCCATGCATCAAATTGCGGAATATGGTATTGCTGCACATTGGCAATATAAAGAGGGTGGTTCTCCTGCTAAAAGCAATGCTGAAAGATTTAATTGGCTAAGACAACTAGTCGAATGGCAACAAGAAGGTAATAAAAGTGACCATAATGACTATTTATCTTCAATTAAAGAAGATTTATTTGATGAAGAAGTATTTGTAATCACTCCTAAAGGAGATGTTGTTGGGTTAAGAAAAGGATCTACCGCAATAGATTTTGCGTACAGAATTCATTCTGAAGTTGGAAATCACTGCAATGGAATAAGAATTAATGAAAAACTTTCTCCATTATCTACATCACTACAAAATGGGGACTTTATAGAAATTTTGACAAATAATAATGCCACTCCAAGCTTGGATTGGCTGAACTTTGTAGTTACGCCAACTGCCAAAAATAGAATTCGTCAGTGGTATAAGAAAAGCCACCGGGATGAAACGATTAAGAGAGGCAGAGAATTACTCGAAAAAGAAGTAGGTCGCAACGGTTTTGAAACTTTGCTTTCAAGTGATGCTATGAAAAAAGTTGCTAATCGATGCAATCTAAAGAATACGGAAGATCTTCTGGCATCACTTGGTTTTGGTGGTTTAACTTTACATCAAGTATTAAACAGGCTGAGAGAAGAAATAAAATTACAGACGGAAGATATAAAAAATAATTCTGATTCTGAAATAGCAAAATCTCTCAAAAGTAATAGTAATTTATCCACTAATAAAACTCATACAAAAACTAAATCTCCAATTTCTGGGATAGAAGGTCTTGATTTCAGAATAGGAAAATGCTGTACCCCACTTCCAGGCGAAGATATAATCGGAACCGTATGCCTTGGTAACCATGGGATAACCATTCATAGGTCAGATTGTGAAAATGTTATGCCAATTCCAATAGAGAGAAGATTACCTGTTGGATGGAATCAAGATAATAAAACTCGTGATAATAAATTTCCTATTCAGCTGCGAATAGAAGTGATTGATAGGGTTGGAGTTCTTAAAGATATTCTTATGCGATTATCTGATAAAGGTATAAACGTTAGCGATGCCAATGTAAAAACTGCTTTTGGTAAACCAGCTATTATCAATCTCTGCGTAGGTCTAGAAAGTTATAATCAACTTAACAAAACAATTGACCAAATTAAATCAATGGCAGATGTTTTAGATATTGCCAGAGTTGGACAAAGTTAATTTAAAAATAAGATAAATCTATCTTTTAATTTTTATCTTATAGATAAAGAAAACAATACTGCCACAAATCAAAGCTAATAATAAACCCACACAAGATGAACCTAATAGTAGCTTTAGTGAAAAAATTCGACCTTGTCTCCATAAGTCATCGATAACAAAACTTTTTTCAATAGTGTTATTAGACGAGTTATTTAAAACAATAGAACCAACTTTATAGTTTAAATAATAAAGTGGAATATAAGTAAAGGGGTTACTTATCCAAGTACCAATTGCAGCTAGAACAATATTTCCCTTAGCTAGTTTCGCAAAAAATACCCCTATTAAAGTCTGGAATCCAAAAAAAGGAAAGCACCCACTAAATACACCTATAGCTAAACCTTTAGCGTTATAGAAAGGACTACCATTCTGATGCCTAAATAATGATAGAATTTTTTTAAAGCTAATATCTCTTTTAGATCTCATTCAGAAAGAAAAATTCAAAATTAAATTCTTGATAATCTTACTTAATTATCTATAACAAAGCGAGAGATGGATTCGATAGTTACTACAGAAGATACGATAGCAGCAATTGCTTCAGCTATAAGCATAGGAAAAGGAGGAGTTGCGATAATAAGAGTATCGGGGAAAGACTCAATAAATTCTTGCAAAAAGATTGTTAAAACTAAATCTAAATATGCATGGGAATCACATAGAGTTTTTCACGGTTTTATTAAGGAAAATAAACAAAATAAAATTATAGATGAGGTGTTAGTTTTAGTGATGAAATCACCAAATAGCTTTACAGGAGAGGATGTTGTTGAACTTCATTGCCATGGAGGAATAATATTAGTAAATAAAGTTCTAAAAATATTATTATCTAGTAATTCTAGAGTTAGACTGGCAAATCCAGGAGAATTTAGTCAAAGAGCTTTTCTCAATGAAAAAATAGACCTTACTCAAGCCGAGTCAATTAATCAATTAATTAACGCAAGCAATATCAGATCAGCAGAGTTAGCTTTTAGCGGGGTTCAGGGAGAAATAAAGAAAAAAATTGATGATATAAAAAATGACCTTATAAATGAACTTTGCGAGATAGAGGCGAGAGTTGATTTTGAAGAAGACTTCACAGATTTTGATTACACCAAATATCTAAAAAACATTAAAAAAGTAAAAGAGAAAATAGAATTACTCATAGAAAATGCAAAAAGAAATTCATATATTCATAGTGGAATATCCATTGCGCTTATAGGCAAAACAAATGTTGGTAAAAGCTCATTACTAAATTTACTTGCAAAAAAAGAGAAGGCAATTGTCACTAATATTCCTGGAACAACTAGAGATGTTATTGAAGTGAATTTAACGATTAATGACATTCCAATGAAAATTATTGATACTGCTGGCATAAGAGAAACTTATGAACAAATTGAAAGTATTGGAATTAAAAAAAGTTTTGGGAAAATTAAAGATTCAGATTTTATAATTTATCTTTATAGTCTTGAAGAAGGATTTAATGAAGAAGACGAAAAAATAATAAAAGAAATACCTAAAGAAAAATTAATTACTATTTTGGGAAATAAAAAAGATTTAATAGATTCTAAAAATATTAACTCAAATAAGTTAAAAAACACAATTCTTATGAGCATTAAAAATAATGATGGTGAAAGATTATTAATCGACACAATAATAAAAAAATGCGGACTAAAACAATTAGAAAATATCAATATATTTTTAAACGAAAGACATCTAACGAATTTGTCTGCTTGCCTATCTAATTTAAATGATACTGATAAAATAATTAAAAATAGATTGCCATTTGATTTGTTATCAATAGAACTTAGAGATGGTATTCAAAACTTATCTAAAATAACTGGTCAAGAATTAACAGAGGAACTTCTAGATAATATTTTTTCTAAGTTTTGTATTGGTAAATAAATTTGAGTTAAATTACATAGTGATATATAGTTAACTCTCAAACTTCAGTTGAATTTTTATTAATTAATTATTTTTTAGTTTAGTGGATTTAAATACTCCAAGCATAAGAAAGATCATTGATAATTGGATCGATGAAGATTTAGGTAGGGGAGATCTAACAAATCCTTCTATTACAGAAGAGAATGGTAAAGCATATTGGATCGCAAAAGAAGATGGAATATTTTGTGGTGTTGAGATTATACAAGAAATCTTTAAAAAAATTGATTTAAAAATCAGTTCAAAATTTAATATCTGTGATGGAGATAAATTTGTTAAAGATCAAAAACTCTTAGAAATATATGGACCTTCAAAAAGTTTACTCGCTGGTGAAAGGATCAGCTTAAATATAGCAATGCATTTATCTGGAATATCAACACATACAAAGAATCTTGTAAATAAGTTAGAAGGCACAAATATAAAACTAGCAGATACTAGAAAAACAACTCCTGGCTTAAGAATATTTGAAAAATATGCATTCAAATGCGGAGGTGGAGTTAATCATAGAATGGGATTATACGACGCAGCTATGATAAAAGAAAATCACCTTGCATGGACAGATAATCTTAAGAATGCAGTAAAAAAAATTCGACTAAATTCACCTTTTACAACTCATATCATAATTGAAGCTGAGAATATCGAACAGGCAAGAGAAGCAGTATTAGCAGGAGCAGATAGTGTCTTGTTAGATGAAATTAGCCCTGAAGAAATCAAAAAAAACGTTGAAGAATTAAGAGATTTATCAATTAATAGCTTAAAAAAAGAGGTCAATAAAAATTTAATAATAGAGGTTTCTGGAATAAATCCTAATGAAATTAGTAAATACCTAATAAAAGGTATTGATTTAATTTCAACAAGTTCTTCAATTACCAAAAGTAATTGGATTGATTTAAGTATGCGTTATATTAATTAATCATATAGATAAATAATTAAATAAATAATGCTAATCATTTTTGAAGAATTAACAAAAAACTTTGAACAATCTCTTTTAGATAGTCTTAAAAAAAATTATAAAGAAGGAGAGTTCGAAATTCTTAGGAAAAATTTAATTACACAATCATCAAAAGAAGAGTTTGGTGATTATCAATGTAATGTTTGTTTAAGTTTATCTAAAATATATAAAAAGAATCCAAGAGATATTTGTAATGAATTTATTAACCTATTAAATAAAAATAAAAGCATATCAAAATTATGCAAGAATCTAGCAATAGCTGGACCTGGATTTATAAATATAAAATTAAAAGATGAAGTTCTAATAAATGAAATTAAATCAAATATTCAATGCCAAAGGGCTGGATTGCCTCAAATTAAAAAAGATTTAGATAGTGGCTTATTAAATAAAGTTATTGTAGATTTTTCTAGTCCAAATATTGCTAAAGAAATGCATGTAGGGCATTTAAGATCCACAATAATAGGGGACTCAATATCCAGAATTTTCGAGTTACGAGGTTATGAAGTATTAAGACTAAATCATGTTGGTGATTGGGGAACACAATTTGGAATGCTTATTACTCAGCTAAAAGATTTATATTCAAATGATTTAGAAGAAATAGGAAAAATCAAGATAAGTGATTTAGTTGAATTTTATAAAGCATCAAAAAAAAGATTTGATAATGAATCTGAATTCCAAAAAAGATCTAGAGAGGAAGTAGTTAAGTTACAAAGTGGAGATAGTAAATCGATTCAAGCTTGGCAATTATTATGTGATCAATCGAGAAAAGAATTTGATGAAATCTATAAAAATTTAAAAATAAAAATAAAAGAAAGAGGTGAATCTTTTTATAATCCCTTCTTAAAATCAGTTATTGAGGATTTGAATTTTAAAAAAATTCTTGTAGAAGATCAAGGAGCAAAATGTGTATTTTTAGATGGGATGACTAATAAAGAAGGCAAACCTTTGCCGCTAATTATTCAAAAAAAAGATGGTGGTTTTAATTATGCCACCACAGATCTTGCTGCTATAAGATATAGATTCAATAAATCTCCTAAAGGGGATAATGCTTCAAGAATTATTTATGTAACTGATCATGGACAAGCAAATCATTTTGCTGGAGTTTTTCAAGTTGCAAAAAAAGCAAAATGGATCCCAGATAATTGTCAAGTAGACCATGTCCCTTTTGGGTTGGTTCAAGGAATTGATGGCAAAAAACTTAAGACAAGGGAAGGTAAAACAATACGTCTAAAAGATTTATTAAAAGAAGCGGTTAGAAGAGCAAAAGAAGATTTATTGAAAAGATTAGAAAATGAAAATCGTTATGAGACCGAAGAATTTATTGCAAATACTTCAAGAATCATTGGATTAGGAGCTGTTAAGTATGCAGATTTAAGTCAAAATAGGATTACTAATTATCAATTTAGTTTTGATAAAATGCTTTCACTGAATGGTAATACGGCTCCTTATTTGTTATATACACTTGTAAGAATTTTAGGAATTAAAAGAAAAAATGATTTTGTTTATGGCTCTAAAGATTTTCAATACATAAATTATGAATATAAATCTGAGTGGAAACTTATCAGAAAATTACTTAAGTTCGATGAAGTCATAATCTCTATTGAAAAAGACTTAATGCCAAATAGACTATGCAATTATCTGTTTGAGCTATGTCAGACTTTTAATAGATTCTATGATCAAGTTCCAATCCTCAAAGAAGAAAAAAATATAAAAATTTCTAGACTTAATTTATGTGACCTAACTGCAAAAACACTAAAATTAAGCTTAGATCTTCTAGGAATTGAAACTTTAGAAAGAATGTAATGAATGATTTTGATCCATTAAATAATCTTTTCCCAAAACCAAGAGAAGAAATAATAAATATGCAGTCTTACTCTGCACCTTTAGAAAATAGAAGAAATTTACTCCGCTTAGACTTTAATGAAAATACCTTAGGCCCAAGTCCTAAGGTTTTGGAGGCATTACAAGCCATAAAATTAGATGAGATTTCAATTTATCCGGAATATAATTTATTAAAAAATTTTTTATGTGATAAATATCTTGATTCAAGAAAATTTAGTAATGATGAGATAGGAATTTTTAATGGAGCAGACGCAGCAATACATGCAATTTTCAATTGCTTTGGAGAAAAAGATCAAATATTTCTAACCACAAATCCAACTTTTGGTTACTATTCTCCTTGTTCAGAAATGCGAGGAATGAAGAAAATAACTTGTTCTTACATTGGAGAAAATTTTCTATTCCCCATCGAAGAATTTAGTGAAAAAATTATAACTTATAATCCAAAGTTAATATTTATTTGTAATCCAAATAATCCAACAGGAACAGTTTTAAGCGCTAAAGAGATAATTAACTTAGCTAATATTAAACACGATGCATTGATAATTGTTGATGAACTGTATGAAAAATTTAATGGTGATAGTCTTCTTGAATCGATAGATTTTGAAAAGAATCCCAATATACTGATAATCCAATCTCTTTCAAAAACAGCAGGTTTAGCGGGTTTAAGAATAGGTTTTACTTTTGGCAATAAAAATTTAATTCAGTACATTAACAAAGTTACAGGACCATATGATGTCAATAGCTTTGCTATAAAAGCAGCATTAGCAGCACTTAAAGACAAATCATATATTCATAATTATGTTTTAGAAGTAAAAAAAGCAAGGGAATGGATTTTAAATAAATTTAAAGCCACAAAAATCAGAACTCATTTTAGTGGTGGTAATTATTTCTTAATTTGGCCAAAAAAAGATCCTAAAATTTTAATACAACAGATGAGAGAAAAAGGAATTCTTATTAGAAGTATGGAAAACAAAAAAGATATTGGTCAGTCAATAAGAGTTAGTATTGGAACTAAAGAACAAATGATTTTCTTCTGGTACAATTACAAGGTCTTAGATTTAATAAATTAATTACCGAAAATATAAATTGTATTTTGATCGATTCTTTTAGGTTTTATTTTAAAATTTTTTCCAACATATTTTACTTTAAAATCTTTCATATTTTCGATAAATAAATCAGCATTTGAGAAATCACATTCTTTATTAATTTGTTTGCTACGTGCAAAGTGAACAGGAATAACTACATTAGGTTTTAAAATCTTAACTATTTTTGAGGCTTCTTCCCCATCGTAAGATTTTATTCCTCCTCCAATTGAAATAAATAGGATATCTGGGCGAGACAAAATAATTTGAGTATTAATATCAATATCACCAGCAGCTCCTCCCATATGAACAATTTTAAGATCATTCTGCTCCCAACTCCAAACAGTTGCCATCCCAAATCTTCTTCCATCTACTCTGTCATGTGGTACAGAAATTCCATTTAATAAAATATCCTCAAATTGATAGATTCCCGGCTCAACAAACATTAATTGATCATTAGGGTTATATCCTTCATCTGGAAGCCTAGAACTAGCCAAAATAAAATCTACATTGACTTCTTTTGGCTCCTTTAAATTGCTTGCGCAACCTATTGATTTAAAGGGATTTATAAGAATCGATTTTTCTGCGCTATTAATTAAAAAACTACTATGTCCCAAACTTTTTATTACTAAATTCCTTGCCAATAAAGAGGTAGGTAAAAAAGAGCTAAATAAGATAAAAAAGAAAATGTTTTTAATTTGAGAAATCATAATATTAATTTTTTTTGTATTTTACTTTTGTTCAGCCATTTTTAGAAAATTACTAATTAATTTATGACCATATTGTGTCAATACACTTTCAGGATGAAACTGCACCCCATGTAAATGTCTATATTCTTTATGAGAAATAGCCATAATAGTTGAGTCTTCTAAAGTCGCAGTTATCTCGAAACAAGAAGGTAAAGAACTTGAATCAACTATAAGACTATGGTACCTTGTCGCTACAAAGGGATTCTCAATATTTTTAAACAATCCTTTTTGATTATGAAATATTTTGGATGTCTTACCATGCATAAGTTCTTTCCCAACTAAAACCTTACCTCCAAAAGCTTGGGCTAAAGCTTGATGACCTAAACAAACTCCTAATATCGGAATATTTTTTGATAATTTGTTTAGTATTTGCAGACAAATTCCAGATTGATCTGGATTACCAGGACCTGGAGATAATAAGATGCCACTAGGATTTAGTTTGATAATTTCTTCTAAAGTAATTTCATCATTTCTTTTAACTATTAATTCTTTAGTTATTTCATGCTCAACAGAAAGTTCTCCTAAATATTGAACAAGATTATAGGTAAAACTATCGTAATTATCAATAACAAGAAACATAATTATATCGATTTAAAATAACAACTTTATTTTAGGAACAAAAATATATACAGCAATAATAACAGAATTAATGGAAGCTAATAATACTGCGCCTGCAGAAGTATCTTTTGAAATTTTAGCCAAACGATTAAATTCTTTTTTCATTACTAAATCAACTATTGATTCAATAGATGTGTTTAATATTTCTAATATTAAAACAGACATAATTGTGGCAATCAAAGTTACATAATTACTTAGACTAATTTGAAGTAAAAAACCAATCATTAAAATTATAAATGCACAAATTAATTGAATTTTAAAATTTCTTGAAGTTTTCAATACGTAACTAATTCCACTGAAGGCATACTTAAAACTTATTAATACATTACTAGAAGTTTTGTATGATTCTTTTCGATTTTCTAAAGAGTTTATTTTTTTTTCCATAGATTTTTTAATCTAATCGAGTAATTAAATATTCCTGAAAATTTAACATATTTTCTAAATCAAGATTATTATTATGTTCCCATCCCAAAAGATGTAAGAATCCATGACTAGCCAACCAGAGCATCTCTCTATAGATTGAATGTTTATATTCATAGGATTGCTCAAATGCCATCTCTAATGATATAAATATATCTCCCAGCTCTATGTGATCTAAATTATTTAGAGATTCATCAGAAATGATTGGAAAAGATAGAACATCAGTTGGTCCATTTTTTTGCATCCACTTCTGGTTCATAGAAGCAATCTCTTGATTAGATATTATCTGTAAGCCTAATGAAAAAGATTTTTTTTCAAAAATAAATTTTGGCAATTTGTAATCGTCTTTTTTTAATATTGTATTTATCCAAGATAAAAAGACTTTTTCCCAAAAAATAGATTCAAAAATAAGCTTAGTTTTATTATCTTTTAACTTATTTGAAAATTGGGAAAAATCATTACATTTAAAAACCAAATCTAAATTTATTTCAGAAATAATTTTTTCTTTCATAAATTCTTATACAGGAATATTGGGCTTACCTATTGTGGCTACAAGTATTAATATTCCAATTAAAACTAGAAAGGTTATTGAAAAATGAGAAATGCTTTTTGAACCCTTCCTTACCATATTTCTCATAGCAAGCTTTATAAAGCTTGGAGTCGTAACTTTTTTTTCTGTATTTTCGTTTTTATTTTCCATTAGTTATTCAAGAGAGTCGTTAGAAGAAATATTAATGCGTAATAATTCATGAATAAATGGTTCAAGTCCACCATCTAAAACACTATCTAAGTCATTAGTCTCCTGCATAGTCCTAAGATCTTTTACCATTTGATAGGGATGGAAAACATAATTTCTTATTTGATTGCCCCATGCAGCTTCCACAATATCGCCTTTAATATCAGCGACTTCTGCAGCTCGTTGTTCTTTAGCAATAACTAGTAGTTTAGACTTAAGAAGTAACATAGCTTTTTCTTTATTTTGTAATTGAGATCTTTCTTGGGTACATCTTACTGAAATTCCTGAAGGCAAATGAACAATTCTTACTGCTGTTTCTACTTTATTAACATTTTGTCCTCCAGCTCCGCCGGATCTACTTGTTGTAATTTCCAAATCTTTTTCAGGTATATCAAGTGAAATATTGTCATCTAATTTTGGCATAACCTCTACCCCAGCAAAGCTAGTTTGTCTTTTACCATTAGCATTGAAAGGAGAAATTCTTACTAATCTATGAGTTCCTTTTTCATATTGCATATAGCCGTATGCATATTTTCCATCAATTTCAAACGTTACGCTTTTAATTCCTGCCTCTTCTCCTTGAGATAATTCATTGATGATAAGACTCATTTGATTATTATCTGCCCATCTTGAATACATTCTTAATAAGATCTCTACCCAATCTTGTGCATCTGTTCCACCGGCACCTGCGTTAATAGAAATTACTGCTCCTTCCTTATCGTATTCACCACATAACAATCTTTCAAATTCCCATTTATCTAAATTCTCTCTTAATTTCTTCAGGCCCTGCTGGGATTCCAAAATCATTTCCTCTTCTGGTTCTAAAGAATAAAGCTCAAGAGAGGCATTAGCATCAGAAATAAAAGTTTTCCATTTATCTAACAATTCGAGTTGAGCTTTGACATCATCGAGTATTAACATTTGTTTTTTGGCTGCTTCTTGATTCTCCCAAAATTCAGGCTGAGCAGAAATCTGCTCTAACTCCTTCCTTTTCGCTTTTAATCTTGGAACGTCAAAGACAATCCTGAGCATTACCCAGGCGCTCTGTTAGTTCCGAAAGATCTTTTTTGAAATCTGAAATATCTATCAAAATAGAATTTAATCGTTATTTATAATCTAACAAGCACTTTTGTTTAATAGTATAAACTAAGTATTATTTTAAAAAAATGTCCAAAGTTGAAATTTATACTTGGCAATATTGCCCATTCTGTATTCAAGCAAAATCTCTACTCAAGAAAAAAAATATAACTTTTACAGAATACAAGATTGATGGGGATGAAGATGCAAGAGCATTGATGACTGAAAGAGCAGATGGTAGAAGTACATTACCACAAATATTTATAGATAATGCAGGTATTGGAGGCTGCGATGATCTCTACACATTAGAAAATGAAAATAAATTAGACGCATTATTAAACTAGATCTTATGAAATTTCTATTCGTAATAGATCCAATAAAAAATATAAATCCCTTAAAGGATTCATCTGCTGCTTTAATGCAAGCATCATCAAAAAAAAATATTGAAATATGGAGTTGCACTCCTCAAGACCTTGAAGCCAGAGGTGATGAAGTATGGGCATCTTCCCTAAAAGTTGAAGTAAATCCGTGGATTTCTTTCAAAGAGAATGATTGCATCCCTCTCGCCGAATTTAATTGCATTTGGATGAGAAAAGATCCTCCTGTAAATGAGGCTTATTTATATGCAACGCATCTTTTAGAAGTTGCCGAAAGAAAAGGAGTAAAAGTAATTAACAAACCTTCATCATTAAGAGCATGGAACGAAAAGCTAGGTGCTTTGAGATACAGCCACTTAATGGCACCTACAATAGTTGCGAGTAAGGTAAAAGATCTTATTAATTTTGCAAATATAAATAATGAAGTAGTCATAAAACCTCTTGGAGGAAAAGGTGGTCAAGGTGTTATAAGGATAAATAAAAATTCTCCAGGAATAAAATCAATCATTGAATTAATCACTTCTCAAGAAGAATTACCGGTTATGATGCAAAAATTTATTCCTGAAGTCATAGATGGTGATAAAAGAATAATTATCGTAAATGGTGAAGCAATTGGCTCTATTAATAGGATTCCTCAAGGAGGCGATTTTAGGAGTAATTTGGCAATGGGCGGTAAGGCCGAACCAACATTACTAACAGAAAAAGAAAAAAGTATCTGCTCAGAGTTATCTCATCACTTCAAAGATGAAGGTTTATTTTTTGTGGGTATTGATGTAATAAATGGAATGCTTAGCGAGATTAATGTAACCAGTCCAACAGGTTTAAGAGAAATAGAAAATTTATCCAATAAGAATGTTTCAGAGGAAGTTATTGAAAAATTAATGGAAATTATCTAGGATTTTTAGCGAAAAATATTTGTTTTACTATAGATTCAAATTTTAATTTAATCTCATCTATTTCTTTCTTTAAAACAGAACCTGAAACTATACCTGAACCTGCAGTAAATTCAATATTTTCTTCAATATATCTTGCACCTCTTATTACTAAAAGAAATGAAGCATTTCCTGATGCATCAACCCAACCCATTGGAGAAGCATAATTTCCTCGAGGGAAAGACTCAAGAGTGTTTATCCAATCCAATGCGACATTTTTTGGGTATCCACAAACTGCCGGAGATGGATGTAGGTTTTCAAGCAATTCAAAAGGACATATGTTTTCAACTTTAGAGAAAATGAGTGTTTGCAAATGAGAAATATCTCCAAATGAATTGACCTTGATATCACTTTTTTTAAAATTTGTTATTTTTGAAACTTCTAAACATTTAATTAAATACTGTATTACATAATTATGTTCCTTTAACTCTTTAGTACTTTTTAGGAGTTTCTTAAAATTTGAATTAGTTGAGATAGTTCCAGCAAGAGCCTCCAAAGTTAAATTAGGTTTATTAAATGAAAATAATTTTTCTGGAGATGCTCCAAACAAAATATCCTTACTATTCCTTTTCCAAACGTATCTGCATGTATTTGGTTGATTCTTTTTTAATCTTTTTAAAATTTCTACTAAATCTAATTTATTTTTAATTTTTATTTTAATCCTATTCGCTAAAACTATCTTTTCGAGGATACCTTTCTCTACTAATTGCATTCCCCTATTTACTAATTTTTTCAAATTTTTATTAGAAGTTTCTAAGGAGTCGAAGAAATCATCAATAATAGGAAAATCAAAACTAGTTTTTAAGTCAGATGATTTTATTAATTCTGAGCCAGAATTAATAACCTGATTTCTAATTGTCCATATTTCTTCAATTAATGTTCTTAATGATGATTTACCTTCAACATGACCATTAATTCTTATCCAGCAATTCTTATCACTTTTAATAATTAATATTTTTGGTAAGATAGCTTCCAAACTAGGAACATCTGAGGATAAATTCTTATTATTCAAATTTTCAGAAAAAGAAAATAAATAAATTATTTTTGAAAGTGCAGAATTATTTGATTCATAAGTTAAGTTAATTAAATTTTTAAAATTTTCAGAATTAAACTCATTTGCTACCTCAAATCTTTTTGGACCATCCAAAGTAACATATTTACATTTCTCGAAAGCAATATATGAAATGCCATCACATTCCTCCCAAAATGAAGAAAACGGATATTTATTTATAAACAATTCATATACTTGAAATAAATCAATACATGGCATCTCTAGACAAATACTCACTAAACCAGAATTTTCCACTTTCTTATCGAAAGAGGTAAATACATCTTTTAAAAAATCTGTAAAGTTTAAATCATTTTTCATTACTTATTGAAAATAACTAAAAATCATGCAATAAAGTAAAAAATGTAACTCAATTTATAAACTATATTTAATATTGATGAAATTTTGTGTGTTTATTAAAAATGGACGAAAATAAAAAAAAATTATGGAAACAAGCAATAAAATGGCCTCTTTATTCTGTTGCCATACTTCCAGTTTTTATAACAGGGGCTTATTTACTCAATCAATATGAAAAGGTAAAAATTTATAATTTGATTGCATTTACTTTAGCTGCAATTTTGATATTACTTTGGGAAAATCTAACTAATGATTTATTCGACGCAGAAACAGGTATCGATGAATTCAAATTCCATTCAATTGTAAATCTTGTAAAAAATAAAAAAATAATTTCATTTATTGCATATACATCTTTAGTTATTGGTTTATTAATAATTTCAATTATTTCAATATCAACAAGTATAAACATTTTGATTTTGGTGACAGCTTGCTGCTTCTTAGGATATTTATATCAAGGACCTCCTTTTAGATTTGGCTATCAAGGTTTAGGAGAACCATTATGCTGGATTGCATTTGGACCTTTTGCTTACTCTGCAGTCTTAATTGCCTTAAATCCGTCTAATATTTACTTTGAAGATATTCCTTGGAAAGTTTCTTTATTACTTGGTTCAGGACCTTCCTTAGCAACAACTCTTGTATTATTTTGTTCTCATTTTCATCAAATTTCTGAAGATAAAAAGCATGGGAAAAACTCACCTTTAGTTCGATTAGGATCAAAAAAAGGTTCTCAATTTGTACCTTGGATAATTTTTACAATATATATTTTTCAACTTTTCACTATAGTTACTGGATTTATTCCAGTATTTTGTATCCTTTATTTGATTAGTTTTCCTCAAGCAATAAGACTTATAAACTTAGTAACCTCATCATATAAAAAACCTTCAGCTATAAAAAATTGCAAATTCGTCGCAATAAAATTTCAAACTCTTAATGGAGTTGGCTTAATCACAGGATTAATATTTAATTACTTGATTAATAAATGAACTTAATATTTAAAAAAAAATTTTATAGCTTTAAGTTATCTACAAAAGTAGAAAATTCTAAAAACACTTACCTTACAAAATCGGGTTGGATAATTAAATTAACAAGTAATGATAAAAAAATTGGGTTTGGAGAAGTTTCACCGCTTGATAAAGAAGGCTTAAAAAAATGTGCAAAACAACTAAATATGATTCCTGAGTATGTAGGTTTATTTAATTTATCTGACCAAATAAATAGTTTTCACCCATGCATTCAATCTGCAATAAATTCTGCATTAGCAGAGATAAATGAAAAAATAATTTTTAAAGAAAACTATTACTTTGATGAAATTGATAAAACAGCCATACTTTTAAATCCTAAAAATGTAATTTCAGATTTAAATGAAATTAAAAAAAGACAATCTAATATTGGAAAATCAGTAACCATAAAATGGAAAGTAGCATTAAAAAATAACCATGAGGAAGAAGCAATTTTAGAAGAAATTTTAAGCCAAATAGGTAATAACATTAAGTTAAGAATAGATGCTAATGGTTCTTGGGGAAGAGAGATGGCTAATAGATGGACTGATATTTTAAAAGATAACAAGAATATAGATTGGTTAGAACAACCTCTTTCTGTTGATGATATTGATGGAATGAAAGAACTCAACAAAAAAATTCCAATAGCCTTAGATGAATCACTTTTAAAATTTCCAACTTTGATTGATGAGTGGAAGGGTTGGCAAATTCGAAGGCCTTCTCAGGAAAATAATCCAATTAAGCTTTTAAGAGAATTAGAAAATAAAAAAGCTTTAATATCTATAAGTACCTCATTTGAAACTGGAATAGGAAGGAGATGGCTTTATCATTTATCGTCTCTACAATTACAAGGACCAACTCCAAAAGTTCCTGGTTTAGCAATGAATAAATTCCCTAATTCGTTTCTATTTTTAAATGAAGCAAAAATGATATGGAATCAACTATGAAAAATAAAATTCATATTATTGAAGTTGAAAATAATGAAACTCAATCTGTAGAGAAAATTATTAAAAAAATTAGAGAGAATAAAATTATTTATGTAAAAAACAAATTTCATGAAAACGAAGATGCATTAGATTCAATTAATGAAAATGGACCAGCAATTATCTTAAATAGTAGTGGTAGTTCTGGAAAACCGAGAAAATGTTTTCACCATTTAGATAATCTTAAATTATCTGCCGCTACATCAGGCCAATGGTTATTAGAGCAAGGATTTGAATTGCAAAACTGCTTAATTTTAAATACTTTACCCCTCAACCATATAAGTGGATTAATGCCAATTTTTAGAAGTCAAATTTGGGGATGTGATTGCATTAATATTTCTCCGAATTTAATAAAACAAACTCGAGAACTTTTACTTTTTACAATTAAATCTAAAAAAAACAAACAACACTTGATTACGTCATTAGTACCTACTCAATTAAAAAGACTTTTAGCTGAAAAAGATGGTATTAGCTGGCTAAAAATTTTTGATCTAATTTGGGTAGGTGGAGCTTCAGTTTCACACGATACTGCAGAACAATGTATACAAAAAAAAATAAAATTAGCACCTTGTTACGGCTCAACTGAAACAGCAGCAATGGTTACGAGTTTAAAACCGAAAGAATTCTTAATGGGTTTTGAAAGTGTTGGAGAAATACTACCTGATACAAAAATAAGAATTAACGCAAAAGGATTAATCGAGATAAAAACAGCCAGAATTGGAATCGAAATAATAAACTCTTCAAAAACTGAAAATTTCAAAAATAAAAATGGTTGGTGGCAAACCAATGATTTAGGTGAAATCAATCAAATCAATAATTCTTTATATTTAAACTTTCTTGGAAGAAGTGACAATGCTTTTAATTCAGGAGGAGAAATCGTTTTTCCAGAAGTAATTGAATCTCGATTAAATAATTTCGTTATGAAAGAGAATATCCCAATTAATAAATTCAATATTTCAAAAGTAACCGACAAATTATGGGGAAATAAAATTCAAATAATTGTTGAATTTAGAGAACTTACAAATCATAAAACTATTGAAAATTCATTAAATTTATTAAAAAAATTTTCTCAAAGTTGGCCTAAACATGAAAAACCTGAGAAGTGGATTGTTAAAAACAAAAATAACAGTACAGAAAAAATAAACTATAAATTTAAAAAATAATAATTAACATTCTTTTAAATTTGAACTTACATTTGAAGCCTCTATCCATCTTTCTAATTTATCGGGAAGCTCCATTTTGTTTCTTGAATCAACATCTAAAGAACAATGTATTATTTTTCCTTCTGCTACTTTATTTCCATTTTTTATAAAAAAGCTATTTACTTGGAACAAATGAGTATTAATTTTATGAGGGGCAATTTTTACTTTTAAGAAATCTCCAATTTTTATAGGAGCAAGAAAGTTCGCTTCGCAATTTACTATGGGAAAAATAATTTGACTTTTACTTATAGAAAAATCTGGAAAAATATCTTGATAAGGAATCCCATAAATTTCAATACTCTCTTCCCAAGCTTCATGCGACCATTTTAATAAGTTATGAAAATGAATTACACCAGCAGAATCACAATCACCAAATCGTACTTTCTTCTGCAATATTAACCAATCAGAGGGGTTCATTTAAAGAAGTTATCTATCAACAGATCCCATAATGACATCTATTGAACCAAGGATTGCCATAATATCAGCAATTTTGGCACCTTTGAGGATATGAGGCAATATTTGCAGATTATTTAAATCAGCTGCTCTGATTTTAAATCTCCATGGGGTGACTTCATTATTTCCTTGAATAAATACACCTATTTCTCCTTTACCGGACTCTAATCTTGTATACAATTCTCCGTTAGGAATTTTAAAAGTTGGAGCAACCTTCTTAGCTACATATTGATAGTCAATACCAAATATTTCACTCTTCTTATCTTCAGTCGCCATTCTTTGAGCTTCTAAATTTTCTGTTGGACCTCCTGGAATCATTTTGCAGGCTTGGCGAATGATACTTAGTGATTGTCTCATCTCTTCAATTCTTACTCGATATCTCGCATAACAATCACCTTCTTTTTCTGAAGCAATCTGCCAATCAAAATCTTCATAAGATTCATAACTATCTACTTTCCTTAAATCCCAGGAAACTCCAGAAGCTCTAAGCATTGGCCCAGACAAAGACCAGTTAATTGCCTGGTCTCTTTGTATTGTTCCAAGACCTTCAATTCTTTTTCTAAAAATCGGATTATTTGTTATTAATTTTTCGTATTCATCTATCTTAGGACCGAACCAATCACAAAAGTCTATACATTTTTCTAACCATCCATATGGGAGATCACATGCGACACCACCTATCCTAAAGAAATTATTATTTATTAATCTTTGTCCAGTAGCAGCTTCCCAAAGATCATAAATCATTTCTCTTTCTCTAAAAATATAGAAAAATGGAGTTTGAGCTCCTACGTCTGCTAAAAAGGGACCAAGCCATAAAAGATGATTGGCAATACGATTAAGTTCCAGCATAAGAACTCTTATGTAACTAGCTCTTTTAGGCACTGGAATATTAGCTAATCTTTCAGGAGCATTTACTACAATAGCTTCATAAAACATTCCTGCTGCGTAATCCATTCTGCTTACATAAGGGACATACATGACATTTGTCCTATTTTCAGCTATCTTTTCCATTCCTCTATGTAAATATCCAATTACAGGCTCACAATCAATGACATTCTCACCGTCAAGAGTTACAACTAACCTTAAAACTCCATGCATTGAAGGATGGTGAGGGCCAAAATTGACCACCATTGGTTCTGTTCTAGTCTCTAACTGAGCCATTCGAAATTTTACTTCTAAACAAATCTTAGTCGAAAGTTATGCAAACTGACCTATCTGATTCATCTTTTTTCAATCATAAATCAGTTATGACAGATGAGATTATGGCTTCATTAGAGCATTACCCATTAATAAACAACAACCAACTTAAAGGAATAGACGCGACTTTAGGAGGAGGCGGGCACTCATATCATTTATTAAGAAAATATTCAGATTTAAATATAATTGGACTTGATCAAGATCCATTCGCCAGAAAATCTGCATCAAAAAAACTTGATGAATTTAAAAAAAGGATTGATATAAGGGCTTCAAATTTTGCGGATTTTGAACCAAAAGAAAAAGTTTCTTTTGTGATTGCAGATCTTGGAGTAAATAGTAACCAAATTGATAATCCTAAAAGAGGATTTAGTTTCCAAAAAGATGGTCCACTTGATATGCGCATGAATCCTTTTCTTGAGGTTGATGCAGAGAAATTAATTGAGGCTTTAAATGAAAAAGATCTTGCTAACCTAATTTATAAATATGGAGATGAGAGATTATCAAGAAAGATTGCTAGGAAAATAAAAATGGATTTGAAGGAAAATGGAAAATATTCTGGGACAAAAGAGTTAGCTTATTCTATTGCCGGCTGCTTCCCACCAAAACAAAGATATAAGAAAATTCACCCAGCAACAAGGACATTTCAAGCACTAAGAATTGCCGTTAATAAAGAAATTGAAGTATTAGAAAAATTTTTGCAAGTTGTCCCTGAATGGCTTTTGCCGGGCGGAATTATCTCTATTATTAGTTTTCATTCCCTAGAGGATAGGTTAGTTAAAAGTTCATTTAGGAATGATCAAAGACTAAAAAACCTGACAAAAAAGCCAATAACTCCTTCCGAACAAGAAGTCGAACTAAATAAAAGAGCTAGAAGTGGAAAATTAAGAATTGCTCAATTAAATTGAGGAGTTAATAATTTCTAACGTAATGATTTAATCGTATTTGTAAGAATATGAATTGCTTGTTTTATATCTTTTGAACTAGTGCTTAATCCAATACTTAACCTTATTGAAGATTCTGCTTCTTTAAAAGTTCTACCTAAGGCGAGCAAAACGTGAGAAGGTTCACCATTACTGCATGCAGATCCACTAGAACAAATAATTTTAGATTTTAAAAGTTTATGAAACTTTGCTCCGTTTAAATCCAATATAGTCAAATTCAAATTATGCGGTAACCTTTTTTTTATGGAGCCATTAATTAATAAACCAGAATTATTTTCTAACAAACCCTCTAAAAGGTTATTTCTACATAAAAGTAACTTCTCAGCATTCTTTTTTTGATTAAGAACGGCTATCTCTATTGCCTTAGCAAAGCCTACTACTAGAGGGAGAGGTAATGTGCCAGATCTTAGACCATATTCCTGCCCTCCTCCAACAATTAAAGGTTCCAAATTAATTTCTTCATCAATCAGAAGAAGTCCTATCCCTTTGGGACCATAAATTTTATGAGAACTCATAGTTATCATATTTACATTTGATAAAAGACCTTTTAACTCGATATAACCTAAACATTGTGCAAAATCTGAGTGAAAAGTTATTCCTCTTGAATTACAGATCTTTGAAATATTCTCTATGGGCTGAAGAACTCCTATTTCGTTATTGGCCAACATTACGCTCGCCATAAATGTATCTTCTCTTATATTCTTTATGAACTTTTCTTCTGAAATTAAACCGTCTCTTTCTGGACTAATTTCTGTCACCATAAATCCCTCTTTTTTTAATTTTTCCAAAGGCTCCAGCACCGCCTTATGCTCCGTTTTCATGGTGATAATATGTCCATATTTTCCTGTTTTTTTATAAAAATTTCTTGCAAAACCTAATAAAGCTAAATTATTAGATTCTGTAGCCCCACTTGTAAAAATAACCTTTTTATTATTAAGAAATAAATTTTGTTCTATTTTTTCTCTTGAGGCTTCCAATATAGCGCTTGCGTTTATTCCCGCTAAATTTGATTTACTTGAAGGGTTAGAAAATATCTCACTCCAAAAAGGTTTCATAGAATCAACAACATCTTTAGAGCAAGGAGTTGAAGATTGATAGTCTAGTAGTATGGGAGTTGATAGCATTGTATTTAGTATATAAAATTCTCTTTATTACTAGAAAATCAAATTCAAAAATTTAAAAAATGAATGAAATTAATCAAGTAGAAAATGAAACAGTAAGAAAATCAAAAATTTTATTAGTTGATGATGAACCTGGTTTAAGAACAGCTGTTAAAACATTTCTAGAGGATGAAGGCTTTGAAATATTTATTGCAGTAGATGGAGAGGATGGTTGGGAAAAAGCTCAAAAAATTTTTCCTGATTTAATAATCAGCGACATTATGATGCCCCGAGCTAACGGTTATGCTTTATTAGAAAAAATTAGAGAGGATGAAAAATTAGGAGGAACTCCAGTTATTTTCCTAACCGCAAAAGGAATGACCCTAGACAGAACAGAGGGTTATCTTGCAGGAGTTGATGATTATATTTCTAAACCTTTCGACCCCGATGAATTAGCTGCGAGAGTTAAAAATGTAATCAATAGACAAGAACGTTTACTAAAAGAAGCAGCAAGATTCGCAGATATTGACGTAAGCAAAATGGCGAAGCAAATTACTGAAATAAAATCTATGCTCACAGAGCAAAATCCTACTAATTTAGAAAATAAAGTAAATCTTCCTAGTTTTACTCCAAGAGAAGCTAGTGTACTTCAACTTGTGGCAGAGGGGCTGATGAACAAGGAAATCGCAAGAAAGCTAGAAACATCTATTAGAAATGTTGAAAAATATGTAAGCAGACTTTTTATTAAAACAGGTACTTCTAGCAGAACCGAATTGGTTCGTTATGCACTTGAAAATCATTTAGTAAAATAAATTATTTAATTTTTTTGAATTCAATTAGTTTAGAGAAATAAAAAGGAGCTTGATTTAATTTAGTTTTAACTACGGTAAATCCCTTTTCATTAGCAGAATTAATAATGCCTTTTTCTTTTAATGTATAAGCTCTTGTAGTTTTACTTGGACCAGGAAACAATTTACCTATATTTTTTAGAACAGCAAGAACTGGAGTATAAGGAGCAAAGCTAACGATTAATTTTTCTTTGCTTAAATCGCATAGATGTTGAACCATTTCTTCTGCAACTGGTTGAGGATAATGAATAAATACATCCAAACAAACTACGACATCAAATAATCCTTTTAATTGTTCCAGATCACAAACTTTATATTTTACTTCACCTTGGTTCAACCCCAATTTATTTATACGATTCTTTGTTTCTTTAATCATTTCAGAAGAAATATCGCTTACCTGTAATTCTTTTATACCAAGTCTTAATAAAGGTATAGCTAGACTTCCAACACCACATCCAGCATCACAATAACTTTTTTTTGTTAGTTCAGGATAATTCCTGATGCATGAGACTACATCATCTACTGTCTTTTGATGTCCTTTCCTAATATTTTTCTGAACTGTATTAATTTCGTCAGATTTACTATAAATTTTGTTCCACCTTTCAAAGCCAGTTCCATTGAAATACTCCCTAACCTCACTTTTTTCAATAATTTTATTTGAAGTCATAATTTTCTATGAAAATTTATCTCTTTATACTAACTAATTGTCACTAAATAAATTGCGCGCCATTATGGGAAAGAATTGATTTGTTATTTTGTCAGAATTAAATTCTAAAGATATCTATAAAATTGCTGTCGTTATGGGTAGTGATTCAGATCTAAAAACTTTGAAACCTGCAGTAGATATTTTGGAAGAATTTGGAATAAAAACTGAAGTTTGTATACTTTCAGCCCATAGGACACCTATTGAGATGATGGAATATGCAAAAAATGCAGACTCAGAAAATATTAAAGTAATAATCGCCGGAGCGGGTGGTGCTGCTCATCTTCCAGGAATGTTGGCATCTATAAGTTGTATTCCTGTTATAGGAGTACCTGTAGAGAGTAAGACACTTAAGGGGATTGACTCTCTTTTATCGATTGTTCAAATGCCTGCTGGGATACCAGTAGCAACAGTTGCAATAAATGGAGGTCAAAATGCTGGATTATTGGCCATAGAGATGATTAGTTTATTTGATGAATCAATGAAAGAAAAATTGAAAAAATTTAGAGAAAATCTTCATACAAAGGTAAGAACAAAAAATAGTAAATTATCAACTATGGGAGCTGAAAATTATCTTCAAAATCAATAAACTAGTTTTATCTATTAGCTCTTTGAAAGTAAATTTTCTTTTTTAAGAAAGGTAATCACTTTTTCAACTGAATCCTTTAAATCTAAAGAACCTGTATCAACAACAACTTCTGGATTCTGAGGAGCTTCATATGGACTAGAAATACCTGTAAAATCTTTAATTTCTCCCATCCGAGCTTTCTTATATAACCCTTTAGTATCTCTGTTTTCGCATACTTTGATATCTGCAGCACAATAAACTTCAATAAAATCCTTAGATCCAATAATTTTTCTCACCTTATCTCTATCGCTGATAAATGGTGAAACGAATGCTGTAATAGTTATTATCCCAGCATTCATAAACAAATTTGCAACTTCCCCAATTCTTCTTATATTTTCTTCTCTATCTTCATCGGAAAACCCAAGATCTTTGCATAAACCGTGCCTTATATTATCTCCATCCAAAACGTAAGTTGAAAAACCATCTAAGTGTAAGACTTCATTTAAAGCATTTGCTAAAGTACTCTTACCAGACCCTGATAAACCTGTAAACCAAATAACCATTCCTTTATGACCTCTCATTTTCTCTAACTTATCTCTATTAATAGTTAAGTTATGCCACTTTATATTTGTTGAATTTGTTTGATCTTGTTCTTTCATTTTTTATATCTTCAAAATTAAAACCTATCCTAACCCTGCTTTATAAATTTTGAAATCCCTCTTTACTAAGAAACTCAATTGATTTTGATACCATATCGCCCTGTAACTGGATATTACTATCAATTAATGTTCCTCCAGTACCACAAAATACTTTAATTTTTTTAAGCAATTCTTTTAAAAGGATTTCATTCTCGGTTTCTAAACCCTGAATTAAAGTGATTGTTTTGCCCTTTTTACCTTTTTTTTGTTTTGAAATATTTATTTTTGATCTTTTATTAAAAGTATTTATCTTAGCTGTCTCTTCAGATTTATTTTCATGATTTTCAAATTCGATCCAATTCTTTTTTCCCATTATTTTCAATATAATCTATAGTTAGTTAATACTTATTCTATAGAAGAGTGGTAAGTACATTTTCTCCCCAAGATCAAGATTATACAAATGAAGATTTAAATCAACCCTCGAAAGAAGGAAGATTTGGGAAATATGGGGGTCAATATGTTCCTGAAACACTAATGCCTGCTCTTTTTGAGCTTGAAACAGCTGCATCAAATGCATGGAAAGATAAACTTTTTGTAAAAGAATTAAATCATCTACTTAAGACTTATGTAGGAAGAGAAACACCACTTTATGAAGCCAAAAGACTTACTGAACATTACAAAACTAAAAAAGCAACTTCAAGAATATGGCTTAAAAGAGAAGATTTAAATCATACTGGTGCTCACAAAATTAATAATGCCCTTGGCCAAGCTTTATTAGCAATAAGAATGGGTAAAAAAAGGATAATTGCAGAGACTGGAGCAGGTCAGCATGGAGTCGCAACGGCTACTGTTTGTGCGAGGTTCGGCTTGAAATGTATTATCTATATGGGTGCCGAAGACATAAAAAGGCAATCCCTCAACGTCTTTAGGATGAAACTGCTAGGAGCTGAAGTTAATGTTGTAAATTCTGGCACTGCAACTCTTAAGGATGCCACTAGTGAAGCTATTAGAGATTGGGTTTCTAATGTCGAAACTACACACTACATATTAGGATCCGTTGCGGGGCCACACCCTTTCCCAAAAATTGTGCGAGATTTTCATGCAGTTATAGGAGTAGAGACTAAAAAACAATGTATGGAATCGTTTGGATCATTACCCGATATTTTACTTGCTTGTGTAGGTGGGGGATCAAATGCAATGGGCCTTTTCCATCCTTTCGTTAAAGAAAGATCTGTACGCCTAATTGGGGTTGAAGCTGCAGGAAGCGGAGTTGATAGTGACCAACATGCTGCAACCATCACTAAAGGGTCAGTTGGAATTTTGCATGGATCAATGAGTCTTCTTTTACAAGATGATAATGGCCAAGTACAAGAAGCCCACTCAATAAGTGCAGGTTTAGATTACCCTGGAGTAGGGCCTGAACATAGCCATTTAAAAGATATAGGGAGAGCAGAATATGGATCGGTTACAGATCAAGAAGCTTTGGATGCTTTGAGAATTGTTAGTGAACTCGAAGGAATTATACCAGCACTTGAAACGTCCCATGCCTTTGCTTGGTTAGATAAATTATGCCCTACTCTTGAGAAAGATACACATATAGTTATCAATTGCTCTGGAAGAGGTGACAAAGATGTTAATACTGTTGCTTCTTCATTAGATATTTAACTAATACCTAGGAATTGATTGGTCAATATATCTACTCCATCCATCAATACCCTCCTCCAAATTCCATATTTCGCTAACAATATTATTATCTAGGGACCATTGACAAAAGTTATAACTTCTTATTCCTGCATGACAGAAAACAACGATTTCTCTGTCTAATAAACCAGCAAATATTTCTTCAACGTATTCAGATGTGACTTTACTAATTGGTAGATGTAAATATTCTTTTGAGAAACGAGCTATTTCCAGCTCTGACTGTTCTCTTACATCAATCAAGACTGGATCTTCTTTCTCAGAATTAAACCAATCATTGAGACAAGAAGCATTGATTAATTTTGGATGATTTCCCAATGGAAAGGCTAAATTATATGTTATTTACAATTTAATAAATTAAGTTGCAGGTGCAAATTTATTGTTAAAAATAAAAATAAACATTGAGAATGAAACTTAAAATAGTAGCAATAATACTATTATTATCCTTATTATTTTTTTTTGGTTTTAAAAAAACTTTTACCAACAAAAATAAGGAGCAAAGTACCAGTATTGATCAACTAAATATATTAAAATATTTACCAGAAGATAATAAATTATTATTCATTTCAAATTTAGATAGTTTTAATATTATCCATAATATTGAGAAAGATAAAAATCCAAAAAATCAAGATAACTTTGTTTTTATAAAAGATTCCATATTAGATTACCTAGGTTTAGATCTAGGCAATAATAAATTAGAAGATATTTATAATAATGAACTTATAATTTCAACTTTTGAGAATAATAAAAAGCTTAAAGATGATATTTTGATAGTTTTTAAAATTAAGTCAGAAAAAAACCTAAATGATATATTGCATCTTTCAACTCAAATTGATCAGACTAATAAAATAGTACCAATTTATAGAGAAAATAAAATAAATTTTCTTAACTTTATATATCAGAGCGAAGATAATTATATTATTGCTTCATCAGATAAGAAATTAATCTTAAATAGTATTAATTCTAGTAATGATATTAAAGAGAAAACATCTCAATATGAGAGAGAACTTTTTGAACTAAAAAACCAAAAAAATATATTATTTTCAAAGGGATTTGATAAAAGTATATTTTTTAATAATGAAAATTTTCCAGACAAAAGTGACGATGTTATAGCTACAACATTTGAATTAAAAAATAAAAATTTAATTTTAAAATCATATTTACTAAATAATAAAAAAAATCTTGGTATTCTTACTTACGATAAACTAATAAATAAAGAGAACACGAATAAAGATAATCCTCAAGTTTCAATTTTTAGTGATATAAAAAGTTTTCACAAATATCTAAACCCTTTAATAAATGATTTTGAAAAAAGTTTTTTTGAAGAGTTTAATCAAAAAGTAAATGAAAATATTTTAATGCTCAATGGAAATAAAGATTGGATTATTACATATGAAAAAAATACTGAAGATCAACTGGATTTAAGTGATATGAAAAAAATAAAAGATTTCAACAAATACACATTGAAACAAAATGAAGCTATTTACTCGATATATTCGAAAGATATTCTTGAAGAAAAAGACGATGTAATCAAACAATTAACTTTTGAAACTATCTATTCAATAGAATCAGCAGGTTTACAAATCATAAGTAATTATTTAATTGATGGTAAAAAATTAGAAACAATATCAAAAAAATTCTTTAATTTAAAAAGTAATAAAGATAAATCTGCTTTTCTTTATGCAAAAGTTGATATCAAGGATGCAAATTTTAACAAAATTGAATATTTTTCTAATCTGGAAGATCTTAATTTTCTCATAAGAAATATTTTAAAAATATCAAATGAAGAATCTCTAGAAATCATAAGACAATATATTCCTGAAAAAAATCCAATTCTTTACAAAGAAATAAGTTTAAAAATACTTTAATAAAGTTATTCAAAGAAGCCTCAAACACAATCAATTTAAATTTTCGTGAAGTTAATAACTTGTGGTTAATTAAAAATTATTTGACTATCTTTAATCTATAATTATTTGATATTGAATTAAGAAATTGGATAGTAACAAACTAATTTTAAAACCAGGATTAGAGGGCGTCCCAGTTACTAATTCATCTATATGTGATATTGACGGCAACAAAGGTAAATTATTATACAGAGGCTACTCCATTGAGGAACTTTCCAAAAAAAGCAGTTTTTTAGAAACTGCTTATCTATTGATTTGGGGTGAATTGCCCACAGCTATTCAACTAAGAGATTTTGAACAAGAAGTTCAGATGCATCGAAGGTTAAGTTTTAGAGTCAGAGATATGATGAAATGTTTCCCTGCAACAGGTCATCCTATGGACGCTCTTCAATCTAGTGCAGCTTCTTTGGGGCTTTTCTATTCGCGTAGAGCAATAGATGATCCTAATTACATATACAACGCTGTGATAAGACTAATAGCAAAAATACCCACTATGATTGCCGCGTTTCAACTTATTAGAAAAGGACAAGACCCTATTCAACCTAGAGATGATTTAACTTACTCATCAAATTTCCTTTACATGCTGACTGAAAAAGAACAAGATCCTATAGCTGCAAAAGTTTTTGATAGATGTTTAATTTTACATGCCGAACATAGTTTAAACGCAAGTACATTTAGCGCTAGAGTGACTGCAAGCACTCTTACAGACCCATACGCGGTCATCGCCTCTGCAGTAGGAACCCTGGCAGGCCCGCTACATGGAGGAGCTAATGAGGATGTAATTGCAATGTTAGAAGAAATCAAAACTCCAGAAAATTCTGCTTCTTTTTTGGATAAGGCGATAAAGAATAAAAGCAAGATTATGGGCTTCGGTCATAGAGAATATAAAGTCAAAGATCCAAGAGCAATAATTCTTCAAAAACTGGCAGAAGAGCTTTTTATTAGATTTGGAGCCGATGAAATGTATGAAGTTGCTAAATCGCTAGAGAAAGAGGCAATACCAAGACTTGGACCTAAGGGCATATTCCCAAACGTGGACTTTTATTCTGGTCTTGTTTATAGAAAACTTGGTATTCCTCGTGATTTATTTACTCCAATTTTTGCCATTTCAAGAGTTGCTGGTTGGTTAGCTCATTGGAGAGAGCAACTTGGAGCAAATAGAATTTTTAGACCATCGCAAATCTATACTGGTTCAGTACCGAGAGGTTGGATCAGCCTTGAAAATAGAGAATAATATTTGCATCTTTTCATAAAAAAACACACATATTGTTTGTGAAGAGTTAATGTATTAAGTAAATAACATCAAAATTTTGGAATACGGATTAGATCTCGAATATAGTTTTAATGAATTCTTAAAAGGTTTTGGCCTTTCTAGCGAAATAGCTCATATAATTTGGCTCCCTCTTCCCATGCTTTTGGTTTTAGTAGCGGCAGTTGTTGGAGTTTTAGTAACAGTTTGGCTTGAAAGAAAAATATCTGCTGCTGCTCAACAAAGAATAGGTCCAGAATATGCAGGAGCGCTTGGCGTACTCCAACCAATTGCAGATGGTCTTAAGTTACTTGTCAAAGAAGATATTATTCCTGCTAAAGCTGATGGAATTCTCTTCACTGCAGGACCTATATTAGTTCTTGTCCCAGTGATTCTATCCTGGCTAATTGTTCCTTTTGGACAAAACCTTTTAATAAGTAACGTTGGTATAGGAATCTTCCTTTGGATTGCTTTAAGTAGTATTCAGCCAATAGGACTGCTTATGAGCGGATATGCGTCTAATAACAAATATTCATTATTAGGAGGATTAAGAGCAGCAGCTCAATCAATAAGTTACGAAATACCTTTAGCTTTATCTGTACTGGCTATCGTACTGATGACAAATTCTCTAAGTACTATTGACATTGTTAACCAACAAAGTGGTGCTGGAATCCTGAGTTGGAATATTTGGAGACAACCAGTTGGTTTTATAGTCTTTTGGATTTGTGCTCTTGCAGAATGTGAAAGACTTCCTTTTGACTTACCTGAAGCTGAAGAAGAATTAGTTGCGGGATATCAAACTGAATATGCAGGGATGAAATTCGCATTGTTCTACCTTGGTAGTTACATTAATTTAATCCTTTCAGCATTATTGGTATCAATACTTTATTTGGGAGGATGGGGTTTTCCTATTCCAGTTGAATTAATAGCTAAATTTGTTAATTTACCCGTTAATGCTCCCTTAATACAGGTTTTCACCGCATCAATAGGAATTGTAATGACCGTAATGAAAGCATATCTTTTGGTTTTCATTGCAATATTATTACGTTGGACAACTCCTAGAGTAAGAATAGATCAACTTTTAGATCTAGGATGGAAGTTTCTTCTTCCAATTTCTCTTGCTAATCTTTTGATAACTGCAGGATTTAAACTTGCTTTACCGCAATTCTTTGGTGGTTAAATTTAAGTAAAAATACTTAAATTTAAAATTAATCCACTAAAATAAAATAACTAAGTAAATTATTCAAAATGAACAATTTCCTTCAACAAATAAATAGCTATATTAAAGAAGCATTTAATGCTGGCAAATATTTATATAATGGTTTATCAGTAACTTTTGACCATCTTCGAAGAAGACCTGTTACTGTTCAATATCCATATGAAAAATTAATCCCTTCTGAAAGATATAGAGGAAGGATACATTATGAATTTGACAAATGTATTGCTTGTGAAGTTTGTGTGAGAGTATGTCCAATAAATCTACCAGTGGTTGATTGGGTAATGAATAAAGAAACCAAAAAAAAGGAACTTAGAAATTATTCAATAGATTTTGGGGTTTGTATATTTTGCGGAAATTGCGTTGAATATTGTCCAACTAATTGTTTATCAATGACCGAAGAATATGAATTAGCTACTTTCGACAGACACAATCTTAATTTCGATAATGTTGCACTTGGTAGACTACCTACAAATGTCACAACAGATCCATCAGTGAAACCTTTAAGAGAGCTTGCCTATCTCCCCAAAGGAGTCATGGACCCTCATGAAATACCAGCCTCAGATAATAGAGTTGGTAAATTACCTGAAGAAGTTTATGATTGGATGAGGTCTGAATCCAATGAAAATAAAGATAAAGTTTCTAATCCAATTAATTAATTTCCTTTAATTTATGTCCATTGCTATAACAACCCAAATTATTTGTTTTACAGTTCTATCTTTTATTGTCCTTATAGGAGCACTTGGTGTTGTATTGCTCGAAAGTATTGTTTATTCAGCCTTTCTTCTTGGAGGGGTTTTCATGAGTGTGGCAGGATTATATCTTCTTTTAAATGCAAGTTTTGTTGCTGCAGCACAAGTTTTAGTTTATGTAGGTGCCGTGAATGTATTAATAATTTTTGCAATAATGCTAGTTAATAAAAAAGAAGATTTAAAGCCCATCAATGACATTAAATCGAGAAGAATCATATCAACATCTATTTGTTTAACCTTACTAAGCCTCTTAATAAGAGTTGATTTGACGAATGTATGGAGCCTATCAAGTCCTCAAAACTCTATAGGAGAAGAATCAACTATTAGAATTGGTGAACATCTATTTAGTGATTATTTACTCCCATTTGAAGTTGCTTCAGTTTTACTTTTAATGGCAATGATTGGAGCTATTGTTTTAGCTAGAAGAGATGTAATGAACGAAGATATTTCAACTGGATTACCTGTTGATCAAGAGTTAATTGAAAAGTCATCAGAACCATTACTTACAAATAAAAACTAACCTTTCAACTTTCTTATGATGCATTTAGAATCAATTCCTATTCAAGCTTTTTTGATAGTATCTTCAGCACTATTTTGTATTGGTATTTGGGGATTATTAAATAGCAGAAATGCAGTCAGAGTTCTTATGAGCATTGAATTAATGCTTAATGCGGTAAATATAAACTTGATGACATTTTCTTCCTATATTGATAATAATTTAATTCAAGGGCAAGTTTTTACAATTTTTGTGATTACTGTTGCTGCCGCAGAAGCAGCAGTTGGATTAGCTATATTGTTATCTCTTTACAGAAATAGGGTGACCGTAGATATGGAAAGTTTTAATTTATTAAAATGGTAGAAGCATTAAATGAACCTTTCATTAGTGCTTATTGTATATCGCTCAGAAAGTTCTATAGCTCTAAAGGCTTCTAAATTCTGTGAAAAAGTCCTCGAAGCTAAAAATATCAAATCAAACAGAATTGCAAGTGATTTTCATAAAGATGAAATTGAAAAATATCTATGTAATTCAGATTATCGACCAGATATTGGAATTGTTCTTGGTGGGGATGGAACCTTCCTGAAATGTGCAAATGCATTAGCGGATTACGATATTCCTTTATTGAGCATTAATATTGGTGGTAATTTGGGGTTTCTTACTCAAAAAAAAGATTTTTTATTTGACAAATCTTTTATTGAAATCCTTGAAAACGAAGACTATATAATTGATTTTCGTAATAGATTAAATTGTAATGTTTATATCAGTGGAACAAGTCTTGAGAAAAAAATTATAAAAAGCTACAACGCATTAAATGATTTTTATTTTAAATCCGTTGAAGAGGATATTTCCCCTACCAACCAAATACAAATTGAAATCGATAACGAGAAAGTCAATGAATATAAAGGTGATGGGTTGATCATATCTACATCTACGGGTTCAACAGCATACTCAATGGCTGCAGGAGGTCCGATTGTACATCCTAGTATAGATGCAATGATAATCAATCCTATATGCCCAATGAGTTTAGCTAGTAGACCAATCGTTATTCCTAATTCAAGTAAGGTAATCGTGAAACCAGTAAAAAAAAGTAAAGGGGAAATTAAATTATGGGGAGACGGTACAAAATGTATGACCATTAAGGCAACTTATTTTTGTGAGATCAAAAAAGGGGGATCGCCATGCAAAATAATAAAGTTTAAAAAAAGCACTAATTATTACAATACTTTAATTAAGAAATTAGATTGGAAAGGTGATTTATCTCTAAAAAATCCAAAAATTTAAATGGCCTTAGAAATAGAAAGAAGATTTCTTGTAAAAAAAGATAATTGGAAAAAATTCATCACAAAAAAAATTTTTATTGAACAAGGATATTTATCAAAAAGTTTAGATGATTGGATAATTAGAATAAGGTTTACAGGTAAAGACTATAAAATTGCATTAAAAAAACATATAGAAAGCTTTACGAACTTTGAATTTGAATACTCTATTCCACGCAAAGATGGTGAAATAATAATGTCAAACCTTTCAAATAAAATAACAAAAGAAAGATTCTTTTTAGAAGTTGAAAACAAATTTTGGATTATAGATTGCTTTAAAGAAAAAAATTATCCACTTGAAATTGCCGAAATTGAACTTTCTAATGAAAAAGAAAATGTAACTCTCCCATCATTCATAGCTCAAGAAATTACTGGGGTTAAACATTACTCCAATTTCAGTCTCGCTAATAAACCTTTTTCACAATGGGAAGAGGACTATTTGACAACTCTCAAAAGAAACTAGTCAAAAGGGCCACTTTTCCTTTATATTTTCTTTATATTTTATATAATTTTTTCTTCTTCAAATGTATGGTCTTTATGACAAAGAAGGAATGTTGAGGTTTGTTGATGCAGACAAAGATGCCTGCATCGCATATGTTGAACTTTTTGAATTAGGCCCTACAAATTATTGTTTAATGGATTTAGCTGATGATACAAAAATAAAGGCTACTAATCTTGATCAGAGTCAGGAAGAGAACAACAATTAAATCCATCTCTACAAATCTTTCCATTATCCATTGCCCAATTCAAAAGTGCCACTCTATTTTTAGAACCTGTTTTTGTAAACATATTACTTACATGATTATCAACAGTTCTTTTACTAATAGTAAGCTTTACAGCAATTTCTTGGTTTGTAAGCCCATCAGCTACGAGATCAATGATTTCCATCTCTCTTGCTGAGAGACCCATCATGTCAATGTTGTTCACATCTTCTTCAACCATTTGCATTTAAACACTTCCTTTTATATATTAATTGAGTTTAGCAATCTCACTACACTTGTTAACTAAGTAGGAAACAAAAGCAATTGAAATCAAAACTTCAGCAGATTTTAGAAAAAAAATCCAAGGTCATAACGGCTGAGTTAATGCCACCCAGAGGTGCAAGCCCCATAAGATCTCTTAAGATAGCACAACTTTTGAAAGATAAGGTACATGCTGTTAACATTACCGACGGAAGCAGGGCGATAATGAGAATGTGCAGTTTGGCAATGTCCAAACTATTACTGGAAAATGGGATAGAACCAATAATGCAAATATCTTGTAGAGATCGTAATAAAATTGCTTTACAATCAGATATTCTTGGAGCAAATGCTTTGGGAATTAAAAACATCTTATGCATTACTGGCGATTCAGTAAAAGCCGGTGATCAACAAGATGCCAAAGCAGTTCACGAGTTCGAGTCAGTTAGATTGCTTGAACAAATTCAATCATTCAATCAAGGAATCGATCCTACTTGTGGAGAACTTTCCGACAAAAAAACTTTTATATTTTCAGGAGCTGCAGCAGATCCAAGTTGCAAAAATCAAAGAAGTTTACAAAATAGAATGAGAAAGAAAAAAGAGGCTGGAGCTAGATTCATACAAACTCAAATGGTTATGGAAAAAGAGAACTTGATTGAATTTTGTGAAAAAATTAGCAACCCTCTCGAAATTCCTGTAATTGCAGGTGTATTTCTCTTAAAGTCTTACAAAAATGCACTCTTTATAAACAAATACGTTCCCGGTGCATACATCCCTGAAAATATTTTAAATCGTCTTAAAGATGCTAAACACCCTTTACAAGAAGGGATACAGATCGCAGCTGAACAAGCTCAAGATTTTATTAATATTGCAGATGGTATTCATCTAATGGCAGTTAAGGCAGAACATTTAATCCCTGAGATTCTTGAAAAAGCTGATCTTAATCTGGAATATTAATCAAATCAGTTCCTAACAATTCTGCCATTGCCTTCTGCTGTGGAGATGGCTCAGTCATGTCAGATCTTCTAGAATCTGTTATCAACCAATCCAAAGATGCATCTTGCAAATCGAAGTGATCTCCATTTTTCCCCACACAGTAACGGCCAAATACTAATTTATCAACAAGTTGAACACCCTTACCAATTTTAGAATAATCAAAAATAATTGAATTATCAATTGTTGCACCTTCGCAAATACAACAACTAGGGCCAATCATTGCAGGGCCAATAATTGTTGCTCCATCTTCTATTCTTGTCATTCCCCCAATATATACTGGCCCAGTAATATCAACTGTATCCCAATTAGCAGCGACATTTAATCCAGTGAAAACTCCTGGTTTAATTTCTTTGCCAGGTATCTCTACTTGTCTTACCTTTCCTTGCAATACGTTACGAATAGCACTCCAATAATCAGGAACTTTTCCAATATCTACCCATTCGAAATCCATTGGTAGTGCATAAAATGGTAAATCCATTTCAACAAGTTTAGGAAAGAGATCAGCACCAATATCAAATTTTTCACCTGATGGTATGAAATTAAAAATTTCAGGTTCAAAAAGATAAATACCTGTATTAATAGAGTCACCTAAAGCTTTATCTACAGAAGGTTTTTCTTGAAACGCCTTTATTCGACCATTATTATCTGAGACCACTACGCCATAACTTGATACTTGATCTCTAGTCACTTTTTTAGTTATTAAACTGGCAATTGCTCCCTTTTCCTTATGTTTCTTAACTGCTTCAGTCAAATCTAAGTCAACTAAAGCATCGCCACATAGGACGACAAAAGTTTCATCAAAGAATTTTTGAAAATCTTGAATTTTTTTTAATCCCCCTGCTGAGCCTAAAGCATCTCCTATTAATTCTCCATCTTCAATTCTACCTTCAAAACTATATGCTATCTCCACACCGAATCTTTGACCATCCCTAAAGTAATTCTCAATTTCTTCAGCGAGGTGAGAGACATTAACCATAATTTCTTTAAAGCCATGCTCTTTTAAGAGTTCCAAAAGAAACTCCATTACAGGTTTTTGTAAAATCGGTATCATTGGTTTTGGAATAATGTGGGTTATGGGCTGAACACGGGTACCTTTTCCTGCCGCAAGTATCATTGCCTTCATGAATACAAAACCTCTTTTTAAAGATTATACGTTATTACTATTAAGCTGCTAAGCAATAGCGGAAGAAGTATTTGTTACCTCAAGATTTTCTATAGGCAATTGAGCTAATGCTCCATCAGGAATTATTCTTTTAATTTGAATTGGGCCATATAACGATTCAATTTGTTTGATTTCAATTTTATTTTCAGATGATAAAAATAACAAAGCCCAAAATACCCCTAGACGATCTTTATCTAAATCATTTTTTACAACTTTTTGCCATTTCTTCACTAAATATTCAAAATCAGTCCACTGCAATGCTTTCTCCCACCCATCAATAAATTTCCCTAATTCTTTAGTAGTTTCTGGCAGTTTCTCGCGATGGGCTAATGATTTTACTTGAGAAATTAAGGCCCTATTAGAATATTTATTATTTCTTTTTCTCTTCATTAGCAGAAGATCTTGGGTTTCTATAACTTCAGCAATCGACTCTAATTGACTTACCAGTTCTCCCAATGTTGTTGTCCTTTGAAGAATTGGTTGTGCTATTGATCTTCTCCTTAAATATTTTTCAGGGTATTTTGGAATATCAAATTCTTGATCAATCCAATCTTGATTATCCACTTCAAAATCATCTTCAAAATCGGACGAATTTTCTTTGAAAACATCAGATTCCAAAACTTGAGCCTTTAAATTTACTAGTACAGAAGCTGCAAAAAATGCCTCGCTTGTCTCAGATAAATCCTTATGATATGAACTTTGACCATTAGAAGTTTTTTCGAAAGTATGTGTGTATTGCTCTAAGAAACTATCAATTACACTTATTACATCAATATCCCATGGATCAAGATCGCCTTTTCCTGCGGCGTCTTGAAGAAACTTAATCAATAATCTAGGTCCTAATTGTTGATTATCAATAGAATTGGGAAAAGAAACTTTAAAATAGCTAATAACTAACCATAAGATATCTTCTTAATTATTTAATGCCAAATAATATTTTATTAATTTTAAAATTATAGTGTTGGAGCTTTTAAGATGCTATTTTTTTTAGTTCCTGCAAAGATTTTAGTTTTAGCAACACTTTTAACAGCATTTAAATCTCTATCAACTAAATTATTAATTGAAGCAAGATAACTTTCAGTAACTAATCTTGGGTACAAACCTATTCCAATTATCGGCAAAAGTAAACAAGCAATTATATAGACTTCCCTAGGCTCTGCATCGATGAGTTTTCGTTCCTCAATTAATTTAGGATTTTCTTTACCAAAGAAAATTTCTCTTAACATAGATAGTAAATAAATAGGAGTAAGTATTACCCCGATAGCAGCTAGAGAGGCCATTAATACTCTAAACGGAAGTGTATAAACTTCATCAGTAACAAATCCTGTGAATACCATTAATTCAGAAACGAATCCACTCATTCCAGGCAAAGCAAGCGAAGCAAGGGAACAAGCAGTCCATAAGGCAAACATGATTCTCATTTTTTGTCCTACACCACTCATTTCATCAAGTTTAAGAGTCTTAGTTCTGTCATAGGTAGCACCAACAAGAAAAAATAAACTAGCTCCAATTAAACCATGACTTACCATTTGGAGCATTGCTCCGCCTGTTCCAAGACTACTAAAACTCCCTATTCCAATAAGAACGAAACCCATATGACTTATTGAACTGTATGCGATTTTTCTTTTAAGGTTTCTTTGAGCAAAAGAAGTTAATGCAGCATAAATTATATTTACTACTCCAAGAACTATTAATAATGGGGCAAATTGAGCATGAGCAAGAGGTAACAATTGTGCATTGAATCGTAGAAGAGCATATCCTCCCATCTTCAATAAAATTCCAGCTAAGAGCATATGAACGGGAGCTGTAGCCTCTCCATGAGCATCTGGAAGCCAAGTATGCAGAGGTACAATTGGGAGTTTGACTCCAAATGCAATTAAGAGGCCTACATAACAGAGTATTTGGAATTTTTGATTAAAATCTTGAGCTGCCAAGTGAGAAAACTCAAAGTTAGGAATTTCTGTACCGTAGAAACCCATAGCCAATGCTGCTAGTAGGATAAAGATAGAGCTGCCAGCTGTATAAATAATAAATTTTGTCGCTGCATATTGTCTGTTTTTGCCACCCCATATAGCCAATAGTAAATAAACTGGGATTAACTCAAGTTCCCAAGTTAAAAAGAATAAAAGCATATCTTGAACTGCGAATACAGCGATTTGACCACCATCCATCACTAATATTAAAAAGAAAAATAATTTTGGTTTAAACTTGACTGGCCATGCAGCTAAAACTGCTAAAGCAGTTATAAAACTAGTTAATAATATTAAAGGCATGGAAATACCATCAGCCCCAACAGACCAAGTAAGTCCTAAATCAGGGAGCCAATTGATATTTTCTTTAAGTTGAACATTGTCATTACTAATATCAAATCCATTGATATATGAACCTACAGTTATTAAAAAAGTTATTAATGCAACAGATAAAGCAAACCATCTAACCTGTTTCCCATCTCCTTTATCTGGGAAAAAAGGTATTACAAACGCACTAACAATTGGGAACAAAATTGAAGCAGATAGCCAAGGAAAAGTGGACAATCCAGCTCCTAAAATTCCTAACATTTGTGTTGCAAAATGTGTAAAAAAATAGTTACTCAATTTAGTAAGAAATTTATCTTAAATAAAGTCTAGAAATTATCTATATTTTTTCATCCCAATAAACAGTGAAGACACACAATTGTAATTAAGTTACCTGGGGAGATTGAAAACCAAATATAGCAACCAATAGAATGACTCCTCCAAAAACAATAAGAGCATAAAATTGAGCTCTACCGGTCTCAAAATATTTTAAACCTTCTCCACTGCCTAAAGTAACAAGTCCAGTAAGATTGACTACACCATCAACAACCTTAGAATCAACCTCTAAGACTTCTTTTGCTAATTTTCTACTCCCTTTAACAAATATTTTTTCATTAATATCATCTAGGTACCATTTATTTGATAAAAATCGATTAATAGTAGGAAACTTTTCTGCAAATAAAATTGACAAATTAATTTTTTTTGCAAAATATGCTTGATAAGCAATAATGATTCCAAATGATGCAATAAGAACTGAAGCGATCGCTAGGGGCAAAAATTCTTTTAATTCGAAAGCTTTGGCTGCAATCTCTGCTTCCTCAGGATCTAGTAAATATCCGAATTTACTATCCCATGGGATTCCAATAAAGCCTATAACTACAGAAGGGACAGCTAGAAAGACCAAAGGAAATGTCATTGACCATGGAGACTCATGAATATAGCCATGATCTTCATTCTCTTCTTCGTGCTCTTCATCTAGAATTACTTTAGAGGCAATTAAAAGATTTTTTTGTAATTCTTTATTCTCCCCTCTAAAATCTCCTTCAAATGTCAAAAAATAAAGCCTAAACATATAAAAAGCAGTCATCCCAGCTGTTAAAAGTCCTACGAACCAAAAAGCAGGAAATGATATAAATGCGTTTCCAAGGATCTCATCTTTACTCCAAAAACCTGCCAATGGAGGAATACCACTAATTGCTACACAACCTATTAAAAATGTTGCTGAGGTAAAAGGCATTTTTTTTCTCAGACCACCCATCAATCTCATATCTTGAGCCAGTACAGGCTGATGCCCTACGACTTCTTCCATAGCATGTATGACCGAACCAGATCCCAAAAATAACATTGCCTTAAAACATGCATGAGTTACCAAATGGAAAATTCCTGCTATTGGAGCTCCACAACCCATTGCAAGCATCATATAACCAAGTTGAGAAACAGTACTGTATGCTAATCCCTTTTTTAAATCCATTTGGGTTAAAGCTATAGAGGCCCCCAAAAAACAAGTAATGGTACCAACTAAAGCAATAATAAACTGTATAGAGGGGAATATTGAATACAAAGGTTGCAGCCGAGCTACTAGAAATATTCCTGCAGCAACCATCGTAGCTGCATGGATCAGAGCAGAAATAGGTGTTGGACCCTCCATCGCATCAGGTAACCATACATGAAGAGGAAACTGTGCAGATTTTGCCATTGGGCCTAAAAAAACCAAAAAACAAAGTAGTAAAGCTGCCCAAATGGGTAGTGAATTATCAGATACTGATTGAGAGACTCCGTTAGCTATTTCATGAAAATCAAAACTATTCGTTGCCCAAAATAAACCAAGAATGCCGAGTAATAATCCGAAATCCCCTACTCTATTAACAACAAATGCTTTTTGGGCAGCGTGGGCAGCACCATCTCTGTCATACCAAAAACCTACCAATAAGTAAGAACACATTCCCACTAATTCCCAAAAAACGTAAATTTCTAATAAATTTGGACTAATTATTAATCCCATCATTGAACTACTAAATAAGGCTAAATATGTAAAAAATCTCACGTAACCTTTGTCATGTGCCATATAACCATGAGAATAAATCATCACAAGCAAAGTTATCGTGGTTACTAAAGCAAGCATTACACTACCCAAAGGATCAAGAACAAAGCCCATTGGGATTGTGAAATCGCCAGCATTAGCCCATACAAATAACTTCTCTACAGACTGATAACCATTAACTTGTTCAATCAAAGCTTTATAACTTATTACGGCAGAAATACCAACGAAAGAGATCAGACCTATAGAAACAATTTCTCTAGAATTATTAATTTTCTTGTTGATGCTTATTAGTCCTAATCCAGAAAGCACGGCTCCAATAAGTGGGAAAACAGGAATTAACCAGGCAATTTCTGAAGCTTGAGGCATTTTTTAAAGAACTTGATATTTAGATTTTAAACTGTCAATTGAAAAATTCCGACAAAAATGATGAATTAAATGTTTTAACAGCAATATTTATAAACTGATGGGACCACCAAAGTACACCTATTGCCATTAATATGCCAAGTTGAGAAAACCTAAAAAATTCTTTAATTTTAAGTTCTTGCCTTCCTTCAAATATTGCCATAAAAGGGATTATGGAAGTATTTTGTTTAAACTTTTCAAATTCATCTCCAAATCTTTTGGCTAATCTTTTATCCCCATGCCAGATCGCAAAAAGATGATGAAATATTAACCCAATAGAAGTTATTAATGTGAAAGATGAACCAATCCATAAAGTATGAGCAAAACACCAAATTATCTGACCAAATGCTTGCGGATGTCTTGTAATTCTCATTATTCCCGTTCCGTAAATTCTCACTTTAGGTTTTAAAACTGAAGGAATTTCTAACAAATTGTAAGTAGCGGGATATAAAAATAAAAAACTTATTGCAGTTAAAAACCAAACTATTAAAAAAACGAAACTATTGCCCTGAAAATTCCATAATCTTATTCCATCATATCTGTGAGCTAAAAAATAACTAATCAAGATAATTGCAGATGGCAAACTTAAAAGAACAAAGCATAAGCGCCATAATCTTGGTCCCATAATAGATTCTGCTTTAATTCTTAAAGCAGCTCCACCACTATGTATTACTGCAAAAATAAAAATCAATAATAAAATTACAATAGAAGTTTTATGAGTCTCCATAAATTTTAATTATTCAAATAATTTAATTCTTAACAAGAATACTTTTAGGTAATAGAATTATAGATAATTGTAGGGACAATGGATGCCGGAATTACCCTTTACTCTAGACCAGTTAAGAATATTAAAAGCTATTGCAGCTCAAGGAAGTTTTAAAAAAGCTGCAGATTTACTTTATGTCACCCAGCCTGCTGTGAGTTTACAAATACAAAACCTAGAAAAACAACTAGAAATAACAATCTTCGATAGAGGTGGTAGAAAAGCTCTTTTAACTGAAGCAGGAAGACTCCTTCTTGAATATTGTGAACGAATTTTGAATCAGTGCGATGAAGCTTGTAAAGCTATTGAAGATTTAAATAGTTTAAAAGGTGGAACTCTTGTCATTGGCGCGAGCCAAACTACTGGAACTTATTTAATGCCAAGAATGATAGGACTATTCAGACAAAAATATCCCGATGTATCAGTTCGACTTCAAGTTCATAGTACTAGAAGAACTGGCTGGAGTGTTGCTAATGGACAAATTGACTTAGCCATTATTGGAGGACAATTACCAGGAGATTTAGAAAATTTACTACAAGTCATTCCATATGCTACAGATGAATTAGCACTAGTTTTACCCTCTAAACATCCACTTTCCAACAAAAAAGAGGTTTTAAAAGAAGACCTATACAAATTAAATTTCGTAACGTTAGATTCTCAGTCAACAACCAGAAAAGTTGTTGATAAACTTCTTAAAGATTCTGGACTTGAAATTCAAAGATTAAAAATCGAGATGGAACTAAATTCTCTGGAAGCAATTAAGAATGCAGTTCAATCAGGTCTAGGAGCTTCGTTTTTACCTGTTGTTTCAATTGAAAGAGAATTAGCAGCTGGAACAATACATAAAGCGTTTATTGCTGACTTAGAGGTTAAAAGAGAACTTAAATTAATTACAAATCCATCGCGATATACTTCAAGAGCATCCGAAGTTTTCAAGAAAAATATTCTGCCACAATTTGCAAGTTTAGAAAGTCCATTGAAGAATATATAAAAATTTATCAGAACTGGATTGCTTCTTTATTAATCCCTACTCCTCCATCTTCGGCTTGTCCATCACCTTTAATTATAAATTTATTTTCATTTACATCCGTCTGATAAACGCACTTAACTATTGGTTTATCTCTTATAGATCCAATATAAGCAAAAGTATTCATTCTTTGCTTACATTCTCTTACATCTTCATTACTAATTGCTCCTTGTTTTTGTAAAACTGTCCAATTCTCTCTTCTAATTACGCAACCTGGCTGTAGAGCTGGTTGCGTTACAAAACTTGTAGATGGATTCAAAGTTGTATACATTTCAACGTCAATCACAAAAGCGCTCGCTCCCCATTGTCTACAAAATTCAGGATCTGGAACAGCCATATCTAATTGTTGTTGACTAGCTATATTTCCCTGTCCTCCATCCGTTGTACTAGTAATCGCGCTGCCAATACCAACTCCTAGAATTAATACTCCCGCAAGAACAGCTATTGTGCCTCTACTGAAGTTCATCTTTTGTTCAGCAGAAGAAGCTGGCAATCTACTATTTCTTTGCCTGTAAGGATCGATATCTCTTGGTTTTGAAGAGTAATAACTTCTATTTGAGCCTTTTCTTGGCCTTCTGTTTGAGGGTGGTCTATTCACAATACCTCATTTGTCTTCGGTAAACCCATTGAATAGTTCATTACTCTACAATCTGGGTTATAACTTAATTGCCCATTTTGGAGCAAAAATTTAATTAAACCTTCAATTTCTGATCCTATTTTCCGAAGTTCGTAATCGTCTAAATCTTTCCCTGCTCTTTCTTTTATTAGTTCATTAAATTTTTCATTTATTATGTTTAATGAATCTTTATTCCAAATGAACTCATTATCAGGATCCAAATCAAGAGTTAGTTTATTTGGATGAAACTGTAATTCTTTATCAACTACTTCAGCAGTAAAAATCCTTACATGGCGAGTGGTTGATTTTAAAAGCATTTTTTCCATAACTTTACAAAATAATCAACGAAAAAAACTATAATGTTCTAACTTTAATGTAGCTTATTATTAAGTGTTAAATTATTTCTTTATTTGATAATGCGTGTTGTAATTGCTGGTGCGGGTTTAGCGGGCTTATCTTGTGCTAAATATCTAGTTGATAATGGCCACATTCCAATAGTTCTAGAAGCTAGAGATGTTCTAGGAGGAAAAGTTGCTGCCTGGAAAGACGAGGATGGAGACTGGTATGAAACTGGTTTGCATATATTTTTTGGAGCCTATCCCAATATGTTGCAACTTTTCAAGGAATTAGATATCGAGGACAGACTCCAATGGAAAAGTCATTCAATGATTTTCAATCAGCCATCAGAGCCAGGAACTTACAGTAGATTTGACTTTCCCGATATACCAGCTCCGGTTAACGGCGTTTCGGCAATACTTAGCAATAATGATATGCTCTCATGGAAGGAAAAAATTCTGTTTGGATTAGGTTTAGTGCCTGCAATGTTAAGAGGCCAAAAATATCTTGACAAATGCGATACCAAATCATGGACAGATTGGATTAAGGAACACAATATTCCAGAAAGAGTTAACGATGAAGTTTTTATAGCCATGAGTAAAGCTTTAAATTTCATTGGACCGGATGAAATATCATCCACAGTATTGTTAACAGCACTAAACAGATTTTTACAAGAAAAAAATGGTTCAAAAATGGCATTCCTTGATGGAGCTCCTCCAGAAAGGCTTTGCCAACCAATGGTTGAATATATCACTTCTCGTGGTGGAGAAGTTCATATGAATAGTCCACTAAGGCAAATCAATCTCAATGAAGACAGCACTGTTAAAAGTTTTACTATTGCCTCTTTAAACGAAAAAGAGAAGAAAGAACTAATTGCTGATGCTTATGTTAGTGCAATGCCTGTAGATCTCTTCAAATTAATGATTCCTAAACAATGGAAAGGTTTAGATGTTTTTTCTAAATTAGATGGTCTCAATGGCGTACCGGTTATCAATATACATTTATGGTTTGACAAAAAATTAACAGATATTGACCATTTACTTTTCAGCAGATCTCCACTCCTCAGTGTTTATGCTGATATGAGTATCACATGTAAGGAATATGAAGATCCAAATAGATCAATGCTTGAATTGGTTTTTGCACCAGCAAAAGACTGGATAAATAGAAGTGATCAAGACATAGTTGATGCAACTATGGAGGAACTAAAAAAACTATTCCCAACACATTTCATGGGTGATGATAAAACACAACTAAGAAAATATAAAGTAGTCAAAACTCCAAGATCTGTTTACAAGGCCGTTCCAGGATGCCAAGATTTTAGACCTAGCCAAAAATCTCCCATAAAAAACTTTTTCTTAGCTGGCGACTATACAATGCAAAAATATTTGGCATCTATGGAAGGAGCTGTTTTAAGTGGTAAATTGTGCGCGGAATCAATTAATAATGAATATTCCAAAATCCCTCAAAATGTTTCTTAATAACATTTAAAGTAATTCATTTAAAACTTTTTGAACAATTCGATTTCTCAACTAGATCAAGCATACGAGATATGCCGAAAAGAGACTCAACAATGGGCTAAAACCTTTTACTTGGGAACTCTTTTATTACCAATGGAAAAAAGAAAAGCCATTTGGGCTATTTATGTATGGTGTAGAAGAACAGATGAAATAATGGATAGCACAGAAGCCTCAACTAAATCGGAAGAAGAACTTTCAGATAATTTAGATAAATGGGAAGAAAATACAAAGAATGTATTTAAAGGAAATATTAAATCTGAATTAGATGCAGTTCTATTAGATACAATCCAAAAATATCCACAAGATATCCAACCTTACATAGACATGATAGATGGTCAACGGATGGATCTTAATAAATTTAGATACAAAAATTTTGATGAATTAAAACTCTATTGTTATAGAGTCGCAGGGACTGTTGGCTTAATGACTCAGAATGTCATGGGAATTGATAGCGCTTATACATCAGCTCCATGGAGTGCGAAGCCTGACCCCTCAGAAGCAGCTATAGCTTTAGGAATAGCTAATCAATTAACTAATATATTGAGAGATGTCGGAGAAGATAGACAAAGAGGTAGAATATATATCCCACAAGCAGATATTAAAGAATTTAATTATTCTGAAGAAGAACTTTTAAAAGGCGTCATAAACAATCAGTGGAAGGCGCTGATGAACTTTCAATTAACAAGGGCTCGAGATTGGTTTCAAAAGTCTGAAGAGGGTATTAAGTGGTTGTCTTCTGACGCTAGATGGCCAGTTTGGACATCTTTACGTCTCTACAGAGGAATACTGGATTCCATAGAAAGGTTAGATTATGATGTATTCAATAATAGAGCTTTTGTAAAAAATTCAGTAAAAGCTTTTGAGATTCCAATATCTTTTTTAATTTCTCGAATTAAATAGCTAAGCAGGTGTCTTCTGGTTTGCCAACAAATCTTTCAATTTAGACAGTTCTCCAGCCCATCTTGGATCTGGTGCTTCAAGATTAGGAGCATCACTATGAACAATTTTCTTAAAATCTTTCCTCTTCTTATTCTTGTTTAAGTTTCCACTATTTCTTTTATTTGAAGCAGAATCTTTCTTTTCTGATAATTCTACTCTTAATTTGGAACCATTAAATTCGAAACCATTCAACTTTTGAATTAGTAAATTCGCATTCTCTTCATTATTTGTTGTCGCGAAACCAAAACCCCTACATTCCTTAGTTTCCTTATCTAAAACTGCTTTGAACCTAATCGAATCAGAAACTGATTTTAAAATCTTATCAAATTCTTTTGGATTAAACCCTTGAGGTAAATTGCCAATGTAGATACGAATGCTCATAAATTTTTTAAAATAATTTTGAAGTCTGAACCGTTAAACAAAACTAAGCTATGTGTATTTAATCACATTTTGGCGCATTTTGTTCAATCCATTGCTTTGCTTTATAAATAGCTTCATTAAAATTATCCAATCTTTTATATGCAAGCTCCTTTGAAAGATACTGTAAAAGCTCTCCTAAGAGAGGTCCGTCCTTTATTTTTAAATTTTTTTTAATTACATCACCATTAAGTAAATTTGAAGGATGAAATAATTTATCATCCTTGTCTCGCCATCTATTAAGCCACTCGAAACGGATATTTTCAGGTAAATAAAAAATAAAACATGGAAGAAACATCTCTAATTCTTGATGTAATTCAAATCTATCTAATTCATTTAACTGAGAGATATTTTTATTCTTTAGCAAAAAATGCCATTTTCTTAATAACTTAGTTTTTGAAATTTCAGCTTTACTAAAATTATATTTTTCTAGAGATACTTCATCAAAAATTTGGGAAATAAAGAACAATGGTAAAAATTTTTCCTTTTCATTTTGTTGAAGTTCTGCATAATTAATTTTCTTTAAATCCAAAAAAAAAGAATCTTTATATAAATGATCAGATCCAAATATATAAAATTTTTTTACTAAAATTACCGCCTCAATGGCATTTACCCCATTTACTATTTTCTGTATTTCATAATTAATCCTCTCTTTGGCAACAAGATATAATTTCCCTTTATTTTTCTGTATAAAACTAATTAACTTCAGATCAATTTTGAAATTAAACTCTGAAACGAACCGAAAACATCTCAATATTCTTAACGGATCATTAAGTAGATTTGATTCTGAATAAGTTCTCAGTAGTGAACATTCTAGATCTTTTAGTCCATTTAACGGATCAAGCAAACACTTCTTATCAAATAAAAAAGCAATGGAATTAATCGAAAAGTCCCTACTACTCAAATCACCTTCGATAGTGGAAGAAATCTGATTAGCAATATCAATTGAAATATGGTTAAGAATAATTCTGACCACTCCTCTTTTCTCATCTAAGATTATTAATTTAGATTCAATATTGTCTGCAATCTTTTTCCCAATTTCCATAGCATTTAGAGGTACGACAATATCTACATCTACCTCCTCTTTAACTCTGCCCAAAATAATATCTCTTATGTAGCCGCCAACTAAATATGATCCTTTAGGTAAAAAAGATAAGATAGAATTCCAATTATAAAATTTTATACTTTTTTCTAATTCATTAATTATTAGTGTATGATCAGTAAGAATATTATTAATTTTCATTTTATTTTCTAATTATGTGCATTTGCATTAACTGTAAATGGGTTGATAGATGTATTACTTATCATGATGTTGAAAATAATCATGAAGTTGAAAATATTTGCGATATTCCTAATTTTAAAGCACTTAAACCATACATACACGTATCTATAGTAAAAGATAATAATGGCGATTACAAAACTGATTGGGATGTTCAATCTTGCGGAAGTTTTATAGAAGAATATGGAAAGTGGTCTAAAATCAATCCCGGTTTAGAATTACCTGTTTAAAGGTAATAGATGTCTCATTATCTCAAACGAATACAAAACTACCCTTCATTGGTGATACATAGTACAGATAGTTCTTTTGGCTTTGGATATAGGAAAAATAATAATATTGCATGTGATGAATTATTTATAAAAAAGTTTGATAATGACTTATGTAATAACTTGATTATTGAATTTAATAAATTCATTTCCAAAAAAAATTTGCAACAAGTAAATAAAATATCTGTCAGCATAGGACCGGCAAATTTCAATGCATCAAGACTTATTGTTGTTTTAGCAAGGACTATCTCACAACAAATAAATTGTCCTTTAGACAGTTTTAGTTCATTTGAAATTATGGCTAAAAGAATTGCATCAAAAAACCATATTTTCAAAAACAAACAAACATTCTGGATTTACAAAAAATTAAAACGAAAGGGGTTTATTGCAGGTAAGTATGAAATTTTGCATGATGAAGAGAAAAATACAGATCTAGTAATCAGAGAAACAGTTGAACCAAAAGTTATTAAAGAATTGGAGAGTAAAGAACTTTTTTTTGAGGCTAATTATGAGGATGAGAAAGATTTAACAGAATTATTAGATTTATCAAATAAAAATTTATTGAATAAAAATGCAAATTCATGGCAAAAAGTTTTGCCACTTTACCCTATTTCTCCAATTAACTAGGTATTCATCCAATTAAATCATTAATCTTGTCTTTAAGGTTCATAGTGACATAATTTAAGTCATCTCTTGATGAGCTTTGTGGAGGTTGAATAGGTTGTCCCACTTTAATAACTATTTTTGAAAACAAAGGAATGCAGAATTTAAATCTTATTAGTTTATGTGAATTAACTATTGCAACAGGCAATAATAATTTTTGATTCTTAAAGGCTAATAATGCTGCGCCTTGTTTTGGCTTATTAACTCGACCATTCTTTTGACGCTTGCCATCAATAAAAATTCCAATACTATTATTATTTAATAATTTTTTACATGCTGTTTTAATAGTATTTTTATCAGCAATTCCTCTCTTTACAGGATACGCGCCACAAGCTTTTATAATAAAGCCAAGAATAGGAATTTTAAAAAGCTCTGCCTTAGCCATAAAAGATATATTCCGTCCAAGAGCATGCCCTAACAAAGGAGGATCAAGTAAAGAACCATGATTAGAAACCATAATAAAGGAATCTTTTTGCGGAATATTTTCTCTACCTAATAGATGTCCTTTAAATACAAATTTATAAATTGGGAATACAAAAAGTTTGCTAACTAATTGATAGGTTAATTTTTGAAAAATATCATTTTTCATGAGAATTAATAACTTATTTGATCAGAAGATGATACTTGAGAAATTTTGACATCTTTCAAATGTCTTTTTGCTAAACCACTAAGTACATTTGAGGGGCCAATTTCAACAATATGAAGATCACTATCTTTTGCCATTAAATCCATAGTTTCTCGCCACCTCACCCCATTACACATTTGATTTTCCAATCTAATTTTAAGTTCATTTGGATCGCTACAAAGTGAAGGTTCATAATTACTAATGACGGGGAAAGAAGGATTTTTAAATTTAATCTGTTTTAAATAATCAGAAAATTTTTCTGAAGGCTCATTCATAAATGGGGAATGAAATGCACCTGAAACATTTAATTTCAGGAATCTTTTACAATTAATCTCTCTCGATAAATTATCTAATGCTTCATTAGAACCTGATAAGACAACTTGGGAGGAACTATTATCATTAGCAATTACAATATCATCAATTTTTGTTACTAATAAATCAAGTTGATTTCTATCAAAGCCAATTACTGCTGCCATAGAACCTTTCCCAGCATTTACCATTAATTGAGATCTTACTTTTATTAGTGATACACAATCCTCGAATGAAAAAACATCCGCACAATACAGTGCCGTAATTTCTCCTAGACTATGCCCAGCGACATAAGTTGGTTTACAACCATTATCCTTTAAGGCATCTAATAAAATAGATTCAACTAAAAAAAGACAAATTTGTGTATTTCTTGTGTCATTCAAATCACTAAGAGGATTAATTAATTCAGTATTACACTCACAAATTTCAAATAAATTTCTCTCAAATATCTCAGAAGCGTAACTAAACCTCTCCTTAGTATTGGCCAAATTTTGAATTTGTTTAGCCATTCCAATTTTTTGCGAACCCTGTCCAGGGAAAACCCATGCAATTGTCATAATGATCCTATTTTGTTTTTAACCCCATTTAATAAGGGCTGCTCCCCAACTTAGCCCAGCGCCAAATCCGCTTGTGGCAATAATATCATTTTGTTTAATTCTATTATCTCTAATGGCTTCATCCATCATTAATGGAATTGTTGCTGCTGAAGTATTACCATATTTATCTAAATTGCTAAGAATTTTTTCTCTAGGAATTTTTAACCTATCTCCTACAGAATCCAATATTCTTTGATTAGCTTGATGTAATACAAGCCAATCAACTTCATCAGAACTATAATTTTTGTTTCTCAGCAATCGATCAATAATTATCGGAACTTCTTTAACTGCGAATTTATAAACTTCCTGACCATTCATCTGAATTGAAGAAAAACCTCCACTTAAAAAATCAATGTTATCAATTATTGAATTCTTATCATTTTTTGATGGAAGATTAAGAAAAGATCCTCTTCCTCCATCAGTTTTCATATCAAAACCAATGAAATTATCAAATTCATTTGTAGCTTCGATTGCTAATGCACCCGCACCATCTCCAAAGAGAATACAACTTCTTCTATCATTCCAGTCAACAAAGCTAGATAATTGATCCGATCCTATAACAATAGCCCTTTTAAAGCTACCCCCTTTTAAAAATTTTGAGGCGGTTATTAAGGCGAATAAAAAACCACTACATGCGGCAGTTAAATCAAAAGCCACAGCATTACAGGCCCCTAATTTAGCTTGAACAGATGGGGCTGAACCAAACAAATCATTTGGAGTAGAAGTAGCTAAAATAATCAAATCTATCGTTTTAATATCCCATCTAGCCATTTCAATCGCAGTTAGTGCTGCCTTGTAAGCCATATCAGTGACATTATCTTGCAAGCTAGAAATTCTTCTCTCAGAAATGCCAGTTCTAGATTTTATCCATTCATCACTTGTATCTACCTTTTGACTAATTTTTTGATTGGTTAGAATTTGATCAGGTACATAACTGCCACTTCCTTTAAATGAGACTCCAATCTGGTTAAACTTTATTCCTTCCAAAAGAGTTTTTTAATTACTTATATAAGTCAAACATAAATTTGACGCAATATGTTTTATGAATTTAAAACTTGAAGCTTTTGAAGTTGATTTAAATTTTCCATCACATCATGATTAACTGCCGAGTGAGCCAGGCGAAGAGCGCTAACTACTGATAAGGACTTACTACTCCCATGCCCGATCACACAAATACCATTTACACCAAGTAATAAGGCTCCACCATGTTCGGCATGATCTAACCTTTTTTTAATTCTAAGTAAATTACTTTTTAAAAAAGCTGAACCTACCTTCCCGCGCCTCCCTCTTGGAAGCTCAGATCTTAAGATATCCAATAAAACACCTCCAACAGACTCAAGAAATTTTAATAATATATTGCCAGTAAAACCATCACATACGACTACATCAAAATTACCTGACAATACATCTCGACCTTCACAGTTACCTCCAAAATCAAAACTTTTTTCAGTGGAAAGTAATTCAAATGTTTTTAAAGATAAATCATTACCTTTACATTCTTCTTCACCGATATTTAAAAGGCCAATTCTTGGTTTTTTTACTTGTAAGACATCTTTCGCATAAATATTACCCAAAAGAGCAAACTGATGCAAATAAGATGGTTTACAATCAGTATTTGCACCAACATCTAAGACTAATACAGGGCGAGTTTGATCTCTTGTTGGAAATAATGCCCCTATAGCTGGTCTATCAATCCCTTTCAATCTACCAATTCTAAATATGGCGGAAGCCATCATAGCTCCTGAATTACCAGCTGAGTAAACAGCTTGTGCACTATTATTCCTCACTAAATCCATTGCAACATTTATACTTGCATTTTTCCTCTTTCTGACTGCAGTAGCTTCTTCATTCATCCCTATAGGATCACCACTATCAATTAATTCAAGACGATCATTTTCAATTTCTTTTTCAAGTAATTCTACTAAACCAATTTTTTCTGCTTCATTTTTAACTTTTTCAATTTTACCAACAAATTTTATATTAATCGGTAATCTGCTGATCGCTTCAAGGCACCCCTCGAGAATTGGGCCAGGGGCATAATCTCCACCCATACCATCAACCGCGATCCAAATTCTATTAGATTGCGTATCCTCCTCTTTATCTAAAACATTATCGCTATTTTGTAATCTTTTTAGTGGATCAAAAACTAGTGGCTGTAATGTATTTTTAGCCAACGAACTAGCATTTGAAACTACACTGCTAGCAGTATTTACAACAGATTCAGCACTGGAAACTACATTACCTGCAACATTACCTGCAACATTACTAGCTACATTACTAGCTGTACTTACGACAGATCCAGCACCAGAAACTACGTTACCAGCAACATTACTAGCTGTTACTGCAGAATTAGCTGCAGTATCTACTATTGAAGTTACAGCCGAGTTTCTTTTATACCAAATAACTAATCTTCTGATGGCTCTAGGCTTATTGATTTTATTTTTATGTACAGTGTCTTTTCCCATTTATTTACCCTCAAAAGTTGCAATATCGACAATACGCTGAAAAAGATATCCTGTACCTCTTGCAGTTAATATCAATTCAGGATTCGCTGGATCAGCTTCCAGTTTTGATCTTAATCTTGATATGTGAACATCGACTACCCTTGTATCTACATGTCTTTCGGGTGTGTATCCCCAAACCTCTTTTAAAATCTCTCCTCTACTAAATGGTTCTCCTGACCTACTTACCAAAAGCTCTAGAAGACTAAATTCCATACCAGTTAATCTAATTCTTTCATCGCTTTTAAAAACTTGTCTTCGATTTGTATCAATTTTTATATCCGTAACCATAATTAATCCTGAATTAGGCATCCCAGGAATTTGTTCTTTATCAATTCTTCTAAGAACACATCTGATTCTGGCTTCTAGTTCCTTAGGGCTAAATGGTTTAACTACGTAATCATCAGCCCCTAATTCTAAACCTGTTATCCTATCTGCGACGTCTCCTAATGCAGTTAACATAACAATTGGGACATCGGAATCTTTTCTTAATTCTTGACAAACTCCATAACCATCTAACTTTGGCATCATGACATCAAGGACTACTAAATCGGGCTCATAATCTTTAAATAACTTTAGTGCCTCTTTGCCATCGCATGCAGTTACAACTTTGTAGCCAATCATGGAGAGACGCGTCTCCAAAATTCTTCTTATACTTGCCTCGTCATCTGCGACCAGGATTGTTTCTTTAGTTTGACTAGATAGAGCCATTTGTTTCTATTAGCTAATCAGAAAGAGAATTTGTTCTTAACCTAATCTAACTTGTAGAGGGGCAATATCCCAAATATTCTAGTTCCTTTAATTCATTCAGATACTAAATGACTAGCAAATTATCGTCTTTCATTTGTCAGAATTGTGGCTCTGAAACTTCTCAATACTTTGGAAGGTGCCTTAATTGCAACTCATGGAATTCCATTGTTGAAGAAATTAAAAGCAAGAGATCTAAATATCAAGATATTAAAAATAGTAAAAAGTCCATAGAATTTAATGAGATTTCATCTAAAAAAATATCAAGATTTACCAGTGGCTTTAAGGAATTTGATCGAGTTCTTGGAGGTGGTATAGTTCCTGGATCTGTAGTTTTACTTGGAGGAGAGCCAGGCATAGGTAAAAGCACAATAGTACTTCAATCAGCAGGAAAAATATCTCTTAAAGAGAAGGTTTTATATGTTACTGCAGAAGAATCTTTAGAACAAGTAAAAATCAGATGGGAAAGATTAAATCAAAACTGTTTTGATTTAAAAATTTTTGCTGAAACTAATTTAACCCAAATTATTGAAGAGATTAAACGTGTAAATCCAAATTTCGCAATTATTGATAGTATTCAAGCGATCCATAATCATGAGATGGAAAGTTCGCCAGGATCAGTTTCTCAAGTCAGGGCATGTTCATCTGAATTGCAAAATCTTGCAAAAGAAAATAATATTGCACTTTTAATTATTGGCCATGTAACGAAAGATGGGGCCTTGGCTGGTCCAAAAACTTTAGAGCATTTAGTTGATGTGGTAATAAACTTTGAGGGAGATAATATTTCCTCACATAGACTACTTAGAAGTATAAAGAATCGATTTGGATCGACCTTTGAACTTGGAATCTTTGAAATGTTTGAAGAAGGCCTAAGAGAGATTACAAACCCAAGCTCAATCTTTACAAACAAAGAAAACATATCAGGAGTAACAACTACGATAACTAACGAAGGCAGTCGACCATTCGCAGTTGATATACAAGCACTTGTTAATAAAACCTTTTACAGTAACCCAAGAAGAACTACAACTGGAATTAATATAAACAGATTACATCAAATTTTAGCTGTCATTGAAAAACATGTAGGCATTAAATTATCTGAATTTGATTGTTATGTAGCTACTGGAGGTGGTTTTGAGATAAATGATCCATCATCTGACTTGGGTGTAGCAATATCAATTTTATCAAGTTTGAAAAATATCGCTCCTTTGGCGAGTAGCTCATTTATCGGAGAATTAGGTTTGAGTGGTCAAGTTAGAAAATCAAATAACCTTCGAACAAAAATAGAAGAGGCTGCAAGACTAGGAATCAAAAATATAGTGGTACCAAAATTAGACGAAGAAATAAATAATAATTTTAAAAATTCAATAAATATCAAAGAGATTTCTAATATTAAAGAAGCAGTTGATTATTCTTTATTAAATTATTAAATTTATTAGAGGTACATATCAATTGAACTTCTTCCTGAGTTTTTTAGCCAATTCTCAATATCAAGATAGCCACCAGGATATAACCTCACAGCTTTAGACCAGACTTCAGCAGCTTTATCAAACCAAATATCTCGCTTATCTAAATCACCATTTTGTTCTGCGTATCTTCCTCTTTTCTCATAAATTAGACCTATATTTTTCAAACATGATGGCTGTTTAGGATTTTCGACTAATGCTTTTTCATAAGTTTCAATAGACAAATCCTCTTCACCATTACTCATATATATTATTGCCATATTTTTTAGAGTTTCCCCTCTATCAATTTTATTTTCTTCAAGCAATAAACTTTCTTTGTAATATTCTAACGCTTCCGAATAATCCCCATTATTCTGTGCGGCTAAGCCATCTCTATAATATATGTAAGCTTTTTTTTCCTTCTCTGCAATAGGCATTATTTTAACTATAGATTCTGCAATTACAGTAAAAGCTTTATCAATAAAATTGTCTCTGTTTTGATTACTAGGCACTGCTTTAAATCTAATAAAAGTTTTATAGTAAATTAAAAAATAACTATTTAAAAACTCTATAACATTTATTATTATAGTTAAAAATGAAGCTAACTATTAATTTGCTTCTATCGTAAAAAATATGAAGAGCATTCAATTAAACATTACAGGCATGAAATGTGGTGGTTGCGTTAGTACTGTAGAAAAAATATTGAATAATTCTGATGGTATCGAAAATGTTTCTGTTAACTTACTCACTGAAAGTGCATATTTTGAAATTAACCAGAAAAATATAGAAATAGAAAAAGTTCTGAAAAACCTAAAAGAAAATGGGTTTCCATCAGAGATTTACATAAATGATTTCTCAAAAAAAATTAATAAAGCGGAATTAGAAAAAAAAAAGCAATGGAATAACCAGTGGCAAAAACTAACTTTTGCACTATTACTTTTGCTATTTTCAGTTTTAGGTCACCTTGCAGAAGGACAATTTATAAATCTTCCAATATTAGGGAATATTTTCTTTCACGCCTCCCTCGCAACGTTAGCTTTGCTACTGCCTGGACGAGAAATAATAATTAAGGGATTTAAATCATTTATAAATAATCGTCCTGATATGGACTCTTTAGTAGCTCTTGGAGTAACGAGCGCATACTTAACAAGTCTCCTATCTTTAATATTCCCTGCTACTGGTTTTCCTTGTTTTTTTAATGAACCAGTTATGCTTCTTGGATTTATCCTGATTGGCCGTTTATTAGAAGAAAGAGCTAGATATCAAACCAGTTCATCCATTGGAGAGTTATTAGATCTTCAACCTGAAATGGCGAATATCTATACAGAAGATAATCAAATAAAGACAATAAGGGTAAATGCTCTAAAACCTGGTCAAGAGATTCAAGTCTTAGCAGGAGACAGAATACCTGCTGACTGCGTTGTTAATCAAGGAAACTCATATGTTGATGTCTCTCATATTACTGGGGAGTCCAAACCTATAGAAGTAAAAGAAGGAGAGAATTTATCCAGTGGATCTCTAAATCTTAATTCAACTCTAAGACTTAAAGTACAAAAGGTAGGAGGAGATTCTTCTCTTGCAAAACTAGTAAGTCTTATTGAATCTGTAAATGCTAATAAACCTCCCATTCAAAGAATTGCTGATAAAATCGCAGGTAAATTTACTTATTTTGTCCTCATATTTGCTACTCTAAGTTTCTTTTTCTGGTGGAAGGGGGCAAAACAAATTTGGCCTGATTTATTAATTCATAATCATCATCAATTCATAACCAACTCAACTCATACTCTGCATAGTTCTCTTGGTAGTAATGCTGAAAATTTCCTCAGTTTAGCGATTCAATTATCAATTGCTGTTTTAGTAATAGCATGTCCTTGTGCATTAGGTTTAGCTACACCAACAGTAATAACTGTCGCATCGGGTAAAGCTGCAAAAAAAGGAGTTTTATTTAAAGGAGGTGACAAAATAGAAATTGCTTCAAAAATCAATCATATTATTTTTGACAAGACAGGTACCTTAACAATAGGGAAGCCTTTTATTGTTGATTATAAAACTAAAAATGATCCTTTATTCTTATTAAGAGTTGCTGCTAGTTTAGAAAAAGAAAGCAGACATCCAATTGCAAATGCCTTAATTCAAGAGGCCAAAGAACAAAACTTAAGTTTATTCTCAATAAAAAAAATTTTCACCGAATCAGGAAGAGGTATTTCTGGTGAACTTAATTCAATTGATGGAATTATCAATATTGGGAATGTTGAATGGCTACTTAGTAAAGGAATAATGATTGATAGTAATGCAAAAAAAATCATTGAGAATAAAGATACCCAAACAAATACAATCATTGGAGTGAGTATAAAAGATAAGTTATTTGGTTTCATTTTATTAGGAGATTTACTCAGGGGGGATTCAATTAAAACAGTTCAGACTTTGAGAAATAACAAATTTAAAATCAATATTTTAAGTGGAGACAGAAAACAAGCAGTTTTAGCATTAGCGCAAAAAATTGGGTTAAAAGAAACTGAAGTAAAATGGGATCTTCTTCCTAAAATGAAACTAAAGATGATAGAAAATTTAAAAATCAATAACAAAGTAGCGATGATTGGTGATGGAATAAATGATGTTCCAGCATTAGCATCCTCAGACCTGGGTATTGCAGTAGGATCAGGAACTCAAATAGCCAAAGCAAACGCAGATGTAGTATTGATGGGAGACCAACTTAATGGATTACCCTACGCATTAAATCTTGCAAAAAAAACTATAAGAAAAATAAAGCAGAATCTAATATGGGCTTTCGGGTACAACTTAATAGCTATTCCTATTGCGGCTGGCATTCTATTCCCTAAATACGGCATACTTCTTACTCCATCAATAGCGGCATTATTAATGGCTACTAGCTCAATTACAGTTGTAATTAATGCGTTATCTTTAGATTAAATGAAAGGAAAATTTATTGTTATTGAAGGTATTGATGGATGTGGTAAAACTACCCAAATAGATGAACTATCTAAATGGCTCCCAAAAAGTGGTCTAATAAAAAAAGATTGTAAATTAATCACAACAAGAGAGCCAGGAGGTAGCATCTTAGGTAAAAAACTAAGAGGTCTGATTCTCGATAACAATGAAAGTAATAAGCCTTCATCTCTTGCTGAATTATTGCTTTATTCAGCAGATAGAGCCGAGCATGTCTCAAAAATTATTTCACCTGCTTTAAAAAACAATGATTGGGTGATTAGTGATAGATTTGCTGCTTCCACCTTGGCTTATCAAGGTTTTGGGAGAAATATAAATTTAGAAATAATTAAAAATATTGAATCTATTGTTTGCCAAGGAGAATATCCTGATCTGACTTTCTTCTTAGAAATTTCTCCAGCAGAAAGTATCTCGCGTAGAAAAAATGAAATTCCAGATAGAATAGAATCAGAAGGTATTAGATTTTTAGAAAAGGTAAATGAGGGCTTCAAACTAATTGCTAAAGAAAAAAATTGGAAAATAATATCAGCCTCACAAAATATTAAAACTATTTCAAATCAAATTAAAGAAACTTTATTAAACAATTTTTCCAGTAAATGATTGAGATTAAAAAAAATAATTTTTTGTTTAATCAAGAAGTCAGTACATGCATTAGCAGCATAATTAAAAAAAAATCATTTGCTAATGGTTATATTTTCTATGGGGCAGAAGGATTAGGAAAAAAACAAATTGCTCTTCGATTTATAAATGAGATTTTCAAACAATCTTCCACGAGAGGAAATATTGAAGAAATAATTACCAAAAATAACCACCCTGATTTTCTAATTATCGAACCTAGTTCTCTTTTAGAAGCTAAAGGATCAAAAAGTGCAGATATTGAAAAAAGAACAAAAAATGTATCTGAAATTATTAAGATCGCTCAAATACGTAATATCAAAACTTTTCTGAGTCAGAAATCAATAAACTCGGGGAAAAAAGTTGTTTTAATTCATGACGCACATCTTTTAAATGAAGCAGCCTCAAACTGCCTATTAAAAACTTTAGAAGAACCTAGTAACGGGATTTTTATTTTATTAACATCAAAATTAAATCTTTTATTAGATACGATCATTTCAAGATGCCAAATAGTCAGGTTTCGATCATTTTCCAGTAAAAAAATAAATTCTATTTTAAAAGATTATTTAGATAATTCAAAATTTAATATTAATACAGAATTTCAAGTCCAAGACTTAATATACTCTGCGAATGGATCGCCAGGACAATTATTCAAGAATATTGAAATTTGGAATGCATTACCAGATAAAATTACAAGTAAATTAAATTATCCAATAAAAAATAGTCTAGAAATCTTAGAAATATCTAAATTAATATCTGAACAATTAGAGATATATGAACAGATTTTTTTAGTCAATTTCATTCAAATTATTTGGTGGAGAAAGACAAAAAATGGTGATCTAGTAAAAAAACTTGAAAATTTGAAATTGTATTTGAGAAAAAATATTCAACCAAGGTTGGCATGGGAAATTACTTTTTTAAAAATTTCAAATGAGGATATATAAAATTTAATCTATTGCAGATTTTATTAAATCAGGATTTCTTGCTTGAATAAACTCTTGTTTTGCAGTTTCAACTTGGGAACCTATAGGTAACTCGAGACAATATCCTGCTCCATAGACAGTTTTTATGTATAAAGGCTTTCTTGGATCGGGTTCTAACTTTGTACGTAAGTGTCTAATATGAACTCGTATGGTCTCAATATCATCATCAGGCTCGTATCCCCATACTTCTTTAAGAATCAATGCTGGCGATACAGTTTGTCCATGCCTTTGTAAAAGACAATGAATTAATTCAAACTCGAGATGGGTTAATCTAACAGGAGCTTCAAACCAGATAGCTTCAAATCTTTCTGGCACAAGAGTGAGAGGACCATAATTTAAAATTTCCTGCTGGTTACTGGAGTTTAATTGTGCTCTATTAGTCCTTCTTAATAGTGCTTTTATGCGAACATGTAACTCTTCTAAATCAAATGGTTTAGTAATATAGTCATCTGCTCCAGAATTAAATCCTGTAACTTTATCTTTAAGTCCTCCCAATGCTGTAATCATCAAAATTGGGATATTAGATGTTCTTTCATCTCTTCTAAGCCTCTGACATAAAGTTAATCCATCAACACTAGGCAACATTAAATCTAATAGTATTAAGTCTGGTATATATTGAAGAGCTAAAGCTTGGCCTTTAATTCCATCTTCAGCTTTTTGTACATCGAAACCAGAGTGCTCTAAATGCCTTGCTACTAAATCACGCATATCGCGATCGTCTTCGATTAAAAGGATTGAAATTTTCATATTTATAGACTATTAAATTAAAATTAAACTTTTGTAATATGATTCTCTCAAGAATTTACAAAGATTGCTGAATTAATGTAAACATTTTTATCAATTAGATTTATCAAGTAACTTAATAACCGCAGGGGATTAAAGAGAAAACGTAGATTTTTTAAAAAAATTAATTTTTATAATTTCTTTTGATTTGATTAACTATTACTTAATAATTCAGTAAAAAAATTGAAAAATATTGATTCAATATAAAGAATATCTAATTCAAATTGTCATAGTAACGAATCTGACTTTAGATTTTAATGTGGATTCTCAGTTTTAAAGGTAGCTACAACTAATTTTAAAGTTTTGGATTTTTTCTGAGTGTTTAAGGTAAGAATTTTGTCTATATTGAAAAAAATTTAAGTATTTATGAAAAAGAAATCATTAATTTATTCTGATTTATCAAAAAAACAACTAGAAACTCTTAAAGAATTATATGTTCAAAAAAAAGTTGAATCGATGAGTCATCAAGAACTTAAAAAATATGTACTAGAGATTATTTCTCACCAGATAAACGACACTATTGGCAAAGAAGAAGAAATGGAAGCATGGAGAGAAATGTCTGATTTTTTTGGAGAACAATTTGAAATAATTACCCTAGAAATACAAACAAAATGTCCTGATGATAGAAACATTCTTTCCACAGAAATAGATCCTCAGAAAGAAAGATTAGAATTACTTGAAAGGAATAATTTAGATCAAGAGAAAAAGGATATGTGGGATGACTAGAATTTACTTAGAAATAGCCATTTTGAAACCAAAAGAAAATATATGTTGACTACATGAAGTTAAAGATCAATTTAGTTTTCTAATTTGTTTAATAAAGAATTTCATAAAACTGTTCTGTATACTGTACTTTAAACTTATCAAAAATTAAATTCAAGCCTTTATCGATATATTTTTAAGTAAATATATATTGTTCTAGTTACTGTTCTAAATACTATTAAGAATTAAATTTCTTTATTTTTTATCATTTAGTCGCATTCAAAGCAAATTTCAACATCATTTTTATTTAAATAAATACCATGAGAAAAAATCTAAATTTTAACCTCTATTATTTGATCATAATTTTTTTTAAAAAAACCAAAAAATTAGAGGAATCTTACCACCACAAAAATATTTTTTACCATATTCCAATCAATTTCATAAATAGATTGAATTCAAATCAATAAAAAAGACCCTATTGTGGGTCTCAAGAAGTTTTTGATAATTAAATTAAACTCCCCTGGCGATAGTCGAGGCAAGGTTTGTTGAAGTAAGTTGACTGCTGTTGAATTAATAAAAATGAAAAATTTGGAAAAATGGCCCATTTTTAACCCCTTTTCAAATTCATTATGAACCTTCAAAATCGTCATTTTTTGAGCATCAAAGAAGTATCAAATCTAATTGGAATTTCTGTTTCAACTATCAATCGCCAAGTAGAAAAAGGTACATTTCCTCCAAAACACAAATTATCTGCTCAGAAAATTGTTTTTCTTAAATATCAAATCGATCAGTGGATAGATGGGAAAAGAGATAAGTGGAGGTAATTAAAAGTCACGTGATATATTATCTGCAAGTAATGCCCGTAGTCTCTTAAATGTTTTGTAGTGAATGTGGGAAAGAAATCAAAGATAATTCCAAATTCTGCAGTTTTTGTGGTACCAAGCAAACCTTAACTACTAATGATCAAAGTAAATCTAATTTAAAAAATGATTCTAAAAACTTAATTTATGATGGTTTTAAAAGAATAAAAGAATATCAAATACAAGAATTTAAAGATTTTAAAAAAGATGAGATTAAAAAAATAATTCTTAATGAAATTAATTTAACCTCTGCTGAAGAGGCAGAAAAATCTTATTTTTTAAAAAATATAATTCTCCAAAGATTTATTAATAACGAATACGAAGGGAAAGAGGGGAAACTATATGAGGATTTAATTTTTAAAAACTTCTCAAAAGAAATGAAAAAATTAATCAAAAAGAAATTAACAGGAAAAGATAAAGACCCCAGTACAATGGAAAAAGTTTTTGGATTTTTATTTGGAATATGGATTATTAACACCTTTCTTGCGAATCTTATCCTCGTTGGGTTTGGGAAAGAAGGTTGGTATATTCCTGGAATTTCAGACATAACTCCAGTAATTGTTATGGAAAAGTATATCTTTAGTGACAAAACAGAACTTAGATTAGGAACTCAAGCAGAAATATGGAGATTAAACAGGACGCAAAGAAGAATTAAAGAGGGCATCGATTATTTTCTTAAATAATTTACCCATTTTAAAAACCCCAAGTATCATGACATCGCATGAAGTTACTTGAAGTCTCTTGGCGTTTATTAAACTCCCCGGGCGGTTTTCGAACAAGTCTCTAATGACTTGGTATGACTACTCTTGAACACCTATTTCGTTATATTTTGTGAATTACACTAACTTTACACTAACTATTTTTAAAAACTGATGGTTATTATTGGAATGTACTGAATATCTTGTTTCCTTCTAAACCTAGTAATAGTCACAAAAAAAGAGACTTATGAGGTCTCTTGATTGTTTTTAAATTTGTTAAGGAACTCCCCGGGCGGGATTCGAACCTGCGACCAATCGATTAACAGTCGATCGCTCTACCGCTGAGCTACCGAGGATCATTTTACGAATTTAACTCTTCAAAGTACCTTATGACAAGTAAAAGTGTCAATTATATTGAAATTTTGATGGTTCTTGCCAGCCAGATAAAACACCATTTTTCAACTCTGCTACTGCATCAGCGTAAGTTAATTCTTCATAACGGTGTGTAATCCATAAAGCAGATAGAGGTTTTTTATAGTCACTTGTAAGATTTTTAATAGTTTTCAAAACTTTCAATTGACTAGTTGGATCAAGTAAGGCTGTAGGCTCATCCAAAAGAATAAAATTTTTATTACTAATAAGAGCGCATGCAATAGTTAAGCGTTGTTTTTGGCCTCCACTTAAAGTGTGAACTGGCCTTTTTTCAAAACCATTGAGTCCCACCAGATCGAGAACATATTCAATCTTTTTCCTAATTTGATAATCACTTATATTCTGATTAATATTAAGCAAAAGTTCACTCCTGCAATTGGGCATCAATATCTGATGGTCAGGATTTTGAAATACCATACCAATATTAGCCTTACAATTAACTATTCCATTTTTGGGTTTAATTATTCCATTTATTAATTTTAAAAGAGTACTTTTTCCGCTTCCATTTTTACCGACGATCATCCAAAATCCAGTTTTTTTTATTGAGAGATTACATTTAAAAATTAAATTTTCTTTTTTTTCATGATATGAAAAAGAGACATCTTTAAAATATATATGAGGTATTTGATTTTCAAAAGAATTTATCATTAATTCTATTAGTCTATATTTAGAGAAAATCCTGGTCTTTTAGCTCCTCCTGCGACTGATGATTTTTCATATATCTGCACAGAAATAATTTCTTTAGCTCTGACAGCGATTAATTTATCTTGCACTTTGTCACACCTTAACTCAATCAAGTTTGAGGTCTCTACAGTTTCGTTCATAGAATTTTTTATTTCGTCATAAATTCTTTTAACATCCTCGAATTCTTTCTTCTGAATTGCAAGTGGAAAAGGTGAATATCTGAGACTTAATTCAAGTGAATACATAATAATTATCAAAAACTCTATCTATAATAATAAATAATCTTCTTCAGAAAGTTATTTTAAATTAAATTCTTTTGAGAAAATTATATAAAAGATCTTCAAATACAATTATCATGTAAATAATAGATTTAATTTTGCAATTCAAATATTCATTTCATGGAAATAGCAAATGATATCACTTCTCTGGTTGGAAATACACCATTAGTTAAATTAAATCGAATCAGAAAGTACTTTAATTGTTATCCAGAAATAATAGCCAAGCTTGAAAGTTTTAATCCATCTGCCTCTGTTAAAGATCGAATTGCTTTTTCAATGTTATGTAAAGCTGAAGAGGAAGGATTGATAACGCCAAATAAAACAACATTAATTGAAGCAACAAGTGGAAATACTGGCATCGCATTAGCAATGGTTGCTGCCGCAAAAGGCTATAAATTGATATTAACTATGCCAGATACTATGAGTATTGAAAGAAGGGCAATGTTGAGAGCATATGGAGCTGAATTACAACTTACACCAGGAAAAGAAGGAATGAAAGGAGCCTTAGATTTAGCTAATGAGTTGTCTTTAAGCATTGCCAATAGCTATCAATTCAATCAATTTGAAAATTTTGCTAATCCCGATATTCATGAAAGAACAACTGCAAAAGAAATATGGGACCAATCTAATAATAATTTAGATGGACTAGTTACAGGAGTAGGCACAGGAGGAACAATTACTGGTTGCGCACGTTTTTTAAAAAAAGTTAATCCAAGTTGCAAAATTTATGCTGTAGAGCCCAAAAAAAGTGCTGTTATTTCTGGTGAAACCGCAGGATCTCATTCAATTCAAGGAATAGGAGCAGGTTTCGTACCTAAAGTATTGAATACTAATTTAATAGATGAAATTATAAAAATAAATGACGATGAAGCATTTCATTATGGGCGTTTATTAGCTCGATTGGAAGGTCTTTTATCGGGCATAAGCAGCGGTGCAGCTCTAGCAGCAACTATAAAAATCGGCAAAAGGAAGGAACTAATGAATAAAAGATTAATAGTAATTCTCCCAAGTTTTGGTGAAAGATATTTATCAACAGCAATGTTTGAATCGAATACTTCAATTCAAGCCAGAAAAGATGGTTATCTTTAATCCCCGTTTTAAAAATGAAAAAAAATTTTTATGACGAATTAGGTATCGAAAAAAATGCAACCAAGAATGAAATTAAATCTTCATACCGTTCTTTAGTAAAGAAACATCATCCTGATAAAGGGGGGCAAAAAGAACGATTTCTTGCAATACAAAATGCCTGGGAGACTCTCAACGACCCAATAAAAAAAGAAAAATATGATAGAGAAATTTTCTCATCAAATACCTTACTTGATTCATTAAATGAAAATTGGGAAGAGAAATTTAATTCAAAAAAATATAATTCGTCAATTAAAGACAAAGAGGTTGAGGCATGGATTAAAGAGATTTACAATCCTATCAATAGATTAATTAGCCAAATAATTAAACCTTTGAATAATGAAATAAAAGAACTATCTGCGGATCCTTATGATGATCAATTAATGGAAAATTTTTGCAGTTACATAAATATTTCACAAAAGAAAATAGAAAAAGTTGATAAAATTTATAATAAAAAAATAGTACCTAAATCTATTTCAGCCTTAGGTTTGAATCTTTATCATTGTTTTTCGCAAGTTAAAGATGCACTTTTAGAGTTTGATAGATATACACAAGGATACGTAGATGATTACTTATTTGATGGCAAAGAAATGATTAAAGAAGCAAAAAGGATTCAATCAAAGATGGCTTTAGAGACAAAAAATAAAAATTTTTAGATTTAAATTTTATTGAATATATTCTTTAAGTTGATCTAATTTGAACCAAACATCTGGAACAGGTCTGCGCCATCTAACCTGAGCATATTCCTCTTTGACTGCAAGAATCTCTCCAGGACCTTCAAAAACATAACTAGGTAAATCATCATCACTTGCAAGAGCCTCAATACTTTTTATATAAATTGCTCTATCCACACAAACTAAGCTTCCTTTCTTGAGAGTTTTCTTTGGAATAGAATCTGTCATAATAAAGTCTCAGAAGTTAATTGCAATTTATTATACAAAAACTTGATTGATAAATATTTAAAAAAATTGATTACGGAATAATAATTACAAACGTCCTAAAAATTTAATAGTCTTAAGTGATTAATATATTATGAATATGCGACTTCTCCTACTTGGCTGTACTGGATTTGTTGGTAAAGAATTAGTGCCAACATTAATAAATGAAAACCACGAAATATACATAGTAAGCAGAAAATCCATAAATAAATTAAAGCTTGAGTTAGATTTCAATAAATTTAAATTTCTTCAAATAGATTTATCAAAAGAACAAAACTGGAATAACGAAAATCTTATAAATATTTTAAGAGAGACAGATGGAATTATAAACTTAATGGGAGAACCCATAGCAGAAAAAAAATGGACTTCTTCACAAAAACTGGAGATTCAAAATAGTAGAATTAACACAACAAAATTCATGATAAAGACTCTTAAAAATTTCAAAATTAACCCAAAAGTTATTATAAATGGATCAGCAATAGGTTATTACGGAACAAGTTTGTCAGATGAATTCACAGAAAATAGTATTGGAGGAAAAGACTTTCTAGCTAATCTTTGCAAACAATGGGAAGCAGTCGCTACTGAAAAACCATTTTTCTCAAGATTAGCTATTTTTAGAATTGGAATTGTGTTGGAGGCTGATGGAGGAGCATTAGGAAAAATGCTTCCTGTTTTTAAAATTGGACTAGGTGGCCCAATTGGAGATGGTATGCAATGGATGAGTTGGATTCATAGAAGTGATTTATGTGCCTTAATAACTAACGCATTAGTTGATAAAAAGTATTCAGGAGTATTTAACGCTGTCGCACCAAATCCAGTATTGATGAAGGATTTTTCTCAGACCTTAGGTAAATGCCTAAATCGACCTAATTTACTACCAGTCCCAGGAGCAGTCCTGAAAATATTGTTAGGAGATGGAGCAAAAGTTGTATTAGAGGGACAAAAAGTAACAAGCAGCAAACTGAAAAATTTTAATTTTAAATATCCTCTTCTTGAGAAAGCCATTTACGCCTCCACCAAGAATTAATGCCGTTTACTAGAGCACCAAGAATTAGAACAGTTATTAATGGAACTACCAGAGGATTCCAAACACTCTGAATAAAATCAATAAAAATAAATATTCCGTTTAATTGCATAATTATTGCAAAAACAAAAAATATTGCCAAAAAAATTACTGTAAATAAGTTTATTAGCAACAAATTATCCATAATTTGTTTTAAGTTATTTTGATTATTTTCCTTAGTCATTTTTGATGACAAAATTTACATCATCAACCATTTTAATACAAGCTTTGCTAGCACCTAGTCTTTTTTTAGCATTTTCGCTACATGAAACCAAAAACTTTTTATTAAGACTAATTAGATATATTACCTTTATGATCAGGTTTATTGTCTGGTTGATTTGATCATTCTTGTTTTTATAATTACTTGCACAAAAAACATATTTACCAAGCAATCTTCTTTGCGCCTCTGCAAAAGACTTTGTAAACTGTGGACCTTTCCCTTCAATCTGAATAACTGGTTTTCCTAATCCAATCGCTTGCTCTGCTGCTGTACCTGCCATACTTATACAGCATCTACTTTTCAATAATATTTCATCAAAACTATTCCAATATACATTAACCTTTAAAGATTTATATTGAAATTTCAATAGATTCTTTTCATTTATTTTTTCTAAGAATATCCATTTTCTATTTTTGAATATCTCCCTAATTTTCGATGACGATAGAGCATTAACTATTGCAAAATTAAATCCAACTTTTTGAAAATAACTCAAATTTGACAGACCCTCTAACACTTCCAAAATTAATACAAAATTATCTAAAATCTCAGGAAATCTACTTCCTGGAAATAGTCCAATACTAAAATCAGATTTATTTAATTCTTTATATCTAAAAAGAAACTTATCCATAAATGGGTTGCCCAAAAAAGATACTTTCTTTTTTAATTGCAAAGTTAAATCATTAGCCGTAAGACAATCTCTTGTATATATTTTTTTTGCCTTTTTTGAAAGCAAAAAAAATTTAGAGGGCCATGGTAATTTTAACTTCCCTTCATAATGACTAGAATAAGCAACCAGATATGTAAAAAAATCTTTATTACATATCCATGCAAAAAATATTGGAACAATGTCACCAACAATAAAAAAATAATTATATTTTTTTCTTATTTTGTAAGTTAAAAATAATCTTTTTAGGAGATAAATTATTTCTCCTCCAAATATCTCAATTAATCTTCCCTTAAAAGAATTATACCCAATACCCCCAGTGCTGAATTCACGTGTTTTTCCTATAATTTTGATTTTTGCTTTTTGATAATGGATTCCTTTACCAACGATCGGCAAAGCATCTACAGAGTAACCACTATTTTCCAATTTGTTAGCTATTAGGCTGCCAGATAGATCTTCTCCATGGCCATTACTAAGTAATAAAATTCTGGGCAATTTAAAATTCCAACCATTTTTTGACTTTTGTTAATTCAGGCCAGTCTGGATATCTACTAAGTCCATCTTCAACTGATTCTTTCAACTCACTTTTAACATCTGGCATCATAATCGACATTTTTTTTATTAATTCAATATGATCTCTAACACCTTTGTTATTAGTAGCCAAAAGAGCTAGAGTCAAATTCATTCTTGCTTGTGGATCTTGCTGATTTAATCGAACAGCTTGTCTGGCAGCTGCCAAAGCTTCTTCATTATTTTTCAAGATTAGTTGAAGCCATGAGAGACATGTCCAAGCAGCAAAATGATTTGGAATTTGCTGAATAATTTCTTGGAAATCTTGAACGATAGGGATTAAATCTTGCCCAGCTTTATACTTTGAAAGAGCTGCATTGAAATCCTCTTCAATAAGATTAATTTGGTTATTCATTATTATTTAAACTGCAAAGGAGCTTCCACATCCACAAGTTTGAGAAGCGTTAGGGTTTACAAAATTAAAGCCACCGCCTATTAATTCCTTACTAAAATCTAATTGCATTCCATATATGTATAAGAGACTTTTAGGATCGCACACAACTTGAAAGCTTTGATCAGAATTCAATGAATAATCATAAACTTTATCATCAGGATTTATTTCATCAATTCCTATAAAATCCATTGTATAACTCATCCCACTGCAACCTCCTGATCTTACACCAACCCTGAGTGCTTTCTTATCAATTTGACCCCTTAATAAATTTGAAATTTGCTCTATAGCATCATTAGTAATTAAGATACCTTTCCCATCATCAGAATTCTTAATTTCCTGTTTAATTTCTACATTTTCCATAAACAAAAACTTCCTTTATCTATAATATAAACTTAATTGATAGGATGCATAGAACAAACAAAATACAAACTTGATTTGTTATAATTTTAAGAAAAAGTGAAAATTGCAATAGTTGGTTCTGGATTAGCTGGTCTTACAGCAGCTGTCAATTTAGTTGATGAAGGTCACGAGGTAGATATTTACGAGAGCAGGTCATTTTGGGGAGGTAAAGTAGGAAGTTGGGAAGATAAGGATGGCAATCACATAGAAATGGGATTACATGTATTTTTCTATAATTATGCAAATTTATTTAAATTAATGAAAAAAGTGGGAGCTTTGGATCATTTACTCCCGAAAGATCATACTCATTTGTTCATAAATAATGGTGGCAATTTAAAATCTTTAGATTTCAGATTTCCCTTAGGTGCTCCCTTTAATGGACTAAAAGCATTTTTTACAACTCAACAACTTACTTGGGAAGACAAGTTCAGAAATGCTCTCGCTCTCGGTACAAGTCCAATACTTAGAGGATTGATAGATTATGAAGGCGCAATGAAAATAATTCGAGATCTTGATAGAATTAGTTTTAAAAAATGGTTTTTAAATCATGGTGGAAGTGAAAAAAGTTTAGAAAGAATGTGGGATCCTATCGCATATGCTTTGGGTTTTATCAATTGCAAAGATATTTCAGCAAGATGTATGTTAACTATCTTCATGATGTTTGCTTCAAAAACAGAAGCCTCAAAGCTTAATCTTTTAAAAGGTTCTCCTCATAAGTGGTTAACACGACCTATTGTCGATTACATAACAAACAAAGGGGGTAAAATCCATCTAAACCATAAAGTAGAAGAAATTGTTTATGAAAAAGAATCTTCCTCTTATACAGTTAATCAGTTAAAAATATCTTCTCCTGAAGGAGTGAAAGCAGTGTTTGCAGATAAATTCTTAGCTGCCTGTGATGTTCCTGGAATAAAAAAAATAATTCCAAAAGAATGGTATCAATTTAAAGAATTTGAAGGTTTAAAAAAACTAAGAGCAGTAGCAGTTGCCACAATCCAATTAAGATACGACGGTTGGGTTACCGAGCTACAAAAAGATAACACTGGAAACTCGCCCACTGGACTCGATAACCTTCTATATTCTGCCGATGCTTCTTTCAGTTGTTTTGCTGATTTAGCACTAGCAAGTCCAGCAGATTACAGAAAAAAAGATATGGGATCATTACTACAATGTGTTCTTACTCCTGGTGATAGATGGATGGGTAGATCTAAAGAGATTATCACAAAAGAAATAGATAAAGAAGTTCGTCGACTATTTCCATCTTCAGAAAACCTCAAATTGCTTTGGAGTAACATAGTGCAAATTCCTCAATCCCTTTATAGAGAATCTCCAGGTATGGAACCATTTAGACCAGATCAAAAAACATCTATTTCTAATTTCTTTATGGCTGGTAGTTATACAAAACAAGATTATATAGACTCTATGGAAGGAGCTACAATGAGTGGTCATTTAGCTGCAGCAGCAATTTTAGAGAAGAAAGCCGAATTAGCAAAAAATCTTGCAGTAAGTTAAAAAAATGGGTACATGGCTAAAACATGATGTATTTACAGTTGTTAATGCACCGCTCGAAAATGTTTGGAATACATGGAGTGATTTGGACTCAATGTCACTTTGGATGAGTTGGATTGAATCTGTAAAAACAGTTGATGAAGAGACCACCACATTACCAGATTTAACAGAATGGACTTTAGCTGCAAATGGTTTTAGGTTTAAATGGAAAGCGCAAATTACTGAAAGGATAGAAAAAAGTAAACTTAAATGGAAATCTATAGGAGGTTTGCCAACTGAGGGATCAGTAATTTTCGAAACCAAAAGTGATCAAATAACAATAGTAAATCTAGCCATAACATATGAGTTACCTAAAATAATTGCTCGTTTTATGGAAGAGAATATTTTAGGCAAAATGGTCACAAACGAATTACAGGCAAATATTGACAGATTTAAAGAATTAGTTGAAAAGAATTATAAAAAAGATTTTTCTAACTAAAAATATTAATTGCTACCTCTAGTAGTCCTTCAAAAGTATATTTTTGTGCCTGACTATCGACTCTACCAAAAATGTTTTTACATATTTTTGTTGTTTGAGGTCCAATAGTTAACAATTTAGTTTGATCTAAATATTTTAACCATTTTTTACCAAGTGTTTTCTCTAGTAAAACAGCAGAATTTGATACAGTTTTGCCACTTGAGAAAATAATTGCATCAACTTTTCGCTTAGAAATAACATCAATTGTTTCTTTAGGGATTGAATCAGGGCATCTAGTTTCATATGCAGCTACCTCAAAAACACGCGAACCAGCCTTTCTAAACTGATCTGCAATTAGATCCCTACCACCTGTTTGGACTCTTGGCAAAAACACACGAAGTCCATAACCAGAAATCGGGAAATTATCAATTAAACTTTCAGCAACAAATTCAGGAGGTATAAAATCAGCCTTGATACCAAAATCATCTAGAGTTTGTGCAGTTTTTTCTCCGACTACAGCAATTTTTGTTTTTTTAGAACACTCTTTTAACGAACTATTAAAATATCTAAGTCTCTTATCTACAAATTTAATCCCATTACTACTAGAAAAAATAATCCAATGAAAATCATTTATTTGATTTAAAGCTTCGTCAAGAGGATTTAAATCATCAGGATTGCCAATACTTATTGCAGGAAAATCATATATATTGGCACCCTTGCTTCTGAATATTTTTTTTATATCAATTATTCCCTCTTTTGATCGAGTCATTATTATGTTTTTTTGATCAAGAGGTAGATCAACTATTGGCATAATTATCCTCAACATTATTATCTTGATTTTTATTTTTTAATTCATCAATAATTTTCAAGACTGATAATCCTTTGTCAAGAACAATATCCTCTTTAAAATTTATCTCCGGCACTCTGCGCATCACTATTCTTTGTCCTAAATTGCGCCTTATCAAGCTTTTCGCAGTATTCAAATTTTCCACAATCTCTTGCCTTACTTTCTCTTCAGCAGTTGAAGTAATATAAATTTTACAATGCTGTAAATCACCTGATAAATCAATCTTAGAAATATTGACAAAATGATCTCTAATAATATTATTTTCTAAATCATTTTGCAAAATAAGGGTTATTTCTTTTTTTAAAAGGGAAGAAACTTTTGCAAGACGGTAATTATTTGGCATTATGATTGTAAATTTAATGGATTTGTCATTGCTTGCAAGACAAAATAAACAGTTATGAAAGCACTTAAAGCAGAAGAAATTAAACCTACTATTGTTAGTGGATTTGATCTATTCTTGAATAAAGGTTCAAGTAATGCAGCAAGTCCCCCAATAATAATAGATATTAAATATTTAGGATATCTTGCGACATTAGTAAAAAATTCTCCCATTAGCTCCACAAATAGATTACTTTTTTAGCTAAGTTTTAACAAACATTAAACAGCATGATTACATTATATCAATTTAGGCATAGTGCTTTTTGTTTAAAAACAAGAATGGCTCTGCATGCAAAAAAACTACAATATCGAATTGAAGAAGTAACACCAGGAATAGGTCAATTTGAAATCTTTAAGTTATCAGGTCAAAAACAAGTCCCTATAATAGTCGATGATAATGATCAAATTATTAATAACTCTTCAACCATTTGCGAATTCATAGATAAAAAAAATGATAATAATCCACTCTTTCCTGAAGAACCAATATTATTTGCGCAATGCAAACTTATTGAAGATTGGGCAGATACTACAATGGCTACAACTTGTAGAAAAGCTTTAATAAAATCTGCAATTGAAAATCCACAGCTAAGAACTGCATTACTTCCAGAGGAAATACCCTCTTCTATAAAAAGTATTGTTGATAAATTACCCTTTAAAAATTTCAGTAAAATCTCTAATGTAGTTTTGTCTTCAAAAGATAATTTAGAACTTCAAAAATTACTTGAAGCTTTATCAAAATCCTTGATCAATAAAAAATATTTAGTGGGAGATAGCTTATCAATTGCAGATATTTCAATTGCAGCTCAGTTATCCCTTCTTAAATTTCCAAAGTCTTCAGGGCCAATTCTCTCAGGAGAGGGATGTCAAGAATACATAAATAACCCTTATCTAGAAAATCTCTTCATATGGAGGAACAATTTAGAAGAGTATCTTTTTAGCGCTAACTCTCAATAAATTCAAAAGTCAATTTATATTTATTTGTTTTAATAGCGTGGATAGAAGGATCACCAACTTTTGAACCATAAGAAGCAACATATTGAAATCCACAAATATTTGAATTCTTTAAATTACTTTCTTCGAATTTATCTCCAAAACATTTTTGAAATTTACTAATAGTTTCGACTTGATTAATCCTTGAAGCACCTGGTTTGTGGGCTGTTTGAATAACTAGCTCATCAGCGAAAAAAATATTTTCATCATTGATCTGATTTCGCCCCGTAACTCTTGAATCAATATAAAAATCATCTTTTAGATAAGTAATTTGATTATTAATTGTTTTTGGATCATCTACAACCTTTATTAAGGTATCCCCAAATATTGCCTTTCCAATAGACTCAGAATTTTTTGCACGATCACCAACAATTAAATCTGAATCATTCTTAAAGAAATTTACTTTATAGATAACTGGTTCTTCTGAATCATTAGTTATATTTCGAGAGGTAACAAGCCAACTCCCCTCAAACCATTTTGGATAAATTAAGTCTTTAGAAGTATCTGAAAATTTAAAATTTGGTAAATATATTTCTGGCCATTGATTTACACGATTTTCCAAAAACTCTCTTACGTTAGAATCAACAGAAGCTAAAGAACTTTCTAAAAAAATTCCTTGAAAAGTTAAGCAAAGAATTAATCCAAGAAGAATTTTCATCATGTCAAATCCATTAATAAGATCATCAGATCATTATGTATTATTAGAGCCAGATTCAAAAGAAAAAATAGTATCAAAGGAAGAAGCAATTTTATGGTTAAGGAATTGGATAAGTAAGTCCGAGACACAAACAATATATCAAAATGTAGATGATCCTGATCAGGAATTTTTTCAAGAAATATTGGAAAGCACTTATGAATTAGAAATAAAATCAGGATACGTTATTAAATGGTTTGCAGTGAGAATCGAACCAAATTAATTAATGATTTCTTTATGCATCATATATATTATTTTCATTGCAACTTCTTCAACATTTTCTTTTTTTATCTCAATTCTTAAATCAGCTTGAGAATATAAATTTTCTCTAGATTTTAAAATACTTGTATATAAATCACCTAGATTCTTTCCTTGTAGTAATGGTCTTTTATGAATTTCATTCTTTAATCTCTCAAGTGCAATATCTTTGTCGAGATCTATCCATATAATTATTCCCTGTCTTAATATTCCCCAGTTTTCAGACTTGGTAACTATCCCTCCTCCAGTTGATATTACTAATGAAGGAATTTTGATAGCCTCTTTGAGGCAGTTTGTCTCTAATTGACGAAAATTATCTTCTCCTTCATCATTAAAAATCTGATTGATAGATTTTTTTGCCAACTTTTCTATTAATGAATCTAAATCGATATATTTATATTTCAATAAATCAGCCAGTTTTAAGCCAGTTTCTGACTTGCCACAACCCATCATTCCTATTAAAAATATGCTTCTACCTTTGATGACCTCAACTATTTTTTCGATAATGGATTGTTCCATAAAGACAAAAGCGTATATAAAACCTTAAGATAGTATTATTACAGACAGCAATGACTTCTACACAAACCCATTCATTACATGGAAAGGGACGTGAATGCGTCATAACTCGACGTGCCTGCTTTAGTTCTAGTCATCGTTATTGGCTTCCTGAAAAAAGTCCAGAAGAAAATCTATCTCTTTTTGGAAAGTGTAGTTTTGCACCAGGACATGGTCATAATTATGAGCTCATTGTATCAATGGGTGGAGAACTAGATTCAGATGGAATGGTCTTAAATCTATCTGATGTAAAACACTCTATTAAAAATGAGGTTACTGGACAATTAGATTTTCGTTTTTTAAATGATGTCTGGCCAGAATTTAATATTTATAGTGAGGATGGAATACTCCCAACAACCGAAGCATTAGTTAAGGTTATTTGGAATCGTTTAAAAAATGATTTACCTCTCACAAGTTTAAGACTTTATGAAAGCCCGACTTTATGGGCAGATTATTCTGGGAAAAACATGGAAGCTTTATTAACAGTTCAAAGTCATTTCAATGCAGCTCATAGATTAGCCAAAGATGAAATCTCTTTAAGTGAAAACAAAAAAATTTATGGGAAATGCGCCAGAATTAATGGACATGGCCATAATTATTTTCTTGACGTAACTGTTCGAGGACAAATAAACCCCAGAACAGGGATGATTTGTGATTTACCTTCACTACAATCAATTATTGATGATCTTATTGTGGAACAATTTGATCATACTTTTTTAAATAAAGATATTGAATATTTCAAAACTTGCGTTCCAACTTGTGAAAATATTGCATTACATATTTCTGATATCCTTGCATCTCCCATTAAAAATATTGGAGCAAATCTACATAAGATTAGACTCCAAGAAAGCCCAAATAATGCTGCTGAGATTTATGTTGAGCAAACTATTCCAAATTCCCTACAAAGGAATCTTGAAAATTCATTATTTGCTCAAGCTTGAGTATCCCCAGAGTAACAATTGTTATAGCATCAAGTCTTGATGGGAGAATAGCTTTTCCTGATGGAGGAGAATCACATCTTGGTAGTAAAAAAGATAGAGAAATTTTGAATAAAAACTTGTCTTTAGTTGATGCCACAATATTTGGTTTAGAAACATTAAAAGCCCATCAATCAACATACCTTATTAAAAATCACTTTGGGCATAAAAAAGCAAAAATATCAGAACGCCAACCAATTTCCATAGTTGCTTCAAATAGCAAGAGATTTAACAAGAATTGGAAATACTTTCAACAACCAATTAGAAGATGGCTAATTAGCTCAAAAATAGTTGATAATTCCTCAAATAATGATTTTGAGAAACAACTCTTATTCGACAATTCATGGGAAAAAACTTTAATTTCACTCAAAAAAAAAGGGATAAATGATCTAGCTCTTTTAGGAGGTGCAAAACTTATAAATTCATTTATAAAAGAGGATTTAATAACAGATATAAAAATTACAATAATTCCGCGAATTATTGGAGGTAGATATACATGGATCCCTCCAGAACAATCAAATGAGATTTTTAATCTAAAAAAACTATGGGAAATAAAATCAATTAAAAATTTAATGAATAATGAAATCCACGTTCATTACAAAAAATTTGAAATGGATTAAATAATATATGAAAAAAAATATATATAAAGTTAAAGTAAAATTATCCATTAAAGAAATCTCCAAAGAGATATGGAATCAATTAACAAATGAAGTGAATAATCCATTTTATGAATGGGACTGGCTCAAAAATCTTGAAGTATCAAAAAGCGTTTCAAGAGAAACTGGTTGGCAGCCTCTATATTTTGTTGTTTATAACAATGAAGAAATATTAGGTATTGCTCCACTTTTTTTAAAAAATCATAGTTACGGAGAGTTTATTTTTGATCAATCATTTGCAAGATTAGCTCAAGAACTGAATTTAAATTATTACCCTAAATTAATTGGAATGAGTCCTTATAGTCCTGTAAATGGATATCAATTTCTATATAAACAAAACAAAGATAAGACAGAAATTACAAATTCACTAATTAAACATATCGAAAACTTTGCAATTACAAACAAAATTTTAAGTTGTAATTTTTTATATATCGATGAAAGCTGGGGTAATCATCTTAAATCTTTGGGATACCATGAATGGATAAATTCCAGCAGTGAATGGAGAAGTCATGGAGAAAAAACATTTGATGACTTTCTGTCTAGATTTAACTCTAATCAGAGAAAAAATATAAAAAAAGAAAGAAAGTCAATTATTAAACAGAATATTAAAGTAGAAATTTTTGAGGAAGATAATATAAACCAAGAAATCCTCAAAAAAATGCATAATTTTTATGAGCAGCATTGTCTGAGGTGGGGAGTCTGGGGAAGTAAATATCTAACATCTACATTTTTCGAAAAAATTTTTGATAATAAAAAAAACCTTTTGCTGTTTAGCGCAACAAAAAAAGACTCTGATAATATTTTTGCGATGTCAATGTGTGTTAAAAATAAAAATAACTTATGGGGCAGATATTGGGGCAGTCAAGAAGAAATCTCTAATTTACATTTTGAATTATGCTACTACCAGCCAATTGAATGGGCGATAAAAAACAGTATCGATTTTTTTGATCCTGGGGCAGGTGGAAAACATAAACGAAGAAGGGGTTTTTTTGCAAAAAGCACCGTAAGCCTTCATAAGTGGTTTGACAAAAATATGGAAAATATTATTAATCCTTGGCTAAATGAAGTAAATAGACAAACCGAGATGGAAATTGAATTTGAAAATAACTCTATACCCTTTAAGTAAAAATTATTTGGCTTTACCAAATATTATATTAGTAATATAGTTTGTCATTAAAAGTCAAAATGGATTCTAATAAAAGTTTCGAAGAAAAAATAAAGAAGGATAATGATCTATCCAATAGATATATAGACTTAGATCCAAAAGGTTATTTTATTATAAAAGTAGATTTAGAAGAAAAAAAAATAATTTTAGAGCACTTTTTAAATAATATTAATGACAAGGGATTTGCGCTTGATCCAGAAACAAATGAGCCAATTAAATGCGACTCTCAAAGTAAAAGAGTTAGTAATGAAGTGTTTGAAGGTATTAGTGCCAAACAACTTGGAATATTGATCACTGAAAAAAGAAATGACTTGATAACTAGATTTGATCATGCTCTATATTTAGGTCGAGAATTACAAAAAGCAGAAGAATGTTTATACAAAAAATTACCCTATATTCAAGATTAAGAAATTAAACGAAAAAATCGAATCTTTTGATCTGATGTTAAATTAAAGAAAAATAAAAGAATTAATGAACATTATTTTCTATTTTGCATTTCTAGGGTTTGGTTTTGGAGCTGCTTTCGCATTAGATAAGCTCTTAAGGGTAGTTAAATTAATTTAAAAAACTACAAAATTTTAATAGCCTCTCCGTACAAATCATATTCATCAGCAAAACAAATATTTGCTTCAACAAATTTGCCAACATAATTTTTCAGATCATTATTATCTTTAATAGATAAAATTACATTTCCATCAATTTCAGGCGCAAAATGGTAAGAACGACCAATTAATTCATTATTGTCAGATATTTTTTCCACTAAAATCTTCATTTTTGAACCAACATATGACTGATTTTTCTTTTTAGATATATTTTGTTGAACTGAAATAACATTATCTTTTCTTGCTTCTGCGATCTCTGGGAGTACTCTATTTTGCAACACAAAAGCTGAAGTTCCCTCCTCAGGAGAAAAAATAAATACTCCTACATGATCAAACTTGTGTCTATCCAAAAATTTAAGAAGGTGTTCAAAATGTTCTTTTTTTTCTCCTGGGAAACCAACAATGAGGCTTGTTCTTAATACAGCAGATGGGATTTCTTCTTTAATTTTGCTCAAAATTGATTCATTCAAAGAAGCCTGCCAAGGTCTATTCATCCTCTTCAAGACATCTGGATGACTATGCTGAAGTGGTAAATCAAAATAAGGCACAATATTTTTTGAATCTTTGAAAGCTCTAATAACTTCATCAGTTAAACCAGTTGGATAAGCATAATGTATCCTTATCCAAGGAATGGAAACTTTTGAAAGCTCATTCAAAAGTTTTGCCAATGAAGGTTTTCCATAAATATCTTTCCCATAATTAGTTGTTATTTGACTAATTAATATAATTTCTTGAATACCCTGCTTTGCAAGACTTTTAGCTTCTGAAACTATTGATTCTATTGTTCTACTTCTTTGAGGACCTCTCAACTTAGGAATAATACAAAAAGCGCAGTTATAATCGCAGCCCTCAGCAATACGAAGATAAGTAACAAATTTTTCTTTATTTACAAAACGAGGCATTACCTCATCTGCAATAAATTCCGGTATTTTTGAAACTTCATTAACTATTTCTCCCTTTTCTACTCTATTCAAAACCTTTGCTATCTTTTGATAATCTCCTGTGCCAACCAAACCTTTTATTTCAGGTATTTCTCTCAGAAGTTCGTCTTTAAAATGCTGAGCCATACAGCCTGCAACAATTACTTCCTTTCCTTGATTTGTATATTCTAGAATTTTCCTTATAGATTCCTCTCTAGCTGTTTCAATAAAACTGCAAGTATTTACAACTACAACATTTGCATCATTTATATTGCTATCAACCTCATACCCCTCTTTATCTAATAAGCCTTGCATATGTTGAGTATCAACAAGATTTTTCTCACAACCAACATGACTAAATGCAATCTTAGATAGTTTTTTATCTTTAACATTGAGGTTATTTTGTTTCACAAATTTTAGAAATTAAAAAATTTAAACAGCATTTCGTAAACAACTCTCATGCCAAGATAATATTAGGATAAATCATGTAAATCACAAACTTTCATTTTTATGGCGCTTAAGACTTTTAAAAATAGAAATAATAAAGATTTGAAATGGCCAAAAATCATAATCACAATTCTTAGCACTATAGGCTTTGTTGATACAGGTTCGATTACTTTAAAAAACTGGGGATTATTTACTTCACTTTCATGCCCTGGGATACAAAATGGCTGCGAAACAGTTTTAAATAGCCCTTGGGGTACTTTATTTGAAAATAATCAAGTTAATATCCCTCTCTCATTAGCTGGCTTCATAACATATCTATCGATATTAGTTATCACAATAATACTTTCACTTAATTTAATTTCTCCAAAAGAAAAGCTTAATAAGTTTTTATGGTGGTTAATATTTCTAATTTCTTGCGCTTCCTCTACATTTAGTTTCTTGTTAATAAATATAATGTTTTTTAAGATTCAGGCATATTGTTTTTTTTGTATACTTTCAGCAATTTTATCGTTTTCTATCTTTATAATTTCTATGATTGGAGCAAAGTTTGAAAGTAGAGAACCTATGATTTTTAGAGGTTTTATAGTAGCCATAAGTGTTCTACTGGGCGGTCTAATTTGGTCAACAAATGTTGACCCGTCTAATGCTCAAGATGTTACAAGTTCCACAGAAAATGTTTCCCCTCGAATTACCACTTCAAGTTCTCCACAGAAGGTTAAATTTGCAAGATTTTTGAGAGAGAACAATATTGTTATGTATAGTGCGTATTGGTGTCCACATTGCCATGATCAGAAACAACTATTTGGTAAGGAGGCCGTAAAAGAGTTAAAGATAGTTGAATGTGCTAAAGATGGCAAAGATAATCAATATGAGCTATGCCAAACGAAAGGGATTAGTGGATTTCCTTCTTGGGAAATAAATGGAAAAATCTCAAGTGGTACAAGTGACTTGAATGAATTAGCGATAAAAACCGGCTATCAAGGAGATCCTAATTTTTAACAAATCTTTTATGAATTTTTTGATCTGCCTGTTGTCTAGTATGACATTCCCAATTTTTATTTTTATCTGGAAAATCATCTCTATAGTGCCCTCCCCTACTCTCTTCTCTAAATAGACAAGCTTTTAATAAAGTTATAGTTGTTATTTGTCTATTCTTTAAATCAATTAAAAGATTCAATACCCTCCTATTACGTTCACTTAGTTTGATTTTTTGATCAAATTTTATTTTTTCAAGACTATTTAGCAAAGCATTGTTATGTACTTGATCCATATCATCTTCAATATAAGTTAGAAATTTACTCATATTGACCTTATTTCGAGATACACCTAAATTTGACCAACATAGTTTTCTTAGTTCATCAATTTTTTCAGCAATTTTAGAAATTTGATCTTCTTTCGGATCTTGAATATCAAATTTTTGGAATGCTCTATCAAATTTTGCAACTTTAGGAGGATCATTCAAAACAATCGAAGACATTTTTCTGGCAAAAACAAGGCATTCCATTAGTGAATTACTAGCCAATCGATTAGCACCATGAACTCCCGTGGAAGCGACTTCTCCTACGGCGTATAATCCTTTTCTTGTAGAAGAAGCATTCAAATCGGTTTTTACACCTCCCATCCAATAGTGAGCTGCAGGCGCTACAGGAATTACCTCATTTAAAGGATTAACTCCATATTCCTGACATCGACTTAAGATAGTGGGAAATCGCTCTACAATTTTTTCTGGGTCAATATACCGAAGATCTAAGCCAACATGATCAACATTATTATCATGCATATTTTTCATAATTGCTCTACTGACCTGATCTCTAGTAGCTAAATCCCGATTTTTAAGATTTTTGACTGGGCTTTCACCATTTTTATCAATTAAAATGGCCCCTTCTCCTCTAAGTGCCTCAGAAATTAAGAAGCAAGGTGCGCCATAAAATTTCAAAGCAGTTGGGTGAAATTGAACAAACTCTAAATCTTCGATAGCAGCGCCTGCTTTCCATGCAAGAGCAATCCCTTCTCCAGATGATTGAGGAGGATTTGTTGTATTAGTAAATAAATGACCACCCCCTCCGGTAGCTAAAACAACAGCTCTTGATTGAATCCAATATAAATTTGCTCCATCAAGGACCTGAACTCCTTTACATTCTTCATTTTCAATTAAAAGTTCGGTTACTCTTACGCCCCTGCAGTGAAGGATATTTTTTTTATTTTCAATATGATCTTCTAGAACTTCAACTAATGCTCTTCCAGTACGATCTTTAACATGCAAGACTCTTCTTCGCGAATGGGCTGCTTCTAAGGTAGTAGCTAATTGATCAAAACTTTGATCAAAAATCATCCCTAAATTCTGCAACCTATCGACACAAATTGGGGCTTCTTTAACCAGCATTTGCACTGCTTGAAAATCACAAAGTCCGTCTCCTGCTCTTAAAGTATCATCAGCATGCAGATCGAATGAATCCTCTTTTCTAACTACAGAAGCTATTCCTCCTTGAGCCCATCTACTAGAAGATATCTTGCTTGTGTTCCTATTTAAAAGTAGCACTTTTAAATCTGAAGGTAATTCAAGACAAGTCATAAGTCCTGCAGCTCCAGCGCCTATTACAATAACATCCCAATTATTTAATGGAATCGGTTCTTGCGAAAAAGGAGGTCTTAACATTAAACCAATCCACTAAAAGTTGGTTGCAGAATTGCTAAAAAAATGAAAATACCATCAACAATTAATGTCGTTTGAATTACATAACTAGAAACTAAGAGTGCTTTACCATTAGTAGTATTAATATTCGCAGAATCAAGAATTTCTTTTGAAATAAACCAAAGTATAAGTGCAACAAAAACAATAATAGATAATGATTTTATTTGGATAAGATTCTCTGAAGTTTTTTGAAGAATTAGTGGTGCAGTTTCAGAGTCTGCTGTAATGACCTCCCTCCATTGATCCATTATTCCGATTAAAAATATTGTAATGTCAGTAACTGCTGTTCCAAATAAAGAAGAAATATAAAAACTAGAACCAATCTTCCAATTAGTACCAAGTCCAACTAAAGCCAACGGGAGAACTACAGCTTCAACAGGAATATGTAAGATAGGAAATGGACTTAACCATCCCCAGAACAAACATCCACCAAGCCAGCTTCCTGATACACCAAGTAATAATGAACTTACAATAAACCATTTGTTTGATTTTGTTTTATCCAAAACAAATGCTCCTAAGACAATTAAAAAAGTGAAGCAAAGAGCACTAATTGGTTCTAATCTTACCCAAGGAGCTTGAACAAATATTGGTAAAATCACAAAAAAAGAAGACCACAATCTTAAAGAAATAGGACTTGACAGAATAGTACTGTCATAGGAATCAACTCTCATATTCAATTCATAGTTCAATTTATCTTTCACCTCAATTTTTTTTGTAATTAATTCTTTCAATGAATAAAATTTGTTAGGTTATTTTAATTAATTTAAATCGTGTTTTAAAAAACTGCGAATGCCATATTTTAATAAATTAAAGACCCCTTACCTCAGAATTTTATTTAGTATTTTAAAAGTATTTAATACACTTTGAGACATATATAAGTTTAGAATAAAAAAAAGAAGAATATTTGGAATTTCATTGTGTGGCAAGAAATTAATTATAAAGAAAATTCAAATGATATTTTGGTTCCCAATATTACCTATAAAATAAATCCTGCAGAAATTGAAAGTATTGAAGCTAATTCCATTGCTCAAGAAATAGGATTTGAATCAGGTGATTCTATTATTAGCATTAATGGAAAAAAACCAAGAGATTTAATTGATTATCAGATTCTCATTAGTGAAGAAGTTTTAAACATATCAGTTTTAGATAAAAATGATGAAATTCACAATATAAGTATCGAAAAAGATCAAGACGTCAATTTAGGTATAAATTTTAAAAATGCTTTATTTGATTCAATCAAGCAATGCAACAATAAATGTCCATTTTGTTTTATTGATCAACAGCCAAGCGGCAAAAGAAAGAGTCTTTACTTAAAAGATGATGATTATAGATTAAGTTTCCTTTATGGCTCTTATCTAACTCTTACGAATTTAAAAAAAGAAGACTGGGAGAGAATTTCCACACAAAAACTATCCCCACTATTTATTTCTGTTCATGCTACTGATCCTGATACTCGAGAAAAATTATTAAATAATAAAAAAGCAGGAGTAATTCTCGACCAAATCTCCTGGTTTGAAAAAAACTCTATTCAAATACATGCTCAAATTGTTGTATGTCCAAATATAAATGACGGAGAGATTCTTGAGAAATCAATTTTTGAACTTGCAAAATTTTACAAAAAAAATTCTCAAACAGTACTTTCAGTTGCAATAGTTCCTGTAGGACTTACAAAATTTAGACCTGAAAATGATGGATTGAAATCAATAAGCTCAGAATACGCAAAAAAAATCATTAAACAAGTAGAGATGATTCAAGACTCTCTACAAATAACTCTTGGGACTCGTTTTTGTTGGCTAGCAGACGAATGGTATTTAATCGCAGGTAAAATTTTACCTAGTTACAACACCTACGAGAATATGCCACAAGAATCTAATGGAGTTGGCTCTATTAGAAGTTTTCTAAAAACATTAAGTGAGAAGTCTAAAAACCTACCTCAAAAAGTAAAAAAGCCAAAAAAAGTTAGTTGGATTGTTGGTAAATTAGTTTATGAAGCCCTTATTCCTATAGTTAAAAAATTAAACTTAATTGATGGATTGACAATTAATTTATATGGTTTAGCAAGCATTTATTGGGGACAAGAGCAAGTCGTAACTGGACTTCTAACTGGAGAAGACCTTATTTTCGGACTACAAAATAAGGATTTAGGAGAGGCTATTTACATCCCATCAATCATGTTAAAAATTAATACTGATTTGTTTTTAGATGATAAAAATATTAAAGAAGTAGAAAATCAATTGAATACCCAAATTCACGTTCTTGATGATTCAAATGATATTATAGATACTTTGATTGGCAAATCTAATAAAAAAATACTATAAAAAATGCTTAAAAAAGTAATAAATCCTGTTTTATTTTTTCCTCTTGCTTTATTTATTCACTCTCAAGAGGTGCTATCGAACGGGGAAAAAAGCTTAATCGATAAAGTTTTAGAAGAAAAATCAAATAAACCTTTTATCAGTTACCAAGATATAGAAAAAATTGTCTTAAATAATGAAGAGCTAAAATCATTACAAAATTTAGTTACCTCCGCTAGTTTTAATCTTTCAAGTCAAATTGGTCAAAGATATCCATCCTTAGATTTCCAAGCCAATGGGTTACCAAAATACGTATCAGGTAAAAAATATAATAGCAATTCAGAAACTTTGAAAACGTCACAATTTACTGCTAATCCTTCTCTTAATATTAAATGGGACTTGATCGACCCCCTAAGGAGATTAGACATAAAAATTGCCAAAGAAAATTTTAAAATTGCAGAAAATAATTATGAAATTAAGAAAAAAGATTTAATTCAAGAAGCAAGAATGAGGTATCATAAATACCAAAAGTCATATCAAGATATCAAAAATAAAAAATTTACACTTGATTTGTCAGTTACAAGTTTGAATAATGCTAAGGCAAAGTTAGAATCTGGAATTGGCACAAAATTCGAAGTTATTGAAGCAGAAGCTCAATTATCTAGAGATAAACAATCTCTTAATGAAAAGAAAATAGAAAATGAAATTAACAAAATTTCCCTTAAAGAGATCCTTAATATAAAGGGAGATTTTGCAATTAATCAAGAGCAAAACCTAACAGGTTTTTGGAATCATAGATTAAATAAAAATATTAATGAAGGTTTAAATAAAAATCTTTCTTTAAAAAACCTCCTTCTTCAAAATTCTATTAAAAAGAGCCAAGCAAAAAGTTTTTTATCTCAAAATAAGCCAAATATTTATATCAGCAACATATTCGCAAGTACATTTTCCAAGGGAGACTCTCTATCGAATAAGATTAACTCTGAAAAGTCTGGATCGAACTACACAAATACAATAAGTTTAAATTTTGCATGGAGTATTTTTAATGGCGGACAGAATAAAAACTCTTATAAATCAAAAATAGCAGATGCAGGATCTGATAAATATGCTTATAAAAATCTAAAAAATGTTTTAACCACAAATATTAGTAAAGCCTATTTGAATCTAAAATTAAATGAAGAGAAAATAATTTCTTCCCTAAAAGAAATTGAATCTAGCAAAGAGTCTGTAAGGCTTTCCAGGCTTCGATATGATGTTGGAATATCAACTCTCAAAGATGTACTTGTAAGACAAAGTGAATTAAGTAACGCAAAATCAAAACATATTAATGCTCTATATAATTACAACTTGAATTTAGATGAATTAGAAAGGTTAACTTTTCTTGAAATAAATAAAAATTGTTTGGATAAAAATAATAATGAAATTCAAGATAAAGAGTCTATTTGCAGTATCCAAAGATGAATCTACCAAATTTAACTAATAATCAACTAAATGAATTAGGCTCTTTATTTGAATTAGTTGGTCAACGTCAAATAAAAGATTTCGGAAACATTAGCGCTAGCAATAAAGAAGATGGATCATTATTAACCAGTTGTGATTTATGGAGTGATAAGACAATCGTAGATGGTCTAGCTTCAATTGCTCCAGGTGAGGGTGTCCTCAGTGAAGAAGGGGAGAAGTTGATTCCTAATACAAAAGCTTATTGGGTGGTCGATCCACTTGATGGAACAACAAATTTTGCTGCGGGTATTCCTTACTGGTCTATATCAGTAGCAAGGTTCGTTGATGGCAAACCGCAATCTTCTTTTTTAATAATCCCAACTTTGAAAAAAAAGTTTGTATCCATTAAAGGTAAAGGGGTTTGGTTAAATAATCAAAAAATAGATCCCAGCCAAAATAATCACCAAAGTGAATGCATTTCTTTGTGTAGTAGATCTATAAAAATCTTACAAAAAAAGCCAAACTCAGTATTTCCTGGCAAAATTAGACTCTTGGGTGTATCGAGTTTAAATCTAACGAGTGTAGCGATGGGACAAACTTTCGGAGCAATAGAATCAACCCCCAAGATATGGGATATTGCCGCGGCCTGGCTGTTATTAGAAGAACTAAATTGTTCTATTGAGTGGTTAGAAACAGATCCTTTGAATTTAGTTTCAGGACAAAACATGAGCGATGTTAATTTCCCATTAATTGCTTGTAGATCTATAGAAAAAATTGAAATCTTAAAGCCATGGGGTAATTTATTATTGGAAAAATAGTTGCATCATAAAGAAATAATTGCTTGAAAAATCCCTTAATTAGATACAATAAAAAATAATATATAAGATAAATATTTGAAGAAAATCAATATGCAACGCAGCTCAACATGGATACTTAAAAGTTTATGGGGAGCTTGTGAGAGATGGAGCAAATCCGATTGTATTGATTTAAGTGCTGCATTTGCTTACTACACACTACAATCATTTTTTCCTATACTTCTAATTTCTCTTTCAACAGCATCATGGTTCCTTGGAAAACAAGAGGGATTAGATCAACAAATCATTTCTATTGCTGCTCAGGTTTTACCTCCTTCAGTAGTTGAATTAGTAGAAACAACATTATTTAATTTGATTGATCAAGGTTTTGGAGCAGGTATTCTAGGGGCTATGTTTTTGCTATTCACAGCAGGAAATGCATATTTATCTCTCCAAAGAGGTTCAGATAGGCTATGGGAAGACGAATTACCTTCTAAGAAAGCAAATGCTGCTTGGAGAGAACAAGCTTCGAGGTTTCTACGAAACAGAGTTGAAGCTTTTCTAATAGTCTTCTTTATAGGTTTATTAATGGTATTAGACCAGATTAGTGCGAATCTTAGAATGATCCCAAGTAATGTTTTGGAAAATCTTTCACAATCTAATAATTTAATTTCTGATTTATTAGTAAAGTTACCGCTACTACAAGTGGGTCAATTTGCAATACCACTAATTGGATTTTCTTTAATGGCTCTTTTATTACAAGCCCTCTTACCTAGTAGAAAAGTTCCTTTAAGGCCACTGTTGCCAGGATCTTTTCTTATTGGGATTGGCCTAACAACATTAAATCTGGCAGTAAGTAAAAGTATTCTCTCACTTGGAGCAAGATTTCAAGCATATGGTTTTATTGGAGGTTTTCTTGTACTTACTTTATGGGTTTGGCTACTAGGAGTAATTTTATATTTTGGGCAGTGCTGGAGCGTTGTTATTGCTAGTATGTCCTTAGTAAATAAGAAAAAATATAAATAGTAATAACTACGATGAATTATTTTCTTAAAGCTAATATAAAATTTATTACTTACTCATTAATTTTACTTTTAGTCATTCCTTTTTTTGGAATTAACTTTTTCATAAGCTTTCTCGGTAACGTCCTACTACTTTTCTTGCTAATTCCTCTTTTATTATTACTTTTAGTATTTTTAGGTTTTAACTCTTACAAATCAAAAATCAACACATGTAGTAATTGTGGTGCCATATATTTTGGTTTAAATAAAACTTGCATGAACTGTGGTTTAGATTTAGAGGATATTAGTAAGAATGATCAATTAGGTAACAAACCAAGTGAAAGTACTATTGAAGTGAATGCAGAAGAAATAAAATAAGAAACTAACCTATTCCGATTTGTCGAAGGATACTTTGTCCAGTAATTAATTCAGTACCAAGGCCAATCAAAATACCCATCATTGCCATTCGACCATTCCAGGTCTCAGCAAAATTTACAAAGCCAAATCTTGGTTGATTCTCATCATTCATAATTAACTACATTATTCATTTAATTATTTTAACGTTTTAAGGAAGAATTTATGATAAATAATAAATTAATTATTTAACATGTCTAACTCCATCAACAGGTCGATACTCCTCTCCCGTTAATTCCTCATATACAATGGCGGGCAATCCTGTATCAAACATTGTTTGCAATGCTTCCTTTAACATGGGGTTCCATCCACCTGTACTTACTTTGCCATGTCTTACTGTCCAATCCCAAGTTCCCTGGAGATCTCTGGGCAATCTACCTTCTCTATCTCTTCTAGCTACTAAGTCTAAAGACTCTACTAAACCAACAATAATTGGATTTTTACCATAAGAAGGTGTTAGGCTTAGTTCAAGCCTAACAGGGTCTTCTTTAACCATTTTTAAACGAAATCTTGGTGGCAATTTTAGAGATCTTATGACCGCCGAGACAATTTTTGTTCTTAATTCCAATTTGTTTACCTTAAAATTTAAATTGCTTAATCAGTTGTTGTACCCTTTTCTTCTAGGGTAGAGTCATTGTCATTAGAAAATCTTACTGTTAATAACTCCTCTTCAGTTATGTTTCCTGATTTATCTAGAAGTTCGGGATGTATTGTGTACTTTTTTTGTTTAAAATTGGGGCTACTAAAACCTTTTTTTTCAGTACCAGTTATATTCCAACCATTGGACATTACTTTAAATGCTTTCCATACTAGGTAGGTTAAGGCTGCAGAATATATAATTGGAAATAGAATAGTCATCAAACTTATAAATTAATTAGATATATATATGATTATCATAATAGCCAGAAAAAAATAAAATTAGCTATCTAAGTTAATAAAATATTCTGCTTACTAAATTAATTTTTTTGAGTAGTTATATTAAAAATACATCAATATTGCTTATTAATGAATTCGAAAAAAATAAAAAAGTTAAATTTGAAAAGATTCAATAAAAAGATATTATTACTCTCTTCAGCAATATCAATCGGAATTTTTTGCCCATTAAATACAATATCTCAACCATTAATTACTTCAGAATTAAATGAGATTAATAAAGATTCCAATAAATCGTTCATAACTAAAGCTGTTGAAAAAACTGGTTCTTCTGTAGTAACAATTGATACTCAAAGATATGTTAAAAAAAGAAAATTTCAAAGCAATTCCCAAATATTTTTAGACCCATATTTTGAGAGATTTTTTGGACTAGATTTACCTTACAACAATCAGCCAAGAATAGAGCAAAGCCAAGGAAGTGGATTTATATTCGCAGACGGACTTGTTATGACTAATGCTCATGTTGTAAATGGATCAGATAAGGTAATTATAGGTTTGACCAACGGCAAAAAATTCAGTGGAAAACTAATAGGTCAAGACTTTTTTACCGATTTAGCTGTCCTTAAGATTGAAGGGAAAGGACCTTGGCCAAAAGCACAATTGGGCGATTCAACAAAAATTAAAGTTGGTGATTGGGCAATCGCAGTTGGAAATCCATTCGGTTTGGAAAATACAGTTACCCTTGGTATTATTAGTAATCTTAAAAGAAACGTTACTCAATTAGGCATATACGATAAAAAACTTGAGCTTATTCAAACAGATGCTGCTATTAATCCAGGAAATTCTGGAGGTCCATTGTTAAATAGTAACGGAGAAGTAATTGGGATTAATACGTTGATCAGATCAGGTCCTGGAGCAGGTTTAAGTTTCGCAATTCCTATCAATAAAGCAAAGGAAATTTCCTATCAACTTATAAATAATGGAAAAGTAATACATCCAATGATTGGGATAAGTCTAAAAGATGAAAGTAATTTTGAAACAAGTAATAATGTCGTTAAAGTTGGTTATGTAGTCCCTAATAGTCCAGCAGAAAAAAGTGGAATTATGGTAGGTGACATTATCATCAAAGTGGGTAATAAAGAAATTGCTACCGCTTCAGACGTTATCAGCGAAATAAGTAAAAATGGTATTAAAAAACAAATAAATATAGTATTAAAGCGAAGAAATAAATTTATTAGATTAAAAGTAATACCAACTGACATTACTAATCTACAAAATAATTAAAAGTGTCAACTGTTATTTTGTTTAAGTATTTCTACACATCTAGAAATACAATCACCATCTTTAATATCACAACTAGAGATGCATTCAAAATAACTTTCAACAGGATCAGAAATTTGAAATTTTTTTTCCTTAAAATCACAATTTGTCATATTTATAACTAAAAACTTTTTTTTGTACTTTTAACAGTAAACAAGGACAGTAAACTATGTAAAGAGAAATGAGTGATCTTGCCTATCTAAATGTAAACTTTTTTAAAAGTGAAAAAAAATTTCAAAAATGATTATTTATTTAATTACAAAATTTTTGTAGTTTTTATTTTTTGTCTAAAAAATATTCGTAATTACCATCATAAGAGAATAACTTAGAATCTTTAATTTCGACAATTCTATTTGCTACCTTTGAAATGAAATATCGATCATGAGAAATGATTAATAATGAACCTTTATAATTCTTAATTGCTAATTCTAGATTTTCCTTAGATTGCAGATCTAAATGATTAGTTGGCTCATCCAATAGCAAAAAATTACTAGGATTAATAATCATAAGAGCCAATGCTAATCTTGCCTTTTCTCCGCCACTAAGTTGTTTTATATATTTAAAAACAGTTTCATTTTGAAAGCCAAAACCTCCTAAAAATGTTCTTAATTTTTTTTGTGACCATTCTGGAGATTTATTACATATTAAATCAATCACTCTTTCTTCAAGCGAAAGTGCTTCAGCTTGGTTCTGCTCATAATAGCTAGTAATTATATTATGTTTACCAAGATTAATTTCTCCAATTTCAGGAGATATTTTTTTCATAATAAGTTTAAGCAATGTAGATTTACCACATCCATTAGGTCCTAATATTGCTATTTTCTCTCCCGAAGAAACCTTTAAATTCACGTCTAAAAAAAGAATAGTATCTTCATAACTATGAGATAAATTTTTGATATTTAGAACTAATTTTCCTGAGCGAGGACATTCTGGAAAATTAAAAGCGGGACTTTTTGATTTTGCTCTAGGAGCCTCAATTTTAGAAATCTTTTTTAATTGTTTTTCTCGACTCTTGGCTTGAGAACTTCTATTTGCACTAGCTCTAAATTTATCTATATACTTTTTCTGAATCTCAATTTCTTTTTGTTGTAATTGATATGCTTTATTGTGTGATTCTTCATTTAAAGATTTCTGTTCTACAAAAAAAGAATAGTTCCCATTATATGTTTCAGCTATTCCTCTATCTATAAAAATTATTTTTTTACATAATTTGTCTAAAAAATATCTATCATGGCTAATAATAATAATTGCTATCTTAAGGGACGAAAGATATTCTTCCAACCAGAAAATAGTATCTAAATCTAAATGATTGGTTGGTTCATCAAGTAAAAGCAAATCAGGTTTTTGTAAGATTATTTTTCCAAGTGCAACTTTCATCTGCCAACCACCTGAAAAGTTGCCAACTAATTTATCAGCATCATTTACAGAAAATCCTAGTTTAGGCAATATTTTCTCTACATCAGATTGCATTTGATAACCACCTAAAGCTTCAAATTTTGCTTGATATCTTGCGAGTTGATTGACTAATTTTTCAAGTTCATCGGAATGTTTTTTTGTATCCAAAGATTTCATTTTTTTCTCAATTTCTAAAAGTTTAATGGCAACAATTTGTATATCTTTGAAAGAACTTTCTAATTCCTCTCTCACTGAACAATTCAAGTTACAATCAAACTCCTGTTTTAAGTGTGCAATTTTAGGATTTCCCTCTTTGATGATAGATCCACTTGTTTGATCTTCCTCTCCAATTAAAATCTTAAATTGGATGGATTTACCTGCACCATTAGAACCAACTAAGCCAACTTTTTCTCCTTTTTTAATCTCCCAATTAATATTTTTTAAAACAATATCTGTAGAATAAATTTTGCTTACATCTTCAAATCTAATCACTATTTTAAAAGAGAATTAACAAAGTCTTAGGCTTATTTACAAAAAAATATTTTGTGGAATAAAATTGAATTTATGAAAAGAATAGAACAAATTGTAGTAATTTTCATAGCGGCCGCTCTTGCAATTCCAAGTTATTGGTTTTTTTGGACTTTAGCTGGTGGAGGTGGCTACAACAAAAGAATAAAACCTATGACGAATCAAGACAATAATTTTTCGAAACCTTTTCCTAAAGACCTCCTCGAGCCTTAACTAACCACATTTTAGTTGCCTCATCGTCAATAGTACTTAAATATTCAATAACCTCTTCTTTGGTAACCGCAAGATTCAATTCGCTGCCAATATCACATATTTTATCTAAGGCCTTTTTGGGATTGGTCAAGGCTGTCATAAACAAACTTTGTTTTTTTTTGGAGTCGTTTGCTATTAATTTATAGAGCTTTTCAGCATTACTTGTCATGTTTTTTTAAATCTATTTACTAATAGATTATTACTTCAGGCTACATTTTGTTCAGTATATTTATTAATAGATAAATCATTATCAGTATCTTTTATTTCTTTTGCTGATGCATCTGCCATACTTCTTGCGTCTAAACATAAAACCTTTCTTAGTTTCGCAAAGTTAGCTGCATGAGATTTTCTTCCATCTTTTTGAGCATAATACTCAGACTGTTGAAGAATATGGTGAAGATGAGTCAACAAATATGGACTGATTACCGCTGATACCAAAACATCACTATTTTCATTATCGTGAGAATCAGAATTAACTAATATTTTTTTCTTTCTATCAATTATCGACCTTTTAGGTGAATCAAGTTTTCTTGAATTTTTCATAGGGCAATAAAAATAATTAATTGATACGGAGATATATTTCCTTACTAATAATATACACAAAGATAGTATCCTTGACTAACAATGTATACTATTAAGTAACAGTTATCAACTTTGACTCATGGCTACCCGTCAAAACTCAACAAATGGGAAGCCTAAATCTCCCAGAATTCAAGTAGTTCTTCCAGAATCAATATGTGAACAACTGAATATTTTAGCTAGTAATCAATCTAGAACAGTGAGTAATATGGCAAAAGTGTTGATACAAGAAGGTATTAAAAAATACTTCGAGAAAGAGGACAAATCACTTGTCTCAGAAAATAATTTCAATACAGATAAATTTAGAGTCGAACTTGAAAAGCAAAGCGCCAGGAGATTTAAAAAAGCTAGTCAAAGAATTAGATACTATAAAAAAACTGATCAAAAATAATTAATTTTGAGGCAATTCCTGTAAATCTACAGTTTTTCCCATAACTACCAAAATATTTCCTCTTTCCAAAATATATTTTGCAGGAGGATTAACTGTTAACTTTCCCGCAGGTCCAGCTGCAAGAACATTTACTAAATAATTTTTCCTCAAATTTAAATCTCTCAAAGATCTTCCAATAAATTCTTCTGGTACAGTTATTTCATCTATACCAGTTTGGTTATCTAGCTCCAATCTTTCAATTAGATTTGGTCTGACCAGTTCTAAGCCCAATCTTTCACCTTGCATTCTGGAAGGAAAAACAACTTTATCTGCACCTACCCTTTTTAACATTTTTTCGTGTAAGTCACTCGTAGCTCTTGCTATTACTCTTTTGACTTTGCTACCTTCACTATCCTTAGCAATCAGTGTTGTAGTTATACTTGCTTCAATAGGTTCACTTATACCTACTACAACAGTATTCATTTCAAGTATGCCAGATTCCTTCATAGATTCTTCATCAGTACAATCTACAACTCTAGCTTCTATCGAAGGTTCCAATTGTCTCAAATCATCAATAGCTTTTTCCGAATAATCTGCAGCCAAAACATCTGCACCATTACTTATAAGTTCTCTACAAACAGCAGTACCAAATCTTCCAACACCAACAACTGCAAAAGTAAGTGCTTCTTTTCCTCTGTCTTGAGACCACTGCCACCAATCAGCCATAATAAAACTCAGTCAATACCTAAACATAAAGATCAGCCTTAGGATAGCCAATTCTCTTTTGTCTATCTATTCTACTCTTATAAAGAGCCTGCCAAAGTGCGCTTAATAGCAAAAGGATACCGAGTCTACCAACAAACATACCAACAATAAGAATAAATTGGCCAAAATGATTTAATTTTGCAGTTAAACCAATATCAAAACCAACTGTTGCAAATGCAGATATGCAAGTAAACAGAATTTCTAGGAATGTGAAAGATTCTTTTTTAACAAAAGTATTAGTTGTACTTAGCAGCATTGCCATTAAAATAACAAAAAGCAATGATCCAACTGTGATTCCAACTGCCTTTAGAATAACTTTGTCTGATATTAATCTATTACTAATAATTACATCTTTCTGACCTCTTAAAGTAGATCTAGTTGCAGCCATTAACGCAATAAATGTAGTTGTTTTGATGCCTCCACCAGTACCTCCAGTACTTGCCCCAATAAACATCAGTGTCATTAGTAATAAAATACCAGTATCTGAGATAGAGTTTATGGAGATCGGGTAATTTGTAAAGCCTGCAGTTCTTGCACTCACTGTTTCAAAGATTGATGATAATAACCTTTCAAACAAATTCAAATCATTAAAAAATTGACTATTTAGTAATGATTCAGTTATGAAGAATCCTAATGATCCAAAGAATATTAGAGAAAAACTTATCCTAATAACTAGTCTGGAATGAAGGCTCAATTTTTTATATGAAAGATTTTTTTTATTACTCCAAATATCATCAATAACTCTCCATCCCAGTCCACCCATGACAATAAGAAAAACAAACACAGTATTAACCAAAAAATTTGTTCTATAGTCTTGGAGACTATTTGACCATAAAGAAAAACCTGCATTGTTGTATGCAGATATGCTGTGAAAAATCGAGGACCAAAGTCTTTCCCAATTATTTTGAATATCTACAAATCCAAAAGAATATAAAACAATTGCTCCAAAAGATATTATGAAAGTTGCAGTTATAACAATGCTTTGAAAAGTTCGACCAATTCCTCCAACTCCAAATTCATCTAGAGTCTTTCCTTTATCTAATCTAGTTCTTAGCTTTGTCCCCTTTACAACGAAGCCTTGTAAAAATGTCGTAATAGCCATTAATCCTAGACCACCTGATAAAAGCATCAAAGCTAAGAAAACTTGGCCAAAGAAATTTAAATCAACCCCAATATCTATTATGGTTAAGCCAGTAACTGTTATAGCAGAAGTAGATGTAAAAAATGCTTCCCACAAACCAACCTTTGAAGATGAACATAATGGAGAACTTAAAATTATAGTTCCAACGAAAATAATAAATAATCCTGTAACAATAGTAAATTGAGGTACAGATAGTTTTCTGTAGGCATCTTTTAACTTATAAAAATTACTTGTGAATTTCACGTTATTTATCTGAAATTTAGAATTATCAAAGCTGGCACTGTAAATGACATTATAAGTGTTAATCCAGCTCCGTATTTTGCGATATCAAAAAATCTATATCGCCCAGGACCGTAAACCATTAAATTTGTTTGATAACCCATTGGAGTCAAGAAAGATTGACTTGCTCCGAATAAAACAAGCATTATTAAAGCGCTAGGTGAAATGCTTAAAACATTTGAAAATTCAATGGCAACAGGTAAAATCAAAGCCACCGAAGCAGCATTACTTATAAATTGGGTAAGAATAACTGTCAATACAAAAATTACGACTAATGCAAAATAAAGAGGCATTCCATAAAGAGCAAAATCAAGATTGACTGCTATTAAATCTGCTAGTCCCGTTACTTGCATAGCAACACTAAAACATGATAAGGATCCCAACAATAAAATAACGTCTAACCTAATTGATTTTTGTATTTCTGCAGGTCTTAAACAGCCAAAAGCAACCATTGCAATAACTGCCAAAAGAACGGAACCTACCAATGGAATATTAGTAACCGTAGGTAAAACCACCATTCCTATTGCAATTGCAATCGCTATAGGTTTTTTTATCAAGACAGGTAAATCATCTTCGAATTGATCTAAAATAAGCAAATCATTGCTGGCCTGCAAACCTCTTATTGAATCTAAAGGCGCTTGCAATAATAAAACATCTCCAGCCCTTAAAACAGCTTGGCCTAATCTCTCCTGAACAGTTTGTTGACCTCTTCTCAGTGCCAAAACTGTTGCATTATGACGCTGCCTGAATCTTAATTCTCTCAAACTTGCACCAGCTAAAGTTGAGCCAGATGGTAACAATGCTTCAAAGGTTTTAGTACCTTCATCATCTGAGAAAACATTAGCTTCTCCAAAAGATGTTTTATTCTCGCCTAATAAAATGGTATGTTCCTGTTGCAGTCTAAATAAGTCAGCTCTTGTAACGCGTATTATTAATCTATCATCCGGTTCAATCTTTCTGTCTGCCAAAGGAGGGAGAATAACTTTTCCATTACGTTGCAATTCCAGAACATCAACATCAAATCGTCTCTGCAATCTACTATTTCTAACAGACTGTCCAACTAATTCTGACGCAGAGGGGATAGTAACTTCAGTAAAATAAATATTCATATCCCCATTTTTAATAAAATCCTTATTTCTCCCTCTATCTGGCAAAAGCATTCCTGAAAATAGGATCATATAGGTTGTACCTATCAGCCACACAGGAATTCCGATTGAAGTCAAACTAAATAATTCCAAAGCTCCATAACCTAATTGCTGACTAATATCGCTTACAAGAAGATTTACTGAGCTACCTAATAATGTCAGAGTTCCACCTAGCAAAGTAGCAAAAGAAAGAGGTAATAAAACTTTAGATGGTGAGATATTTCTCCGTTCGCACCAACCTTCAATTAAAGGTAATAAGGATGCTACTACTGGCGTATTAGGTACAATTCCAGATATTGGAGCAATTAAAAAAGCTATTAATGAAATTAATTTCCTTGGCGTTCTAATACTTTCAGAAGAAATCAATTCTCTTACTCTGTCTAAGGCACCACTTTTAAATAATGCAGAGGAAACCGCAAATAAACCCATAAGAGTAATTAGGGAAGGGCTACCAAATCCAGCTAAAGCTTTTTCAGGCGAAAGAACCCCTGTAGCTATAAATATTCCAACACATAACAAACCAGTCAACTCTGGCGCAATAGTGTTTTTTATAAATAAAATTATTGACATTATTAAAACAACTACCGTTATAAACGCATCATGATTATTACTAACAACTGCAATTAAATTCATATGAAACTTATTTAACTCAATATACCCAAAAACAATTTCAAAAAAGTTTAATTGAAATTATCTTTTTTAAGAAACTTTTTAAAAATAGATTTTTTTTGGAATATCCATAAAGATGCAGATTTTAAGCTTTCAGTTATATCAGGCAATTTAGAAGCATATATAAGTCTTCTTGCCTCAAAAGCCAATTTACCGGATAAAGTAACCCCAAGGCCAGAGATTGAAGCTTCCCCTATTCCTAAGCTAATCATTTCACCATTATCTTGAAATTCAAAAGGTAAAAGATCTTTTCCTTGAAACAATAGTTCTAGATTTTTAGCGAGATGATTTCCTTCCTGCATAGCAACCTGAGCTGTTATGGGTAGATCCTCCATCCCTGCAATAATTGAAACATCGCCAATAGCAAAACAGTTTTTATAGTTTTCTATTTGCAAATTATCATTAACTAAAATTCTTCCAAATTTTTTTGTTATTTCATCATTTTCCAAATAAGACAAATTAGGTTTAACACCTGCAGTCCAAATAACAATATTTTTATCCAAAGAAGTTATTCCATCCTCGCCATCAATACTAATTTGAGTTTCTGAAACTTCTTTAACTGTGGAATTTAAAAGAACGTTAATTTTTCTTTTTTTTAATGCCTTCTCTGCTTGTTCTCGATTAAAAATTTTGTTCTTATTGAGAATTTCATTTGATTTTTCTATTAGATTAATTTCAAATTGATCTTGAAATATATCTTTAATTTTGCATGCCAACTCGATACCAGAGGGACCACCTCCAACTATGAATAACTTTTTATGAAAAGAAGTTTTTTGTGATTTTTTTAAAAAAGATTTTAATTTATTTAGATCTTGAAAATCATTAAAAAAATAACAATTTTCATCTACACCTTTTATTGAAAAACTATTTGGAATAGATCCTGTACAGATTATGAGATATTGATAACTTAATTTTAATTCGTCACTAAATTGAAGAATATTTTCTTGGAAGGAAATCTTGGTCAAGCAATTTTTTAAAAAAGTTATCCCTGCATCAGAAAAAATATTTGCAAATTTTGGCGTAGCCTCCCACATTCTTATTTCTTTACTTAAAACTTCATACATTAAAGGTTTAAATATAAAGTTAGATTCAGAATCAACTACAAGAATCGGTAAAGAAGGATTAAGATTCTTTAAATTCAATGCAAATGTCATACCTGCAAAACCTGCTCCAACTATTACTATTGGTTTTTGTATTGATTTCATTAGCGAAATATTGTTATGCGTAAATGTATTATTAAACTATACGAATAATTTTCAAATTGAGCGAAATAAAATTAAACTCATAACCAACTTGAAGAATGATTGAAAACATCCACAAAGATATTCAACCTAACTTAAGGAAATATATTCAAGAGCTAGTAGATATGAAGCCTCAAGAAATGCTTACATGGGGTTATGAAAAGTTTGATAATCAATTTGCAATTACAACAAGTTTTGGAATACAGTCATCAGTCCTTTTAAATATGGTCAGCAAATTATGTCTTCAAAAAAAAATCAAAATATTTTGGATAGATACAGGTTACCTACCTCAAGAAACATACCAATACGCAGAAAAGCTGATTCAAGATTTGTCTTTAGAAGTAGAAGTTCTACAAAGTGAATTAACTCCAGCAAGAATGGAGGCTTTACACGGAAAACTTTGGGAGACAAATAAAGAGAGTCATTTAGATAAATATCATGAATTAAGAAAAATAAAACCTTTAGAAAATGGTCTAGAAAAATATAATATTTACTGTTGGGCAAGCGGTGTTAGATCAAATCAAACAGAAAATAGAAATAAAATGAAATGCCTAGACATAATTCGACAAAGACTTTCTTTAAGACCTTTATTAAATTGGACAAATAAAGATATTTTTTATTATATGGAAGAGAATAATTTACCTGCCCATCCTCTTTTTATCAAAGGTTATTCTACTGTAGGTGATTGGCATTCAAGCAGTCCTGATGGTATCGAAACACAAGGCAGAGATACAAGATTTGGTGGTATTAAACAAGAATGTGGAATCCACACTGATAATTAAATTGATCATAAAAAAATGGTCTCAGATATTAATTTTTTATTAGTTGGCAATAGTAGGCTTCATTGGGCTAAGTATTCGCAAAATCAATCTAAATTCTTCCATACTAAAAAAGATCAACAAGTTCCCAAAAATATAGATCTTGATCATTTGATTTGGGCTTCTGTAGGGCAATTACCTAATTTTTTGCTGAAAGAAGAAAATGAAATAAAAACTAAAGATATTCAATTATCAAATCTCCCTGATTATTTTGGAGTTGATAGAGCTCTTGCCTGTATCGCAGCTTTAAAGATTATTGAAAACCCTTTAAATAAAGATTTGCTAATTGCAGATTTTGGAACGATATTATCAATAACAAAACTAAATTCAAATGGTTCTATTCTTGGAGGTCAACTTATTCCAGGTTTTGTAACACAATTAAAATCAATGGAACAAAATACAAAAAATCTCAAATTTCCCAAAAAATATGATATTCCTATCAAAGATTTTTTAATTAATACAGAAGAAGCAATTTTAAAAGGAGTAATCAATTCTCTTACTGGAGTTATTAATAGTTTATTTAATCCCGCAAAAGATATTTTAGTAATCTGTGGAGGAGACTCTGAATTCATCACAAAATACCTAAAAACTCAAAAAGAAAATATTATCCATGCTCCTAACTTAGTTATGGAAGGTATGATCATTTACCACCTATCCATAAAAAAGCTACTTTAATCCAAGATCAGCAATAATATGATCAGCCATTATTGCTGCTTTTACCTTTAAGTAAATTTTTTCGATGTTACCATCAGTATCAATCAAAAAAGTATTTCTCATCATTCCAATATATTCTTTTCCCATGAATTTCTTAAGTCCATAGCTATCGTAATCAGAAGAAACTTTAAAAGGTTCAGGATCAGTTAAAAGAATAAAAGGTAAATTAAATTTTTCTATAAACTTCTGATGAGAAGAGGCATTATCTTTACTAATACCAAGCACAACAATATTATTTTTTTGGAGTAAATCCCAATTCTCTTTAAAATTACAGGCTTCTTTCGTACATCCTGGAGTGTTATCTTTTGGATAAAAATATAGTATTATTCTTTTACCTTTAAAATCACTAAGAGAAACTTCTTTCTCAAAAGAATCTTTTAATTTAAATTCTGGTGCTTTGTCGCCAACCTTAAGAGCCATTGAAATTATTAAATGAGTATGAATATAAAATACCAAAAATTTGGTTTTATGAGGTTAAAGGTGTGCAAGATGTCGCAACGGTAGAGGAAATTAAAACTGCAAAAAACCTAACAAGTTCAAGATCAAAGATTTTTTTGGAAACGAGAGCTTATTTAAGACAATCACTTTCAACACTTTTTGATTTAGATCCCCTAGAAATTCCAATTAATGCTTATCCTGGAGAGCCTCCAAGTTTACCCTCTGGCATGGGAAATATCAGTTTAAGTCATTGTAAAGATGCCATTACTATAGTCTGGCATAAAAGCAAAATAGGGATTGATGTTGAGAGAACAGATAGAGATTTTAACCATATAAAATTTGCAGAAAAATATTTTTTTCATACTAACAAATCAAACCATAATAATTATTTAACAAAAAATATGATATTAAATCAATGGTGTGCTGTTGAAGCGGCTATAAAATGGGATCATGGAAAATTAGCTAAAGACATTAACCATTGGCAATTTTTTGAAAATCAAAAAGAGTTAATTCATAAAAAGAAAAACATACATTTAAATTATTCACAGATTAGCTTCCATAATTGGACTATAGCTTTAGCCTACAAAGAAAAAACTTCTTTTAATTCTGAGATTATTTGTTGTTCGGAAAAATTTTAGTTTTCTTTTCTTCTAATTAGTTCTTCATATTTAGTTCTCTCCCATCCATTATTATTTGGTTCCCATATTTTTAAACCTTTTAAAGATTTAGGAAGATATTCTTGTGCGACCCAATTACCTGGATAATTATGAGGATTAACATAACTATTAGAATTATTTTTTAAATGAAGTGGAACATCAAAAGCATTGGTAAATTTGATTGTTTCAATTGCTTTAAAAATACTTTTCGTACTATTACTTTTTGGAGACATAGCTAAATATAAAGAAGCCTGCGTTAAAAAATATAATCCTTCTGGAAAACCAACCCTATCAAAAGCATCACAACAGGATTGTACAACTACTATGGCATTAGGATCAGCTATTCCAATATCTTCACTGGCAGATATTAGTAGTCTTCTAAAAATAAAATTAGTATCTTCACCAGCCTCCAGCATATTCGCAAGCCATAATAAAGTTGCATCTGGATCAGAACCTCTTATGGACTTGATAAAGGCACTTATTACATCGTAATGATTCTGACCATTTTTATCGTAAACAATATTTTTCTTTTGAATTGCATCCTCTGCTATTGAGAGATTAATGTTGATTTCTTTAGCAGCATTTTCAGCAGTTGTTTCTATGGCCATCTCTAGCGCATTTATTAATGTTCTTGCATCACCGCCAGAAAATTTAATTAAATGATTTTTCGCATCCTCGGTTAAATAAACCTTTTTTGAATCTTTTTGTTTTGAATAGTGATTTAAGACTTTTTCTATTATTTTCTGCAAATCATTTTCTGCCAAAGGAAGTAATGTAAAGATACGAGACCTACTAACAAGCGCTTTATTAACAGCAAAGAAAGGATTTTCAGTTGTAGCACCAATAAAAGTTATAGTTCCATTTTCTATTGAAGGTAATAGAGCATCTTGTTGAACTGATGTAAATCTATGAACCTCATCGATAAATAAAATTGTTTTTCTTTTTGAATTTATTAATCTATCTTTTGCATCAGCGATTTCATTTCTTAATTCTTTGACACTTGATAATACTGCATTTAACTTAATTAATTTGGACCGCGTATTAAAGGAAATAATTTCAATTAGAGTAGTTTTTCCAACACCAGGAGGGCCAGAAAAAATAAAATTACTAATCTTATCGTTTAATATTGCACTTCTTAAAAGCGAATTCTCATTCAGGATTGGTTGTTGACCAAAAAAATCCTCCAAATTCTTTGGTCTTAATTTATCTGCCAAAGGTGCATTATTTTCTATTTGAGAATAATTAGTAAATAAATTTTCTGAATGCATATAAATAAAATCAAAAAATCATTACTTTCAATTCTATGTAATTACTGTAGGAGTTTCCATTTGAGTAAGTTTTGAAATGTTTAATAAAGCATCTAAATCATTTATCAAAGGTTTCAAAGCAACCTGAGGATTTAAAGAAAGATTCTGTTCTGAATTGAAAAACTTCTCGAAGTAGAGTCTTAATGTTGCACCCTTTGTTCCAGTTCCAGAAAGACGAACAATTACTCGAGAATTATCATCAAGAATCAATCTTAAACCTTGATTTTCACTTATAGAATCATCAACAGGATCTAAATATGAAAAGTTATCTGCAACTTGAACTAATTGACCAGCAAAATTACGTCCTTTAAAATTTTCGATCATAGAAGTTAGATTACTAAAGATTTGATTAGCAGTATTTGAGGGAATTGCCTCGTAATCATGTCTTGAATAATAATTCCTTCCAAATTGTTTCCAATGATTCTGCATCAAATCACTTACAGAACAATTTTTTTCAGCTAAAACTTGTAACCAATACAAAACTGCCCATAATCCATCTTTCTCCCTTACGTGGTTACTACCTGTTCCAAAACTTTCTTCGCCACATAAAGTAATTAAATTATTATCTAAAAGATTTCCAAAGAATTTCCAACCCGTAGGTGTCTCAAAACAAGGAATATTTAATGCGCTCGCAACAATATCAACGGCTGAACTGGTTGGCATAGATCGCGCCACACCTGTAATGCCATCTTTATAACCAGGGACAAATTTGGTGTTGGCAGTTATAACTGCAAGGCTATCACTAGGATTTACAAAACATCCACTTCCTAGAATCATATTCCTATCCCCATCTCCATCGCAAGCAGCACCAAAACTATAAGATTTTTTATTTAATAATAAATCAGCTAAATGAGATGCATAAGTTAGGTTGGGATCAGGATGTAAACCACCAAAATCTTTTAACGGAGTACCATTCATAACACAATCATTTGCGAGACCCATTTTTTCAACAAAAATATTTTTTGCGTATGGGCCTGTTACTGCGTTCATTGCATCAAAGATTAATGAGAAATCTTTTTTTAAAAAATCACTAATTTGATCAAAATCAAAAAGTTTCTCCATCAAATTAGAATAATCTTTCAATCCATCAATAATTTCTAAGTTAGTTTCCCCGTAAGAATACTTTCCATACTTACTTAAATCAGGAATTTGTATTTTACAAATTTTATAACTAGTTAGTGATTGTGAAACTTTGAATATTTTATTAGTAATCATCTCAGGAGCTGGTCCACCATTAGAGATATTCAACTTAACTCCAAAATCACCATCAATCCCACCAGGATTATGACTTGCAGAAAGAATAATGCCACCGATAGCATTTTCTTTTCTAATTAAATGTGATGTGGCAGGAGTAGATAATAAACCACCTGTTGGAACAATAACCTTTTGTACTTTATGAGCAACGCATATTTGAAAAATTTTTTCTATTGCTTGAATATTTCCATATCTTCCATCCCCGCCAACTACTAATGTTGACGCTTGCAAATCTTCTAATGATAGTAAAATTGCTTCTATAAATATTTCTAGATAATGCTCTTCCTGGAACTTTAAAGTGCTTTTTCTTAAACCAGAAGTTCCTGGTTTTTGATCTGAGAAAGGAGAATTGATATTTATTACATTGATTTCATTCATAAATTTCATGAAACTTCAAAAAATCTAAATAAATTAATGAGGCATTTCGGATGTTCTTAACATAGCGATAAACCATAATGAAGAAATTAACAAAGTACTCAGTATACCGTAATTAACACCAAATTTAGAAATTGTAATTGGGACTATAAGTGGAAATGTTAATGCTCCAAACAAAGGGGTGAAAGCTACAATTTTTTTTAACATTAATTTAATTGATTAAAACCACTCTCTCTCAGCATTATTTTTTTCATTAGTATCGTCAAGTGGAGTAGTTCTATCAAATCTCATTGATATACTTTTTTGTTGCTTACCAGATATGTCAATAGCTTTGATATCGTATTTTTGAGTCCCATCTCTAAATGGGACTTGAATCCTAAAAGTACCATCAGCAGCAAGGGGGACATCTTCTCCACCAATTGTTAATTTCGCAGAAGGATCAGTAGCTCCATAAACAATTAATTCAGCATCTGCAACAAGCCAAAAAGATCTTTTTTTAACAACACCAGTTCCAGATTCATTTAAACCTGAAGACCAATTACCAGCTCCTGAGTCAGTAAGATTATCATTTGTTGAATTAAGATTTTTCATAAATTCTTCTGAACCAATTTTTCTTCTTAGAGATATGTTTGTCGCTGCTTGATATAACCTTTCATGCATTCCATTTTGTTCTGAAGCCATCGGATTTGAAATATCTGGAATTGACTCAGAAGTAGAATCCAAATTAAAAGGTACAAATTTATCAAGAATTTGCTCAGATGGATGAGATCCAGGAACATGACTTATTGAGGAAAATGCCAAAGACATCCAGTTAAAACCATATTTGTAACCTAATTCAACCTTATAGTCTCTATCTGCGAGCGGGATTGGCAAGTACCACTCAGTACTGTAACTATCTACTGCTATCTCCCTAAGTGTTCCTTGGTTCAAATTACTTCCATCAGAACCAGAAGCATCGAATAATCGTAAACATAACTTGTTTGCTCCCAAAGATTTTGCTTTTTCTCTATCAGCATCAGAAATTTGCCAAAAAACGTATGCCCAATCTGGATCCCGAGGTAAGAAAACTACATTTGTTTTAACTTCTTCACCACTTTTTGGAGTATTGGACTCAAAAAAATTGTTAAGAATTTGCTGAGGTGCACTGGTATTTGTTTTTTTAAGAGATTTTTCTTGATATTTAAGTATTAAATCTACTAGAACTGCCTTTGTTTTACGACTATATAGAGGTACTGATAATTTACTTGCTTCTTGACGTAATTGTCTGAGAGTTAATGAGAGTAATTGATCTTTATTCATGATCCCATCAGCCACTTTAAAATCTCCATTTTTGCCTGGGATCAGTATGTTCTTTTTTTTGGCCAATTGTGTGTCTTTTACACCTGTCGTCAGGATCCTCTGACTACTCATAAATTTACAAAATCATTATTTATCTTCAAACCTGTTGGTAATAAAGGAATTAATTAATTTCCAAAGATTATTTAAATGTAAATTAATTTTCTTTTTTTTTAAATTTTATTACCTAAATTTGTTAACGACTCAACAAAAATATATTTTTTCTTTGGGATCAATATAGGGCGATTTCTAACTTTGTTTAACTAAAAGTACTAAATCATCAATATCTAAATCCTCAAGATTTTTATCTATTGTCTTTGAAAAAGTATTTAACTTTTTTGCAGTTAATTCTAATTGCTGATAAAAAAGGTCACTAAATTTTTTATCATCAAATTTTTTAGATTGATTATCACACCATGCTCTCAGAGGATTTGTATCACATGATTCAAAACTATTATCTCCAGCTATGATTTTTAGAATCTGGAGGCAATGAGTGAGAATTCTTAAATGATGTTTCTGTATTATTGGTAGATCTAGATTATCAATTTCTTGAATAGTTTGAATATTTAAAGGATTTGACAAAGGATCAAAATGATTAGACATTAATTTTTCATTTAATAAAGGGGAAAAAACTCAATATTGGGGGTATCTTTCGTTAGAGTATATAAAAGTAATTGTAATAGGTTATTTTTGATAACATGGTTAACGAAAATTTAGTTAAAGATGTAGTAAAGGAGCCTTACAAATATGGTTTCGTTACCGATATTGAAACTGAAAAAATTGCGAAGGGATTGAATGAAGAAATCGTTAGACTAATCTCACAAAAAAAAGAAGAACCAAAATATCTCCTTGATTTCAGATTAAAAGCCTTTAAAAAATGGCAAAAAATGGAGGAACCTGATTGGGCAGGATTAGGATATAAACAAATCGATTATCAAGATATAATTTATTACTCTGCTCCCAAACAAAAAGAAAAAATCGCTAGTTTGGATGAAGTTGATCCCAAACTTCTTGAGACTTTTGATAAATTAGGAATACCTCTTACTGAGCAAAAAAAACTCACAAATGTAGCAGTAGATGCTGTCTTTGATAGTGTTTCTATAGCTACAACATTTAGAGAGGAACTTGCCGAACATGGAGTTATATTTTCCTCAATCAGTGAAGCAGTAAAAAATCACTCAAATTTGATTGAAAAATATTTAGGTACTGTAGTTCCAGCTAGCGATAATTATTTTGCAGCACTAAATTCTGCTGTTTTTAGTGATGGTTCTTTTGTTTATATCCCAAAAGGTGTGACCTGTCCTATGGACCTATCTTCCTACTTCAGAATTAATAGTGGAGATTCTGGACAATTCGAGAGAACACTAATCATTGCTGAAGAATCAAGTTCTGTAAGTTATCTAGAAGGCTGTACAGCGCCAATGTTCGATACAAATACCCTGCATGCTGCGGTTGTGGAACTAATAGCCCTTGACGATGCTTCAATCAAATATTCAACAGTGCAAAATTGGTATGCAGGTGATGAAAAAGGTGTTGGCGGAATTTTTAATTTTGTCACCAAAAGAGGAAAATGTTTGGGAAAGAGAAGTAAAATTAGTTGGTCTCAAGTTGAAACTGGTTCTGCAATTACATGGAAATATCCTAGCTGTCTTCTTTTAGGAGAAGAATCTGTAGGGGAATTTTATTCAGTAGCACTCACAAATAATCTTCAACAAGCAGATACCGGTACAAAAATGATCCATATAGGTCCCAAAACCAAATCAACGATTGTTAGCAAAGGTATAAGTGCTGGCAATTCAATAAATAGCTATAGAGGCCTTGTCAAAGTAGGGGCAAAAGCAACTGGATCAAGAAATTACAGCCAATGTGATTCAATGTTAATAGGGGATCAAGCTTCTGCAAATACATTCCCTTATATCAAATCTCAACAACCCAATTCTGAAATTGAGCATGAAGCAAGCACATGTAGAATCTCCGAAGATCAACTTTTTTATCTCCAGAGCAGAGGTATAGAATTTGAGGAGGCAATATCTATGATGGTCAGTGGTTTCTGCAGAGATGTGTTTAATCAATTACCTATGGAGTTTGCTGCTGAAGCCGATAAGTTACTGGCACTTAAACTCGAGGGATCAGTAGGTTAATTAATCAATTTCTAAAGTGAAATGCAAAGAAAAATGAAAGAATCAGATCCAATATTAGAAGTTCAAAATCTCTTTGCATCTACTGATAATCTTCCAATTTTGAAGGGAGTTTCTCTTACTGTCAACCCAGGAGAAATCCATGCCATCATGGGAAGAAATGGATGTGGTAAAAGTACTCTTTCGAAAATTATTGCAGGACATCCCTCTTATAGTATTACAAGTGGGGACATAAAATTTTCAGGAGAAAATATTAACTCTCTAGAACCTGAAGAAAGAGCTCAATCAGGAATTTTCCTTGGCTTTCAATATCCAATAGAGATCCCAGGCGTGAGTAATCTTGAATTTCTTAGAGTTTCAACAAACGCTAGAAGAAAATTCCTCAATAAAGAAGAATTAGATACTTTTGATTTTGAGGAATTAGTTAAAGAAAAGTTGGAACTTGTAAAAATGGATCATGCATTCCTATCAAGAAGCGTAAATCAAGGATTTTCCGGAGGTGAAAAGAAAAGAAACGAAATTCTGCAAATGGCTTTACTTGAGCCCAAGATAGCAATTCTAGATGAGACCGATTCTGGTCTGGATATTGATGCTCTTAGAATAGTCGCATCAGGAATTAAAAAAATATCTAATGCACAGACTGGAATTATATTAATCACACACTATCAAAGATTATTAGATGAAATTGAACCCAACTATGTTCACGTTATGGCAGATGGCCAAATCATTAAAACTGGTGGGAGTGATCTTGCATTAGAACTTGAAAAAAAAGGTTATGAATGGACTGATAATTTTGTAAAAGAGACTTAAAGAAATGGAAATTATTGAACAAATAAAAACCAATAAATTATTTGAAAATCAAACAGAAATACAAAAAATCTGTATTGATAAATTACAATCAAATCCACTCCCTAATCCTAAAAGTGAACTATGGAGACTTTCAAATAAATCAAAATTTTCAAACTTATTGGACTACTCAATCAATGAAAAAGATCCAAAATTTGATATCCCTTTTCTGAATAATACTCAAAACATTATTAGATTAGTAATTGGGGAGGATAACAAAATTTTCTTAAAAGGGGAAAATTATTCAATACGGCAATTAAGTAAAAATATATTAGATGAATACATAAAGCAAAAGATATCTTCTTTTGATCAAAACGAGCATTGGAGTGATCTACTAAATCTGTCTTTAAGTTGTGAAAAGAATATTTTGGGATTAAAAATAAACGGATCAAAAATCCCTCCTATTGAAATCTTTAGTCATGCCTCAAGTAATTCTTTAACCGCAAAAACCCTAGTTATATTTGTAGAAAAGAATTGTGATATTGAATTATTACAAGTAAATCTATGTGAAGAAAACTCGTCATTATCTCAATCCACATTCCTTTGTTTAGAAGAAAATAGTTCCATATTTCATGGTGTTGTTTCCTACGGTGAAAACAAATCACATCTATTAAATTCTCTCAATGTAATTCAACAAAAAAATAGTGAATACAAGTTAGGATCTTTACATTTCAAATTAGATTATGCAAGATTTGAAATTCGCGTTAAACAATCTGCAGGAAATGCTAAGACCAATATCAAAGGCATGCAAATTACAAAAAATGATGAACAAATTTCTACTCATACAAAAATAGACTTTAATGGTCCAAATGGATTTTTAGATCAAATCAACAAATCTCTTGCTGATGATAAATCACATGCAATATTTGAAGGTTCAATAATTGTTCCGAAAATTGCTCAAAAAACTGATGCTTCTCAATTAAGCAGAAATTTACTTTTATCAAATCGTGCACAAATAGATACCAAACCCCAATTAGAAATCATCGCTGATGATGTCAAATGCAAACATGGAGCTACAATTTCACAATTAAATGAAGAAGAACTTTTTTATATGCGCACAAGAGGTATCACATTGACAGAGGCAAGTAAACTACAATTAAGCTCGTACTTTCAAGAAATAATTTCATTTATTCCCGTTTCAAAAGATAGATGGGATTTGCTTGATAAGCTTTTACATGAGAATTAATGGAAACAATTCAAAATTTTCCTGAAATAACAAAAAAAGACTTTCCTCTTTTAAATAAGAATTCAAAAATTAATGAGGGAATCATTTACTTAGACCATGCTGCGACTACTCAAAAGCCGATACAGGTCTTAAAAAAAATTGATGAATATTACAGAAACTTTAATGCAAATGTACATAGAGGTGCACATCAACTAAGTGCTAAAGCAACAGAAGAATTTGAAAATGCAAGATATTTAATAAGTAAATATATAAAAGCTAATTCAACAAAAGAAATTATTTTCACTAGAAATGCTACTGAAGCAATCAATCTCGCAGCTAAATCATGGGGTGAATCTTCATTAAAAGAGAATGATGAAATTCTCTTATCAATTATGGAGCATCATAGCAATATTGTTCCTTGGCAAATGGTTGCAGCAAAAAATAAATGCAAATTAAAATTTATAGGTATAGATAAAAATGGGAAATTAGATATTGACGATTTTAAATCTAAATTAACATCTAGAACAAAGCTTGTTAGCCTCGTACATATTAGCAACACACTAGGGTGCTGTAATCCAATTAAAGAGATAACTAAATTAGCTAAACAAAAAGGTTCTTTAGTTCTAATAGATGCATGTCAAAGTTTAGCGCATCAAAAACTGAATGTAATTGATCTTGATATAGATTTTTTAGCGGGTTCAGGACATAAACTTTGCGGTCCAACAGGTATTGGTTTCCTCTGGTCAAGAAAAGAAATACTAGAGAAGATTCCTCCTCTCTTTGGAGGTGGAGAAATGATTCAGGATGTTTTTGAAGAAACAAGTACTTGGGCAGAACTCCCTCATAAATTTGAAGCTGGAACTCCTGCCATTGCAGAAGCCATAGGTCTTGCTGAGGCTATAAATTATATAAACAATATTGGATTGAATGAGATTAATGAATATGAAAAAAATATTACTAAATATTTATTCAAAAAATTAAATCAGATAGAAAATATTGAAATTATAGGTCCATCTCCAGAAATAGATCCATACAGAGCATCACTTGCTACTTTTTATATAAAAAATATACATTCAAATGATATTGCTGAAATTCTTGATTCGAAAGGGATTTGTATAAGAAGTGGTCATCATTGCTGTCAACCTCTTCACAGATATATTGGAATTAAATCAACTGCTAGAATTAGCATGAATTTCACAACTAATAAAGATGAAATTGATATATTTATAGAAAAATTAAAAGAAACTATTAATTTCCTAAAAATGCATTCTTAGAGATCCAAAGCATTTTTCAAAAATTCCTGAGTTTTTTGCATTACTATTTCTTTATTTTCAATATTTTTAAAACCATGACCTTCATTTTCGAAAAAAATAACTTCTGAATATTTATTATTCCGAATCAATATTTCTTGAATTTTTAAAGTTTGTTTGTATGAAATAACTGAATCTTTTTTTCCATGAAACAAAAGGATAGGTTTTTTGATTTTGTTCATTTGATGAATTGGCGATCTATTTACGTAAATATCATGGTTTTTTGCATAATCTCCTACCAAAGAATTTAAGTAATCTTTTTCAAACCTATGAGTGTTGTAATGCATATCCTTAAGATCAAGAACAGGATATTTGCAAATTGCGGCTGTAAAAATAGAACAATATGACAAGCAATTTAGAGCAGTGAGTCCTCCAGCACTGTTACCAAAAATTACTAATTTATCTCTATCAACTATATCTAATTTAAGTAATTCAAGCACTAGTGCATTGCAATCATAAGAATCAACAATACCCCATTTATTATTCAACCTCTCTCTATACTCTTTGCCGAAGCCAGATGATCCTCCATAATTAACTTCAGCAACAAAAAATCCCTTAGACGTCCAATATTGAACTTCAGGATTATATGATCCATCAAAAAAAGAAGTTGGTCCACTATGTGCTCTAACTAAGAGCGGAGGCTTTATAAATTTTTCTTCAAGAGGCCTATAAAGAAAGGAATGAGTAGATTGATCTTCAAAACCTTTAAACCAAAAAGATTCAGGTTTTGAACAATCTTTTATATGTTCAATATAAATCTCCTCAGAAAAATTTGATGAAACTTTTTCTGCAAAATCAATTTCAAGTATATTTCCAAAAAAATCAAATCCATTACCTTTTAAAAGAATATTCTCACCAAAAACACTGAAATCACTTACGGAGGTAAAAATAGTAGAAAATTCTTTATTAAACACAAGATCTTTATATTGTTCTAATATCAAACTATTTTCTTTTTTTGCTAAACAAAAGAAATTTTTAATCGTTCCTGCAAAATATTTTATTCCAGACACCCATTGAGGTGCTCCATATTCTATAAAATTCCTCTTAACTCTTTTCATAACAAAAATACTCTCAATTTCACTAACATCTAGAAATATTAAGTTCCACCATCCAGAACTATCTTCAGAACATACTAAAATTTTTTCACTTATCCAATAAGGTTGAAAAAAAGAAACGTTTTTATTTTTATTTATATTTTTATGCGTAAATTTTTTTATTTTCTTTAATTGACCGCAAACATCAATTTCAGCAAAAAAAAGATCGTTTTTTTCCCAAGGCATATACGGAGTATCCCACTCTATCCAGGACAGTAAATTAACCGAAGTATTAGAAGATAAATCTCCAGCAAAATTATTAAATTTTTTAAGTATTTTAAGATCTTGATTTATTTCCTTTATATTTAGAGAGTAAAGATAATCATTTTTATTAATTTCAATTAAACCAATTAATGTAGACTTGTTCTTGAGGCAAAAACATCCATCAAAATTGCCCTCTATTGAATTAGTTAGTTTATTTATATTTCCTTTTGGCAAAATATAATTATCAGTATGTTCAAGAATATTAATTTGAAAAACTTGACTCCATAATGATTTAGATAATTGATCAATCCAAAAAATATATATATTTTCGCCATATTCAAAACATTTATATGACATTCCTCCATATCCATGAAAGGAGTTTTTTATATAAAATTTCTCTCCTGTTAAATTCTGAGGTCGCGATTTTTTTTTATTAAAAGGTCTCACAAAAATTGCATTTATTCCCTCCTTTTTTGTATTTAGAGGTTCAATCCAGAAAATTAAATTTTTTACAAGTAATAGCTCTTTATGAGAATTCTTTAATTTATTGAGATCTTCGCTTTTGTGTGTAATGTGATTTTTCATTGAACTTATAGCATTCAAAGTTTCAAAATAATGTTATTATTTTTATAGTTTAACCATCAACTACCGCAACAAATAGTGGCAAATCATTTTTCACATCTGGCAAGAAAATCAAGGAATAATGTTTCTACTACTAAAGTTACAAAAGAGGTTATTGATAATCCCCCTTTAGAAATATATAAACTAGGAAGCAACACTTTAAGAACTGCCGCTAAAAGAATAAGTAAAGTGGATATCGATACAAGAAAACTTGCAAGAGAGATGCTTCAGAGCATGTATTCTGCAAAAGGGATAGGCCTGGCAGCTCCTCAAGTCGGAATAAGTAAAGAACTTTTAGTAATCGATATCAATTTTGAAGATTCTGCAGCAGAACCTCTAATTTTAATTAATCCAGAAATTACTGCTTTTGGATCTACACTTAACTCTTATGAAGAGGGTTGCTTGAGCATACCAGGCGTTTACTTAAATGTTATTAGACCATCTACCATAAAATTAAAGTTTAGAGATGAAATGGGGAGACCAAGAAAAATGAATGCTGATGGACTCTTGGCAAGATGTATTCAGCATGAGGTCGACCATTTAAATGGCGTGCTATTCGTGGATAGAGTAACTTCAAAAGAAGACCTCAAAAAAGAGCTTACGAAAGAAGGTTATCAAATGAAAGATGTTATCCCAATGAATTAATTAATTTACAAATCTTAAATGAGCGAAACAACTATTTTCTCCAAAATAATAAATGGTGAAATCCCATGCGAAAAACTTCATGATGATGATCATTGTATTGCATTTAATGATATTTCACCTCAAGCTCCAGTACATTTCTTAGTGATCCCCAAAAAGGCCATAGTAAGTCTATCTGAGTGTATGCTAGAGGACAAAAACCTATTAGGGCATTTATTGTTTACAGGAAGCAAAATAGCAAGGTCCAAAAACTTGAGTAATTGGAGAACTGTAATTAATACTGGAGAAGAATCAGGACAAACAGTTTTTCATTTACATATACATTTCTTATCAGGGAGAAAAATGAAATGGCCACCAGGCTAAAACTCTCGAAATAATTGTTTATTGGCTATAAATAAGAAAAACATAAAATGAATACACCTGACTCACTAAATTCTGAACAAAAAAATATTTTATATTTAGTTACTAAAAATTGGGAAAACTTAGACAACTCCCAAAAAGTGATTCTTACAAAAATTTGGAAGGTATTAACATATAAATGGCAATTACAAATTGTATTTAATTTACCTTTTTTAATGTGGTGGGCTTTAGATAAATCATTTGTAAAAGTGCATGAATTTGATGCGATAATTTTAAATTACCTAAATCTTCCTGACTGGGCATTATCATTTATTGGCTTTGGTCAATAGACTTCTAAAAGATATAATCTATTTTATAAAACTTGCCGAGTAATGAATAAAGCCGTTAAAAATAAATCCAAGATACTTTACCAATTACAAAAATTAAGGAAATTATCCCAGCCATTTTTTCTCCCCATTGATCAATGTAATGGATTTCAATTTATATGGCTTTTGATATCTCTATTATTTTGTGTTGGAGGAATAGTGCTAGTTGGTCTGACAGGAATAATAAGTTTTTTTGAAAGCGTACAACCTATTTTTCTTGAAAAATATTTTGGAGGTGTAGTAAATACAGTTAATGCGATTTGGGCTGGTAGCTGGGGATTGCTTTTTTCTGCCTTATTTCTAATTGGATCAGGAAGCTTTTTTAGCTTAAGACGTCAATTAAAAAACCGTAGATGGTTACATTGGTTATTCCTTGCGATAATTGTATTAATGCTTTTAGCTGTAAACGGAATAAATGCAGGAATAGGATTCATAGCAAGAGATTTAACAAATGCTTTAGTAGAAAAGCAAGAAGATGGATTTTATCGGATATTGGGGATTTATGCTTGTTGTTTTGCTGTTGCCCTACCAATACGTGTTTCCCAAATATTTTTTACATATAAATTGGGAATAATTTGGAGAGAATGGCTTTCAAAAAGTTTAGTCAAAGATTATATGACTAATAAAGCTTATTACCAATTAAATCCAAATGATGAAGAGCAAACTGATGTAGATAATCCTGATCAAAGAATCACAGATGATACCAGAGCTTTTACAGGGCAAAGTCTTTCTTTTACATTAGGTATTTTTGATGCTCTACTAACATTTTCACTTAATATTCTTATTTTATGGAGTATCAGCACAACACTTACTTTTTCTTTATTTGGTTACGCTGCATTTGCAACTTCTATCCTTTTAATTGCTGGTAAAAATCTTGTCAAGATAGACTTTGATCAACTTAGATACGAAGCAGATTTTCGTTATGGCTTAGTACATATTAGAGATAATGCAGAATCAATAGCTTTTTACTCTGGGGAGAACCCTGAACGAAGTGAAACTGAAAGGAGATTAGGAGAAGTAGTAAGAAACTTTAATTTGCTGATTATCTGGAGAGTAATAATTGACGTCATGAGAAGATCCATTAATTATGCTGGAAATTTCTTTCCATATTTAATTATGGCAATACCTTACTTTAGAGGTGATATTGATTATGGGCGATTTATTCAGGCAAGCTTTGCATTTGGAATGGTCGAAGGTTCGTTATTTTTCATTGTTAATCAAATAGAAGAACTTGCAAAATTTACTGCTGGGATTGGAAGATTAGAGGGATTTCAATCAAAAGTAGAATCCATAAGTCAAACTAGTCCTAAAAGCAATCAAAAAATTATTTCAGATTATCCCTCAATTCTCATTAATAATGCTGACCTTTGCCCACCAGGCTCAAATAAAACAATAATTAAAAATTTAAATTTGAGCATCGACAATAACCAATCACTTTTGGTTGTAGGACCTTCTGGATGTGGAAAAACATCTTTACTAAGAATGATTAGTGGTTTATGGGAACCAGATTATGGAGTAATTAAAAAACCAAAAATTGGTGAATTATTATTCATACCCCAAAAGCCTTATATGTTACTAGGCTCTTTAAGGGAACAATTATGTTATCCCACAGAAGTAAAAAAATTTAGTGATGAACATCTTACTTCTGTTCTTCATGAAGTAAATTTAAAAACCTTAGTCGATCGTTATCCTAACCTTGATATAAAACAAGATTGGCCAAGAATTCTTTCTCTTGGAGAACAACAAAGATTAGCTTTTGCAAGACTCTTGCTAAATTCTCCAAGATTTGCAGTACTTGATGAGGCAACAAGTGCTTTAGATATTGACACTGAAAAAAAACTATATAGTTTACTCAAAGAACGCGAACTTTCTCTTATCAGTGTTGGACATAGACCGAGCTTAAAAGATTTTCATGAAAACATTTTGGAATTAAATGGGCAAGGAGATTGGAAACTATTGACTTCTGATAAGTATAATTTTAAGGATTAGGAAAAAAAATGAATTCTAAAGAAGAACAAACTAATTCAGAAGTCTTTAATTTAGAGGATGAAAGTTCTAAAGAAAAACAGAAAGACTCAAATTACATCGAAGAAAAAACTTCAGATATTAAATTAAATGAAAAACCAATTGATATTGAAAATGAATATAAGTTTGGATGGAGTAGGTATTCTGAGAAAACCAATGGAAGATTTGCAATGATGGGATTCCTTGCAATAATACTAATTGAATTATTTAGTCAACAATCATTTTTAAAATGGGCAGGAATCTTATAATTAATCGTCAAATCTAGAACTGTTATCTCTAGGTTTCTTTTTATTTGTTCCTACGGTATATCTACCATTTTTATTTTTTGAACTTGATCTCAATGAGGAGCTTGTTCTACGATTCTCACTCGTTTTTTTTACTGCACTAGTATCCTTGAATGAAGCATCTTCTACTTGCTCTTTTGAATTTTGCTGCCTTATAGCAGATCTTATGGAGTTCTTTCTTAATGGGGAAGAATCATTAGGAGTAGAAATATTTTCTTGACTAGATACTCTCTGATTCATTCTAGGTCTTGATCCTGTTTTAACTTCATTGCGAGATAAGTTTCGTCTCTCACCAAAGTTATTTCTTACTGATTTATTACTATCTCTATCTTCAGAAGTCTTTCTTCTTCTTATAGGTTGGTCATTTTCAAACTGATTTGACTCTCTTGAAGATGGCCTTCTTCTACTTACAGCAGAGGCAGGTATAGCTCTTGAAACATCCCTCCTACGCAATCTTCCTTCCATATATTCATCTTCAAAGTAATCATCTTGAGGTTTAAATCTTCTAGATGGTCTCTCAGGTTCTTCAAACCTATCGTAATCATCATTAAATCTCCCTCTAGAATTTCTAGGCACATCGGAAATAGGATCATCATCAAAATAAGATGACCTTCTAGCTTGATCAGTAGCAACTCCCCTCAATCGCACACTTTCATACGCGAAAAAAACTGTAGTTCCTGCTAACAAAAACTGACCAAACTGTAGGATAGGATCTAATCTCCAGCCTTGAAAAAATAATATTCCCCCGCACAAAAGTCCTATAGCTGCAAAGAAAACATCATAATCTCTTGCCAATGCAGGTTTAAAAGACCTTAAAAAATAAAGACCCCCTCCACATACCGCTAGAACTATACCAACAATACTGGCCCAGTTGAGACTAGCATTGACCACATTCTTTCTCCAAAATTTATTTTTTAAAGGGAGATATAAATCACCCTATATATATAGTGTACTTAAAACTTCTATAAAAACTAGCGTCCCCCAGCAGAAGTACGATTTATAGAATCGTTTTGACTTACAAAAATCAAAAATGCAGAAGCTGGAATAACGATAAGTAAAGCGGCTGCAATAAAACTCCCTATCATTCCAACTGCAGAATTACTTGCAACTTCAGCAGAAAAATCTGCAGCTAATAATAAATTTGAGATGTGAAACACTTTTTTAATATTTAATTCTCAATTTATAATACGAATTAAATACGTTTCAGTGGGTTATTTATTAAGATGAGTTAAATAATTGTGATTTCCTTGCTTGAAAACTCTCTCCAATTTTTAGATGTTAGTTTAGGAATTTTTCTATCATATCTAACTATAGTTTTTTTAATAAGATTAATTCTTACTTGGTACCCAAAAATTGATTTAAGTAAAGGGTTATGGTTATTAATTTCAATCCCATCAAGCTTTATTCTTAACATAACCAGAAAAATAATTCCCCCTATTGGAGGAGTTGATGTAGGACCCGTAATTTGGATTGGAGTTATAAGTTTTTTAAGAGAGATTTTAGTTGGTCAACAAGGGCTTATAAAAATTGCCTTGCATACAAATATTGCGTAGAGATTATTTAATTATTCTTCAGTAATTTGGCAATAATTCTTCTTCAACATATTTAGTATGTATCTTACCTTCCTTAAATTTAGCTTTATTCAATAAGGTTAAATGAAAATTAATTGTTGTAGGTATGCCAGTTACTGCACATTCATTTAAAGCCCTATTCATACGTTTAATTGCAGTATTGCGATCTTTTCCCCAAACTATTAATTTACCAATTAAAGAGTCGTAGAATGGAGGTATTTCATAACCGGTATAAACATGACTATCCACTCTTACACCAGGACCACCTGGAGGAAGCCACCCAGTTATTTTTCCAGGTGATGGTCGAAAATTATGAGAAGGATCTTCAGCATTGATTCTACATTCAATCGCATGTCCGTTTAAATGGATATCATCTTGATTAAACGCCAAGCTTGCACCGCTTGCGATTTTAATTTGCTCAGCTATTAAATCAACCCCCGTAACCATTTCAGTAACAGGATGTTCAACTTGAATCCTAGTATTCATTTCCATGAAATAAAAATTATCGGCATCAACTAAAAATTCAACTGTTCCAGCTCCTTCGTAACCAATACTTTTTGCAGCAGCAATAGCTGCTTTTCCCATTTTTTTTCTTAATTCAGTGTTAATTGCAGGGCTAGGAGACTCTTCCAATAATTTCTGATGTCTTCTTTGAACAGAACAATCTCGCTCTCCTAAATGAACAACATTTCCAGACCGATCTGCCAAAATTTGAATTTCTACATGTCTTGGCTTCTTTATAAATTTCTCCATATATAGGCCATCATTACCAAAAGCTGCTTCTGCTTCACCTTGAGCTGCTTTGAACATTTTTTCAAGATTATCAGCATTTTCAACCAGCCTCATACCTCTTCCACCTCCTCCAGCTGTCGCTTTGATAATTACCGGATAACCAATATCATCTGCCAATTTATAAGCCTCATCAACACTTGATAATAAGCCCTTACTACCTGGGACTGTTGGAACTCCCACTTCTTCCATAGTTTCTTTAGCCGTAGATTTATCTCCCATAGATCTAATAGCGTTGGGGGATGGACCAATAAAAATTATGCCGTGATCATTACACATCTCAGCAAATTTATCATTTTCGGCAAGAAATCCATAACCAGGATGAATGGCATCAACTCCTCTTGATGTAGCAGCAGCAAGTATATTTGGAATATTTAAATAACTCTTATTGCTTAATGAGTCGCCAACACAAACCGCTTCATCAGCAAGTTGGACATGCAATGCTTTTTTATCTACAGTGCTATAAACTGCTACGGTTGCAATACCTAGTTCTCTGCAACTTCTAACAATTCGTAAAGCTATTTCTCCACGATTAGCAATTAAAACTTTTTCAACCATTTTGAAAATTAAATTGAAGAAATGAAAATGACTTAAAATAAAAAATTCTTTGCCAAAGTTTTTAAAAAAATTTTTTAGTGATCAGAGCACATTTTTTACAATACAACCTAAAACGTTATATATGTATAAATATTTGTTTTATGCAATAGAAAAAGAATTCATAATATTCAAAAATTCTCTTTCAGAACTGCATCCTTATTTCAGTTGATAATGTATGATATTTCTAAGGTTTAGACACCCGCAGGTGCTTGAAAACCCTTTGCGGACGTGGCGGAATTGGTAGACGCGCACGTCTAAGGAGCGTGTGGCTTAGGCCTTGCGAGTTCAAGTCTCGCCGTCCGCATTTGATGTATTCTGATCTAACTGCAATGAAAAAAAAATCTCTTGCAGTAGTTATAGTTTCTAATGGTCCTGGTGAATTAGCTACATGGGTGAAACCTGTAGTGGATGAGCTTAACAAAATAAATGATACTTTACATTTTAAAGATAAACCGGGTTTCGCTCTTAGGTTAGTCCTAGTGCCTTGTCCAAATGCGACTGGTAAAGAATTTACAGTAGCAAATTCATGGAATAAATTCGAATTAATTACAAAATCAAAAAATTTTTGGGAATTATTAATAAAGCCAAGTTCTTTTGCGAATTGGCCAAAAAAAGGAATAGTTATTTTCCTTGGAGGAGATCAATTTTGGAGCATTTTACTCGCCAAAAGATTAGGTTATTTAAATATCACATATGCTGAATGGATTTCACGATGGCCTCAATGGACAAACGAAATTGCAGCTATGAATGTAAAAGTAAAAGAGTTAATACCTAAAAGATATAAAAATAAATGCCAAATAATAGGCGATTTAATGGCAGATATTAAATTAAATAGTGAAATATCATTAAAAGATAAAGAAAAACATCATATTGCATTGTTGCCTGGGTCTAAAAAAACCAAGCTCTCTATTGGTATTCCTTTCTTCTTAGAAATAGCAGATCATATAGCTAAAAAAAATCAAAATATAAATTTTATAATCCCCATTGCGCCAACCACCAATAAAAGTGAATATTTATTCTTTCAAAGCGAAAGAAATCCTATTGCAAAATATTACTCATCAAAAATCAAAACAATTAAAAATATTAAAGACTCCAGTTTTGATTATGTAATAGAAACATCAAAAAACACAAAAATTTATGTAATCAAAAAACATCCTTGTTATGAAATATTAAAAGAATGTGATCTAGCGATTACAACAGTTGGGGCAAATACTGCAGAATTAGCAGCAATTTCTCTGCCAATGTTAGTAGTTCTACCAACTCAACATTTAAATATGATGAATGCCTGGGATGGAATTTTTGGCGTAATTGGAAAAATTTCATTCATAAATAGATTCCAAACTTTTATCGTTAAATATTTCTATTTTAAAAAAAAGAAGTTTTTTGCTTGGCCAAATATTAAAGCAAAAAAAATGATTGTCCCTGAAAGAATAGGAAATATTTCGCCTATAAATATTGCAAGAGAAGCATTATTTCTAATTAAAAATAGGGATCAATTAAAAAATATAAGTGATAATTTACTCAAAGAAAGAGGGGGAAAAGGTGCTGCAAAAAAACTCGCTTATATGATTTTCAATTCAATAAAAAAACTTTATTAATTACCAAGGATCATCAATTTCAAAGTTTTCTGATTTTTTATTATCTTGAGCTAATTTTTTTTCATCTAATGGTTCAATATCTAAAGTTTCATTTGTATTTTGAATTGGTCTTTTCGATGCCAAACTAGTCTTTAATTGTTTATTTTGTTTAAGATAAATATTTTTTTCTTCGTCTATTTTACTCACACTATCGTAATTATCTATCTGATCAGTAGAATCATTTTCCATATATAGTTTTTTTCTATTATTAAGTTCTTCTGAAGAACTCTTTATTTCAACATATTCCAGTTCATCTTCATAATCATCTTGTTCAATAACTTCTTCTTCATATTCTTCAGTCAAATTGTTTTGTTGTTCGTATTCTGAACCAGACACTAACTGATTCTCAACTGGAACAAGATTTGCTGAGTATCCGTTCCCTTCCCCTTCATCCCATGAAGAACCTCCTACACCAAGTTTCTCAAGTAGTCCACTACTTAATTGATTCAATTTCTCCTCAGCACCTTCATAAACAATAATCCTATCTGTACCACTACTGACTATTTCTTCAGCAGGAATTTCCCAAGTACTTAAAACTCCCTCCCCTAAAAGAGGCACACCAACTGCACCCATGACAAGAGAAATCAAATCTCCAGTCTCGATATCAAAAGAAAAACCAAGAACTCTTCCTAAAAGTTGACCAGATTCTGTAATCACCTGACAATTAATTACCTTTCCATATCTTTCTGGAGAAAAACCTTCACTCAATGAATCTAAGGAGTCTACTAATATGACATCTCCAACTTGCTTTATACTTTCTAAGGGCATCCATTTTGGCAAGCCTGGCAAAAATCTTGTAAGTGGATTATCTCTAAGGCCCAAAGCGACCACCTCTCTTCTATCAATATCAACAACAACCTCGCCAACTACACCTAAGCGCCTACCTGTATCTGTAGTTATAACCTGTGTACCCATCAATTCAGACCTTAACCATAACCGTTCACTAGGAACAGAATTAGGACGATTATTATTTGCAGATGTGTTAGACAAACTCATAAATAACTTTTCATCATTCTGACGTATAAATATAAAAAAGTGTGCTTATGCAGCATTTGGTAACCCAACAACTTGAGTATTAGCACCTCTTGCTTGCGCAACTCCAATTGTTCGTTCAGATGCGCTTATCATAGGCCTTCTATGACTTACGACTATAAATTGAGCATTTGATGACTGATTAGATATCAATTTTGACAGCCTTTCAACATTTATGCCATCTAAAAAACTATCAACCTCATCTAATGCATAAAAAGGTGAAGGTTTATATTTTTGCAAAGCAAATAAAAAACTTAAGGCAGTTAATGATTTTTCACCTCCTGACATAGAAGCTAGTCTTCTGACATTTTTTCCTTTAGGATGAGCAACTAAAGTCAAGCCTCCTTCCAAAGGAGAATTAGGATTTTCAAGCTGAAGGAAACCATCTCCATCTGATAAATTTGCAAAAATCTCTCTAAAGTGTTTATCAACTTCTACAAATGCTTGCATAAAAGCCTCTTGACGCATAGTAGATACAGTTTCTATTCTGAGCAATAATTCAGATCTTTCATTAGATAGAATTTCTAATTTTTCTCTTAATCCATTTAATCTCTCAGTTAATTCTTCTAATTCATCAAGAGCCAACATATTTACAGGTTCTAAGCTTTCTAGTTTTGCATTTATAATCGCTATTTCTGATTGCAAGGATTCAAGACTCTTACCTTCATATTCTCCAAACTCCGGAGAAGGATTAGGTAGATCTTTTTTATAGTTTTCTAATTTTATTTTCTCGCTCCTCATCTCTTCTTTAAGAGAAGAAATATCTCTCTCAAGGTATTCCAGCTTTAATAGATAGTTATTATGTTCTTGCCTTTTATTTGAAATTGAAGAGTTTAATTCATCTCTTTTCCTTCTCAATAAACCCAAATCCTTCTCTAGAGAATTTTTTTGATTATCGAGCACTAAAAGCTCTTTTTTGAATTTATCTCTTTTTTCTATCCATTCACTATGAGCAATTGCAAGTTCTTTGATAGATTCCTGCAAGTTTTTTTCTTCTAATAGTGTAATTTTCAATGAATTATTGATACGTTCTTTATTTAAAGCAAATTGATTCTTCTTATCTAATAGTGTATCTCTTTCTTTAATAAGCAATTCAAGTTTTTTATCAAGATCGTTAAAATCATTATTAAAAGCTATTAGAGATGATTTTTGATTTTTTTCATAATTTTCCTTAAGAATTATTTGCAATTGATCTAACTTATCTTGATTGGGTTTCAATTTATTTTTTAAAAGATCTAACTCCACAAATAATAAATTATTAGCACTATCAAGTTTATCTAATCTCAATTTACCATCCTCAATTCTTTGCATGAATACCTCAAGAGAATTTTTATTTACTTCAATTTCTTTATTAAATGAGGCGCAATCCTCAATTATTTGACTGCGATTAGAATTTAATTTACTGAGTAAATTATTTTTTATAATCAAATTATTATTTGACTCTTTTAAAGCTTCTTCAATAACTATTAATCTTTCTTGTATAGGGCTAGAATTATCAAGATCATTATTAATTCCGAATCTATAAGCTAAATCTTTATTTAACTTACTACCTCCTGTAATAGCACCACTTGCTTCCAATAATTCTCCACTTAAAGTAACTAACCTAATTTTTTGCTTAGATAACCTAGCTGATGCTAAGTCTGAAAAAACCAACGTATCTCCAAAAACATATCTAAAAACATCTGAATAAACTTCATCAAAAGTAATTAAATTAATAGCTTTATCAATAAATCCTTGCTCTTTATTATTTTCAAATCTTGAAATTGCATAATTCTTTTTTTGACTTTTAATTCTATTTAAAGGTAAAAAAGTTAATCTTCCTGCCTTTTTCTTTTTAAGAATTTCAATTGCTTTAGCGGCAATATGATCATTGTCAACAACAATTTGTCCTAGCCTATTGCCTGCAGCAATTTCTAATGCATATCTATTTTTCTCACTGACCTCTCCAAGTTGAGCAACATAGCCATGTATACCCTCTAGACCTGCTTCTAATAAAATTCTAAGAGCATATGAACCCCTGGATTCATTTAAAGCTTCTTTTCTACTTTCAAATCGAGATAAATCTTTTTCAAGCCTTAATTGCTCGTTGTTAAGTCTTAATTTAGTTTTATTTAACAAATTAATTTCATTTTTTAAAGAATTAATTTCCGCACTGTTACTTGCTAAATTATTTTTTTTCATGTCAGATGTCTCTTTTCTCATTCGATTTCTCTCTGAAAGTTTCTGCTTTTCTAAAGTAATCGCGTTGATCTGAGAAGATATTTCATCTTTTTGAATGTTATTTTGAATAGTTTGTTCTTCAATTTTCCTTTTTTTAACTTCCAAAGGGTTAATTATATTTTGTATACTTTCAAGCTCAGCATTTAATTTGATACTTTGTTTTGAGAATTCTCCAGATTCTCCCGCTGCATCAGAAAGTTTTTTTCTGGATAATTTATGTTTTAAAGTAAGATCATTAATTTGCAAGTTTAATTTATTTAAAAAGTTATCATCAAAATTTTTTTGCCTCATCTTTTCTGACTCAATATTCCTCTTAGATATTGCAATTTCATCTCTCTGCTTTTGTAATTTAATGCCCTCTTCTTTATTCAAAATTGATATCCTATCGAGTTCTCTCAAGCTAGAGTTAATACTGCCAATATCAGAATTCACTTTTATCAAATTATCCTCTCCTTTCTCCTTAAGCTCAGCAACAAGTATTTTCAAAGCACCTTCTAAGACTGATATTTCGTTATTAATAGATTCTTTTTGTTCATTAAATAAAATTTTATTTTTTTCAATTTCAGTTTCTTTAATCTCTATAGATTCAACATGCTTAACTTGCTTTTCGAAAATAAGAACTTTCTCTAACTCCATTATTTGAAAAAGTTTTACCTTTAACTCTTTATATCGCTTAGCTTTTTCACATTCTTTTTCAAGCTTATTTTTACTGGATTGCAATTCATTTTCTAAAATTTCACACCTTTCTTGTCTTTCAAAAACGTCATTTAATTTTGCATTAGTTTGTTCTATTCTTGTATCAAACAGTGCCACCCCTGCTAATTCATCAATAAGATTTCTCCTTTCCTTATTATTCATTGATACTATTCTTGTTACATCGCCCTGCATAACAACATTGCTGCCCTCAGGATCAACACTAATATCTCTTAATATTCTCTGAATTTGTTGCAAGGTGCATTGTTTTCCATCAGAGGTATAAGTCGAAACATAAGAACCACCAGGCATAAGCCTCAATTTTCGAGAAACGACCCATTCTTTTTGCCCTTTATTAAGAGCGATTTCTTCCTCCTCTAAATCCAAGGGTGGAAGGTCCTCCCTAGGGGACCAATCTTGAATATTAAATTTTACTGATACAAATGTTTCGGATGACTTACCTTCTTTAACTTTGGAATTGTTTATTAGATCTGGCAACCTTTCTGCTCTCATCCCTCTACTATTAGCCAAACCTAAACAAAATAAAATTCCATCTAAAATATTACTTTTCCCAGAACCATTAGGCCCAGTAACCACCGTAAAACCCTCTTCAAGAGGAATTTTTACACTTCCCCCAAAAGATTTAAAATTCTCAAATTCGACCTGATTGATATGTACCAATCTCAAGTCTCAATAGCTAAATAAGAATAACTAATTTGCACACATTCTCAAGAGAAATATTAAGATTATTTATAAATGAATATTAATTACTTTTACTTAATCTACAAGAATTACCAGAAATTTCAAACAAACCATACAGAAGTTGACCGTCCAAAATAAATCGAAAATCATCGGAGTTTAATTGATCAGAAACATCTTTAAATATTCCATGATCAATTCTTTTTACTAAACCTCGATTCCCAGAAAGTTGATGTTCTTTCCTTGATAGCCATACAAGTCTATGATTTGGCTGTTTAAAAATTTCTACAGAAGCTTGATTCGATAAAGGTAGTTTTAGAAATTTCCAAGTTAAACAATCAATTTCATTTTCAACAAGAAAATCATAATGAAGATCAAAAGATTTACCCGAATAAACTTTATGTTCAAGCAAAACCCATTTACTCATTATCTAGTTGATAAATAAATCGAATCTATTTTCAAAACAAAATTGAGATAAAATTATATTTTATTGAAGATAGTTCCTGTTATTTAATTACTTGCATCAGGGACAAATCTTAAAGCAATGAATAGCAAACTTCCTGCTCCCGCGATGGCTGCGGCTACTAATCCAAAATCTGTAGGGATTGTGCGAGATGCAAAAATTAATGATGCAAATGTGATATCCATGATGAAATTTAAGCTCATTTAATAAATTCAGTAATAGCTTAACAAAACCTTCTTGCAGAACCGAGTAGATAAATAAAATGTAAATAAACTTTTATATGTTTGTATTCTATATAAATCGCACAAATCTTTAGATAAGGGTTCCAAATTAAGAAAATAAGGTCTAATCTTAAAATAATCAAATTAAAACAATGGAGACTTATCACCCTCCCAAAGAAGTAGAAGAAAAAGTAGATAACTCTTCACTTCCTGAGAAAGAAGTTATCTCAGAGAAATGGTTACTTGAAAAAATTGACAGTTTAATACCCTTAATTAAAGAAAAATGGCCTAATATTGCTCAGCAAACTCTTGAAGCCACCAAAGGGAGTATTGATGATTTAGTTGAAGTAATAGCGAGCCATACTGGAACCTCTGCAATTGGAATAAAGCGCCAACTATTGGAAATCATTGATTCAATACGAGAAAACAACTGGGAAATCTCAGAAAAGATTGAACCTATCGAAAGTCAATTAGAAGAGTTACTAGAAGAACTCAACAATACACTGAGACCGAGAATAGAAAGTCCAATCAGAAAAAAACCAATTTTATCTATTGCTATTGCCGCTGGTATTGGATTACTAATAGGTACTCTCCTCAACAGTGGGAGAAAATAATATGGAAAAACCAAAAAATAAAAACTTTACAAATACCGCTTCAAGAATTTCAGCGATAGCAAGTTCAGTGATGGATTTGCATGTAAGAATAGCTCTTCAAGAAGTAGATAGAGAAAAAAGAAGGTTAATTAGTGGTGGGATATTTTTAGCAATTGGAGGCACATTACTATTATTAGTTCTGATTTGCATTCATATTATTTTCTTTCTTTCTATAAAAAAATATAATAACTGGAATAATGAATATAATTTATTAATAATAATATTTATCGATTTATTTCTTGCAGGCTTAAGTTTGAAGCTTGGTGGGAAATTAGCAAAAGGTCCATATCTTCCTCAAACATTGGAGGGCTTAGGGAAGACAACAAAAGCCGTTTTAGGCAAAAAATAAATTATCTTATTAAATATTTTATCCATCTGCAATCAATGCCTCCATTACTAACAGGTATTTTCAATGATGATTTCATTCTCAAATATTTTGTTAGTTTTGGATTTCCACTAAGTAGCCAAAATTCCCAACCTGAAAAGTTCTTCTTTAAAAAGGACCCAATTTCTTCATATAAACAAATGAGTTCATTTTCATTACCTAATTTTTTCCCATATGGAGGATTACATATTATTATTCCAGGAGTAAATTTTAATTGGAGTTGTAAAAAATCAATATTTATAAGTTCAATATAGTTTTCAAGTCCTGCCAATGATTTGTTTACTTCGGCCTGCTCAAAAACCTTTTTATTAATTTCGCAGCCAATAATTTTTGGTAATTTTTCATAATTTATAATTTTATGTTTGGCTTTATTTTTTTCATAAAGATAAATATCTTTCCTGAAGTCCAACCAATTCTCAAAAAGATAAACTTGATCAATATTTATAGGGACGTTAAGAGATTGGTTAACAGCTTCAATTAAAAAAGTTCCTGAACCACACATAATGTCAATTAAAGGGACTTTGCCATTCCATTGAGTCATCTTTATCAATCCAGAAGCTAAATTTTCTTTTAATGGTGCATTCCCAACTGCAGGCCTATAGCTTCGTTTATGTAAACTTTCTACACTACTTTGGAGACTGATAATCGCTTTATTATTATTTAAATGAAGATGAATTATAAAATCAGGATGATCTAAAGAAATATTTGATCTTTTATTCCAAACTGCCCGTTGCAAATCAGTTATAGAATTTTTCACTTCAAGAGCAGTAAAATGTGTATGAATTAAAGAAGATGTTCTCCCAGTTACTTGAACATTAAACGTTTTTTCATGGTGCAACCAATCTAACCAATCGAATGAATCTCTAACCCCTGCATATAAAGATTGCTTGTCATAGCAAATAAAACTTGCAATTTTTCTATAAAAACGAAAAGCTAATCTGGAATAGAAATGAACTCTGTAAAAAGTCGCATAATCACATTCAAAATTAATAAATCTTTTAAAAGTGTTAATATTAGATCCGCCTAAATTTGAAATTTCTTCAGCTAAATATTCTTCCAATCCCTCTGGAGCTGATGCAACTACATTCATATACGATAAAAACTTAATAAAAAAACTATTCAATTCTCATTTTGCCTGTCAGAATATAAATGTCCAATTGGACTAGGTGATCTCAACCGATGTTTCGGACAGCGGTTCGATTCCGCTCAACTCCATTTTTTGGGGTTGTAATGGTTTCGACGGGGCATAAGGAAGGTGACTGAAGCTGGCTCGGTTAGAGCAAAAACACAAACGCTAACAAAATCGTTAGTTTCTCCCGTCAAACAGCACCAGTTGCTGCTTGATCCTAAAGGAGATGGGGTTATATCAGCCTTATCAACCAAATGATACGAGGAGTCTGGAAGGACTCCACATTCATTTGTTTGCAAAATTTAGTATTAGAAAGCTGCTTAGTGTGTAAATATTGCTGCAATCAATAGTATTAAAGTTAATTTTTTGAATTCAATAAGTATAAATACTGAGAAGATTTAATAAAAATTAATTTATCTTATCTAAAAGAAAACATTTAAAGATGAATCCTGATAAAAGAATAAACGACTTGATAATAGATCTCCAACCTAAAGTAATTAGGTTTACAGGTAAAAAATTTCCAACAGAATTATGGAACAATAATAAGATTAAAAAAAACAAATAGATATCAGCATAAAATTCATCTAAATGCTAGAAAAGGGATTTCTTGGCATCTTTTTCAAACAATTTCTTGAAACTTCTTGAAGTAATTGAAATTCGTTTTTAGTTAAATTCCATTTAAAAACATTCGATATATCAATAACTTGAGATTTTTTTCGCATACCAACAAGAGGAATAGCTCCCTGATAACAACACCAATTAATTGCAACTTGAGATTGTGATACAGATCTTTCCATAGCAATATTTTTCAAACATCGTCTAAGTTCATGTGTTGGTTTTTTATAGTTTTCAAATAAAGCATTACGTAAAACTGTACAATCTCTTTTCTCATCTTTTTCAGGATCAATACAAAGAATTCCAAAGCACAAAGGACTATAAGCAAAGAAATCAATATTGTTTTCATCGCATATTTTTTTAACTTGATTTTGTTTTAATAAATCTGGAGCAAGCAAAGAAAACTGAATCTGAACACTTTTCAATTTCTTATCTCGTTTTGATAAATGTTTTATTAATATTTTTAATCTTTGAGGGCCGATATTTGATAGGCCAATTTGAAAATTAAATCCTTGATCTAATAGATCACAAAGATTATCTAAAAACTGTAATTCTTGCCAAGGATTATATTTAGCTGTTGACCAATGTAGTTGGACTATATCTAATTTATTATTCAACCTCTCTAAACTGTTTAGAAATGACTTATTAAAACCTTTATTACCAATCCTCCATGGATAAGGTGCCAACTTGGTAGCTATTTGAATTCGTTTTTTTTTAGCAATAGAAGTATCTACTAAAAACTTACCTAAAAGTGATTCACTTCTTCCATTTAGAGTTCCAGTTCCATAAGAATCTGCTGTATCAAACAAATCAATACCTCTGTTTAATGCTTCATTAAATGTCTCACTCAAATCATTATCATTACTTGTTTGATAATTCCAAAAGAGTTTATTGCCCCAAGACCACGTACCTAATCCGATTCTTTTTTTAACTTTACTATTCTGAAAAAACACTTTTTTAAATTACATAAAAACATTGATCCTTTAATAATATTTAAAAAAAATAAGTTTTAAAGCATTTAAAAAGGTTTTCTATTGACATTCAGAAATTATTCTCCAAAGTAAGATAAATAAAATTAAAAAATTGTTTATTACTGTTTGCGGTCAAAAAGGAGGAGTAGCTAAAACCTGTACAAGTGTTCACCTTGCAAGCGTTTGGCATTCTGAAGGCAAAAAAGTTTGCATAGTGGATGCAGACAAAAATAGATCAGCATTAGCGTACGCATCAAGAGGTAATCTTCCATTTCCCGTTTTCCCAGTAAGTTCAGCTGCAAAATCATCAAGATCATCAGAAATTGTTATTACTGATGGCCAAGCTAGCAGTGATCAAGAAGAGCTAAAACATCTAGCATATGGATCTGATTTAGTAATCTTACCAACTACTGCAAAAGCAAGATCAGTAGAATTGACTGTTGAATTAGCTTCTTTATTAGGAAATTTAAAAGTAAACCATGCGGTAGTAATTGTAAAAGTAGATTTCAGACAGCAAAAAGCAGCCCAACAAGCTAAACAGGCTTTGGAAAATTTTGGTTTACACGTTTTTGATACATTTATTCCTTTACTTTCAGCTTTTGATAAAGCAGAAGCATCTGGCAATGCCGTTTTTGAAGCTGTTGACGATTTAGGTAGATCAGATCCCCGTCGAATGACGGGATGGTCTGCCTATTGTTCAATTGCATCTCAAATTCCATGCCTGATTTCGAAAAACTTATCCAACACCAACAACTTAAACAGCCAAAAACCAATCAGCGCTTAAAAGTAGTTGACTCATCTAATTTTGAAAAAGAAAAAAAGGAACAACCAGTAATTCAGAAAAATGGAATTATAGTTAACTTTTTTGGAGGTTTTATTGGTTCTGTAATTGGAACTTCAACAATTCTTTTCCTTTATATAAATAATTATCTACCAGTAGATCTAATCAAGCTTAAGTAGTATATTCGCTATTCATTGCTATATAAAGACAATCTCTATAATTGCTTGCGATCACTTACTTTCATAAGTGAATACAACTGTAAGCAAACTGTAAGCAACAGAACATGCGTTCTGAAACAGTAAATTAAACAAAAAAGTAAAATATTGGCATTATGTCTTATCGGAAATTATGTTTCTTATAAGTTAAAGTTCAAGCAAAAAGAGATGTCTCAATCCCACTTTCTTCTTTTAGTTCCGCAAGGGAATGAACTTCCATATTGGTGGTAAACCAGTTTTCTGTGGTCCCTTCTGCAAGTCCTATTTTTTCTTTTAACCATCTCTTAAATTCATTTTCTACATTTAAAACTAGTTGACCATTTTATAGGACCTATTTTGTCAACCTCTTTCCATCCTTTAGATTTATGAGTTTGCATTCTGGTAATTATGTCATTAGTGATTCCAATTTGTTGTTCATTTTTTCTTCTCATCAAATAAAACTATGCAGGTTTTTCTGGATTAAATCCATATTCTGCACAAATGGGACATCCATAACCATGAGAGGTTCTATTGGTTAATGTTGCCTTCCAAGTATGTCCCTCCTTACATTTCCAAGGCATCTTTTTACCACTTCCATAAGTAACAGTTGATGGATCCCAACCATCTGCTTCTGCTGCTAATTTAGGAAACTTTGTCTCTAAATCATTAATACCTTTTTCTGGGATGGATGAAGGCATATAAAATTTAATGCAATTAATGAATTTTTTAATAATGTGGTGGTTCTGATTCTTGTGGAGGGGAATAAGTATTATCATTACTTTTTTCCTTCTTTCTGAAATACTCATCGGATGGGTCTAATCCATCATTATCGTAATTTCGTTCTTTTTCCATTATTTATCTAATACACTTTTTACTTTATCTGAGAATTTTTGTTCTTTATCAATTCTAGTATTAACTTTCATTGTTGTATAAATTCTAGGCGCACCTTTTGAATGAATTTTTTTATGGCACTTTTTAACACATTCAAATACTGTATCCCAATCTCCCTCTATTGCAGTTCCATTCGCTCCTAATTGATAGTTAAGACCTTCATTTTTGATAACTTCAATACACTCTTTTATATAAGGAGATAGGGAAGTTCCAACTCCAATAGGGACTAAGCATAAGTCAATACTTACAAACATAATTTTTTCCTATTTTGATAAATCTAAACATTCATATTCTAAATGCTAATGTCGATAGAATTTAGCAAAGATAATCAGTAAAAGTTTACTAAAAATAAAATAAGAGGGCATTTGTTTGCCCTCTTCGAGTCGTATGCACCTCGCTGTCCACAAAGTCGATGAAGTGCTTTTGACTCCTGGATTATTTCTACTCCTAGTTAATGGGGAAAGATAGTCGTGACAACCACAAAGCACTTTTACTCGGGTAATAATACTCTATGAATTTCAAGTTAATAGGAGGACAATATAGATATAGATCTAGGAGGTCTTATGAAACTATTCAATCAATTTAACATTCTTCCAAGATACCTAACTGCGTTTAATTATGCAGGATTAAATCTCAACGAAACCCCAAAAGAACTTGAGAAATGCACCCCTGAGTTTCAAAACTTTTGGGAGAAAGAATGTAGAGAACATCCAACAAATCAAAATTGTTTAATTTACTGCGACTGAGTTATTAATTTTTAGTCTTTATTAAAAAAGGAGGTTTTATGAAACTAACTACTCCATTCACCATTCTCAATCGAAAATTAAATGAGATGGATTTAATTAGAGATGCAATGAAAAAAAGAATATTAGCAACTGAAAGATTGCATGATGATTATAGAAAAATGTTCAAAAACAAAGAACATCCAACCATAGTTAACGGTTATGTTTAACCTAGTACAACTAAATTTAATTAGTAATAATAAGTCCTAATTTAATTTAAGCAGATCGTAAGCAACATATATATCATCTTCAGCTCTATTCCTATAACTGCGTTTTGACGTTAAGTAGTATATTCGCTATTAATTTCCACCTTTGGCATTTAGTATATCCACCTTGCTGTAATCCATTGCTATTACTTAAGTGAATTTTTAGAAAATAATCACACCATAATCACAGTCGGCAAAATAATAATCACAGTTTTAGATTTTTAAATAAGAACCATTGAAATAATTAGGATTAATTTCTGTGATCTTAGGAGTAATCACAGAATAATCACATTCATACCAAAGGTGAGTATTTATTATTTAGAGGGGGGATGGGAATTTCCTACTTTTATAAAGTTACAAAGATAAAGATAAGTAAGCATTTTTACTTATGTGTTTTTAATTATTTTGTAAAATTTAAGAAATTTAAAATTGGAAAATGAAAAACTTGTCAAAAAAACTTTTTAGTTCTCTTTTTACTTCAACCTTACTATTATCCCCTTTTGCATCATTTTCTGGAGAGGTTACTACTAATACTTCAGATTTAGGATTTTTTGTCGCTGAAGACCCAACCAAAGTTAACAGTGGTGGCAATACTACTTCAAACTTGTACAAACTTAGCTCAGATGGTGCAGTTACGCTAATGAAAGAAGATATCTTTCCAGATGTTGGAACCAATTCATTTACATCAAGTAATTTCACAATAGATGAGTCTGAAGGAAAAATATATTTCCTTGAAGATGATAGAGGTGGCGGTGCCGCAAGAAGATATAGAAAATATGATATTGAAAATAATGAATTTGAAGGCTACATTACTGTGACTGGATTACCTAGTGGGGCGGTACCAATAAATATAGGAGTCATCAATAAATTAAATAACACAATTGAAAAAAAATGTGAATCAACAGATAGTGACTGTGATGATGCTTCAGATACAAAGTTTGTTTCATTAGGAGGAGAGGGCACTGATGAATTACTAAGAATTGATAATGATGGAATTAGTCAAGGAGGATCAACTGGTAAGAGCCTTGTGAAATATGTAGGAGATGAACTTCATATTGGTGAAAACTCTTGGATTACGAAAGAAGAAAACGGTAGGCAAAAAGTATATGCAAAAGATGCGGCAGGAAATCCAATTCCTATTGATTACACAAACGGAACTAAATTATTAATAAATGGAAGAGATGTAGAACAATCTATAAATAATGTTGGAGCATTAAGTGCTGCTTTAACTGGACTACCAACAGTACCAACTGACACAACTCTCGCATGTGGTTTTGGAACTGGAACTCATGGAGGAGATTTTGCTTTTGCTGGTGGTTGCGCTTCTAAAGTAAATGAAACACTATCAGTAAACTACGCAGCGTCAATGACTATGCCTGGACAAGATTATGCGGGTGATTTTGAAGATACTTTCTCTGCAAGAGCAGGATTTGTTTGGAAATTAGGAAAACCAGTAAATTCAGAACTTATAAGTATAAAAGAAAAAGAATTCCAAACAAAAATTATCTCACTTGAAGAAAAGAACCAAGAACTTTTAGCAAGATTAGAGAAACTAGAAAAAGTAGCATTAGGTAAAGTCGGATCGAAAGATTTAGCATCTAATACTATTAATTACCAAGAGATGAATAAAGGATTAACCTTCAAAAAAATTAGTAAATAATAATCACAGTATTATCACAGTCTCAAAAGATGTGTATTCTTTTTGAGATTTTATATAGTTATATCAATTGATCCCAAAGATCACATTTTCTACGTCGTATATTCGCTATTTATTTCAACATAGAAGACAAAAGTCAGTTATACCAATGGTTCTCAAGGATTAGATTAGTGTTTTATTAGTGTTTTATTTTGATTTTTCTCGCTGAAAGTAAATGCTATGACTAGAACAATGTTTTATTAGTGTTTTATGAAAGAATAAATTTGCAGTTTACTTAACAGAAAAATGAACGATAAGTCTTAGTTCTTAAAACAAAAGAAGCGTTTATCAAAAAATCATGGAAACTAAGAGAAAACTAAATTAAAGGCATGAAAAAGTTATTAGCATTATCTTTAATCGGATTTTCTCTAATACTTGGTTCTAATTCCGCAAAAGCAGATTGGGATTATTGGGGTATCTCGGATAATGGAAAAAGTGTGAATACAATTAATTCACAAACAGGAGAAGGTACCAAAGTATTTGATGCTACCCCATACTTAACAACGCAATATGATTTGTTCCAAATTCTTGACGCTCCCACTAAAGATGAAGTGCTTCTAAAACACATAAAATATTCTGCTGATCCTGTGTACTACTTATTTAATAACGAAACAAAATCTTTGGAAGAAACAACTACTCCTTGGCATCAATCTTATGGTAATACTGGAGTCCTTGACGAAATCAAGAGACCAAATATTATTTCAGATAACGCAGGCAATTCTCAAATACAAATAAATGGAAAAAAACTTATTGAACATAAAAATGATGGTGCCATTCATATTGGTGAGAATTCTGCTGTATTTAAAGAAGAGAATGGGAGAGAAAAATTTTGGGCACAAGATGCTAATGGCAAATCTATTCCGATTGATATAACCAATGGTTCCAAATTGTTAATTAATGGCAGAGATGTAGAACAATCAATTAATAATGTTGGTGCATTAATGCTGCTTTAACTGGACTACCAACAGTTCCTACTGACACAACTATTGCATGCGGATTAGGAACAGGGACGCATGGAGGAGATTTCGCTTTTTCTGGCGGTTGCACTTCTAAGGTTAATGAAAAACTATCAATTAATTATGCAGCATCTATGACTATGCCAGGACAAGATTACGCAGGTGATTTTGAAGATCAGTTTTCTGCTAGAGCAGGATTTGTTTGGAAATTAGGGAAGGCCACAAAACCTTCTCAAATTACTATGAAAGATAAAAAAGTAATGGAAAAAAAAATTGAATCACTTGAAAAGGAAAACAAAACAATACTTTCCAAAAATCAAAAATTAGAGAATAAACTTTCTACCTTGATGGCAAGATTAGAAAGACTAGAAAAAGTCGCTTTAGGAGATCTCAAGTCTAAAGATTTGGCAGTTTATTCACTCAAATAAACTCAATATTTAGTGTTTTATTTTGATTTTTATTCCTAAGATTACCTGTTACCTCTAAAGCACTGTTTTATTAGTGTTTCATACTTTATCCTATTCGCTAAGATCCCTTGCGGTGCAATGGATCTCAATTAAGTCGTATATTCGCTATTTATTTCAACATACTTTTTAGACAAATCACATCCCCATGCAGTGCCCTTGGATTCGCCAGAATTCAGGTCAAGTATAATATGCAAAATATCGTCTACTAAATATTTACCTTTCATTCTTGATTGCATATAGTGGATCACTTTTGATGAATCATATTGTATGAAATTTCCCTTTTTCAAAATCTGATAATCACCTATAAACAAATCGACTTCATTAAGATTAAATTTAATACCAGAATTACCTGCTGCTGAGATAATTCTTCCCCAATTTGGATCACAGCCATGTATTGCAGTTTTTACCAATGCAGAATTACATATAGATTTTGCAACCATAATTGCATCATCAATATTTTTTGCTCCTTTAACTAAAACTTCTAATAAACAATTTGCTCCCTCTCCATCTCTTGCAATATTTTTTGCCAAGTTTTGACACACAATATCAATTCCTTTTTGGATGATTGGAAAAAATTTTTTATCAATTTTATCTCCTGCATTTATTCCAACGAATGCATCATTTGTGCTTGTCTCTCCATCAACTGATATTGCGTTAAAAGATTTTTGAACGGCAATGGAAATCATTTCATCCCATTCTTCTTTATCAATACCCGCATCACATGTTAGAAAAGCAAGCATTGTAGCCATATTGGGATAAATCATTCCTGATCCTTTTGCCAATCCTGCTATTTTTATTTTTTTACCTTGAATAATCGTCTCTATTAAAACTTTTTTCGGAGTCAAATCAGTAGTTAAAATTGCTTCTGCTGCATTTTGAAAATTATTAATTTTTAAATCACTCACTAAATTCGGTAAATTTTTTACTAAATTATTTATTTCTATAGGGACACCGATTAAACCAGTTGAGCACATCAAAACTTCCTCTTCTTTTATTCCTAAAAGTTTTGCAATCTTTGCTGTAGCAATTTGAAAATGTTTAAGTCCAAGATTTCCTGTGCATGCATTTGCTTGTCCAGAATTAATTAGTATTGCGCGTAGAAAACCTGAAGATTTTTTAATCCTTTTCTCAGAAATATCTACACAAGAAGCGCGAACTATTGATTGGGTAAACTTACCGCTAAAGATGCTTCCTTCTGGAGCAAGTATAAGTGCTAAATCTTTCTTATTAGAAGCTTTTAATCCAGCAGATATTCCAGCAAAAAGAAAACCGCTGGGTGTTGCATTACCTTCATCAACAAATGACCAAATGGAATCAGACTGGCTCAATCTCTTTTATATTTTAATTCATACTAACTACTACTTAATACTAAAGAAACAGGTAATTAGATTATTATTAAATATATGAATATTCCTCAAAAATTAAAAAATAAACAAAGAAGAATTGGTTTGACAGGAGGTATTGCATGTGGGAAGTCAACCATAACAAATTATATTAGAGAATATAAAAATATTCCGATACTAGATGCAGATAATTTATCAAGAGAATTAACCAAACCAAACACATATGGATATAAAAAAATCTTAAATTATTTTGGAAATCAAATAATTGATAGTACAAATAATTCGGAGAAATTAATAGATAGAAAACTTTTAAAAAAAATTATTTTTAATAATACAGAAAGTAAAAAATGGATTGAAAAGCTGCTGCATCCCTTAATCAAAGAAAAAATGATAGATGAATGTAGTCAATACAAAAATAATCAAACTATATTATTAGTGATTCCACTATTATTTGAAGCAAAATTTGAAGATATTTGTACTGAAATATGGTTAGTTCATTGTCCAGCAGAACTACAAAAGGAAAGACTTATTAAGCGAGATAAAATTAGCGAAAAAGAAGCCTATGAAACCATAAATCTACAATTAAGTTTTGAAAAAAAAAGAAACCTTTCGGATGTTATTTTGAATAATTCAGATGATCAAAATAAATGGATCAATACGATAAGAGAGCTTATTTAACAATTTAATTATTCAACTTTTCTGCAAGAAGTTTATTTGCAAGTTTAGGATCAGCTTTACCTTTTGTTCTTTTCATAAGTTGGCCAACAAAAAAACCAATTAATTTCGTTTTACCATTTCTAAATGCTTCAACTTCATTAGGATATTGAGCAAGAAGTTCATTAATTATTGGCAAAATACTTGCAGAATCAGATATCATTGCTAAACCTTTTTCTTCAACTAAATTTTGCGGTGAAATATTGTTTTGAATTAGTTCAGGTAAAATTTCTTTTGCAATTTTTCCACTAATAGTTTTTTTTGAAATCATATTAATCATTTCAGCAAGATTTTGAGGACTAAGCTTTAATTGACTAAAACTAAGTTTGTTTGCCTTTAAATAGCCCACAATATCACTTGTCACCCAATTTGAAGCTAGTTTAGGCTCAGCACCATTAGCTACTGTTTCTTCAAAAAAATTTGCCATGTTAATTTCATCAGAAATTACCCTTGCATCATATGCAGACAAACCAAATTCATTCACATATTTATTTCTTTTCTTTGAAGGTAATTCTGGGAGTTCATTAACCCATATTTCTTTTTGTGCTTTTGAAATTTCAATTGGTCCCAAGTCAGGATCAGGAAAATATCTATAGTCACTACTACCCTCTTTTAATCGCATACTTTTTGTTAATTGCCTAGCTTCATCCCACAACCTTGTTTCTTGGTAGATTTCTCCCCCATTTTCGTAAACTTCTATTTGTCTGGCTATCTCATAATCACAAGCCTTTTGAATTGCGGAAAATGAATTCATGTTTTTAATTTCCACTTTGGTACCAAAAGGAGCGTTAGGTCCTTTTCTTACTGAAATATTGACATCACATCTTAATGAACCCTCCTGCATATTTCCATCTGATACACCTAGATATCTAACTGTTCTTCTAATCTCAGCAGCATATTCAGATGCTTCTCTACCTGTTCTAATATCTGGTTTACTTACAATCTCACAAAGTGCTATTCCAGCACGATTGTAATCAACTAAGGAGTACTTAGAGCCAGCTAATCTATCACTACCTGAATGAACTAATTTGCCAGCGTCTTCTTCCATGTGTAGCCTTTCAATACCAATTTTTTTTATATAAGATTCTTTATCTTTTTCGATTATTTCAACTTCTAACCAGCCATTTTCAGCTAAAGGCTCATCAAATTGTGAAATTTGATAATTTTTTGGCAGATCAGGATAAAAATATTGTTTTCTATCAAATTTACAGTGTTCTGCAACATTTAAATTTAATGCTAAAGAGGTTTTCACTGCATACTCAAGCACAGTTTCATTCAAAACTGGAAGAGTTCCTGGTAAACCGCAAACTACTGGGTCTATATGCGTATTAGGCGCATCACCAAAAGCTGTTGAAGCAGATGTAAATATTTTACTTTTCGTATTAAGCTGTACATGGGTTTCTAAACCAATCACAGCTTCCCAAGATTCAAAATTGTTCATTATTAAATGTCTCTTTATTAATAATATTGGATATAAGGTAAAAGAGGACTAAAACACAATTAAAAATATTAAATATTAAATGACTAAAGAAACAAAAAATTCAATTTTAATTATTGGCGGTGGACTGATAGGTTTATCTATTGCTTACGAATTTGCTAGAAATAATTTCAAAGTTTTAGTTTTAAGCAAAAACAGAAGTGAATCAGCTGGATTCGTTGCAGCAGGAATGTTAGCAACTCATGCTGAAGGTCTTGAAGATGAGTTATTAAAGTTTGGACAAAACAGCCAAAGCCTAATTCCAAAATGGATAAAAAGTATTGAAAAAGATAGCTGTATTAAATGCGGTTTAAAGAAATGTGGGATATTAGTTCCTTTTAAAAACAGAGAAGAACTTAAAGAATTTCCTACTTATAAATACGGAAGGTATTTAAATCAAAAAGATCTTCAAAGAGAAATTAATGGAATAAATTCGATTTGGAAACATGGTTTACTTTTTGAACAGGATGGACAGATAGATAACCGAAGAAGACTGATGCGTGCACTTGAAAGGGCATGCTCCATGAATGGAGTCAAATTTCAAGAAGGATCAGAAGTACAGGATTTGACCGTAGAAAAGAACAAAATTACTGGTGCAACAATCCTAAATGCGACCGGGGAACTTAAAAAAATTAACTGTGAAAAAGCAATTTTATGCAGCGGTGCTTGGAGTAAAAAAATTTTTAATAAGATTCCAGTATTTCCTGTAAAAGGACAAATGCTCTCAATACAAGGTCCAGCAAATTTTTTGAAAAGAGTTATTTTTGGACCAAAAACTTATCTAGTACCTCGTGATGATGGACTTATTATCGTTGGAGCTACAGTTGAAAAAGATTCAAAATTTAATAAAGGAAATACTCCTAGTGGTATAAATCAACTGCAAGAAGGTATACGCTCTTTATTACCTGAAGCAATTAATTGGCCACAAATGGAACATTGGTGGGGATTTAGGCCTTGCACACCAGACTTTAAACCAATACTTGGAAAATCTAAAATTGAAAACCTATTTCTGGCTACTGGACATTATAGAAATGGGGTTTTATTCTCTGCAATAACAAGTGATCTTATTTTTAAATTAGTTCAAAACAAAAGTCTTAAAGAAACAGAAATAAACTTTCTTGAAAAATTTAGTATAGAGAGATTTGAGAATTAAATTCTAATTTTCAGATCGCCATTTTGAATCAGAAGTTTCCCACTCGCATAATTCGTCTTCGCTAAACCATAGATTAATTTCAAATTTTGCTGTGTCTTCTCCATCAGAACCATGAATTATATTTCTCCCGATATCAATAGCTAAATCACCTCTAATTGTACCAGGCTCTGCTTCAAGAGGCTTTGTTGCACCTATTAACTTTCTAGCGCTCAAAATAACTCCTTCTCCTTGCCAAACCATGGCAACTACTGGACCACTTGAAATAAAATTTACTAAATCACCAAAAAAGGGTCTTTCTTTATGAACTCCATAATGATTTTGAGCAAGATCTTTTGAAGGAATTAATTGCTTTAAACCAACCAATTTAAATCCTTTTTTTTCAAATCTGCCTATAATCTCAGAAACATATCCTCTTTGAACTCCATCTGGTTTAATTGCAATAAACGTTCTCTCTTGAGTCATTTAATTAATAATCACTATTTAGTATATTCAACTTTTAGGTGGTAACTTGGCAAGTAATCATTAAAATATAAAATATCGTTTTTAGTTATTTTCAAAACATTTTTAATTTCTGATAAATAAATTGACCAATTTTGAGCCAAAAAAATTAAATAAAGATTGGACTATTGAAGATAGTATTTCGACTTACAACATCGATAAGTGGGGTGATAAATATTTTTCTATTAATTCCAAAGGCAATATCTCAGTAACCAAAGATAAAAAATCAGCAGAAAAGATTGATCTTTTTCAGCTTGTCAAAGAACTTAAAAGTAGAGAAATAAATACCCCATTAATTATAAGATTTAACGATATATTGAGAGATCGAATAAATGAATTAAATGACGCTTTTTTAAAAGCAATAAAAACTTATAAATATAAGAATATTTATCAAGGCGTTTTTCCTGTAAAATGCAATCAACAGAAGAATGTACTGAAAAAAATAATAGAGTTTGGAAGCCCATGGAATTTTGGTTTAGAAGTAGGAAGTAAATCAGAATTATTAATTGGCCTTGCACTACTTGAAAACCAAAATTCATTGTTAATATGCAACGGATATAAAGATAAAAATTATATTGAGATTGCTACATTAGCCAGAAAACTCAAAAAAAATCCAATAATAGTTATTGAACAACGTGATGAGGTTAAAAGAATTATTCAAGCAGTTCAGGATCTTAACTCGACCCCTTTGCTAGGAATTAGAGCAAAGTTATCAAGTAAAAGCAGTGGGAGGTGGAGCAAATCTGTTGGAGATAATTCCAAATTTGGGTTATCAATCCCCGAAATCATGTCAACAATAAAAGAACTTAAAGAGGCAAATTTGATAAAAGAAATGAAATTGCTTCATTTTCATGTAGGAAGTCAAATAAGTGACATTGCTGTAATAAAAGATACATTACAAGAGGCTAGTCAGATATATGTTCAACTGTGCAAACTAGGAGCCCCAATGAAATATATCGACGTTGGTGGAGGATTAGGTATAGATTTCGATGGAACTAAAACTTCCTCCAACACTTCTACAAATTATTCTCTTCAAAATTATGCTAACGATGTAATCGCAACAATAAAAGATTCATGTCAATTAAATAAAATTGAACATCCAATTATAATCTCAGAAAGCGGAAGAGCAATAATTAGTCATTGTTCAGTTTTAATTTTTAATGTATTAGGCACAAGCAATGTAAATTCCAAACTAGAATTTTTTGATGGGAAAAATCAATCCTTAATAATTTCAAATCTACTTGAAACTTTCTATGAACTAAAAAAACTCAATAATAAAAAGATAAATTTATCTGAAATAATTGAACTATGGAACGATGCAAAAAAGTTTAAGGAAGATTGCTTAGTGGCGTTTAGATTAGGATTCTTAAGTTTAGAAGAAAGAGCTTATGCCGAAGAACTGACTTGGGCTTGCGCAAAAGAAATTGCTAACAACTTGAGTAATGATGAAATCAATCATCCTAATTTATCTGAAATCACAGAGACACTTGCATCAACTTATTATGCAAATTTATCTATCTTTAAATCTATTCCAGATAGCTGGGCAATTAATCAAATTTTTCCAATAGTACCAATACATAGGCACTTAGAAGAGCCATTCTGCTTAGGCAACTTTGCCGATTTAACTTGTGATTCAGATGGAAAACTAAATAGTTTTATCGATAATGGCAAAATTAAATCATTGCTAAATTTACATAAACTAGAGCAAGATAAAGATTATTTAATTGGAATTTTCATGACTGGAGCCTATCAAGAAGCACTAGGAAACTTTCACAATTTATTCGGCAATACAAACGTTGTTCATATTGATATCAATCATGAAAATACGTACAAGATTAAAAATATTATTAAAGAAGATAGTAAATCTGAAATTTTGCAATTATTGGATTACCATTCAGCTTCTTTGGTTGAAGCTATAAGAATTAATACTGAATCAGCGATTGACCAAAAAAATTTAACTATTGAAGAGGCAAGAAAATTAATTGATCAAATCGAGATAAGTCTAAGAAAAAGTAGTTATTTGTCAGAATAATTTTCTAAAAAATTGTGCAAATGATTTTTTGCATAATTTAAAGCATCATTTAACTTATCAATATCTTTTGCGCCTGCTTGAGCAAAATTAGGCTTCCCTCCGCCTCCTCCCGAACAAATCCTTGCAATTTTATTAATTAATTTCCCTGCATGAAATCCTATTTTTACTGCATCATCTCCAAAAGAAACTACAAATAACAACTTTCTGTTTTCTGAATTTGGTATACCCCCAAGAATAACTAATGATTTATTACCTAATTGAGAAGTTAAATTTAACGCTGCAGATTGCAAAGAATTGCCATCTAAGCCATCAATTTGATTTACTAATATTGAGAAAGAATTCACTATTTCTGCGGATGATTGAAGAGAGGAGTATTTAAAAAACGCAATTTGATCTTTCATTTTTTTAATCTCTTTATTCTTTCTTATGAGTTCTAATTGAAGATTATTAACCCTATCAAAAAGTTGAATAGGATTTGCTTTTAACAAATCACTTAGTTGATTTACTAAAGAATTTCTTTCACTGAAATAGTCGAAAGCTGATTGGCCTGATAATGCTTCGATTCTTCGCACGCCAGCTGAGATGCCTTCTTCACTAATAATTTTGAAACAACCTAATTCGGATGTAGTTTTGACGTGAGTTCCACCGCATAGTTCCATCGACACACCAGGTACATCTACAACTCTTACCTCATCACCATATTTCTCTCCAAACATTGCCAATGCACCCTTCTCAAGAGCTTCACTTTTAGGCATAGTTTGGATAACAAGTGAATGATTTTGAATAATCCAAGAATTAACAAGAGACTCAACTTTCCTAATCTGATCTTCTGATACTGGTTTAGAGGCGTTAAAATCAAATCTTAATTTATTAAATGCGACCAATGAACCTTTTTGACTAACACTTTTATTAACGACTTCCTTGAGAGCAGATTGCAATAAATGTGTGGCCGTATGATTTGCAGAAGCCCTAGCTCTTTTTGCGGGGTTAACAATAGTTTTAATTATTTGCCCAACAGTCAATAATCCTTTTTTAACTATTCCGTAGTGCAAGAATACATTTTTTTTACGAACAACTTTATCCACGAATACCTCTAGTTCTGAATCTATGGAACAAATGATTCCGTTGTCTCCAACTTGGCCGCCAGATTCTCCATAAAAGGAAGTTTGATCAAGAACAATTTGAACTCTTTGCCCTTCAGATGCATCCTTGACTAATTTTGAGTCAAGAAATATACCTTGTATTTTTGCTTCTGAATTCAAACAATCTTCACCATTAAAAATAGTTTTATTAAATGAATCTATTTCTCGTTCTAATGAACCCTCAAGAGTTAAATCGATATTACTTGAAGCAGCTTTAGCTCTCTCTTTTTGTGCATCCATTGCTCTATTAAAACCCTCTATATCAACGCTAATATGATTTTCTTCAGCAATTTCTTCTGTAAGTTCTAATGGAAAACCATAGGTATCATAAAGTTCAAAAGCTTTAAAACCATTAATTAATTTCTGCCCTGAAGAAATTATCTCATCTAGCAATTTCTCTCCCCTATCAAGAGTTTCTCTAAATCTTACTTCCTCAATTTTTATCTCGCTCAAAATTAAGTCTTTATTATTTTTTAAATCTGGATAATTATTTTCCATTAATTTAATCCCTACATTTGCGATATCTGACAGAAACTCTTTTTTTATTCCTAATAATCTCCCATGCCTAACCATTCTTCTAAGAAGCCTTCTTAATATATATCCCCTTCCAAGATTGCTTGCTAAAACTCCGTCAGAAATTAAATGTATAACGGCTCTTGTATGATCACCAAGAATTTTGAAAGAGACTTTAGTTCTCTCATCAGAAGAAAAATAATCGATGCTTGAAATCTCTGAAGCCTTCTTAATGATCGGAAATATCAAATCGGTTTCATAGTTATTACTTTTCCTTTGGAGAATTTGTGCCACTCTCTCAAGACCCATTCCGGTATCAATATTTTTAAATTTTAAATCTGTTAATTTTCCTTTAGAATCACGATTATATTGCATAAATACAAGATTATAAAATTCAATAAAACGATCTCCATCTTCTAAGTCAATATTTTTCAAGCCTTTATCAGGATTAAAATCATAATAAAGTTCAGAACAAGGACCACATGGACCAGTTTTACCTGAGGACCAAAAATTATCCTTCTCACCAAGTTTTACTATTCTATCTGGGTGAATACCAATTTCTTCTCTCCAAATTTTTGCCGAATCCTCGTCTTCTTTAAAGACGCTTACAATAATATTTTGAGGAGAAAGTTGATAAATGTTAGTAACTAATTCCCAAGCCCATTGAATTGCCTCTCTCTTAAAATAATCTCCAAAAGAGAAATTCCCAAGCATTTCAAAAAAAGTATGGTGTCTAGCTGTAACTCCAACATTTTCTATATCGTTTGTTCTTATGCACTTTTGAATAGAAGTGGCCCTTTTTGATGGTCTTTCTTTTAAACCTAAAAAAACTGGTTTAAAAGGCAGCATTCCAGCTATTGTGAGCATAACCGTAGGATCATCTGGAATTAAAGATGCGCTTGGAATGATTTTATGTAATTTGTCACTATAAAAATTTAAAAAAGCATTTCTTATCTCATCTCCAGTAATTATTTTTTTAACTAGTTGAGATGTCATTTATACAAAAAAAAGAACAAAAAATTAATATAAAGCGTAATTGCGGTTATTTCGCAAAAATAATCACGCAGATTTATATTCTATATAACTAAAGTTAATTTATAAAGATAATTATCCTATGATAACCTCTGCCCAGACGAGTAATCCTAAATTGGCAAAAGTAAATAACAAGTTGACAGTACAATCCCAAAACTTTGCCGAGGATTCTTGTGCCATAAGATCTTTAGATTGGGATCGTAGTAGATTTGATATTGAATTTGGATTAAGGAATGGTACTACTTATAATAGCTTTATTATTAAAGGAGAAAAGCTTGCAGTTATTGATACTAGTCATACAAAGTTTGAAAAATTATGGTTCCAAGAATTATTAAAGGAGGTAAACCCACAAGAAATTGATTATCTCATCACAAGCCATACAGAACCTGATCATTCTGGCCTAATTGGCAATCTCTTAGAACTAAATCAAAATATAATACTAGTAGGTTCAAAATTAGCGCTTAAATTTATTGAAGACCAAATACATATACCCTTTAAACGTCTAGAAGTTAAAAGTGGGGAGTTTTTAAATCTAGGAACTAATCATAATAGTGGTTTAGAACATAATATTGAATTTATAAGCGCACCAAATTTGCATTGGCCAGATACAATTTTTTCATATGACCACAGTACTCATGTTCTATATACATGCGATGCATTTGGATTACATTATTGTTCTGATGAATTTTTTGACACTGATCAAAAAGAAATATATGACGATTTCCGTTTTTATTATGATTGCTTAATGGGCCCTAATGCGAGAAGCGTTCTACAAGCAATTAAAAGAATAGATAAATTACCTAAATTAAAGACAATAGCCGTTGGTCACGGACCATTGCTTCATAATCAGGTCAATTTTTGGAAAGGAAAGTATCAAGAATGGAGTAGTAATAAAAGTAAAGGGAATGAATTTGTATCAGTATGCTATATAAGCGACTATGGATATTGTGATCGACTAAGCCAAGCTATATCTCACGGAATAAGCAAAGCAAATGCTCAAGTCCAATTAATTGATTTAAGATCTTCTGATCCTCAAGAATTAACAGGTTTAATTTCTGAATCAAAAGCAGTAGTTATTCCTACATGGCCAGTTGATTCAGATAATGAATTAAAAGAATCTCTTGGAACTTTGTTTGCTGCATTAAAACCCAAACAAATTACGGCTGTTTATGATGCATTCGGAGGAAATGATGAGCCAATAGATTCCTTAGCAAACAAATTAAGAGAACTTGGACAGAAAGAAGCTTTTTCTCCTTTGAGAGTGAAAAATATTCCAGATCCCATTGTTTATCAACAATTCGAAGAAGCTGGAACCGACTTAGGTCAATTGATCAACAAAAAGAAAAATATTGCCTCAATGAAGAGACTGGATTCAAATTTAGATAAAGCTTTAGGTAGATTAAGTGGAGGATTGTATGTAGTTACAGCTAGCCAAGGAGAAGCTTCAACATTTAGGCAAAGTGCAATGGTCGCAAGTTGGGTTAGTCAGGCGAGTTTTTCCCCACCAGGTATTACAGTCGCTGTAGCAAAAGATAGAGCTATTGAATCATATATGCAAGTCGGGAAGGGTTTTGTTGTAAATATCTTGCGGGAAGACAACTATCAAACAATGTTCAGACATTTTTTAAAAAGATTTGCCCCTGGAGCTGATAGATTTGCTGATGTAGATGTAATTAGTAACCTTGCAAAAGGAGGACCAGTGCTTTCAGATTCTCTGGCTTTTTTAGATTGTAAAGTAAGCTCCAGATTAGAGACCCCAGATCATTGGATAATTTACGGAATTGTTGAGAATGGAAATGTCTCTGATTTATCATGTAAAACAGCAGTTCATCACAGAAAAGTTGCCAATCACTACTGACCAAACATTACACCTAGAGTTTTGAAAGAATTTTTTATTTATATACTTTCCAAACTAATTTCACTTTCATTAGTAAATATATTAACTTTGAAAATATTTCGTAAAGATGAGTAAGTCTTTAATGTGACTTCAGCATTGCATTTATCTTTAAAACTCATTGAATATCCTTCATAAAAATCTCTATTCATTATGTCGATATTGTGATTATCAAAAATTAATTCAACTAACTTTAAATAATTATCTGAATACTTTTCTCTGATGGTTGGAGTCGCTTTTGCTGATAGAAAAAAGAAATAAAAAAAATGAATAAAACCCTCACTTGCAACATTGTAAATACTGAGAAATAATTATTAAATATAATATTTTTTAAATAATACCTTCTTTTTAACGGTTCTATTCTTGAATTTCTCCATTGTTTAATTTCTCTTCAAACAAATAACTTTTAAAAAGTAAATAACCAAACAGAATAAATCAAAAAAGACAAAAGTTCTTAGTTTGTTCTTGTAAGAGAAATATGTCCATAAACTTTGATTTGTAGGTATAATCAACAGATAATATAGTAGTTTCAAAAGAATAAAATGTTTTGGTCGATAGGTGAAAATCCTTTGAAAATCGATAATCCATCCCTACAGGAGTAACAAGTCGCTTACTACTATTAGATAATCAATTTTTAAAGATGTCAGAAATTAATACAAAAATAAGCTCAGAAAATCAAAACTTCTCAAAATTTGCTATTACCGAAAATTTTACTTGTATTCGATTTCTAGATCAAAATAAAGAAAGATTTGAACTTGAGTTTAATCTTGAAAAAGGGACCTCTTTTAATACTTTTTTAATTAAAAGTAATGGGGAACTTTTTATTATTCATCCACCTGAAAAACAATACTTAAATTCATTTAATAAGGTAATATACAACTTCTTTGATCAATTTCATTTAGATAAAATTAATATCATTACTGGTCATATCAATCCCCAAATGATAGAAACCATAAAAAATATTAGTACTCAATTTAAAAACATTGTTATTACTTGCTCTAATCCTGGTTTTAAACTTATTAGCGAACTTTGGAATCAAAGAAATCCTAACTTAGAAAACTTTGTTGAAATTCAATTACCCAAAATAAACATAATAAAAAAAGAACTTAATTTAGAATTAGATAATCTATTACTAGATTTAATTCCTATTCCAACAGCACGTTGGCCTGGAGGATTAATAATTTATGAACGAAACCAAGAAATTCTTATAAGTGAAAAAATTTTCTCTGCACACATTGCATCTGAATATTGGTCTGAGACAAATAGAATTAGCACAGAAGTTGATAGAAAACACTTTTACGATTGCCTTATGGCACCAATGTCTAATCAAGTGATATCAATAACTGAAAAGATTGCAGAGTATGACATAAAAACTATTGCGCCATTACACGGTCCAGCTATCGAATATAGCTTAAAAAGCTTTTTAAATGACTACATCAGATGGGGTGAGAATCTCTCCAAAAATAATCCTAAAATTGCTTTAATTTATGCAAGTGCATATGGAAATACAGCATCGATAGGTGATGCATTGGCTAAAGGTATAAATAGAACTTCAGTGGAAGTTGAAAGTATTAATTGTGAATTTATATCTAATGATGTACTTATAAAATCCATCCAAAATGCTGATGGATATTTAATCGGATCTCCCACACTGGGCGGTCACGCCCCAACTCCTATAGTAAGTGCACTAGGAACATTATTATCAGAAGGCAATAGAGATAAACCAGTTGGAATTTTTGGTAGTTTTGGTTGGAGCGGCGAGGCAATCGATTTACTTGAATCAAAATTGAAAGACGGTGGCTTTAAGTTCAGTTTTGACCCCATCAGAATTAAATTCAGTCCAAATAAACCCAAGATTAAAGAGCTAGAAGAAATAGGAACTCACTTTGGGAGAAAGATTATAAAAGAAGCAAAGAGAAACTCTAGAAAATCAGATACGGGAATGATTACAAGTAAAACAGATCCAAAGTTACAAGCTCTTGGAAGAGTTATTGGTTCACTTTGTGTTCTAACTGCCTCTAAAGGAAAAGATGAGAATAATATCAAAGGTGCCATGCTTGCGTCTTGGGTTAGTCAAGCAAGTTTTTCTCCACCGGGATTAAGTATTGCAGTAGCAAAAGATAGATCTGTAGAATCTCTTCTTCAAATTGGAGATGCATTCGCATTAAATATTCTAAGTGAAAAAGATTTTAAAGAACCTTTGAAAAGATTCACAAAACCCTTTGCACCAGGAGAAGACAGATTTGAAGGATTAAATATTGAATTAACTCCCAATGAACAGATAATTATTCCGGAGTCTTTGGCATGGTTAGATGCTTCTGTAAAAGAGAGAATGGAATGTGGAGATCATTGGGTAATATATGCTGAGGTACTACACGGTAATATACTAAAATCCGATAGTTTAACCGCAGTTCATCATCGCAAAACTGGGGCGAACTATTAAATTTATTTATCTCATTTATGACTGAATCAAAAGATCTAATAATCATTTCGGCCAGTTGTGGAAAAAACTTAGAACTTTCTGAAAAGTTCCTTGAAAAAAGTATTGAACTTAAAATAAGTTCCGAGATATTAGACCTTACTACACTGGATATTCCATTATTTAATCCACGAATTCACACTAAAGACAATATTCCAGTTGAAATAGTTTCTATTAAAAAGAAGCTTTTCAAAACTGAGAAGTGGGTAATTTGTGCTCCTGAATACAATGGATCCATACCTCCAATACTCTCTAATTTCATAGCATGGCTCTCTATTTCTGGAGATGACTTTAGAAATTTATTTAATGGGCAACCAATTGCAATTGCAACTTTTTCTGGTGGCATAGGATTAGAACTTCTTACGTCTTTACGTATTCAATTAGTCCATTTAGGAAGCCAAGTATTAGGGAGACAACTTTTATCTTCATATAGTAAACCAATAGATACCAAAACTATTGAAGATATTCTACAAAGACTTTTGCAAATGAAAAAATTAAAAACATAAACTTTTAAAAACAAAGAATTAATATCATTTCATTTCATTCCAAACTTTTAAAATTTCTCTAGCCATAGGCAGTGCATGAACAGACCCCCCCCCAGGAGTATTTTGTGCAAAAGCAACTATTACCAACTCACTCTTTTCAGAAGGAGTATAGCAAACGAACCAAGCGTGATCTGAACCTCCTTCACCATCTTCAGCGGTTCCGGTTTTGCCTGAAACTGGAGGTAAATTTGATACTCCGTAATTAATTGATACACCTGTGCCAGATTCAACTACTTTCCTAAGACCGCTTTTTATCAACTGAATATTTCCTTTGTCAATGTCAATTTTAATGCGTCTTTTCTCTGTAAGATATTCTCCGTCTTTTTTAGCTAAATGGGGAGTAACTAGATAACCTCCATTTGCAATCGCGGCATATGCTCTAGCTATTTGAATAGGAGTAACTTGAACAACAAATTGTCCAATAGACATACTTGCAATATCTTCTGGAACCCAAGGAGTTCTCCCTGGTTCTCCCCATCCCCGACCTTTCTTCGCCCATTCACTATTAGCTACTAATCCTATATTTTCTTGTTCAGAAATTTCAATTCCAGATAAAGAATTAAAACCAAGCTTTTTGGATACCTCATGAATTTGATCAACCCCTACACCATATCCGACTTGATAAAAAAATGTATTACTTGAAACTCTCAAAGCATCTTCGTAACCTATTACACCAAATCCTAAATCATTATGTTCTCTAAAACATTGCCCCCCATAAGTGATACATGGTTTCGTATCTAGCAAAGTATCACTAGGAAATTTACCACTTTCTAAGCCAGCTAAAGCTGTTACAATTTTCCAAACACTTCCTGGATCATAAGCATTTAATGCTCTATTAAAAAGAGGTTTTTCAGAAGAATTAAAGAGCTTATTATATTCTTTTTCAGGCTTAAAATCCTTTGAAAAAAAATTCAAATCAAATGTAGGTTTACTTGCCATTGCTCTTATTGCACCATCTCTTGGATCCATAACTATAATCGCTCCAGCTTTTTTATCTTTAAGTACTTCCTCAGCAACTAATTGCAAATTCATGTCAATTGTCAATTCAATATGATTACCTTGTTTGGGAGGTTTTATACCCAACGATTTTTGAAATTTTCCTAAAGAATTTACTTCAATCATCTCTCCACCCCATTCACCTCTTATAAAGTCTTCATAAGCATATTCAATTCCAGTTCTCCCTATTAAGTCATTTAATTTATAACCTTTTTTAAATAAAAATTTATATTCTGAATCAGTGATTGGTTGCGTATAACCTATCACATGAGCAGCAACGGATTTATAAGGATAATTTCTAATTAATTTCGTAGCTATTTGAAAACTAAATAAATTATCTTCATTTTCCTTAAATTTAATTAATTGATCCACATTTAAATCATCAATAATAGTTACTGAAAATTGCTGATTTTTTAACCCATCTAAGTATTTTTTTTGAACTAAATTACTATCAATATTTAATAAATCAGAAATAATTAATTTATGTTTTTCCCAATTGCTTTCGTTGACAGATTGAGGCTTTATAATTAAAGAATATCGAACTCTACTATCTGCCAGAATATAGCCATTTTTATCAATTATTCTTCCGCGAATTGGTTGAGAAGCAATAAGTCTAATGCGGTTTTCATCAGACATTTTCTTGAAGGATTCATAATTTAATAATTGTAAAAAAATTAATCTTAATAAAATCAATAAAAAAGAAACAGAAGAAAAGATAAGCAAGACTAAAGGTTGTCTCTTTAATAAAATTCGATCTTTATTAGAATTACTTTTAATCAAAATTTAATTTTTATCTGAATATTGTTTTTTCTACTAAAGCTATTGTTTCGCTTATCTCTTTAAGTCTATTAATTAAATTTTTATATTCACTTTCTTCAGTATTAAAATTAAACTCATCATTTTCAATATTATTTGGATTTAACTTTTCAATCATTTAACTTGTACTTTTTAATTCATTGTTATATATACATTATTAAATAAAAAATTTATTTTTTCAAAATAATATTAAGTTCGATAATGAATGAATAAAATAAAAAAATTAATTTAACTGATCTAAATTTTGTTCAAAGTAAGGATTACAACTATTTTTAGAAATTCCTAAAGACCAACCAATAAATGATGCAATAAAAATAGTGACGATTAATGGCAAAATAGCTTGTTTAGTATTTTCAAGACTCAACCATTCTCGCCAGCTATTAATAAACCTTTCTCTTCGAAATTTTCTTTTTTCATTTTCTAGTAATCTTGCTTTTTTAGCAAATGATTTTGTAACCCACTTTTCAAAAGGAATTTTTTTTATGATGGCCATTTTTCTCTCAATTTCTAATAATTGCCCTGAACTTAGATAAGGGTGAAATGTACTAATCAATTCAAGAGTTTTTAAAAACATCTCAATAGTCGCATCTTTTATACGCTTTTGCTCATGACTCAGATCAGCCCACTCAATTTCCGGATAAAAACGATTCCTATTAGGTTCAATTTGATTCTCGGACATTTGACCAGGTTCTCGAAGCCATCTATTGGTATTTTCGTCAAACCTCCGCCAATACAAAAAAGGATTAATAAAAATTTTTTTACCAGATACTTTTACTACATCTTGTTGAAGATGATGAGTTATCTTTCTTTCAGAGTTTTTCGATTTTATCAAAAGTCAAAATTTATAATCTAATTAAAGATTATCTTTAATTCACTATTTTTCCAGAAATATAAAAAATTTTATATGAGTTTTAAGTTATTGATAACTGCCAACGCTTTTTTAAATAATTGCAGTATTCGCAATTTAAGGAAGGTTTAGGGAAAATATCCGAACGCAATAAATTGACTGTATCAATTATCTTATTTTCTACCCATGATGTAGAACAATCTAATTTAATTAGATGTACATCGAAATTTAGTTGATTATTAAATGCCTCTTCATTTTTCTTTCCATTAAAATATAAAAGATAGGCTTCTTTAGAAACTTGAAAACCATTTTTTTTAAATAGCCACTGATACATCTCTAATTGTCTCTTATAAGCTTTTGCATATTCGTATTTATTAAAAGTCTCAGACCAGTCAAAATTATTTCTTGATGTTGCTTTTACATCAATAATGATGAGATCCCCATTTTTTTTCTGCCAAATATCATCCACAGCCCCACCAAAATCATAATTATGTTCACTTGACTGGTATCTTATCCCTTGAAAATTACTTCTCCAACGTTCTAGATCTGTATGTTTAAAGGGAACAGCATCAATACCATATTCAATAAATAAAGGATGTGGCTGCTGAATTCTTCTATAGTGATCAAATTCATTTTTACATAAATTATCTACAGCTATATTTAAAGTAAATGGTAATGATGGTGGTTTGATTTTATATTTTTTATCAAGTACACAACATCTTGGACAACTAATATATTTCTCAACAGTAGATCGGCTTAATTTAATAATTGCACTCATTACTTTTTAAATCTCATTTTAAAAAAAACTTCACATAAATTAAAAACATTAAATTTTTTAAGTTATTCGATGACTTCATCCCACGCAATAATAACTTGAATAGAAAGAAAAAAATCTCAGTGATATCAAATGATTTTAGGATATAATAACACATATTACCTATGGGAAAATTAGTAATGAAAACAATTCTCAGCAAAAAAAGTTTCCATCCAATCCATCACTAGAAATATCATCTTTTCAAATAAAGATTTAAAAAAGTTAATAAATTATTTAACTGTTTATTAGAAGTTGGATTATAATTGACAATCTATAAAAAGATAGGATCGTTGTTGTTTTTAAATCCTAGATTAATAATTATTGGTTGTTTGAGGCCTTCTGTTCAATTTTCTTTATTAAAAAGAGCGAGAAGATTTCCTAAACTTTCTCTCTATTTAATCCAAAACATTGTACTTGGTTGTTTAGTAGAGCCAATTTATTGGATCCAAAGAATTCTTTACAGGAAGCCAAAGAGTATGCCTGATCCAATTTTCATTATAGGCTCCTGGAGAAGTGGTACTACATATCTGCATACTGAAATAGTCAAAGCTACTAAAGCAGCAACAATAAAAACACGTTTTCATGTTGCCCTCAAGCAGCCTTAATTTTTAAAAGACTTTTTTGCAAGTTGATGCCATCTTTTAAAACAAGATTTTTTGACTGGGTACCATTATTAGCAGATGGGCCTCAAGAGTTAGATATCGCATTAATGAGATTCAGTTGTGAACATCCGCCAACATCTATTGGTCTTGGAGAGTCATTACATAAAGATTTAGAAAGGTGGTACAACTGGAAAGCTACATTAAATTTTAAAAAACAATTAAAATTACTTCTTCAATGGGCATGGATTCATGATGGATTACCAGGGAAAATTTTCATCAATAAAGCTCCAGCATTTACTAAAAGAGTTGACTTATTAATTGAGCTATGGCCTAAATCAAAATTTATTTACATTGAGCGAACAATTGGTCATATAGAGAGTATAGAAAAATCTATCAAGTCCTTTAATAAAGAATTTGGCTTTATTGAATATATTGATGACGCAAAAGAAGACGCTAAATTAACTAGATCTTTTATATTGGAAAAATGGCAAATAACAAAAAATTTAATTCCTAAGAATAATTTAATAGTAGTTAATTATGAAGATCTAATAAATAAACCTATTAAAACTATAGAAAATCTGAAAACTTTTACAGGAGTAAGTGATATCTAATATAAAGAAAATCAAATAAATTTTTTCAAAGAATCTAAAAGCGGAGTTTTTTGGGGATATCTTTTTGCAACTCTCAAGCATTCTTGAGTTGTAGGCCTTATATCTTTAATTAAAATACCTTCTACCCAATCAAGATCATCTGGAATAAAACTTTTAGACCCTACAGCATTTATAAGTTCGATTTTTAATTTATCCCACGCTTTTTGTTTAAACCAATTATTTTTTTGTTGTATATGTTTAAAAACTGCTTTAATTCCTAAATACCATTCTCTGACTTTTTCGGGATTATTAAAATCTTTAGGGAATTGATTCAAAAAATCTTTTTAATCCTTTGTCTTGATATATCTTAGATTATTGAGAGCATCTAATAAAGGGGTTGAATGTTTAAATCTAATAGTAAGTCTTACAGCTTCCCATAAAGTTATATCTCTTTTTGAAGTAAGAAGTTCTCGAGTCCAAGCCAAGTCATCTTCACCATATTCACTCTCAAGACAAATTCTTCTTAACTCACTTTTGAGTTTTTCCCAAACCTGATCATCTGACCAATTATGAAATTTTTGGAGATCTTTATAGAGGATTCTAACTCCACTCTGCCATTCAACCATTTGCTTTTCAAATATTTTTAATTTCTGCATTACTTATTTCTTAATTTTGACTTAAAAAACTAACCGTAAAATTTCATATTGAAGAATTCCAAAAGGTAAAAACCTCTTAACTTGGCTTAACTTTTTTTCTAGAGATGTTCAATAATTATTATATTCAAAATCCGAAAAATAGCGGAAATCCAAGCCGGCATATAATCAAATGGAAAAATCCTGCCTTGCAAGATAACTTTTAATATTGTGATTGAAACATTTATACCTCATTTTTTTGTTGAATTTTTTGGAGCATTTCATTCATTTTATTAATCTTGTAATCAGTATTAGATTGAATTTCATCAATTAAACCATGTGGCTTCAGGGCATCTTCTACAAGTAGATCTTTTACGATTAAATCTTCTTCCAATGGTTCTTCCAATGGTTCTTCCAATGATTCTTTTTTAGATTCTGATATTAAAGAAAGTATTGCATCTAATTTCTTTAATTTTGAATTAGCATCAAAATCTAATTCATTAGATATCTCAGATTGTAGGATTTCGTTTATTACTGATTTGCTTTCCATGATTTCTGACTTTAAGTCATTTGCCTTTGCCTTAGATAAAAGAGATTGATATTTATTGGATTTTATTGCATCTTCTACTATGCTTCCAACCATACTAGATAATGATCTACGCTCAATTCTCGCAAGTAATCTAAGCTTGTTAAATAAATCTTTCTTAAAAAGAACTTGGACTCTGTCAAGCTTAGTTGGCATTAGTTTAAGCATTAAAAATTTGTGTAATTTAGGTTACACACTTCTACTACATTTTGCAAGTATCTCTATATTATTTTTTTATTTAATAGGGATGAAATTTTAAAAGTGTGTGATAGTATGTATAAGTGTGTAACCTTATTTTAAATGCACACTATTAGTAAATCGGTGATGGGGATCACCTGATTTAAATAATCCTTCATGGCATTTATTCAATAGTTTTGCACCTTTATTAGAAAATTATGGAATGATTATTCCTAAAAGATTTGAGCACTCAAAGCAACTATATGCTGAATATAGTAGTTCTAATAATAAGTTCACAAAAGTAAATCTTCTTATTTCTTGGGTAAATCAAACTCAAAAGGAATGTTCTATTGAAATATGGAGCGATGAACCATTGGCCAAAGACACAACACTTTGTAGAAAAGTACACAATGAAATTATTCAAATTATCAAACCTTTGAATTTGTCTTCAGAGAATTAAAATTAATTGCAAGTTATAAATGGACAAAGAACTCATAATTACTTTTCTGATTTTTCTCACTCCGATCGCTGTCGTTGAACAATACAGAAAAAATAATATTCATCAGTTTGCTTACTTAATTAACGCTAATGAAGAGTTCAGTTTTGAAATAAAAAATTTTTTTGGGAAAAAAAAGAATTTAGCATCCCACAAAGAATATTGCTCATCTGACAAAAATGTTTTTCATGATTTTTAAAAGATGAATTTAAAAAGAAGTATTATAAAAATAATGAAAAATATATTTTTTAAAAACAAGCATTTGGAAATAGAAGGAGGCGAACTACTTGGAGGAAAAATAAAAATAAGTGGTGCAAAAAATTCAGCCTTAGTTTTAATGGCAGCTTCAATTCTTTCCAAAGGTCAAATTAAACTTTTGAATGTTCCTCGAATTTCAGATGTTTCAATTATGTCTAAAATATTAACTAGAATGGGTATGAATATAAAATCGAAAGCAAATCAACTAGAAATAAACACTAAAGAAATTAGCCCTCCATCAGAGGATTTATTTTTTGATTTATTTAATGCTCTTAGAGTTAGTTTCTTTTGCATAGGGCCCCTCCTTGCTAGATTTGGCAAAGCGAATATACCTCTACCAGGAGGTTGCTTAATAGGATCTAGACCAATTGATGAGCACATAAATTCACTAAAAAAATTAGGAGTTATTTTTAAATTCAAAAATAACTATTTAAGTGCTGAAGTAATTACGCCCAACAAAAAATTGCTTGGAACATCAATCGATTTTAAATGCAAAAGTGTAGGTGCTACTGAGACATTACTAATGGCAGCATCTTTAGCCAAAGGAACTACGATCTTAAACAACGCAGCACAAGAACCAGAAATCATAGATTTAGCAAACATGTTGAATCTAATGGGTGCAAAAGTAAAAGGTGCGGGATCTGAATGTATAACAATTGAAGGAGTTGAATCCCTAAAAGGATGTGATTACACAGTCATGCCTGACAGAATTGAAGCCGGTACTTTTTTAATTGCTGGGGCCATAACAAGATCAAAAATTAGTCTTTTTCCTTGCGAACCAAATCACTTAAAAATAGTAATTAACAAATTAGAACTTTGTGGTTGCAAGTTCGAATATTCGAAAAACTTTTTAAGAATTATTCCAAATCAAATTTTAAATTCAGTAGATATAACTACTAGTCCATTCCCCGGTTTTCCCACTGATCTACAAGCTCCTTTTATGACTTTAATGGCAACAGCAAATGGAACTTCAAAAATTAAAGAAACAGTATTTGAAAATAGAATGCATCATGTTGATGAGCTAAATCGTATGGGAGCAAATATTACTGTTAGTGATAATATTGCAACAGTCGTAGGAGTCAAAAAATTACAAGCAAAAGTAGTTATGGGATCTGATTTAAGGGCTACTGCTGCATTAGCTCTTGCTGCACTTTCTGCAAATGGTAAAACAATAGTAAGAGGGTTAGAATATTTAGAAAGAGGATATGAAGATTTCTCTAAAAAGTTGCAAGGAATTGGAGCAAAAATATTAAAAAAATAAAAATTATGTTTAAAACAAATAATTTTTTTGTAATAAGTAATCTCAAGATTCACTTGAAAAGATATAAATCAGCACTAATATATTCTTTTATAATTGGTTTAATTATGGGATCTATACCCTTTATTTATAAATCAAAAGAGGATTTCAGAGTAAAACAATTAATTCGAGAACAAAGAAAAATACAATTTCAAAATAAAGAAAAAATATGCAAACAAGATAATAGTGATTATAAAAAGTTTTTAAATCTCGGATTTCCAAAAACAGCCATTGAAAAATTTAATATTTGTATGAAAGCACAATGAAAAAATATAAAACATTAACTTACATTGTTATGATCTTTTTTTTGATTGGAGGCTGCAAAACAACAGAAAAAAAAGTTACTGAAAACGAAAATAGTATTGAAATTATTATTTCATGCGAAGAAGATAGCGATCTCGAACAATATATCAATGATGGATGGAAAATTCAAAAAGAATATTCAGAAGAAAAAGTTTGTTCATGGAAAACTGTCGCTGCCTCGAAAGATTGCGATTTAGAAAAAGACAAAGGCTGTAAATTAGTGCAGCCAGACAAAATTGGCAAAGAAACAATTTATTTATTAGAAAAATAAAAAATCTTGAATATTCTAGTCAAATAACTTGATTATCAAAGATTAATGTATAAAAGATAATCAAATTATTATTTAATTTCTGATTGAATTAGTTCCTACATCAATTGTATCTACAATCCTTTTAAGTTTCCTAAAATCATCAAGTATTTCTCCACAACCATTAACTACGCATAATAAAGGTTCCTCTGCGATATGTGTAAAGATTCCAGTCTCTTGAGTAATTAAATCATTAATTCCTCTTATTAGAGCTCCACCTCCAGCAAGCATGATGCCTCTTTCGACAATATCTGCAGCTAATTCAGGGGGGGTTCTCTCTAGGGTTCTTTTAATAGCGTCAACAATTTTATTTAGTGGATCTGCCATTGCTTCTCTAACTTCTCCAGAGGTTAGTGTTAAAGATCTTGGCAACCCAGAAGATAAGTGCAAACCTCTAACTTCAAAAGTTGTATTATCAAAATTATTATCAGGAAAAGCAGAACCTATTTTAATTTTTATTTTTTCTGATGTTCTCTCACCCACGGCCATACTATGCTTTTTTTTAAGGTAACTGGAGATTGAGTCATTTATTTCATCACCTGCTATACGAAGAGATTCGCTCACAACTGTTCCCCCAAGACTTAATACTGCGACTTCTGTAGTACCTCCGCCAATATCAACAATCATTGTTCCAACAGGTTCAGTTACAGGTAGAGAAGCACCAATTGCGGCGGCAACAGGTTCATCAATTAAATAAACTTCTCTGGCCCCTGCTAATCCAGCTTCTCTAACTGCTCTTCGCTCAACACTTGTAATGCCACTTGGAATGCCAATAACTATTCTAGGGGCTAATATACCTTTGCCTTCATTACATTTTTGAATAAATGTTTGTATCATTTTTTCCGCAGCATCAAAATCAGCAATAACTCCATCCCTTAAAGGTCTGACAGCCTTTATATTTCCAGGAGTTCTTCCTAACATTGATTTTGCTTCTTCGCCAACTGCCAAAGGAACTCCCTCTTCTAAATCCATTGCAACTACTGAAGGCTCTTCAAGAATTACCCCCTTTCCAGAAACATGAATGAGTGTATTGGCAGTACCTAAGTCAATACCTATATCTCTAGAAAATTGAACATTATTCCAAAACTTTTTTAAAAAATTCACTTACTACTAGGAACTACCACTTATAGTAACACACTTGTACACACTGCTTTTTGTAAGTTTCATTCTCAAGATAACGAGCTTAAAAAGCATATATGTATCTCAAAAATTTGTACTGTGCAAAAAGTCAATTTTTCATAAATCAAGACATAAATCTATAAATGTAGAAACAAAATTTTGTCCCTTAAAAACCATCTGAAACCGATTACTTCCATTCTTTATACTTTTCCCTGTAATTAGATGAACTAATTGTAGAGAATTCGTTAGAAACCTCAATCAAATTAAATCCTTATTTCACCAGTGAAATTTTTATAAAATTTTTTTGTAAAGACTATAATTTATGTAAAGAAACTATCTTTATAAAGAATGAAAGGTTTTGGCGAAAAAAACCAATCGAAGAAAGAAATAACTTCAAAAAATAAACAGAAAGTAAATATCGGTCAATTAATTAAAAAAGCATTCGAACTACAATCACAAGGAAATAAATTAGAAGCAGCAAAATACTATGCATATCTTATTAAACAAGGAATAAAAGACCATAGAATTTTTTCGAATTATGGAATATTCCTTAACGAGATCGGCAAACATAAAGAAGCAGAATTAGAACTTAAAAAAGCAATTTCTTTAAATCCAGAATATGCAAATGCTTACTACAATCTCGCAGTTTTATACATAGGTCAAGGAAATTTGGAAAAAGCAGAATTAGAACTTAAAAAAACAATTAAACTTAAATCAGACTTTGCTATTGCTCACTATAATCTTGGATTCATATTAAAAGATCAGGGTAGATTAAAAGAGGCAGAAACATATACTCAAAAAGCACTTGAAGTTGATCCTCAATTTACGGATGCATATTTGTCACTATCAACAATGCAAACAAGTGATACAAGTCAAAAATGGCATAATCAACTTTTTTCTGAAAGTCTTTTAAAAAATAAAAATAACAGAGAATTAGTGAATATTTTTTTTGCAAGATCAAATATTTTTCATGGAAAAGGCAAATATGAAGAAAGTGCTGAGAATTTAATTACTGCAAATAATATCAAACTTAGAATACATAAATCTGAAGCAAATTTATTAATCGATAAAACTAAAAAATTAAAAATATCCTCAGAGAATTTTGAAAGAAATAATGAAGAATTTAAAAATTTTCCAATGTCTATTTTTATAGTAGGTCTTCCTAGATGTGGTTCTACCCTTATCGAATCAATAATCAGTTTGAATAGTAAAGTAAGAGATCTTGGAGAAGTAAATATCCTTGAAAAATCATATAGAGAATATAAGCAATCTGAAAAACAAATAAACCTTAGCGAAATATATTGGAAAAAACTGGAAATAAAGGATAATAAAACACCCACAACAAATAAGTGGTTATTTAATTATCAGTATGCAGGCATAATTGCCAAAGCAATTCCTAATGCAAAAATAATACATTGTTATAGAAACCCTTTAGATAATATTCTTTCAATTTATAGAGCACATTTCGCAACAGGGAATAATTTCTCTTCAAGTTTGGTTGATTCTGCCGAAGTCTATTCAGATCAAGATGAGATTATGCAAACATATAAGAAAGAATTTAAAAATCATATATATTCATTAAATTACGATGAGTTAGTGACTCATCCTTCAAAGGAAATAAAATCCTTAATTCGTTGGTTAGGTTGGAACTGGAATGATTTATATTTATTGCCACATTTAAATAATCGTAAAATCTCAACAAGAAGTAATGTTCAGGTTCGTTCACCAATTAATACAAAATCTTTAGGAGGATGGAAGAACTACAAAGAGATGCTCAGACCTGCTATGGAAATCATTACTAAAAAGAACAAATATAAAGACCTTAAGTATTAATCAAGAAATAATTTATTCGCCTAGAGAAATAATATGTAGAGGAAACCACTATTCTACGATTTCTCAACAGAAAAAGTGCCAAAGTGCCGTGACAAACCTATGACAAATAGAGAGTCGAAACCCCAGTAAAATCGTATCTCTAATCTACTTGATAAACCTTTGACAAACCACTAAACCCCCACTATGACTGATAAAATGACCGTAGAACTACTCCCACTCAATAGTCCCTACAAAAAGGTAAGTAAAAAAGGCAGTTATATCAATGGGTCTCAGCTGAGTATAACACAAATTTTTCTACGTGAAACCCACGTGAAACCTATAGTTTAAGACATAATATTTTTATATTGACAGGATAATTAGAATTAATATAAAAATAATAATTTGAAAAAACTATTTCTTCTATTTTTGATATTTGGTTTTAGTGCTCCTGCTAATTCAGAACAATATAAAAGGCACAAATATACCTGCCCAGAATCGCAAGGTGAATGTACTGAAGAAGAAAGAGAAGCAATTAAATTAGTTAACAACAAATATTGGGAAATACTAACAGACAGAATTAAAGAGAACAAATTTTATAAGTATCCTTGGTATTGGGTTTATAAAGAAAAAGGAAAGTGTAAGTACACGGTTGCGGCAAAAGAGGATATGCCAACTCATACTGCAAATATGGAATGGATTGATGTTGATATTTGCGAAAAGAGTACCAAATTAAAATATCGTGATGGTAGATATAGATGAAACGCTTACTTTTTTTATCACTCTTATTAACTCTGATTCCTTCAGTAAATGCAGAAGAAATTTGCACTCTTACAAGTGAAGTAGAACCGGATGTGACTATAACTTTGAAATATACTGGTTCAGCTGGAGGTATAGGAACTTTAAATTATAAAAATAAACCTTCATTAGGTCTTGACATAGGTATTTGGAATGGATATGGAGGTCAATATTATGTTGCAAGATCATATTTACCTGAATCATTAGACGAAGAAAAAACTTATCAAGAAAGAACAAAAAATACAAAAAAAATAAGACAAGGACATTTTATGAATTTTGTGGGTAATCAATTAGGAAGAGCAACTTCAAAAGAAGATAGGAAATCTGGGAAATTAAGAGCATTAATGCCATCACTTTCACAAGGTTATTATTATTCGATTCCTTTTACTCAAGATGGTGAATTTGGAAGACAAAAGTTATCAAAAGAAATGAAAACTATTATTGATGCTACTGAAGGATTCTTTGTTGATTCGGGTGGATGTAGAAAATTCTTTCCTTATGGATGGGATTAATGCAAAAAAACTTTTAATTGGAATCAAATAAAAAAAATATAATTAAAGCTTTAATAAAATTTTGCTTTTCCTGAGCAATTAGGATTTTCGCACGGATAATATTCTCCAAATTTAGATTTTCTATAAATTGTCTGCTTACCACATCCATTAACAGGACATATAGGATTTTCAGATTTTGCCCAGTCTTTTGGATTAGATCTTTTAGATGTAATCTTAAGAGAAAGGCTCTCAGCCATTTCGAGACAAACTCCTTTTTCTCTGATTGTCAGCATTGATTCAAGGGTTTTACCAGAATAAGAAAGTGGGTTTAAAGATCCAAACCAGGCAACATCTGAATCTATAAGAACGGCTTTTTGATGAAAACGTGCTCTTTGATCTACGACAATTCCCTCTTGTCGTAATGCTTTAATAGTTTTTAGGCATGCATCAGGCTGGTTCTTGCCGAAAGATCCATTTGTTTCATTAGAAGGAACGACTATTCTCACAGAAACACCTTCTTTGATTTTAAGAACTAATTTTGGCAACATTTCTTGTATCCTTTGAGGTGTAAAAAAACCTGAATAGATAATTATCGCTTCTTTTGCTGAAGTAATATCGTTGTATAGGAGAGGAAAAAATTGATCTTGATTAACCATACCGGTATTTTCAAGAGGAAAATCAAAGTTCTTAGGCTGAAAATAAGATTTTAAAAGCTCATTTGTAATTGTCTCTAAATTTATTATTTTTCTGGCATCTATAACCTTGCCTTCACTTTGAGACTTAAATAGAATCTCTCTTAAAAAACTATTATTTGGAAGTTTTTTATCAAAACTTGCCATATCCACAATAAAAATAATTTGTTTTTTTGTTCGACTAATTGCAACATTTAAGAGTTTTGCTCCCTCAGCTTCAGGATAAGTAGAAGTTAAAAATGGATGTAAAGTCTTATTATTACTGTTAGCTTCGACAGTATCGTAAATAATTATATCTTTTTCATCTCCTTGAAAACTATGAACTGTTCCACTAGAAACTTCATTTAAAATTTCCTCAGATGAAATAGCATTAAAAATCTTTATTTGTCCTTTAAAAGGGGCACAATAGCCTAAAGAATAATTTGGTGAATTCTCAATTAATTGTTTAATTATATTTCTAGCAACCAAAGCATTCATAGGGTTTATTTTAGAACCTATATTTGTATTAGAAGAAAAAGGAAATACAGTTGATGTATCAATTATTGTTGTTACTACAGAATCTAAAACTTGAGATTCAAGGTTTTTTTTGTTTGATTTTTGAGGAATACTTTTTAAATTTGATTTATACATAAACTCACTTATCAAATTACAAATATTTGGATGCATTCGATATTGCGTATCTAACATTATCAAATTAGTTTCATTATTTAATTTATTAGTTCTAGCCTCTTCTGCTATGCCAGTTATTTCAAATATATTCTTTCCTAGTAGATCATTTAAATCTTGATTTTTTGAAGAAAAAATTGGGGATAATTGAGCAAAATCGCCTGAAATGATTATTCTTTTATTTGACAATGATGAAGCTAAATAAAGCATAGGCAAAAGACCCATTGAAGCCTCATCTATAATTACATTTTCGAATTTATTTAAATCAGAAGCACTCAAAAATACCTTCGTTAAAGTTGTTCCAATTACAATTGATTCATCAATTACAACTTTTTTAATTTCTTCTATTTTTTTTTCATTTTCTTGAATATCTGCTGAGAATTTATTAATTTCATTTTGAACATTTTTTACTTTTATCAAAATTTCTCTTCTTGAAAAGTCTTTTGTTTTCTCTTCTATTTGGTCTAATAAAGAATCAATTTCTTTAACTTCAGCATTAATATCACTTAAATTTTTTCTAAATTTATTAATAAGTTTTAATATTTTTTCTATTGATTGATCATTGAAAGAAATATCAATCTTCAATTGCTCTGGACTCCGTCCAAAGATACCTCTTAAGCCCCCTTTCCCCTCAATTCTTAAATTATATTTTTCAAGTAATCCTTCATTTTCTCTTTCTAAATTATCTATATTATCTCGTTTCTCATTAAGTTCGATTTCCAAATCTTTGTATTTATTCTTTAAACGTTTTCTTTTTTGATTTAGTGTATCTATCTCTTTAAAAAGTTTATTTATAATCAATAAATCTCTATTTTTTGATTCAGCATTTTCCTTGGCATTCATTAACTTATTAATTTCTTTTTTAAATTCTTTTGCTCTTGCATCGCAAATACCCTCTAGAGAAACTAAATCAAAGAAGTTGTCTCTCAAATCATCATTAAAGATTCTCCCAAGCCTTATAATTTTCCCTCTTTTTACATTCTTATTATCTTCCTTTCTCGCGAGCTTAAGAAAAACCTGATCTACTGCCATATTTGTATTAGAGCAAATTAAAGTTCTTTCATTATTCTCACAAAAAGTTTCTATCAAAGATGTAAGCGTTTGCGTTTTACCCGTCCCAGGAGGGCCCCACAAATAACTAATATCTGATGAAATTGCTTTCGATAAAAAAGAATTTTGTGAATCATTTAAATCTAATTTTTTCTCGAAATAATTCGCATCAATATAATCAAATTTATTATTTATAAAATTTTCAGCAAATTTAAAATTCAATCCCAGCGAATTATCTATTGATTTATCTCCATTCTGTTTCTTTGAAAGTCCAATTTCATTGCCAATCCTATCTCTCAAAGATTCTATGATGGCGGTATTATCAACAATTATTTTTCCGGGTTGAGTTTTTTCGCCAAAAAAATGATCAGTAGTTATAGAAATTGAAGAATTTTTACCAGTTGTAATACTTACTATTCTTCCCTCAGCTTTTTGAGAACCTATTCTTAGAGTTACCCTTGCATTTTCAAATATATCTTCAGCAGCTGTCAATATTGGAAATATGTATAAATAATTTTGATCATTTTGCTCAATCTCCTGCAATATTTTACCAGGAAGCAAATCAATACTCTTACCAAAAGATGTTTTTTTTAACTCATCTATCCAATCATCTAACGAATAAAAAAATTTCTGCGCCCAATTAAATTTATCAAATTCAGTTTTTGAAAAACCAGCAATCCCTTTACCCTTTCGCGAAAATTCGTAATGAGAAGGGACATCCGTTAAGTACGATCCACTTTTTCTAATTTCGTGGATTGAGGTTTCTCTCGGACCCTCATCATTTGTAGAATTATCTGAAATATTATTTATATCTATTCTTTCGATAGTTTCGGTTTCAATTTCAGTTTCAGTTTCGGTTTCTTTAGTTTGATGATTATTTCCAATATTTATTGGCTGATTCGATGTAGCAAGAAATATATTGATTTTATTTAAAGTTGCCTCGAGCATTTTTGCCCTTTTTTTTCTGGTACCAATTTCAATTTTTAAAATTTTTAATTCTTTAGCATCATTTTGTTTGATCAAATCATCAGCAATTTCAATTATTTGCTTAGCAGATTTTCTTATATATTTCCGATACATCTCTAAGACAATTTTTCAAAATATAATTCAAAAATCCAAAAATTAACAAGAAATGACTTTTTACTTTGCATTTTGCTTTGATATTTTTCAAAAGAGAAAGTGTAGAGATGATTGCTCTTTTTTGATTTCTCTATAGAGACTTACTTTTTACTTGACGTGAAACCTACGTGAAACCTATTTTTTTAGACTATGACTAGGTTTATAACTTATTTTCATTCCCACTCAATAGTTCCTGGAGGTTTGCTTGTAATATCATAAACAACTCTATTAACTGAATCGACTTCATTGACGACTCTATTTGAAATTCTCTCTAAAATCTGAAAAGGAATTTTTGACCAGTCTGCTGTCATACCATCTTCACTGGATACACAACGTATAACAATTGGCCATGCATAAGTCCTTTTATCACCCATAACTCCTACAGTTTTAACCGGTAACAATACTGCAAAAGCTTGCCAAATATCATTATAAAGACCTGATTTTTTAATTTCATCTCTCACTATCCAGTCTGCATCTCTTAAACAATCGAGTTTTTCATTAGTAACTTCTCCCAAAATTCTTATCGCTAAACCAGGGCCTGGGAATGGATGTCTTTTAATAATTTCATCAGGCAAGCCTAAAGCTGCTCCTAATTTTCGAACTTCATCCTTAAAAAGTTTTCTTAAGGGCTCAACTAATTTAAATTGCAGATCTTTTGGTAATCCACCCACATTATGATGACTTTTTATTTTCACAGCAATTCTCTCACCTGTCTTGGGATCAATATTAGTTCCAGCACTTTCGATAACATCAGGATAAAGAGTACCTTGAGCTAAATACTGAAAAGGTCCCAATCTATTACTTTCTTCTTCAAATACTCTAATAAATTCTTCCCCGATAATTTTTCTTTTCTGTTCTGGATCAGTAATCCCTTTTAATTTTGCAATAAATCTTTCCCTAGCGTTTATATATTTAACTTTTATATGAAATTTCTTATCAAAAAAATTCATTAAAAATTCCGGTTCCCCTTTTCTCATGAAACCTTGATCTATAAACATGCAAGTAAGCTGTGTTCCAATTGCTTTATTGAGTAAAAAAGCAAGAGTTGATGAATCAACACCTCCTGACAATGCAAGCAAAACTTTCTTATTTCCAACCTGTTCTCTTATTCTGGGAATTGTCTCTTCTAAAAAGGTTTCCGTTGTCCAATCAGCCTCACAACAAGAGATTTTATAAACAAAATTTTTAATTACTGTCATCCCAAACTCTGAATGAATTACTTCAGGATGAAATTGTACGCCAAATAATTTCTTAGTATCATTTGCAATTGCTGCATGGAGTGTGTTTTCGGTATGAGCAATTTTATTAAATCCATCAGGCAAACAGTTAATTGAATCACCATGACTCATCCACATTATAGATTTATCTTCTACATCAGAAAGAAGATCACATTTTAAATCTATGTTTATTGGTGCTCTCCCATACTCAGCTTTTTTAGTAGCTGCAGTAACAGAACCTCCAAGTTCTTTGACCATTAATTGCATTCCATAGCATATACCAAGAATAGGAATTCCTAAATCAAAAATTTTTTCATCACATTTAGGAGCATTTTGATCATAAACAGAATTTGGGCCTCCACTCAAAATTATCCCTTTAGGACTAATATCCTGAATATCCTCAATTGAAGTATGGTTACTTACTACAAGAGAAAAAACATTAGTTTCTCTAATTCTTCTTGCAATCAATTCAGAATATTGAGATCCGAAATCCAAAATTAATATTGAAGGATTTCGTTCTTTTTTTAAAGATTTTTGACTCATATACAAAAGTTAGCTCAATTTATTTACAAAAGCATAAGCAATCAAAATTAATCTCTTTGAAAATAAGCAATATAATCATTACCGTTGGTTCCCGACCACCTAATTTGCCTTTTTTTATCAAACATGATTGTTGCAATTTTCATATCCGTTTTTACATACCTATTAACATATGCAAAAGAACGCTTTTCAATCGTATTTGATAAATTTTGGAATAATTTTTCAGCTATTGATTTATTAAATCTTTCAAGCATTAATAAGGCATCTTCAAGAGTATTTAAGTGAGATAATTGGAGTATTATTTCGTTTGGCACGTTTTCTTTCACTGCCAAATAAACAAGAATCTCAATTCTTCCATCAGCCAGATGGTTATGTGTATGAAAAATGCCACCCGCTAATTTAATTAATTTTCCGTGATAACCAAAAAGAATTAATGTTTTAACATTTTTTATTGCAGCATCAACTAATAGTGGTCCTATCCAGTTACCAACTTTTATAATTGGTAAATTAATATTATAAGTTTTTGCCAAATTTAAACCGTTTTCGCCAATAACAAAAACAACTTTCCCGTTAAAGTCATTTTTAATTAACTTTGCTAACTTTTTTTTAGCCTCTTCTAATTGATCAGGCGAAGCACTCGAATAAGTCTCAGCTGAAGTTCCAATTATAGATAAACCATCTACAATACCAAATGACTTATTACTGGTTCTTTCGGATAAAAACTCTCCATTTGGGAAAATAATTTCTAAATTTAAATTAAATCCGTCTGGAATAATATCCAATAAATTTTCATATAAAACTTCTTTAGCAAAATCAGAAATACAAATCTCTGATGTATCCTCATTAATACCTACGCCAGATCCTGCAATAATATTTATTGGATTTATTTGAACAGCATTATTAAAAGAAATTTTTTCTAAAGAGGCTATTGTCCATATTTCTAAGTTTTGTGTAATGTCAAGATCCAAGCCTGACTTCGCAAAGGAAATTCCTAGTGCATGCGAGTCACCTTTAAGTAGACCAACAGAATGAATCTCAATGTTTATTTTTTTATTTTCATTAGGAATTTTTATGAATTCATAATTTTCAAATGGAAGCCCCAATAGTTTTTTTAATGCTGATCTCGCAGCTCCTGCAACCCACAAAGGTAAAGAAAATCCTTTTTTCAAATCAAGTAATTGAAAAATATATAATGAGAACTAATCTAAGAATGACCTATTTAATAAAAAGTGGCCATACAACAAAAATTATCATTGATGATTCCTGGACCAACACCAGTTCCAGAAAAAGTTTTACAAGCATTAAGTAAACATCCAATAGGACACCGGAGTAAAGAGTTCCAAGAGCTGGTAGAAAGTACTACTAAAAATTTGCAATGGCTTCATCAAACTCAAAATGATGTCTTAACAATTACAGGAAGTGGAACTGCCGCAATGGAAGCTGGAATAATAAATACATTAAATAAAGGTGATAAAGTAATTTGTGGAGAAAACGGAAAATTTGGTGAAAGATGGGTAAAAGTTGCAAAAGCATTTGGGCTAGAAGTAATAAGAATTGATGCCAAATGGGGTACTCCACTTAATCCAGAAGAATTCAAAAAAATATTAGAAGAAGATAAACAAAAAGAAATAAAGGCAGTTATCTTAACCCATTCTGAAACCTCAACAGGTGTAATTAATGATCTAGAAACTATAAGCTCATATATTCGAGAACACAATACAGCTTTATCTATTGTTGACTGTGTAACAAGTCTTGGTGCATGCAATGTGCCAGTAGATAAATGGCAATTAGATGTTGTTGCATCTGGATCACAAAAGGGTTACATGATACCACCAGGCCTTAGTTTTATAGCAATGAGCAAAAAAGCATGGGAAGCTGCAGAAAAATCTAACTTACCAAAATTTTATTTAAATTTAAAATCGTACAGAAAAAGCCTTGCAAGTAACAGTAATCCATACACTCCTGCAGTTAATTTGGTTTTTGCTTTAGATGAATCTTTAAAAATGATGCGCGAAGAAGGTTTAGACAATATTTTCCAAAAACATAACAAACATAAATTAGCAATGAGCAATGCTATAAAGGCTTTAAATCTAAAATTATTTGCTGATAAACAATATTTAAGCCCTTCAATTACTGCAATAAAAACTGAAGAAATGGATGCTGAAGAATTCAGAAAGACAATAAAAAATAAATTTAATATCCTACTCGCTGGCGGTCAAGATCACTTGAAGGGGAAAATTTTTAGAGTCGGACACTTAGGATATGTAAATGATAGAGATATTATTACTGTAATATCTGCTATAGCTAATACACTTCTTGATCAAGGGAAAATAACAGCTAAACAAGCTGGCGAAGCATTAGTTGTGGCATCAAAATATCTTGAGGGAAATTGAGTTAGGTTCCTGGCTCCTCAACATTTCCACCTAATTCAACAATCTTTTTTCTAAGTATTTTTGATTTTTTTTGATCCCCTTTAGTTTGAGCTATTGCAAGAGCAAACTCTAATTTTTCAAGCTGGTGGCCACCCTCGAAAAAAGAAAGTTTTTTCTTTATAAAGCTTTTATTAGCTTTATATGAAATTTGTGAAGACATAAAAATTCATGCTTTAAATAATATTATGCCAACAAAAGGGGACAATAGGAGAAGAAAACAAAATTAAATTTGACTATAAACCCAAGCAAAAAAGATTTTTTCTAATATTATGTCGAAACATCTTCCAAATTTATGCCAAATATAAATCTTATCTATTATTTAATTGCAGGTACCATTTGTGGAGCTTTAGCTCTTAAGACGGGTATTCCCGCAGCTCCCCTTGTAGGCGCTTTAATAGGAGCAAGCATAGTTAGCATCAGTGGCAAAATCGATATAGCAGAGTGGCCAGTTGGTACCAGAACGATATTAGAAATTGGAATTGGAACAGTTATTGGTACATCGTTAACTAAAGAATCATTAGTTGATCTTTAAAACTTATGGAAGCCAGCGATTTTAATAACTTTTACTTTAGTTGTTACTGGATTAGCAATTGGATTGTGGACAAGCAGATTAATTAATATTGATGTAATAACAACAATTCTTGGCGCTGCACCTGGAGGTATAAGCGGTATGAGTCTTGTAGGATCAGAATATGGAGTAGGAGCTGCAGTTGCGACTCTTCATGCTGTAAGGTTGATTACTGTGCTTTTAATTCTTCCTTTAATTGTAAAATGTTTGAACTGGTTTGGATTAATAAAATCTTAAATATCTATAGACATATTTCTAATAAAAGATATTTTTAAATAGGAGGTAAAAGTTCAATGCAAAGATGTAAAAAAAAATTAATTTTTTTAACCCTAGGGATCATTTCTCCTCTATCACTTCAAACATACAAAGTTAATGCAGGCTCATTTGGAGCAGAAATTTTTTGTACCATGAGAGATGGAGGTAATGACCATGAAAGTAGTTGGGATGCAGCATATACATATATAAAAAAACAAAAAGGGGGGTTTTTCAAAGTATCACCTAAACAAGCAGCAGCACAAATTACTGAATCTGTAATAAGGGATAGAGAAACCTTCAGTTATTGCGTGCAATACTTAAATAAACTTCATCCAAATAGAAAACTAATAAGAGAATTAGAACAAGAAGAAGAAAGAAAAGAAAAAGAAGCTCAAGAAAAGGCAGAGAAGAGAAAACAGTTAGAAAGAGAACTAGAAGAGGCTAATGAAGATTTTTCAGAAGAGGTAATTGACAGATATAGCTATTAATTAAATATTTGATATTTTTCAATTTTTTTAATAAATATATAGCGAATTTTGTTTTGTATCTAACAACACGAAATTATATTTTTACAGTTGAATTTTGGCAAAAAAGACAAATAAATATTGACTTTTGATATATTCAAGCGATTATTTATTTAACTAAATATTCTGAATGCATATTAATGATGCGGTGTTTTTAGAGGATTTATGTCCTAAGTTCAGATTTAGACAATGGCGAAAATCAATTCATAGATTTACTGGCAAAAGTTGTATATATTGCGGGAAACCATCTGAATCCATTGACCATGTACTACCACGTAGCCAAGGCGGCTTAAGTACCACAGAAAATTGCGTGCCTGCATGTCTTTCTTGTAATGGGGATAAATCGGATGAAAATGCATTAAGTTGGTATAGAAGACAAAAATTTTATGATCCTAGAAGAGCAATGGCTATAAGAGCTTGGCTTGAAGGAGACTTAAGATTAGCTATAAGATTATTGCAATGGGCTAATCCTAATTTCAAGAAAAGTAATAAGCATTATGAAAATAATGAATCAGAATATAAAGCAGCGTGATTACCAAACATTACATATTTTTCTAGAGTTATAACTCTCACATATATTGCCTAATTCTATTGGCGATTCTGGGAATATTAAAATTGTCGAAAATGAAATCAGAAGGACAAATATTTTTTGATAGAATTTAAAATTAACTAACCTGATTTCTTTTTCTATCAGACAAGTATTAGTTTTACTAATGCAAAAAGTTTTTGATTGTAAATCAGGCTTAACAGCTATCTTCATCATTATTTAATACATATGTACTACTCTAGCGCCGCATGAAGAATCACGCAAGTTCACTAAATAATGAAAATAAATTTTTAATCTTGGGATGTGGTTTTAGCGGTAGTTTCTTTGCAAATACCATAAGACAATTAGGTTGTACTGCTTTAACAAGTTCGAGATCTGAAAAGAAAGATCCTAATAGTTTTGTTTTTAACAGTGCTAACGGTATAGTTCCTAATGATAAAATTTTTGATGGAGTAACTCATGTACTTAGTTGCATACCCCCCGATAAAAATGGTAATGATCCAGTACTAAAAAGTCTAAAAGGAAAGCTCCAAAATTTGTCACTTGAATGGGTTGGATATTTATCTACTACAGGAGTATATGGGAATACCAAAGGTGACTGGGTATCTGAGATTGACGAACCTAATCCTTTTCAAAAGAGAAGCCATAATAGATTAAATTGTGAAAGAGAATGGATTGAATCTGGTTTGCCAGCACAAATCTTTAGGTTACCAGGTATTTATGGACCAGGAAGGTCCACTTTTGAAGCAATTAAAAATCAAAAAATTCGCGTCATCTCTAAAAAACATCAAGTATTTTCAAGGATTCATGTTGCTGATATTACAAATGCAATTATCTTTCTATTACAAAATAAAGATTCCTTGAAGTTTCACCAAATTATTAATATTGCAGATGATGAACCCTGTTCTCAAATAGAAGTTATTCAATATTGCTACGATCTACTTGGCTTAAGAATGCCAAAGCCTATTTTATTTGAAGAAGCAAAAAAGGAATTATCAGCTATCGCGCAATCTTTTTGGATGGAAAATAGAAGAGTTTCTAATAAACTATTATGCGAAACACTTGGTTATAAACTAATTTATAAAAACTATAAAATAGGTTTAAAAGATTGCTTTTTAAATATTTAAAAATTAATCAATTTAAAAACTTTTTATGAATTTTAAAAATACAAATCAAGCATTAAAAATAGTATTAAGCGTTGGAGATGAATCTGGTATTGGACCTGAAATAATCTTAAAAGCTCTTTATTCTAATGAGATGCCAGAAAATATTGACTTCATATTAGTTGGTTCAAAAGAAAATTTACAAAATACATATAGACACCTAAGATCTCTAGGACTGAAAAACCTCGCAAATCCTGACAATCTACAAATCCATGATTTCGGAATTTCTTTATCTGAAAATGAATCTAAAGCAAGTTATGGTGATTCAAGTTTCTTGTACTTAACAAAAGCAATTGAAATTGTAAAACAGTATCCTAATTCAGCACTTGTAACTGGACCAATCTGCAAGAAATCATGGTCACTAGCAGGGCATTATTTCTCTGGTCAAACTGAACTATTAGCAAAATCGTGTGGAGTAAAAAATGTTGGAATGTTATTCACAGCTAAATCACCCATTACAGGTTGGAGATTCAATACTTTATTAGCTACAACCCACATAGCTCTTAGTGAGGTCCCCAAGAAATTAACTAAAGAATTAATCCATTCAAAATTAAATCTTTTCAAAGACTTTTGTAGTAATTATATTGATAAACCTATTTTAAAAGTCGCCGGCTTAAACCCTCATGCTGGTGAAGAAGGTATTTTGGGTAATGAAGAAAAAGATTGGCTCAATGATGCATTGATAGATTGGCATGAGAAAAATAGAGATATTAACTTATTAGGCCCTTTATCACCGGATAGTTGCTGGAATTCTTCCGCAAAAGCTTGGAGAGATAAAAATGCTGAAAAACATGATGGCATTCTTGCTATGTATCATGATCAAGGTTTAATCCCAATGAAAGTTATAGCTCTTAATTACTCAGTTAATACCACAATAGGTTTACCTTTCATAAGAACATCTCCAGATCATGGAACAGGATTTGACATTGCTGGAAAAGGAATAGCTCAATCTCAAAGCATGATTGAGGCCATAAAGGGTGCCATAGAAATGACTAAAAATTTAAGACTGCTTAACACGCATTAAAACTTGACCAAATTCAACTGGGGTTCCATTTTCAACAAGAATCTCTATTATTTCAGAGTTGAATTCAGATTCAATTTCATTCATTAATTTCATCGCTTCCAAAATGCAAATAGTTTGGCCTACCTTAACATTACTTCCTATTTCGACGAATGGATCCTCCCCTGGCGCTGCAGCCCTATAGAAGGTCCCAACCATAGGAGAAGTCACATCAGTGAGGTCTGAACGCCCAGGAGGCGCTACCTGAGGAGATTCGAGATCATTAACTATCGAGACATTATCATTTATAGATTTTTGATTAGGAATTGTTTGCCTATCAAATGAAGTATTAGAAACTATATTATTAGTAACTTGGTTCTGATCAAATAAATTCCGTTTTATTTCAAGTTTAAAATCTTCTCCCTCTAGTAAGAATTCTTGAATATCGCTTGTAGAGATTTTCTCTATTAAGCGATTTAAGTCTTCATGATCTAATTTCATAGCCATTAATTCTCCCGTCCAAGATAACTATCGTTACGAGTATCAACTTTAATCATTTCTCCCACAGAAATAAATAAAGGAACCATAACTTGAGCACCTGTCTCTAGAATAGCTGGTTTAGTGCCCCCACTAGCAGTATCACCTTTAACTCCAGGATCAGTTTCTGTAACTTTCAAAGTAATAGATATTGGAAGTTCCACTTCTAAAACTTTACCATTATGGAAAATTACATTAACCTCCATTCCTTCTTTCAAATACTTTGATCCTTTACCAATTTGGTCAGAGGAAAGTCTTGTCTCCTCAAAACTTGTCATATCCATAAAAACATAATCTCCAGACTCCACATAAGTGTGTTGCAGGTTAGACTTCTCAAGGATAGCCTGCTGTACTGATTCTCCGGCACGAAAAGTTTTTTCAACCACATTGCCGCTTTGAACTGATTTTAATTTTGTTCGCACGAAAGCTGAACCTTTACCAGGCTTGACATGTAGAAATTCTACAACACGCCAAACTTGTCCATCTAATTCGATGGTAGTACCTGTGCGAAAATCGTTACTGGAAATCATTCCTGTATTACATCCCCAAGGATCATAAACCTGCAAGAGTGCTATGCAAAAATTCTTATCAAATCAGAACAAACTTTTCTTAATCTTATTAATCATAATTTTACAGTTTTTTCTCTTTAAACCCATTAAAGTGCTTGCTGATTTACCGACTGGAAATGCGGTAAAAGACCCTAATGCGATCCTCAGAAACGCACTCCCTATAAAGCAAGTTGAGTTGAAAGAGATTCAGCACAAACTGGAAGAGACTAGTGATCTTGTAAGAGGAGGAAGATGGCCCGCCCTTACGAAAACTGTTACAAAATGTCAATCTTTACTTAAAAAATACCAAAGTCGAATTATTCAAGAACTACCAAACGATAAGAAGAAAATTGCTGAAAAAATATTTTTAGAACTCAAAGAAAATTTTGATAGCCTTCAAGATCATTCCAAATCAAAGGATAAATACTCATTTATAGCAACTCGAAAAGAGGCTTTAGATAAAATAGGTGGATTAGAAGAATATTTTCTACCAAATCAATTTCCTTACTATATTCCAGAAGAGTTTGATAATTTACCAAGATTACTAGGACGAGCAAAAGTTAATATAAAAACTTCCAAAGGAGAAATGAACGCCATTGTGGATGGATTTAACGCCCCGCTTACAGCAGGAGCATTTATAGATTTATCTTCAAAAAATTTCTATAAAGATTTACCCATTAACAGAGCAGAAGAATTTTTTGTTCTTCAAACAGGTGATCCAATTGGTGAAGCAATTGGTTATGTGGATCCTGAAACAAATAAAGAACGACATGTCCCTCTCGAAATTAGAATTCCTGGCGAAAAGGATACTTTTTATAATCAAACTTTTGAAGACTTAGGCCTTTACACAGAAACGCCAACATTACCATTCGCAACGCTTGGAACTCTAGGTTGGTCTCACTCAAATACCGCAGTTGATGACGGCTCATCGCAATTTTTCTTCTTTTTATATGAGGCAGAATTAAATCCAGCAGGCCGGAATCTAATTGATGGAAGGAATGCTGCCTTTGGTTATCTTGTAGATGGTTTTGAGGTATTAGAAGAGCTAACCAAAGATGACACAATAATCTCCATTGATGTTTTAGAAGGGATTGAAAACCTCAAGTTACATGCATAAAGAAATTTTAGAAGACATAGGTGAAAAAGAATTAATAAATAGACTTGGGAAATTTATGCCTAAAAATCAAGTTTCAGATGATTGCGCTTTAATCAAAGCTCAAAATAATAACTTACTTGTTAATAATGATTCTTTGGTAGAAAATGTTCATTTCAGCGACGTTACTATTTGCCCTCAAGACCTTGGATGGAAAGCAGTTGCCTGCAACATCTCTGACTTATTATCCAGTGGTAGTAAAAAAACGATAGGAATTACCATAAGTCTAATTCTACCTGCCAAAACTGAGTGGATTTGGGTTGAAGAGTTATATAAAGGGATAAATAAAGCTTTAAAAAAATATGGTGGGATAATTCTTGGAGGAGATTGCTCAAAGGGGGATCAAAAAACCATATCAATTACAGCCTTTGGAATTCAAGGAGAACTTGAATTACGAAGAAACGCGTGTAAACCAGGAGAGATTATTTTAACTACAGGAATTCATGGTCTTAGCAAACTGGGATTTATGATACAAAATAAAATTGATTTTGATAGTAGTACTTCTCTTAATCAAAGATTAATCAGTAAGTCTGTTGAACATTTTTGTCGTCCTAAAGTTTACCCAAATTTTCTAAAAAATCTTCTTAAAACTCGTTCGAATAAAAAAATAACGAGAATAGGATGTACTGATAGCAGTGATGGTCTATTTCAAGCTGTACAAGATTTAGCGATCGCTAGCAAATGTAAAGCAATTATGAATTATGAAAAAATACCTAAAGATAAGGACTGGCCAAAAGGAGACAAATGGGACGAATATTATTTTTTTGGAGGTGAGGATTACGAATTAGTTTTCTCATTACCCAAAAGATGGGCAAAAAATTTATCTAAACTTGATAAAAATATTAGCGAAATTGGTTATTTTGCTAATGGTGAACCATCAATAGAATTTAAGGATAGTAATAAAAATAAACTACTGAAAAACAAACCTTTCAAGCACTTTTAATTATACCCATTTTTTAGCAACAATCTCTGCTAAATCTACAACTCTTTGACTATAACCCCACTCGTTGTCATACCATGCGAGGACCTTAACAAGATTATCTCCGATACACATAGTAAGGTCACTATCAACAATTGATGATTCATTAGTACCTGCATAATCGCTTGACACTAATGGTTCATCTCCGTACTTAATAATTCCTTTCATTGAACCTAAAGAAGCTTCTTTAAGAGCATTATTGACTTCCTCGCTTGTGACAGATTTAGAAGATTCGAAAACGAAGTCAACTGCTGAAACGTTAGGAGTTGGAACTCTCATTGCAATTCCTGTCAACTTGCCTTTCATTTCTGGGTAAACTAATGCTACTGCTTTAGCGGCACCTGTAGAAGTGGGAACAATATTTGTAGCAGCAGCTCTAGCTCTTCTTAAATCTCTATGACTATTATCTAGAATTCTTTGATCACCAGTATAACTATGAATTGTAGTCATCAAACCTTTATTAATTCCAAAAGTTTGGTCTAAAACCTTGACAACTGGAGCTAAGCAGTTTGTAGTACAACTAGCATTACTCAAAATATCATAATCTTTATGATTATATGTATCAGCATTAACTCCAACAACATAAGTACCCACACCAGCACCTTTCCCAGGAGCAGTTAAGATAACTTTTTTTGCTCCTACCTCCAAGTGCTTACTAGCTCCTACATCTGTATTAAAAACTCCAGTTGATTCAATAACCAAATCTACTCCCCATTCTTTCCAAGGAAGATTCATTGGGTTTCTATCGGAGAAGCACTTAATTGTCTTGTTATTAATTACAAAAGTGTCATCTGTATATTGAATATCAACACCGTCAAGCTGGCCAAGTACAGAATCGTATTTGAGAAGATGAGCATTGGTCTTAGGATCAGAAGTGACATTAATACCAACTACCTCAATATTGGTGTAAGCGCCCCTACTAAGCCAACAACGCATAAAGTTTCGACCAATTCTGCCAAACCCGTTAATTGCAACACGCAAAGTCATAACTAAAAATTTCTAAATGATTAACCTAAGTTGCTGATCATACTGAATTTTGTGCAATAACGTAAGGTTTTTTTGATTTATTAAGCAAATAAGTCTAGTTTTGTATTAATTCAAAAACGAAAAATATTTTTTTTTAAGAAAAAATACCAAAACATTTTTTAGAAGTTATTTTAATTTTAAGTAAATAATCAACATTGAATAAAGAATTACCACTAAAAAGTCATTTTCATTTTATAGGAGTTGGAGGTATTGGAATGTCTGCATTAGCAATGGGTTTACTAAAAAAAGGTTATTCAGTCTCAGGATCTGATTTAGTTGAAAACAACGAAACCAATAAATTAGAAAATTTAGGTGCACTTATCTTTACTTCTCAAATTAAACAAAATATTGAAATTGTAAATTCAAAATTTAACAACAAATTGATTAATTTTGTTGTAAGCACAGCAATCAAGTCAGAAAATGAAGAATTATCGTACTGTAGGGAAAAAAATCTACCAATAAAACATCGTTCAGAGATACTTGCAATGTTAATGAAGTCTTATACTTCATTAGCCATAGCAGGTAGCCATGGAAAAACATCAACGAGTACATTTCTTTCTACCCTACTTGAGTTATGTACTCATAATTCTTCTTCAATAACTGGAGGAATCATTCCTATCTACAACTCAAATTGTCATTTAGAAAATACAAAATTTCTAGTAGCTGAAGTTGATGAATCTGATGGGACAATAAATAAATATAAATCTGATATTGGAATAATTAATAACATTGATTTTGATCATTGCGATCATTTTTCTAATTTAAATGAAGTTATTTCTTCATTTAAAGATTTCGCTGCAAACTCGAAAAAATTATTACTTAATTTTGATTGTGAAATCACTAGAAATAATTTCTATTCTGATAATAATTGGTCAAACATTACACCAACCAACGTCGCTTATGCCTTAATCCCAACTGAAATAAACAAAAATTATACTATTGGTCAATATTATGAAAGTGGAAATTTTATTAGTAGTTTAAATATTCCAATTCCAGGATTACACAATTTATCTAATATCACCGCTGCAATAGCAACTGGAAGAATGATAGGTGTAGATTTTATAAAAATTAAAAAAAATATTAAATACCTAAAACTGCCAAAAAAAAGGTTTGAATTTAGAGGCCAAATAGATGAAAGAAATTTATATGATGATTATGCACATCATCCAAATGAAATAAAAGCAACCATTAAATTAGGAAGATTATTTATCAAGCAAAAAAGTAATAATCAATCTCAAGAAAATAGATTAATAGCTATTTTCCAACCTCATAGATACTCTAGAGTAAAGAAATTCGCTAAAGAATTTGCTAATGAATTATCAAAAGCAGATGTAATTTACGTAACAAGTATTTATGGAGCAGGAGAAAGAAATAAAGATAAAATTAATTCAAAAATGATCACTGATCTGATTTATAAAAAGAACAAAAATGTTAGTTTCATAAATAATTATCATGAAATCATAAAGAACTTTGACGAACTAACTCAAAAAGGGGATTTAATTTTGAATATGGGGGCTGGTGATTGTCATAATTTCTGGTCGATTTTAAATGGGGAAAACAATTAAAATAATTTATGAAAAAAATTTTTTCTGAGAATTGCAATCTGAGTAGTTATACAACTATAAAAGTTGGTGGGGTAGCTGAATATTTTGCTGAACCAAAAAGTATTGAGGAATTTTATTATCTTATAGAATGGTCTAATTTAAATAATCAAAGATGCCAAATAATTGGCGCAGGTTCAAATCTTTTAATAAATAATATTTTCATAAAAGGTTTAGTTATATGTACAAAAAAAATGAAGTCTTTAACTATAGATCCATATTCAGGAATTGTTGAAGCAGAAGCAGGTGTAATGCTCCCAACATTATCTAATTCTCTCGCAAAAAACGGATTACAAGGAGGAGAATGGGCTGTCGGAATTCCAGGAACTGTAGGGGGAGCAATTTATATGAACGCTGGTACAGAAAATTTATCGCTAGCTAAAAATATTATTTCTGTGAAAGTTATTAATAATAAAACGCATGAAAAACTTGAAATTGACAAAAAAGATATAAATTTTAATTATAGATCTAGCTCTTTTCAAAATAATGATTTGGCAATTATAAGTGCGAAACTATATTTTGAACCAAATGGAAATCTCCAAAAATTAATTGAGACAACCAAAAATAACTTGAAATTAAAAACAGAAAAACAACCATATCACCTTCCAAGTTTTGGTAGTGTTTTTAAAAATCCTGAAAATAATTATGCAGCAAAATTAATTGATGATATTGGTTTAAAGGGATTTAAAATTGGCGGCGCAGAAATTTCTATAATGCATTCAAATTTTATAATTAACAATTCTTCAGCAAGTTCAAAAGATATTTATGAATTAATAACTGTAATTCAACAAAAAGTACTACAAAAAAAAGGAATTTATTTGCAACCTGAAGTAAGAATGATTGGTTTTGACTATCCTAATTAAAGAAACTTTTTAAAAAATGGCGGGTTTTGGACTTCCTAACTTTGGACAACTTACAGAAGCTTTTAAAAAAGCTAAACAAATTCAACAAGATGCTCAAAAATTGCAAGATGAACTTGAAAATATGGAGATTGAAGGCAAAAGTGATGATGAAATGGTAAAAGTCTGGATAAGTGGCAATCAACTTCCTTTAAAGGTAGAAGTTCAAGAAAATATTTTAAATTCGGATAAAGAAAAAATAGAGCAAAACATTTTACAAGCTTTTCAAAAAGCTCATGAATTATCAACTACTACGATGAAAGAAAGAATGAATGATTTGACTGGTGGATTAAATCTTAACCTTCCTGGCTTTGATAATGGTGACTCTTAGAAGACTCGATCATTGCTTTGTAAAAAGGATATCTTTCAAAAGATTTATTTAAATTACAGCCCTCATCATTCAAATGTAAACAATTACGAAATTTACATCTTATTTCTTCATCGTTTACTTGTTTATAGATTTCCGGATAGAGATTTGGTAACAATCTAAAATCAACTTCTAGAGTTTGCATATTAAAACCAGGGGTATCCACAATGTAACTTTTATTAGAAAGAGAAAATAACTCAACATTGCGTGTAGTATTTTTCCCTCTCTTAATTTTATTAGAGACTGGAGCAGTATTATTTTTAAGACCTGGAATTATCATATTAAGCAAAGTCGTTTTTCCAACACCAGATGGACCCATAAATATTGAACATTTTTTTTTCTTTAACTCAGCTAATAAATTTTTGAAGTAATGATGTTTCTTTAAATTTAAAGTAATTGCTTTATAACCCCACTTCCTAAATTTATCAATTAAAAAAAGTCTTCTTTTCTCTGAAATTAAATCACACTTTGTTAAAACCAATGAAACTTCAACCCCCATCGATTCTGCTGATATCAAGAACCTATTAACTTGAGATAAATTCAACTCTGGCTCTTCAACGGAACAAATAATATATATGTTAGAAATATTTGCAACTGATGGACGTATTAATAAATTTCTTCTTTGTTTTAAACTATTTATTACTGCACGCTTGTTTCTTAAATCAATATTATTAATAACTACTTCATCTCCAACATAAATTAATTGATCTCTAAAATTTATAGACTTCCTGACCTTACATAAAAATCTGTCACTGCTTCCTAAGCTTTTTTTGTTTTTCAAGTCAACCAAGAAAAATTCATTAAATTTTTTAGTAACTAAGGCTAGATGTTTACTATCAGTTTTCATTCAAAATTTTTATTTTTAAAAATTTTTTATTTTCTTTAATTTGTTTAAACAAACATCCAATCTCTTTTAAATTATTTAATACCATTTCTTCTGGTTCCCCTCTATCAAGTTCAACTATAAGTTGTTCATTTTTAGATAACTTTTCTAAAGCTAATTTAATTTTGACGACATTTAAAGGGCATGGAACCGATTTAAGATCCAAATACTTTAAAGCAGTCATTAGGATTCTTTACCAAATAATTTACTAAACAGACCACTACTTGAATTAATATTTTTATCTGAATATTGAGAAGCTAAGCCTTCTAAAAGCTTTCGTTCTTCATCAGTTATGCGAGTTGGCAATTTTACTTTTACTAAGACTTCATGGTTTCCTCTGGCAACTGGATTACCAAGTCTAGGTACACCTTTATTCTCAAGTGAGAGAGTTGTATTCGGTTGTGTTCCACTTGGAATTTTCAAATTAACATTTCCATCAACTGTAATAATTTCAACAGTATCTCCTAAAATAGCCTGTAGATAACTCACAGCTATTTCAGAGTAAATAGTCACACCATCTCTTTTTAATTTTGAATCATTCTTCACCTTGATAAAAACATAAAGATCTCCAGGCGGGCCGCCTCTCATACCAACATTTCCCTCTCCAGAAACTCTTAATTTAGTACCAGTATCAACTCCTGCGGGAATATTAATTCGTAATTTTTTTCTCACTTGTTTTACACCATTACCGCCACAACTTGTACATGGATCTGCGATTATTTGACCAACACCATTACATGAAGTACATTCAGCTACTTGCGTGAAATTACCAAATGGTGTTCTTGTAGCTCTTCTTACTTGTCCACTTCCTCCACATGTTGTACATGTTTTTGGTCCTGTTCCTGGTTTAGCTCCTGCTCCCTTACAGATTTCACATGTCTCAAGATGGGGAATTTTAATTTCTCTTTTTTGGCCAAAGATAGCATCTTTAAAATCAATATTAAGATCGTATCTTAAATCATCTCCTTGTTGAGGACCTCTTCTTTGAGTTCTACCCCCCTGTGAACTTTGCCCACCAAAGCCATTAAAAAAAGTTTCAAATAAATCCGCAAAGCCGCCCATATCACCCATATCAGGAATTCCAGCAGCACCTCCAAGACCAGCCTCGCCAAATTGATCATATCTAGCTCTAGTTTCAGGATCAGCCAAGGCTTCATAAGCCTTACCAATTTCTTTAAACTTATCTTCCGCTCCTGGTTCTTTATTTACATCAGGATGATATTGTCTAGCTAATTTTCTATAAGCCCTTTTTAAAGTGTCAGCATCAGCATCTCTAGAAACTCCAAGTATTTGGTAAAAATCAGCCATTAGATAATGTTCAACTAAAAATTTGGAATCTATATATCATCAGAAGTAATTTCCTCTGAATCAATATCCCTTTCAACTGTATCCTTTTCTACTTCCTCTTGTGAACTTTGTTTACCAGGTCCCATAGAAACTTTAACCAATGCATGTCTTAAGACCTTGCCGTCTAAATGGTATCCTCTCTGAAGTTCTTCTATAATAGAGTCTTCTTTATGCTCTTGACTAGGCTCTTTTAATACAGCCTCATGTAAGCTTGGATCAAATTGCTGACCAACAACTCTCATAGGTGCTACTCCTTGTTGCTTTAAAACTTCTACTAATTGTTTATACAATCCTTGATAACTTCTATGGAGAGCTTGAGCTTCATCACTTTCAGGTTTGAGTTGTTGCCTTGCTCTCTCAAAATTATCAACAATAGGAAGTATTGCTGTTAAGGACTTAGAAACAAGTTGAATTTTTAAATCGTCTTGATCTCTAGATTGTCTTTTTCTGAAATTATCAAAATCTGCTGATATTCTTACATATTGATTTTTCAATGTTTCATGTTCTTTTTCTAACTGTTCTAACCTTGCATCATTATTCGAAATAGTATTTTTTAATTCCTCAGCATTTATCTCTTCTACTTTTTGGGAAGATATTTCATCATTTACTATTGTTTGATCATCTGGAAGTAAGGAATCAACAGGAGCAATATCCTGATTTGAAACATCACTTTCTTTATTATCAATATTGTCTGATTGATTTTCAATCATTTTCTTAAAAATTTATTAAAACTATTCTCTATTAAAGCGATGCACAAAACAAGTTGCGGAAGGCCGCACAAATTTTTAGTTGGGTACAAACCTTAACGCTAGTCCATTGTTGCAAAATCTTTTTCCTGTGGGAAGAGGACCATCGTTAAAAACATGTCCTTGATGACCTCCACATCTGGAACAATGGTATTCAGTTCTTGGAACAATTAACTTGAAATCCACTTTCGTTTCAACTGAGCCTTTGATTGAATCCCAAAAGCTTGGCCATCCTGTACCACTATCGTACTTTTGATCTGAAAGAAAAAGCGGAAAATCACATCCTGCGCAATGAAAAACCCCTTTCCTTTTCTCGTTATTTAATTGGCTACTGAATGCTCTTTCAGTTCCTTCCTCCCTCAAAATATAATAGGATTCTGGACTAAGCCTAGATTTCCATTCATCTTTTGATAAATTCCACTTTTCTTTAGGAGTAAGTGAAGAAGCTAATACTTGTATGGGCTTAAAGATTATTTTTAAAATTGACATAGTAAGAATTAGAATGAAGGATCTTCTTGATAGAAATTGATTCATATATTTTAATCACATAAAAAATGAACTCCATACAATCTAATTCTATAACGAATATTCATAAATTAAGTATTGCTCCAATGATGGATTGTACTGATAAACACTTCAGGATGATAATGAGAAAAATAAGTTCAGAAGCGCTCTTGTATACGGAAATGATTGTGGCCCAAAGTTTAATTTATACCAATAAAAAAGAAAAATTTTTAGATTTTAATAATCAAGAACACCCTATATCAATTCAATTTGGTGGAGATAATCCTGAAATCCTTAGCGAGGCTGCCCGAATGGCGCAGGATTGGGGTTATGACGAAATAAACTTTAATGTTGGTTGTCCAAGTCCAAAAGTCTGTTCTGGAAATTTTGGAGCTTCACTTATGAAAGATCCTGAAAAAGTAGCAAAATGCATAGAATCCTTAAAAAATAGCTGTAATTTACCAATTACGATTAAACACAGAATTGGTGTAGATGAAGATGATAGTTTCAAAAAGTTGAATAGCTTCGTAAAGTACATAGCAAATGCTGGTGCAGACAGATTCATAGTTCATGCAAGAAAAGCCATATTAAAAGGTCTTAATCCAAAGCAAAACAGAAACATCCCTCCTCTTAAGTATGACTTAGTAAAAAAATTGAAAAAATTAAATCCAGAATTATTAATAGAAATAAATGGAGGTTTTACAAATATCGATGACTCGGTAAAAGCCTTAGGCGATTTTGATGGTGTCATGATTGGGAGATCAGTTTATAAATATCCCTTAAGGTGGTCTGAAATTGACCAAAGAGTTTATGGAAAAAATACACCATCCAAATCTGCTTCTAATATTATCTTTTCATTAATTCCCTATATAGATGAGCATTTAGCTAATGGAGGAAAATCTTGGGATATTTGCAAACATCTTATAAATTTAGTCGAAGGCATTCCAAAAGCAAAAAAATGGAGGAATCAAATTTCTATTAAATCTATAAAAAAAGAGTTAGATATAGAGTATCTTCTTAAGTTGACTTCTAAACTTGAAGAAATGGGCTATTAATTCTCTTCGTTTGATACATTACCTTCATTTGACACTCCTCTTTTTCTTCTACTTCTGCCACTTTCATATTCAGAATTTTCAGAAGAGTTGCCGTAACTTCTATCTTCCCAACCTTCTGCACCAGAAGATTTATTGGTATAAGAATTGTTAGGTTCATTATTACCGCCACTATTACCTCCGCCATAGCCATAGCCGCCACTATTACCGCCGCCATAGCCATAGCCATAGCCGCCACTATTACCTCCACCATAGCCATAGCCGCCACTATTACCTCCACCATAGCCGCCTCTTCCTCCCCTACGAGATCCTCCAGAACCTCTGGGCTCTGCCTTATTTATTCTTAATGGTCTGCCCATAAGCTCTGTGCCTTGCAAACCATCAATAGCTGTTGACTCAATTGCTTCATCTGCCATCTCAACAAATGCGAATCCTCTTTTTCTTCCAGTATCTCTTTCAAGAGGAAGAGAACAATTTAAAACTTCACCAAAAGGGGCAAATAACTGTAAAACATCTTCACGCTCTGCGCGGAATGGCAAATTGCCAACAAAAATACTCACTTTAAAATCAACAAAGAAAATTTACCAAAATTTAAAAACCACAAAAAGTAGCTTTTAAACATTCTTCGCCATTCTACTTCAAAGCACACCCTTGTTGGAGAAAAATAATTGAAATTCAAAGTAACAATTTTTTCTGCCAATTATGTACCTCTTTTTCAACTTGTGTAAAACCTGTTCCACCTTCACTTATTCTTGACTTAACGACATTAAAAGGTTCAAGATCTACGAAAACATCCTTATCGAATTCGGGATGAAATTTTTTAAATTCTTCTATTTTCAAATTTTTAAATAAAATTTTTCTCTCTAAGCAATACTTTACAATTTCACCCACAACTTGATAAGCAGTCCTAAAAGGAACATTTTTAGCAACTAAGTAATCTGCCAAGTCAGTAGCATTAGAAAAGTCATTTTCTACGGAACAAGATAAATTTTTAATGTTAAATTCTATGCCCTCATTCATTAAAATAGTCATTGCTTTGATGCAAGAAGATAAAGTTTCTGCAGTATCAAAGATTGGCTCTTTATCCTCTTGAAAGTCTTTATTATATGCAAGTGGTACACCTTTAACCATTGTTAATAATGCTTGGAGATGTCCGTAAACTCTTCCCGTTTTACCTCTTATTAATTCTGGAACATCTGGATTTTTTTTCTGGGGCATTAGGCTACTGCCTGTAGCGCATTTATCTGTTAATTTTGCAAAAGAAAATTCATCAGTTACCCACAAAATTATCTCTTCAGAAATTTTACTCAAATGCGACATTACTAAAGCAGATGCAGAAACAAACTCTATGCAAAAATCTCTATCACTCACTGCATCAATACTATTTTTATAAATCTTTTCAAAGCCCAATTCTGCAGCTGTAAAGTTTCTATCTATTTTAATTTTTGTGCCCGCTAGTGCTGCTGCTCCTAATGGAGAAGTATTAACTCTTGATCTTACTTCTTTAAACCTTTCGCGATCTCTTTGAAACATTTCTAAATAAGCCAATAAATGGTGAGCTAAAGATAATGGTTGTGCTCTTTGCATATGTGTATATCCAGGAATTAAGGTATAAATATTTGCTTTCGCAAGATTAAAAAAAGATTTTTGCAAATCATTTATCAAAATTTCAAGATTGTCAATCTCTTTTCTTAACCACAATCTTATATCTGTACCAACTTGATCATTTCTGCTTCTAGCTGTATGCAATTTCTTTCCAGTTTCACCAATTAAACTAATTAGTTTTTCTTCAATACAATAGTGAATATCTTCAGACGGGGGACTAGGAGAAAATTTACCCTCTAAAAACTCAGCTTTTATTCTCTCAAGACCATTAATAATCTGCAAAGTTTCAGAAGAAGATAAAACTTGAGTTTTTCCAAGCATTTTTGCGTGGGCAATCGAACAATCTAAATCTTCTAAAATAAGTCTTCGATCAAAACAAATTGAAGCATTAAACTTTTCAATAAAAGGATTAAGTGTATTATCAAATCTTTTACTCCATACTTTTGCCATATCAATTAATAACGTAGATATCTCTAATAAAGCATTTTTTTATATCGGTGACAAAAATATCTACTTTAATTGAAGAATAACCATTGATGCATCATCTTCAAGATGTCTATTTTGTCCTGTAAAGTCATCTAATTTTTTAAATATTTTGTTTAATATCTCTTGGGATGTATAAGATTGCTTGCATAATTTTGTAAGAGTTTTAATTAACCGTTCCTCATCAAATCTTTCGCCTAAAGAATTTGAAGTATCAATTACTCCATCCGTGTAATAAAGTACCAAATCATTTTCATTAAGCATGATTTCACCACAACTGTATTCAGCGTCTTTTTGTAGCCCAAGTACAAATCCTTCTGCATCTAATTTTATAATTTTTTGATCTAAGCTTTTCCAAAGTAAAGGAGGATTATGGGCTGCATTAGCAAATCTCAATTTTCTGGTTCTAGGATCATAATCTGAATAGAATAATGTCACAAATCTATGTGATTGATCTAGATCATTTATTGCTAAATGATTCAAATCATGCAAAATTCTATCTGGAGGTAAACCTGTAAGGACCTCTGCACGTAGCATTCCTCTGAGCATAGTCATTAGAAGGCCCGCGGGAATACCTTTGCCCATAACATCGCCTATAACTAAAGCCCATCTAGCTTTTTCTTTTCTTTTTTCTGATATATTCGTCTTTAAGCACATAAAATCATAGTAATCGCCTCCTAACTGAAGAGCAGGCCTACAATGTGCAGCAAGGTCTACACCATAAATAATAGGACAATAATCTGGGAGTAATTGAGATTGTATTTCAGCTCCAGTAGAAATTTCTCTATCTACCTTCTCATGTTTTTTCTTTGTTTTTATTAAGCAGTAATTTTCTAATCCAACAGCAAGACAGTTTTGAATAAAATTAAAATTAGAGTCATGAGTGATAGATTCCCCAGATAAATCTTTGCTAAAAATATAAATAAATCCTCTACATTTACCCCTAGATAATAATTTTTCTGTTTCGATTTTATATTCTTTAAAATTATTTTTTAAAGCATTTTCGAAAGTTAAAATTTCTTTTATTTTAAAATTTTTAGAAAAATTAAATTGATCAAAAAAATTATTAATTTCTTCTTGAATGAGTAAAAAATCATTATTAGCAGAAATTTTTATATTTTCATGCCATATTTCTCCCTCATTATTTAAAGGAATAATTAATATTATTTTTTCATCAAAAATATGTTTAAAGATTAAGCAAATATAATCTAGTAATTTATGGATGTTTGAAAAAGATTTTAAATAATATGCTAATGATGATGCAATCTCAGAAATTTTGTATTTATTTATTATTGACAAATTAGATTCATTATCTGAAATTTTTTGAATAAATGTGTTTGAAAATAGTTTTTCTTTTTGATTATTTTTCACAACAAATCTAATAGATAAATATGTTTTAACATTAAATTATAATTTTTAAAAAAATTTAATTAAATATTTATTTATCTGCAAGCATAGCCTCTACAAATTCATAACTATTAAAAGGTCTCAAATCTTTTATCCCTTCTCCTGCCCCAATAAATCTTATAGGCAAATTTACTTCTTCAGAGATAGCTAAAGAGACGCCTCCTCTAGAAGTACCATCTAGTTTAGTAATAATTGCTCCACTTAAATTGGCTGATTTAGCAAAACTTTTTGCTTGCTTTAAGCCATTTTGCCCCTGACTAGCATCTAAAACTAATAATGATTCGATAATTGCATCAGGAACCTTTTTATCAATAATTTTTTTTATTTTTGCTAATTCATCCATCAAATTATTTTTTGTTTGCAATCTACCTGCTGTATCAACTAGTAATAAGTCAACATTTCTTTTTTTTGCGGAATTAATTGCATCAAAAACTACAGCAGCTGGATCAGCATTTTTTGATTGATTCGATATAACATCAACACTGCTCCTCTTACCCCATACTTTAAGTTGTTCTACTGCTGCAGCTCTAAAAGTATCTGCAGCAGCTATCAAGGTTTTGTAATTACTACTTGATGACAAATATGCTAATTTTCCTAATGTAGTAGTTTTGCCAACCCCATTAACTCCTACTAATAGCCAGACATTTAACTTACCCTTTTGAGGTACCAATAGATCAATCCCAGAATTTTTTATTGGTTTATCAATAATTAATTTTAATTGCTTCTTTAAAAATTTTATTCCTGCTTCTGCACCCACAACTTCCTCGTTTAACTTTTTTCTAAGAGAGCTTATAACTTTATCAGTTGAATCAATACCGACATCAGCTCTTATCAATAGAGTCTCTAAATCATCAAGAGATTCAGGCGTAAGAGGATCATCTCCCAATTTATCCAATAATTCAGTAACGAATCCTTTTCGTGTTTCTTCTAATCCTCTTCTTAATTTAGTCAACCAATCAATTTCATCTATCGATATTTGATTTATTTTTTTTCCTTGAGCAGCTAATACCATTGCTGACCATGTAAAGTTATCATCAAATTCTCCTAATTTAGTTTCAGTAATAATTTTAGGCGGTCCGGGAATATCTTCTTTCCTAGAAATTTCAATCAAATCTTCCTTCTGTTCTTCTTCCTTCTGTTCTTCTTCCTTCTGTTCTTCTTCCTTCTGTTCTTCTTTCTTCTGTTCTTCTTTCTTTTGTAATTCCTCTTTCTGTTCTTCTTGTCGTTTTTTTAAAAGTGCATAAGCTTGTGCAGCCCACTCTCGAGAATTATCAGAATCAATATTAGTCATTAATATTTATAGTACTTACATTATCAATTTTAAAAGATTATTGATGTATATCAAATAATCATTGCAATTTTACTGTTTGTAATCTTCTTAAAACTCCATTAATAAATTTTCTTCCTTGAATATCACTATATTTATTAGCTAAAGTGACGGCCTCATCACACGCAACAGCAACAGGTGTACGTAAAAAATTAATATCTACGTAGGCTAAACGCAAAATATCTCGATCAACTCTTGGTAACCTTTTTAATCTCCAGCCATCCATTACTTGATCAATATCAGAATCAATACTTGAAAGATTATTCATTATATTACTAATCCTAAGAGTGACATCTTCTCTAATATCAATTTGTCCGCTAGATACTATTAATTTTGGAAAGTCTAAAGTTAAAGAAAGCGTATTCATTACAATTTCAATCTTTTTTAGAGATTTTTTTAACACTTCTCTAACATTTGCAAAAGACGACTCAACACCTTCTTGCAATTCACTATCTAATATTTTTTGTGATGCATTTTCCAACTCTAATTCGCAACTATCCAATTCATCTCTGCAATGGTCTATAAGAGAATCCAACGCGGATTCAAAAATCTCTTCTATCTGAAGTTTATTCAATTTGAAATTACCTTTATCTTTTATCAATCCTAAAGAAATTAAAGATAATTCTCTAGAAAGGGATCTATTATTATGCATCAATTAGGAAGAAGTATTAGTGGATGCACGTAGTTGAGAAAATAATTTTGAAAATGTTGGATTTGTAGTATTATTTTTCTCGTCAGGATTAACTATCCCAGCCGAAATTATTGTTCTAAAAGCATCTTCAACAGAAATATTTAAGTCCTTAACAGAGGCCTCAGGAACCAATGTGTACCACCCAGTAGTGGGGTTTGGTGCTGTAGGGATAAAAACACTTAGCAACTTTTCTTCCAATTCTGGCTGAAGAGAGGGGCCAACATCTCCAGTCACAAAACCTACACTATATAGACCCTCTCTAGGATATTCAACTAAAACAACTCTTCTAAATCGATTAGACTTATTACTTAAAAAAGTCTCAAGCAATTGTTTAAGAGTTTTATAAACTGCTCCTGCTACAGGAATTTTTGATAGTGTACCTTCTCCGAATTCTAATAACCATCTTCCTACAAAATTCCTCGCCATTAAGCCTATGAGCAGAATAGCTAGCAAAGGAACAGTTAAACCTAAAGTAAGATTAATGAGATCTTGTAATAAAGGATTTAAAGTAATAAAAGGATTTAGTTGCTTAGGAACAGAAGTAACTAATGTTAAAACAAATTTACTGACTAATGATGACAACCAAATAGTTGTGGCTAAAGGTATTACAACCAACAACCCAGCTATAAGATCATTTTTTAGATCCTTTTGAAGCCTAGATCCTAGGTTCGAATCTTGATTTTGATTAGAATCAACCAAAACGACGTTTTTAACTAGTTTAACTTTACTAATAATTTAACTGTTTTTACTTCATTAGGATATATTTTTATTTAATAAATTTAAATTATTTATTAGTTTACTCGCCAAAAAATAACTTTTAAATAAAATCCTATACATAATAAAGAAATGACCAATACTATCCAAGAAAAAAAAGACGTAAGTAAAAAATTAAAAGAAAGGGCAATTATTGAAGGGTTTGCAATATCTGGAATTGCTGCAATTCCAGGGAGTCCACGCTTAAAATTAAGAACTAAGGCATTAGACAGATGGTTATCCAATAATCACCATAGTGACATGAAATGGATGGAAGCAGAAAGGAGAAAAAACATTGGCTCACTTCTTGATGGAGCAAAAAGTGTTCTCAGTGTTGGATTTACTTATATTAGTTCACAAAACAACAATAAAGATAAAATCTTCAAGGTAGGAAAATTTGGTCAAGGAGAAGATTACCATAAAGTAATTTATAAAAAATTAAAGAATATTGGTAAATGGATTAACCTAGAAATTCCAGATTGCAAATGGAAAATATGTGTAGACACTTCACCACTTCTTGAAAAAGCATGGGCTGAAGAATCAGGGCTTGGATGGATAGGTAAAAATAGCAATTTAATAAGCACAAAAAATGGTTCTTGGTTTACTTTAGGTTTTATGATACTTACAAAAGATCTAGTACCAGACAAACCTCATCAATCACTTTGCGGAAAATGTGATAAATGTATTGAACAGTGTCCCACAAAAGCAATAGTAGAACCCTTTGTAATACAATCAGACTTATGTATTGCATATCACACCATAGAGAATAGAGAAGAAACTATTCCAAAAAAAATAAAAGAAAATTTAAATGGATGGATTGCAGGATGTGATATTTGCCAAGATATATGCCCTTGGAATAAATCAGTGCCTCATAACAATACTTTTGAAACTAAACCAAAAAAATGGATTAACAATCTAAATATTGATTCATTAGACTGGGATGACAAAACTTGGGAAGAAAATCTTCAAGGAACAACATTAAAAAGAATTAAACCATGGATGTGGAGAAGAAATATAAAAGCAACTCTTGCGAGTAACCCAACAAATATATGAAAAAAATTTTAAAAAATATAATTTGCTTCTCTTTGATAAGTTTCTACTTTTTCAAAGTGGAACAAGTGCAATCATTAGTTCCATATTATTATTTCCCAACAATCAAATATTTACAAACAGAAAGTTTATCTATAGGAAAAAATGCATATCAACTTTTATATTTTGGACAATATAAACAAAGTCTTAACTTGGCAAAATTAGCTACGAAAATAAACAATAAAAATGAAAAACTATGGTTAATTTTGTCTGAAGCACAGGTAGCTAACAAGTTATACAAAAACGCATTAAATTCACTAATAAAAGCTCAAAATATAAATCCAAATATTAGCGAAATATACTTTGCTAAAAGTAATGTTTATTTAAAAATTTCACAATTACAAAAAGCAAAAACTGCTTTAGAAACTGGATTAAAGATTGAACCAAATAACCATAAAGCTATTTTTCAGTTAGGAAATATTTTATTAATGGAAAAAAATTACTCTAGAGCTATCAAGTTCTTTTCTAAATCTGTAAAAATTAAACCTAATTTCTGGCAAGCAATAAATAATAAAGGTTTAGCATATTTCGAGATGAATAATGTCAATTTATCTATTAAACTTTTTGAAGAAGCAATCTCAATTCAAGAGAATGCAGAACCATTACTAGGACTTGCTTCATGTTTAAGAATGAAAGATATTAAATTATCGATTCAACTCGCAAAAAAAGCTTTAGCAAAAGATCCTAACTATGCTAACTATGATTATAGAAAAGAACAGTTGTGGGGAGAAAAATTACAAACCTCAACAGAAATCCTTTTAAAAAATGATCAACTTCAAAGAGATGTAATATTGGCAAAATCGAAAATAAATGCATCTTCTTAATTTGGAATACTGGTAAATGTTTGTTTACCTATTAGTCTTAATTTAGTTAATCAATTCATATTTAATTTTACGCTCTGATGGATAAGAAAAAATTCACTTCTATCTCTCTCCAAGAAGAAATGCAACGCTCTTATTTGGAGTATGCAATGAGCGTAATAGTTGGTCGTGCTCTTCCAGATGCAAGAGACGGCCTCAAGCCTGTGCAGAGAAGGATACTATTTGCAATGTACGAATTAGGATTAACGCCGGATAGGCCTTTTAGAAAGTGTGCGAGGGTTGTTGGAGATGTACTTGGCAAGTACCATCCTCATGGAGATCAGGCAGTATATGATGCGTTAGTAAGGTTAGTACAAAATTTTTCAACTAAATATCCTACTCTAGACGGCCATGGAAATTTTGGATCTGTAGATAATGATCCACCAGCAGCCATGAGGTACACAGAGACAAGATTAGCTCCGATAGCTCACACAGGATTTCTTGAAGAGATTGGATCAGAAACAGTAAATTTCTTAAATAACTTTGATGGTTCACAAAAAGAACCAGAAGTTCTTCCAGCTCAACTTCCATTTTTATTATTGAATGGATCATCAGGAATTGCGGTTGGTATGGCAACAAACATTCCCCCGCATAACCTAGGGGAGATAGTAGATGGTTTAATTGCTTTAATAGAGAATAAAGATATAAGTTATAAGAAACTTTCTAACATTATTAAAGGACCAGATTTTCCTACAGGTGGAGAATTAATATATAGTCGAGCAATAGAAGAACTTTATGAAACAGGAAAGGGATCAATAACAACAAGAGGCGTCATAACGACGGAAGAAATAAATTTAGGCAAAGGAAAACATAAAAGAAATGCATTAATAGTTACAGAACTTCCTTATCAAATCAGTAAGGCAGGTTGGATTGAAAAACTGGCAGAACTTGTTAATTCAGGCAAAATCATTGGGATCTCAGATATTAGAGATGAAAGCGATAGAGATGGAATGAGAATTGTAATAGAATTAAAAAAGGATTCTAATACTGAACTTGTAATTTCAAATTTATATAAAAAAACAACTCTTCAAACCAACTTTGGAGCCATTTTTTTAGCTTTAATTAAAGGTAAACCTATTCAACTAAACTTAAAGCAATATCTCAACTATTTTCTTGAATTTCGAGAAGAAACAATTAGAAAAAGAACTAATTACTTTCTAAAAAACACTCTTGAAAAACTAGAAATTTTAGAAGGTTTATCCAAAGCAACAAAACACATTAAACAAATTATTGAGATTATTGAAGAATCAGAAAATTCTGCAGAAGCTAAATCAAAATTAATTGATAATTTTGATTTAAGTGAAAAACAAGCAAATTCAGTTTTGGATATGCCCTTAAAAAAATTAACGAATCTGGAAAGAAATCAAATATATTTTGATATTAAAAAATTAGGAGAAAAAAAAGATTATTATCAAAAGCTACTAAATGAAAGGAAATTATTACTTGCATTATTAATTGAAGAATTATTAATATTAAAGAAAAAATATAATGTCAAAAGAAAAACAAAACTACTTAAAAATATAGATGAGAATGAAGAATTAGAAACAATTAATAATCAGATATTAGAAGAATTTATAAATAAAAAAACTAAATTATGTATAGACAATAGACTATATTTAAGGAAAATGATTTTTAATAGTTATAAAAAATCATTTGAAGAAGTAAATAAAGTTATTGAAAATAAAAATATTCAAAAATTCATTTGTAACATCGATAAAAATCTAAAGATAATTGGAATTACTTATACCGGAAAAGTTTTTCACATTGATTGGGAGCCAAATATTAATAACGACTATAAGTTAGATAATAAAAGCCTTGGAAATATTGATCCAAATGAAATAATAAATTTTCATGCAATTAAAAAAAGAATTACAAATTATTTATGCATCTTGAATTCAGATGGAAGATTTAAAAAAGTTTTATTTGATGAAGATATGATTAAGAGTAATAGATCTTTCTCAATCACAAAATTAAAAACTAATATTAAAACAATTGATTCATTTATTTCTAATGAAGAAAAAAATTTAATAATATTAACTTCTATAGGAAGAATTTTTAAATTTAATTTAGCAAATAAATTTTTAGTACCAACTAGTAAACAATCTCAAGGAGTAATGCTTGTGAAACTTTTACCAAAGGAAAAGATTGTTTCTTGTTGTCCATATCAAAATGAAGAAAAAATTTATTTAGTTTCTAAGCAAGGAAAAATCTTTTGTATAAATAGCAATGAAATTCATAACGCGAATAAATACAGTTTGGGATATTTAAATGAAAAAACTCAAGTTAAAAATGATTACTTCCTCAAGATTTTGCCAAGTAAACATTACCTTGATATTGAAACTAATAAAAATAAATCTGCTAGATTAGAATTTGATAAATTAAATTTCAAATCTAATAAAACAAATTTTCTAGTTGACTTTTTGAAACTAGATAAAGACGAACATATTGAAAATTGTTTTCGACTTAAAAACTTTCTAAACTAAGATTTATATTCATTCTCAACCCAGCTTAAGTACTCTTGATTTACTGCTCCTGTTACGTAAGAACCGGTAAAACAACTCATCTCCAAATCTTCAATGGAAGAATCACTTATTATAGATTTACGTAAATTTTCAACACTTTGATAAACGAGATTATCAATTTTAAGTTGATAAGCAATTTGACTTATTGTTTTATCGTGAGCTATTAACTCATCTCTATTAGGCATATTAATGCCATAAACATGAGGAAAACGAACAGGAGGTGCAGCTGATGTAAAAAAAACTTTATTTGCTCCTGCATCTTTAGCCATTTGGACAATTTCTTTTGAAGTAGTACCTCTTACTATCGAGTCATCAACTATTAATACATTTTTATTTTTAAACTCTGCACTCATAGCATTTAATTTTTGTCTTACAGATTTCTTACGTCTCTGCTGCCCTGGCATTATGAATGTTCTTCCGACATATCTATTTTTAAAAAAACCTTCTCTGTATTCTATGCCTAGCTGTCTTGCAACTTGCATAGCTGCAGGTCGAGAAGAATCAGGTATGGGCATTACAACATCAACATCTCCAGAATTAATTGTTTTTTTAATTGTTTCAGACAAATAATCCCCCATTTTTAAACGAGCTTTATAAACTGAAATTCCATTCATAATTGAATCTGGCCTAGCTAAATATACATATTCAAAAGCACAAGGACATAAAATTGGATTATCAGAACATTGCTTAGAAAAAAAATCGCCATTAAGATTTATAAAAATAGCTTCTCCAGGATCTACATCTCTCACTACTTGATAATCGTTATTTTCAAGCACTAAAGATTCGCTAGCAATCATCCATTCTTCTTTTCTTGTAGTTGAGGAAAATCTTTTTCCTATAACTAAAGGTCTAATACCATAGGGATCTCTAAAGGCTAATAAACCATGTCCTGAAATTAATGCAATTGAAGCATATGATCCCTGAATTCTTTTATGTAAAGATTTAACAGCATCAAATATAATATCAGGTTCTAATTCTTGATTATGAATTTTTTCTTGCAATTCTGTCGCAAATACATTTAATAACATTTCAGTATCACTTGAAGAATTTGTATGCCGCTTATCAATATTAAATAATTGTTTTTCTAGATCTCTAGTATTAGTCAAATTACCATTATGTATCAAAACAATTCCATAAGGAGCATTAACATAAAAAGGCTGAGCCTCCTCTACACTTTCTGCTGATCCCTTTGTGGCATACCTAACATGACCTAATCCAATTTTACCGATTAAATTCCTCATATCTCTGGTTCTATAAGCAGTATTAACCTGACCTTGAGCTTTATGTATATGGAAAATAGTATTTTCCATTGTTGCTATCCCCGTTGAGTCTTGTCCTCTATGCTGCAGAAGCAAAAGACTATCATAAATTTGTTGATTTACATCATCTGAAGAAACGATTCCAACTATGCCACACATAATTTAATTTCTTAAAAATTTTAATAGTTGAGAAATTTTTTTCATATTTAAAAGTGACCTGAAATACTATTATTAAATTTTTCGGTTAATTCCTCAACCCTAATATTGCAAATATTTTTATCTTCAATTTTAATCTTGAGACTATCACCCGATACATATCCGATTTTTTTAACATATACACTTGATTGAAAATTTAATGGAATTTTTTTTAGATAATTAAGCCATTCTTTCTCTTTCATTTTATCTATCGAAAAAACAATCCTAGAACCTCCTTCTGCAAACAACAAATTATCATTTCTATTATTATGATTCTTCAATTCTATAGTTGCCCCTTTAGAAGACAAAATACAACATTCTGCTATAGCTATAGCTAAACCTCCATCACTAATATCATGAGACGAAATAACAAAACTTTTTAAAATCGCATTTCTTAAAAAACTCTGACAAAACTTTTCATCAAACAAATCTATTTTTGGAGGACGACCTGTAATCTCTCCATGAAAATATTCCAAATAGGAACTAGCTGAAATTGTTATTTCCGATTTATGAGAGCCAATTAACCATATTTGATCATTAATATTTTTCCATTCACTATTTATTGCTTTTTCAACATTATCTATCTTCCCAACCATTCCAATGACTGGAGTGGGGTTAATAGGAGTAATTTCATTATCTTTATTTTTTGATTCATTGTATAACGAAACATTTCCTCCTGTTACTGGAGTTTCTAAGGCTTTACAGGCTTCAGAAATTCCATTACATGAAGAGGAAAGTTGCCAATATCCTATTTCAGTATCAGGGGAAGAAAAATTTAAATTATTTGTAATTGCTATTGGTTCAGCTCCAACACAACTAACATTTCTTGCAGATTCTGCAACTGCAGCGATAGATCCTCTAAAAGGATCAAGAGAAACCCATCTGCTATTACAATCCACCGAAACAGCAACACCTGCGAATATTTTATTTATATTTTTTTCACTTTGTTCTCTTAATCTTATTACAGCTGCATCTGAATCCCCAGGTTTAAAAACTGTATTAGCCTGTACTTGAGAATCATATTGTTTATAAATCCATTGTTTTGAAGCTATTGAGGGATTAGAGAGAAGCTTTAAAATGACTTGGGAATAAGAAAAACTCTTATTATCCATCAATGAAAATATTTTTTGATCATTAATTTCTGGTAAATTATTTTCTTTCCATTCCCATTTCTTTAACAAATAATCAGGTGGATTATTAATCACATCATGAACATTGACAGGGGTATCATGAGATAAAGCGGAAGTAGGGATTTGAGCAACAATTTTACTTTTATGAGAAACAATCACCTCATTAGTATCTATTACTTCACCAATTACTTTTGCATATAATCCCCACTTATTAAATTTTTGAATAAGGCTATTAATTTTTTCTTCCTTTACGACAAATAACATTCTCTCTTGCGATTCAGATAATAAGTATTGATATGGAGACATATTAACTTCTCTAGAAGGTACCAAATCTAAATTAATAGATATACCTAAATTCCCATTAGCAGCCATTTCTGCACTACTGCACGTTAAACCTGCTGCACCCATATCTTGAGCTGCAATTACATCTCCTGTCTTAAAAGCATCTAAACAGGCTTCTATAAGACTTTTCTCAATAAATGGATCACCTACTTGAACTGCAGGTCTGTCATCTAATGATGTAGCAGTCAATTCTGAACTTGCAAAACTTGCACCACCAACGCCATCTCTGCCAGTAGTATTACCAACATATAATACTGGTGATCCTACATTTTTAGCTCCAGAACAAACAATATCATGAGTTTCTAAGAGTCCTAAGGCCATAACATTGACTAGCGGATTTCCAGAATAACTATCATCAAAGTCAATTTCACCTCCAACAGTAGGAACACCTACACAATTACCATAATGTGCAATACCGGAGACGACACCTCGAAGTAACTCAACATTTGATGGTTTATTAAGATTTCCGAATCTCAACGAATTCAATACTGCAATAGGCCTTGCTCCCATTGTAAAAATATCTCTTAATATTCCTCCTACGCCTGTTGCTGCTCCTTGAAAAGGTTCAATTGCAGAAGGATGATTATGACTTTCAATTTTGAAAACAAGTTTTTGATTATTTCCAACATCTATAACGCCTGCATTTTCTCCAGGTCCTACCAATACATTTTTCCCTTTAGTGGGAAACTTGGATAATAATGGTTTTGAATTTCTGTAACAACAATGTTCTGACCACATAACACCAAACATTCCTAGTTCAGTTCTATTTGGCTTTCTCTTTAATCTTTTACAAATTTCCTCGTAATCGTTAATTGTTAAATTTTCAACTTTTAGTGCTTCATTCAGATCATATAGATCATTATTTCCTAAATTTATCATTCTTTAGATCCAAGGGTCATCTTCATTTTTATCTCTAAAAGATATTGATTTTCTCTCATCATTATAAAAACTTTTTTGTTCAAAATCTAAGTTTTGGTTTATATCTTCATCTTCTTCAAGCCAATGCTCTAATCTATTAGAAGCAATATTTTTCATATCATCAAATCTACCAATAATTTTTTTTCCTTTTTGTAAGAATTCATTCTTAAGACTTGATTTTATTAAGGATAAATCATCTAAAGAATTGCTTTCACAAAATACTAAACCAGGCTGTTGGTCATTTATATTTTCAATCTCTAACTTCCACCTACTAGAACCTGGAATATTAGGATTCGATCGAGAAACTAAATAATATTTAATTCTGCCCGTTTTCATGTCAAATAAGAAATCTGCAATAACTCCTATTTTTGAGCCATTTATATTTATAAGATTGGCTTGAATTAAAGTTGGAAACCTATTTAAAGTTCCTAAATCAGAAATCGCTGGATCACCTTTTACATAAATTTCATTATCTATTATTTGACTGATTTGATTTAATCGCCAAACATTTCTTTGTAAGTCGAAATTAGAAGGACGGGTGTACCATCCTAAAATTCTGTGAACAGGAGGATGCATCCAAACATTTTCACCATTCCCGTAATTAAGGGAAATATTACCCTTAACATTGTAAGTAAGTAATTGGCTTAACAAAATTTCTTTAGGTAATTTCAAATTAAGAACGAACCTGAATTGGCATTACTAAATACGTAAAAGAATTAAGATTATCTTCTGGTACAAAAACAGCTGGAGTAGTTGAGAGATTACACTTTAATAATACATTTTCAGAATTAATAACTTTTAAACCTTCTAAAAGGTATCTGACATTAAATGCAATATCAAAATCCTCTCCAGAGTAGGAAACAGGTATTGATTCATTTGCGTTTCCAATATCTTGTGCATCTGCACTTATTGAAGCTAAATCTGTATTATCCAATTTCATCTTGACAACACTACTCTGCTGATCAGCTACAACAGCAATTCTTTCTAATGCATCAATCAATTGTTTTGTATTGAAATTAAAAGTCTTTGAAAATGTATCAGGAATCAATTGTGAATAATTCGGATAGGTACCTTCAAGAGTTCTGGTTGTAATTATTTGATTAGAAGAAATAAAAACAACCTGACCTTTGTCATAGAAAAGTTTTATTGAACTTTCTGAGCTTTTTAAGGACACTAACTTTTCAATTTCTCTTAATGATCTTGTTGGAATAGTTACTGATAAATCCTCTTCATTGGAAGATAAGTTATCTTTATTTTGGCTATGTTTTTCGTCACCAATTAAATTAACTGCCAATCTATGACCATCTGTAGAAGCAGACTCTAAATAATTTTGTTTAAAAGTAAAATTGACTCCTGTAAGTAATTGCTTTGAGTCATCATTACCAGTAGCAAAAATAGTTGATTTTAAAGCTTTTAAAAAAGAACTAGGGTTGATATTTAAGGAAGTTCCACTTTCAACAAATGGCAAATTAGGATAATCATCAGAGGGTATCCCTTTAAGATTAAAAGAGCCTCTATCACTTTTAATTAAAATATTATCTGAATTTTCATCAACATCTAAAGAGACAGGACTTTCATTAGGTAATTTGTTTACAATCTCAGATAAAATTTTTGAAGGTATCGTAATAGCTCCACTATTTTTAACAGTTCCATCGAAAGAAGTTTGAATTCCTAAATTCAGATCAAATCCTGTCAAGCTAATTTTATTTGTCCCTTGATCAGCTGTTAAAAGTATATTTGCAAGAATTGGATGAGTTGGTCTTAAAGAAACTGCTTTGCTTACTAATTGAATAGCATTATTTAACTCATTTTGATTACAAATAATCTCCATCGGAATTTGGAACTTTTTTACACACTCAATATACTTTTTTAATAAATTAAATTCAATAAATTAATCTTTATTCTGTTTTCTAATAATAAATAATAATAAAATAAAAAATATAATAGTAGTAGTTCTTGTGTAAATTGTGGAATTTTTAATTAAAAACTGTTTCTTACTTTGTTTCTGAAGATTTAACAAAGTGGAAAAAACTTTTTACTTGTTGAATAATTTTAAATATTTTGAATATACAAAAAAATATTCAACAAATTGAATTAATTTTTATATGTTTTTCAACAAATTAGTTTTGTTTTTATTTGATTTCCACAGACACTAATTTTTTTGGATTTTAATAACCTAAGATTTTAGTAATATTTTTTAAAGAAGGTTCAATATTTTTCCTAAAAATTGCATCATTATTTTTAATTGCGCAATCAGGGTCTTTTAAACCATTTCCAGTAAGAACACAAACAATAGTAGATTCTTTCTGGATTCTATTTTTATTTTTAATTAATCCAGCTACGGATGCTGCACTAGCAGGTTCACAAAATACTCCTTCTTTGGCAAGAATTTTATAAGCATTGATTATTTCTTCATCTGTAACTGACTGAAAGTCTCCTTTACTCTCTTTTTTTACTTGTTTTGCTTTTTCTCTATTGACCGGATTTCCAATTCTTATTGCAGTTGCGATTGTATCGGGATTTTGAACTATTATATTTTGTACTAATGGAGCAGATCCTTCAGATTGAAAACCCATCATAATTGGTAGTTTCAAATTTCTCTTTATTTTTGAATATTCTTTAAAACCTAACCAATAAGCAGTTATATTTCCAGCATTGCCCATTGGAATACAAAGCCAATCAGGGATAATACCTAAGTCATCAACAATTTCAAAAGCCGCAGTTTTTTGTCCTTGTATTCGATATGGGTTAACAGAATTAACAAGTTCTATTGGATGTTCTGAAGATAAATCTCTTACAATTTCAAGAGCTTTATCAAAGTTACCATCAATAGATATTATCTCAGCTCCATATATTAAAGCTTGTGCAAGCTTTCCTTGGGCTATAAATCCTTCTGGGATCAAAACATAAGGTTTTAATCCTCCTCTAGAAGCATAAGCAGCAGCAGCAGCAGAGGTGTTGCCAGTACTTGCGCAGATTACTGCTTCACGGCCTTCTTCCTTTGCTTTGCTAATAGCCATAGTCATTCCACGATCTTTAAAAGAACCTGTGGGATTTAGACCGTCATATTTTAAAAAAACTTTTGTTCCATTTCCAATTAATTTGCTAATTGAGTCACTAAGAATTAAAGGGGTATTTCCTTCATTTAGGGAAACAATTGGGGTTTTATCAGTAACTGGAAGGTATTGTTTGTATGCGTTAATTAGACCTGGCCATCTTTTTTTTCTGTAATTGATACGTAGTTTATTTTTGATTTTATTTAATAGCACCATAGTTGTTTAGTCTGATTTAATTTTTTCTAGTGGAGAATTTGTAAAAAATTCCAATAATTCTGAAATTGATTCTACTTTATTCATAACTTTGCTCAAAGCGTTGACATCCAAAATGACAGATTTAGTTGGATATCCTTCAAAAAATTTTATCAGATTTATTTCTCCATTTCCAATGTTTATCCCTTGAATTACACTTGCTCTAAGTGCTAACATTCCTGTTCGTTTATCATCTGCCCTAGGCGGGTGAATAATACTTGAAAGTCTTGTTAAAAAAATATTCCCTATTTCTGAATATAGTAATTTGCTTGCAATTGTAATAGGAATTTCAAATTCTTTATTCAATACTGATCTGATTTTTTTGTCACTTGACCCAGTAGCTTTTAAAATCCTTCTTAATTTTCTTGTTGCAGGACCTTCTTTAGCAAATGTTTTTAATGAATTTACTTTAATTGTTCTAGAAAATATGCCATAAACAATTTTAATTTCTTCGGCAGCATTAGCTTGTGAAGTATTAAAAAGTAATTGAGAACTTAATAGTACAAAAAATGTTTTTATTATTAGAAACTTCATTTTAGATATTTGCACCAGCTGCAATCTTTACAAGTCTAACCATACTCTTTTCCGTTACTTTTCTTGCAATTTTTATACCCATTTCTTTTGTATAAGGCTCATTTATAAGTCGAGGCACTCTTTTTAGAAAAATATCTATAGAGTATCCTGGCACTTTTTGTAAAATCTCCAAAAAGTTTCTTAATGGCTCTATATACATTACAACGTAATTTAAACTGTTATTTTCATCAGTTATATTTAGTTTAATCGAGTTCGGAAGGTAGTTATTTAAATTTTTCAATATTTTGAGACTAAGTAAATCTATTTGATTTGTTAATCCTTCAATTATTTCATTTCTCAGAAATCCTCCATTTGGAGAAAAAAGAAGATTTATTACTTCATCTAAAAGCTTTTCTAAATTTAGGTTTGTCTGCTTTGCTGCGTTAGAAAGTAGATCTTCTAAGCGATCCCACTTAAATTTCTTATTATCAAAAAGCATTTCTCTTAAGCTTTCTCTTAATTGTGGATCAGGGTCCTCCATCAATCTTCTGGCAAAGTATGGATAAGCTGCTCCTAATATTTTAAAATTTGGATCTACGCTTAAAGCAATTCCTTCTAATGTAAGTAAAGACCTAATTATGAGTGCGTAATATGGAGGTAATTTGAAAGGGAATTTATACATGACACCAGACATATCGTCTGTAACGCTTTTGAAATCCATTTGTGAAACGCCTTGTTCAACAGCGTTAATAAAAACATCTTGAAAGGCTGGAACTATTGGTTCTAAATTAACTTCTTCTGATAAAAATCCTAATTTTACGAAATCTTGGGATAATTTATCGAAGTTTTTATTTACTAAATGCACAACTGCTTGTATTAAGCCAGACCTAGAGTCTCTAGAAACTTCACTCATCATTCCAAAATCTAGATAGCATAATCTTCCATCTTCTAAAGCTAATAAATTGCCTGGATGAGGGTCAGCGTGAAAAAAACCATGTTCTAAAAGTTGTTCTAAACTGCACTGCACTCCTATATCAATCATTTTGTCTGGATCGATTCCTAATTTTTTTACATCTTCTAAATTCGTTAATTTGGTTCCATCGATCCATTCCATAGTTAATACTCTTCGAGAAGTTATTTCTTTATAAATTTTTGGTACGGCAATCATTTGATTATGCTCATGCATTGTTCTAAATTTTTCAGCATTATTTGCTTCATTTAAATAATCCATTTCTTCAAAAACCCTTTTGCCTAATTCATCAATCAATGCCACAAGGTCACTTCTTATCAATCCAATATTGTTTTTTAGCCAATAAGCAATATTTCTAACTATGTAAAGATCTAAAGTTATTTGTTCTCTTAAACCTGGTCGTTGAACTTTAACCGCAACAACTTCTTCATTTTTTAGTTTAGCTTTGTGTACTTGACCTAAAGATGCAGCAGAAATTGGTTTTTTATCAATTTCTAAAAAAATTGCATCTATTTTGGAACCTAAATCCTCCTCTATTAATTCCATAGCCTTATCACCATCAAATCCTGGTAATTGATCTTGCAATTCAGATAACTCTTCGAGAAGAATTCCTGGAATAATATCTGGTCTTGTGGATAAAGCTTGACCTGCTTTAACAAATGCAGGCCCAAGTTCTACCAATAAATTAGTTAATTCTCTGGCTCTAAATCTCGCTTGGGTTTCAATTTTTAATCTTCCAGTTAATTTATCCCATCCAACTGAAAAGATATATGCAAAAATTGGTATCAGTGTTTGCCAAAGTCTCTTTAAAAGCCTCTTAGGATTTTTTTTGTAAATTTTGGAAATTGTATCTGGATCATAATGCAATAGTCCAGATAGTTCTATAAAATCAGTAAAATCTTCTTTCATAACTTTATATATTTAAAACCTTTATTTTTTTAAAAAAGAGGTTAATTTTTTTATATGGAAGATTTATCATGTTAATACAATTAAAAATAGAAAATGTTGCCTTGATAGAAATTATAGAAATTAATTTCGAAAAAGGTTTGAATATAATTACTGGAGATTCAGGTTCAGGAAAATCACTGATTTTAGATGCTTTAAATGTTTTATTCGGTGGAACTAATATACCTTTAAAGCACTTAATACGTCCAGGAAAAGATCATTGTGCTATTGAAGCAAAATTTTCTTCTTCTTCTCAAATTAATAATTGGTTAATTAGCAAGGGTTTTGAAAGCTGTTCTTCAGAATTAAAAGTCAAAAGAAAATCGTATAAAAAAAATAATAAAGTATTATCCAAATATAGCCTCAATAATTTATCTATTAAAAAACAACTTCTAGAAGAGCTGGGTCGATTGTTAATAGATTTCGCATGTCAATCAGATACTTTTATGTTTGATTCTCTAGATAAGAGAAGATTAATAATTGATGATTTATGCTCACAAGAATTGAGGGATATTAGTGCAAAAATAAAAAATATTTGGGCAGAAAGCAAGGTTTTAAAAGGATTAATCAAAGAAAAAATTGAATTGTCTAGGAAAAAAGAAGAAAATAATTTGGCAATTAAAGAGATGTTAAAGATTTTAGAGGAAGCCAATATAAATTCCAAAGAAGAAATCTTAGAATTAGAGTCATTGGAAAACAAACTTGTAAATAATCTCGAAATAAATAATTCGATTCAAGCTTCTCTTGATAATTTAAATAATTCTTGTCATGATCAGCCATCAGTAGCGTTTTTGATAAATCAATCAATAAAAAATTTAAACAGAACAGCAGATTTCGATTTAAAAATTCAAAAATTTAGAGAGCAATTGTTATGTATTCAATCTAATGTGGAGGATTTAATTTTTGCTCTAAATTCTTACATACAAGACGTAGAAAATACTGAATCTAATCTGCCAGAAATACAAAAAAGACTATTTTTTTTAAAAAATTTGGAGAGAACTTTTTCATTGGAGTTGCCTCAACTCATAGAAAAGAGAAATCAATTAAAGACATATTTCTTACAAAACAATACAGACAATGAGATTCGTAGTATGGAAGATCAAATTAAAAACTTACAAAGTAATTTAAATTCTCTTTTTACTATCCAATCTACTGAAAGAAAAAAAATTGCTAAACAGTTACAAAATTCAGTAATCTCTATTCTAAGAAATCTAGGCTTAGAAAATGCAAATTTTTCAATTCAATTTTCTCAATGTAATCCATCACAAGAAGGAATTGATAATATAAATTTTTTGTTTTCTGCTAATCCTGATCAGAAGCTTGCTCCTTTATCAAGCGTTATTTCTGGTGGAGAAATGTCAAGATTCTTATTAGCTATTAAATCTAGTATTTCTAAAAAACCAAATACTTTCTTCTTGGATGAAATTGATAACGGTTTAAGTGGTAAATCTTTATTTTCTTTGGTTGAGCTAATTAAACAAATTTCTAAAGGTCAACAAGTGTTATGTATTACACATCAGCCTTTTTTAGCTGCAGGTGGGTTAGCTCATTTCAAAGTGTATAAAAATGTAGTTAATGGAACAACTTATACTTCAATATCAAAATTAACTACAAAAAAAGAGAGAAAACACGAATTAATAGAACTGATTGGGGGAGGTTTTGGCGAAGCAAATGATTACGCTTTTAGACTGCTCGAAAGGTCAGCTGCATAAAATAGAAAAAATTCCACTATAATAATCATTTAAATCAAAAATAGATTTAAACATGGTTATAAAAATCGATAGTAATGTTAATAAAGATAATGCGATCAATATTAGGGGTGCTAGACAGCATAATTTAAAAAATATTGATCTTTCTCTACCTAGAAATAAATTTATAGTTTTTACAGGTGTAAGTGGAAGTGGTAAAAGTTCTTTGGCTTTCGATACAATTTTTGCTGAAGGTCAAAGAAGATACGTTGAGAGTCTTTCGGCATATGCAAGACAATTTTTGGGTCAAGTAGATAAGCCAGATGTTGATAATATTGAGGGCTTATCGCCTGCCATTTCAATTGATCAAAAATCTACAAGTCATAATCCACGATCAACAGTTGGAACAGTAACTGAGATACAAGATTATCTTAGATTGTTGTTTGGTCGCGCTGGCGAACCCCATTGTCATCACTGTGGTATTCCAATTGCGCCTCAAACAATTGATGAAATGGTTGATCAAATTCTTCTATTGCCAGAAGGTACGAGATACCAATTGTTGGCTCCTGTTGTAAGAGGGAAGAAGGGGACACATATAAAATTAATAAGTGGACTAGCTGCTGAGGGATTTGCTAGGGTAAGAATCAACGGCGAGGTAAGAGAACTTGCTGATAGTATTGAATTAGATAAAAATCAAATTCATAATATTGAGGTAGTAGTTGATAGATTAATTGCAAGAGATGGAATACAAGAAAGATTGAATGATTCTCTACAAACTTGTCTCAAAAGAGGTGATGGTTTAGCAATAGTAGAAGTTGTTCCAAAAAAAGGAGAAGATTTGCCTTCTA
>NZ_JNAI01000011.1 GCF_000759855.1 Prochlorococcus marinus str. MIT 9107
CTTTTTTTTTTTTTTTTGAAAAATTCTTTTCTTAAGAAATTGAAAGTCAATATAATTTGATAAGAAAGCTTATAGCTGAACTTGAAAAGTATAAAGAAGCCATTGATGCAATTAAGAAAGATTTGCTTTTATTATTAAAGAACTTAAAAAAAATTTCTATAAGAAAAATTACCTTATGAATGAAAAACTATCTTGATAAACAAATTTAGTTGATTTATTGTTTTTTGCTAAAGATAAATTTAGGCCAAAGATTATTGCGTTCGCTCAAGGTTTACAACAAGATATAAAATGACTTTATATCGATATGAGTAAATTTAATAAACCTTTCAATACTTGGAATTTATGAATGTGTTTCTTGTTTTAATATATATAGAAAAAAGATTGATATTTTGAAATAATTGTTTTGAGAATAAATGTAATTTATTTAAGGAAAAATCAGATTAGTTTATACTAAATTAACAGGAAGAATATTGAAATGATAATCAGTAAATGGTTGCTAGATTGTTATTATATCAAGCATTAATACATCTTGAGCTTTAATTGTATCTCTCTTATCTTCATCTTCGGAATCTTTATAAGATTCAATTTCAGCTTGAACTCTTCTCCTATAAACTCTCTTGATATAATCCATTTTGCTTCTCTCTTTATTGAGGATTGAGAATAGTGATTTTTTAAAACGCATAACTAGATTTTCCTCATAATCTAACCTAAAGAATCTAAATCTCTTCTATGGTGAACTGTAATTTCGTCATTCTGTGGGACCTTCTGCTCTCTCATTAAATCTGCAATAGTTGGATAATCTTTTGCATTATCAAGATCTCTTGAATTTTTATCTTGTATTGCGAATGATGATCTTTTTAAGTTCATAATTAATTACCTCAAAATTTTTGTTGAATTCTAGTTACAGAATTTGGATGGTCATGTACATAAGAATTAAATTCTCTAGCAAGCATCAGACAGTTATATGCATCGCGTGCGTAGAACCCTATTTGATGTGTATTGTTTGATGAATCTTTGTAACTTAGTACATATTTTTTACAAGATCTGATTGGTGTTGAAGACATTTGAACTCATGGCTGCTACTACTAAGTTCTAACTAGACTGACTCACCAACCGACTAACAAAAATGTTCGGTTTGAGGTACATACATGTACGGATAAAGGACCAACAACCAAATTTAAAACTATATATAATGCGAAAGTTAATTTATTGTTAAATCAAAATAGTATTTTGGTCTAACTTGTACATATTGAATTGTTTACTTTAACTGATAGTATCAAAAATTATCATTCAGCTTTCATTGACAATTGATATCAATTAAGACACTCATCAATTATCTAGCGTAATTAATATATTTGAAATTAAAGATATATCTTTCTCCATCATCATCACCATCATCATCATGGAAGGAAGAGATTAAAACGTAAACCCCTCCAAATCCTAAAAACATGGATAAATAAAGAATTGGATCTGTCATAAACTAATTATCCAACATTCAAATAAAATTTGAGGAAGCTTTCTGATATCTAAAAGTTCTCTTAATTATTAAATGAAAATATTATTTGATAAAAAATTTTAATCATTTTTTTATTTTGAGAATATCGAAAGTCGATCTAAGATAATAAAAATTAACTCATTATTTTTTTGAGTTTTAAGAGATTTTTAAAAATTAATGTGCGGAAGATTTGAGCTGAAAATTAAAAATTTAGAACATATATATAATTATGGCTAAATCTTATTATTTGATTAATTCAAACAGGACAGAAGTAAAAAGATTTGTAAAAAATGATAAAAGTATTGACGGAGTCTTTGAGTATATGTTTATAGATACTGGAAAAATAGTCGGGGTATTAGGAAAAGAACCACCTTTAATGACAACAACAGTTTCTGTAGAAATAGATTTAGCTAGAGAAATTTATGAAAGATTGCTTTTTCAGGGATGGAGGAAAACTGAAGAAGTTTGGAAATGAAAAAGTTTTTGAAAAGCGATTAAGATCTTTTATTAAATAAAAAAACTTTTTGGTCATTCTAATGTTACTTTTGAGTGATTCATCTAAGAATTTTTTAAAGTAAAGAGTTTAAGTGAAATGTATTTTGACTAAGATTTAATTTTATAATTGATGAGAGTAAAAGGTTCCCCATCTCATCTTTTTTTAATGGGTTAACATTTGGCCACGTATTATTTAGACAAATATTGGGCAAATATAGTCTTATTAAGCTAAAAAAAGAGATAATTTTTGATTAGTCAGATGTTTTTGAAGAGCTTTCGAGTAAACCATTTAATTCTAATAGCTCATCTTTTGTGAGTTTGCGATATTTTCCTATTTGAACGTCTAACTTAATATTCATAATTCTTATACGCTTTAATGCTTGTACTTTGTAACCTAAAGAATCACACATTCTTCTAATCTGACGGTTTAGTCCTTGAGTGAGTATGATCTTGAATTTTTTTGAACTCAATTGTTTGACATAACAATTCTTAGTTATGGTGTCTAATATCCTAACTCCATTACTCATGCTTTGAATAAAGTCTCTATTAATTTGACGATTAACTCTTACGATGTATTCTTTTTCATGATTATTTTTTGCTCTGAGTATTTTATTTACTATATCTCCATCATTAGTTAAAAAAATCAATCCCTCACTGTTCTTATCCAATCTCCCAATAGGAAAAATTCTTGCAGGATATTGAATGAAATCTATTATATTGTCTGGTTCTACTCTTCTATCTGTTGTGCAAACGATTCCAATAGGTTTATTAAAGGCAAGGTATATCTTTTTTTGTTTAGTTGATTTCTCTATTCTTTGACCCTCAACTTCTACTTGATCACCTCCCTCTACCTTGGCACCTAAATCTGAAGTTTTACCGTTAATAGTTACTTTCCCTTCTTCAATTATTCTATCTGCTGCTCTTCTAGAGCAGTACCCAACTTCACTTAAATATTTGTTTATTCTTGTAGCCATTTTATATATTTCTTTTTTTTTTATGTTAATTAAATAAACTAATCACCCTTATTTTAGATTGACTGTCAATAAATTTGTTAACTATCTTTCTACTTATGCCTCGACATAAATTTGCTCGATGAAAAAATAGGCTGGAAAACTTTTCCAAGAATAAATTATTTCAGCTGAGGTGATAGGGTTGGAAATGGGTTTAGATCTTGATACCTAGTTATCCACAAGCCCCCATATGTGATTTCGATAGACACTACCAGAAACGAGAGAAATCATAGCGAGTTAGTTGGTTTAACTGGAATTTATAGATGTACCAATATTTCAATCTAATGTCGCAAGTTATAGCGAAGTTATTCAAGTAATTTAATTTCTAAATAAAGACTTAGTAACAAATAAGAATTAGTTTTCAAACATAACAATGTGAGTTACTTATAGATTCTCTAAAAATAATCTATTAAGTTGAATTCCTTTGATTCATTTGGAATAGATATTAGATGTAAGGATCGCACCAAAATTAATTAAAAATACTTTTAACAAAAGCAGCTCGATAGCAAATTTGCTTATGAGATTAACCTCTTTAGATTTTTATAAAACTGTATAAGTTCTAACTAAGTATTGAATCGAGTTTAAATTCTTATTTTTACAGATTGAGATTCTTTGGTAATGGTTTCAGTTCACAACTATCAACGCATTCTTCTAAAGAATTTTCAGAATTGCTTTTTAATTCGCAACTATGAAGACAATCATAAAAAGCATACTTAGGATCTAGTTCATTTTTGAAATATTTATTCCTAAATGTATTCATGATTAAACTCGGTACGATTTTTTTCAATTTGATTAATTCCCTTGTCCAAACAAAGGGTGGTATTAATCTTTTTTGTTATTTTTAAGTATTTTATTTTGTATTTACTCATTAAGTTAAACCTCAATCAGTTGATCCAGACTAAATGTGATGGTCTAAATTTCCTAGAGCAAAAATACTGATTATGAAAAAAGTGAAATATTTAAAATTTGATAAATTGGTCGGTGATTTGATGTTTTTTAGGCAAGTCGATCTAAAATAAAAATTATAATATCAATTTTTTATGGAAAATAAATTTTACCAATGGTGGAAGAATCATAGAAGAGTTGTAACTTTCGGTTTATTCCTCTCCATTTTTGCTTTTTATTTTAGAATCCCTTTTGATAAGGAAGCAAAAGTAAAGGATACCTGTGCTAAATTAAATTCAAGCTATCAAATTACCGGTGATGAAGCGATAAAGAAACTTAATCTTAAGGCAATAAAAAATTATAATAATCGAGAGTTGGCAAATTATTATTGCCAAAGATATTTGGGTATTAAATAGGAAAAATTAAACGCTTACTATATGAATAAAAAATAGTAAGGTCTGTACTGCTTACTTTATTTGAATTCAAAACTATAGCCGCTCAGATGATTTGAAGATGCAGAATATCAAATGAAATTTCTAGAAAATATTGCAGCAGATTTAGAACAAAGAATTGCTGAGGCTTCAATTGGTAATGCTTCTATACCAACCATTTTGTTTTGTGGCTGCGATCCTCAACTTAAAAAAGATATGCATAAACGTGCAAAGCGCATTGGATTTAAGCCCTCTTACTCAATCAAGCATCCCACTATTAAAGTTGAATTACAGAATTTAAGTAATAGAAAAATAGAAACAGATATATTTAAAACAATAACTATGGACTACACCACTTTTAATTTATTTGCAGGTATTTAGAGGGATAAGCAACTTTTTTAAAACTATTTTTTTGCATATGTTATTATAAACTTATCTCAGGTAGAGATAAGACGAAGCAATATTGACCAAGCTAAAGAATTTTTGAAAGAGAATCCCACCTGCAAGAGTCAAATACTTTCTGATATATAAATTCTGTTGATTTTTCAATAGATTAAATGCAAGGAAAGTAGATCACTTATTAAGCCTGTATCTGTGACACTAAACAAACAAACCAATGAAAAAACTAAACAAAAAATATGCGGAATTAATGCGCCAAGCTCAACAAGCTACTGGAAGAAAAGAGGCAGTTGGATTAATTCATAAAGCAGCAAAGTTAAAAACTAAATTTGATCAATACGAGATGATTTAGTCTAATTGAGATACCTAAATAAATAAATCAATAAAAGAGGAGCTAAAGGTTATTGGATATCAACTGCCAAAATAATTAATCAAGATTTATTTGATGAATATGTAAATAAAGTTGGACCATGGCTGAAAGAGGTTGGAGGTCAAGTCTTTGCAAAAGATACAGAGCCTCAAGGAAAGGAGAGGACCGAGGATGCCAATTTAGCAGTTATTTGTGAATTTCCATCAATGAGGGCAGCCGTTGAAGCTTATGAATCTGAAAAATATAAAGAGTTTTCAAAGCTAAGAAAAGTAGCCACTGAAAATTCTACGTTTACAATTATGGAAGGTTTGGATGAAGCAGCAAAGCTTAGAAGAGC
>NZ_JNAI01000012.1 GCF_000759855.1 Prochlorococcus marinus str. MIT 9107
CAACACCACAAGACGCGCGTGCTGTTGCCGGGGCGGAAGTGCGTTTTTGTGAACGGGCTTGAGTTTGAAGGCTGGATGGAGCGACTGGTTGAATCCTCCGGTTTTGGCGGCATGCAAGTTGTCGCTACCGATGGCATCGAAGCCATTGCCTTTGATGAACACGATGAACATGGCGACGAACATGATGGCCACGACGATCATGATGATCACGCAGATCACGATGACCATGGTGATGAACACGGTCATGGCGCCCATGCGTTTGAGTGGGCCGGATTGTTCGACCTGAAGGCCGGCACGTACCAGTGGTCCTTTGCCAAAGTAGACGGCGACTACGCTGACCCCGCCATGAAGATGGTCATGTTGGCGGCGAGCGACATTGAAGCTGTTGAAGAAGCGGCTGAGGGCCTGCTCGAAGCGGACGCCTCTGACATCAAAATGGGCGGCGACACGCTGATTGCGGCTGATATGGCTTATGCGCTTACCTTTGACGCGGACAAGGACATCACCCTGTTCACTGTCGAGATCACAGAAGACGGCACTTACGCGTTCTTTACCGAGCACATGCCGTTCGAGTTCGAAGCGGATGCGCATTTCTTCAAAGACACGTCTGGCGCTGATGTCGAGCCGATTGCACAGGAGCCTGAAGGTGATCACCACGCGCATGGGCATGATGACCATGACGATCACGATGACCACGCCGAAGAGGGGCATGACGATCACCATGGCCACAACCACGGCGCCTTTGATCCGCACGCGTGGCAGAGCGTGGATAACGCGGTCATCTACGTAAACAACATCGCCGCAGCACTTGCCAAAGCCGACCCGGAGAACGCAGCGGCCTTCGAAGCGAACCGCGCCGCGTATGTCGCTGAGCTTGAAGCATTGGAAGCTGAGATTGAAGCCTCTATCGGCGCTTTGCCTGCTGAGCAGCGCACCGTGGTGACGCCGCATGACGCTTTTGGATACTTCGCACAATCCTACAACATAGGTTTGAGGCGCCTCAAGGTCTGAGCACCGAGAGCGAGGCCTCCGCCGCGGATGTTGCAAAGCTGATTGAGCAAATCCGTGAGGAAGGCATTAACGCGGTGTTTGTGGAATCCATCACCGATGACCGCTTGCTGAAACAGATCGCCAATGAGACCAATGCTGTAATTGGCGGCACG
>NZ_JNAI01000013.1 GCF_000759855.1 Prochlorococcus marinus str. MIT 9107
AAGGAAGAGGAGCAAGTTACAGAAGAGGGGAAGGAAGAGGAGCAAGTTACAGAAGAGGGGAAGGAAGAGGAGCAAGTTACAGAAGAGGGGAAGGAAGAGGAGCAAGTTACAGAAGAGGGGAAGGAAGAGGAGAAAGTTACAGAAGAGGGAAACATTGAACCAAAAGAGGATGGCAAAAAAGAACCATAATCAAAAGTAAATTAATTAGAGTTTTTATGATTTATGGTTTTGCTTACCTTGGAATGGTTATTGCAATTAGTGCAGGATGGGTTTTAGTTGCCGTTTTAAAAAAACCTGATTTTATTGAAAAGCCACTTGAAAAAGTGAAAAATGAAATAAGACCTTTTTTAAATCCAAAAGATGATTAATGAAATTTGTTTTTTTTTCTTTTTTTTTAATTGGTTTAACCATAAAAATTAACCTAATAAGTAGTATGACTTTAATTGGAGAAATGTATTTAGAAGAAAAAATAGCCAATAATCAATTGGCTGACAAATATTGTGATTCTCTAAAAAGAAATCTTTTTAAAGGCCTTGATAAAGAATCAACCTTGAAATATGAATATTTCTTCTCATCTATTCCTGATGACTTAATAAAAGATGAAAACAAATTTTTAGAAATTTTCAAATCTGATGTTAAGTCAACTTGTGCATATGAAGTTTCAGAATCTAATGAAAAAGAATTTAAATCTTTTTTAAAAAATTATTTTAAAACCAGAAGTAGTACTCCAAAAACTAAAGTTGAGGCAATAAATCCCACACTAATTAATCCTGCGATGATCCCAGTATTAAGATAAACCTTTACTGTCGCTAATTCTTTTCCTTCTTTTTTAGCCATAATTTTTTACCTAAATAAGCACATCCAAGCTACCAATGAAAACATCACTAAAGCAAGGCTAATAATACTTTTACCATTAGCTTTACCTTGTTTTTCTGTTGATTTAAAAGGGATTAATGCCATAACTAAATTGTAAAACAGAATTATTTCATATTTTTTTATTTTTTGGGTAAGTCCGTAACATCGACCACTCCATAGCTATTTCTTTACTACACCTTATACTCTCGACCTATACAGTTAGGTTGATTGATTGTCGATTTAAGTTAAGAGGAAAGTAACACTGATATTTATTTATGGATAGATATTTAAAAAGTTCAGAGGCATCTAAGTTTTTAGGCATCTCATCATCATCTCTTTGGGAACTAAAGAGTACAAAAGTATTAAAAGCTGGTAAGCATTGGATATACGTTACAGGTAAACCTAGAAGTAATGTTTTATTTAATGTAGATACCATAAGACAATGGCAGATCGATATGACTAAATATATTGAAAGTCCTTAAAGAAATACAAATACAATATTGAATATAGCAACTTATGAAGATTGACAGTAGATCTAAAATAAAGGGTGATTAAATCCTTTCTTTTATGAAACTTGAATCAATTTCAGTTGCTGGTGAAGATGCAACTCAATCAGGGGTTGGGAAAAAGTTTTTAATAATATCTATTTCACTAACAGTAATATTAAATCTTTCAATAACTATTTGGTTTTTTATGAATGATATGGGTCGATTTCTAGTTAAATGAAACGTTTAGTAATTCCAGCAATCGTTTCGATAGGTATTATTTATGGATTTGGATTATTTTGGCTACTTTGGCATTACTAAATAAAATGATTTCTACTTACTCCTAAATTCAGAACTTTCAAAAAGAGCGCGCTTTCTTTTTTCTTTAATTTATAATAATAGCAGTGTTTATAATGCTTAAGAAAAATTTCTGGCTAACTATCTATTTATATTACGTTTTTGGACAAACCTTGAAAAATTAAGAAAATTCCTTCCAAATCCCCTTCCACAATTTTTTGTTTTTAACAAATGTTTTAAAATAAGAAAATCATAAAATTTTTCTCAAAATTTTGTATTTTCTTTTAGTAGAAATAAGTCACCCCATACAATGCATTTTAATTTCAGAAGAAGTGCCAAGTATTTCGATAATCTTAAATGAACGGAGATCAAATTCATTAAAAGGATATTTCTTATCGAAGAATGATCTCAAAGGTAGTTTTTATACTCATAGGCCAAAGAGAGAAAAGCCTACAAGCTGGAGCTTTGAAAACGGCGGAACTAAATTGAATGGTGAAGCGATACTCCTTAAAGATAAAAAAATATGGCACCCATATCAAAAAAAGATTAAATCACATGAAGTAAACATGGTTATTTTTTCAGGTTTATCCTCAAAATTATCAAAAATCACCAATAACGCAGATTTATTAAAGGCTGCCTCTGGTTTTTTTAAAATTGGAAGTGGATGTTATGGAGGAAGGATAAATAAAATTTAGCTTTGCTCTCCTTTAGGAAATTTCTATTGAAATAAATTCATTGATTACCTTTATGACTATAAAATTTATCTTTTTAAAGTTCATATTTTATTCCTATCTTAAAATTTTTTCGTATTAGTTAATTTGGATTTCTGATCAAATACAATTTAGCAGCAACTTGCTTTTTTGTTGATTACGAAAAAGGAAAATTATTAAATAATGAATGAATAATGGAATCATCTCAAGAAATAATTTTTATTGCTTTAGGATTACTTATTGTAATTTTTGCGGGAACATTAGCACTAAGGCTAGGTATAGGCTTAAAAAATTAAATTTTGATAAATTTCAAATTATTATTTCCCATATTTATAGGATTTTCACTTTGGACATATGGGAACATCTTATTGATAAAGAAACTGCAAAAGAAAACATCGAAAATAACCAAATCAAAAACATCAACAAGTGCATTATCAATGGATAAAGATTTAAAAGATAAATATAAATTGAATGAAAAAGATTTAATCAATGAAATGAAAAATAAAGAAAGTTTTCACCTAAATTCTCTTATCACAAAAAATATCTCGCTTTTCACAAAAAATCCGAATTATAAAATGTTAACCTGGCTTATTGTTCAACTAACCATATTTTCCTTATTTGTCTTTGCAGTAAATATATTTAAAAATAATTTTATTCCATATTTTAATACTTGAAATTCTGAGAGTAAAAATCTCATATATATTTTTTTTCATCATTGATAGAAAATATATTAACTTGATTTTTCTATGATCCATCGATATCCCCCACTTCTATCACTTTCCCTATAACAAATCCCTATTAAAGTACCGTTTTTACTTCGCACAGAACACTCTATTCCATCTTGTGTTTTATAAAAACTTGATGAATTAGGACAGACATCTTCACCTTCTGCATTCATTTTCTTAACTATCATTGCCCATACTTCTTTTAAATCAATCTCATCTTGCATTTAAATTCTTTTAGAAATAATAATAATTCCCTCTTAAACTTTTAGAAATTAATTTTTACTAAGCTCTATTTCATTAACTACATCTATCAATGAAACAAGTTACAAATCTTGTTTCTTATAAAAATCTTATTCAGAAATTCTAAATAACCATTTATTAATTACTATAAAAAATATTTTGAGTTTTAAAGTTAAGAAGTTTAATTTTTACCGCACGTTGAACATTCTGCGCAATCCTTACACTCACAAGGACAAGTGCATCCACACCCATTACATACTCTTTCATTGGAAATAGATAAATTATTTAAATAAATATTTTTTAATGCCATAGTAAACATATTAAGTTAATTACTATCAATAAATATAAAGATATTATGGCCAAAAGTCAATAAAATCATACCCTCTAGGGCAAACATAAAACTATTTACGAACATGAAAATCATTTTTAAATAAAATTTATTTATGCTCACTAATTTATACATCTAAAAGTTAATGATCTTATTGTTATTTATCTTATTAACGACTAAGTTAGCATTAATTTACATAAAAAATAATGTCAGATCATTGCGCTTAAAATTGGCAACCGACTAAAGAACAACTAGATGGCATGATCTTGCCAGCATATACAGAGATCGCAAAACAAAGCGTTGCTTATGTAAATAAATTTGGATGTCCTCCAGAATATGTCGCTGATATGTTGAGAGATATTGCAGATGCTTTAACTTCGGTTCATTCGAAATCAGAGGGTGATTGTTCTTGCTGTTAATGCAACAAACTAAAGTTCTTAAAAAGAATTTACTATCCATTGATCCTTTATTATGAAGCTCATAAATTAGAGGCTTCTAAACATATTATTTATTTACATCAAAAAATGTTCATAATGAACTTTTTGATATCGTTTCAAGTATAAAAAGTGATGAATAATTCTCAAAAAAAAATCTAGATTAAGTTTGATGCTTCTTTTATTTCCTCACACGTAGTTATAAAAGGAGCATAAAAATGACTTTGAATAAAAATATTTATAAACTTTCTTAGACTAATTAATCCCGATATATTCTTTACAAATTAATCAAGAATTCTTGAGAAGAAATAATTAATTCCATATTATGCTCCCAACCTCTCTAAAGGATAATTTAAATAATTCAAAATGAAATAGGAACCAGAAGCTAATAACAAAAATAAGCCTCTAGCGATCTGTAACTTATAATGCTCCTCGAAAATAATTCGGTAAGATTTAAATAATTAGGGTTTGGATGCGGGCTGAAAAGCTGGACAGCAGAACCCTACAAAATTTATAGGTTTACTCAAACCAGAATTGAGATCCAATACTAGAAAGAGCTGTTACAAGTATCAATATTAATTTAGATTTTTTAGACATGAAATTTTCTTCAATTTTAATTCAATCAATAATTAAAATTATAAATTACTATTGAATATAGTAAATTACAAAAAGATCTTTGGAACTTTATATTGTCGCAATGGGAACTATGACAGTAATAATTTATTTAGCTAAAAGATAATATAGGCAAGGACGATTAAACTCATACAAACCTTCACTTTCCTAAATAGATTATTTAATGGATAATAAATTTATATCTGGATAGATATTCTAACCTCATTCGAACTACATAATTTCGCCGAGAACCCATG